>NZ_JAYREC010000004.1:0-395748 GCF_041909055.1 Leeia sp. | reverse complement strand
GCGGAGCCGGTTTGGCCACGCAGGCCGAGGAGTGCGAGAGAGGAAGCGGACAGACCGAGGCTGGAGCCGGAGACCAGAGCGACCATGGGGTGATCCTGAGGGACAATGAGGGAATGTCCAGATGATCACGGGGGAGTTGGCTCTGTTTAGGGGGAGGGAAAGCAACAGCCCGACATGGATCGGGCTTGTCGATAGGGTGGGGCTTCGATTATTCGTTACACACTACGGCCAGCTTGTTGCCTGAGGGGTCGCGGACGTAGGTGGCGTACCAGGTGGGGGTGTAGTGGGGACGGGGGCCGGGGGCGCCTTCGTCGCTGCCGCCGTGGGCCATGGCGGCCTGGTAGAAGGCATCGACTTCGGCGTGCGTGCTCACCATGAAGGCAAACATGGTGCCGTTACCGGCGGTGGCGGGTTCACCGTTGAAGGGCTCGCACAGCCAGAGTGTCAGGTCCTTGCCTTCGCCGCCCTTGGAGTAGCCACGCCAGCCGGGAAATTCGGCGTGCATGGCCCAGCCGAGCAGTGGCAGGGTCGCGTCATAAAAGGCATTGCTGCGGGCAGTGTCCTGCACGCCAAGGGTGACATAGTTCGCCATGTTGCGCTCCATCAGGTTATGATATGAAACATTCGTTCTATATCATGACGAGGTTTGTGCAAGATGACAAGGGGTTCGTGCTTATGCCACCCTGTCCTTTGGGGTATGGTGCAGTTCGTGGTCTAGTAACCACTGTTTGCGGGCCAGTCCGCCACCATAGCCGGTAAGGCTGCCGTCTTTGCCAAGAACCCGATGGCAGGGCACGATAATGGACACGCGGTTGGCCCCGTTGGCACTGGCGACGGCACGCACCGCCTGCGGGTTGCCCAGCCTTTGCGCTTGATCCGCATAGCAGGCGGTGCCGCCGTAGGGGATGGCCTGCAGGGCTTGCCAGACGGACTGCTGGAAGGGGCTGCCGGGCAGGTCCAGCGCGACCGTGAATTGCTGGCGTGTGCCGGCGAAGTATTCCGCCATTTCATGCTCGGCTTGGCGGGTGTGGGCGTTTTCACCTGCCAGGATCGGTGCCCTGAGCAGGCGCTGCAGGTCGCGGAATTCGGTTTCCAGCATGCGGCGATCCACAAACTCCAGTAAGCAGACACCACGTTCACTGGCGCAGACAAACATCGGCCCAAGCGGGGTGGTAAAGCGATGGATGAGCAGCACTTGGCCTTGCGTCGTTGGTGATGACCCGGTGAGCTTCTTGTAGGTATAGCCAAAACCGCTGAGCGAGTCATAGCCGCTGTCCAGCGCGGTGTCGGTCGCTCGACGCCCCCCTTTTAACTCTTCTAACGCCGTGTTGATGCGAAAGGCGCGCTGGAAAGCCTGAAAGCTCATGCCATAGTGCTGCTGAAACCAGCGGCGGATGCGTTCCGGACTGACGCCCCGGGCGCGCAATTCGCCATCAGTGAGGCGTTCTTTCGGGTGTTGTCGCACCCAGGTGATGGCTTCCGCGATGTCCGGTGGAGCAGCGTGGGCATTCTCGGTGGGGCGGCACACCTTGCAGGGACGAAACCCGGCGTCAATGGCTTCCTTGAAGCCGGTATAGAACACCACATTCTCTGGCTTGGGCTTGCGTGCCCGGCAGGTGGCAATGCAGAACACCCCCGTGGTTTTCACCCCAACATAGAAAATGCCGACATGGTCTGCCGCACGCGCGACCAGCGCGCGATAGTAGTCGGCAATCTGCCGTTCATCCGTAATGGGCATGTTCAAACACACAGTGGAAGGATTGTTCGGAACGCACAGTGGCAAACAGCTGCTGCAGTGTCTGCTGTACGCGGCCATGCAGGAAATTGCCCATGCTGATGCGTTTGACACCAAGTGCGGCGAGCTGCGGGAAGGTGGGTAGACCCGGCATGCACATGACGTTCAGGGGCAGGGCGATGCGGGCAGCCAGTTCACGGATGGCTTCGGCCTGAATGATACCCGGCACAAATAGTCCGTTAGCCCCACATTCACCATAGCGCTGTCCTCGCGCCAGGGTTTGCTCAAGTGCATCTGGCAAGCCCAGCAAATAGGCTTCGGTGCGCACATTGATAAACAGATTAACCCCGGCCGCCTGCAAGCCTTGGCGAATGGCCTGCAGACGCTGGCCAAACACATCTGCCTCCAGCATGCTGCGCTGGCCGTTGACCACCAGACTGTCCTCCAGATTGATGCCGACAACGCCTTGCGCGGCGAGTGCGAGCAGATTCTGTACCACGGACTCAGCGGTTTCGCCATAGCCTGCTTCCATATCGACACTGAGCGGCAGCGAGGAGACCGCGCGGATACGAGTGACGACTGCCAGCAATTCAGCAAAGCTCAGCCCTTCACCATCGGCATAGCCCAGCATGTCGGCAATGGCGGCACTGGAGGTCCCCAGTGCGGCGTAACCGGCAGCCTCAGCTGCCCGGGCGCTGGCAGCATCCCAGACATTGGCCAGCAAGAGCGGTGACGATTGCTGGTGTAATTCGGCGAATGTCATGATGTGAAACCTTTGTGTTGAACAGGTGCTCATCATGGGTTTTCACGCAATCCCTCACAACCGAAAACCGGACGAGTATTTTTCTGCGTCTGGATCCGCCGCTGAGACTGCGAGCGGGCAGGGCGGCAATGGTATGATAGGCGATCGTGACGGGCAGTCTAGCCCCAATAGCGTGTTGACCCTGTACTGATCTGTTCTGGAGTGTTTGTGCCTGATCCTGCCTTTTCCCGTTCCCTGCGCAATGCCGGCGAAGGGCTCTTGCTCTGTGTGCTGACCAGCGTGCAAGCGTTCATGTACGACACAGCCACTCGGCAGCGACTGCTGGCGCAAAGCCTGGGTTACACACACAGTGACCTGAATCTGTATATGGCCGTGCTGGGCCTTGCGGGTATTCTGCTGCTATGGCTTAGCTTTATTGTCATCCGCTTGCGGCAGGGCAGCTGGACACCTGGCCTGCGGGTGTTGGGCCAGGGAGGGCTGGCATGCAGTGTGCTGCACGCGGGCTGGTTCGGCTATCAGACCCTGCTGTTGATCCTGCAGCAGCAACGCAGCGTGGCAGACTTGTCTCTGGTGCTGCTGTTGTTGCTGCCCTTATGGCTGTATCGTCGGTTGCTGGCTGTTGAACGCTGACACAAGCCACGCCCGTTATCAGGACGCACACGGCGAGCTGAGCGGCAGTCTGCATAACGATGGCAAGTGGCTAACCCTCACCCTGGGCGACACGCGCTTCTCTGGTATGGCATTCGATAGCCTGAGCCCGGAATCCCCGTTGCCAGACGGGAGCCGCTTTCAGCTACAGCATGATGTGCTGTGCCAATGCACCCTGTACCTGAGGCTGCCGCTGACCTTGCTGTCGGCAGAGGGGCCGCAGGCGGCACAACTGGACATCATCCAGCACCTGGGGCAACCCGCCCCGCATGGCGGGCTGGATCGGGCCGACCTGCAGTTGCAGCTACATATGCCGCCACAGCACTGGAGTAGCCGTGAGGGCCGTAGCGATTTTGAAGACGCCTTGCTGGACCTGCAACGGCAACTGCCGGAAGGGCTGCGCCTGCACTGCTGCTTTGGCTGCCAGTATGGTGATTACAGCGTATATGGTCAAGGCTCTTTTGGGGACCTGATGTGCTTTCGCGATCACAAAGCGATCTACAACCAGGTGCGCAGCAAGCTGGATTATCGACAACAGCTGGACCAGTTCAGCCATACCGTGCAGGAAACCGGGTGCTGCCCCGAGTTTACGCTGCGCCAGCCTGGCGCAGGCTACCGAGGCTGAGTGGTATTCTGTGTCAGTTCGGTACCGGTTCCGCATCCACCGGAATATGCAAGGCAGTGCCATCCCCTACCTGTAACGGCCAAGCCCTGCCGCGTACACGCAGGGTCATCTGATCCCCTCCCGCCAAGCGCTGCCATACTTCTCCACTGACTTGTCGCCAGTGGGCGCAACCGTTGCGGTCCAGTTTACCGCTATAAAGTGTGGTCGGTGGGGTCAGGTCTCGCCAGGCTTGCAGCTGCCAGCGCTGGCCGGGTTTCCAGCGGTATTCACCACGTTGCAGGCATGCCCGCAAGGCGATTGGTTTGCCCGGCAGCGCCGGTGGCGATTGATGCAGAGCCTGCAGATGCCGTCCCCAGGCCAAGCGGTAGCCAATGGCCTCCTGCAGCGCGAGGGTCGCCGCATCTTGCGGCTGACGTTGTTTGAGCAGGGCAAGCTGTGCCGCGAGCTTGCCAAGGTCTGTTTCCTGTTGCCAGTTGGTGAGCGGGGTGGAGGCGTGCGCAATGTTCAAAAGTGTTGCGGCAAGTAGAGCGAAGATGATGCGCATTGGGTAGATCCTTGGGTGCGGGGAACACATGCTGTCGTGTCTGACTGGTCTGCTCCCGCATCAGTTCACGCGGTTGGCCATGCTATCCCTGTCTTTAGTCCGTGCCGGCCTCTGCCTTGGCGGGGGGAGGTAGGATACTGGCGATACCACTTGATCGTGACCAAGCGGAACATTCTCTAGAAACACCACTCTCATGACATTCAGATCGTACACTCGCCGTTGAGTGGGTTGAGATGGAGGCTGGATGAGATTCAATGCGAAGCGGATGGGCGCTTGCATGTTGCTGCTTGTAATGGCGGCCAAGGCTGGAAATACCCCTGAGCAGATGACGTCGCTGTACTTGCGTGCGATGGTCAATTATGAGCGTGATGCGGCCAGAGAATTGAACCAGCTGACTGCGGCGCCCATGAAGCGACAGGGCTTGCCTTTGCTGGACCTGAACTGGATTCAACAGATCCATGAGCGTGCCCCGGCGCAGTTTGCAGACAAACTGGCCAAGCAGAGAGGGGAATCGTTTCGTGAGCCAGCCCGCGCCATGATGACGGCGCAGATTGCCTTGCTCAAGCAGGTGCGCTGCTCGGTGCTGGATTCGCGGGAGGAGAGTCAGGGCAAGCTGGTGTTTGCGCGTGTGCGCTATCGCTGTGAGGGGCCGGATCTTCTGTCGGGAGAGGAGGCTCTGCGGGCCTTGCTCAAGGATGTGTATCTGGCTCGGGCTGAAGGAGGAGATCTTCAGCAGATCGAGCGTGTAGCGCTGGAACGGATGGCCGCTCTGTATCAAGCGGCCCGCCAGACACGTACGATAGAAGGTGAATTCAGCTTGCAACGCTTTGGCAGCAGCAAGCAACCCCTGTGGTGGAGTGAGTCCGGCAGCATGCTGCCGCAGCAGGTGCTGGCGGCGCTGCTGCAACCGGTGCCCTGTGCCAGCAGCGAAAGCCGTTGTGACATGAACGAGGTGCGGCAGCAGCTGGGTCTGCCGCGTTCTTCCGCCAGCGACCGTTGAGGGGTAGATGCCGCTTCAGTCAGGCGGCAGAGCCAAGGGTATCCGGGTGCGCTCCGCGAGTTGCAGCTTCTGCGCTACCTGTCCGAAAAATTGCTGGGATAGGCGGGCGTGGCTACCGTCCTTCATGGCCTTGGCTAATGCGCGCTGCAGGGCTTGTGCCAGTTCGGGCCGCTTTGGATTGACGTAAAAGTAGAAATCTTGCGGGTAGGTCAGCAGCAAGTTGGGCTCGATGGTCAGGGTGGGGTGTGCCACTACCTCGTCCAGGACTTCAAATGCGCCACGCGGAAAATAATCGACGCCCCGTGACCGGGAGGCGAGCAAAGTGAACAGGTCTGACCATTCCCCCTCATGTACATAGACCGGGAGCTGGTTGTACTTCCAGATGGCAACATCCCGCCAGCCACTGCCCAGCCCCGCTGTCAGCCCGCTGCGCTGCAGTTGCTCCAGCGTACGGATGTGGGCAAAGCGGCCTTCGGTTCCTGGTGGGATCAGCAGGACACGCTGCCCGATCAGGCCATTGGTCAGAGGAGTATTGACCCGGATAAACTGCTTGTCGCGTTCCGGCGTGGCCAGCATCCAGTACACATCAATGTCGCCTTTTTCCAGCAGCAGGTAGACCCGCTTGTGGCGAGGGATGGGCACATTACGCACCTGCAGGGTCTGACCATCGGCCATCAGGGCATTGAGTGCCAGCTGTTGGAAGAAGGCATCGTTATGGCGGTCGTTGACCGGGAAATTGATGCGCAGGGGGGCGGCCAGCAGTGATGAGGGCAGCAGCAAGAGCATTATCCAGCGCAGCATGTTGGCCCCTCCGCTCGATGAGATGGTTATCCGAGTATAGATCATAGGGCAGGAGCGTGGGTCTGCCAGGTGATGGTTGGTCGAACCACCACTGGCCCTGCCGCGTGATTTATGGCATGGTTTAAGGCTTTCCACCCCCTGGAGTTGCTGATCATGCTGGACCGAATTGCTGAAGCGTATGCCCGACTTGTGCTGTCTACCGGCCTGCACGATGACAGCTATGTGGACGCCTGGGTCGGCCCGGCTGAATGGCGAACCCAGCCGGAAGCGCTAGACTTGACTGAATTGCAGCAACGCTCGGCCACCTTGCTGGCGGAGCTCGAAGTACGCCCCTTGAGTGGGCTACCGGAAGCGGAGCAGCAGCGGCAAGCCTACCTGCACAAGCACTTGATCGCCCTGCATGCCCACATTCGCCGCCTGCAAGGGGAGCGCTTCCGTTTCGATGAAGAGTCCCGCCTGCTGTACGACGCGGTATGCCCGCCCCTGAGCGCGGCCGATTTTGATCCGGTGCTGACTGAGCTGGCGCAATTGCTGCCGGGTGATGGCCCCCTGCATGTCCGTGCCCGCGAATGGCTGAGTGGCTTTGATATCCCGCGTGAGAAGCTGGACGCGGTATTCACAGCCGCCATGGATGCCGCACGTGAACGTACCCGACCCTATATCGCCCTGCCGGAAGGGGAATCCTGCAAGCTCGGCTACGTGCAGGACAAGGTATGGGGGGGCTATAACTGGTATCTGGGGCAGGGGCACAGCCTGGTAGAGGTCAATACCGATTTCCCGATGCCGCTGGCACGTGCCATTGACCTTGCCTGTCATGAAGCCTACCCGGGGCATCATGTGCAGAGCAGTTTGATCGAGCTGGAGCTGGTGCAGCAGCGTGGCTGGATGGAATATGCCGCCTTCCCGCTGTATAGCCCGCTCTCCTGCCTGGCGGAGGGGGCGGCCAATTACGGCATTCTGCTGGCTTTTCCCGGCGACAGCCGCATCCAGTTCGAGCGTGAGGTGTTGTGCCCGCTAGCGGGGCTCCCGGCGGATGACTTGCCGCGCTATCACCGGGTGCTGACCTTGCTGGACCGCCTCAGCTATGTGGACAACTGGGTGGCGCGCGACTGGCAGGATGGTCTGCTGGATGTTGATGGTGCCCGCGCCCGCTTGCAGCAATACCGGGTGAGTGACGAAGCCCGAGCGGCACAGCGTTTCCGCTTTATCGAGAAGAATGGCTCTTACGTCATCAACTACAACCTTGGTCTGGATCTGGTAGCTGCCTGGGTGGAGCGGCAGGCCGGAGCCGACCTCTCTCTGCGCTGGCAAGCCCTCTCCCGCATGCTGCACCGCCCGCTGACCGCGTCGATGATGGTTTGACGCTAGGGGGTGGCAGCGGGTGTATTGTCTAGCAGCAGGCGTTGGTAAATGGCCAGGTCCTGCGCGGAAAAACAGCAGAAGGTGATGTCCATCGCTTGAGTGGCGGTGGACAAAAAGGCCTGTGACACCGCAATGGCAATCTCAGCCGCTGCCGATACCGGATAGCCGTAGATACCGGTGCTGATGCCTGGGAACGCCAGCGTGCGAACGCCGTGTGCGGCGGCCAGCTGCAGGCTGTTGCGGTAACAACTGGCCAGTAATGCGGGCTCCCCCTGCTCGCCGCCACGCCAGACCGGACCCACGGTATGGATAATGTAGCGGGCGGGTAAACGGTAGCCTTGGGTCAGCTTGGCCTGCCCGGTTTTGCAGCCGCCCAGCAGGCGGCACTCATGCAGCAGGTCCGGCCCTGCGGCCCGGTGGATGGCACCATCCACACCACCGCCACCCAGCAAGGACGAGTTGGCCGCGTTCACAATCGCCTCCACCGGCAAGGTGGTGATGTCTGCACGCAGGGCAAACAGGGTCATTGTTGGGCCCATCCTGGTGGGCAGGTGGCGGGGGCTTGCGTGCGCTCACCCAACAGCGGGCATTGCTGCACGATTTCATGCGCCAATTGCTGACGTAAGGTTTGCAGGGCAAGGATGCGCTGGTCCAGCTCTTGCAGCTTGAGTTGCAAGACCTCCATCACCTTCTGAGCCGGGTCGGGTGCATCCCAGATGTCCGGCAGGCGTGCACTGATCTCGGTCAGGGTGAAGCCGAGTCGTTGCGCATTACGAATGTACTGTACCAGCAACACGCTGGCCTGCGGGTAGTCCCGGTAACCGTTACCCAGCCGGCTGGCGCGCAGCAGGCCACGCTGTTCATAAAAACGCAGGGTTTCGCGGCTGACGCCGGTGGCTTGCGCCAACATGCCGATTTTCATTGGGGCCGATCATGCTATTAAAAGCTTGACCTTGAAGTTTACTTCAAGGTTTACGCTGCGCACACTTTTTCGTGAGGAGTGTCGCCATGGTCAGTCAATCCCGTTATCTCACCTTGATGCGTGCCAGTGCCTGGTATGACCTGGGCGTGATCCTGCTATTTGTAACGCCCTGGAGTTTCCGCTGGGTGCATGGCCTGCTGGGGCAGCTCCATGTCCAGCTCGGGCTGAGTGGCGTCTGGCTGCCACTGGACATCCAGCACGTCTTGTTCGCCACCTTGCTGGGGTCCGTCGTGCTGGTGTGGTCTCTGGCGCGTTTGCTGGCCTCATCCGTACTGCTGGGGCGGCTGGATGGTGTCTCACGCGTGCTGTTCAGCTGCTGGCAGCTGTATGCGGTGTATCAGGGTGCCAGCACCCTGCTGCTGGGCTTTACAGTGTTTGAGGTCGTGTTTGGCATCGTGCAGTTCCTGCCGGTACGTACGGAACGGACTCAACCCGCTTCCGTAGCACTGGCCTGAGAGGGCAGGCGGGTGCGGCGCTGTCGCCAGCATACCCACCCGCTCAAGCCATGAAGCAGCAGCAAAGCCGTCAGCACCAAGCAGGTGAGCTGGCTTGTCGGCAGTGCACGAAGCTGCATGCCCAAGGCGACGGCATGCAGCAAGACCAGTACAGCCGCAGACGGCCAATGGCGCCCGGAGACCGCATAACCCAGCAGAATCAAGGCTAGCCCGCCCAAGGCCACCAGTGCCCAGTGCAGGCCCAGGCTGGCAGGAAATAGCATCAATGTCAGCAAACCACCGCCACCGGCGCAGGCTACGACGGCACTGAGCAAGGGAAGGTACGTGTACCAAGAGGCCTGCTCTAGGCGAGCCAGCGCGCTTTGCGGGGCCTGCCAGGGATCGCGCTCGGTCATGCTGTTGTCTCTGGTTAATGGGCGTTACTGCTGCTGTCTGGCATTTATGCTGCTAGCCGTTGTTTGAGCGTGTAGCACGCCCAAGCGCTGCGGCTATAGGCAATCAAGATCAGGACGCCAATGAAAGCCGAGCCAGGTACGGTACCATTGTTGATCACAGCATAACCAAGACTAGCCGCCTGGAGAATGGCGAGCAGTGCGGCACAGATGACATTGCGGTGAAATACGCCATAGGCCAGCCCTAATAGAGCGCCTATCATGCCGATGAGATAGACAGTAACCTCAGTATCCAACCCGCCTGCCAAGGAC
Organism: Leeia sp.; assembly: GCF_041909055.1. Classification (NCBI taxonomy): domain Bacteria; kingdom Pseudomonadati; phylum Pseudomonadota; class Betaproteobacteria; order Neisseriales; family Leeiaceae; genus Leeia; species Leeia sp. The sequence goes on along the minus strand of NZ_JAYREC010000004.1, from coordinate 386,129 downwards.
GGTATTAAGACCCCAAAAATACCCACCAGGGCCGCATGCGCAATTGCAACCTGCCAGCCCTCACGCATGTGCTTGAGGAGCTTGTCTTCGCTGCTTGCTTGGGTTTCTAGCGCGGTCTTGGGAGCTTGGTAGGGATTGTTATCGCTCATGACGACCCGGTCAGAAAAGGCAAAGGCCCCAATCCTGCCGTTCGAATGGAGGGCCGTCAAGCCGGTTGTGATGAGCGTTGACGGCTTACCGGGCAGGGGGCGGCGCGCCATGGCCATGCTGTGCCAGATAACGCTGGTAATGATGGCAACCCCACCAGCTGCGTCCAGCAATGGCGATGAAAGCCAGGGAGAATAGCCAAAGCAGCCCGCCACCTGGCTCCAGAACGCGCCAGCTGATGCCGCACATCAAAAAGGTTAATAGTGCGGCACAGATTCGGCTGTAATGCTCCAGGCCATATGCCAGACCCAACATGACACCCATAGCCAACAGTGAGGGATATGCCAGCTGTGAGGAATAGACCCATGCCATGATGAGTGGCAGCACACCAAGCACAGTCAGCCCATAGCAAAGCATGCGTCCACCGGTGACCGAGCTTCGCCATACGGCAATTTCTGGTGCAATGGGTGCGTCATGGGACAGGGGGCTATTAGGGGGTGCGTAGGGGTTATGCATTGCATCTGGACGGCAGGGAAGGGTACTCATCCTGCCGTCCAGATGGGGCGTCGTCAAGCTCACAGCAGCCGTTGTGCGGTTTGCAGGTAGAGCGGGATGCCGAGCAGGATGTTGAACGGGAAGGTGAGCCCGAGCGAGAGGCCAAAGTAGAGCGCGGGCCGGGCTTCGGGGATGGCTTCGCGCAGCACGGCGGGGACGGCGATGTAGGAGGCGCTGGCCGCCAGCACCATCAGCAGGCCGCCGTCACCGGCAGACAGTCCCAGCAGCTTGGCGAGTAACAGTGCGAGCGTGGCATGGCACAGCGGGGCGCCGATGGCGTAAGCCATCAGCCACGGTGAAATGCCACGCAACTGAGGCAGGTTGCGGGCGGCCAGCAGGCCCATGTCGAGCAGGAAGAAGGACAGCATGCCTTTGAACAGGTCACCGGAGAAGGGCTGCATGGCGGCTTGTCCAGCCGCACCCGTCAGCAGGCCCACCAGCATGGCGCCGATCAGCAGCATCTGGGCGCCATCAGTGAACGATTCATGCAGCAAGGCGCGCAGGCTGTGACCTGCCTGGGCACCTCCCTGCTCTCGCCGCAAGCGGTTGGCCAATAGCACAGCGAGCAGGATGGCCGGAGATTCCATCAGCGCCATGGCGGCGGCCATGTGACCCCCATAACTGAGCTGGTGCTGGTCCAGGTATTGGGTCGCGGTGATGAAAGTCACCGCGCTGACGGAGCCATAGGTCGCCGCCAGTGCTGCTGCATCCCAGCCAGGTACCAGCCGCCGCAGCAAGGGGTAGGCCAGTAGCGGGATGAGGAGGGCGAGCAGTACCGCAGCCCCCAGACTGCTGGCAATTTCCAGTGTCAGGCCACTTTTAGCCAGCGCGAAGCCCCCTTTCAGGCCGAGCGCCATCAGCAGATACAGCGACAAGAAGCGGCTGATCGGCTGCGGAATGTCGAGGTTGGATTTCAGCAGGCCGGCACTGATGCCGAATACAAAAAACAGGATGGCGGGGTCGAGCAGGCTGGTCATCGCGCGGCTTTCACATGAGGTGTCGCGGATGGTAGGCATGTGGTTGCATGCTGTAAAATCAATTATTCATTGAATATGCATAGATAAATGCTGATGAATGTGACATTCCGGCAATTGCAGGTTTTCCTGGCCGTGGTGGACACGGGCAGCGTGAGTGCCGCGGCGCGACGTTGTCATGTCACCCAGCCCACCGTTTCCATGCAGCTGAAAGAGCTGACGGAGGCGGTCGGCATGCCGCTGTATGAGGTGGTCAGCAAGCGCTTGTCTTTGACCGCCGCGGGTGAGGAGCTGGCACGTACGGCACGCGCGATGAGTGAAGAGTGGGCTGCGCTGGGGCAGCGCATCGACGGTCTGCGCGGACTGACCCGTGGGCGACTGCGGGTGGCGGTGGTCAGTACGGCCAAGTATTTCATGCCGCGCTTGCTGGGGGGCTTCTGCGCCCGCTACCCGGAGGTGGATATCGCGCTGGAAGTGCTGAATCGGGACGGGGTGGTGCAGCGCCTGCGCGAAAACCGTGACGACCTGTGCATCATGTCTTTACCCCCGCAAGACTTGGCCATTGAACAGCAGTCCTTTCTGCCCAACCCCTTGTTGCTGGTGGCAGCCCGCAATCACCCGCTGGCCTCGGCCTCAAGCTTGCCGTTGAGCGCACTGGTCGAGGAGCGCTTCATCTTGCGTGAGCCGGGGTCGGGTACTCGTCTGGCGGGGGATGCCCACTTTGCCGCACATGGTTTCCGTCCCCGGGTGCGGATGGAGCTGGGCAGCAATGAGGCCATCAAGCAGGCGGTCGCAGGCGGTTTGGGGCTGGCCGTGCTTTCCCGCCATGCCTTGGGCGAGCATGTCGCCGATGATGGCCTGGTGGTCTTGCCGGTAGAGCACTTTCCCATTCATGCCAACTGGTTCATTGTCAGCTTGCAGGGGAAACGACGTTCGCCGCTGGCCGAGGCGTTTTTGCAGTATCTGGCCGATCAGCGGGAGGCGGGTTTGCGGGCAGGTTTGGTAGAGGGTGACGTGGCACGCGGAAAGTAGCTGAGGTGCTTGCCAAACCACTTGTGGGTGATGCGCTCGTAAGTGCCATCTTCCACCATGCCTTTGAAAATGGCGTTAACCCGGGCTTCTTCCGGATTGTTTGGGGCACGTTGTGACCAGGAAACGGAAAGGGTGGTCACACGGAAAAGGAAACGCCCACCAAAGGATTTGCGAACATTCAGCTTGTCGATAATGGCATCAATGGTGCCGACGGAGCCCGCAACGCCTACACTGCCGTGGCCAGCCACGACCTTTTTCACACAGGTGGTGTAGTCGACGCTGAGGTCCTTCTGCATGGTGGCATCGACATCGTAGCGGGGGTCCACTTTCAGGCCCCGTGGCGTACACAAGGGCAGGCGGTAAAGGTCCTCATAGCTCTGTGCAGTGGTGCCCCTGGCAAAGACGACCCCGAAATCCAGCGGGCCGAAGTCAGTACCCCGATTGGCGTAGCGGGCACGCGCTTGCCCCCAGGCCATGATGGAAAAGTCGATTAGCCCCCCTTCCAGTTCGGCTTCGACACGGGCATAAGGGGTGATGCGCCGGTTGACCTTGTAGCCACTGCGGCGCTCGAATTCATCCAACAGATCTGGCAGGGCGCCGATCAGTTTTTCCTGCCCTTGGGCATTGGTGGTGCTGATGGTCCAGGGTTCCAGTTGAATCAAGTCAGATTGCAGGGTCAGCGCATGCGAGGGGGCACCAACCAGCAGGCAGGGCAGGCTGGTCAGCGCAATCAGCAAAGGGAACGTCAAGCGCGGGAGCATGCCATCAGTATTGACGGAGATGCCGGGCAAGGCAAGGGCGCCACGACGTTTGCATGATTATCGTACCGGCTGAACCGCCGGAACTGGTGTACGCCGAGCAGAGAGCAGGCCGCACAGCACGCTCAGCACAGCTACCGCAATGAAAGCGTGGTGGTAATGCTGCAAGTGTGTGTACTCAGACAACTGGCCTGAACTGCGCAGCAAGGTTGCCGCCAGTGCAACGCCCAGCGCGCCACCCAATTGCCGGGCACTGTTGGCTACGCCAGACACCAGCCCGGCATCCTGCTGTGAAATACCCGCCGTCAGGTTCTGCATGGCGGTCAGTACCACCATGCCCAAGCCAAAGCCCAACAGCAAAGTGGGGGGCAGCAGGTGCAACCAGAAGTCTGGACGGGTCGGCAGGGTGGCCAGCCACAGCAAGGCGACACTGGCCAGCAGACTGCCATACAGCGGGAAGCGGTGGGCCTGGCCGCTAACGGCGCGCTGGTTGAACAGCAAACGAGCGACAGCCAGCATCACGCCGAAAGGCAGCAAGGCCAGCCCGGCCGCTTCTGCTGAGTAATGCCCCAGCTGTTGCAGCTGGGTGGAGAGCAAGAAGACGGTCGCCGCCAGTGTGCCACCCAGACTCATCATGACCAGATTGCCCCGGGCCTGATTGGGCATCTTGAACAGGGACAAGCGCAGCAGAGGGGCCGGGCTGCGGCGCTCGATCTGTACAAAGCCGATCAGCAAGGCGGCACCCGCGAGCAAGCTCCCCCATACTTCCAGGCTGGCCCAACCCAGCAGAGCGGCTTGTGACAGCCCATAAATCAGGCTGCTGCTGCCCAAGGTGGCGGTGAGTGCACCCGCCCAGTCCAGCGGACTGCGCTGCACGGGTGTGGCTTGCAGGCAGGTCAGGCTTGCCAGAATCAGCAGTGCGCCGATGGGCACGTTAACGAACATCACCGCTTGCCAACCATAGCGTGCAGTCAGAATACCGCCCAGTACGGCACTGAGGGCAAAGCCGGCTGAGTTGAATGCCGCCCACAATGAAAGCGCTTTGGCGCGGGCTTGCTTGTCGTGCTGGGTGGCAGCAACGATCAGGGTCATTGAGGAGGTGGCCAGTACCGATGCTCCGACTCCCTGCAAGGCACGGGCGATCAGCAATGTGACGCCGCTCTCTGCCAGCCCCCCGGCCAGACTGGCGAGGGTGAACAGTGCCAGCCCGGCCAGCAGGGTACGGCGGCTGCCATAGAGGTCGCCAACTCGGGCTGCCAGCAGCATGAAGCCACCCAGGGTCAGCAGATAGGCATCCACAATCCACTGCTGCGCCAGCGCGCTGAGGTGCAGGGCCTGCTGCATGGCTGGCAGGGCAACATTCACAATGGCGCCATCCATCACCACCATGCAGGAGGCAAGGCAGGCGATAGCAATCAGGAGCCAGGCGGGCAGGCCCGGCCGGATCAGAGATGGGGTTGCGGTAGTCATGAGAACGGTCTCCGGTGGTGGGATCAGGCCTCCAGTCTAGGTGTTCGCTTTGATTTCGTGATAACGTGATTGTGATCAGAAATACGGAATTATGGACATGATGCACATGGGTGATGGCCCCAGCCCCAACCGCTGGCTACAGGAGGCCAGTGAGCGCCGCGACGGCCCGGCCATTCTGGCCGTCTGGGGCGACGATACCGCCAGCAGCGATTTCCAGCTGGGCAGCCGGGAAACCGGCTGGCACCAGCATGCGCGCGGGCAGTTATTCTGTGTGGAAGACGGGCTGGTGCAGGTGGAAACACCACAGGGTGCTTGGGTGATGCCACCACACCGGGCGGGCTGGATACCGCCGGATGTACCCCACCGGGCCCGGCTCAGCGGGGCGCACCGGGGCTGGAATGTGCTGATTACACCGGAGCTGGCTACCGAGTTGCCACTGACCCCATGTGTGCTGGCAGTCAACCCGCTGCTGCGAGAGCTGGTCAACCGTGCCACCCGCTGGCTGTATCAAGCGGAGCTGGATGTGGTGCAACTGCGCCTGCAGGCGGTGCTGCTCGATGAACTGCAGCAGGCACCGCAGGAGGCGCTACACCTGCCGATGCCGCAGGATCGCCGCCTGTTGAAGATCGTCAACGCCTTGTTATTGAGGCTGGAGGATACCCGTACGCTGGAAGCATGGGCTCAGTGGGCCGGGCTGTCCGCGCGCACCATCACGCGCTTGTTTCAGCAGGAAACCGGGCTCAGTTTTGCCCAGTGGCGGCAGCAGGCCCGGCTGGTGCAGGCGCTGGAACGCTTGTCGAATGGAGAAAGGGTGGCGCAGGTGGCGGACGCACTGGGCTATGCCACTCCCAGTGCGTTCATCAGCATGTTTCAGCGCGCGTTCGGCGTGACCCCCGCGCGCTGGTTTGCTACTCGCTGAACACTCAGCTCGGCGTCAGCACTCTGGATTTGGCGGTGACACTCAGATAGTGAAGCTTGTCGGTCAGCATGCCCATGCCGGGAGGGTTGGCGCCAATGGGCTTCATGTTTTGAAAAAACATGCCAGGAATCGGTACGGCTGTCCCGACTTGCTGCACCAGATTGGCGGGATAACCCATTTGTGTCATCACCTGCTGCAACTCGGCATGTTGTGGCTGAGGGTTGAAATAGTAGGTAATGCTTTCCAGTGGGCTGACCCAGACATCTGGCCGGGGTGTTTCTGCCGGGCCATTGGTGTAGGCGACATCAAAGTCCCCGATCGTCAGCAATTGCCCGGGCTTGATGTAGAAACTGGCCAGATTGCCTTTGCCGCTCTTGTCGTAGGGGATGACGCCACGGAAGTCGATGAAAATGGCGTCGCCCTGCACTTCGCGTGTTGCATCCGCATAGTAGCCGGGGTCATACCAATGGGTGATCATATTGCCGTTGACCGTGGCACCGGCATAAGAAGGTGGTACCCACTCTTTATAGCGCTCCAGATGGGGCAGAGTGGTTCGGGAAAACTGCACAAACCCTAGCGTGGATTGCAAGGAAGTGCGTGCACGCAGCAGATTCCGGACGGTATCCTTGTTGCGAGTCTTGCGGGCAAAGCCGACCAGGTCATAAAAGCCGGGTTCCAGAATGTAGTAATCCGCGTTTCCAACGAAGCGCTTGCCATGACCTTCGCTGGAGGTCCAGGCGCCCAGTATCAGCGGTTTCTTGCTGTCCCGATGCAGCCAGTACGTCAGCGCCGGGCGCGCATCCCCCGGCAGGGTCAGCATTTCATGCGAAGCTGTATAGAAATCCAGCGTGGTCTTGCGGGCGACCAGTACGCCTTTGCCCTGCTTCAGTGCGGCCTGTACGGCATCGGTATTGCTGGATACGGGGACTTGATTGGCGCCACAACCTGCCAGGCTGATCGCCAGAATGCCCAGCATGGCTGCGCTTAGCAGCTGACGCCGGGTTTGCTGCAACAAGGACATGATGTCTCCTGCCCATGTGACTCGCCATGTGTGGCGAGCTCCCAGACTGATCACACCCGTACCCCGCCATCAGCCTTCTGCGAGGCTATGGACAGTCAGGGCCGGAAATTCAGACTGAAGGCAGGTTGCCCCGCCTTCAGGCGGATGTCACTGCCGTGGCAGTGCTTCGTCCATTCCGCGCCGGGAACTGTATCACGTCGGTGCCGTGAAGCAAGGGGCATTCATACAATTGTCATCACGTCTGTCTGACTGGCACAACGTTTGCCGTCAGTCATCCGTGCTGAGGACTTCCCAGCTGCCATAGCAGCGCATGCCGGCTGCACGCGCGACGGCCGCAGAGCTGACATGATCCAGCTGACAGCGGTATTGCGGCTCAAACCCTTGCAGGCAGGCATGGCGGCTGATGGCGCGGATCACGTCGCGGGCAAACCCTTGGCCACGGTGCGCCGGAAGGGTCAGTACGCCCGTATCGGCCAGTGGGCTATCCGGCCACACATACATGCTGGCCGCACACACCAGCTGTGGCCCGACAAAAGCGCCCCAGACTGACCAGTGATCCAGCTCTACCCAGGCCGCATCCAGATCGGCTTCAGAGGCCTGGGACTGGAATTGGCTGAAAGCTGCCTGATCGGCCTGGCTCAAGGGGCGGATATGTGCGGGCGTTGTTTCCTGCAGCAGTTGGGCCTGGTCGGCTTCGGTAAAGTAGTGCAGCCAGTCGGCCCCATGCAGATGGACACCGTGTGCGGCCAAGTGCTGACGAAATGTGGTTTCATCGTGAATCGGGTGCGGGGCAAGTGCCAGTCGGGCTGCCCATTCCGGCGTCACAACGGCCCGGGTGTGTGTATCACGCTTCAGCAGCATGATCTCCTGCCCCTCGGGCAGATGTGGGTTGATGGACAGAAAATCTTGCTGCGAGTGCGCTGCTGTCTGGGCCAGACAACGCTGCCAATAGTGGTCAACGGCGTGGGAGAACTGGGACATGAACAACCTAAGGGATAACGAGGACAATTGATCTGCCTGAGTATGGGGCAGTCCGGGAGTCGTATTTTCCCGAGGCAGGTCACACGACGCAAGCTGCCCGGGCGGGCAGCTTGCGTCCATTCGGTGTGCGGCGGCTCAGGCTGCGGCGCGTCGCGGCAAGCGTTGCCACAGCGCATCCAGCGCCAGGACCAGCAGGAAACTGGCGCCCACCAGCGGGAACGCTACACCGAGTAGCAGCATGAGGATCAGGGCTGTCTTCCACAGTGGCGTGTCTGCAGGGGAGGCCGGCACGCCCAGCTTGCCATCCGGCTTGCGCTTGATCCACATGATGATGCCGCTGATGCCGCTGAAGATGATCAGCAAGCAAATGGTGAGCATCAGCAGCTGGTTGGCCAGTCCAAAGAATTTACCCTCGTGCAGGGCAACACCGAATTCGACCGCTTTGGGTACTGCGGCATAGTCCTTGAAGCGGATGTCCGCCAGCACCTTGCCACTGTACTGGTCTACATGCAGGGTGGCTTCATGGCGTGGGTCATTCGGAAACACCGAGATGGTGTAAACCCCTTCCGGGCCATCGGGCAGGCTGATGGCGTAGCCGGGAACCACCTGGCGTGCTTTGGCCAGGTCCACGACCTGCTGCAGGCGGATGGACGCAGGGCTGGCCGCGGAGCCCGCATCCTGACTGTTGTGTTCTGCATGGTTACCCGTGGAGCGGGGCAAGGGGGTTTGCTCTACCGCCCACGGTACTACTTTGTCTTCCGTGCTGTTCAGCGTGAGCGCCTTGCGGTCCGATTTGGGCACATCGTCCCACATCTGCGCCGGGAACTGGCTCCATACGGCAGCAAACTTCTCACCCCAGAAGCCGGTCCAGGTCAGGCCGGAGAACAGCATGAACAGTACAAACAGGACACCCCAGAAGCCGGTGACTGCATGCAGGTCGCGCCACAGGGTGCGGCCTCCCGCCGAGAGGCGGGGCCAGAATACGGCCAGCTTGCCACGGCCACGCGGCCACCACAGGTACAGCCCCGACACCAGCAGGACCACACCCCAACTGGCAGCCAGTTCGACCAGCAAGTCCCCCGACTTGCCCATCAGCAGTTCGCCATGCAGTTTCAGTACCACGGCTTGCAGCGTGCTGTTTTCGTCCAGACTGCCGAGCAGGGTTGCCCGGTATGGATCGACATATACGCCCAGCTTTTGCCCCTGATGACGGATTACCAGCTTGCTGCTGCTGGTTGAGGTGGCAGGCGGCTGATACTTCAGCAATGCTGCCCCCGGATAGCGCTGCTGTACCACGCCTGCCAGATGATCTGCCGGATGCATGGGCTGGCTGCTGGCAGGAACGTTCAGCAGCTCGCCATACATCCACTGATCCAGCTGAGGCTTGAACAGATAAATGATGCCGGTACAGGCCAGCATCAGCATGAAGGGCACCACAAACAGCCCGGCAAAGAAATGCCAGCGCCAGGCAACGGTATAGAAGGTCGGGGTTTTACGGGGACTGCTCATCTGTCTCGCTCTCGTTGTCATATGGACAGGGGAAGGGAGCGGTCAGGGTAAGAGAGGGCTCACAAGGCGACAAGCCCTTGCGACACTATGCCGCAAGGGGTAGGGTGTGCCCGGAATGGCCAATGAAAAGTGTTTAACACATTGATTATTAAGTACTGTTTATACTTGATTGTGATGGGGCCAAGCGGGTGTGACAGATTGCCACAACCCTTACAGCACCAGATCGTCCCACTGGGTGCTGTCGTGCAGATGCCGCCCCAGCCGTTCGGAGAGCCCACGGGTGATCGTCACCATATTGGCTTCCTCGCGTTGCAGGCCATAGACCGTCAGTGGGAAGTTGAGCGGACCTTGCTGCGCCCAGATGGCCTCGTGTTCGTGCGGGGGCAGGATGCGCGCAGGCTGGCCGACTGCCACCCAGCCGATCGGCACCGTGCTGCCAGGGGGCAAAGTGCTTTTCAGGTGAACCACACCATGGATGCGCACTTCACTGCCGCGCCCGATGTGAGCGCCGTGGAAGATGGCAGAGCCGGTGGCAATGAAGACCTCATCCTCAAGGGTGCAGCCGACCACATGCGCTTGCGGCCCGATCAGGCAATGATTGCCGATGGTCAGCGGATGATGGTCATTGCTGCGCAACACCGCATTCTCCATGACAATGACTTGCTCTCCCAGACTGATGCGTCCCCCCTCGGCAATGATCTGCGCACCGAACAAAATGCGGCAGCCCGGCCCGACATGCACATCACCACACAGTACGGCATTGGGTGCCACCCAGGCATCCGGGTGGACAGTCGGGGTATGGCCGAGATGGGTAATCAGCATACGTCTGGCTCCATGCAGGAAGGCTTGCTGCTCTTGTGGAGCAGGCTGGATTGAACATGGCTGCCAGTGTACACAATCCGGGGGAGAAGTGTTTATTCAAAGGTTTGCGTGCGTCGGCTTTCGCAGTTTTGCAAACCAGGCTTCACTCAGGCATCCCTGCCATGCCCCATGCCATAATTGGTGAAACGGTCATTTAAGGTTTGCTTAACGTTGGGGTGATATGATCATGCTGGCTCAATTGTTGGGCGAATTTCTGAACCATATCATTGCCTTTGTCGCCAGGATTCCCATGCGCATTCTCAGTCAACGTCACGTCGCAACCCTGCTGGCGGGGCTGTCCCTCACCACGGCAGTGTGGGCCAGCAAGCCGGAAGTCCTTGCTCCGGTGACGGTTGGCCAGCCGCCACTGCAGACTGGCATTGCAAGCGCAACAGGGGAATGCCCTGTGCTGCAGACCGTATCCACCAATCCTCTCCATCTCCCGTTATCCATACTGCCACCCACGGCACCCACCACGCTGCAAGCCGGTGGGCATGAGCAGTACGCGATGGGCATGTTCTACAAGCGCGGCCTGGGCTTGCCGCGTCCCAAGGGCAAGTAAGCCGCGTCGAGACGCGTTCCAGACGCCCTCTTCGGGCCTTTATTGACCGGTTTCCTGAGCTGTCCGTGGTGTGGCAGGGATGCGCCAGGCCAGCAGCAAGGCCAGCAGGGTCAAGCCTGAAGCAGCTGCGAAGCTGGTCTGCATGCCCAGTGCAACCTGCACCGCACTGGCATGGTTGATATCCAGGCTACCGCTGCCTGCCGCAAATACCGTGCCCAGTAGTGCGGTGCCGGTCGTGAGCCCCAGATTGCGTGAAAGATTGAGCATGCCGGAGGTTACCCCGCGCTGGCTTGGCACAGAGGTTGCCATGACGCCCGTGTTATTGGCTGTCTGGAACAAGGCATAGCTGGCGGTCAGCAGGACTGTAGACAGCATATAGCCGGGTAACCAAGGGTGAGGCGCGATCAAGCCGAGCAGTATGCCGCCTGTTAGCATGCCGGTCAGCCCCAGCCGGGTCATGCGCAGATTACCGAAGCGGTCTACCAGTCTGCCAGCCAGATTACTGCTGAGTGCCGAAGCAATCGGGCCACAAGACATCACCAGCCCCGCCAGGCCATCCGGCAGGCTCAGCGCGTGTTTCAGATAGAACGGACCCACCACCAGGGTCGACATGATGACCGTAGAGACCAGTCCACTCATCATCAGCCCGCTGGACAGCTGGGTATTGCGCAGCATGCGCAAAGGCACCAGCGGGCTGCTGCTGCGCCGTTCAATCTGCAGGAACAAGTACAGTGCCAGGGTCGCTACCGCCAGCAAGACCAGATTCAGGCGGCCCATATGGCCGCGTCCCAGCGTCATGGCCAGTGCGTAGCTGCTGAGTGCGATCATCAGCACGGCGGTGCCAGCTAAATCCAGCTGCAATGGTGTCTTACGCTGTTCAACAGGCTTCGGCAGGTAATGACGGGCCAGCAACCAGGTCAGCACGCTGATCGGGACCAGTACCAGAAACAGCCCTCGCCAGCCGACGTAGCTGATCAAACTGCCGCCCAGCGTCGGGCCCAGCGCGGTGCCGACGGCGGAGAGCGTTCCCATCAGCCCCATGGCACGGCCACTGCGTTCTTTGGGCAGGGTTTCACTAACCAGCGCCAGCGTGTGGGCCAGCAGAATGGCGGCGCCCGCACCCTGCAAACCGCGTGCGGCAATCAGCCAGGGCAGGCTGGGGGCCAGTCCACACAGCAGTGATGCCAGCGCGAACCAGAGGAGCCCGATCAGCAGCAGGCGACGACGGCCCAGCAAGTCGCCCAGTCGGCCGGCCAGTATGACCAGGCTGGTCAGGCTGAGCAGGTAGGCCAGCACCACCCACTGCACTTGCGGGAAGGGGGCAGAGAACACTTTCCCCAGCGTGGGCAGGCCGATATTGGCAATGCTGGTACCCAGAGAGGAAAGCAGCATGGCCAGCGACAGGCTGAGCAGAATGCCCCGGATAGGCGGCGCGGTGGACGTTTCGTTCATGATGATTCCTGCTTAATGAAAAGGTTTGACTGCAGTGTAGAGGCTGGCAATAGGTGGCGGAAGACGCATGGTTTGCACATAATAAGTGCATTGAACGCCATATCATTGAGGTCGCATGAACGCACCGGATTACAACCTGCTGCATACGCTGGATGTCTTGCTGCGGGAGGGCAGTGTGGCAGGGGCGGCGCGCGCCTTGCAGCTCAGCCCGTCGGCCATGAGCAGGGCGTTGGCACGGTTGCGAGAAACAACCGGTGACCCGCTGCTGGTGCGAGCGGGGCGGGGTCTGGTGCCGACCCCGCGCGCCTTGGCATTACGGGAATCGGTGGCACTGCTGGTGCAGCAGGTGGAGATGGCGCTGCGTCCCGAACGTCCGCTGGTGCTGGCGCAATTGCAGCGCAGTTTTACCCTGCGGTGTCGCGAGGGCTTTGTGGAAGCGGTCGGGCCCGCTTTGCTGGCGTATTTGACCTCCCGAGCACCCGGTGTTCGCCTGAACTTCATGCTCAAGGTAGACAGGAACAGTGCGGCGTTGCGGGACGGTAGCGTGGACCTGGATACGGGTGTGGTGGGGGAGGACATGGCGCCCGAGCTTCGGGCGCAGTCCCTGTTCCGGGATCGGTTTGTGGTGGCCGTCCGCGCCGGACATCCGTTGCTGGCACAACCGCTGACAGCGGAGCGCTATGCCGCGGCTTCACACGTGGTGGTCACCCGGGGACAGCAATTGCATGGACAGGTGGATAGCGCATTGGCGCAGCATGGCCTGCAGCGCCAGCATCACACCGTGGTCAGCAGCTTTGCCACTGCGCTGGCGCTGGCTCGGCGCACCGATCTGGTGGCCACTGTGCCGGAGCGACACAGCCTGTCCTTGAGCGAAGGGATGCAGATGCTGCCTTTACCATTTGAGCTGCCGGCCTTTACCGTTTCCCTGCTCTGGCACCCACGTTTCGAGGCAGACCCCGCGCACCGCTGGTTGCGGCATGCCGTGCGGGAGGTCTGCCTGACCGCATTTCCTCAGGACAGCGCGCTGAGTGCCTCAGTGATAAAAGCGACCTAGCGTCAGGCGTACGAAACTGGCCACCAGACTGTCTCCTGCTGGCGGTACGGATGGATTCTGATCGCAGACATCATCGTACGGAAAGCCGTAGGCCAGGCCATTGGCGCTGTAGCTATGGAAGGCTTCTGCCCAGGGGTTGTAGCAGGTGCCGTCTGCATAGAACTGGTTGGCCTCACTGGCGCAGGTGCTGTCATCCAGGCTGGTGGTAACCGTACCTGCCGCATTGATGATCATGCCACGGTTAAATGCGGCCGCCAGCATTTTTCCCACATTCAGCTGGGCGGTGCCACCACTCGCCAGTGAATTGGCACATTGCCAGATGTCCGCGCTGCTGGTGGGCAGGCCATTACCCGCCGAGATGTAGAACGCCGGTGCCAGGGACGGGGTCGCTTGCAGCGCGGTGACCAGCTCGGCCATGGTGTAACTGCCCGCGTAGAAGGCCAGTGCGCCGGCTGGATAGCCGGTGGGGGCCGTGGGGGCATTGGGATATTGCAAGGGATATACCACGCCGGTATAGCTACCTGTGCTCAAGTCTGTCGTGACCAGCGGTGTGGTTTGCCAGGCGACAGCCGCTTGCTGGATGACCGTGTCAAAGTAAGCGTTCAGTGTTGCCGGTGGCTGGCTGCTGCCGCTCAGGGTATCGGGCGAGAGGCCGCGCAGGTAGGTGATGCTGGAGGGGTAGGCCTCGCTGGCTGCCGCAGGCGGGGCAAGCAGTGCCGCCGTGCCACCGCACGGTGAGGACATGTTGGCAATGTCTTGCAGGATATGGGATCGGCTGCTGTTGTACTGCCCCTGGGTGGGGTAGGGGGACTCGCCAACCGGTGTGGCTTGCAGCCAGATCGGGAAGCCAAACTGGTTGACCTGGGTCGGGTTGCCGTTGAAATTGCCTTCACTATCATAAGAGAACTCAATCCAGTCATACAGGCAAAGCGAGCCCCCCACGCCGGTGCCGTTGCCGAACACCGGTGCGGTATAGCCCGTCACGGTGTTGCCACTGCCCTGCACCGTAAAAGGCAGCCTGGGAACGCCAACCGAGAAATACACCCGGCCGCTGAATGCCTGGGTGCCTGTACCCAAGGTGGGAATGGTGGTGGTGTTGATATTGCCCAGTGGCAGGATCAGATTGCTGCCTACGCTCACGGCCATGCTCCAGTCTGCCCAGTCCAGCGGGTAGTTGATGGACAAGGCATCCTGGGCTGCCGGGCTCAATTCGCTCATGTCAGGAAACGTGCCTGCAGTCTGCGTGTTGTCTTTGAGCGACATCAGCTGTGGTGCACCATTGGCGTCCATGTAGTAGTAGAGACTGCCGACCAGCCCTACCACATAAACATAGACCGGGGTATCCACGGGCAAATCGGTCTGAGTCAGGTCAATGATCAGTTGAGACGGAATGGCGGTGTTCGGCATGGGGGGCTCCGGATGTCAAAAGGGCGACCAGTGTGCCTTGTCATGCTAGCAATTGCGGCATGGGATGCCATGGCCATTCGGTCAGGGGGCAGGCAACTTGAGCGGTTGCTTGGTCTGGCGGGCCGTCTATCCGTAGATGGACGGATGCATGCATTTGTAATTTTTTTAGGATAATGTACTAATATGCATGCAGGGCAAGACGTATGAATATTGCATTGCCATACCCAGTCAAGCGAGAACGGCCATGAGCATGATGCTGTCAGCGTTTACCGAGCCACCCCGCTCCGAGCGGCATCCCCATTCGCCTGGGGTGCGGCCCTGTGCGGAGTCGTCGGCACGGTCGCAGCTGGGCTTGCCGGAAGAAGCCCTGTTTTTGGGCTACGTGGTGCAATATGCTGAGAGCGGCGAGTTTGTCAGTCGCTGGGATGAGCGCCTGTACCGGTCACAGGCCATCGCGGTGGCCGGGATCGAGCAGGCATTGCGCTATGGCAGCCAGTTGCTGGCGGCGATTGATGCCGCCCAGATCGAACAGACCACCTGTATCGGCATGCTGTTTTCCCATGCCGGGCAGTACTACTTGTCCCGGACGGACAGGGCTCAGCACGGCTAGCCGTGTGTCAGGCCAGCGCCAGTTGGCTTTGTTGCTCCAGGTGGCGCTGACGTAGCCACAGGAACAGGGGCAGGGCCAGCGAGACACCGACTATCAGCCCCAATGCCGCCCGCCAAGGCTGCCGCATGCCAATGCGCCGACCTTCCACGACCATGAAACTGACACAGCTGACCGCTGAGCAGACCACATCGGCAGCGAAAAAACGGCTGATGTCATTGACCCACAGCTGCTGCAGGAAGTGCGGGATATCGAGACCGTGCGCTTGCACAAAAGGGAAGAAATGGGTCAAAGGCCACACGGTTCCGGCAATGCACAGCATAAGGTAGACATGGCGCATGAACATACTCTGGAGGACTGACGGAACGACAGTTTAACAGAGGGCGGGATGCACCTATAAGCTGTTCAATGTGTCAGCGCGTGCATCGGTATCTGAACGGTAAAGCAGGTACCACGCCCTTCCGGGCCATCTCCGAGCTGGATGCTTCCCCCCAGTCGCTGGCAGGCGGCTTTGACAATGGCCAGTCCAAGCCCTGTGCCAGGCTGGGTGTTGTCGGCCACCCGATAGAAGCGCTCAAAGATGCGTACCCGGTCAGCCAGCGGGATGCCGGGGCCATTATCGCTGACCTGCAATTGCCAATATGCGCCTTCCAGGTTGAGCGAGACGGCGATGGAGCCGCCTTCCTGCACATAGCGGATGGCATTGCCGATCAGGTTGTCGATGATGGATTGCAAGGCATCCCGGTCCACCGTCACCCACAGCTGGTCCGGGGCCTGCAGGGAGAGTTCCTGAGCCTTGCGCTCTGCCAGTGGGAAGAGCTGGGCGAGCGAGAGGCGCAAGAGCTGCGCCACATCCAGCTGCTGCGCAGGACGAGGGGCATGGTCGGTCTCCAGCTGGGCCAGCTGCAACAACTGACCAATCAGATGGGAGGCCCGATGGGCCGCATGCTCCAGATGCAGTTTTGCTTGCTGGCGAGTGTCATCATCCGTCGCACTCGCCAGCACGTGGGCCTGAGTGGAGATGACGGCCATTGGGGTACGCAGCTCATGCGCCGCGTTTTGCACAAAAGCCCGTTCCTGGTCCATTTTGCCGCGCAGCTGACAGAGCAGGGTGTTGAGCGCATTCGACATCGGCTCCAGCTCGCTATAGCGTGCGGCTTCTTCCAGAGGCCGCAGGTCGTCGGGCTTGCGCTCGGCGATACGCTGGCTCCATTGCCGCAGTGGCCGGATGCCGCCACTCACGGCGATGAACATCGGGATCAGCTGCACCAGAAAGGCGACCATCAGGTAAATCCAGATGTCCTTGCCCAGCATCCACAGCAGGCGCAGGTCCGTGACCGAGGTCAGCCCCAGGCGGATTCGCCATGGGCCTTTGGTGACCTGCAGAACATCAAAGCTGGCATCGCCAATCTGCAAGCGATGGTTGCCATCGATCAAGTCCGTATCCGGCAGGCGGTAGCTTCTGCCAAGGTTGAGCAGCATGCCGGCTGTTTCGTGTTTGACCTGCCAGAGCAGGACCGCATCATCTGCCGTATTGGGGGTCAGCGCTTCCAGCAGTTTCTGCTGGGCCAGAATGCGGCTACAGATCACCTCGATCGGCGCTTTATCGTCGATCTGGGCCACCACGCTTTGCATGGCCATACTGACCTGTTTCAAGGGGGGGGCTTCGTTTTGTATCTCCAGATAGCCCACTAGAATCAGGATGGGCCAGAGCAGGAAAACAGACAGCAGCAGCCCCACCAGCACCCGTCGGCGCAGGCTGGGCAGGCGCCATTGACGCACACTGGTCCTGAGACGGGACCAGAGGCTGGCACGGCGCTCCGGATGGTGGGCGACGGGGATCAGAGGACAGTCCTCGGGCGGGGAAAGTGTTATTTTACCAGCATGTAGCCAATGCCACGCAGGGTGCGGATCCGCTCTGCACCGATCTTGCGGCGCAGGTTGGAGAGGTGGACCTCCAGCGTGGCAAAGTCCACTGGATCACCCAGCGGCTCCAGCCGCTGTGAGAGCGCGCCCTTGGCCACCACACTGCCCGCATCCCGTGCCAGCTCTTGCAGCAGCTGGAATTCCCGACGCGACAATTCCACCGGTTCACCCGATAACTGGACCAGGTGACGGCGCGGATGAATTTCCAGCTCGCCAATGCGCCACACTTCGCTGCTTTGCTGGGCATAGCGCCGTTGCACGGCCCGGATGCGTGAAATCAGTTCAGCCACCGCAAAGGGTTTGACCACGAAGTCATCGGCACCGCCATCCAGCCCGTCCAGCCGATCCTGCAGGCCATCCCGTGCGGTCATCACAATGATGGGCACGGTCAATTCCTGTTTGCGCCAGCGGCGCAGCAAGTCAAAGCCGCTGCCATCCGGCAAGGTCAGGTCCAGCAGCACGCAGGCGTAGTCCGCCATGTTGATTGCATTGCTGACATCAGCAATGCGGCGTAGCCATTCGCTGGTAAAACCCTCGGACTTCAGCGCCTGTTGCAGCGCCATGCCAAGGTCAAAGTCGTCTTCAATAATGAGTAAATGCATGACGTGCAGTGTAGGCGGGTTTGCCTAATGGTAACCAAAGACCATCCGGTCAACGGTTGTCAGTGTAGGGCGCGCATTCGCCGGTGAACAGCGGGGCCGACGTACGGTTACTGCGCTTGATAACCACCCAGCATGCGATCATAACTGCCATCCTTGATCAATTGGCCATAGGCCTTGCGCAGCCGGTCAAGGACATCAGGGGCGGTACCCTGGCTGGCCGCCAGGTAGAGTTCGGCACGAAACGGCAGGTCCAGAATGGGCAGCAGCTGGTCACAGCGCTGGCCGGTTTGCTGGCAAAAGCCCACCAGACCCAGGGTGGAACTGGGGATCAAGTCGACCCGGCCGGCCTGCAGTTTGCGCAGATTATCAAAAGGGGTGGGGGCCTCCTCCAGACCAGGCCCTGTGCCACTGGCGTAAGCAAAACCCTGATCACGCAGCCAGTTGGCCCGTACATCGCCCTTGACCACGCCGATCCGCCAGACCTTGGCATCCTCCAGCCGCTCAAGCTGGATGTCTCCCCGGCTACCCAGGCGGAATAGTGAATACTGGATTGTGAGCAAACGCCCGATCCATTGATATTGGCTTTCCCGTA
Organism: Leeia sp.; assembly: GCF_041909055.1. Classification (NCBI taxonomy): domain Bacteria; kingdom Pseudomonadati; phylum Pseudomonadota; class Betaproteobacteria; order Neisseriales; family Leeiaceae; genus Leeia; species Leeia sp. The sequence continues at coordinate 367,700 of NZ_JAYREC010000004.1, read as the reverse complement.
TGGGGGTTCTGGCGATTGAAAAAATCAGGACATTCGGCTGGGTTGTGGCCATCAGCTCGGCCCGAGCCCACGGCACCATGCTCAGCCGGTATGAATAGCCTGCCCGGTGCAGCAGACGTTCTACAAACTCGGCACCCGCCCCCCGAATCTGGCCTTGCTCCAGATATTGCAAGGGCGGGCCTTCCTCGGTGACGACCTCCAGCAGGGTGGCGTGCGCGGGCAGCGTCCACCATAGCAGGCACATGCAGAACACCATGCGCAGCATCTGCCCTCCTGTTTGACCTGGGGTGGTCATGAAACGATTAATGGTGTGGTGGCTTTTGTTTCTTCAGTTGCAGGCCGCGTATCAGCAGCATCAACAGCAAAAGCAGGGTCATGCTGCCTTGCAAGATGTCCGCGACACCATTGCGCCATGCCTGGCTGCTCTGTATGGCCAGCCACAGTGGGCGACCAACCAATGCATTGAGCAGTGTCAGAATGAAGAGTAGCAGAAACGGCATATCTGTGAATGCGGAGCGTGATGGGGTAGACATGGCGTACCTCAGGCAGGGATGGCCCGATTATGCCAATGGGTTGTCGATTTGCCTATCCCTGCCGCGCAATGGGGCAGGGCAACGCTGTGCAGTTTTGCAAAATGATCAAGGTGCTTTGTAAAACTTGCATATAGCAATGAAAATTATTATCATTCGTGACATGGATCAAGTACGTCAGCCCCAAGTCAATACCCAGGCCCCCGCGACACGGCCCGCGCTACCCATACTGGATAGTAAGGTGCTGTTTGCTGCATCACGGGAGGTGCTGATTGAGCATCGGGGGGAACGCTACCTGCTGCGTTGGACGCGCAATGACAAATTGATCCTGACCAAGGTGCCCTGAGCACCCTTACACAACGCCTAGCCAGCCCGCTGTAGTACCAGCCAGCCCGCCACGCGATATGCAATATGACGGCACGACCGTCATCGGGGGGAATATGGCTGTAAAGGATAGCTGGCCGCTGGCCGGATTGGTGCTGGTTGCTGCGGTGCCAGCGGTTGCAGATGAGGCACCGGTAGTCGCATCGCCGGGCAGTGTGAGTGTGGTGGCTAACCGCGTGGCCACCGATGCAGAAGACACGGCGACCAACGTCAGTCTGGTGCCTCGCAGTGAGCTGGACCGCCGCCAGGTGGTCAACACCAAGGATGTCTTCAAGCTTGAACCTAATGTCAGCCTGCCGACGGAGCTGATCCGGCGCGGCAATGGCAGTGTCACCATCCGTGGTATTGAAGGCAACCGGGTATTGATGCTGGTGGATGGGGTCCGGCTGCCGGATGAGTATCGGGGTGGTGGCTCGGCCATTTCCGGACGTGACCTGCTGGACCCGGACAGTCTGGCCGGGGTGGAGCTGGTCAAGGGCCCGTTCTCGGGTGCTTATGGCAGTGATGCCATGGGCGGTGTGGTGGCTTTGCGCACCTTGCGGCCCGAAGATGTCGCCACCGAACCCGGCAAAGTGGCATTCCGTGCCAAGGCCAGCTTTGATGGCCAAGACCAGCGCAAGGGGCTGAGTGCGACGCTAGCTTGGCGCAACCAGGACTGGGCGACGCTGCTGCAACTGGTTCGCCGTGAAGGCGAAGCGCGGCAAAATCAGGGCAGCAACGATGCCAGCGACCTGACGGCCAAGAGCAAGCGCACGACACCCAACCCGCAAGACTGGAACAGTACGGGCATTCTGGCCACGCTGGAGCGCAATCTGGGGCAGGGGCATCGCCTCTCCCTGACGCTGGATCACTTCCGTCGTAACAGCCAAACCAATTTGCTGTCAGAACGTGGGGTGGCAGCAGGTGGCGGCCCGGTCATCAATATTCTGGACAGTCAGGGCGAGGACCACAGTGAACGCAGCCGCTTGGGCTTGGGCTATGAATACGATGGCAATACCGCATTGTTCGACCACCTCAAGCTCAATACCTATATCCAGCAGCTGCGCTTTCATGAAACTGCCAGCGAACGGCGCAGCAATAACCGTCTGCGACTGACCGACAGCCGCTTCGAACAGGACATGCTGGGCATGGATGTGCAGTTCCAGAAGGGCCTGCAGTGGGGCTCGGTCAGCCATGATCTGGTTTATGGTCTGGATGTCAGCCGCACTGAAACTCGCCGTCCGCGCGACCGCTCGGAAATCAACCTGGTTACTGGCACGGTCAACAAGACCGTGGCAGGCGAAACCTATCCGAGCAAGATTTTCCCGGATGCCCAGGTGGATCGCATCGGTGTCTTCATGCAGGACGCCATCGCCCTGAGCGATCGTTTCTCGCTGCAACCGGCACTACGCTACGACCGCTATCGCCTGAAACTGTCGCCCGATGCCGATTTTGCGCGCGCCAATACCTCGGGGCAGAAGGTACAGGACTACAGCGACAGTGCCTGGACCCCCAAACTGGCAATGCAGTGGAAGCTGGACCCACACCTGACCCTGTTTGGGCAACTGGCAGCAGGCTTCCGCAACCCGCCGTATGACGCCACCGCGACGGCTTTTGTCAATGCGGCCGGACAGTACGAGATTTTCCCCAATGCGGCGCTGAAGGCTGAGCGCAGCAAAGGCATGGAGCTGGGCTTGCGCGGACAGTGGGACAGTGTGTCCTTCTCCGCGACGGCTTTTCAGACCCGCTACCGCGATTTCATTGAAGCGGTGCCGCTGAACAAAGGGGATACCAACGGCAACGGTATTTCCACGGAATACCGCAACGAGAATATCGGCCGGGTGCGCACCCGAGGGCTGGAGCTGCGGGCGGACTGGGCCTTCATGCGCAACTGGACGTTACGCACGGCCTATGGTTACACCCGTGGCCAGTCGGAAGACAATGGCGCGCCGCTGAATTCGGTTGATCCCGCCAAGTTCACGCTGGGCTTGGCGTATGCCAATGCCGACTGGGGACTGGGTCTGGACTGGGTACATGTTGATGCCCAACGTCGGGTCGCCGATGCGACCGGCTCGCAGCCGGTGGTGTATTACCGCACACCATCCTTCAACACGCTGGACCTGGGTGGTCACGTCAATCTTGGCAAGCAGACCACCCTGCGTTTTGGCATCTACAACCTGACCAACCGCAAGTACTGGCTGTGGTCGGACGTGCGTGGTGTGGCGGCCAATAGCACGGTGCTGGATCGCTATACCCAGCCGGGCCGCACCTTTGCCGTATCGCTTGAAGCCCGCTTCTGATTGAACCTGAACTGGCTGCTTCGGTGGCCCGGCTACCCCGTCCGTCAACGGGGGATCGCTTTTGGAGGGGAACAACATGACACAGACCCTGAACGGTGCAGCCCTGCTGCAAGCCTGGCAAGACCTGCTGGCCAGCGGTGCCAAGCTGCGCCAGCGTGATGCCGCCGAGAAACTGGGCGTGAGTGAAGCCGAGCTGGTAGCGGTGATGCCGGGCAGCTGTCGGCTGAAGTCGGACTGGACTGGTTTGCTGGGGCGCTTTCACCAGCTGGGCGAAGTGATGGCACTCACCCGCAATGATGCGGCGGTGCATGAGAAAGTGGGCCAGTACGGCGAGCTGAAAGGCAGCGCAGAGGTCGGGCTGACCCTGGGGGTAATCGACCTGCGCATTTTCTTCAGCCACTGGTACTGCGCGTTTGCGCTGAGCGAGCCCAAGGGCGAAGGCGAGCAACATAGTCTGCAGTTCTTCGATCGCCACGGTGAAGCGGTGCACAAGGTGTTCCAGCGTGCGGGTAGCGATGCTAAGGCCTGGCAGGCGCTGGTGGATGAATTCACCGAATTTGATGGCGAAGCGCTGCAGTTCGAGCCCGTCGTCGCCAAAGCAGGCGAAACCCCGGACGAGTCGATCGACGTGGCCGGTTTCCAGCAAGGCTGGAAAGACCTGACCGATACCCACCAGTTCTTTGGACTGACCCGACGTTTCGAGGTGTCCCGCCGTCAGGCGCTGCGCTTTGCGCCAGAGGGTTTTACCTGGCGGGTGGGCGCGGATGCGCTGGATCGGGTGTTGCGTACCGCCGCTGAGCGCAGCCTCCCCATCATGGTGTTTGTCGGCAATCGCGGCATGATCCAGATTCACAGCGGACCGGTGCAGCGCATCGAACCAATGGGGCCGTGGATCAATGTGCTGGACCCCGGCTTTAACCTGCACCTGCGGCAGGACGCCATCGCCGAGGCCTGGGTGGTACGCAAGCCGACCGATGATGGCATCGTCAGCTCGCTGGAGTTGCTGGACGGCGAGGGCGGCATCATCGCTACCCTGTTTGGCGAGCGCAAGCCCGGCCAGCCGGAGCTGGAAGGCTGGCGCACCGTGCTGGATGAACTGCCACAGGAACTGAGCCATGCTGCGTAAACTGCTGCTGACCGGAGCCCTGCTGGGCAGCCTGCCCGCCATGGCGGCGGAGCGCATCGTTGCGCTGACGCCTGACATGGCTGAGCTGGTGTGTGCGCTGGGCCGTTGCAACGAGCTGGTCGGGCGTGATCGTAATGCCCTCAAACCCGCAACGCTGCGCAAGGTGCCGGTGATCGGGTTTTCCCGGGCGTTGACGGTGGAGCCGATTATCAAGGCCAAGCCTACACTGGTACTCGGCAGCGAGCTGGCGCAGCCCCCTGCCATCTGGCAGCAGCTGCGTGACATGGGCGTCAACGCGCATCTGCTGGGAACAAAGCCGGATGGCAGCGATTTCCCGGCGCTGATCCGGCAGACCGGGCTGTTGCTTGGGCGCGGTGAGGCTGCGGAGCAGCTGGCTCAGCGCTGGCAGCAGGGCATGACACCGGCACAAGCCAAAGGTCGGCGTTTCCTGATCAGCTACGACGGGACCATGATTGCCGGACGCGATACGGCGGCAGACCTGCTGATTCGTGCTGCGGGTGGCGTCAATGTGGCAGGCCAGTGGAGCGGCATGACTCGCCTCAACCGGGAGGTGTGGCAGGCATTGCAGCCCGATGTGGTGATTGTGGCGCGCCACAACCGGCCTGTGTACGGCTCGCTGGAGGCGCTGGCGGCACGGCCAGAGCTGGCAGACACGCCTGCCGTCAAACAGCACAAGCTGTTCGAGATGGATGTGCTGGATGTGTTTGCCGTTGGGCTGAATAGCCCAGCCGTGGTTCGTCGTCTGCAGGCACTGTGATGACGACCCTCGCTTGGGCTGTGGTGCAGAAGGTCCGATTGCCAGGCATGCCGCAGCTACTGGCCCTGCTCGGCAGCGTGCTGCTCCTGCTATGGGTTGCAGGGCAGGGCGGCGAGGGCTGGGTCTGGCCGGACTGGCAAGACCCACTGCTGCGGCACATTCGGCTTCCGCGCATGGCCTCAGCCTTGCTGGTCGGTGCTGCACTGGCTGCCAGCGCGGCTGCCTTGCAAGCCATTTTCCGCAATCCGATGGCGGACCCTGGCCTGCTGGGCACCAGTGGCGGGGCTGCGTTGGGCGTGGTGCTGTTGCTGGTGACGGCAGGCACCGGCAGCATGGTGGCGCTGTCGTTGCCGCTGGTGGCGTTTGGTGGCGGCGTGCTCACCACCTTGTTCATCCTGCTGCTGCATCGCTGGGTGGGTGGGGGTACCGGAGGTTTGCTGCTGATCGGCCTGATGGTGGGGGCGGCCTGTGGCGCGGGTATTAGCCTGCTGCTGTTTCTGTCCGATGATTTGGCACTGCGCGGCGCCATGGCCTGGCTCTCAGGTAATTTGTCCGCCGCTCGTTTCAGCGATTACCTGCCCGCGCTGGCATGCGTGGTGCTGGGTTTGCTGCTGCTGTGCTGGCAAGCGCGTAATCTGGATGTACTGCTGCTGGGGGATGATTCAGCCCAATTGCTGGGGGTGGAAGTCAGCCGGGTGCGCGCGTTGACCATTGTGGGGACGGCGCTGTGCATCGGCGCAGCGGTCGCCTTGGCCGGCATTATCGGCTTTATTGGCATTCTGGTGCCCAACGGGGTGGCGATGTTTAGCGGGGGCAGTCGGCGTCGGCTTATTCTCTTGTCCGCATGGGGTGGCGCGCTGTTGCTGCTGGTGCTGGATACCCTGGCGCGTACGGTGGCATACCCGCTGGACCTGCCGGTGGGTATTCTGGTGTGCTTTATCGGGCCACCGTGCTTTGTACTATTACTGTGGCGGCAGCAACGTCGCAAGGAGGCCGCATGATACCCGTCACCCTCGGCTGGCAACTGGACACGGTTACCGTGGCGCGTGGTGGCAAACCGGTGCTGCAAGGGGTCAGTTGCCAGATTCAACCGGGACGGCTGACGACGCTGCTGGGCTGCAACGGTGCAGGCAAAACCAGCCTGCTGCGGGTATTGGCAGGCTTGTTGCCAGTGGCGGCCGGTCGGGTGGACTATCAGGGGCAGCCCCTGTCCCGCCTTGATGCGGTGCAGCGGGCACGGGAGATGGCTTGGGTGGCACAGCATCCGGACTACTCGCTACCCTTTACGGTGCTGGAGTACGCAGCACTGGGGCGCCACCCGCACCGCGACAGCTGGACACCTTTGCCGCCTGCGGACCGGCAGCTGCTGGAGCACGCCTTGCAGCAGGTGGAGCTGCTGCCCTTGATGCACAAGCCTTTGTCGCGCCTGTCTGGTGGCGAGCGCCAGCGCGCGGCACTGGCAAGGGCGCTGGCGCAGCAGACGCCGTGTCTGTTGCTCGATGAGCCGACCAATCATTTGGACCTGAAACATCAACATGCCTTGCAGCGCTTGTTGCAAAAGCTGGCCCGGACAGGGCGCACGGTTGTACAGGTACTGCATGATCTTGAACTGGCCGCCCGTTATTCTGATGAGGTTGCTTTGCTGGCAAGCGGGCAGCTGCTGGGCTGGGGGCGACCCGAGGCTGTCTTGCTGCCCGAGCCGCTGCAGCGTGCCTATGGGGTGGCGCTGACGTCGGAGATCGGTAGCGGGCACAGCATGCGGTTCACTGTGGGCGCACTGGCCTGACTGGGCTGTCCACTCGTCCAGTTGATCTTGCTTTTTCTGCAGCAGCTTACCATACCAAAGCATGCAGGCCGGTTTAGCCTGTGGATCCGCAAGGAGCCATGCTTTGGAACACAATCAAGTCGGGACGGTATGTTCCCCTGCATTGCAGTGGGTTACCGATCAGCTGACCCAAGGGGTGTTGGTGCTGGATGAGGCACAAGTGTGCTATCTGAACGCCCCGTTGCGTGAATGGCTGGCATCCTTGGGCATCCCGATAGGCCCCGGCCATTCGCGGGCTGACTTCATCAGTGCGCTGAGTGAGCCGGATAGTCAGGGCAATGTGCAGCTCAGCCTGGCCGGGGCACCAAATTTGTGCCTCACCGCCCGGATGGGAGAGCAGGCGGGCCAGCAGGTTTTGCTGATGGCCTTGCCGCAAGCTGCGGCCCGGCAAGGCTGGGCCGACCCTATGCTGGCGGCTGCTCCGGTGGGCTTGCTGCTGGTGGATGACGGTGGTCATATCCTGCAAGCCAACCCGGCGATCGAGACCATGTTTGGTTACGAAGCCGGCAGCCTGACCGGGCAGTTGATTGAAGTGTTGCTGCCTGAACGCTATCGCAATGGACACGCAGGCATGCGCACCATGTACTCCGTCCAGCCTGAGGCACGCCGCATGGGGGTGGGGCGCGAGCTGTTTGGGCGCCGTGCCGATGGCAGCGAGTTTCCGCTGGAAATTGGTCTGGCCCCCGTGCAGACCCCTTCTGGACAAGGGGTGCTGGCCTCGGTGGTAGATATCAGTGAGCGGCGCAAGATTGAACACTCCTTCCGTGATCTGGTGCAGGCTGCACCCTATGGCGTGCTGGTGGTCAGTCAGGAGGGCCGCATCCGCTTCCTGAACCATCTGGTGGCACAGGCTTTCGGTTACCGTGCCGATGAACTGGTGGGTCAGCCTGTCGAAGTGCTGATCCCGGAGCGGCATGCTGCGGGCCACCCCCCTTTGCGCACTGCATACAGCCGTGCCCCACGCCACCACCGCATGGGCATGGGGCGGGACCTGATGGGGCGACACCGCGATGGCAGCGAGTTTCCGGTGGAGATTGGTCTGGCACCCTTGGTGTGGGATGGCCAGCAGATGGTGATGGCGGTGGTTACCGATATTTCAGCCCGCAAGCGGGTGGAAAATTCGCTGCGGCAGGCCAATGCCCACCTTGAGCAATTTACCTATGTGGCATCGCATGACCTGCGTTCCCCGCTGCACGGTATCGGGGATCTGGCGGAATGGATGCATGAGGATTTGCAGTCCGCCGCGTATGACAAGCTGGGCAATAATCTGGAGCGCATTCGCACTCGGGTGGCGCGCATGGAGCGGGTGATTGATGACCTGCTGGCCTATGCCCGGGCTGGCAAGGCCAGTACCGAGCTTGAGCTTGTCGATGTGCAAGCCCTGCTGGACAGCATTCTGGAGATGAGCCCCTTGCCGGAAGGGTTTGCACTGGAGCGGGATATCCGGGTGGGACCATTCCCTGCTGCGCGCACCCCCTTGGAAACGGTGCTGCGTAATCTGATCAGCAATGCGGTCAAGCATCACGATCGGGCGCAGGGGCAGTTGCGCTTGCGGGTAACCGAAGAAGATGCTTTTTGCCGTTTTAGCCTGTCAGATGATGGTCCCGGTATTCCTGAGGCCAGCCTGGAACGCATCTTCATGCTGTTCCAGACCGCTTCCGCGTCCTCTCGCCAAGGGGCCGGGATCGGGCTGGCCATTACCCGTCGGCTGGTAGAGAGCCATGGCGGAAGGATTGAGGTACATACCGGGGGAGCCGGGGAAGGGCGTGGCGCCGAGTTTCGCTTCTGGTGGCCCCGCTTTCAGCAACGGATGCAAACAGGGGGAGCGCTGTGAACCTCAATATCCTGTTGGTTGACGATGATGATGTAGCGGCTGAAGCCGTACTCCGGGGCTTGCGGAAATACAGTCTGGATTGTCCGGTGGTCATGGCGGAGGATGGTCAGGTGGCGCTGGATATCTTGCGCGGGCAGCATCCGGATCGCAAAATCAAGCGCCCCATGCTGGTCTTGCTGGACCTCAACATGCCGCGCATGAACGGTTTTGAGTTTCTGGAAGTGGTACGTAATGACCCTGATCTGGGCAGTCTGATCATTTTCATTCTGACTACGTCCGACGCCGATACTGACAAAAGCCGTGCCTATCATCACCATGTGGCGGGTTATATGGTGAAATCAGCCGTAGGCCCCCAGTTCAGCCGGCTGGCGCGTTTGCTGGAAGAGTATCACGGTAGTGTGAGCCTGCCATGAATCCGTCGAGCGAACTGCCGCGCCTGCGCATCCTCATCGTCGACGACGATGATGTGGATCGTGAGCGGCTGGCGCGCCTGCTGAACCGCTCGCAACGTGATGCCGATGTGACGGAAGCCAGCTCCGGTGAAGAAGCACTCACCCGGCTGGTGAGCGGGGTGTTTGATTGCGTGGTACTGGATTATCAGCTGGGTGATGTGAACGGCATGGATTTGCTGCCCAGCCTGCAGGGCAAGCTGGGACCGGATTTTCCGGTCATCATGGTCACCGGGCTGGGTGATGACAATATTGCGGCCGAGGCCATGCGGCGGGGCGTGTTTGACTACCTGACCAAGCACCAGATCAGTGCAGAAAAGTTGCTGACAGCCATCGACAATGGCCTGCATCATCAAAAGCTGATGCAGGAAGTGGCTGAAGCCGAGCAGAAACTGCGGCGGATGAGCTTGTACGACCCATTGACCAACCTGCCGAACCGCAACCTTTTCTTTGATCATCTCGAGAACCTGTTTTTTGCTGCATCACGCAGCACCTCGCGCAACAGCTTTGCCCTGTTCCTGCTGAACCTGAATATGTTCAAGGAGGTCAATGACCGCCTGGGGCATGAGGCTGGAGATCAGTTGCTGGTCGAGGTGGCGAGACGATTGCAGTCTGTCGCCCGCCCGAGCGACTTGTTTGCCCGTCTGGGCGGAGATGAGTTCGCCGCAACGCTGGTGGAAATGGAAACACCGGAAGATGCGGTGCTGCTGGCAGAGAAAATCTGCAGCGCCATCCGCCAGCCAATTGCGGTGGGTGGGGAGGTGGTCAGCATCGACATCTCCATCGGCATCGTGTTTTACCCGCTCAATGGGAATAACCGGCGCGACCTGCTGACCCATGCAGACGATGCCATGGCTGCCGCCAAGCAAGGTAGCCGGGGTTACATGCTGTACAGTGACCTGCAGCCCAGCAGCGGACCCCAGCCCAGCCCGGTGCTGCTGGCGCACCGCCTGTCCGAAGCGCTGGAGCGCCAAGAGCTTTCCCTGCACTACCAGCCGAAGATCAGCCTGCAAAATGGGCAGCTGGTGGGGGTGGAGGCCCTGGTACGGTGGCGAACCCGGGAGGGCGTGAACATCTCGCCCGCGGAGTTCATTCCGGTAGCAGAACGGGCATCCATCATTCATCCGCTCAATGACATGATTTTCGAGCTGGCCATGCAGCAAGCCGTGCAATGGCGGGCACAGGGCTGGCAGTTTCCAGTCTCGGTCAACCTCTCGGCCCGCCTGATCGACGACGCCCAGTTTCTGACCCGCCTGACCAGCCGGCTATATGAACTGGGCTTGCCACCCGAGGCCTTGATGATCGAGCTGACTGAAACGGCCCTGATCGCTAATCCGAACCAGGCCATGACGGTACTGGAAGCGTTCCGCAGCAATCAGCTGGCCATCTCGGTGGATGACTTCGGGGCGGGTTATACCTCCCTCGGCTACCTGCGCGAGATGGACATTGCCGAAATCAAGATCGACCAGATGTTTGTGCGGCAGCTGCAGGCGGGCAGCCGGGATGCTTCCATCGTCCGCTCGGTCGCCGCGCTCGGCAAGGGGTTCGGTGTACATGTGACTGCAGAAGGGGTGGAGGACCCGTCACAATGGGCTTTGCTGCGGGCCTTGGGTTGTGATCATGGTCAGGGTTACAGCATTGCCAGACCCATGCCTGCTGACGCCTTCCCTCAGTGGTGGAGCAAGTGGCAACAGGAGTATCAGCACCAGCCTCCCTTTATCGAGCCTTGAATGGGCTGTGCTGATACAGCTCTTCCTCACTCAGCGGTTCAAACCGCAGGGTAATCCGGCTGGGCAGCCGGACCTGCAGCCGGGTGATCTGGCTGAAGTGGTGAACGTAAAGCCACTCCCGGCTGTGCAAGGTCAGCGTATCTCCCCGGACGCTCCGGTCAAACAGCAGGTCTCGCGGCTGCATCTGCCCGGGAACGCTTTGCTCACCGTGGTAACCCTGGCTACCCTGCTGGCCTGACATGTCCAGTACCAGACCGCTGGCCTGATCGTCACGTATGATGTCTTGCTCCGCGCAATGACAGCGGATCACGATGCTGCGGATGCCACCCAGTGATTCGATCTGCCGGGCTTCTGCCGTCAGAAGGAAGTCATCGGTCACCCTATGTTGCGGGACCGGCAGCACAACATCAGCCGTACTGGCGGGTGGCGTGGGGTTTGTGCCCTGATCCTGGCAGGCCGCCAGCAGCAGGCACAGTAAGGGAATAATTCGGTTCATTCATGCATTTTGCATGAAAGTCTCTGCGGCAGCCAGCTGAGCTGCGCTCCACTGATAACCCACACAGGGGATGCGGTTGCCGTCTGGTGCTTCCCACACGGATTCGCCCTCACAGCGTGCGCCGATGGCTTGATAAAACTGCTGGGCGGCATGATTCTGTGTGGTGGTCCACAGGTACAAGCCCTGGCTGGGATCATCCTGCTGGCACATCGCAGCAATAGCCTGCATCAGCTGCCTGCCGATACCACGGCCTTGCCAGTGACGCAGCACATGCAGGTTATCCAGATAGTGCCCCCGCGCCGGGTCATGTTGCAGATAAAGGCAGGCAAAGCCAATGGCGAGCCCATCCGCTTCTACCAGGCATACCCGCTGACTTGGGTCGATCTGTGCCATGCGCTGCTGCCAGCATTGCAAGCGGTCAGCGTGAACGTGATGGGTCAGCCACGCTGCCGACAGTTGCCCGGCATAGGCATGCTGCCAGTTATCGGCATGCAGGCGGGCAATCACCGGATACTCGGCGGGCAGAGCCGGTCGTATCTGCAACGAAGATTCAGGCATGAAGGTTCCGGTACTGGCCCCCGCAGGGGCCGGTACTAAGCGAGAGGATTACAGGCGGAACTGCTTGACGGAGAGCTGCATGCGCTCCAGTACCCGGTTGAGTTTGGCAAATTCGTCACGGGTGGCTTCCACTGCATGCAGGGTGGAGTCGGTCAGTGATACCACTTGCGAGACATCTTGCGAGATGCTGCCCATGGCCTGGCTTTCTTCATGCGCCGCGTTGGCGATGCCATTGACCTCGGTCACGGTCAGCTGCATATGGGTGTTGATGGTCTGTAGCGACTGGCGGGCTTCCTCCACCTTCTGCACGCTGTCTTCCACCTGTTGCGCACCGCTCTGCATGCTGCTGACCGCTTGCTCGGCATCCTGCCGGATCTTGCCGATCAACTCATCAATCTGCCCGGTGGCTGAGGTGGTGCGTTCTGCCAGCTTGCGCACTTCATCGGCCACCACGGCAAAGCCTCGGCCTTGCTCCCCGGCGCGCGCGGCTTCAATGGCGGCATTCAGGGCCAGCAGATTGGTTTGCCCGGCGATTTCCTTGATCAGGCTGGCAATATTGCCGATCTCGGTGGAGCTGTGCCCCAGCGCTTCTACGGTGCGGGATGAGGCTTTGACCGTGTCGGCCAGCCGCAAGATACCCGCCGCTGCCTGATTGGCGGTGTCTGCACTGTGCTGGGCTTGTTGCCCGACTTCGCGGGTTGACGCACCGGCTTTACCGGCCATCTCGGCCACATGCAGCACCGAGGCGGACATTTCTTCCAGCGCGGCAGCGGTAGAGCCAGTGGCACGGTTCTGCTCGTGCGCGGATTGTTCTACCTGGGTGACCTGCTCCCCCATATCGCTACTGGCTCGGGCTACCTGGACGGTGGCATCTTGCACGCATAGCAAGGCGGCACGCAGTGAGGAGACCAGCCCATAAGCCTGCCGGGCCACCCGGCCCAGCTGGTCGCGCCGGTTAAGCTTCATTTCACCGGAGAGATCTCCAGTTTGTGAGGCCTTTTCAAAGTAATCGTCGATGGTGTGGACATCTCGGTTCAGCTTGGGGATGAAGAAGAGCACGATGTACAGAAAAATCGGGATCGACAGCATGTCCAGTCCGTCACCCATCCACGCCGGTGTATGGATTTGCAGGAGGTCGAACAGACCAAACAAGGCATGCAGGCCGAATACAAAAGCGAGGATGGCCATGTGCCCGGAGAGGCTCATCAGCCAGTCCAGCCACGCTGGCAGTTTGCGCACCACACGGCCTTGCTCGATGCTGAGGCTTTTGTCGCCCGCACGGATGCGGCGGTAAATGGCTTCGGCTTCGGCAATCTGCTCACGGCTGGGTTTGGTCCGCACCGACTGGTAGCCGATCACCTGACCGTTTTCACGCACCGGTGAGGCATTGGCTACCACCCAGTAGAAGCCACCATCACTGCGCCGGTTCTTGACCAGGCCACGCCAGGGACGGCCGGCTTTCAGCGTCTGCCACAGGTCGGTAAAGGCCTCTTTGGGCATGTCCGGGTGCCGTACCACATTGTGCGGCTTGCCAATCAGCTCCTCCGGGACATAGCCACTGATCTCGGCAAAGGCATGATTGGCCTCGACGATGATGCCGCGCAAGTCGGTGCGGGAATAGATGAAGGTATTGTCGGGAAGAATGGTTTCACAATCAGTAACCACAACAGCACTGGACATGGCAACTCCGTTCTGGGCGGGTTTGGGCAATCAGCAGGTAAACGGGCGACAGGATGGTGTCGAGTCGTGCATCCATGGCTCATCATAGACGCAGCAAGGGGGCATGCCAAGGCCGTATTGCCCGGCATCTTCAGGCCGGGACTGGCCAGCCGTTCAGTTGGCACAGTTGTCTGCATAGTTTAGCATGCAAAATATTTATGACAAAGTGATGACGCATGTTTCGCTGGCTGGGGTATTTTCTGCTGGTTCTACCGGGGCTGCTCTGTGCACACACCCTTGCCTTGACCTTTGATGATGGCTTTAGTCCTGAGGAGGCCGAAGAGGCAGCGGTCTGGAATCAGAAGCTGCTGGACGGGCTGGCCGCCATGCAGGTGCAGAGCTTGATCCTGCCTGCGGGCAAACGTGTGGAGAGTGAGGCGGGCATGGCCTTGCTGCGGCAGTGGTCAGTGGCAGGCCACCAGATCGGTAACCACACCCATTGCCACAAGAGTCTGTCTGGCAAGGACATGACCCTGACACGCTACACGACCGATATTCTGCGCGCTGAGCGGCTGCTGAGCGTATTGCCGGGCTGGACGCCCCGTTTCCGTTACCCCTATCTGAAAGAGGGTGATACCCTGGAGAAGAGGGATGGTGTGCGTCGCTGGCTGAGCGAGCATGGCTATCAAGCTGCTGCAGTCAGTATTGATACCAGTGACTGGTACTACAACGAGCGTTTCCTGCAGCTGCTGAAAGAAGGCAAGACCGACCGCCTGCCCACCTTGCAGGCCGCCTACCTGCAACACCTGTGGGACCGCGCGCAGTACTATGATCAACTGGCACAGAGCGTACTGCACCGCAGCCCCTCGCATGTGATGCTGCTGCACACCAACGCCATCAATGCGGCCTATATCCGCAGCATCATTACGTTGTTCCGCAGCCGGGGCTGGGAGGTGGTGAGCCCCCGCCAAGCCTATGCAGACCCCCTCTATGCGATGACGCCGGATACCTTGCCTGCGGGTGAAAGCCTGCTCTGGTCCCTGGCCAAGGCGCAGGGGATGAAGGGCCTGCGCTACCCGGCTGAAGATGGACAGTATGAGGCCGCAGGGCTGGACGCGGCCCTGCGTTGATTTCTGGCGCCATAGGGCTGCCGGTATGGCCTCAGGCCGGTGGCTTGCTGGTCATGCCCTGAAAAAACCAGGACCAGAAGCGGGCGTCGCCAAACAAGGCGCCCAGCAAGGCCGTGAGCAGCAGGGCGAGCAGCCCGAATGTCAGCAAGCGCAGGGCATAGCGGTGCTTTAACCGATCCTGCAGGCTGTAGAACAGGGCCAGTGGCGGCAACAGCAACATCAGCAGGCCAGCCAGCGGTTTGCGTTGTCCAAAGGCACTCAGCATCGCAATCAGGCTGCCCACATAGCTCAAGGTGAGCCCGATGCTGAGCAGCAGCGTCAGGATCACCAGCAAACTTGAACTCATGCCTGCGACCGCCCGAAGCCCAGTTGTACCGACCAGTCATACAGGGCGGCCAGTTGTTGCAAAATCAGTTGCTGCACCTTTTCGTCGACCAGTTGGCCGGTGGCATCAAAGCTGTTGCTGAACGCATTGCTGAACACTTCCGGCTTGTTCAGCGGATGCAGGTTGAGGAAGACGCACACTTGCCGCAGGTGGTACTGCGCGCGTGAGCTGCCCATGCCGCCCGCGGCCCCCATGATGGCAACCGGCTTGTTGTTGAGCAGGCGGTTTTCGGGGGCGCGGGAGGCCCAGTCGAGTGCGTTCTTCAAGGCGGGCGCCAGCGAGTAGTTGTATTCCGGGCACGCCAGCAGCAGTGCATCGGCGGCCTCAAACTGCTGTAGCAAGGTTGCCGCTGCGGCGGGCGGTGTACTCAGGTCTGCGTTGTAAAAAGGTACCTCGCTCAGGTCGGCTATGGTCAGGTCAATCTGGGTGGGGGCATGCGCCTGGGCATACTTGAGCAAGCCCATATTGGTGGAATGCTTGCGCAAGCTGCCGCAAAGCCCGAGTACCTTGAGTTGGGACATGGCCGTACTCCTGTCGTAGTGAGAGGCATCAGCTTACGCTGCAAGCGGCCCACTGTCATGTGGGCCAGTCTGGCAAGCCAGCGCAGAAGGCGCTACAGTTGGAATCAGACGTATGCATTGCGGGGGTGAGCATGCCATTGAGCAATACCGAGTTGCGCCACCATGCCTTTCTGGCCGAACTGTATCGCGACCCGTACTACCCGCCCCATGTGCTGGACCTGGGGCGGGGCATTCTGCAGCAACTGTGCGAGGCCATCGAGGAGAATCAGCCTCAGGATCTCGAGGAACTGTATGCGCTAACGCACGCCGCAACCGAAGCCTTCAACCGCTTGCAGCAAGCTTTCTGGGATGCCGGGAGTGACCTGGAGACGGTGGCACGGGATGATATTGCAGGCGAATTCATGTTGATTGCGCGCTGCTATGGCTTCCCACAGGCGGATGCAGAAGACCTGGTGGCCCCTCGTGACTGGTAAACCCCCACCGTGCCGGATTGATCATCTGACGGTGACGGCTGCCTCACTGGAGGCAGGCGTTGCCTGGGTCAGCGCGCAGCTGGGTGTCCCTTTACAGCCTGGCGGTGAGCATGTGCTGATGGGCACCCATAACCGCCTGCTGCGATTGGGCCCGCGCTGCTATCTGGAAGTGATTGCACCTGCGCCGCATCTGGCCGCGCCTGAGCGCCCGCGCTGGTTTGCGCTGGATGATCCCGCGATGGCGACACCCGCACTGCGTGGCTGGGTGGCCCGATGTGTGGACATAGAAGCCGCCGCTGCCCGTTTGCAGGGAGAGGTGGGTACGGTATGCGCCATGAGCCGAGGTGACATGCTATGGCAAATCAGCATTCCTGAGGATGGACGCTTGCCCTGGGGCGGGGTACTCCCCATGCTGATCGAATGGCCTGAGGGCATACACCCGGCGGAGCGCTTGCCTGATCAGGGTGTCAGACTGCTGGGTTTGTACTGGTCACACCCGCAGGCGTCAGCTGTGCAGGCCTTGCTGGACATCCTGCCTCTGCAGGATGCCTGTCTGCAGATGGCTGCTCCGGAGGCCATGCCGCGCTTGCGAGCCCGCGTGTTGACCCCCGCGGGGGAGCGCTGGCTATAGTGGGTCAGTGCGCCAGGACCAGCACAACCGCGATCAGTCCAAACAGCACGGCGCAAATCTGGTTGAAGCGGTGACCCAGTCGCTGCAACCAGGGACGAATGCGTTGCGCCAGCACAGCCAGCAGCAGCTCAATGCCAAATTCGATGACGGCGAAGGTGAGGGCCATCACCACAAACTGCGGCAGCAGTGGTGCGGATGGGGCGATGAATGGGGTCAGGAAGGCACCAAAAAACAGCAACACCTTGGGGTTGGACAAAGCAGACAGCAAGCCCTGCAGGAACAATGAACCGTGCGCGCGCGGATCGGCGCTCATATTCTCCAGCGACAAGGGCGGACTGCGCCACAGCTGAACCCCAAGCCATAGTAGCCAGGCTGCCCCCAGCCAGGTGAGCCAGGCCAGCGCGGCACTGGATGTTTTCAGGATGGCACTGATGCCGGACATTGCCAAACCCAGCAGCAGCACAAAGCCCAGCACCCCGCCACTGATGGTTAGCAGCGTACGCCGCACGCCGTAGAGGGCCCCATGTGACAGGGCCAGCATGCCATTCGGCCCTGGCGTCAGTGACAGCCCCAGGGTGGCAAAGGCAAACAGTATCCAGGTTTGTAACGTCATGCATTTCCCCTACAATGCGAGGCCAGCACATGCAGAGAGGGTAAGCCTCATCTGCTGGGTGCTGCAGGTAGCCGCATCAGTGAACGTGATTTGCAGAAAGGCTGTCAAGATGACAGAAAAGGACATTGCCTGATTTGACCATGCCGTTGATGACCTTGCCGCGGGGCATGCAGGGGCGGCTCGAAGTACAACCGCGTTGGCCTGCACGGCAAGTGGTGCTGGCGCCAGAGGCCTGGTTGCGCTTGCAGCAGGCAGCGGCCTGTCTGCCGGACTCGATAGGCCTGATCCTGACCCGCGGTTATGAAGCCCCAAGCGCCCGTCTGGGCCTGGCTCGGCGGATTTTTCGTTATGCCGGGATGGGTGTGTTCCGTGCAGTGTACCCCGCGCGGCGTGCCGAAGTGGCCGATATCTTCGGTGCCAATGGTCATGATGTGGATGGTCATCATGTCGATGTTTCCATCCGTTGGCAGGGCCGTCGCTTACGCCTGCTGCCGCTGGGTGTGTTTACTTCATCGAGCTGGCAGGCGCGGCGGGTGAGCCGGTTCCAGCCCGTGGTGCAACAGGTGCAACAGGCCTTGCAGCAGCAGGGGTTCCTGCTGCACCGTAATGCGACTGAGGCTCTGCAGATTCATTGTGATCTGCTGCTGACAGCAACATGACGACAGCGCACAACCCAGTTGCGGTGCCGATAAAGAGGACCACCATGCCACATGTATTGCTGATCGGTGGGATGACCGAAGTGCTTGCTGCGGCAGCGCGACTGGACATTCGTTTGACGGTGGTGGATAGGCCGGAGCGAGGCATGCCGGACGAAGGGCGTGCGGTGGCCCGCTGGCTGGGACTGGACTTTCTGACAGACCCCGGCCTGTTGCCTGTGCTCAAGGCCATTCATCAGGACGACCCGTTTGATCAGGTGCTCTCGTTTGGGGAAAACGCCTTGCAGCTGGCTGCTCAGCTGAATCTAGCGCTAGGACTGACACCGAAAGTGCCTGCTGAGGTGGTAGCTTGCACTCGTGACAAGGTGAAGATGCGGGCCGCCATGGCGGACAGCCCCTACTCGGTCCCGGCACTGCATGTCAGCACCGTGGCAGATTTTCAGGCCTTCGTGCAGGCGCAGGGTTACCCGGTGATCCTGAAGCCAGAGCGGGGCATGGGCAGCTATGGTGTGATCCGGCTGGATCTGTTTGACGAGGCGCTGCTTCGCACGGTGTTTCCTGCCGATGGTGTGGGTGAAGACTACATGGTCGAGCGCTTTGTAGAGGGGCCGGAGTTCTCTGTCGAAGCATTCAGCTTTCACGGGCGTCATGTCGTGCTGAACATCCACCAGAAAGCCAAGTTGGGTGAGGGCTGGGCTAACCCCTATATCGAGGTGGGCCATGTCGGCCCGGCCATGTTGTCTTCGACGGAGCAGGAGCAACTGCGACAAGCGGTGTTCGACTGTCTGGATCGGGTGGGGTTGCAGGAGGGCCCTTCACATACCGAGCTGATACTGGGTAGCTCGGGGCCGCGCATTGTCGAAACCCATACGCGGGTTGGCGGTGATCGTATTGCCCAGTTGCTGCAGCTGGCGACTGGGGTGGATGTCTTTGAGCTGACCCTGCGCTGGGTCGCTTTACAGCAAGGCGAGCTGCACCAGCCCGCCTGCCAGCAGGCGGTTGCCATCCAGTTTGTGGTCAGCCCTCCTGGCCGGTTGGTGGCGATCCACGGTGTCGATGAGGCGCGAAGCCTGCCCGGTGTGATTGAGCTGGTCCTGAACTGCACCGTAGGGGACGAAGTTGGAGAGATGATCGATTCTTATGATCGCCTGGGGCATGTGATCTGTACCGCAGCAACTTCTGAAGCGGCTGAGGCCATGTGTCGGAAAGTCGTCGACGAGATCATCCAGCTGGAGCGGGCTCCCGTTTGAGCGCCCGTTTTGTGACCCTGATCATGACCTGTTTTGATTTAACCCACCGATGAGCACACCTTCACATGAACAGATGATCGCTGACAGTCGGCGCCGTTTCACACGTTGGCCGGGCTGGCTGCGGCTACTGCGTTTTGCTTCAGCCCCGCAACCTGGCTGGATGGAGAGTCGTGATCCGCTGTTCAAGGTGTGGGAAGAGCAGCGCCTGTTGGTCCAGCGTGGGCGTGTGGTGTGGGGTGCACTGGTGCAGGCAAACTCCCAGTTGTTCCAATGGGGAGACATGGATTGCCCGGCGCAGCTGGTATACAGCCCGGAGCCCAGCTTCGACGCAGCACCACAGCGGCTGCGGGCGGTGGGGCAGGCCATTTTTGACTTGAAGCACACCCGGCCGGACAGCCCGGAGCTGCAAGTATTGGCCGACAGCGTGACTCAGGAGCTGGAACGTAGCTTCGGCCTGCTTCTGCCCGCGAGCCTGGGCGCGACCGAGGACATGGCAACCTCTTCGTTCATGGTCTACCGCCAGCACTTGCCGGATGGTTTTCTACGGGGTGGCGTTTTCCCCATTCTCACCGCACCGGGTACCCGCAGCGTGATGATCCTGCCCTATGCCTACTGGGGCCCGGACATGCTGCAGCTGTGGATGCAGCGTTCACTAGGCCGAGCGTGAAATAGCCCCGCGCCACCATGGCATGCGGGGCCGTATCCGGGCTTATTGTTGCGAATGCAGTCCGATCATATTGCCTTCGGTATCGGTAACCAGCGCAATAAAACCGTACTGACCGATGGACATTTTTTCGCGGAACACCTTGCCCCCAGCCTGTGCGGCACGAGCCGCTTCCACTGCACAGTCTTCACTGCTGAAGTACACCAGCGTACCCCCTCCGCCACTGGGGCAGCCTTCCATCTTCACCAGCGCCCCGCCCGAGCCATACTGCGCCATGTCCATCGGGAAAGACCACATCTCCATGTCACCCGCCTCCAGCGCGTCCAGCTTGACGGCAAACACAGCCTCATAAAAGGCTCTGGCGCGAGGCATGTCCTGTACATAGATCTCAAACCAGCCAACCGGGTTGTTGCCCATCGTTGTACCTCCTGTCTGAAACATTATGGTCACGCACCAGAGCGGGATGTACCCCAGCACGCAGTCATGAAACAGCTCCTGCCTGAACACAGGTCGCAGCATGGGCATGCTGACAGCTTGCTCTGGAGATGACAATGCCCGCTCTACCCGTACCGACCAATGGTTCAGGGTGTCTCTGCATGGCATGCCTCCTGGCGAGGTGGCGGGGCCAAGGCAGGTTTGTTGGCTGAGTCCGTGCGTTATAGCCGGTCGGCTGCCACCGCACGTGCCAGTAGCCAGCGGAAGCCGGGGCGGTGGAAGGGGAGGATGGCGCGGAGGTAGGCGCGGCCTGCGGTGTTGTGGGGGGCGCAGAGGGTGGCGAACAGGGCGTCGGTGCCGGTGGGGCGGGCTTGTTTGCGGATGATGACGCGAAAATCCAGGTGCGGATTGTCGCGGCCAATCACCAGCTCGTGTTCGCTGAGGTGGTAGAGGGTCCAGCCGAGCAGGGTATCGCCCACCTTGCAGTGGGCGGGGTCGGGCTGGGCGTCGAGTTGCTGGCGGCTGCTGGCGGCAAGGCCAAAGGGGCGGACCAGCAGGTTGCGCAGCTGGAACAGGCCTTTCAGCCAGCCGGGCCGGTGGCCGAACACGGCGAGGAACAGCGCTGGCGGGCTGAGCGCGGGCTGTTGCAGCGGGATACGCCAGGCATCGGTATAGCGGGCCTGCTGCAGCAGGCGTGCTGGCAGCGTGGCCTCGGTGGGGAAACGCTCCGGGTAGAGTCGGTCCATGCGGGCTGGGCAGCGTTAAGCGTGGTCCAGCAGCGGCTGAGCCTGATCGGCCTGCCAGCTGTAGAGCATCAGCATGCGGCTGCCATCGGGGTGGGGGATGTCTCGTTCATACTGCATGCCGATGTATTCCAGTACCTTTTGCGAGCCGTGGTTGTAGCTGCGGGTGGTGGCGAGCAGGCGTGGCAGGCGCAGGGTGTCGCGGGCGTAGTGGAACATGGTCTGTGCCGCTTCGCGGGCAATGCCCTGGCCGCGCCAGGCGGGCAGCAGGGCGTAGCCGAGGTCGATGTGGTCCAGCCAATCACGCTTGACCAGGCCACAGAGGCCCGCCAGCGCGCCGCTGGCGTTGATTTCAATGCCGTAGAAGCCAAAGCCGTGCTGCTGGTAGCTGCTGACAATGTTCTCTTCGATATAGCGCGCAGCATCGTCCAGGTTGCGGACTTGGCGGTCGCCAATCAGGCGCAGCCATTCCGGGTCGTTGAGCAGCTCGAGCATGAAGGCGGCGTCGCGCTGGTCGAGCGGGCGCAGGGTCAGGCGTTCAGTGTGCAGGACAATCATGGGCAGGTGTGGGGTGTGGCGCAAAGCTTGAGTATACCGGGCTGGCGGTTGCCTGGCAGCGGCCCCAAAGCACAGGGGCACCCGGTGACGGGTGCCCCTGTGGCGACAGGTCACGCGGTTGTGACGATCAGATCACGAACAGATCGACAAACTCGTTGACCGGGGTGGCTTCCAGCCGGGCCTGATCCTGGCACAGGTCCAGAATGGCGCGCGATTGCTTGAGCGGGAAGCAGCGGGCCAGATTGCGGCGGAACTTGGCTTCCAGCACCGGCACGCCTTCGCCACGGCGGCGACGGTGGCCGATCGGGTATTCCACGCTCACCGGTACGGTCTTGGTGCCATCGCGGAAGAACACCTGGATGGAGTTGGCAATGCTGCGCTTGTCCGGGTCGTGGTAGTCGGCGCTGTATTGCGGGTCTTCCACGCACACCATTTTGTCGCGCAGGTCGTCGATCAGCGGGTCGTTGGCCACCTCATCTTCATAGTCGGCTGCCGTCAGGTCGCCCTTGATCAGGCCGATGGCGGTCATGTACTGGATGCAGTGGTCGCGGTCGGCCGGGTTGTTCAGCGGGCCCTTCTTGTCGATGATGCGGATGGCGGATTCGTGGGTGGTGATCACGATCTTCTCAATGTCTTCCAGCCGGTCCTTCACCACCGGGTGCAGCTTCACCGCGCACTCCACGGCGGTCTGGGCGTGGAATTCTGCCGGGAAGCTGATCTTGAACAGCACGTGTTCCATCACATAATTGCCATACGGGCGCTGGAA
Organism: Leeia sp.; assembly: GCF_041909055.1. Taxonomy (NCBI): domain Bacteria; kingdom Pseudomonadati; phylum Pseudomonadota; class Betaproteobacteria; order Neisseriales; family Leeiaceae; genus Leeia; species Leeia sp. The sequence goes on along the minus strand of NZ_JAYREC010000004.1, from coordinate 345,227 downwards.
TTTGAATTCATTGCCCTTGAACAGCACATCGTAGAAGCCCCAGCCCTTGGCACTGAGTACGCTCGGGTAGCCCATTTCCCCCTTCATGGCGATCAGTGCCAGGCGCACGGCGCGGCTGGTGGCGTCGCCCGCCGCCCAGCTCTTGCGGCTGCCAGTGTTCGGGGCGTGGCGGTAGGTGCGCAGCGCTTGGCCATCCACCCAGGCGTGGGACAGGGCGTTGATGATCTCTTCGCGGCTGCCACCCAGCAGGTGGGTGACCACGGCGGTGGAGGCCACTTTCACCAGCACCACGTGGTCGAGGCCGACGCGGTTGAAGGAGTTTTCCAGTGCCAGGCAGCCCTGGATTTCGTGAGCCTTGACCATTGCCACCAGCACGTCCTTCATGGTCAGCGCGGCCTTGCCTTGCGCCACACGGCTGCGCGACAGCCAGTCGGCCACCGCCAGGATGCCGCCCAGGTTGTCCGACGGGTGGCCCCATTCGGCGGCCAGCCATGTGTCGTTAAAGTCCAGCCAGCGGATCATGGCGCCGATGTTGAAGGCGGCCTGGATCGGGTCGAGCTGGAACTGGGTGCCCGGCACCTTGGCGCCGTTCGGCACCACGGTGCCTGGTACCACCGGCCCCAGCAGCTTGGTGCAGGCCGGGTATTCCAGCGCTTCCAGACCGCAGCCCAGCGTGTCCATCAGGCACAGGCGGGCGGTGTTCATGGCTTCTTGCGAGGTGACGACGTGGTTGAGCACGTAGTCGGCAATATCGACCAGGACTTTGTCCGGATCCGGGCGGACGTTGGAGATGTGTGCAGACATGGTGGTTTCCTTCCAGTTCAAGAATCAGTGGGTATCTGTTTGGGCATCAGGCTGCAGCGGCAGGCGCAGCTTGAAGCCGGTATGGCTGGGGGTGAAGCCCAGCCGCTGGTAAAAACGGTGTGCGGCTTCGCGCTGCTGGTCGCTGGTGAGCTGTACCAGTCGGCAACCGCGCGCTTCGGCGCGGCGGATGGCCTCCTGCAGCAGGCGCTTGCCGATCTTCTGGCCGCGCCAGCCGCTGTCCACCCGCACGGCCTCAATATTGGCGCGGGTAGCACCCCGCTGTGACAGGCCGGGGATGAAGGTAAGCTGCAGCATGCCCAGCACCTCGGCCTGGTGCTCCACCACCAGCAGCAGCTGGTTCGGGTCGCGGTCCAGGCTGTCGAAGGCGGCCAGGTAATCCGGATGCAGCGGTTCCTCCGGCGTTTCGCGGCCCCGGCCCAGACCGTCGTCGGCCAGCAGGGCGACCAGCCGGGGCAGGTCGTCCCGGCGGGCAGCGCGGAAGTGCAGCGGCAGCATGCGCTTTACTTTCGCTCGTCGATCGGCACGAAGCGCAGGTCTTCCGGGCCGGTGTAGTTGGCAGAGGGGCGAATGATCTTGCCGTCCTGCCGTTGCTCGATCACGTGCGAGGCCCAGCCGCTGGTGCGGGAGATGACGAACAGCGGGGTGAACATGGCGGTCGGCACCTGCATCATGTGGTAGCTGACCGCACTGAACCAGTCCAGATTGGGGAACATCTTCTTGATGTCCCACATCACCGCTTCCAGCCTGTCGGCAATGTCGAACATCTTGCGGTTGCCTGCGGCATCGCTCAACGAGCGCGCCACTTCCTTGATCACCTTGTTGCGCGGGTCGGAGACGGTGTACACCGGGTGGCCGAAGCCGATCACTACTTCCTTGCGCTCCACGCGGGCGCGGATGTCGGCTTCGGCGTCATCCGGGCTGTCGTAGCGCTTCTGGATCTCGAACGCCACCTCATTGGCACCACCATGCTTGGGGCCGCGCAGCGCGCCAATCGCGCCGGTAATGGCGGAGTACATGTCGGAGCCGGTACCGGCCACCACGCGGGCAGCGAAGGTGGAGGCATTGAACTCGTGCTCGGCGTACAGGATCAGCGAGGTGTGCATCGCCTTCACCCACTGCTCGGACGGGCGCTCGCCGTGCAGCAGGTGCAGGAAGTGACCGCCGATGGAATCATCATCGGTTTCCAGCTCGATACGACGGCCATTGTGGCTGTAGTGGTACCAGTAGAGCAGGATGGAGCCGAAGGAGGCCATCAGCCGGTCGGCAATGTCGCGTGCGCCGGGGGCATTGTGGTCGTCTTTCTCCGGCAGCACGCAGCCGAGGGTGGAAGCACCGGTGCGCATCACGTCCATCGGGTGGGTGGCGGCGGGCAGCTGCTCCAGCACCGCCTTCACCGCTTGCGGCAGGCCGCGCAGCGCGCGCAGCTTCTGCTTGTAAGCGGTCAGCTCAGCGCGGGTTGGCAGCTTGCCGTGGACCAGCAGGTGGGCGATTTCTTCAAACTCGCACTGGTCGGCCACGTCCAGAATGTCGTAACCGCGATAGTGCAGGTCATTGCCGGTGCGGCCCACGGTACACAGCGCGGTATTGCCCGCAGCCACACCAGACAGCGCGACGGACTTTTTCGGCTTGGGCAGGACAGATTCGGTGCTCTGGGTCATGAGGGTTCCTCTTCGGGATGGAGAGACGGGCGCTTATTCCGCCACATTTTCGCGGGCAAACAGCGCATCGAGCTTCTGCTCGAAATCGTGATAGCCCAAGTGTTGGTACAGTTCGGCACGGGTCTGCATGCGGTCTACCACATTCTGCTGCGTGCCATCACGGCGGATCGCCTGATATACCTCCAGCGCCGCCTGATTCATGGCGCGGAAGGCCGACAGCGGATACAGCACCATCGCCACGCCGGCATCACCCAGCTCGCGGGTGGTGAACAGCGGCGTGCTGCCAAACTCGGTGATGTTGGCCAGCACCGGCACCTTCACCGCGTCGACAAACTGGCGGTACATGGCAAGCTCGGTCATCGCTTCCGGGAAAATCATGTTGGCACCGGCTTCCACGCAGGCGCAGGCACGGTCGATGGCAGCGTTCAGACCCTCGACCGCCAGCGCGTCGGTGCGGGCCATGATCACGAAGTCCGCATCGCGGCGGGCATCCACTGCCGCCTTGATGCGGTCCACCATCTCGGCCTGGCTGACGATGGCCTTGTTCGGGCGATGGCCGCAGCGCTTTTGCTGCACCTGATCCTCAATATGCACCGCCCCGGCCCCGGCCTTTTCCAGGCTGCGGATGGCTCGGGCGATGTTGAAGGCACCGCCCCAGCCGGTATCAATGTCCACCAGCAAGGGCAGTTCGGTTACGTCGGTGATGCGGCGCACGTCGATCAGCACATCTTCCAGCGTGGTGATGCCCAGATCGGGGATGCCGCAGGAGCCTGCCGCCACGCCGCCACCCGAGAGGTAGAGTGCACGGTAGCCGCTATGCTCGGCCAGGCGGGCGGCGTAAGCATTGATGGCACCCATCACCTGCAAGGGGTGCTCGCTGGCAACGGCATCGCGGAAGCGCCGTCCGGCGCTGATGAGGTGAGACATATAACCTCCGGTCAGGTAAGTGGCCCATTCCCCTGCAAGGCGCGTGCCAGCACGCTGGGGCGGCGGGCGGGCGAGGCTTTTCTGCATGGAATCAAATGATTATCAGGCAAGCAGTTTTGCGCCGCTGGTGCAGGGTATTGTTTCGTGTTTCAATATGAAACATGACTGTTTCAAAGTGAAACCATGCCCAGCCGTAAACCGCAGATTGCTGTGGTCGCCACCCGAGGGCTGGCCGACCTGTGCCGTAGCCAGCTCACCGAATACGCTCACCTCGCCGACTGGCGATTGCTCGACCGCCCGCTGGAGGACGCCGAGCAGGACGCCCGCAGCCTGTGGCGGGCTGGGCTGCTGGACGCACTGGTGGCCGCCGGGGCCAATGCCCAGCAGCTGCGCGAGGCGCTGCCGGTGCCAGTGGCGACCATCCAGGTCAATGGCTTTGACGTACTGCTGGCGCTGCAGCAGGCGCAGGCGATGGATGCCGGGCGGGTGGTGATCCTGACCCGCCAGCAGCTTGCCAGCGAGTTTGCCGACCTGCAGCCCATGCTCAGCCTGCCGCTGGACATCCGCACCTATCAGCAGGACGAAGCGGCCCGCCAGCTGCTGCGCACGCTGGCCCATTCCGGTGAACGGGTGGTGGTGGTCGGCTCCAGCCTGATCGTGTCGTGGGCGATGCAGGAAGGGCTGCCGGGGGTGATCCTCTACTCCGCGCCCTCGGTGCGGCGCGCGTTTGACGATGCGCTGGAGGTGGCCCGCATCGCCCATCTGGAAGAGATCAAGCGCGAGCGGCTCGACTGTATTGTGCAAACGCTGGCCGAAGGCGTGGTGGCGGTGGACATGGAGGAGCGCATCGAAACCCTCAACCCGGCGATGGCGCACCTGCTGGGGGTGGCGGAAGAATGGGCTACCGGCCGCCGCCTTTCCGAACTGTGCCCGCCGCTCAGCCTGCAGGATGTGCTGCGCAGTGGCGAAGCCAGCCGCGAACGGGTGGAATCGGTCGGCCAGCGCACCCTGGTGACCCACCGCCTGCCGCTGATCGAGCAAGGCCAGCAGACCGGCGCAGTGCTCACCTTTCAGGACGCCAGCAGCATCCAGAGCGCCGACCGCAAGCTGCGTACCCTCAGCCAGCGGCGGCAATTCCGCGCCCGCTACCGGCTGGACGATCTGGTGGGCGAATCGCCCGCAATCCAGCGGGTGCGCGAGCTGGCCCGGCTCTACGGTGCCAGCGATGCAGTGGTGCTGCTGCAAGGCGAATCCGGCACCGGCAAGGAACTGCTGGCACAAGGCATGCACCTGCACTCCGCCCGCCGCCACGCGCCGTTTGTGGCCATCAACTGCGCCGCCTTTCCCGACAGCCTGCTGGAATCCGAACTGTTCGGCTTTGAAGAAGGCGCATTTACCGGCAGTCGCAAGGGCGGCAAGGCAGGCCTGATTGAGCTGGCGCACACCGGCACCCTGTTCCTCGACGAAATCGGCGACATGCCGCTACCGCTGCAAACCCGCCTGCTGCGCGTGCTGCAGGAGCGGGAAGTGCTGCGGCTGGGCGGCGTGGAGCCCACCCCGGTTGACCTCCGCGTGATGGCTGCCACCCATGCCGACCTGCGCCAGCGCGTAGCGGAAGGCCGCTTCCGCGCCGACCTCTACTACCGCCTCAATATCCTCGCCCTCAACGTGCCGCCGCTGCGCGAACGCCTGCAAGACCTGCCCCTGCTCGCCCAGCACCTGCTGGCCGGGCTGCAAGCCAAGCTGGGGCAGGGCGGCGACAGCCACCCGGTCTGGCAGGCCGTGCTGCAGCACGCCCAAGGCTACGTCTGGCCTGGCAATGTGCGCGAGCTGGAAAACCTGCTGGAACGCGCGCTCGTATTCCACCTCGGCCACGCCCACACCGCCACCGGGGCCGACTGGTCCAGCATCCTGCCCGAACTGCACCCCACCCCCACCTCCGCCGACCCCATCGAAGCCACCCTCGCTCACCACCAAGGCGACCTGCAGGCCGCCGCCCGCGCGCTCGGCATCAGCCGCACGACGCTGTGGAGGAGAAGGAAGGGGGGAGGTGTGTGATGGCTACGGTAGTGAAAAATGCTCGCCAGGTATGCAGTAAATTAGCTCAGGGGTTGGGTTTATAAGGGTCGTGGCCTTGTGTGATCAGCTCATGCTGTAGCGCTTGCAGCACCAGGTTGGCCTCATCATGATTGCGCATGATGCGATCTGCGTCTGTGGCAGAAATGGCATCCGTGCGAATGATGACCTGATGAGCACCTGCATCATAGGTGACGTAATATTGTTCACCCTCTTGTAACAGAGTGAGCCCAGCTGCGTTGAAAATAGTCTTTTTCATTGCGAATCAGCCGGTTTCAGTCAAACCACTCACGCTTACAATGCCGTGCCCCTGAGCCGCCCGGCTGGCATGATCAGGTGATGATCAAACTGACGGGCTCTGCACAAGCGAGCAATTTCCAGCAGCGCTTCCAGATTGTTTGCACAGTCCTCTACGAGCGCTTGATCAATCTCATAGTACTCCTCATATTCCACCAAAGAATTTGCGACTGGAATGGCTAAATAAGACCGCCCCGTTGTCACCTCTATTCCAATTGAGAAGCGTTCTTCCTTGAAAATGCATTGATCTGCAAACTTCATCCGCCTGCTCCTGGAGAATAGCTAGTCCACATACTGCATCTGCTCTACCCAAATCCGCATACCTGGATGGTGCTCCACTATAGTCGCCATGGCATCACGCACGGCATCCGGGTCGCCTGCTAGCGGATAGTCGAGACGGGAGACATTCACATACTCTAGCTCAGCATAGTCTGCTCCAGAGATGGTATCGGAACCGCACCAGATGGCCATTTTGTCAGGTCTGCCCCAAGTCAGGGCTTCTTGCAGACCGGTGGGCGTGAGCGCAAGGAAAATCATGCTGTTTCTCGAAGCGAGTTTTCTTGAGGATGCCTGACTCGCCCTGTGTGTGGCAAGTGCTCGGGTGCAAGAGGGGCATGATGCGGAGCTGGCAGGGAGTGGCCGCAGCATGCTGCAGGCCTGAGTCCGAGTTGTCCTGACTGAAGGGATGGAATTTTGCTGGACTTTACCCTGTCATGACATCATGCTGCCAAGAGCAATGTAGACGGGTAAGGAGGGTATGGTGCTGTACACCATCGGTTATGAAGGTTTGACGGCCCCTGCCTTTGCCGCATGCCTGCAGCAGCAAGGCGTGCAAACGCTGGTGGATGTCCGCGAATCACCCTTTTCCCGAAAGCCAGGTTTCTCAGGTGCGAGTATGGCCACGTGGCTGGGAGAGGCTGGCGTACATTATCAGCCGATGTCCGAGTTGGGCTGCCCACGCCCTATCCGCATGCGCTACCGTGAAGACGGTGACTGGGGGCGGTATACGCGGGATTTCTGTAGCTGGCTGGCGTCTCAGCATGAGCCGCTTGCGGCTCTGGCGCGTATTGCGCAGGCTTCGCCCAGTGTATTGCTGTGCTATGAGGCGGACCCGCAAATGTGTCACCGGTCAATGGTGGCGGACGCCATCCAGCAGCGCTATGGCCTGGCCGTCACGCATTTGACGCCACAGCAGAAACGCTCTGCCGCAGAGGCGCCACGGCAAGCCTCCTTGTTTTGAGGCGCCATCCTGATGCTATTGCCAGCCCCATAATGTCTTGGCACGGGGCCAGTGGCATTGGCGGACAAAGACGGTATAGAAGCTGACCCGATCTTCGCAGTCCTCCTTGTTCCGGTTCCAGAAGGCGAAACCTACCAGATAACTGAAAAAGAACTCATCCAGCGAGGCAAAGCGCTGGAAAATCTGTTCGGCCACGGCTTCAATATGTGCCCAGGCTTCCGCTTCGCTGATGTACTGGGCTTGCCAGGCCATGCGGGCCATATTGCTGGCGCGCCACAGGTCGAAACCCCAGATCAGATGTGCGGGTTTGCCGTCTTGTTCTTGCCAAAGGCGGGCTACCCGCTTGGGGTCACTTTGTGTCAGCCAGGCGAGTTCGTCGGTCAAATTCACGTAGGCTGCACTGGCATCCGGGCTTAGCAGGTACTGCGTATGCAGACCTTGCTGCAACCGGTCAAACATGTGCAAATAGTCTTCGCGGCTTTCAATATCCCAGTCGCTTTTCAGGGAGCTGCGTGAGCAAGCGGGTTCGGCTTCAATGTCCAGCAGCCAGTAGCCGCGCGTGTGAGGCAGGCGGTGGCTGCAGGGCCACATTTCCAGCGTCTCTATCCACCAGCCCCGGTTGTAGCAGTGCACGAGATTGGGTTGCAGCGCACGCCTTTGGCGTTCACTCAGCGGTGTTAGCCCGCCTTCCTGCAGATAGCGCAACATCTCGCGGCGTGGGGCGGTCGCCAACCAGAGCCAGCTCAGCAGCAACAGCAGCACCATCAGGCTGCACCCGAGCCAGACCACAGGCTGGGGCCAGAGATAAGCCAGAAGGCCCGCCCCCGGCAACAGCAGGATCGAGACCGCTCGCCAAAGTTTGACCCAACCGGGCTGGGTACCATAGCGGCTCAATTCGCCCAGACTGTGCCAGCTGGCGGGGAAGCTCCAGGTGCCAGGAAAGTTTTGCAGCATGCGCGTGATCCGATGTATGAAAGCCTGTTTCAGTCGCTTGTCATGTTAGCACGAGGGGTGTCTGTGCTCTTGGGGCACGGCGGAGTCTTTCTTCCGTTGGCTGATTTGGCGCTTGTCAGGCTGGCGGCTTTATTGGATGATTAGCGCTCAACCTGAATGTGACCTTGTCATGACCATGCTGCGTGCTTTCTTGCCTTGTTCTACCGCCCCGCTGGCGGTGTCGGACCTGTGCGGCCTTGGGTTGAAACCTAAAAAACGACTTCTCCGCTGACGGGGAGTCGCGTCCCGTCGGGCGGAATGCCGGACGGGAACGCATATCAACTTTTCTCCTGATTGATCCCAACGGTACGCCACTCACGGAACGGACTATCCCATTACCGTTCTACCATGAGGAAAACATGCACACTGTATTTGAAGGTATCTGGTTGCCCATCATCACGCCGATGCAGGCCGATGGCCTGATTGACCACGTCGCCCTGGCGCGCCTGACCTGCCATCTGGCGGGGCAGGGTATTCACGGCTTGGTGGCGGGGGCCACCACTGGTGAAGGGGTATTGCTGCAGCCCGGCGAACAGGAGGCGGTATTCGCCACGTTGCGCGAAGCCGCACCTGAATTACCGATCATTCTGGGCGTGACCCAGTTCGCGACTGATGCGGCGGTGGCACAGGCCCGGCAACTGGCCCGGCTCAAGCCCGATGGCCTGCTGGTGACGCCGCCTTCTTATGTCCGCCCCACCCAGGCCGGGATCCAACGCCACTACGAGGCGGTGGTCGAAGCCAGCGATCTGCCGCTGGTGGTGTACAACATCCCGTTCCGTACCGGGGTGAATGTGGAAGTGGATACCCTGCAAGCATTGGCTCGCGACCCCAGAGTGGTGGCGATCAAGGAATGCGGTGGCAATAATGAGCGCACCGTCAGGCTGGTGCAGGAGACGCCGCTCAAAGTATTGTCGGGCGACGATGCACAGAATTTCCCGGTGATGTGCCTGGGCGGGCACGGCGCCATTGCAGGCTCTGCGCATATTCATACGCGCTGGCATGTGCGGCTGTACCAGCTGGTCAAGCAAGGCAAGCTGGACGAGGCGCGCCGTCTTCATACCGCCCTGTTGCCGCTGATGCAGGCCCTGTTTGCCGAGCCCAACCCTATTCCTGTGAAAGCCCTGCTCGCCGAGCAGGGCTGGTGCCAGGACATCTTGCGCCTGCCGTTCCTGCCCGCCAGCCAGGGCTTGCGTGAGCGCCTGCGTGCGCTGTCCGCTACGCTGGAGGCCTTTACCAGCTAGACCTGGCCGTTGGCTGGCTTTATCCTGCGGGACAGCGTGAGGCTGTCCCGCACGTTTTTCGGAGTTCATCATGTTGACCCTGCACTGTACCCAGGCGGCGGCACGCGCACTCAGCCAGACCCGGCAAGGCCGGACGCACAGCCCGGTGCGGGACGAGGCGCCAGTGGGGGCGCTGCAGGGCTGGCGTTGGCAGCTGCATGCAGCAACGGCCAGCCGCCGCACGGTATTCATCCTGATGGAACAGCACAGTCGCTTTGCAGTGGCACTATGGGGAATTCGTAAAGGCGACTACGCGGCCTTGCTGCAGCAATTCTGGCAGCGGATTGCCAATCACCTGCTGTGGCTGAATGATGATGTCGGGGGGCTGACCGAGTCTGAAGCCGATGCGGCGCTGGCGGAGTGTGCCAGCCAACACCGGCAGACGGTTTTCCTGCACGGCGGCGACCGTAGCGTACAGCAGCACCTCAATCAGGCGCTGGCAGAAGTGCGGCTGGCTTTATCTGGCGAAACACCACCGCTGGAAGACCTGCTCGCCGCCGCACAGCTGGATGACTACCTGAACCGGGGTTTCCGGCAGGTAGGGCGGCAGGCCGCAGCGTTTGTGCCCGCAGATGCCTTTTACCTGCACTGGTTACGTCATGCAGCCAGGCTGGACGATGCTGCACTGGAGGCGGTACAGCATCGTCAGCAAGCTTTACGGCAGGCCCATTATGCGGCCTTGTGGGGTGAGCTGGAGGCATAAGCGCCTATCAGCTGCACCGCCTCTTCGCTGTGCATGCTGCGGGCGATCAGCCGCATGTCTTCCAGCGTAACCGGGAACAGGCCATAGCGAAAGGCGTAGCCCCAGCTGCGTTGACCGGCGGTGAAGCTAAGCTGGTCGAGCAGCGGGCGGATGGCGGCATCTTGCTGAGCGGGGCTCCACACCACGTCCCGGCGGAAGGGGTGGAAACCTTCGCCCATGTCCACTTGATACGGATCAGGCTCCAGCGCCCGGCCGATGGCGGTGAACGCCTGCAGGGTGTCCTTGCCGCCAAAGGTGACGGTGGGGGAGTAGTAGCTCACCCAGTCACCCGGCTGGATGCGGCGCAACGGGGCCGCCTTGCCATGGCAGACCTGCATGAAACCCCCGGCCAGTCCACGGCGAACGTGCTCGGCGGATGCCACCGCAATCCAGTATTTCATGGCTTAGTCCTCCACCACGAAGACGCGCAGGCGTTGACCATCCGGGTCTTGCGCCGTAAAGGTATAGCCAAAGTCCATGCGGGTTGGCTGCTGCAGAATGGTCAGCCCCATGCTGGTCCAGCGCTGGTAGTAGGCATCCACCGCCTCGCGGCTGTCCAGTGCAAAGCAGACTTCCGCGCCACCGCCGGTGTTGAGTGCTGCCGGTTCCACGGTATGACGAGACCACAGGCCCAGCATCCAGCCATTATCCAGTGGCAGCAGGGCAAAGGTCTCGGAAGCGTCGATCACCGGCTTGTCCAGCAGCTGGCTGTAGAAGCTGGCGCTGCGCTGCGGTTGGTCAACATAGAGAATCAGAAAATTCGGGCTCATGCGTTTGCTCCTGGGTGTGGACCGCCCGGGCTGGGTGGTCGATGGCGCAAGCATAGCCGCCCATGCTGTCAGTTTTTGTCAGCATGGTTTGTGACATCCTGCTCATTGAGCAGCAACCATTGTCGCAGCAGCATGGCCAGCTGTTCTTGCTGTGCCGGGCTGAAGGGGGCCAGCATCTGTTGCTGGTTGGCCAGGTGCTCATTCATGGCCTGATCGATCAAGGCATGGCCCGCCGGGGTCAGACGCACCAGCAGGCTGCGGCGGTCTTCCTGCGAGGCGATGCGTTCCACCAGCCCGCGTGCTTCCAGCCGGTCTACCAGACCGGTGACGGCGCCTGAGGTCAGCATCATGGTGCGATACAGCGCAGTTGGTGTGAGCGGGCAGTTGTGGCGGCGCAACGTGGCGAGTACATCAAACTCACTGCTCTTGAGGCCATGCCGCAGCATCACGCTTTCGATCTGGCGCATGGCGATCTGCGACATGCGGTTGAGGCGACCAAAAATGCCGGTGCTGCTGGGGTCGAGGTCTGGCCGCTGCTGTTGCCACTGCGCCAGTACCTGGTCCACATGATCCTGCTGAGACATGGTTCTTCCTTGTGTGCTGGCATGCCATGCCAGTGTCTGCCGATTTTATCTTATTGCTGAAATATTTTTTGTTTGAATTATCTCATGTTAAAATATCTAATAAATAAGATACTTATTGAGTGAGCAAAATATGCCGATCTTGCTGGCCATCATGGCCCCCATGCTGTGGGGGAGCACCTACGCGGCGGCGGCCCTGTTTTTTAAAGGCTATCCACCGATCTGGCTGGCCGTTTGGCGTGCCTTGCCTGCCGGGTTGATCCTGTTGCTGTTGCGACCGAGCAGCCTGCGTCGTCTGCCACTGCCCTGGCCGCGCATGCTGGCCTTGACCCTGAGCGGGGTCACCGTGTTTTTTGCGCTGCTGTTTCTGGCGGCTTATCGCCTGCCGGGGGCGGTGGCTGGCACGCTGGGGGCCACGCTGCCGCTGCAAATGTTGCTGCTGCGCTGGCTCCAGACCGGGCAACGCCCCGCGCCCGTCTGGCTGGGGCTGGCCGTACTGGGTTTGCTGGGGGTCATGCTGCTGTTGAATCCGTCCAGCCATCTGGACCTGCTGGGGGTGGTGGCTGCGCTGGCGGCAACCTTGCTGTTTGCGCAGTCCACACTGTGGATGGAGCGCTGGCCGGTGCAGGATGTACTGCCGCTGGTGGGCTGGCAGTTGCTGCTGGGGGGCGTGCTGTTGCTGCCGGTGGCCTGGCAATGGGCCGGGCCGATGCCGCTGCCAACCCTGCAGCAAGCACCGGGCTTGCTGTGGCTGGTGATCGGCAATACGGTATTGGCCAATGCGATATGGTTTTGGGGGGTACGCAGGCTGTCGGGACAGATGATGGGCATGCTGTCGCTCAGCAACCCGGTGGTGGCGGTGTCCTTGGGCATCCTGCTGGTGGGCGAGCACCTCAATGGCTGGCAGATGATGGGTATCAGCCTGATCTTGCTGTCTTTTATCCTGATGAAGCTGGTGCCTGCCGGTGCTGCGCGTCAGCAGTCCAAACCACTGGACACGCTGACGCTGAAAAGCTGCTGAGGTTTAACTGGCGGCTGCCGCGATCCGAGCCCTCAGCTGCCGCTGCTCCCACAGCCGCAATACCAGCCCAATGAGCAAGGCTGCCAGCATGGCACTGTACAGCGGGCCCTGTGCCAGGCGTTTACCTACCGTCAGCACAAACAGCAACCATAACCAGTAAACGCCAAAAGTATGCAGTCGTTTCCACAAGGCACCGCCCAGCATGCGGATGGCAGCCTCATTGGAGGTGGCCGCCATTAAGGCGATCATCAAGTAACCACTACCGCCCAGAATCAGCATCGGCGCAGCGAATACCTCTTTGCCGAGCGCTGGATTCAGCATGCCCAACTGGATGAACAGGCCGGCATGAATCAGGTGCGAGGTCGCAAAGCTCAGGCCCAACTGCCGCCGGTAGCGGAGCAGGGTTTGGGTCAATGCACTTGGCCACAGGGTATGCAGGGCGCTGCAACAGAAGGTGAGTAGAAACAGCGCCAGCGAGGTGCGCGCTGTTTGCCGCACGCAGCTACGCAAAGCGGGTTCAAGAGCTTGGGCGTCCCATAGCGTGATGCTGATGCAGCCCATCATCCCCAAGGTACAGATTAGCCAGAGGCTGTGCCCACGGTGCCAGTATTGCATGTGTTACTCCTTATGTAAGCAATGATTACATTTGGCGAGTGTAAGTCATGTAAACATTGATTACAATAGCGGGAATCCAATTCTTATCTGGATCGGCAGATGACAGCAGAAACAAGCCCGCGAACCCGTTACCACCACGGGCAACTTCGACAAGCCTTGCTGGATGCCACGCTGGCACTGGTCATCGAGCAAGGCATGAGTGCCTGGTCGCTGCGCGATGTGGCTCGACGGGTGGGGGTGTCCCCTGCGGCGCCGTTTCGCCACTTTGATAGCAAGCACGCGCTGCTGGCGGCTATCGCCGAGCAAGGCATGCAGCGTTTTGTGGCAGACATCGCACGGGAAGTGGAATCGGCCCCAGCGGAAGGGCGTTTGCAGGCCATGGGGGGGGGCTACTTGCGCTGGGCGATCGCCAACCCGGCCCAGTTCATGGTGATTTCAGACCGCAGCCTGTTCAATCTGGCGCAGTCTCCCACGCTGCTGGCACAGAGCGAGGCGGTGATGGGGCAGATGGATGCCCTGCTGCAGGCACGCTACGGGCAACACCCTGGCTTTGCGCTGGAGCAGGCGCGGTTGATGTTCCGAGCCCAAGCTTATGGATTGGCCCGCATGGCGGTGGACCGCCACCTGGAGGAATGGGCCATCCCGCCAGAGCAGGCGCTAGAACACTGCCTGCGGGTGCTGGACCAGTTTTTTACTTTGCTGCCGGGGGACGGGCTGGGTGGCGTACACAGCCGCGCGCTTCCTGCATGAACGACTGCAGGGTTTGCCGCAGCGTACCGCTGGCCAGCCAGCCATTGTTGGGCAGGGCAGGGGATTGCTGATAAGCCACATTGAACTGGATGTCGTCGATCCGCCACTGCGAGCCCTGGCGGCGCAGGCTGAGCTGATCATGCCAGCGGACCTCCGGACTGCTGCTGTCCCGATAGGCAAAGGCCATGATCGCCTGCAGGTGCTGGCCATCCTGTGGCTGGAGGGCGACCAGCGTGGCCTCGCTATAGCCTTCGTAGAGGGTGCTGAACACGCTGTTTTCAAAACCCAGTGGTTTTTCGTCCTGGGCAGCGGTTTCACCGCAGCGCTTTTGTGCCGCGACCATCTGCTGCAGCGCGCGGAACAAGGAGGGGGTGACCGCGTCCTGTATTTGCCGCAAGTCCTGCCGTGTCGTCAAGGGAACTGAGTTGACCACTCCCAGCTGATAAAACTGTTCCAACTGCGTTTTCAGACGGACGTCCAGGCTATCAGCATGCAAAGTTGGCGCCGCCAGCAACAACCCCGCCAGGCACAGGCGACGCATCACAGGCTACCGGTTACGGGCAGGGAAGCACCGGTGATCTTGTGGGCCGCGTCTGACAGCAGGAAAAGGATGGCCGTAGCAATGTCTGCCGGGGCGACCCAGCGGCTGGTATCCGCATCCGGCATGTCGGCGCGGTTGGCCGGGGTGTCGATGATGCCCGGCAGCACGGCATTGACGGTAATGCCACGGGTTTTCAGTTCATCCGCCAGACTCTCGGTCAGCCGTGCCACCCCCGCCTTGCTGGCGGTGTAGGCCCCCATGCCCGCGCTGCCACGTGCTGCCGCATTGGCACCGATATTGACAATACGGCCCTGACCCTGCGCCAGCAAGGTGGGCAATACCGCCTTGCTCATGGTCAGCGCGGTGCGCAGGTTCATCTGGTACATCAGATCCCAGCTCAGCACGTCGCCTTCGCTCAGGGTTTCATAGCGAAAGCCCCCCGCCACATTGATGAGCCCATCCAGGCGGCCAAACTGCTGCAGCACCTGTTGCACGGCATGCTGGCAGGCGGGCAGGTCGGTCAGGTCCACACCGGGCAGTGGCAGCATGCTGTCGGTGCGCGCAGGCGCCGCATCGCGGGTTTGACCCAGCAGCGCCACTCGCGCGCCCTGCGCTTGGGCTGCTGCCGCCACCGCCATACCCAGAAAGCCGAAGCCCCCTGCAATGATCACTACCTTGCCTGCCAACATGCTCATGCTGCACTCCTGATTGGGCTTAACCGCAAATCTCTTCAAGATACCGGGCCATCTGCGCGTCACGCGAGGTGAGGCCACCCGCATCGTGGGTATTCAGCCGGATGTGTACCCGATTGTAGACGTTGAACCACTCCGGGTGGTGGTCGTGCTTCTCGGCAAACAGCGCCACCCGGCTCATGAAGGCAAACGCCTCGCTGAAGTCCTGAAAGGTAAAGTCCTTCTCGATGGCAGTGGCTTCATCATTGGTCTGCCAGCCATGCAGGGTGTCCAGCATGGCCGCGACCTGCTCGCGGTTCATCTTTTCCAGCATAAAGTGTCCTTTCTCAGAACCTGTTCAGAGTCTCGCGAGTGACGGCGAGACAAGGCGAAGGCGGCTGAGGAAGCGGAGTTTACTCCGTGTAAATGAGCATTCCGAAGCTGTTTTCAACGCCGTATCGCCGGCACGCAGCAGACACTGGACAGGTTTTCAAGCGTCTGCCGTATCCGACCAACCTTCACCCGTGCCCCGGTTAAGGACCACATCGTCGCTTGCCAGTTCCCCGGCTCCCAGGATCGGGCTGCCTTGCAGGCTATGGTACAGCTCGGTGAAGTCCGGTGCCGTTGCATCGAACAGCTGTTGGAAGCTGTTGATCACAAAGTACGTTTTCTGGAAGGTGTCGATACGATATCGGGTGTGCATGATGCGCGCCAGGTCAAACTTCACCCGGTTCGGGCTGGCGCTGTCCAGGCAATAGATGGATTCACTCTTGCTGGACAGGATGCCCGCACCGTAGATGCGCAGGCCAGACGGGGTCTGGATCAGGCCAAATTCGACGGTATACCAGTACAGGCGGGCCAGCATCGGCAGGGCGCCGAGCGACGCCGCTTTCAGGCCGCCCTGACCGTAGGCTTGCAGGTAGTCAGCAAATACCGGGTTGATCAGCAGGGGGACATGGCCGAACAGATCATGAAAGACATCCGGCTCTTGCAGATAATCCAGACGGGCGGCATCGCGCAGCCACCAGGTGACCGGAAAACGGCGGTTGGCCAGATGATCAAAGAAAACATGGTCCGGGATCAAGCCATGCACCGCCACCACACGCCAGCCGGTGGCTTGTGCCAGCTTGCGGTTGAGGTGATCGAAGTCGGGTACCCGGTCGGGCGCCACATCCAGCTGCTGCATGCCCTGCAGGAATTCCTCACAGGCTCGGCCTGGCAGCAGGGCGCTTTGCCGCAGATAGAGCTGATGCCAGATGGCATGGTCTTCCGCCGTATAGCGCTCGAACGGCTGCGCCATGGTGAAGTCATCGGCGTGTTGCAGACCCTGGTTCTTTTCGACAGTGATGTCCGGAACCTTGTAGACGTTGGCGCTTTCCATGGGGTGACCTCTGGCAAGTAAGAGCTCACTAGCTTAAACGCTCTGCGATGCGGAGATGCCGCAATGTTTGCATGTAATTGCAGGTTCATGCTTTACTGATGCATATCAAGGCTAAAATGTGCGTGATATGAGCGTTATTGAACTGGACCGCTTCGACTACCTTATTTTAGACGCGCTGCAGAAGGACGCGCGTGCCACTCATCAGAAACTGGCACAGCAGATTCCACTGTCGGCTTCCCAGATCGGGCGCCGCATCCAGCGGCTGGAAGAAACTGGCGTGGTGGAGGGGTACCGGGTCAGCCTGCGGCCGGAACGGGTGGGGCTGTCGGTGCTGGCGTTTACCTACGTCTGGCTGGAGCGCCACGGCGAAGTGGCGGTACGCGAATTTGCCGATGCCATCATTACCCTGCCTGAGGTACTGGAGGCGTATGCGGTGACCGGTGAGGCGGATTACTGGTTGCGGGTGGTGGTGGCGGACCTGCCGTCCTTGTCCCGCTTTGTGATGTACAAGCTGATGAATCTTCCCTGTGTGCGTTCCGTCAAGACCACGGTGGCGCTGGAGCCGATCAAGCGGATTGCCCCGCTGCCGGTGGGCTGAGCGGGCTGGCCTGCGGCGGGGCAAACGCTGCCAGCAGCCAGTCGATCAGGACCCGCAGGCGCTGGGGCATGTGAGGTTGGCGCGGGTAGAGCAGGGAGAACGGGCGGCTGCGTCCGCCATAGTCGGGCAGCAACTCCAGCAAACGTCCGTTCTGCAAGTCATGCTCGACGATGAAGCGATAGGTTTGCAGGATGCCGCCACCTGCCCGTGCCAGCGTCACACACCCCAGCAGGTCGTCACTGCAACGCAGGCCTCCTTGTGTTGGCAGGCTGAAGGCGCGCCCCTGATGCTGGAATAGCCAGCTGATCAATTGGCCACTGCTGGGCAGATGAAACTGGATGCACTGATGCTGCAGCAGTGCATCCGGAGTGTTCGGCGCTCCGTGTCGCAGTACATAGTCGGGTGAGGCGACCACCACCAGCTCGGCATCCAGCAGGGGCCGTGACACCAGCCCGGAGTCCTTGGGCGGGCGGCCGCGTACGGCCAGATCAAAACCATCGACTACGAAGTCCACATTGTGGTTGCTGAGCTGGATCTCCAGCTCTACCTGCGGATAGCGGGCGTGAAAGGCCGGTAGCAAGGGCAGGATGCGGTAATGGCCCAGGGGTGTTGGCAGGCTCAGGCGCACGGTGCCGCTGGGGGTGCGCTGTGCATCGGCCAGCGCACGCTCGGCGGCATTGATCTGCGAGAGGGCAGCGCGACATTGCTGGTAATAGTGCTGCCCGGCGTCAGTCAGGTTGATGCGGCGGGTGGTGCGTTCAAACAGCTTGACCCCCAGCCGCTGTTCCAGGCGGCTGATGCTGCGGCTGACTGCAGGTTGCCCCAGCCCTGATTTGACGGCAGCCGCCGTAAAACTGCCACATTCTGCCACCGTGCAAAACAGTTCGATGCTGCCCAGCATCACTTCATCAAAGCGCCGTGCCATATTGATTACATGGTGTAATGAATGTTGTGCATGATTACTGATTTTTCTGTGCCAGCGCAAGGCATAGCATGTGCCCTGTCCGGTCCGTGCTGACCGGTTAACCTCACCGACAGGAGTCATGCCATGAAGCTGTTTTACGCCCCCAATGCCTGCTCACTGGCCCCGCATATCGTTGCGCGGGAGCTGGGAATGTCGCTGGACCTGGTACGGGTCGACCTCAACCAGCACCGTACGGCCCAGGGTCAAGACCTGTACCAGCTGAATCCGAAGGGGCAGGTGCCTTTGCTGCAGCTGGCCAATGGCGAGTATCTGAGCGAAGGCCCGGTCATCGCCCAGTGTCTGGCCGACTGTCAGCCCGGCCAGGCATTGCTGCCTGTGGCCGGTAGCCTGGATCGGGTACGGGTGGTCGAATGGCAGAATTACATCAGCACCGAGCTGCACAAATCGTATACGCCGCTGTTTAATCCACAGGTCAATGCGGAGGCCAAAAAGGTATTGTCAGCCTTATTGCGCAAGAAGTATGTCTGGCTGGACAGTGTGCTGGCGGGACGTGAATTCCTGCATGGCGAGCGTTTCTCGGTGGCTGATGCTTATCTGTTTGTGGTGACCCGCTGGGCCGCCTATGTGCAGCTGGACTTGACGGACTTGCCGCATCTGCAGCACTACATGCAGGCGATTGCGGCCCGTCCGGCGGTGCAGGCTGCGCTGCAGGCGGAGGGTTAAGCCATGGCAGGCTGGAAACACAGTACGGTCAGCCAGCGGCTGGGTCTGCGGGTGCCGATTGTGCAAGGCCCGTTCGGCGGTGGCCTGTCCAGTGTTGCGCTGGTGGCTGCCGTATCGGAAGCGGGCGGTCTGGGTTCGTTTGGCGCGCATCACCTCGATGGGGACGGGATTCTGCGGGTAAGTGCAGACATCCGGGCGCAGACGGCCAAACCGTTTGCCCTCAACCTGTGGGTGCCCTTCGAGGACAGCGATGACCCGCAACTGAGCGCTGCAGAATTCACCACGCACCGTGACCGACTGGCCCCTTACTTCAAGGAGCTGGGCGCGGATTTGCCGGCACAGCCCGCGCGCTTCATGCCGCGCTACGCCGAACAAGTGGAGGCCATCTGGCAAGCCAGGCCCGCCGTGCTGAGCTTTGTGTTTGGCGCACCGGCTCCCGCGGTAGTGGACCGCTGCCGTGAGCTGGGCATTGTCACCATCGGCGCGGCGACGACCGTGGATGAGGCGATTGCGCTGGAAGCGGCCGGGTTGGACATGCTGGTGGCGACAGGCTTTGAGGCAGGTGGGCACCGGGTGGCGTTCCTGCAGCAGCCGGAGCGAGGGCTGACAGGGCTGTTTGCCTTGCTGCCGCAGGTGCGGGACGCGGTGCGCATCCCGGTGATTGCCGCTGGCGGCATTGCCGATGGCCGGGGCATTGCTGCTGCCCGCCTGCTGGGGGCGGACGCGGTGCAGATTGGCACGGCATTTCTGGCGTGCGAGGAATCCGGAACACACGCCTTGCACCGAGAGGCATTGTTCAGCCCGGCGGCGCGCCATACTGAGCTGACTCGCGCCTTCAGCGGGCGACTGGCCCGAGGCATCCGCAATCGCTTTGTGGAAGAAAGCCGGGGGCAGGCGGTGGCACCGTATCCGGTGCAGAACTGGCTGACCGGGCAACTGAAGAAAGCCGCGCAGGCCGCCGGGCGGACCGACCTGGGCTCGCTCTGGTGCGGGCAAGCAGCGCCGCTGCTGAAAGAGCGGCATGCCACCGCCCTGATGCAGCAGCTGGAGCAGGAGACGGATGCCCTGCTGGGGTAAGCCCCCGCTCACCAGCCGGTTGAGGGCGCGCCGCCGCGTGCCCTCACGTGGTGGGGGTGTCAGGCAAAGACGCTTGCCACTGGTCGGCCCAAGTCCGCAGCGGGGCGATGAGCTGCATCAGCGTCTGGCCTGATGGGCTCAGGCTGTACCCCAATTCATGCTGCGCCAGCAGGCCACTGTCACGCAGTTCCCCCAGCCGGGTGTTCAGCACACTGGACGACATCTGCTCACACTGCTGCTGCAGTTCGCGGAAAGTACAGGGGCGCTGGCTCAGTTCCCACAGGATGCGCATGGTCCAGCGTCGGCCCAGCAGGTCAAACAGGGCCATGATGGGGCGACCGGTGGTGGAGCCACGAACCGGGATTCCGGGTTTGGGTGTCGGCATAGTGTTGCGCTTCTAAAAAAGAAGCAATATGATAACCCACTTCCAAACCCATCGGCAACGCCGGGAGTGACTCATGTTTCTGATTGATATGACCTTCGTCAAACCCTTGGACGAGGTGGACCGCCACGTTCAGGCACACCGTGACTATCTGGCCGGGCTGTATGCGCAAGGCCTCTTCTTGCTGGGAGGGCGCAAACAGCCACGCAGCGGCGGCATCATCCTCTCCCGGCAGCAGCACCTGGATGAGGTGAAGGCGGTGTTTGATGCGGACCCGCTGGTGCAGGCTGGCGTGGCGACCTATACGGTGACCGCGTTTGAGCCGGTGATGCGGGCCCGCGTGCTGGAGGGTATCCTGTAAGTCCGGGCTGGATGGCGCGCTATTGCTGCGCTATGCTGTACGCATGAAAGCATCCCGCATCTTGCCAGTGAGTGTGCTGTTGACCCTGTGGCTGAGCACAGGCCCACTCCGGGCCGCGACGGACCCACAGGGGGAAGGGCTGCGTACGCGCCTGATCCACGACCAGGCTTATCCGCAGGTTCCGGCGCGTTGCCTGTTTGTCGTGAAAGAAGCGCAACGGCCGGAAGGGGGGATCTACGCCGCGCGCTTCAATCCCGCCTGCATGGGGGTGAGCAGCGCCTCGTCCCTGCTGGACCGTTTTCTGGTCAAGGGACGCCGCATTCGCTGGGTGGATGCGGCAGAGCCCGGACACTATCTGCCGTACGCGCAATTCCTGCAGCGCTGAGGGCTACACCTTCTCCAGCGGGCGGTGCGGCTCGGCGGGCAGGGTGATCTGAATCGCATCCCCGCTCTGGATCACGCCGCCGGACAGGACAACGGCCATCACGCCGCCTTTGCGGATCAGCGAGCCATCTTCCGCCCGCCCCAGCACGGCAGCCAGCAGGCCCTTCTGGAAGTTCTCAATTTGCGCGCAGGGGTTGCGCAGCCCGGTGAGCTCGATTTCGGCGTGCTCACCCAGGCGCAGGCAGGTGCCGGTGGGCAGGTCCAGTAAGGGAATACCGCGGGTCAGGATATTCTCGCCCAGATCGCCCGGCGCCACGGTGAAGCCCTGACCGTTCAACTCGTCCAACAGTTCAGCGTGGATCAGGTGAACTTGCCGCAGATTCGGCTGATCCGGATTGGCCGCCACCCGTGAGCGATGCTTGACCTTCTCACCGCAGTGCGCATCACCCTCCACGCCGAGCCCGGCGAGCAGGGTGAGCTGCGTTTCGGTCTGTTTGCTGAACTGATGGGTAGGGCAACGGCTGAGCGAGCTAATGCGGGCATGCGACATGGGGACTCCGGTTCAATCGGCAGTGCGATAAGGCGGGGATGCATGCGGGTCCGTCGTCAGTTGATTGAGCACCGCTTGCACGTCATCAATGCTTCCGATCAATTGTACCAGAGCAGCAGCCTCAGCCTCGCTGTTGACACAGCCTTTCAACCAGATCCAGCGGCGTTGGCCCAGTGCCCACACCGTGGTTTTGCCGAAGCGCCCATCGGCGGCAACCGCCTTTTGTACCCGCTCCATGATTTCCTTGTCGTAGGCAAAGCTGCTGGAGAAGCGGCAGCGGCCTGCGGCCCAGCAACTGTTGCCGCGCTCGGCCCGCTGGTGGGCTTCGGCATTGGCCTCCTTCAGCGTCAGCAGGGGGCCTTCAGCGGGCGGGCAGCCGTCTAGCCCCTGGGTGAGCTGTACAAAGGGATCGTCAAAGCGGTTCAGGCGCAGCGCATCGGTGGCGGATTCGGCGGCGACTGTGCAGGCCATCAATATGGTGAGCAGGGGCAAGTGGCGGAGGGCGGGCATGGTGTAGCTCCTGTCTGGGGTGAAAGGGTAGTGTCATATTGATTTAGTTTAACGTATAAAATTTATTTTGAGCGTTAATTTTGTGTGGACAGACCGCTGCCCAGCCGCAGCCAAACGCGGTAGGATGATGCAATGAGCCAGTATCTTGAACTGACCGAAGTATCCCCCCTGTGCCTGACCGTGCTGAACAGCGAGGTCTGGCGAGGCACGACGCGCCATATCGACCGTCTGGAGCAGCCGGAACAGTGGCTGGCACTGGTGGGTGACTGGCTGGGATGGCCCGATGATGTGCGTGCCAGTTTGTGGGCATCCCGGCACAGCGAGGCCGCCCAGCAAGCCCTGGCTGCTGCCCGGCAGGCCCGTGCGGGGGTGCGTGCCGTGCTGGAGTCTGTACTGGATGAGGGCAGGCCTTGGCATGGCCCGGCTACGTTCCCGACGCTGGTCTGGACCGCACAGGGGTTGCAAGCGGCCCCCCCTCCCTCCGATTGGTTTGATCTCGGGCCTTACCTGTGGCTGTCACTGGCGGGGCTGTTGTCTGGAGAGCACGCCAAACGCCTGAAGCGTTGCGCCGATCAGCGGGGCTGTGGCTGGTATTTTCTGGATCACTCACGCAACCTGTCCCGCCAATACTGCTCAAGTGCGGCCTGTGCCAACTATGCCCGACAGCAGCGTTTTCGGCAGAAGAAGGGGCCGACGTGAACGCCGAAGATTTGCTGGAGGGCGCTTGCCATTGTGGTGCGGTGCGATTACGGCTGATGGTGATGCCCACCTGTGCTGTCCGCTGCAATTGCTCGATTTGCCGGCGACTGGCGGCAGTCTGGGCCGATTGCCGGGCCGACCGTGTGCAGCTGCAAGGGCATCCGGAATCGACCGAGTCGTATGTCTGGGGTGACCGCAGCCTGCGCTATGTCCGCTGCCGGCATTGTGGCTGTACCACCCATTGGGAGTCGCTGCTGCCGGATGTGGATCCGCACCACATGTGCGTCAATGTGCGGATGTTTCCGGCCACGCTGCTGGCGCAGGTGGCGTTGCGCTATTTTGACGGGGCAGACAGCTGGAGCGACCAGGACTCGCCCGATGCGAGATACTGGCGCTAGCCACTGACAGAGAGCGCTGCGGGCAGCGTGGTGATCAGATAGTCAGCCAGCGCACGTACCCGCGGTGCCCGGCGAACATCCGGGTGCATCAGCAGGTAGAGTGGCTTGTCTGCAGGTGCGGAAGCGCTCAGATGCACCAGCTCTGGCGCACGCTTTGCCAGAAAGTGCGGCAGCAGGGCGACGCCCAGACCCTGCCGGGCGGCCTGGAACAGCGTTTCCAGATCATTGCTGCGCAAGGCAAAGGGGCGGTCGGCAGCATGTGTGTCCAGCCACACCTTCAAGGACATGCCGGCCAGGCTGTCGTCAAAGCCGAGAAAGACCCGTTCACTGTCGGCTGCGTGCTGCCATTGTGTCAGACCATACAGACCATAGCCGAGCTGGCATAGTGATCGGGCAATCAGGTCCGGGGTATTGGGCTCGTCCAGCCGGAGTGCCAGATCGGCCTCACCTTGCTCCAGCCGGGCGCGGCGTTGCTCACCCAGCAAAATCAGCTGGATTTCCGGATAGCGCAGGCGGAACGGCTGCAGCAGCGGCAACAAGATGTGGTTCAGCATCTGTGGCGGGGCGGACAGCCGGACCGGTCCACTCAAGGCATGCTGGACATGCGCGGTACGTTGCAGGCTCAGCATGGCAGCTTCCATTGCCAGTGCCTGTGGCAGCAGGTTTTCACCCTCCTGTGTCAGCTGCCAGCCCCGTGGCAAGCGATCAAACAGGCGTAAGCCCAGCGTCGTTTCCAGTTGCCCTACCCGGCGTGACACCGTGCTGTGCTCCACATTCAGCCAGCGCGCGCCTGCCGACAGACTGCCCTGGCGGGCCAAGGCCAGGAAATAGCGAATGTCATCCCACTGCATGGTGATCCGGTTATTTATGCACAGATGGTGCCAATTTTCACCAGTTATCCTGAATCAATCAACGCCCTACACTGCGTCCAGGTTTTGAGTAAGGACGACAACATGAACCCGTTACCCGAAAGCATGCCTGCGGTAGCCGTCAAACAGGTACACCCGATGGCACATGAAGAGGCCTTGCTGAAGGGCCGCTGCTCGTCTCGGCCCGGAGGCGCCAGTTGAACAGACATGCTGACCTGTGTCTCGTATCGCCGAGCTCGGCAGGATGACGCCCACACTCGTCTGGAGCGGGGTGATGCTATCGGCAAGCTGACGCTGGCCGGTTTTTCCAACCTTTGAGGAGTAATCAGCATGAACAGCATTCAAACTGTGCAGACCTTTCTGGACCACGTTTTCAGCGGTCGCATGCCGGAAGCCCTGGCACTGGTGGCCGATGATGCGACCTTTATCCCCAGCCGCCCGCAGCCGAGCAGCAAGGTACCGCTGTATGGTACCTATCGTGGCCCAGAAGGAGCAACCCAAGTGTTCAAGACTTTTGCTGCAGTGTTGAAGCCAGAGCAGTTTGAGGTGGAAGCGGCCTTTGGTGAGGGCGAGCATGCCGCCCTGCATGGCAAGCTGAAGCACTACAGTGTGGCCACCGGCAAACCGTTTGTCAGCGACTGGGCGCTGATCTGCCGGGTGAGCCAGGGCAAGATTGCGCTGTATCACTTCTTTGAGGACACCGCCGCACTGGAAGCTGCGTTGAGCGCTTAAGACGAACCGCTCAGAACAGGCTGCCGGGGGCGCTGGTCGGGGCCGCCGGGGTTGGCACTGCCGCGGCCAGGGTATGCTTCAGCTCATGCAGCGCAGCGAGGAAGCGCTCTGCGGCCACTCCGGGCGGCCAGGGTTCCCATGCCGTACCGCCGTAGACGGTATGTAGTACGTCACGATCCAACGGGGCAAAGCGGATCTGCAAGGTGCGGCGTACTTCCTCGGGTTGCCAGCCCACCACATGCACGGCTTCGCTGGCCGCGGCGACGCGGTCAGCGCGCTTGTGTTCCAGCCGGTCCTTGTCCTGCCAGGCGGGCAGGCCGTAGCGCAGGAACACCGTTTGTTCCAGTCGTTGCGCCAGCGCGCGGAAGCCCTCACCCAGAAACGGCTTTAACACCGAGATACAGTCAAACCCGAGCAGACCTTCGTCGGCATCGTGCAGCAGTTCGCGCAGGCTCTGGATCGGTGACAGCCGACCCTTGTGCCAGCTTTGTCGCAAGTGCATCACGGTCAGCGAGTGCTGCGCCACCGACAGGGGCAGCGGCCAGGCAGAATGTCCACCCCAGCGATAGGTGCGCGCGAGGCCCAGCGCGAGGTCTTCATCGTCCCAGTCGAACGGGGTGGGATTGAGCAGGTCCAGCCTTTTGCCGGACGGCAAGCGTACCCAGGCGCGGGCATCCGTCATGGCAACTCCGTGGGTGAGGGTCGGACACACAGTAACAGCACAGCACATTCCAGCATTCAGGCAAACCGTATTGTCGCCGGTCTGTGCCGTGCTGACTACTCTGTTGGCGTCTGCAAGGCCAGTTGGGCCAGCGTTTCCTGATGGGTGTCGAGGAAGGCGGTGAAGCTATGCTCCACCTGTTCGCGGCTGAGGTTACGGGTGATGAACACCATCTTGCTGCGCCGGTCCGCATGCGGCCAGTGCGTCAGCTCTGCCGGACGATGGAAGACATGCTGCACGCCATGCAGCACAATGGGCAACGGTCGGTCGCTCAGGTGAATGATGGCTTTCATCCGCAGCAGGTCCGGCCCTTTGAGGGTGACCAGCAGGCCCAGCCAGGCATCGAACATCACCGGGTCGATCGGCTGGTCGTATTCGATGCAGAAGCTGTGGATGTCTGCCAGATGGGGTGATGTTTCAGCGCCATGCTTGCGATAAGGCGAGCTCGGCGGCATGTCGCTGAGCCAGTGCGCCAGGTCTGCCGCCTGTCCAATGACCTGAGGCAGCCCAAGGTCAAATAGAAAGCGAGCCTCGGCCTGACCATGCTGCACCAGCATCTGGCGGGCATGCGGGTTGAGCTGCGCCAGGTCGTCACACAACGCGGCCAGCTGTGCGGGTGGACACAAGTCTGCCTTGGTCAGCAACAGCCTGTCGGCCACCGCGGCTTGCTTGACCGATTCGGGGTGGGCCTGCAAGGTGGCCGCCCCGTTTACGCCATCTATCGTGGTGACTACCCCGTCGAGCTTGTAGTTTTGCTGCAGCAAGGGGTCGTTCATCAAGGTATGCAGGATGGGGGCGGGGTCGGCCAGGCCGGTGGTTTCAATCACCACCCGGTCAAATTGTCGCTTGCCTTCGCGGGCATAACGCCAGACCGCCTCTCGCAAGGTCCTTTTCAGGTCACCGCGTACCGCGCAGCAGACACAGCCCCCGGCCAGCTCCAGCACCATGTCTTCCTGCACATGGGAGACCAGCAGATGATCTAGGCTGATGCTGCCGAATTCGTTGATGATGACCAAGGTACGGGCCAGCTGCTGCTGTTGCAGCAGATGATTGAGCAGGGTGGTTTTGCCACTGCCCAGAAAACCGGTCAGCAGAGTGACAGGCAGGCGGCGATCGGATGCAGACATGGGGCGGGAAGGGTTGTGCCGATGACCATGAGACTAGCACGGCCCACATCACTAATGCAACTTGGTTGCATTAGTGATGTGGGCCGGTATCCGGCCTGCTCTTGCATCAAACCTTATTTTGCCGGGTAAACGCGGCGTTGACGCGGTTGATCAACTCGCGGTTGTACTGGCGGGTGCTGCGGGTCCAGTGCCTCATGATTTGCTCCAGCGCTGCGCGCTGCTGCTCGGCAGTGACCATGTCGTTCACCGACATGGCCCAGATGGCAAACTCGGCATGCACCTGTGCCGTACCAAAGCGGGCCACCGCATCGATATAGCAGCGATGCGCAGCTTCCTGCTGCCCACTCTTGGCCAGCACCTCAGCCAACGCCAGCAACACGGTTTCGGGGCGGAAGTCCTTGTGGCTGTCCTG
Source organism: Leeia sp. (assembly GCF_041909055.1). Taxonomy (NCBI): domain Bacteria; kingdom Pseudomonadati; phylum Pseudomonadota; class Betaproteobacteria; order Neisseriales; family Leeiaceae; genus Leeia; species Leeia sp. The sequence goes on along the minus strand of NZ_JAYREC010000004.1, from coordinate 318,391 downwards.
TAGACCCCGTAGCATCAGCTCTGCTGCGCCGGTTTCACCATTGAGCAGGCGGGCCCGGGCGGCACCCAGCCGGATTTCCGGATCATTGGCGAGCGGGCCTTGCAGGCAAGCGTCGAACTGGCTGACGGCTTCAGCAGGTTCCCCGGCCTCCAGCAGGGCTTCCGCCAGTCGCATGCGGTTCTGCGCGGTGGGAGTCAGGTCAAAGGCCTGACGGGCTTCACGCAACTCCCGCCCCGGGTCCAGGCTGCGTACCGCAGCACGTGACACTTTGCGCAAACCCCGCTCCAGCTTGGACTGTGGCAGGTAAATGGCAATGAAGTACACCACGCTGCCCACCCCCGGCGCGATGAACAGGAGATATACCCAGTAGCGCTCCTGCCCAGTTCGGATGGCATGGATGGCAAAAAAGATGGCCGCAATGATATGTAAACCCAGGCCGGCAATAGGCATGCGAAGACTCCTGATGGGACAGCGCGCATTATGAAACTGCCATGCTGCAACAGCAAGCATGCGCCCTGCTATTGCATTTTATTTAAAATTTCAATAATATTTGAAATATGCAAACAAAGGTGGCGCAACCTGATGCTGCAGTACTGCAGACAGCGGCATCACCTCCAGTTTGCAAGCCCGCCCCAGACAGGGGGAGCATGAATGAAACACTCAATTGAAGGAGCCTGACCATGAAACGCTTTCACGCCCATGTTGCCGTGGATGATTTGCAGCAAAGCATCGCTTTTTACAGCAAGCTGTTTGCGCAGCAGCCCACCATTCAGCGCGAGGACTACGCCAAGTGGATGCTGGACGATCCGCGTCTGAACTTTGCCATTTCTTCGCGCGGCCATACCTCCGGGCTGAACCATTTCGGCTTCCAGGTGGAATCGGAGCTTGAGCTGCAGCAGCTGCGCCTGCAGGCGGGTGAGGCCGCCGGTTCCGCGGTGCTAGAGCAGCCGCAAGCCACCTGCTGCTATGCGCGCAGTGAGAAACACTGGACAATGGATCCCCAGGGCATTGCTTGGGAGCATTTTCTGACGCTGGAAGATGTGCCGGTATATGGCAAGGATACCGTCACACCGGAAGGCGCATGCTGCGTGCCGCTGAAAACAACGCCAGAACGCGATGAAGCTGGCGCGGGCTGCTGTGTTCCCTCTGACAGCAGCAAGGAGGCTTGCTGCGGTTGAGGGACGGTTGCAGCAGCATGCGCTACAGCATTAAGACCGGTGCACGATGTGGCATGCGCCGGTCTTAATGCCGGAGCTGAGGGAGTAGCTCACCCTGATACTCGAACGGAACAGGCTCACTGCGCTGGGGGATGAATGCCTGCCCCCGCAGCAGGTAGGGCAACTGTTGGCCCTGCCCTGAGCGCAGCAGACGCAGCTGCTTGATCAGGCCACTAAGGTTGCTGGTGACGTTCATGCGTAGCATGGCCTCACCCAGCCGGGGCAGGGTGACGCGCTCGCGGCTGCTGCCTTGTGCCAGTGTTTGTCCATTGACCTCCAGCTGGGTGGTCAGTCCATCCAGTGGAATGTCAATATTGTTCGGGTTCTGTAGTCGTAGCGTCAGCACCATCGTTTGCTCCAGTAAGCCGAAGTCACCGAATTCAATGTCTGCCAGACTGACTTTGGGCGGATTCAGGTTCTTGGGAACGCTGGCGCACCCCGCCAGCCACAGCAACGCAACACAGAGAAACAATCGGCGCATGGGGATCTCCTTGATGATGGGCTGACTCAGGGAGCGGCTGGGTCAGGCAGGGCCACGGTGATGCTGCGGCTGTCTATCTGTAGGCGGGGCTGGTTCGGCCAGGGCTCATAGCGGAACACCATGTCGCCTTTGATCCACTGCCCTGGCGGCAGGGTCAGCGGGGTGGCGCTGAGCACGGACACGCTGTTCTTCCAGCTGCTGAGCCTGACATTGCCCAAGGTCAGCGGGCCCGCGTTGACCAGTCGATACTGCATGCGATAGCGGCGTTGCAGCTCCGGCCCGGGCGCTTTACTCGGCGTTTTGCTGACGGGTTGTGGTGGCGGGGGCGGGTCAAGCGCTTCCAGCTTGTCACAGACCAGCAACACGGTCGCAATATCCGCAAACAGCGGTTGCCAGCCCGGCTGCTTGCAATCCAGCTCGGCACTGCGCTGCGGCTCGCTCTGATCCAGCGTGGCCAAGCGGGTCTGCACGTAATCGCGGTAGGCTTTTTCCGGCAGCGTGTCCAGATGTTGCTCGATTGGCAGCGTGCTGGTCGGTGCAAGTTCAGCGGGTGGCTTGCGTGGCAGGGAGACCGGCTGACCAGCCTGTACGGTTGCGATGTACAAAGGGAACAGGATGATAGGCAGGCGCCATCCAGGTTGCCGCATGTGCAGGGTTCTTTCGGGTGATGGATTGGTGCCCAGCTTAGCACAGCGGTGTGATGTGTCGTGACAGGCGGCGGTTGGGTTCAGCTGTGGTTCAGCTTACGCCCCATCCCCGCGCAGGCGGTGGCGGAAGTGGTAAAGCGACCAGCATAGCCCGGCCATCAGCAGGTCCAGCAGCGTGACCAGCTTCAGGGCAAAAGCTTCTCCCCAATGCTGGGTAGCCCACCAGTACGGCTGGCAGGTCCAGACATTGCTGGTGCTATCGCTACCGGCACTGATTGTGTATGCCACCGCGCAGTGCTGTTGCGGGTGCAAAAAATGGCTGGGCCATAGCAGGTTGATCAAGGCCGAGCACAGGAAGGCCGCCGCCCATAGGCGCGGAAGGCAGTAGCTGAGCAGGGCAAGCAGGGTTCGAATCATGCCTTTAGCATAGCATTGCCGCTGCATTTAATGGTTGCTATTGACAACCATGCCAAATGCAGGCCATATTGTTGCCAATAGCAACGATATGGAGGGATCAATGGGAGCCGTCATTTTGCGTGAGCTGGCGCGGCGCTATGTGCAATCCCAGAAACAGGCGCTGGCCGAGTACGGCGTGGTGGGGCAGGGGCAATGCACGTTGCTGACGCTGCTGGGACGACAGGGGCCACTGAGTCAACAACAGCTGGGGCTACTGAGCGGACTGGAGAAAAGCTGGGTCAGTCGTGGAGTAGACCGGCTGGTTGATGAAGGCTGGGCGGAGCGCAGCATCCCTGAGACCGACAAGCGGCGCTGCATGGTGACACTGACCCCGTTGGGGCAGGCTCAGTTTGCGGCGCTGGAGGCTTATCTGAATGCGCATGCCTTGCATGTGCTCGAACGCGTGCCACAAGCACAACGCGCCGCTGTAGAAGCGGCCTTGCAGGTGCTTTACCGCAGCCTGCAGGAAGAGCTGGAGGGACAGCCATGACAGAAGCGTTGGTGTTGCAATCGGCGCGCCCTGAACACAGGGCGGGGGTGGACGTGCTGTTACAGCAGGCCGGGCTGTCTAGCATGGGGCTGGATAGCGCGTATGCCCAGGGCTGGGTGGCGCTGTCCGGCGCGCGGGTGGTGGGCTTTCTGACGGCAGACCAGGTGGGTGAAGCGGCCTTGGTACGCAGCCTGGCGGTGGATCCGGGTTGGCGGCGCCAAGGCGTGGCGGCGCGCTTGCTGGCGCGCTGCAAACGTGACTGGCGTGCGCAGGGTGTGCGCCAGCTTTGGCTGCTGACCGAGACGGCGGTGGACTGGTTTACCCAACAGGGTTTCCAGCGGGTGACACGGGAGGAGCTGCCGGTTTGCTGGCAGTCCCATCCACTGGTCAATAGCGTGTGTGCAAGCAGTGCCGATGTGATGCATTGCCGCCTTCTGCAATGGCAAGTACGCCCGGCGACCGAGGCGGACCAGCCCGCCATCGCGGATATTTTCAACCATGCTGTGCTGCACACTGCACATACCTTTGAAGAAGTCGCCAGAGATGCAGAGGCGCAAGCGGCGTGGTGGGCGGCACGCCAGGCCAGTGGTGAGGCGGTGTTTGTGGCGGAAGATGAAGACGGACGCATTCTGGGCTGGAGTGCACTGGGTCGTTTTCGGGCCAGACCTTCCTACCGCTATACCGGGGAACATTCGGTCTATCTGGCTCCCGCAGCCAAGGGGCAGGGTATCGGTACGCCCTTGCTGCGCGCGGTCATGCAAGCCGCCCAAGGCTTGGGCTGGCACACCCTGATTGCGGTGATCGCCTTGCCCAATGACCCGAGCGTGGCCTTGCATGCGGCAGCCGGGTTCGAACAGTGTGGCTGGCTGCGTGAGGTGGGGAACAAGTTTGGCGAGTGGCGTGATCTGATGCTGATGCAGGTGATACTGCCTGCAGAACCCAGTGTGGCCTGATGCACCATCCGTGTGCATGGACGGTGTGATACCGCTCATTTTCGGGCATGAATGCTGCTGCTTGTACCATCCATGGCCGCTGCAAGCGTGGTACTGTTCTTGCTGTAGCATGATCGGGGTCTGAGGAAGGGCCCGATTCTGTCAGAGTGAGGAAGGTATGCGTGCTGTTGCAGAACAAACCGTGCGGGTCAGGTTGGCGTCGCCGCTGGATGCGCCCCATCGTGCGCTGATTGCTGAGCTGGATGAGTACCTTTCCAGCCTGTATCCGCCGGAAGACAATTTCGGTCTGCCAGCAGAAGCCTTGCTGGCACCGAACATCCGCTTTCTGGTGGTGGAGCGTGAGGGCGAGCCGGTCGGCTGCGGTGCGGTGGTGCTCAATACTGATTATGCGGAAGTCAAACGCATGTATGTGCGCCCCGGCCACCGCGGCAAGCGGCTGGCTGAGCGTCTGCTGGAGGCGTTGGCAGAGCAGGCGCGTGAAGCGGGGTGTCGTCAACTGATGCTGGAAGCCGGCCCGGCCCAGCCCGAGGCATTGCGTTTGTATGCCCGCTGTGGCTTTGCCCTGCGTGGCCCGTTTGGGGATTACCTGGACATTCCCAACAGCATCTTCATGGAAAAAGTATTGTAAGCAGCATGCCCGCTCAGCAGCAAAAGCTGCCGGGCGGGGCGCTCCAGATGGTGTGACGGATTACTTGCCAGCTTTGGCGGAGTCTGCGGCGACCTGCATGCGTACAATCTTGTCCGGGCCATTCACCAGGCCATTATTGGCCTGGTCGCCCTTCTTGATCTTGTCGACGAATTCCATGCCTTTCACCACTTTGCCCCAGACGGTGTATTGACCATCCAGGTGCGGGGCGGTACCCAGCATGATGAAGAACTGGCTGTCAGCCGAATCCGGGTCTTGTGTGCGGGCCATGGACAAAATGCCACGCACATGCTTTTCCTTGGAGAACTCTGCTTTCAGGGGATGACCCGAGCCACCCGCGCCTGAACCGGTGGGGTCACCACCTTGCACCATGAAGCCATCAATCACCCGGTGAAACACCAGGCCATCGTAGAAACGTTTACGCACCAGGGCTTTGATCTGGGCAACATGCTTCGGCGCGAGATCCGGGCGCAACTGAATGACCACGCGGCCATCTTTCAGATCCAGATACAGGGTATTTTCCAGATCCGGTGCAGCGTGAGCAACGCGGGACAAGGTCAACAGGCTGAACAGCAGAGTCAGCATACGGACAAACGGCATCATGATGAATTCCAATCGGTGAGTTGACATCGCCAACGCGTAGGGTTGGCGGCGCTCATCAAAGCAGATTGTCCGCAGCGAAGCAAGGGGCTTACACCATCAAGCTGCTGCCCAGCAGCATGAAGCCAATCAGCAGGGTGGCGACAAACACGGCACGGTCGCCGGTGTGAGTGCTACGGTCAACATGGGGGCGGGCAGTCAACATGATGATGCTCCTGTCGGGTTAGTGATACCATAATAGAACAATCGTTCTATAACGTCAAGCATCCCATCAAACTGTGCTCTGAACAAAGGGCTAGGGGTACTCGCCTTTCCCCATGAAACGTGCATAATCCCTTCCCACGGTGGGTAACACACCGGATTGACAATTCGACCATAATCAGAGGACGCAAACATGAAGACAAAACACATTCTCCTGGGCTCATTGGTGGCCATGGCCTTGCAAGGGCTGCACGCTGCCGACATGAGCAAGGTATACCGCACCGTCGTCAACTATACCGAGAGCGGGTTTGACCCGGCCAAGGTGTCGGACGAGGCTTCAAGCCGGGTGCTGGAGAATGTGTTTGATACGCTGGTGACCTATGACTATCTGGCCCGTCCGTCCAAGCTGGTGCCGAATGTCACCGACGGCATGCCCACCATTTCTGCGGATGGCACGGTGTACACCTTCAAGATCAAGCCGGGTATTTTCTTCTCGGATGATCCGGCGTTTGGGGGCAAGAAGCGTGAGCTGACTGCGGCGGACTTTGCCTACTCGATCAAGCGCCACGTTGACCCGACCATCAATTCGCCCTGGGGCTTCCTGGTGCAGGATCATGTCAAAGGCCTGGCTGAGCTGGCCAAAGCCGCAGGCAAGGGCAAGCTGAACTACGATACGGCGGTTGAAGGCCTCAAGGTGGTCGACAAGTACACCCTGGAAATCACGCTGGACGAAACCAACCGCAACTTCCTCTACATCCTGGCCATGCCAAGCTTTGGTGCCGTGGCACGTGAGGCGATCGAGACTTATAAGGACAACACCAATGCCCACCCGGTCGGTACCGGCCCCTTTGTGCTGAAGGAGTGGAAGCCGGGCAACAAGATGGTGCTGGAAGCCAGTCCCAGCTTCCGCAAGGTGGTGTTTGACAGCGTGGCCGGCAAGGATCCGATGGACGCCGCCATCGTCAAGGCGCTGAAAGGCAAGACCCTGCCGCTCGTCGGCCGGATTGAATACTATGTGATGGAAGAAGAGCAGCCGCTGTGGCTGTCCTTTGCCAGCAAGCAGCTGGACCAGGCCATGGTCTCGCAAGCCGTGATGAGCAAGGTGCTGGTGATGGACCCGAAAAAACCGACCGAGGCCCATCTGGCCGATGAATGGGTCAAGCAGGGGATTCAGCTGCAGCGTAGCCCTTTGCTGGAAACCATTTTTGATTACTTCAACATGGATGACCCGGTAGTCGGCGGCGATAGTAAGGAGAACGTGGCCTTGCGCCGTGCCATTGCCATGTCTTTCCCGGTCAATGAAACCATAGCCACCATTCGCCGGGGCCAAGCGGTGCCGGCTAATTACATCATTCCGCCGGGCGTAGCGGGGCATAACCCGAATTTCCGTGCTGGGGCTAAGTATGACATTGCTGCTGCCAATGCCCTGCTGGATCGTTTTGGTTTCAAGGTGGGTGCTGATGGCTACCGTACCCGGCCGAATGGCCAGCCGCTGGTGATTACGCAGGGGACAGGTACTTCGGCTGTGGACAAACAATGGAATGAATACTGGCAAAAGGGCTTTGACAGTCTGAAGATCAAGTTGAATTTCCAGTATGGCAAGTGGAACGAGCTGAACAAAGCCTCGCATGAAGGCAAGCTGCAGATGTGGGGCATGTCTTGGACGGCAGACTACCCGGATGGTGATAACTTCATGCAGCTGCTGTATGGCAAGAACAGCGGCGATGCCAATTCCGCCAACTTCAAGAACGCCGAGTATGACCGCCTGTATGAAGCCAGCCGCAAGCTGGCGGACGGACCACAACGTAATGCCTTGTTCGATCAGATGAACAAGATCGTGATGGCTCAGCAACCGTGGGTGCTTCGCGATGTTCGCATCCGTAATCATGTTATCCAGGGCTACGTCAAGGGATACAAGCATCATCCCATTCTGGCGGCTGCCGCCTGGCGCTACGTCGATATCCAGAAGTGAATGTGACCGGGGTGCGCCCAGGTTGTCGCACATGCCGTCTATGACGGCTTGATTGTTTGCCGATTGTATGCGGTATACAATCGGCATGCCGCGCTGGAGGAGGGGGAGCTCTTCCGGCAGAAGGCATGACGAGCGCAGGTCGTTCGGTTGCATGGCCTGTTGCTTGTAAAACAATCAAACACTCGAGGACAGACATGCGTAAATCAACCCTCTTCTTGGCCAGCATGGCCGCGATGGTCATGATGCAGACCGCCCAGGCTGCAGACATGAGCAAAGTGCTGCGGACTGCCGTTCGTTATCCGGAAACCGGGTTTGACCCGGCTAAGGTGGACGACCTGTATTCGCAGATGATTCTGGAAAATGTGCTGGATCCACTGGTCAGTTATGACTACCTGGCCAAACCCGCCAAGCTGATTCCGAATACGGTAGATGCGCTGCCGACCATCTCGGCCGATGGCAAGGTGTACACCTTCAAGATCAAGCCCGGTACCTATTTCTCGGATGATCCGGCCTTCGGTGGCAAGAAGCGTGAACTGGTGGCCGAAGACTATGTGTATTCGTTCAAGCGTTTCCTTGATCCGACCATCAATTCGCCTTACAGCTTCTTGCTGGATGGTCGCCTGGTTGGCATGGATGAGGTGGTGAAGGCTGCAGGCAAGGGGCCGCTCAACTACGATACGCCGGTAGAAGGAATCAAGGCGATCGACAAGTACACCCTGCGGCTGACTTTGAAAAACACCAACCACAACATGATGCAGATTCTGGCCATGCCGGTGTTTGGTGCGGTGGCGCGCGAGGTGATTGAGGCCTACAAGAGCAATACCAATGCGCATCCGGTCGGCACCGGGCCGTATGTGCTGAAGGAGTGGAAGCCAGGCAGCAAGATTGTGCTGGAGGCCAGCCCGAGCTACCGCAAGGTGGTGTTCAACAGCCAGCCTGGCAAGGACGCGGTGGATGCCGAGATCGTCAAGGCGCTCAAGGGCAAGACACTGCCTATCGTAGGCCGAATCGAGATGTCGGTGATCGAAGAAGAGCAGCCGCTGTGGCTTTCCTTCGCCAACAAGCAGCTGGACTATGTGGGCGTGCAGCAGGCGGTGATGAGCGAAGTGCTGAACATCAATCCGCAGAACCCGACCGAAGCGACACTGAGCGACAAGTATGCCAAGCAGGGCATCCGCCTGCATCGCCTGAAGAAGATGGAAACCAACTACTACTTCTTCAATATGGATGATCCGCAAGTGGGGGGCAGCAGCAAGGAAAAGATAGCCTTGCGCCGCGCCATTGCCATGGGCTTCCCCAATCTGGAAACCATCGCCACCATCCGCCGAGGCCAGGCTGTTCCGGCCAACTATATCGTGCCAGAAGGCGTGGCAGGTCATAACCCGGATTTCCGTGCGGGCGTGAAATATGATCTGGCGGCTGCCAATGCCTTGCTGGACCGGTTTGGCTACAAGGTAGGTGCAGATGGTTTCCGCACGCAGCCCAATGGCCAGCCACTGGTCATCACCATGGGCAGTGGCACGGGTGCCATCGACAAGCAGTGGAATGAATACTGGCAGAAAGAGTTTGACGCACTGAAGATCAAGCTGGGTTATCAGCACGGCAAGTGGAATGAACTGCTGAAGGCATCGCGTGAAGGCAAGCTGCAGATGTGGGGCAGTTCCTGGTTTGCCGATTACCCGGATGGCGAAAACTTCATGCAGCTGCTCTACGGCAAGAACAGCGGGGACAGCAATGGGGCGCGCTTCAAGGATCCGGAGTATGACCGCCTGTTTGAGGCCAGCCTCAAGCTGCCGGATGGTCCGGAGCGCAACAAGCTGTACGACGAGATGAACAAGATCGTGGTCGCACAGCAGCCGTGGATCTTTACCGACACCCGCATCACCAACACCGTAACCCAGCCTAACGTCAAGGGCTTCAAGCCGCATGCGCTGCTGAATGCGCCCTGGCGTTACCTCGACGTACAGTAAACCTGCTGAACGTCAATGGGTTTAACCCCCGTCCACCCCAAGAGGGTGGACGGTTTTTACGACGGGAAACGTTTCATGCTTGCATATGTATTGCGCCGTCTCTGGCAGATGGTGCCCACCCTGTTCGGGGTGATGCTGCTGGTGTTTATTCTGTTCAATGTGGTGGGTGGCGACCCCTCCTACATCCTGGCGGGCAAGGGGCTGAGTGATGAGCTGCTGGCCAGCATCCGTAGCCAGCTCGGGCTGGATAAATCCTTGCTGGAGCAGTTCTGGTTATTCGTCAAGCAGGTGTTGACGCTGGATTTTGGCCATTCCTGGACCACACAGATGCCGATCAATGAGGTGCTGGCCAACCGGATTGGCCCGTCGGTCATGCTCAGTGGCAGCATGCTGGTACTGGATACCCTCATCTCCATCGCCTTGGCGGCATTAACAGCCTACTGGCGGGGCGGGCTGACCGATCGGCTGGTCACCATCATTTGTACCAGTGCCATGTCGATCAGTGTGCTGGTCTACATCATCGTCGGCCAGTACTGGCTAGGCTACAAATTTCACTGGTTTCCCATTCAGGGCTGGGGCAACGGCTGGTGGGAGAACATGCTGGTCTACATCCCCCTGCCGATGCTGCTGGGGCTGATGGTCAGCCTCGCACCCAATGTCCGTTTCTATCGCAGTGGTTTTCTGGAAGAAATGGGCCAAGACTATGTGCGCACCGCACGCGCCAAGGGCTTGTCCGAGCGGGTGGTGGTGATGAAGCACGTGATGCGCAATGCCCTGATCCCGATTGTGACCTCGATCATGATGTCCTTGCCCTATCTGATCATCGGCGCTTTGTTGCTGGAGACCTTCTTCAGCATCCCCGGCATGGGGCGCGAGGTGGTGGTGGCTGTCGACAAGAGTGATTTCCCCATGATCAAGGCAGTGACCATCTATGTGGCCATCGCCACCATGGTGTTCAACCTGCTGGCCGATATCGTCTACAAATGGATCGACCCCCGGGTCGAGTTGCGGTAAGGAGCCCGGAGATGACAAGTACAAGCACAATGGCAAGCACCGAGCAGCCTGCACTGCAAACCTCGCCCAGCCCCTGGCGCCTGAGCTGGCGGCGTTTCAAGCGCGACCGCGTGGGCATGGTATGTCTGTTTATCATCGGTGCCTATCTGCTGGTTGCTGCGCTCAGTGGCCTGCGACTGATGGGCGGGGACTGGCGGGAGGAGGTGGGCAAGCCCTATGCGCCGCCCACCTTGTTCAAGGATGCTGGGCCTCAGGCCAAGCTGTTGACTGCGGCAGACATTGCCGCCGCGCAAAAAGAAGCCAGCGGTACGGTAGGCCTGAGCGCAGCAGAGGACCCGCTGGCAGCGGACATGGCCTCACTGGAGAAGGACGCTGCCAAATACCGTAACACGGAGCCTGTGATCGTTCAGCAGGATACCTTGCCCTTCGGCGGCGATCTGCGCGGGCGTGATGTCGGTCGCAAGGTGCTGAGTGGTTCGACCGTATCACTGCTGGTGGGGGTGAGCGGTGCACTGCTGGCGGTGCTGATTGGCGCGGTGATGGGCGGCGTGTCGGGCTATTTTGGGGGCTGGCTCGACGACGTGCTCAACTGGTTCTACAACGTGTTTACCTCCATTCCGGACATGCTGCTGTTGCTGGCGTTTGCAGCGGTCAGTGGCCGTGGCATCAGTACCGTGATCATGGTGATGGCGCTCACCAGCTGGACGTCCCCGTTCCGTCTGGCCCGTGCCGAATTCATGAAGCACAAGGGCCGCGAGTACGTACGGGCGGCAGATGCTCTGGGGGCCGGGCACCTGCGGCGCATGGTGCGGCACATCCTGCCGAACATGAGCCATGTGTTGCTGGTGCAGTTCTCCATCCTGACCGTGGGCCTGATCAAGTATGAAGCGGTACTGTCCTTCCTAGGCTTTGGGGTAGGGGTCAATCAGGTCAGCTGGGGTTCCATGCTGGCAGAAGCGCCTGCTGAGCTGATTCAGGGCTACTGGTGGCAGATTCTGACGGTGACGGTGGTGATGTCACTGTTTGTGACCGCCTTCAGCTTGCTGACCGACAGCATGCGCGATGCGCTGGACCCGAAGCAGAAATGAGGCCAATCATGAATTCTCCCCTGATTTCCATTCGCAATCTGAAGGTTCAGTTTCGTGGTGAGGCCGGACAACTGACTACCGCGCTGAAAGGCATCAACCTCGATATCCACCCCGGCAAGGTACTGGCGTTGGTCGGCGAATCGGGCTCCGGCAAGTCGGTCACTTCGATGGCCATCATGCGCTTGCTGCCACCCGATCAGACCCTGATCGCGGAAGACAGCCAGATCCTGTTTGAAGACCAGGACTTGCTGAAAGCCTCCCGCCCCACCCTGCAGCAGCTGCGTGGCAGTGACATTGCCATGATCTTTCAGGAGCCGATGAGCTCGCTCAACCCGGTGTTTACCGTCGGTGAGCAAATCATGGAAGCGGTGATGCTGCATGCGAAGCTCGGCCGGAGGGCGGCTCGTGCCCGGGCGCTGGCGCTGCTGCAGGAAGTCGGCATCCCCGAGCCAGAGTTGAAACTGCGTTGTTACCCGCATGAGCTGTCGGGTGGCCAACAGCAACGGGTGATGATCGCCATGGCGATTGGCTGCGAGCCCCGGTTGCTGATTGCCGATGAGCCGACTACCGCGCTGGACGTGACGGTACAGAAGCAGATTCTGCAACTGTTGGCCGAGCTGCAGCGCAAGCACAATATGGCGGTGCTATTCATTACCCACGATCTGGGCTTGGTCGGTGAATTTGCCGACGAAGTGGCCGTGATGCGGCACGGCGAGATTCGAGAGCGCGGCAGCGTGCAGCAGATTTTTGAGCAGCCGGCCGACCCGTATACCAAAGCCCTGCTGCAGTGTCGTCCCTCACTCACCTCGCGGCCACAGCGGCTGGCGGTGGTGGAGGACTTCCTCGGGGATCGTCCGTATGTGGAACCACCGCAGGTGAGCCGAGGCTATCAGGCGGATGACACCATCCTGCTGGAAGCCCAAGGCCTGAGCAAAACCTTCTACCTGCGTGAAGGCTTGTTTGGTAAACGGGCATGCCACGCGGTCAGCAATGTCTCCTTCAAGCTGGCCAAGGGTCGCACGCTGGGCATCGTAGGTGAATCCGGCTCTGGCAAGACCACGGTGGGGTTGATGCTGATGCGTCTGCACCAGGCTACGGCGGGCAAGGTGCTGCTGGGCGGTGAGGACATTCTGGCACTGTCGCCCAAGGCTTTCCATGCGTACAAGCGCCGCATCCAGATCATCTTCCAGAATCCGTACGCTTCGCTCAACCCGCGCTTCAACGTGGCGCAGATTCTGGTGGAACCGATGCAGTTGCATGGTATTGGCCGCAACGACAATGAGCGCATGCAGCTGGCGGGTGATTTGCTGGTGAGGGTAGGGCTGCCGCGTGCAGCACTGGGCCGCTACCCGCATGAGTTCTCGGGTGGGCAGCGGCAGCGTATCGCCATTGCCCGTTGCCTGACCATGAAGCCGGAGATCCTGATTTGCGATGAGTCGGTCTCGGCACTGGATGTATCCGTACAGGCCCAGGTGCTGAATCTGCTGCAGGAATTGCAGGAGGAGTACGGGCTGTCTTACCTGTTTATCTCGCATGACCTCTCGGTGGTCAAGCACATCTCGGATCAGGTGATGGTGATGCAGAAAGGCGTGCTGGTGGAGCAAGCGGATTCGGACGTGATTTACGCCCGCCCCGAGCACCCCTACACCCGCCAGCTGCTGTCAGCCATTCCGCAAGGGTGGACGGCGTCACGCCAGTCGGTAGAAGCCGGGCTGGGGCAAGCCATCCCGGCCTGATCGTTCAGGGCTGCTGCAAGGCAGCCAGCTCGGCCTCATCGAAGCCCGCCGCCCGGCGGGCTTCGAGGTTGAAGGGCGCGCGCTGTCGGGGGGCCTGATAACGCTGGGCCAGCTCGGCATAGGCCGCCACCGGGTCCAGCCCCCGCTCGCGGCACAGGGCCTTGTACCAATGGTTGCCAATCGCCACGTGGCCAATTTCATCGCGCAGGATAATGTCCAGAATGGACGCTGCAGCCTGATCGCCAGCTTGCAGCAATTTATCGCGGATGGCCGGGGAGACATCCAGCCCGCGCGCCTCCAGTGTGCGGGGCACCAGCGCCAGCCGCGCCAGCAGGTCATCCTGTGTCTTCTCTGCCATTTCCCACAAGCCATTGTGGGCCGGGTAATCGCCATAATACGCACCCAGCGTATGCAGATGGCCTTCCAGTAGCTGGAAGTGCTGTGCCTCTTCCTGGGCGACCCGTAACCAGTCCCGGTAGAACGCTTCCGGCATGCCGGCAAAGCGCCACACCATGTCCAGCGCCAGATTGATGGCGTTGAACTCGATATGAGCCAGCGCATGAATCAACGCTGCCCGCCCTTCGATCGTCGTCATGGAGCGGGTCTTGACTTGTGCAGGCGGCACCAGCAATGGATGCTTAGGCCGCCCCGGCAAGGGGAGGGTGGGGCTCAGGATTTCCGCCGGGTCGACCGGCATGGACAGCGACCAGCCCAGCACCCGCCGGGCTTTCTCGTCCGGTGCACGCAGTTGTAAGGCATGCAGTGCCTGCTGGCGTAGTGAAGACGAAACAGTCATGCTGCCATGGCCTGGCTGGTATGAACAGGCCTACAGGCCGGTGTGCTGCTACAGGTAAATACCATCATAGGCGTGCATTGTATCACCCGTTTGAGCCAGGGCATGACCCGGCGCTGCAGGGCCATGCCCTGACGGCTATACCATTTCGGTACGCAAGGCTTGCAGGATGTCTTCTGCCTGGGTGTAGCCCGGCGCCAGCGAGCGGAGGTCGTCGCCTTGCTGCAGCAACAACTGGGGGAAGCTGTTGATGCCCCATTGTCGAGCCTGGATGAAGTCCTGCTGGGTTAGTGTCAGCGCCTGCTGCGACCGCATGCAGTCGGCGATGGTGTCCGGGGGCAGGGCTTTTCCTGCATCGCTGAACACACTTGCCAGCACCTGAACCAATACCTCCACTTGCGTGGTGTCCCGGCCGTCCGCGTAGAAGGCGCTCTGCAGGGCCCGGAAGACGGTCAGTTGAGAGACCTCTGGCGCCAACAAGCGGGCTACCACCACAGCACGGCATACCGGTTCGGTGTCATACACCAGATCTTGATGTGCTGTGAAGGCTTCGCGGTTGAACGGGAGGCCAGACAGGGCTTCCACCCGCGCCCAGTGGGCAAGTCGAAAGCGCTTTCCAACGTCGTCCAGTACTTCTGTGGAGCCTGCCCGCACGCCCCCGACCACGATCCGCAGCGGCAAATCCGGCAACGCAGCTTGCACCTTGGACAACTCCTTGCCAAAGCCATAGCACCAGGAGCACATGGGGTCACCCACATAAATCAGTTGTGTCATGCTCATTATCGAGTTTCCTTTCTGCAGCCCCGCACCGGTGGGGTACGGGGCCGGTTGGGTTGAATCAATCCAGGCGCAAACTCTGCTCCATGGTGTAGCACTGATCCCAGATGTACACATCAAAGGCTGCCAGACGCTTGCCCCACTTCGGCGTGAGGGTGTTGACACATTGCAGCGCGACCCGGTCGATGTAATTGTCAAACACGGCCCAGGGGTTGCTGCCATCGGCCGGATTCAGGCCTACGCCCAGAGCAGTGCTGCCCAGGGCTTGGCCAGCGGCGGCCTTGAGGTCCTCAATGAATTCCCGTTGCAGGGTGACATCCGCCTTGGTGCCTGTGCGAGCGACATGGCCGGAGACCAGCACGTCAAAGTCCATGGATTCAATCAGCTTGACCTGCGCGAAGTAGCCCGGTACGTCTTGCGCCAGGGCCAGCCGCCGCCAGGGCATCCAGCCGGGGAACACGACATCCACCACCATCAGGGTGCGCTGTTCAGGGGCATGGATGAAAATATTGCCGGGCTCGTGGGCATTGCCGTGATACGACAATTCCAGCCGCTGTCCCCCCACTTTCAGCGTGTAGCGATCCTTGAAGGTGATGCCCGGCAAGGGGCGCTTGGGGTCCGCGGCTTGCTGCAGCAAGCGGAGCGTCTCCTCATGTGCAACGATCGTGGCCTTGCCTGCCAAAGCCTGGGCCGCCCCGATATGGTCAATGTGGGCATGGCTGTAGACCAGATGGGTGATGGGTTTCCGGGTGACTTCGGCAATGGCTTTGGGGATATGGGTGGCCAGTGACGGCGGGGCATCCACCAGGATGACGCCTTGTTCATGCACCATGAACATGGCCTGGTAGATGTTGTCCGTCACCATGTACAGGCCTTTGCCCAAGTCCTGTATGCGGTAGCCCTTGGCCGGGTCCACGGCTGGACCCTTGGCCGACTCCGGAATGTCCATGTATTTGCCAATGCGCGAGCCAATGGGCGCAATGTCCGGCATATGAGGGTAAGGTTCGCCAGCGCAGCCGGGGGCAGTACAGTGTTCATCGGCCTGGGCCACCGTGCCAGACAGCAACAAGGCTGCCACCATGAGCCCGCGGCGGACGCAAGTCGCGATAGAAAGGGTTGTCATGTTGTCTCTCACTTTTGCGGTGGGGTGTTCAGCTGTTGCGCCAGACGCAGCTGCGTCACGCTCTGGCCTGCCACACCCCAGTTATCGGTATCCACCTCGTCGATGACCACGAAGGTGGTTTGCGGATCTTTGTTCAGGACCTGTACCACCAGATCGGTGGCACCCTGAATCAGTTGTTGCTTTTGCTCGGGACTGACACCCTCGCGGGTGACCTGGATCAGGATGTAGGGCATTTCAGGACTCCGTGTCGGTTGGAAGGGCAACATGGGTGAAGGTCTTGCTGGCAATTTGCCAGTGGCCGTTCTGTTGCGTCAGGCTCAGGAAATCGATATAGCGGAAACCCAGCATCGGGCAGCTCACGCGAGCCATGGCGACCGGGCCTTGTACATCAATGGCCAGCACGGCCATGGCAAAGGGCTCGCCCAGGCTTTGTGGTGACTGACGCTTGCCAACGGCGTCCAGGTATTCGTCCAGCTTGCGCAGGTATGGCGTACCTTTGACCTCGCCGAACAGCATGGCCTGGGGGTGGAATACCTCGCGCAGTCGTGAGACGTCGCCGGTAAACAAGCCCTCAAAGTAGGTCTGCAGCAGATGCAGGATGGCGTGATGGGATGTCATGTCTCGCTCCCCCTTACCACTTGCCGGCACTCATGCCACCGTCCACCGGCAGCACGACACCCGTTACGAAGCGGGCATCCGCCAGATACAGCACGGCTGCCACAATGTCGTCCACATGCCCAATATGGCCCGCCGGTTGCATGGTCTTGAGAAACTCATGTGTCTCGGGGGTATGCAACGGGGTGTCAATGATGCCGGGGGCGACCGCATTGACCTGCACATTGTGTGCGGCCAGCTCAATCGCCAGCGCCTTGGTGGCATGGTTCAAACCACCTTTGATCAGCAACGGCACACTGGCCGGGACATTGACATTGGGTTGCATGGCCAGACTGGCGGTGATGTTGATGATGCTGCCGCGTTTGCGCTCGCTCATGTGTCTGGCGGCCTGCTGCGCAGGGTAGACAAAACCACGCAGATTGGTGTTGATTAGGGCATCAATTTCATCACTGCTGTACTGCGTGATCGGCTTGGGATTAAAAATCCCGGCGTTGTTGACCAGCACATCCACCGCACCAAACCGGGCTGTGGCTTGTGCGAACAGTTGCTGCGCGGTTTCTGGCAGCGCAATGTCACCGGCCACCCCTAGGAAGTTGTCCGGGGACCCCAGTGCGTGCCAGGCCTGCTGCAGCCGTTCCGTGGTCCGGGCATTACCCACGACATTGCTGCCGCGTGCCAGAAACGCACGGGCCAGAGCCAGCCCCATGCCGCTGGAAGCCCCAGTGATGATGACGGTGTGTTGTGATGCAGTACTCATGATGTCTCTCCTGTTGAGATTGCACGGATTTGCAAAGCGCAGGGGCATAGTATTTGTGCTGAATAAACTCATAAACTAGCTATAATTCAATTTATTTGTTCCCGATGGGATTAAATTGAGCCGCGCTTTTGATGAGGTATCCCTAGCCAGCCTTGAGCTGTTCTGCCTCGCCGCTGAACAGGAGAGCTTTACTGCTGCAGCACATGCGGCAGGCCTGAACCCTGCTGCTGTCAGCAAAGCCATTGCCAAACTGGAAGTGCGCCTTGGCGTACCGCTGTTTGCGCGTACGACACGCAAGATCCGCTTGACGGAGGCGGGCCGTAGCTACTGGACGCAATGTCGCCAGGCATTGAATCAACTGGGAGAAGCTGAGCGTGAGATCACCGGGCGTCAACAAAGCCCGAGTGGCACGGTGCGTATCAGTATGGCGACGCCCTACGCACATTACCGGGTACTGCCGCGTATCGCTGCCTTCCATGCCCGGTACCCTGACGTGCATGTGGACATGCACCTGAGCAATCGCAATATCGACTTTGTCGCCGAAGGCTATGACCTTGGGATTCGCGCACGCATGCAACCCGATTCCGGGCTGGTGGTACGCAAACTTGAAGATGCACCGCTGGTCATTGTCGGCTCACCAGCCTATCTGCAGCGCAAAGGTACGCCGCGGACGCTGGAGCAGCTTGGCGAGCATGACTGCATCCAGTTTGTCCTGCCAAGCACGGGGCAACCAGTCGCCTGGATGTTGCGCCAGTATGGGAAAGACCTGGATGTCCTCACCCAGGGAAGCAGCTGGTGTAGTGAGGACCCTTTGGGAGGCATTACCCTGGCCCGGCATGGTGCCGGACTCGTACAGACTTATCGCTTCATCGTTGAGGAGGATTTGGCGCAGGGTCGGCTGGTCGAAGTGCTGGATGCGTACGCCGGGCGCTCACGACCTTTCTCATTGCTGTACCCCATGCGCCGCCATATGCCACAGCGCGTCAGGGTGCTGGTGGATTTTCTGCTGGAAACGGCACCTGGCTATCTCGCACCGGATTAGGGCGTCGTGATGCCGGAAGAAAGATTCCGCGACAGAATTTAGGTAGCGTTAAGCAAAGGGGTGTGGATTACCGTAAGCTGCGCCAGATATTTCCATGTCATGGCAGGGCCACTTGCCATTTTCTTCTGGAGCATTCCCGTGACCGCAAGCCCCGCAGGCATCCCCACCGCAGATCAGTATGACGTCCTGTCGCTGCAGGAGGCGCTGGAGCGCTTCCCCCAGTTTGAGTTTGATACGGAAGACTGGGACGACGATGACCTTGATTCGGTGGAGGTGGTGTACCTGCGGGGAGATTACACCCTGGATGGCAGCTGGGACGAGGCATTGGAATTTTCCTGGTGGGGGCGGCGCTTCCTGCTGGTGGAGGGCAATCTGCGGATCAGCAAGGGCTCAAATTTCTCGCCCTGGGTGACGGGGGACATCCATGCTGATGTGCTCAGCATGGATGGAGAACTCCAGTGCATGGGTACGGTGCATGTCAAACATTACGCCTACCTGTATGCCGAAGACCATGAAGTCAATCGCCCTGGCCCCAGCCTGACGTTGAATACGCCCTACCTGTTTAGTTGGTTCTACAGCATTAGCGATTTGACCCTGTCACGAGATACGCTGGTGTTTCTGCTGTCTGACTGGGATTACAGTCATGACAGCGACTTGCCGGGAACGGTGATTCCCTGGCATGAGGCCCGCTTTGTGTTGCGCGACGACCTGCAGTATCTGGTGGAGGAATCGTGGCATGACAGCGCTTTATGGCCGCTCGACCGCATCCGCGAGGCCATGGCGAGAGGCGAGTCCATCCTCCGCGAGGGGGTCACGGTGGCGGGCATCCAGACCTGCAAGCAGGCGGCAGATGCGGAGCGGATGGATGATTCCCGGCTCGCCTGGCTGTACTACCGGGAGGCCGCCCGCCTGGCGCCCGGCTATTACCCGGCGGTCTACAACATGGGGCGCCGCATGGAGGACGTGGGGGCGGACGAGCAAGCCTTGCCTTATCTGGAGCGTGCCGCTGCCTTGTATCCCGTCGTGCAGTCCTGCCTGCTGAATGAGGCTGCCTTTGAGGCCATCATTACCGCCTGCTGGCTGGGACAAGTGGAGCGGGCGGGGGATACGCTGGACCTGCATATTCCGCATAACCAGCACTACAAAATGCGTCGGGCCCGGGCCGAAGTCTTCCTGATGACCGGCTATCTGGAGGAGGCCCGGCGGGATCTGGATGCTGTGCTGCAAAAAGAAGAAGACTATGGCACGGCCTTGTGGCTGCGTGGACTGGTGGCCTGGAAACTGGGCAAGCGGGATGAGGCGCTTGAATGGCAGCAGCGCGCGATGGCACGGCATGACGTGTACGCCGCCAGCTATGAAACCCACCAATGTGCGGCGTTCCTGCGCGAAAACAAGATTACGGTGGATTGGGAAACGCTGGCGCTGGACGATGTCAAGCCGGTGCAGGATGAGGCCTGGTGGTTGGCTCTGCTGAAAGGGGCGCGCCATGAAGCATTCCGTGTGCCGGAAGCCATGCGGACCACCGCTTTCCTGCAGGCGCTGCTGGAACAGCAAGCGGATGACATGGCCTATCTGGTATCCATCTTCCCGGCGGAAGCCTTTACAGCGGATCTGGCCCTGC
This sequence comes from Leeia sp., assembly GCF_041909055.1. NCBI lineage: Bacteria > Pseudomonadati > Pseudomonadota > Betaproteobacteria > Neisseriales > Leeiaceae > Leeia > Leeia sp. Next base: position 298,192 of record NZ_JAYREC010000004.1, on the reverse strand, counting down.
AGCTGGTGCAGCAGAATGGCGATTGCCTGGTGCACATTCCCGCTGCCTTGCACAGCCTGACCTTGTACCAGCAAGCCAGGATGCCTGAGAACAGCAGCTTTCCCTTGAAGAGCGTACCCGAGCCCTTACTGGATGAGGCGGTCTGCTTGCTTGCCGTGGAGCGAGGCGCCACGCTGGAAGATGTACCAGAGGTGTTCCGTACGGAAACCATCTGTCGCCTGGCGATTGAGAGGCGGGGTAGCTGGCAGATCGAGCATGTCCCTCCGGCGTTGCAAACCGAAGCGATGTGGGTGTTGGCGGTTGCACACAGCGACACCTGGCGTATCGAAAACAAGATTCCCTCGCGCTATACCACGCCCGCGACGTTGCAGGCGGCGCTCAAGCTCAACAAGGGGTTCCTGCATGGATTGCCGGGTAATCGCTTTGACGCGGCGACCTATGCCGTTGCGGAATCACTGTACGGGCAGGATGCGGACTGGGCCGACATCGTAGCCCAGCATCGGCCCGAAGCCTGCCTGGATGACTACGACGATTTTGACGAAAAGTGCTGGCTGGTATTCTGGGACGAAGCCAGCATGCTGAAAAAAATCCGCAATGGCCAAGGGTATCGACTGTCGGCCTACGAGATTCCGGAAAGCCATTTCAGCGTGGCGATTGCGGAAGCCTGCTTCCGTGCCGAACCCATCCATATGGGCTCGATCCCGGCGCGGTTCATTACCGAGAAAATGTGTCAGTCTTTCATTGGGCGCTATGCGGATGAGCTCAAGGATGTGCCGTTTTCCATGCGCACTGCGGACATCTGCGAAGTTGCGTTGCGCGATGAGTTTGAACAGCTTGATCTGGTGCCGGTACCGGTATTTGCTGAAGTCATGGCACGGCTGTATAAACGTGTCCCGCGCAATGTCGAGCGCGACACAGTTGCGCTGCAGTATGGCCGCGGCTTGCTGATGGCGCCTGCCGACCCCAAGGCGGCCGTCAAAGTGCTGTCCGATCTGTGCTCAGGCAAATGGCTTAAGCAGCCCCCGCTAGACCCAGAGCAGGAGCTGGACGAGGACGAAGCGCAAGCAGAAGCCCTGCGTAGCCATGCTTGCTACTTGCTGGGCTATGCCTGGCATCTGCGTGGCGACACGGCTCAGGCAGAAACCTTGCGGCAGCGCTCGGGGCTATCCGGCCCGTATTCATCCTTTGACCCGCGACAGGGACAGGCACAAGGCGATTTTGACAAGCGCGCCTTTGACCGCTGCATGCACGAATACGACCAGCTGGCGGAGCACGAGTCCCAACGACCACTCGCCTGGCAAGCCATTCTGCAGGCCCGCCGCCTGCTGGAAGAGAGCGGCTACCCGAATCCCACCCTGTGGGCCTATGTGCTGGACCGCCAGCGCTGGATCAGTTATGAGCTGGAGGACTGGGAGACCAACACGGCAGTGTGTGAGGAGGCCGTGGCGCGTTTGGGCGCAGTATCCCTGTGGGCCTACCTGCCCGAGCATAATGTGATCAGGGCGGCACTGCGGGCGGCCTTGCACCGGCTGGGGAGTGCCACGCTGGAAGACGTGGAGAACCCTACCGAGGCACAGGTTATCGAAGCGGTCGAGCGTATCTGGCAAGCACTCAAGCTGGTCGGCCCGACCGAAGGCAAAGCAGACACTTACCACTTCTACGACGCCCAGCTGTGGAATCTCGATTGGCTGGCAGAGCGGGATCCGAAGTGGCAAGCCACGTTGCGGCAGACGATGAAGCGGGTCGCCGAGTTCGACTGGGAGGACTACCTGTACACGGATGAAGCGCTGGCCATGATGCGGGCTTATACCGCTGCTGAATGAAGAGCTGGAAGGGAGGGCGGAAGAAACTTTCCGGGCTATCCGCTGATTTGCTCAAGTATGGCAAGCCGATTTTGCGCTATGCTACGGCGCTTTACGTTTTTGTCATAAAGTGGGTGCGGCCAGGCTGCACCCGTGTGGAGCCAAGTGTTGAGCGAGATGATCAGCGGTGTGCCGTCAGAGTATGAGGTGTGGTCGGTAGCCGAAGCCTTACAGCGGTTCCCGCAGTTTGAATTTGATACGGACGATTGGGATGCAGAAGACCTCGAGTCGGTGGAGGTGATCTATCTCAAGGGGAACTATTGCCTGGATGAGCGCTGGGACCGGGCGCTGGATCATGCCTACTGGGGACGCCGCTTCCTGCTGGTAGATGGCGACCTGCATCTGGAGGATGACACCCACTTTCATTATTGGGTAACCGGGGACGTGCATGGCGACGTCCTGCATCTGTACGATGGCATTCAGTGCCTGGGGACGATGCATGCGCGGCAGTTCGCCTACCTGTATGCGGAAGACGATACCCGAATGTGCAATGAGCCTGTTGTCAGGCTGGCGACCCCATATCTCTTCAGCTGGTTTTACGGTGTGGATGAGCTGACGCTGACCGAGGATACACTGGTATTCCTGCTGGCAGACTGGGATTACAGCCACAGCAGTGATTTGCCGGGCACTGTTATTCCCTGGCATGAGGCGCGCTTTGTCTTGCGCGACGAGTTGCAGAGTCAGGTAGCCAAAGACTGGGATGACCGCGCGCTGTGGGACCTGGGCAAGATTGGTGCTGCACTGGCCCGGGGGGAAAGCATCCTGCGCGATGGCGTCACCCTGGCAAGCCTGCGCCCCGATGAGCAAGCCGGTCAGGCTGTACAGATGCAAGACTGGCGGCTGGCCTGGTGCTATTACCGGGCGACCAGCGAGGCCGCCCCCGGTAGCTTCCTGGCCCTCTACCACATGGGCAATTGCTATGCCAACGTGGGGGCATACGCCCAAGGCTTGTCTTGTATGGAGCGGGCGGCAGCACGCTACCCCAAAGTGCAGCCCAATTTGCTGAATGAAGCGGCTTTTTCAGCAGCAGTATGGGCGTGCTGGCTGGATCAGCCGGAGCATGCGCTGGAGATTCTTGCTCAACATATGCCGTATAACCGGCATTACAAGTTGCTGCGGGCGCGAGCAGAGGCCTTGCTGATGGTGGGGCGGCTGGATGAGGCGCTGCAGGACCTGGACGGGGTGTTGCAGCAGGACAAACACTATGGTCCTGCGCTCTGGTTGCGCGGGAAGGTGGCCTGGCTGCAAGGGCTGCAGGATGAGGCGACGCTATGGCAGGACCAGGCCGCTGCACGCGATGCCCGGCTCAAGGCTGATTTTGCCACGCATGGGAATACCGCATTTTGGGGCTTGCCTCCGGTACGCGTGGACTGGGACGACCTTGATCTGGACAGTTTGAAGCCCAGGCAGGACCAAGCATGGTGGCTGGCCTTGTTGAAGACTGCGCCGACCGAGATGTCCAATGTCCCGGCTGAACTGCGCACCCAGTCTTTTTTACAGGCGCTGCTTCAGCAGCAGCCGGAGCAGATTGCCGGATTGTTGTCGGCCTTCCCGGCTGATGCGTTTACCCCTGAGCTGGCGCGGGCACTGGTCCGTGTGGATGGACAATGCCTGCAGGGTATTCCCTCTGCACTGCATGGCCTGGACCTGTACCGGCAAACGCACATTCTGCCGCAGTCTCGTTTTCCGCTGAGCAGCGTACCCGAGGCCCTGCTGGATGCCGAAGTGTGCCAGCTGGCGATCGACAAAGGGGCTCGGCTGGATCAGGTGCCCTTGGCATGGCGCAACGCTGCGCTATGCCAGTATGCCGTCGAACGGGGTGGCAGTCTGGAGGCGGTGCCTGAGGCACTACGCAGTCAAGCGCTGTGCGAGCTGGCTGTGCGCCGCAGTGGCGGGCAGATCCAGTTCGTACCCCCTGCTTTGCAAACTGAAGCCATGTGGATTTTGGCGCTGGCACACAGCACCTGCTGGCAGATCCGGAACACCATCCCGGCATCCTGCCTCACCCTCGTGCATCGACAGCAGGCACTGCGCTTGAATAAAGGGCTGTTACAGCAGTTGCCCGGCTATCTGGTCGATGCGGAGACCTATGCCTATGCGGTGTCCCTGTACGGCCAAGATGAAGACTGGGACGCGTTGGTTGCGCCACATCGGCTGGAAGCCTGTCAGGCCGATCAGTGCCACTTTGTCGAGCAATGCTGGCTGGTATTTTGGGATGAGGCCACGGTGCTGCGCCGCATCCGGCTGGATGGCCATGCCGCAAAGCAACTGCACCCTTATGACATCCCGGCAAGTCACTTCACCCCGGCGATTGCTGAAGCCTGCTTTGCCAGCGAACCCGTGCATTTAAAGGCTATTCCGACCGCCCTGATTACGCTGGCGATGTGTGAAAGCTTCATTCAGCGCTATCCCCGCTTGTTGCAAGACGTTCCCTTTGCGCATCGCACCGTGGGTGTGTGCTTGCTGGCCTTGCAGCGTGACCTGACACAGCAACACCTGGTGCCAGCGCCCGTATTGGCAGAGGTCGCTGCGCAGTTGCTGGCACATCCCCCAAAGGCTGCGGAGAAAGACGCGCTGCTGTTGTTGCAGGGGCTGGGGCTGTTGATGCAACAGCCCCCCAAAACAGTAGCAGCCATTGAGTCTTTGACCCGCCTGTGCCCGGAGGCATGGCTTGCACAGGCAGCTGTACGGACGGTAGACGATACCGAAAGTGAATCTTTGACGGCGGAAGAAACCCTGCGTCGCCATGCCTGCTATCTGTTGGGCTATGCCTGGCATCAGCAGGGCGATCCGGTTCGCGCGGAGGTGCTGCGGGCCCGCTCTGGCATGGTGGTGGAGTATGGCAGTTTCAACCCGGCGCAAGGGCAGGCGCAAGGCGATTTCAACCAAGGTACGTTTGACCAGTACATGCAACAGTTTGATCAGTGCATACAGGATACGTCGCGATTGCCGCACGCCTGGCAGCTGCTGCAGCAGGCGCGGGCATTGCTGGAGGAGAGTGCAAACAACAGTCCCTATCTTTGGGCGCACCTGTTGGGCCGGCAGCGCTGGGTCACACATGAGCAAAAGGATTGGGCCCGCAATACCGCCGTGTGTGAAGAAACGGTGGAACGGCTGCAGTCGTGCAGCCTGTGGGCCTACCATCCGCAGCATGATGTGATCCGGGCCGCCCTGCGTGAAGCCCTGCACCGCCTGGGTTGCATACCGCTGGATGATCTGGAAGCACCGACCGTGGCAGAGGTGCACGCGGCCGTTGAGCAGGTCTGGCGTGCCCTTCGCCTGCTGGGGCCTGCGGAGGCGCCGCATGCTGTCTGGCATTTCTATGATATCCAGCTGTGTAATCTCGCTTGGCTGTCGGCGCAGGATGGTCAATGGGAACGGCCGTTGCAGCGCCTTCGCCAGCGGGTGGCCGCACTGGATTGGCGATCGTTTCTGTATAGCCAGGACGCAGTGAACATCATTCAGTCCGCTACTGCGGACTGAATGGCTATGGCTGTGAGGATGGCAGCGCAGGCCGCAGGCGTGGTAGCCACAGCATGGGGATGAGTGCGAACGCCAGCAGCACCCATGAGTAGCTGCCTGCTCCCACATGCTGCATGACGCTACCCAGTAAGGCCGGTCCCAGTACCGAGCCGAAGGTGAAGGCGAGTGAGACATCGCGCATGGCCAGCCGGGCGTCGCCCGGCTGTTCGGTAGCGACGACGATGGACAGGGTCAGCATGCCATTGCCCATGATGCCCAGGCAGGCAGCGGCCAGCCAGAGCGGCCCCTGTTGCTGTGGGCTGGCGAGGCCAGTCAGCACGGCGGCCAGTATGGCGGTGATCAGGCACGCCAGCACGGCAGTGCGGCTGCCCAGGCGATCTGACAGCCAGCCGAGCGGTAGCTGCGACAGCAGGCCCGCTCCGCCCAGTACGGCAATCAGCAGGGCTTGCTGGGTGGGAGAGGCTGCTTGCTGCGCCGCAAAGCTGGGAAACAGGCTCATCGCCCCGGTATCCAGCAAGCCCGCCAGCACCCCCAGCGCGCAGGCCGGATTGTTCCAGAATACAACCGTGGCCGAGGTGGCTACCGCGTCGGCAGACCAGTCCGGCTCGCGCTGGCGAGCGAGCCACAAGGGCAGGATGGCGAGCAGGCCAAACCCTGCGGCCAGGTACCAGATGGCGAGGCTGCGGCTGCCCAGCCAGCCAATCAGCAGCGGCCCGGCCAGCAAGGCAATGGCAATCACCGTCTCATGCAAGCCGACGACCACCCCGCGCCGCTGTGGTGGCACCAAGCGATACAGCCAGCTTTCATTGCCGATCCAGCGTAGCCCGAGCGCCAGTCCAAGCAGGGGCGTCAATAACCACCATCCGTACAGTGGTGCATCGCCAAGGCTGGCGATGGTTACGGCACCGAGCAGGAGCCCGATCAGCACCGTGCGCCAGGCCTGGATGCGCTGCATCAGCCAGGGGGCCAGCAGCACCCCGGCGGCCATACCCACCCAGGGTAGGGCACAGAGCAGGCCAATCTGGGCCGGTGCTACGCCCCGTTGCTGTAAGGCCAGTGGCAGCAGCGGGAAGGCAATGCCGTATTGGCCAAGCTGCGCCAGACCGGATACCAGATTGAGCAAGACTGCAGCATAGAGCCAGCTGATGGGGCGGGACATGGGCCGTTCCTGATGTGAGCCATGCGGTTTCATGCCGTCATGGCCTTAGGTTAACGTATGATTGATTCATATGTGCATAAATCATACGTTAAACGGCTAGCTGATACAATAGGGCCATCTAGCAGGAGGTTGAAACATGGAGATCAGTATCGAAGCGGCCAGTAATCAGCTGGCCGCATTGGGTGATCTGCTGCGCGATGTGCAGGAGGCCGCCTTGGCCAAGGCGACGGAACGCCCGATGACCGAGATTGCTACCCTGTTCTCGGTACGACATTGCGACCAGTTCACGGTAGGCTGGCTGGCGTCCATTCTGGGGGTCACCCATTCGGCTGCGGTTCGGATTGCTGACCGCCTGTCTGGCGAAGGGCTGCTGCAGCGTACGCCACAGGCCAACCGGCGCTTCGTCGGGCTGGTGCTGACCGAGGCGGGCGTGGCCGAAGCGGACCGTCTACTGGCCATCCGGCGGCAGGTGTTGACGGACTTGTTTTCGGGTCTGGAACCCTTGCTGCTGGCGGCCCAGCCGCTGGCAGCGGCCTTGCTGCAACGCCACACCACCAGCGAGCTGGTGTCTTACCAGCGCTGTCGCTTTTGTGACGAAGCTTTGTGTGGTGAGACCTGTCCGGTGGACAGGGCCTGCCAGCGTTTACCCTCGAATGGGGCAAGCTGATTGGGTACAATCAACCCGCCAGCCCGACTGGCCACGACAAAAAACGCGATTGGAGCCTGCAACATGCCGTTAACCTTGACCCCCGAATTATCCCGCCAGCGTGTCGCGGACCTGCGCAGCGCCATGCAGCAGCAGGGTGTGACCGCCGTCATGATCCCGACGTCTGACCCGCACCTTTCTGAATACCTGCCCGAACGTTGGCAAGGCCGTGTCTGGGTGTCCGGCTTTACCGGTTCGGCAGCGACCTTGATCGTGACCCAGGACTTTGCAGGCTTGTGGACCGATAACCGCTATTGGGCCATGGCGGAGCGGGAGCTGGCTGGCAGCGGGATTGAGCTGATGAAGGTGCAATCCTCGGCACAGCCGACCCACGAACAGTGGTTGTGCGAAACCTTGAAGCCAGGCGCTGTGCTGGCGGTGGATGGGGAGGTGATGGGCGTGGACAGCGTCCTGCGGCTGCAGGCCGCTTTGCAGCGGGTGGGGGTCAGCCTGCGCACGGACCTGGATCTGCTGCAGTCTGTCTGGTCAGACCGTCCGGCCTTGCCGGATGCGCCGGTCTACGAACATGAAATGCCGTTTGCCGGGCGCAGCCGTGCAGAAAAGCTGGCAGGCTTGCGCGAGCGCATGCAGCAAGCTGGTACGCAATGGCACTGGATTTCGACCCTGGATGACATCGCCTGGCTGTTCAACCTGCGCGGTGCGGACGTGGCGCACAATCCGGTGTTTGTTGCGCATGCGCTGGTCAGCCATGAAGGGGCGACCTTGTTTGTGCAGCCGGGCAAGCTGGATGACGCGCTGCTGCAGCGCTTGCAGCAGGATGCCGTATCGGTTGCCCCTTACCATACCGCGCCTGGTACGCTGGCGGCCTTGCCTGCAGGTAGCACCCTGCTACTGGACCCGCGCCGCATCAGCCATGGTATGCGTCAGCGGGTGCCGGCTACCGTGAAGGTGGTCGAGCAGATCAACCCCACGGTGTTTACCAAATCGCAAAAGAGCGAGGCTGAGGCGGCCAATATCCGACAGGCCATGGAGCAGGATGGGGCAGCTCTGTGTGAGTTCTTTGCCTGGTTTGAACAGGCACAAGGCCAGCAGCGCATCACCGAGCTGACCATTGATGAGCATCTGACGGCTGCCCGAGCACGGCGACCGCATTACAAGGGCACCAGCTTCTCCACCATTGCCGGTTTCAATGCCAATGGCGCATCACCGCATTATCGGGCCACCGCCAATGCGCACGCGGTGATTGAAGGCAATGGTTTGCTGCTGATTGACTCGGGCGGACAGTACCTGAACGGGACCACGGACATTACCCGCGTGGTGCCGATCGGGCAGGTGAGCGACGCGCAAAAAGAGGATTACACCCTGGTGCTGAAAGCCACCATGGCCCTCTCCATGGCACAATTCCCCAAAGGCATCCGTGGCCCGATGCTCGATGCCATTGCCCGTGCACCGTTATGGGCAACGGGCCGCAATTTTGCGCACGGTACCGGCCATGGTGTCGGCTATTTCCTCAACGTGCATGAAGGCCCGCAAGGCATTTCCTGCAATATGGCTGCCGAAGCGCATACGGCAATGGAAATCGGCATGGTCACCTCGATTGAGCCTGCCTTCTACCGGCCGGGACAGTGGGGCATCCGTATCGAGAACCTGGCGATGGCGGTTCCCGCGGAAACCAACGCGTTTGGCTCCTTCCTCAAGTTTGAAACCTTGACCTTGTGCCCGATTGATACCCGCTGCATCGTACTGGACCTGCTGCGTGCCGATGAACGGGCCTGGCTCAATGCTTACCATGCGGAAGTGCGCCGTCGGCTCAGCCCCTTGCTGCATGGGGAGGCCTTGGCCTGGCTGGAGCGGAATACGCAGCCCATCTGATCAGGTCATCACGCTGACAAAGCCACACAGCCCACTGCACTTGCAGTGGGCTGTGTGGCTTTGTTCCCTGCGGAAGTGCTGCCCCATTCCTGCGGCAAGCCTCCTACTGTCCAGTTGGACTGGTCAGCTTGGGGTTTTGCCCGGGCTTTCTATACTGTTTTTGCCTTCTGCTTGAGGGGCTAACGTCATGGACAGGGAGATCGGGATGAAATCGAAGCAACTCTTATGGCTGCTGGTGCCGCTGTGTACGGTACAGAACGCACTGGCCTCTGGGGGCACGGAAGCGGTCAGCGATGAGGTGATCAAGGCGCAGAATGCGGCCTTGATCCGTGCCACCGAAGGCAAGGGGTTTGGTCCGCAATCCCCCCGAGACATCGCCTCACGTGCGGGCAGCAATGCGCGGCAGTTTTCAAGCGCACCCGCCTATCAGGCCATGAATCTGTGCAATATCCATTTTCATGCCAACGCGGAGCATAAAGGCGGCGAGTATACAACCTATGCGGGCAACGGCGATGGCAAGGGCTTCCACACCGGCTATGTATACAGCGGCACCCTGTCCCCCGCGGAGGCACACCACCTTGATAAGGATGTGTGCAGCAGTGAGCACGGTGGACTCAATGCAGGGAGTACCATTGAGGTGCACTATGTGCATTCGACGGCGCAGGTCATGGCTGGCCCGACCTTGGGCGCCTGCCTGAGCGAGAGCATTTCCAACCCGCAGCTGCGGGTGGAGGCCCAGGTGCTGGTACTGGTCAACGATGATAAGGCTGCAGACTTCGGCAAGCTGGTCGAGGTGGGCATGCGCAACGGTTATCAGCAGGCGCTGAATATTCCGGGGGATACCGGTCGGCCTGTGCAGTATGCTGGCTCGACCACCGGACCTGCTTACAATGAGAAAGGTTCGCCTTTGCAGGTATCGTGGAGTGTGCGCCCGAACATCATCAAGGTGAATGCATCGAGTGTGGGCAAGTGGTGTCAGGGCAATGTCTTCAAGGAGGACCATGCCCATGGTGTGCGCAATCTGGTGACCGACCCCAGTCTGCTCTCTGAAATCAAGTAAGCCACACGGCTGCTTGCGCCCAGCTGAAACGGGTCTGAGCGCAAGTTGAGGATACCGCCAGCCTGCTGCTAGCAGCTGGCTGGCTTTTTTTAGCAGTTTTCCTGATGCCGACGGTCTTGCTCCGGCGTGTGAAGCTTATGCGCGGCGCCGTGACTCAGTCGCGAAAATGCAGGATGTGATTACGGAAGACGGCAAGCCGCCCAAGCAGGCTACGGTTGCGCAGGGTGCGCACCACTGCTTGTAGCGTCGGCAGGTGCCAGCTGGGGTGCTGCAGGATGAGTTGCAGCGGGCGAAACAGCGGGCGAGGCAGCGGGTGTTGCCGTACCCCTTCCGGCAACGGGTACAGCGCCAGTTGCGGCAGGATGCTGAAGCCCAGCCCTTGCGACACCAGGGCGAGAATACTGCCATCACTGTTGAGCGTGCGGGCCGGCTGCAGGGGCCACCCCTGCTGCTGCATGTGGGTCAGCACCACCTGGCGGGCGGCGTTGCCTGCTTCGATATAGGGCAACTGGCCGGTTTGCATCAGCGGCTGGGCTTGGGTGGCGTTCAGGCTGGCGGGGTAGACCAGCATGAATTCGTCGTGCAGAAAAGGGGCCTGAAACAGGGTGTCAGGCAACTGGAAGCTGCTGATGCCCAGGGTGGCCTTACCACTGCAAACCGCATCATTCACCTCATGCGAATCCTTGCAGCCATCCAGCAGCTCCACCTCCAGCGCCGGATGGGTACGGGCCAGATAAGTCAGCACCGTGGGCAGCACATGGGTTGCAATGCTGCGAAAGCTGGCAATGCTGATACGGCCTGTTACCCCATCGGGTTGCTGCAGCGACGGAACGATGTTGTCGACCAGCTGAAGGATATGCCGGGCCTGCTGGCAGACTTGCTGACCCGCTATGGTGAGGCTGCTGCCACGACGGCTGCGCTGCAGCAGGCGGCAGCCAACCGCTCGCTCCAGCTCGGCCAGGGCGTGGCTGATTCGCGACTGGGTGCAGCCCAGTTCTACTGCCGCTTGACTGAAGCTGCCCTGTTCGGCCACCGCCACCAGTACCGCGAGCTGATTGAGTTTGATGTCAGACATGCAGCCTTGGCCATCGAAAAAAGTAATGTGTAAGTCTGAAATATAACCCATTTCGGTAGGGAAGACAGCCGGAACATCTCGACAATGCCATCACCGACATGATGGAGCGCAGCATGAGCAGTAGTGTGTTTCTGGGAACGGTCGCAGCCATGTACACCCCACTGGTATTGAGCCCGGGGCCCTGCGCGCTGTTGGTCAGCCGTGCCTCGATGGTGGAGGGGCGTCATACGGGCATGCAGGCTGCATTAGGCATCACCACTGGTGCCTTCCTGTGGTCTGCGCTGGCTGCGGCAGGCGTCGGCGTCATGCTGGGGCAATGGCCAGGGGTGATCGCGGCCTTGCAGTGTGCCGGGGGGGCGTATCTGGGCTGGATGGGTGTTGTGCTGGTGCGCAGTGTGCAACGTCCTGCGCAGGAGGTGAGTGGTGGTGGACATGAAGCGGTACCTGCGAAGCGAGCCTACTGGCGTGGGTTGGCGACCTGCATGACCAATCCGCAGGCGCTGGTGTTTTTCAGCAGCCTGTTTGGCGCCTTGTTCACGGCAGAGGTATCGCCATTGCTACGTCTGGCCAGTGTACTGACCGTTGTGGGCATCGCACTGGTGGGCTACCTGGGGCAGGCCGCGCTGTTTGCCTTCCCGCCATTGCAACGCCGGTACCAGGCCTCACAGCGCTATCTGGATGGGGTCTGTGGTGTCGTGTTCCTGCTGTTAGGTGGGCGCTTGCTGCTGCAAGGGCTGGCTGCTTGATTGTGACGTATGGAGGCTGTATGAGTGTGGCAGGTTTTTTGCTGACGGTTGCTGGGCTCTACTTCCCGCTTGCGATCAGTCCGGGACCGAATGCGTTGCTAGTAAGCCGGGCGGCGGTGGTAGAGGGGCGGCGGTATGGCATGCTGACCGCACTGGGGATTACGACAGGTTCGATGACCTGGGCCGCACTGGCTGCTGCGGGGGTGGGTGTGCTGATTGCGCGCTGGCCCTGGCTGATGTGGGGGCTACAGGCAGTCGGGGGGCTGTGGCTGGCGAGGGTAGGCTGGCGTATCCTGCGGGCACCGAGCGTCGCCCAAACGCCGCGTTCACCGGGTGCTATGCCGGAGGCTACTGATCTATGGCGTGCCTACTGGCGGGGTCTCAGTACCTGCCTGACTAATCCGCAGGCACTGGTTTTCTTTGCCGGTATGTTCGGTGCCTTGTTCACGCCCGAGATTCCCCTCTGGTTGCGTTGGTCAAGTGTGGCCACGGTGGCCTGCATTTCGCTGACCATTTACCAGCTGCAGGCGACGGTGTTTTCTCACCCGGAGCTACAGCGCCGTTACCTCAGCGTGCAGCGGGGGCTGGACCGGGTGTGCAGTGCCTTGTTCATCCTGCTGGGGCTCAAATTGATCTGGGCAGTGGCTCAGACAGTAGCCGGGGCATGAAAACGCCAGCCTTGCTGGCTGGACAGCGCAACAATTTGTGCGGCATCCGCACGATGTACGACCGTGGTGCACCAATCCGTGGTCCAGGGTCGGTGAATCTGCAGCAGGACCTGACCGCCCCTGCCGGGGGTGTGCCGGATCTCATCCTGCAACCAGCGGAAGTAGCGTGGGGCGACATCTGCATTTTTGGGCGGGAAGGGGGGCAGTAGCTCTATCCAGTCGCACAGTTGCTCATGGAGCTCGTCCAGTTGCGTGGCGATGGCCAGGTAGTCCGTCAGCTGCTCCAGTAGTGCGGCGAGTCTGGCATCTTTGACCTCAGTCGCCCATGCATAGCGATGCTGGGATGGGGCCGCGTCCACCACGGCGACAATGTGTTGCACGTCTTCTGCTTGCAGCTCATGGCCGGTCAGGTGGTGGATTAGCTCATGCAGCATGTCAGACCTCAGTGTGCAGAGAAAACGAGCTGGATAATACGTAATCGGCCTGACGAAAGAACCCGGTCAAAATGTCTAGTGTATGGCGCACCTTGGCAGGCTGTGCATCGCGGCGCAAGGTGACGGCGTGGGCTGGCATTCCGGACAGGTGCCAGTCTGGCAGGATGGCGAGCAGGCGACCTTCGGCCAGCGCTTGCCGGTCGCTGAAGCCGACGCCAATATGGATCCCCCAGCCTGCAATGCACAGTGCATGCAGTGTACTGACTTGATTGGCGCGGGCACGGCCCTCCACCCGCAGGCGCTCCAGCTGACCTGATGGGCCGCTTAACTCCAGCCACTCGCCGCCAGGTCGGCACAGCCAATCGTGGACCAGCAGGTCTTGCGGATGCTGGGGCATGCCATGCGAGGCCAGGTAGGCTGGTGCGGCACACAGTTGACGGGGAATCACCCCCAAGGGGCGTGCCACCTGATTGGAGTCGGGCTGTGAGCCGACCCGGATGGCAATATCAACGCGCTCCTCGATCAGATCTACCCGCCGGTCGTCCAGCAAGAGCTGCACGGAAAGACGCGGGAAGCGGCGTAAAGGGGCGAGCGCCTCAGCCAGCAAACCGCCGAAGTCAATCGGGGCCGCCAGCCTCAGCTCCCCTTCTGGCTCATCACGCAGCAGATGCAGCGCCTGCTCTGCCCGGCGGGCCGCGGCCACCATCTCGGCACAGCCTTCGTAAAAGCGGCTTCCCGCTTCGGTGGCTGCCAGTCGGCGAGTAGAGCGGTGCAGTAACACCAGCCCAAGCGACTGCTCCAGCTGGCGAATGTGCTGGCTGACTGCTGAAGCCGTCATCTCCAGCCTGCGGGCCGCAGCCGAGAATGAACCCGCCTGCATGACTTCAGCAAACACGGCCATCTGCTTCAGCCTATCCATGATTTGCACCTTATTATTAAGTTTTACTTATTAATAATAGCGAATGTTTGGGGATTATCACAACATCAATCAAAGTTCATACTGGCTCCACTTTCTACCCACACAGGAGTTACCCAAATGAAGATCGCACTGATTGGCGCAACCGGTTATGTAGGCACCCCGCTGCTGCAGGAGCTGCTGCAACGCGGCCATCAAGTGACCGTGCTGGCCCGCCAGCCGGAAAAGCTGCAAGCCCAGGCCGGGCTGACGGTGGTCAAGGCCGATGTCTATGATGCGGCGCAAGTGGCGCAAGCCGTCACCGGGCACGATGCGGTGATCAGTGCATTCAATCCCGGCTGGGCTGAGGCAGCCTTGTATGACCTGTTCCTGCAAGGCAGCCGCGCCATCCTCGCCGGTATCAAGCAGGCCGGTATCAAGCGCGTGTTGATTGTAGGTGGCGCAGGCAGCCTGTATGTCGCACCGGGCGTGCAGTTTATTGACACTGATGCCTTTCCGGCAGAATACAAGGCGGGTGCATCCGCTGCGCGTGAAGTGCTGCGCTGGTTGCCGGCTGAAACCGGGCTGGATTGGAGCTTTGTGTCACCGCCGCCGCTGCTGGTGCCGGGTGAGCGCAGCGGGAACTACCGCCTGGGTGGCGATGACATGTGGCCCATGGTCAACGGCCAACCGGCCACCATCACCACGGCTGATCTGGCTGTCGCCATGGTCGACGAGATCGAGCAAGGTCGTCACCTGCAGCGCCGCTTCACGGTTGCAGCGTAAGCCCTGCATCGCTGAGCGCCGCGAAACCGGCTCTCAGCGCGGACTACGCAGAAAATCGACCAAGGCCTGCAGCAATGCGGGCCGCAGCCGCCTGCCGGGGTGATACAGATAGAAATGCTCGGCTGGCGGCCACCAGTCCTGCAGCAAATAGACCAGTTCACCTCGCTCCACATAGGGTGCCACCATCGCCTGATAGTGGTAACACAGCCCCATGCCGGACAAGGTGCCTTGCAACAAGACCTCCAGATCATCGCTGGCCAGCGGGCCCTGACAGGCCAGCTGCATCTTCTCCTGCTCCCGCTGCAATTCCCACTGGTAATAGGCCCCGCTGGGAAAGCGCAATTGCAGGCAAGCATGCTGTAGCAGCTCAGCAGGATGCTGGGGTGTGCCATGCTGTGCCAGATAGGCCGGGGCTGCACACACTACAAATTGCACTGGTGCGCCCACGCGTGTGGCCACCATGCCTTGCTGCAGGCTCTCACCAAAGCGGATGCCAGCGTCAAATCCCTCCCGCACGATGTCCACCAGTGCATCGTTAATTGCCAGTTCCAATTCGACCTCCGGATGGCGGGCGTGCCATTCGGCCATCCGTGGGGCCAGTAGCAGATGCGCGGCTGGTCGTGGCAGGTTGATGCGTAGTCTGCCCCGCAGCTCTCCCTGGCTGTCCTGCAGTTGTTGCAGAGCGGCGTCGATTTCCGCAAAAGCCGGTGCCAGCCGTTGTAGCAGTTGCTCGGCCGCGGGGGTGGGGCGCACGCTGCGGGTAGTGCGGTTGAACAGGCGCACCTGTAGCTGTTGCTCCAGTCGGGTGATGGCATGGCTGACGGCGGAGGGGGTCTGCTGTAACTGCAGCGCGGCCTTGCGAAAGCTGAGGGTGGTGGCGACCCGGTGCAGGATGTGCAGGTCGTGCAGGCTTGGGTTTGAATTCATGAAATTTAATCACCTGTTTATTAAAGAATAGGTGGATTGTTGAATCAATGCAAGCTGACCATACTGTGCTGGCTTACTTCAACCAAGGATTGATTGCCATGCAGAACACCACATTTGAAAACAAAACCATCCTGGTCACCGGTGCCTCATCCGGTATTGGTCTGGCCAGCGCCAAAGCCTTTCTGGCACAAGGTGCCGCAAGGGTTTACCTGACCGGGCGAGATGCCGCCAGGCTGGACAAGGTCGCCGCTGAGCTGGGACCGCGCGCAGTGCCGGTGGTGGCGGACAGCAGCAACCTGCTGCAGCTGACTGCGCTGGCCGAGCGGCTGGAGAAGGACGGGCAGCCGCTGGATGCGCTGTTTGTGAATGCCGGGGTGGCGCATTACAACGTGATGGGGCTGACCACTCAGGGCGAGTACGACACCCTGTTTCGTACCAATGTGCAGGGGGTGTTCTTTACTGTGCAAACCCTGCTGCCGCACCTGAAGGATGGTGGCAGTATTGTATTGAATGCCTCAGTAGCCAGCAGCATGGGCATGGGCAACCTCAGCCTGTACAGCGCGACCAAGGCCGCGGTGCGCTCCTTTGCCCGCAGCTGGGCGACGGATCTGAAGCCGCGCCGTATCCGCGTAAACGCCATCAGCCCGGGTGTGACGATGACCGCAATCCAGCAAGGCGGCCTGGGGCTGAATGATGAGCAACTGGCGCAGATGGAGGGCTGGATGCAGGAGGCTGCGCCCAGTGGCCGTTCGGCACAGCCGGAGGAGATTGCTGCTGGTGTGCTGTTTCTTGCATCCGATGCTGCCAGCTACGTCAACGGCGTGGAACTGGCGGTGGATGGCGGGCTGGCGCAGATTTAAGCCAATTGCCGAGGGGTCAGCCCAACACGCCGATCCCTCGGGCCATCAAGGCGGCGCACACCAGCATCACCATCAGCAACAGCAGCTCCAGTGCCACAGTACGCTGCAGGCGCTGGCGCTGCTGTTCATCCAGATCAGGCACTTCACCTTGCCGGATGCGACTGCGCCAGCTCAGGAAAACCAGGGTGGGACGTATCGACAGCAGCCCGGCCAGGGCAAATGTGCCGACCTTGATCCAGAACGGCAGGCTATGGCTATAGTAGGCCATGCCTTTCTCATAGAGCGCCGCCCGGCTGAAACCGACCAGCAGCGCGCCCAAGGCAGACAGACCATACATCAGGTCAGCCCGCTGCAAGGCATTGGCCCTTGGCAGGGAGAGCGGGGTAGAGAGCAGCGCATACTCGACACTCAAGGATGCGATCAGGGTAAACAGCAGCAAATGATGCAGGCTGGCCAGCAGGGCAGACATGGCGTGCTCCTGAAAGAAGGATGGTGACAATTAAGTATGTATTCTAGGCTAAACTGTACCGTTCGGTAAATATTTTGAGCGTGGGGATGCTGACCGCTACGCGGTGTTAAGCTGCATCGAGCTTGAGACGTAGCTTAGGCAAGGCTTGCCAGGCGGCGTGAAACGCTTTGACGTGCTGTGACAGCTCATCCAGCGCTTGAGTCGGGCGGGATTGACGCAATACCTGCAGCAAGGGCAGGGACCAGCCTTGCTCTCCGATCAGGACTTGCTCATGGCGAGTGAACTGCGGCCAGGCCGCCATCAGCGCCAGTCGTGCATGCAAGCCGTGGATATCCTGCAACAGAAAGCTAAGCTGGCTGGCCGTCTCGTGGGTCGCCGCCAGCAGCAGATTGTCCAGCGCTATCCCTTCTGGGGTCTCCGTGTTGCAGGCGGGAAACAGTTCAGGGTAGGCATGCGAGCAGTGCTGCAGCTCATCGGTGATGGCTTGCAGTCGAGCCAGCAAGGCTTCAGCAGTAGTCATGGCGTTTGGCGGTTACGGGCATGACCGCTGGCGGCGCGCTCATTGCCGCGTCGGTAGTTACCGGTCAGGATGGCCTGCTGGCGTTGCACTTCGGTCTCGCTCAGGCGTGCCAGCTTCTGCAGCAAGGCCGCTGCTTGCCGGGCGGGAACCACGGCGGCCAGCAGCCCACGGTGGCGGATTTCCAGTCGGCCATCCTTACAGTGTTGCCAAGTAAAGTGTTCTGCTTGCATGCCGCCACGATAGGCGAAGCCCATGCAGCTGGCAAGTCAGACGGCCAGTTCAGCGTGATCCTGCCGCGCGCGTTCCAGCGCCAGCAAGGCCGCCTTGCGGCTGCTGCCCCAGCGGTAGCCACCCAGCTCGCCACTCTGGCGGATGACCCGATGGCATGGAATCAGCACCGCCAGGGCATTGTTGGCCACACTCTGTGCCACGGCCCGACTGGCTTGCGGTTGACCGATCATGCGGGCCAGGTCCGAGTAGGAGCAAGTCTGGCCGACGGGTACGCGCATCAGCGCTTGCCAGACTTGCAGGCGGAACGGACTGCCCTTCATCAGGATGCCAAGGCGCTGTTCCGGTTGTCGACCCGACAAACGCTGCTGCAGATTGCTGGCCGTGGCCTGCAAGGCGGCCTCATCGTGCAGCAGCTGCGCCTGCGGCCACTCATGTTGCAACAGGGCAATGGGGCTTTCCTCGGCCTCAATAAAGCTGGCGTGGCACAGTCCACGTGGACTGCTGGCCAGCAGCATTGGGCCGAGCAAGGACGGAAAAATGCCCCAATGCAGGGTCAACCCGGCCCCCGCGCGCTGATACTCGCCCGGACTGACACTCTCCACCGAGAGAAACAGCTCATGCAGACGGGAGGTACTGGACAGGCCCACCGCATAGCTGGTGTCCAGCGTGCTGCTGGACTGGCGCAGCCAGCGCTTGGCGTCCTGCAGGGTCATGGCTTGCAGCAGCTCCTTCGGGCTGACCCCGGCGTGAGCTACGAACAGGCGCTGCAGGTGAAAGGGACTGCTACCCACATGCTGTGCCAGCTGCTCCAGTGAGGGCTGCTGCTCACGCTCGGAAACCAGATACTCGATGGCACGTTGTACCAGCTGGAAGTGCGAGAGGTTGAGGGGCGGTTCCATCATGAGCTCAGGCGCGGTCGATACGGCAAGCATAGCAGCCTCGGCGTGCGTGATGGACGTGGAGAAACTGGGCGTCAGCCTGCTGGAAGAAACGCGAGATCAAGGTTTCCAGTTGCGCGCCCTCGCAAACATCAGCATCCAGCATATCGCCATGGGCCGTGTAGGCACGTACACTTAGCAGGCGCAGCCGCAGTGCACGCGGTACCTGATTCAGCGCATCAAACGTTTCACGTGCGGACTCACGGATGAAAATGGGGCCGCTGGCCGCATAGGGACTGCTGGAGGCATGGTGAGCATGGTTCAGCAGCAGCACGCTCTCGTCCACCATAGCATCTTGCAGGCTGATGCGACATGGCGCGCTGTCCGGCTCGCGGATGATCAGGCGCTGTATGCCTTGTGCCTTGAGTGCGGCATCGCTTAATGACAGCAAATGCTCGAAAGGGGCAGCGAGCAGGCCGCGTATGCGAAAGGACATGACAATCTCCATGGCAAAAGTATTGCTGTCAGTGTCCTGCTATGGAGGGGGGACGACAATCCGGTTCTTGCGAGAATCAGGGCAGGCGGTGCCAATCTTTGCCGGAGTGCTCAGGAAAAGCCTGGCTGCTGGTCGGGTTACGCTGCACCCAGCGCTGGTATGCCGGGAGCTGCAAGGTCCGGATCAGGTTACGTTGCAGCTGTTGCAAGGGGTGAGGCCCGGGTTGATCGTACAAGGCTTGCAGAAAGGCCGCCTGATCAGCTTGCGCCAGGGCACGGCAAAACTCGCGGTTATCGAAATCAGACGAAAACCGGGACAACACCTGAGGGTAGAGCGCATACAGCGCTTGCAAGGTCTGGCGAGCGGGCATTGGGTCGGGTCATTCTCCCCATCGGGAGGATTATTGAAACACTGCTGCCATGTGCTTGCAATACACGCGGGTAGCAGGTTGACCTTTGGACCAGTGTCAATGTGCACTGCCGGGTTCATTGGGTGCCCCTGCCAGCATCAAGGCCGACAATGGCCGTCTTAGTGAGCGGGCTTTGGCTCGCGGTCCGGCACCGATGCGACCAAAATAGGCGGCGCGTGCCAACGGGTCTTCGCCGAGCAAGGTTTGCAATTGCTGCTGCAATTGCTGCATGCGTACGCCGATGGTCACATCCTGGCTGGCCGGACGGCCTGAGCGGACATACCAGCTGAAGATCAAAGGTGTCATTTCCGGCTGCACCTGCAGACCCAGCTGATCAGCCGTTAGCCAGAAGCGCTGCAAGGCTCGCCCGGCATTGACATGGTCCATCAACCCTTGCGGGGGATGCTTGGCCAGCAGGGCAAAATGGGCGGCGCATTTGAGCGCGGGTAGCCAATCCAGCTGCAGGCGGGGCAGCCAGGTACCGGCGAGGTAGCGGTTGAGGAAGCGGACACGTTGCCAGCTGGCCAGCGCCCAGCGCATCAGCCGCAAGCCCAGCGGGTCCATGCCGATGGCTTGGTCCGGGATCCGGTCCTCGCTGAATTGCGTACCCCATTCAATGATCTCCCGATGTACCGGGTAGGCCTCCGGCATGGTTAGCCGGATCAGTGCATTGCGCCAGAGCAGGCGGGCGACCGTTTTACGCTGACGGCCCTCCAGCCAGACCAGCTGCCAGTCTTGACCTGCTGCGGCTTGCAGGGCGTGCTTTTCATCCGCGGTCAAAGGACGTGTCTGCAGGGGGCGGCGTTGTACGGTGCGTTGGCGAATGCTGGCATACAGCGGGTTGGGGGAGAGGGCAGCGTCTGGGTGTAACCGCAGGCCCAGACGCAGCGCTTGTGCGGTATCCGGTGATTCAGGCCATTGCTCCTCTACCCGGTAGCCCAGCTCTGCCGCAGCGATATGTGCCGTTTCCAGCAAGGCACCCAGTGCAATCTGGCTCGGGCGACCGTCCATATCGTAGACGACAGTCTCACGGGTGTCGAAAGCATGGATGATAGCGTGGTGCGCATCGCGATACTCGAAGCGCCAGGCTTGTGCATTGTCACCACTGGGCGCCCAGCGGGCGGCATCCAGCACCTGCAGGATCGGACAGTCTGGCTTCATGCGGGTGCCATCGCCAGTTTTTTACGCAGGATTCGCCGCATGATGGCGAGCTTGAGTTGCTGCAGCGGATGGCGGTTGCCGCCGGGCAACCAGGTATGACGCAGCTTCTGCCGATAGGCATCGTAATGAATTCCCCTCGGTGCTGCGACGACCTTGCCACGGTTCAGCAGGATTTTCAGCGCTTCCGTGGCGGCCACACCGGCGCACAGCTGGCAGGCCATGACGGTAGAAGGGCCTTTCTTGAGGTCAAGGCGAACCCGGCTATAGTCCGCCAGGTAGCCCATATGCAGCATGCTGGGTGCCAGGCCCAGCAAGAAACGCAGGCCCTGCTCCAGATCGCTTTGGCCTGCCATCTGAAAATAGTCGTCAAAAGACATGCTGCCCGGCAGGAAGGCAAGGAAAGCGGTGCCCATGCCAAGTGGGGCTGCGGTGATGGCCGGGATGCCCCTGCGCTGGCAGGCGGCAAAGATGGCGCGCCGGATATCAAACGCAAAGAAGTCCAGACTGTCGACATACAGATCCACACCGGTCAGGAAGTCATCCAGGTTGGTGTCGGAGATGCCCTGGGGAAAAAGGCGGATGTCCAACTGCGGATTGATGTCCAGCGCCATGCGCTGCATCACGTCCAGTTTGGGCTGGCTTACCGTGCTGACCATGGCCCCGGCCTGGCGGTTGAAGTTGGCGACATCAAAGCGGTCAAAGTCGGCCAGCGTGAACGCGCCGATGCCGAGTCGGGTCAGGGTCAGCAAATGGTTGCCGCCTACGCCACCCAGCCCCGCAATCGCTACGCGTTTGCGCTGTAGCGTGGATTGCTCGGCTTCCGTGACCCAACCCAGATTGCGGGAAAATGCTTCACCATAGTCAAACAACATGACAAGTACTCACTTCTGATCAAATGCCACCCGGCAGGTTTAGTCGAGCTGCTGCAGGCGGTGGAGGATACCGGCTTCGTCCACCGGCGAGAAAAAGTAGGGATAGAATGAGCGCTCCTTGGCGGCCAGCTCCGGGCGACCACCAAAGCGCTGTATCTGTTGCTGGGCATAAGCGATGGGGATATGCAGCAGCACTGCGGGTGCATTCACGCGCTGGCACAGGCGCTCTTCGCCGATGATGCTAAAACCGAGTGCGCGATGATAGAAGCCGACATGGCGCGGATTGACTTCGATTATGATGTCCGAAGCCCCACGCAAGCGACAGGCAATCAGCATGGCAATGTGAAACATGGCACCCAGTACGCGCTTGGAGCGAACATTGGGGTCAACAGCAAAGCGGCCGAATTCACACAGGCGACGCCCCTCCGCATGCAGACGGCTGATGATCTCCGGGTACAGCTGTGCGGCAGACAAGGCCTCACTTTTGAAATTGACACTGAGGGTGCCCAGGGCATTCTCGCCCACCTGCGCGACGATGGTGCTGGCGTCCGGGGCATGGCTGATGGTGGTTTCCATGCTGTAACCCCGGCTGGCGTACATCCGGTGCAGCAAGGCTTGATTTTGTCCGCTGCGTGACAGGCGAATCTTGTAAGTCTGCAACGTTGGAACGACGCATGACTTTCCTGACTCAGCGGACAGTTCCAGTCCGGCAATGGTGTAACTTTCCCTGCTCATATACTTCATCCCTGTGGCAAAAGGGGGTGTCCAAAGACATCCTTTGCCCCTTCCGTACGCGTCTGGTGAGGCTTTTTCTTATCGTACGTAGGCCCGGTTTGAATTGTCAAAATTTGTTAAAACCCATGTTTTTTGTAAAAATTCCCATCGCATATAAATGTAATAACTGCTTAAGTAATTGATATTTAGATAAAAAAATAAATATAAAAAATGACGTAGTCATTTTTGGTGTTGGGAAAATGAGGGATGGCCTGTTGATGCTGCGGTCATTGTCCCGACAGGCGGTGGGAACGCAGGAATGAGCGTAAGGGAAAAAATGGAGAGTGTTGATCAGGAAGGCTGACCTGCCCCGGAGCATGTAAAATCGGGGCGGGCGATCATGTCCATGACATGGCAGGGCAGGAAGGGGAGCTTAGCGCAGCATCGCAGGGGAGAGATGACGGAAGCGCCAGCCTTCGCCGCCACGAAATGGCATGGTGGCTTCCAGCTGGGCCCCCAGACGCTCGGCTACGGCCCGTGAAGCGACATTGCCGGTAGCGACCACGCTGATGGCCGTGGTCCAGCCACAATACTCATAAGCCGCTTGCAGGGCACGCCTAGCGGCTTCGGTCGCGTAGCCTTTTCCATGATGCTCCGGCAGCAGTGCCCAGGTAATTTCCGGCTCTGGCCAGCCTTCCGGAAACCAGGGGCCTGACAAGCCAACAAACTGCCCGCTTACCTTCTCCTCCAGCGCCCATGGGCCATAGCCATGCAGCAGCCAGTGCCCGGCGTATACGGCCATCTTGCGCCAGGCATCCTCCCGCGAGCAGGGACCGCCGTAAAACTGGGATACCGGGTCGGCAAAGAAGTGGGCCATGGCTTCAAAGTCCGATTGCTGGAAAGGCCGTAACAGGAGCCGTTCGGATTCAAAGCTGGGGATGCTGTATGTGTGGGTAGTGGGTGACATATGCAGCTCACAATGCCGTATTGAAGCGGATGTCAGCGCTGTTCAGGGCCTGGATACGCGGCCCGAAGCTGCTGATATTGGGCAGGGTCGCGTTTTCATGGGCCCGAATGGCGGCAGCGGTGGCGTGCGGCTTGTCGTGCGTGGTGTGGGCATCCGCGACAAGGGAGACCGGGTAGCCACGCGCTGCTGCTTGCCTCACCGTGGTATCAACACAGAATTCGCAGGCGTAGCCGCAGATCACCAGTTGTTTGACCTGCTCCGCATCCAGCAGCGCTTGCAGCTCGGTCCGCAAAAACGAGTCCGGCGTGGTTTTGCGTACCTCCCGATCGCTGGGCTCCCGCAGCAATCCGGGCTGCAGCTGCCATCCGGGAGACTGGTACGCCAGCGGGCTCTCCGGCTTCTCGTGCATGATCCAGATTACCGGTTGGCCCGCCGCACGAGCTGCAGTGGTCAGCTGATTGATGCGCTCAATCACCTGCGCCAGTTCAAACGGCGGGGTACTGAACAGGCCTTGCTGCATGTCGATAACAAGAAGGGCGGTTTTCACGGCGTGGGCGTCTCGGCTGGCAAATGGAGCAGTGTAATGCAGGAGGGCGTGTTGCGCATCAGGCCGAACTGCTATGCTTATATGCAATTGTCACAGGAGAGGTGGGATGTGGTTTTGCACTAGCTGGGCTCGTGTTGGGTTGATCGGATTCATGCTGCTGCTGAGTATTTCGGTACAGGCAGAGGATGAACTGACATTTCGGACACGACTCAAGCTACAGGTTCAGGAGAGCTTGCAGCGGGAAAAGTTTGACGATCTGGAAAAGGTGGCCCAGATTTTTCGTGATCGGCAAACACGCACCGGAAGTGGCGTGTGGGCGCTGACACAGTTTTACATGAGTTTTTCATGGATGGATCTGGCAAATGACCAACATTGGAACAAAGTTGAACAGACGCTGCTGCGCTGGCAAAAGCGTTTCCCCGCATCAGCGACACCGGTGATTGCCTACGCGGCAGCGCTGTCGGAGCGGGGACGACAGATACGCTCGGACAGGGGGCGAGAACAGGCCTCTTTATTCTGGAGGCGGGGCTATGACTTACTTTTGCATACGAAATCCTTTTCGGACAAAGATCCTTCTTGGTATGTCCAGATTGGTTACGCAGGATGCACCCATGACTGGAAGCCCCAGGAGTTCGACAAGTTGCTGGAAGAGGGTATGACGCGCTTCCCCGCGCACTATCAAATGTATTTCGCAGCGCTGGAATACTACCGATGCAATACCACCCAATTACCATATCATCTGGAGGGCATTGCTTCGCGTGCGGCACGCAATAACAAGGCAACCGATGGTGATGGGCCCTATGCCCGTGTCTACTGGTACGCTGCCGAAGCTTACTTTGGCGATCGTTTGTTTCAAGACACGAAGGTCAATTGGCCACGGATGAAAAACGCCATGGACGATGTACTGCGTCAATACCCGGATCAGTGGAATATCAATAACTTCGCCTACTTTGCCTGTCTGAAGGGGGACAAGGCCAAGACGCGGGAATTGCTGGGCAGGGTGACCACACCGATCATGGATGTCTGGGACAGTGAGGAGCGGTTCCAGCAATGCAGGCATTGGGCCAACCAGGGCGTGAAGTCGGCGTGAGGGTCTGGCTGGGCTTGCTGTGGCTCTGTCCATGGCTGCTGCATGCGGCGGTGGGCTCGGTGGACCAGGCTTACCAGGGGTTTCGTCAATCCTTGCTGCAGGCGCCTGTGCTGATGGAGTGGCGTGGCGAGGACCTGCAGCGGGCATTGCCCTTACCCCTGCTGCAGCCGGCGCAGATGGAGCCGCAAACCGGCCGTTACCCGCTCGACGCATTGCAGCAGCTGTACCGCTATCAGCAACAATGCCAGGGACCATTACCAGACTGGCCCGGTCTGCAGGCCGCCGTGGAGTTTGAGCGTGCTCGCTGTGAAAACCGCGCATTGCCAGAGGCCTGGTATGCCCACTCGGGCTGGATTCATCCCGGTGGCGGCAGTTATGCAGCACGAACCTTACAGCAAGCGCCAGCACGGCGTGTTGCCTTGCAGCCCTACCTCCATTTGCGTGAGCGTGTGTTTCTGGCTTCCCAGCAGGGCATGCTGGCGCAGCTCAGCCGCTTGAATGACGCGCAGTTGAATCGCTTGCTGGATGGTGAACCCTGGATACAGGCGGGAGATCGCTTGCTGATGGCGCAGAGCGGCGGCTACCGCGTGTATGCGCCGGAGGTCTGGCAGTCCTTGCTGGCACAACAGGACTTGCACTGGCAGCCAGAGCGGGACGAGGGCTTCTGCCCGTACCCGGTTGGAGCGGGATGCTGGCGCTTGTCGGAACCGACACCCCGGTGGCTATGGTACGGGATCATCCTGCTATTGCTGCTGGGGGTGAGTCTGGCCATGCTGTTGCAACGGCTCTGGCTGCGCCGCCGTGCCGCGCGGGAGCGACAGCTCATTCTGCAGGTGCTGACCCATGAGTTGCGCACGCCCATCGCCAGCCTCGGGCTGACCATTGAAGGGTTGCGGGCCCGGTTTGATCATTTGCCTACCGAGGTTCACCCGCTATTTGCGCGCCTGTGTGATGATGGGGTACGGTTGAGAAAACTGGCGGAGGCCAGCCGAGACTACTTGCAGTCCGGTGCGGAGGCTGCTGCGATGCAGCATCTTCCTTCCGTGGCCGAATGGGCCAGACAACGCCTGGATGAAACATCTGTGCCGCTCGAAGTCATCAGCGATGGTGCCGTGCAAGTCAGCCCTTACTGGCTGGCCACCTGTTTTGACAACCTGCTGCGTAACGCACAGCAGCACGGCCGGGGGGCAGTCAGGGTGCAAGTAGAAGCGGACCAAAAATGGGTGCGGCTGAAGATCATGGACCAAGGTGCGTTGACGGCACGTGCGTTACCTGCCTTGCTTCGGCCATTTCAAAGTCGGCAGGGTATGGGCTTGGGGCTGACCATTGTGGAAGCCATGATTCGGCGTATGGGCGGCCATCTCAGCCTGTCGGGGCCGCCGACCTGTTTCAGCCTGGTGTTGCCCAAAGCATGAATACCATCCTGTTGCTGGAAGATGATCCCGGTGTGGGCGCAGGGGTAAAGGAGGCGCTGGAGCGCGAGGGTTACCGTTGCCACTGGCTGCTGCAAATGGCGGCCGTAGCGGAGCACTGGCCAGCCGTTGATCTGGCGATTCTGGATCGACAGCTGCCGGAAGGAGATGCGCTGGAGCGGTTGCCCGCCTGGTTGCAACTCAAGCCCATCCCGGTGCTGTTGCTGACAGCACGGGTCGAAGTGCGTGACCGGATTGCCGGACTGGATGCCGGGGCCTGTGATTACATCAGCAAGCCGTTTGCGGTGGAGGAGCTGCTGGCGCGGGTGCGGGTACAGCTGCGTGGCGTCGAGCCTGAGCGTCGGGTGGTGGGGGCGCTGGAGCTGGTGTTGCGTGAGCGCAAAGCGTACTGGCAGGGTGAGGAAGTGGGGCTGACCCGTACCGAGTATGATTTGCTTGGCTGCCTGGTGTCGCACCTGGGCAAAGTGTTGACCCGTGATGAGCTGCTGAATCAGGTATGGGGTTACGATCACTTCCCGACCACGCGCACGGTGGATACCCATGTCCTGCAACTGCGGCAGAAGCTGCCGGGCTTGCCACTTGAGACCCTGCGCGGGGTGGGCTATCGGCTGCAAATCGTGAGCCCGTCATGAGGGGGTGGGCCGGTTGGGTGTGTGCCCTTTTTTGCGCCGGTGTACAAGCGGCACCCTCGGCGTGGTTCATGCGGCAGGATGCCTTGACGCGCTTTCATCAAACGGTGCTCGAAGGGCGGGTCGATGCGCTGCTGCCCGCCTGGGTGGAGGCCTGGCAGACTGGAAAGACAGACTGGCAACAACAGCTGATCGCTGCCTGGCCGTTGCTGTTGCAACAGGAGTGCGGCAAGACGCTGGCTCCGGCTATTACCATGGCCAACCCGGTCTGGACACTGGAGCTGGATCGGATTCGTGAACCCCTGATGCAGCGCTATCGGGTACGCTTGCATGGCGTGAGCCGACAGCGGCTGACGCAACTGCAGCTGATCCGGCAAGATGGTGCGGTGCTGCTGGACCAGCAGAGCAAGGCTACGCCCATTCAGTGGACAGCCAACGGTGAGTTTGATCTGGCCACCCCGGATGACCCCTTGCCCTGGCAAGCGGGCTTGTATCGGCTGGTATGGAAGGCTCCGGGGGGCTCACCTCAGCAGCAATGGCTGATTCTGCCACCGGCCTTGCCGGAAGGGGTGCTGAGAAATACGGGTGAAGAGGGCTGGCAAATTGCACCTGCGTCCCCGTTGCCCCCCTCCTGTCCTGTACCAGAGCTACGGATGGCCATCTACGACCTGGGGCGTAAAGACTGGTTGCCGGTCTGGCATGAGGCGCACGAACGGGCCTTGCCCCTGTCCTTCCCGCCACTGACACTCCCCCGTGGACGCTACTGGCGAACTGTGAGCTGGGTGGAGCGTAGCCAGCAAGGCAGCATTCGCCTGGAGCGACAAGTACGTTTGTCCGCCTTATGGCTCCCCTAGCACATTCCTGACATTGCCCTGACAAAGCTCCGCGTAGGCCATGCTGCAATACGGCCGAACGTCCTGCCATCGGGGCAGGGGGCGACAGAAGGAGTGGGATTTGCGTATTCGTTATCTGGCTGGCCTGCTATGGCTGGCAACTTCATCCACGTGGGCCGAGGTATTGCTGAGCAATGCGCAATGGCAGATCCGGGTGGACCCGGCTACCCTGGCGATGCAGGTTATCCCGGCGGGCGGTGATCGTATTGTGGTCAGCCAGGGACAGAAAGTGGCACAAGACATTTCGGGGTTGAAACAGGACCAGCAGCAGGCCAGCTGGCGCTGGCCTGGCTTTCAATGGACGATGACCCTGCGTGGCGCGGATTTGAACCTGAGTGTTCAGGCCGATAAAGCCAGCACGCTCTCCTGGCTGCAGCAGCCTGCATCCGCCATGGGGCGGGGGATGGTATTGCCACTGGGCGAAGGCGGCTATGTGCCCGCAGGGCATACCGGCTGGCAATCCCTGATCATGAGCCAGTATGCCGAGATGGACAGTACCGAGTCGTTGAGCCTGCCACTATGGGGGCTGGACCACGGCAAGTGGGGCTTGCACTGGATACTGACCAATCCCTACCACAATACCTTGCAATGGTCGGCCGATGGCAAAGGGCTGGCGCTCAATGTGTCGCATCAATTCTCGGTTCTGGGTGAGCGCAAGCCCATGACGGCAACCTTGCATCTGGAACAGGGTGATGTGCTGGCCGGCGCCAAATGGTATCGAAACTGGCTGCAATCACAGGGGCTGGTCGAGGGGTTGGCGGATAAACTGAAACAGCAGCCAGAGGGGCGCAAGCTGATTGGGGCCAGCCATATTTACCTGTGGGGTGGCGGTTTGCTGGCCAGCAAGGATGTGCAGGATTGGCCGACCTGGGTTGGCCAGTTGAAAGGGGGCGGGCCCTTGTCGCAAGCGGTGCGGGCAAAACTGTCTGCTGATGCATTACAGCTGCTGGCACAATGGCCAGCCACTGCCGATGGCTACCAGAAGCGTACCCTGGTTGCTGCGGTCAATGAAGCGTTGTATTCGATGGCCCGGCAAAACTGGCAGCAGGAAACCATGGACATGGCAGCCATTGCGCCCGCTTACAGCCGCTTGCGTCAGCAAGCAGAGCAGGAGTGGGGAGCGGCCCTGGCGGCACCAGCGCAATGGGGTGGCGGGGTGTCGACTGCAACCGTCAAACGATTGCAGCAAGCGGGCCTGGCGCGGCTATGGCTGGGGCTGGACAGCTGGGAGGGTGGGCTGTGGCACCCGGAGGCCATCCGGTCTGCGGTAGCGGCAGGCTATCTGATCGGGCCTTATGATTCCTACGAAACCGCCTTGCCGCACGGCACGGAGCCAGACTGGAACAGTGCCCATCTGGGGCAGGACGCCTATACACGTTGCGCCATCATCAAGGCGAATGGGCAAGCCAAATCCGGCTTCAAAGGCTCAGGCCACTACACCAATCCGGATTGTGTACGGCCGCTGCTGCAAGCGCGTGTGCAGCAGCTCAAGGCCGCCGCCGGTTTCAACAGCTGGTTTCTGGATGCCTACGCTGCGGGCATGTTGTTTGACGACCATGCCGCCTCCCGCAAGCAGGATCAGTCGGCTGTCGCCGCAGGTTATGTCACCAGCCAGCGCTGGCTGGGCCAGCAGTTACCGCTGGGCTCAGAAGGTGGCAATGCGGTGACCGCCTCCGGCATCCTGTTTGCCCACGGTATGCAGACGACGGTATTTGGCTGGGGCGACAAAGCCCTGAAAGACAAAACCTCGCCGTACTACCTTGGACGCTATTATCCGGCGGAACAGCCTGAAGTCTTTTTCAAAGCCGTACCGGTGAAGGAACCTTACCGCAGCACCTTGTTTGAGCCAGCTAACCGCTTGCCACTCTACCAGACGGTTTTCCATGGTGCGCTGATCAGCAGCCATCACTGGTCCGCGGACAACCTCAAGTTCCAGGGTGAGGTTCAACGACGTATTTTGCTCAACCTGCTGTACAACGTGCCACCCATGTTGCATTTGAGTGAGGCTACTTTGGGCAGTCGTTTGCCACTATTGCAAAAGCTGGACTCGGTGTTTCGCCCGCAGCACGAGCAACTGGCGACCCAGCGCATGACAGCTTTTCGCTGGCTGTCGCCCGACCGGCTGGTGCAGCAGACCACATTTGAGGATGGCAGTACGCTGACGGCCAACTTTGGTGCACAGGCTGCGCAGGTGGAGGGCGGGAGTGTGCCCGCTGGTAGCCTGCGGGTGCGTATGAGTGGGAAGCGCGAGGTGATGTATACGCCGTGACACTGCGGGCTAGCGCGCCATGCAAAACGGGGCATTAAGCCCCGTTTTGTTTTTTATTCTGCTGTCTCGGTCAGACCACCGGTATCGTATCCTGGAAGCCGCTGCGCTCCAGCAGCTTCTGGTAATGGCGCTCCAGGTTGGGGTACTGGGTTTTCCAGTCGATATCCGGGAAGCGCAGTTCCAGGTAGCCCAAAGCACAACCCACGGCAATGTCCGCCAGGGTATAGCCTTCATCCACACACCACAACCGGTCCCCCAGCTGCTCGGCCATCACCGCCAGTGCGCGGCTGATCTTGCCGTGCTGACGGGCGATCCACTCTTCATCCTGCTTGAGGCTGCTGCGCTTGCGCTCAAGGAAAATGGTGACAGCGGCATCGGTCATGCCATCGGCCAGGGCTTCCCAGCGCTTGACCCGCGTGAGCGGACGGCCTTCTTGCGGCAGCAGGCGGCTGACGGGGGAGAGGCGATCCATGTATTCCACGATGACCCGTGAATCATACAGGGTGTCGCCATCATCCAGCACCAGCACAGGAATCTTGCCCAGCGGGTTGTAGTCAGGCACGTGCGTGTCTGCATTCCACGGGACATCGACTTCATAATCCAGCGTCAGCTGCTTCTCAAGCGCAACAATGCGGGCCTTGCGGGCATACGGGCTGGTGAGGGAGATGATCAGTTTCATGCGTTACCGATGTCGGACGTTCTGATTTCCATTATAGGCGAAGGGCGGGCGGCTGTGTTGTTGCATTGCGGAAAATGATGCTGCTGCCGGTCGGGTTAGCGGATGCGCTATAATGCCGCCATCTGCTTGACGATGAGGTAGCTCGGGGTACCCCCCCGCCCATGAATCAATTCTTTTATATCATCCTGGCACTGCTGCTGGTAGTGCTGAACGGTTTTTTTGTGGCCGCCGAGTTCGCGCTGGTCAAACTGCGGCAAACCCGAGTAAAGACCATCGCCCGCGTCTACGGGCTGCCGGGCCGCATTCTGGCCAGGGTACATGGTCAACTGGACGAATACCTGTCTGCCTGTCAGCTGGGGATTACGCTGGCCTCGTTGGGGTTAGGGTGGGCGGGCAATCCAGCCTTTGCCGACCTGCTAACGCCGGTGTTGCATGGTCTCGGCGTGGAAAACGTCAAGGTCATCCAGTACATTTCCATTGCTTTTGCCTTCCTGATCATCTCCTTCCTGCATATTGTTGTGGGTGAGCTGGCACCCAAGTCCTGGGCTATCCGCATGTCGGAAAAAGTGGCGATCTTTGCCGCGCTGCCGCTGTTCATCTTCTACTGGCTGATGTACCCGGCCATCTGGCTGCTCAACCGTAGTGCATCGGTGGTGCTACGGGTGTTCGGGGTGACGGGCGGGCATGGTCATGACAGCAGCTACTCCGCCGATGAGCTGAAGCTGATCCTGCGCACCAGCCGCAACAGTGAAAAATTCACGCGCGACGAATGGAACGTGATGGCGCACACCCTCGAGTTCAGCGAACTCGATGTGGTGGAATTGATGCGGCCTTACAACGAAATGGTCAGCCTGTCGGCGAAGGATTCAGTGGAGCAGAGCCTGGAGCGGATTGCGCAGAATCGTTACAGCCGCTACCCCTGGCTGGATGAGCAGGGTGAAGTGGCGGGTGTCATTCACATCAAGGATCTGTTCTTTGCCGAGCGTAAAGGGCAGACGCTGGATGACCTGAGCGAATTTGTGCGGCCCGTGCAGTTTGTCGCCCCTGAAACGCCCGCGCTGGAGTTGTTCCGCCGCTTCCGCGAAGGGGCACCGCACTTTGCGGTGATCCAGAGCGAGGGGCAGGCCCCGCTTGGCTTCCTGACGCTGGATAACCTGTTGGCCGCACTGGTGGGGGAAATCCGCGACGAATTCCGCCAGGGGCGCAATGACTGGACCGAGCTGGATGATGGCACCTTGATCGGCAAGGGCAGTCTGCCAATCTTCTCGCTGGAGCGGGCACTCGGCATTGACATCGAAACTGAAGAGGTCGACTCGGTAGGCGGCCTGATCATGCTCAAGCTGGGCAATGTGCCGAAAGAGGGCGACCGCGTGCGCTTTGACGCGTTCGACCTGGTGGTGAAACGGATGAGTGGTCCACGTATCCTGCTGGTGCGGGTTTATCCGCGTGCCCAGGAAGAAGTGGAACATTGAGGCGACACCACCCTTGGCGGGTCACGCCTGACGGTTAGGCGCGGCCTCCCAATTGCCTGGCCAAGGCCTGCAAGCGGGGGGCAATCTCGTCCTCCAGCATGGCTTTGCTGAGGCGAAAGGCCGGGCCGCTGCAGTTCAAGGCCAATGGTGGCTGTCCCGGGCTGGCTTTGAGGGCGACACCGATGGCATTAATATCCGCCTCAAACTCTCCCAGAGACAGGCAATAGCCTTTTTCAGCGTAATCCTGCAAAGCCGCAGTGAGCCCGGTCTGGATGGTCGGCCAGCGTGTGCCATAGTGCTGGCTCAGCTCCTCCAGAACTGCTGCGCGTTCATGCGCAGGCAGACCCGCCAGCCAGGCGCGGCCGATGGCGGTGGTGGCCAGTGGCACGGTAGAGCCGACATCCAGCTTGATACCAAGTCGGGTCGGGGCGCGGCTGGCTTCCACATAAATCATGCTGACACCGGAGCGCGCAGCCAGTGTGACCGAATGCCCGGTTTCCTGTGACAGTGCACGCATCAGTGGTGCGGCGACATCACGAATGTCCAGCGTCGAGAGGGCGGCATAGCCCAGCGCCAGAACCCCGACCCCAGGCCGGTAGCGGCCACTGTCCGGGTCCTGTGCCAGATAGCCCAGCTGCAGCAGGGTATAGGTCAGACGCGAGATGGTGGATTTGGGCAGACCGGTCCGTGCGGCCAGTTCCTGATTGCCGAGCAAGCTGTCACCGGGCTGAAAGGCCCGTAATACGGTCAGACCGCGCGCCAGCGCAGTGACAAACAAGCGGTCTTTGCCCGCACCCAGATCATCTTCTTCCATGCTGCAGAACTCCATTCCGTTATGCGGCATGGTAAAGGGCGAGGCTCAGCTTTGTCGAGGGCCCGTGAGCGGCAAATATACTGTGAAACAGCTGCCACCGCTACCTTGTTGCCGGTATTCGACCTGACCGCCATGGTGGCGGGCGATGCGGTCGACCAGCGCGAGCCCCAGACCATGACCACCATCGCCTTCGGCGGCGCCAGGCGGACGGTAGAAGGGTTCAAACAAGCGCAACTGGGCGTCTGGCGGGATGCCGGGGCCCGCGTCGCAGACTTGCAGGACAGCGCGTCCATCCTGCTCGAGCAGCCCTACCGTGATCGGCGGTGCACCGTAGCGCTGCGCATTCTCCAGCAGGTTACGCACCAGTCGGCGCAGCATGCGGGCATCTCCCTGGCAATGAAGGTTGGCCAGCGTGACGCTGGCTTGATATTGCGCCGCCAGCTCGGTACACAAGGCCGTCAGGTTTACGCTGTCCATGCGTGCGGGCTGCGGGCGGGCATCCAGCCGGCTGAGCAGCAGGATTTCTTCGACCAGTTCGTCCAGTTCGGTGATGTTCTGTTCCAGCTCGGTGCGGAGTGCGTCCGGCGCACGATCGGCCAGCAGGGTGCTGACCATGCGCAAGCGGGCCAGCGGTGAACGTAGCTCATGCGACGCATG
This sequence comes from Leeia sp., assembly GCF_041909055.1. Lineage (NCBI taxonomy): Bacteria > Pseudomonadati > Pseudomonadota > Betaproteobacteria > Neisseriales > Leeiaceae > Leeia > Leeia sp. The sequence goes on along the minus strand of NZ_JAYREC010000004.1, from coordinate 264,498 downwards.
CGCCAGCAGCTCCTTGTGAGCATGCAGCAGCGCGTGAATGCGCTGAGCTGCAGCGTTAAAGCGGGTGGCGAGCAGCGATACCTCCGCGGGTCCTTCCAGCGGCAACGGTGTCTGGAAATCCCCCTCACCCAGCGCATCAATGCGGCTGATCAAACGGTCCATGCTGCGGGTCAGGCGTCGGCTCAAGGGCCAGGCGGCAATGGCCACGGCGACCGCCAGAATGGCCAGCGCGCTCAATAAAGGAACCGAGAGCGGCGGATGCGGGGGGCGGCCCACATGCAATACGCGGCCGTCCGCCAGCCGATAGCTGCGCACCGGGCCACGTGGGGCTTCTTCTTCCGGTGAAACACGCAGGCGCGGGCCCAGCTGTGCCAGCACTTGCCCGTTGGCGGCGTTCAGGCTGATGGCCATGTCGAGGTCGCCCGCAATGTCCTGCAGCGCCTGCTGCTGCACCGCAGGTGGCGCACTGGCAGGGGGCAGGCTGTGCTGCAGCAGGCGACTGATCGCCACCGGCCACTGCGGCGGCACTGGTGGCCCGCCCAAGGTGTGGAACAACAAGGCCGCCATGCCGGCAAAGATCAGCAAGGCCAGCACCAGAGTCAGGTAAATATGCCAGTACAGCTTGTGGCGAATGCGGGGGCGGGCAGGGCGCTGCCGGTGACGATGTCGCATGCTGATCAGTCCGTCGCCGGGCGGGCCAGCATATAGCCGATGCCACGGATGGTGAGGATGCGTTCCGGCTGCTTGGGGTCGTCGCCCAGTGCTTGCCGTAACTTGGAAATGTGTACGTCAATGCTGCGATCAAAAGCTTCCAGATGTTCCCCGCGCATCGACTGCATGATCTGGTCGCGGCTCATCACCCGCCCTGCGTTGCGGGCCAGACACCACAGCAAATCAAACTGATGGCCAGTCAGCGCGCGACGTTCACCCGCCACGCTCAGCGTCCGGCTGTCCGGGTCCAGTTCTATGCTGCCGAGCTGCAGCAGCTGAGCACGGGGTTCATCCTGCTGGCGGCGGGTGATGGCCCGCAGGCGCGCCAGCAGTTCCCGCGCATCAAACGGCTTGCCCAGATAATCGTCGGCGCCCAGCTCCAGCCCGACAATGCGATCCGCCACATCGCCACGGGCAGACAGCATCAGGATCGGCAAGGGAAACTGCTGGCGGATGGTCCGGCACAGGTCCAGACCATCCGCATCCGGCAGCATCAAGTCCAGTACCAGCGCGTCAAAACGCTGCTGTTGCAACAGCTGTAAACCCGCCTGCCCGGTTGCCGCAGTCTGTACCTGCAGGCCTTGCAACTGCAGGTAGTCTGCCAGCATCCGGGTCAGACGCTGGTCGTCGTCAATCAGTAGAATCTGCATCATCCGTCCATCAGGGTCATGAAGCGCGGCAGCACGCCCCATGACCAGGTCGGCGGGCTGACGGTCAGCCATGATGACCAAAATGACCCCGCTGTGGCAACATCCGCTCCATCAGTTTGACCCGTTGTTCCGGCGTCAGCGTTTGCGCGACTTCCGTGATCCAGCCACTCATCTGGCGCGACGCTTCGTCCATGCGCTTGATGCGCTCGGCCCGCAGCGCCTCCAGTTTGGCGGTGTCCAGTGTTGGGCTGGAGAGCAGCTGCTTCAGCTCCTCGCCTTGGCGTGCATCGGGCCGCATGTCGCGCATGGCAGCAAACGCTTTGGTGGCCGACTGCATCAGTTTGGCTTGCTGTTCCGGAGTGGCCCCGACCTCTTGCAGCGCAGACTTTAGCCGGTTTTGCAGGTGGGCCTGCATCACTTCCGGATTGCCGTGCTGCATGAAGTTGGCGGGTCCAGTGCATCCGCCATTCGGGGCCATGGCGTAGACGCCACCTGCCAGTACCAGCCCCATGCTGCTGGCCAGTAGCGCACGCCGTTGCCAGCGGTGCATGCGGATACGGTGCTTCATCATCTTGATACGTTCAAACATTATGGGCTCCTGGGTCTGTGGCAACATGCCATGAGTGCAGATTAGCCCTGTGGCGTAAACCCTTGATGTGCGGTCGGTAAAGATTTGTAAAGTCAGGATGTTGCCTGCTGACACCGGTTGTCAGCAGGGCAGGGTATACTCAGCACACTATGGCTGAAATCATCACGTATCCTGACTCTCCGTTTCGACTGCACCAGCCGTTTCCGCCGGCGGGTGACCAGCCCGAGGCGATCCGGCAACTGGTCGAAGGCATTGACGACGGCCTGGCGTTTCAGACCCTGTGGGGGGTGACCGGCTCCGGCAAGACCTACACCATGGCCAATGTGATTGCTCGCACCGGGCGCCCGGCCCTGGTGATGGCGCCGAACAAAACCCTGGCCGCCCAGCTCTACGCTGAGTTCCGCGAGTTCTTTCCGGAAAATGCGGTGGAGTATTTCGTCAGTTACTACGACTACTACCAGCCGGAAGCCTACGTCCCGAGCCGCGACCTGTTCATCGAGAAAGACTCGGCGATCAACGAGCATATCGAGCAGATGCGCCTGTCGGCCACCAAATCCATGCTGCAGCGGCCAGACTGCATTGTGGTGGCCTCGGTGTCTTGCATCTACGGTATCGGTGACCGCGAGGAATATCACCAGATGATTCTGCACGTCAAAGAAGGCGAGCGGATCAAGCAACGTGACATGATTGCCCGCCTGATTGCCATGCAGTACGAACGCAATGACATTGAGTTCAAGCGTGGCGTGTTCCGGGTGCGCGGCGACGTGCTGGATGTGTTCCCGGCGGAAAGTGCGGACTTGGCAGTCCGCATTTCGATGTTCGATGATGAAGTGGAAACCCTGCAATTGTTCGACCCGCTGACCGGGCATGTGCAGAAGCGGGTGTCCCGCTACACCGTGTTCCCCGGCAGCCATTACGTCACCCCGCGCGATACCGTGTTGCGAGCGGCGGAGGACATCAAGGCCGAGCTGAAAGACCGGCTGGAATTCTTTTACGCCAATGGCAAGCTGGTGGAAGCGCAGCGGCTGGAGCAGCGCACCCGCTTTGATCTGGAAATGCTGTACGAGATGGGTTTCTGCAAGGGCATCGAAAACTACTCCCGGCATTTGTCGGGCCGGGCAGCTGGTGAACCACCGCCGACCCTGATCGACTATCTGCCCCGTCATGCCTTGATGTTCCTTGATGAGTCGCATGTGATGATCGGGCAGATTGGCGGCATGAGCCGGGGCGACAAGGCGCGTAAGGAAAATCTGGTGGAGTATGGTTTCCGCTTGCCCAGCGCGCTGGACAACCGGCCACTGACTTTTCCAGAGTTCGAGCGGGTGATGCGGCAGACGGTATTTGTCTCCGCTACGCCTGCAGACTACGAAAAGGAACACCAGGCGCAGGTGGTGGAGCAAGTGGTGCGCCCCACCGGGCTGGTGGACCCGGAGGTGGAAATTCGTCCGGTCCTGACCCAGGTGGATGATTTGCTGTCCGAAATCACCAAACGGGTGGCGGTGCAGGAACGGGTACTGGTGACCACGCTGACCAAGCGTATGGCGGAAGACCTGACCGATTACCTGAGTGAGCACGGCATCAAGGTCCGCTATCTGCACAGCGACATCGAGACCGTGGAGCGGGTAGAGATCCTGCGCGACTTGCGGGTGGGGGTGTTTGACGTGCTGGTGGGGATCAACCTGCTGCGAGAGGGGCTGGATTTGCCGGAAGTGTCGCTGGTTGCCATTCTGGACGCCGACAAGGAAGGCTTCCTGCGCAGCGAGCGCTCGCTGATCCAGACCATTGGTCGTGCCGCCCGTCACATCCACGGCAAGGCCATCCTCTACGCCGACAAGATGACCGACTCCATGCGTCGCGCCATTGATCTGACCACCGCCCGCCGCACCCGGCAACTGGCCTTCAATGAGGCCAACGGCATCACGCCGCTGACCGTGACCAAGCGCATCAAGGACATCATCGACGGGGTGTATGACGAAGCTGCCGCGCGCCGTCTGGCTGAGGCCGAGCAGACTCAGCTGGCCGAGATGGACGAGAAAACGCTGGCGCGTGAAATCAAGCGGCTGGAAAAAGAGATGCTGGCCGCTGCCAAGGACCTCGACTTCGAGCGCGCCGCCCAACTGCGCGATCAGCTCAAGGGATTGCGCAGCAAGGTGTTTGGGGCGGAATAGGCGTCAGGCTACAGCTCGGGTGTGGCGGCATACAGCCAGGTGGTACTCACTACCAGCAAGAGCGCTTGCAGGCTGAATGGCAACAGGTTGCGCGCCCACAGGCTGCGGCGACGCCAGTAAAAGGCCAGCAGGATGATCAGCATCAGCCCGGCGGACAGCAGTAGTGCGGGCCACGGCCCGGCTGCCGGTTGCAGCAGGGTGCTGCCGTCTGGCTGGCTCAGCCGCTGTATCGGCGTCTGGTATACCCCATGCTGGATGAACAGGGCATAGCCGCCGATCAGCAGACTGCCCAACAGCAAATGGCTGGCCCAGGTTCCAGTGGGGGCGAGTCCCGGCTGATGGCGTGCTTGCAGCCAGTGTCCCCACAGCAGCTGCAGGATCACCAGTGGGGCCGCAAAGTGTGCCGCAGGCTGGCTCAGGTACATCGGGTCATGATAGCGGGCGTAGAGGAAGGCACCCTCAGTGATGGGGGGCATGTCCAGAAAGTTGAGTGCTACCGGCAACAGGGTCACCCCGCTGGCCAGGATGAACAGACCCACCGGCTGGGGTTGCAGTGGGTGACGGCGCAAGGCCCAGAGCAGCAAGCCTGCTGCGGGCACTTCTAGCATGGGTTGTGACAGCGCAAAGCTGACCCCATGCAGCGCGAGGCCGACCAACCCCCACAGCACCGAACGGGTGTCCAGCTGGACTGGACGCAGCAGGCCAAACAGCAGGCAACTGGCGGAGGGCAGCAGCAGGCCCCAGCCCAGCCAGCTGCTCAGGTCCATGGCCATTGGCCCGCCCATGTCGATCGGCGTGGTCAGCAGCATGGCGCTGAACGCCGTCAACAGCGTGCCGATCAAGCCCAGAATGATCCAACCCCACCAACGTTTCATGCCATCAGGATAGACATTGCCAGCAGGTGCAAGCAAGGCAGGGCTGTGAGTCTTTATTCCGCCCACGGCAGCAGCAGGCCATCCTGCAACCACTGCTGCAGGCATTGCGCCAGCACGGTGGCGAGTTGCCCATCGGCGTGCTGCTGCATCAGCCCATCTGCCAGTTGGCTGAAACTGGCCGGCTGCGACTGCAGGTGCTGCAGCAAGCCTGCTTCGAGCGGTTCCAGGTGGCGGAAGCGGCTTTGGCTGTCTTGTCGCCACACCACGCAGTACCCCGCTATCGCCTCGGGCTCGCCGACTTGCTCCGGGTCTTGCTGCAGCTGGTGCCAGAGTGGGCCAACGGCATACTGTACGGCGATCAAGCGCAGGGAAGGGACCAGTGCCAGCGGCTGTTCTGTCCAGGTCAGGCTAGGCAAGGCCTGGACGGCTTCGAGCGTGAGGGTTGCGTGATCCGGTGCATCAAATGCCGTATTCAACGCCCACTCCAGCCGGGCCAGGTCGCTCATGGCCGGGTGCCCCTCAAAACCACCCTGCAGCAGGAAGTCGGCCAGTTCAGACCCATACCAGCGGATGGAGTAATGTACCGGGGGATGCGCGGCCAGATAGGCAGCATGTAGTTCGGACCAATGGGCATCGCCCAGCAGGCGGTACAGCATGGGGTAGTTGTCCTGCAGCGCAGCGGCCAACCGGGCGCGATAGGCATGGCGGTACACCCCGATCCGCCGCTCGGCAGCAATGCCTGCGGTTGCCGGAATCCAGCTCGCGTGCGGGGCGTCTGCTGCGGCAATGGCTGCCAGCATGCTGTGCTGTCGTTGCAGCAGCGAGGTGCTCATGCCGCCACCTTCAGGCTGGATGCCTGATGGTCACGCGCGAGCTGTAATTCCTGCACCAGTATGTCCAGATCCGGCAGATCATCGTCCCGTTCCAGCAGGGTGGACACCGGGCCAAAGCGCCGCACCGCTGAGCGGTACAGTTGCCAGACCGGGTCGGGCACTGCGTGGTCGTGGGTGTCAATCAGCAGGTCAGGGCTGGTTTCATGTCCGGCAACGTGAAACTGCTGTACCCTGCGCGCTGGAAGACCAGCCAGGTAAGCCTCGGGATCAAACCCGTGGTTGACGCTGCTGACGTAGACATTGTTCACGTCCAGCAGCAGCAGACAGTCTGCGGCTTCCGCGATGGCGCTGATGAACTCCCACTCGCGCATCTCGTCTTCTTCAAACTGCAGGTAGCTGGACACGTTTTCCAGCAGAATGCGCTGGCCAAGCACATCCTGCACTTGCCGAACCCGGCTCACCACATGGCGGACGGCTTCTTCGGTAAAGGGCAGGGGCAGCAGGTCATGTACCTGGGCACCGTGTGCGCCCGTCCAGCACAGGTGGTCCGAGATCCAGGCCGGTTTGGCGCGATGGGCCAGCGCTTTCAGGTCGCGCAGGTAGTTCAGGTCCAGCGGGTCGGTACTGCCAATGGAGAGGGACACCCCGTGCATCACCACTGGCCAGCGCTCGCGTATCCGGTCCAGAAAGTAGAGCGGGCGGCCGCCCGGGATCATATAGTTCTCACTGATGATCTCGAACCAGTCTATCTCGGCGCCTAGCGGGCTTTGCTCGTCGAGGATGGCCGCATAGTGTGGCGGGCGCAGACCCAGTCCAAAACCCAGCGGGGCGTGCAGCAAGGGAGAGGTCATGATGATCGGTATCCTGTATGGGCTGGCCCCCGACGTCGGAGCCAGCCTGGCGAAATGGACCGCTGTATTACTGGCCCAGTACCTTGCCACCCAGCTTCATGCACTCAGCCTTGCTCTTGGACAGCCAGCCATGCCCTTTGCAGCTGTTTTGGCCCTTGCATTCATTGCTGGCGGTCTTGCACTCGGACGTGCCCTTGCAGGAGTTGATGCCGGCGCATTGCACCTTGGCATCGGCAGCCTGTGCAGCGGTACTCAGGGTGGCGCCACCCAGCAGTGCAGCGGCGGCCAACGCGAGGGACAGACCAGAAGCAGCGATTCGTTTGGACATGGTGAGTTTCCTTTCAGGTGAGTCGAATCAAGTCGCACATGGTGCGTTTAGAACCTGTTCAGGGTCTTGCGAGCAAGGGTGAGACAAGGCGAAAACAGCTGAGGAAGCGGAGTTTACTGGGTGTAAATGAGCATTCCGAAGTTGTTTTCAACGCCGTATCGCCGTTGCGCAGCAGACCATGGGCAGGTTCTTGCAAGGGGCAAGATGCCGCCCTGATACCTTGGTCGATACCCTGCCGGTTTTCTTACAAGCCCTGCGCAGCATTGGGGGCTATGGCACAATGAAGTTGTTCACGGTGTGGTGCGCCACGCCACCTTTACCCCAGATTCAGGAGCCACAGCATGTCCCTGTCCATGTATCAAGCCAGCGCCCCGGTCTTTCAGCGCATGTTGCGCAATCTGAAAACGCTACTGCAGAAGGCCGAAGCCCATGCCGAGGCACGCAAGTTTGACGCGGCCAATCTGCTCAGCTTCCGCCTGTATCCGGACATGTTTCCTTTGACCCGGCAGGTACAAATCGCCACGGACGCCGCCAAGGGCGCGATGGCCCGGCTGGCCGGGGTGGATATCCCGTCGTGGGAGGATGTGGAAACCACCCTGCCCGAGCTGATCGCGCGGGTCGACAAGGCCTTGGCCTACGTTGAGTCCTTACGTCCTGAGCAAATCGACGGCAGCGAAGACAAGGCGGTTACGGTGCAGCTGCGCAGTGGCCCTGTGCACTTTACCGGGCAGGATTACCTGCTCACCTTTGCCTTGCCGAACCTGTTCTTCCATGTCACCACCGCCTACAACATCCTGCGCCACAATGGGGTGGAGATCGGCAAGCGGGATTATCTGGGATGAGCGGTCTGGTGTACTCGACTGAGCTGGGGCGTACCTGCCCGGCCTGCCGTCAGGCCGTGGCGCAATGCATCTGCAGTGCGGCGGCACGCCCGGTTGGCGATGGCGTGGTGCGACTGCGGGTGGAGCGCAAAGGTCGGGGTGGCAAGCAGGTGACGGTGGTCAGTGGCATTCCCTTGCAGGATGCGGCCTTGCAGCCGCTGGCCAAACAGTGGCGGCAGGCCTGTGGCAGTGGTGGCACGGTCAAGGATGGGGTGGTGGAAATCCAGGGCGACCATGCTGAGCGGCTGCTACCCTTGTTGCAAGCGCAGGGTTGGACGGTAAAACGGACAGGCGGGTGAGGCGATGCGTTGGGACGATTTGCGCCGCAGTGATAATGTGGAAGACCGCAGGGGCGACAGCAGCTGGGGTGGTGGTGGCTCCGGTGGGGGTTTCAGCGGCTTTGGGGGCTTCCGGCTCAGTGGCACCGGCCTGATCATTCTGGTGGTGGTCAGCCTGATCCTGGGCAAGAATCCGCTAACTTTGCTGAACATGCTCAATGGTCACGGCTCGGGCTCTCGCTATAGCCAACAGCAGCAGCAACGTCCCGCTGCACCACCGCCACAGAGCGACCGTTCCGCGCAGTTTGTGCGCGCCATCCTTGGCAATACCGAGGATTTCTGGGGCAAGTGGTTCCAGCAACGCGGCCAGACATACCCGCAGCCCCGTCTGGTGCTGTTTCGCGGCAGCGTGCAGTCGGCCTGTGGTCGTGCCAGTTCTGCGGTAGGGCCGTTCTATTGCTCGGGCGACCAGAAGGTGTTCATCGACCTGTCGTTCTTTGATGAACTGCACCAGCGCTTTGGCGCGCCGGGCGACTTTGCTCAAGCTTATGTGATAGCCCATGAAGTCGGCCACCATGTGCAGAATGTGATCGGGGTGACCCGGCAAGTGGTGCAGCAAGGCGAGGGACTGTCCGAACGGGAACGCAATGCGCTCTCGGTGCGGCAGGAGCTGCAGGCCGACTGCTTTGCTGGAGTCTGGGGGCATTACGCCCAGCAGCAAGGCTTGCTGGATGGCGGCGATCTGGGCGAGGCGCTGACGGCGGCCAACGCCATTGGTGACGATACCCTGCAGCAGGAGGCGCAAGGCCATGTGACGCCAGATGCGTTTACCCACGGCACCGCCAAGCAGCGCAAGCGCTGGTTCAGCATCGGCTTTGAGCGGGGTGATCCGGAGCGCTGCGATACCTTCTCAGCCACCCGCCTGTAGCTTACTTCTGGTACTGGTTGACCGCCCGGTTGTGCTCTGCCAGGGTTTCCGAGAATACCGAGCTGCCGTCGCCGCGTGCCACAAAGTACAGGGCTTTGCTCTTGGCCGGGTGCAATGCGGCGTGCAATGAAGCCAGCCCTGCCAAGGCAATCGGCGTCGGCGGCAATCCGGCACGGGTATAGGAATTGTACGGCGTGTCCTGTTGCAGCTGGGCCTTGGTCAGGTTGCCATTGAAGCTCGGACCTATGCCGTAGATCACGCTGGGGTCGGTTTGCAGGCGCATGCCCAGCCGCAGCCGGTTGACGAAGACAGCGGCAATCATGCTGCGGTCACTGGCCAGCCCGGTTTCTTTTTCGACGATGGAGGCCATGATCAAGGCCTCGTAAGGGGTACGGTAGGGCAGGTCCGGCGCACGTTGCGCCCATTCCTCCTGCAGCTTCTGCGTCATGCGCTGTGCACTGCGCTTGAGCAGCGCGCTGACTGTGCCACCACGGGCCATATGGTAGGTATCCGGGAAGAACAGGCCTTCCGCATGGGCCTGCTCTAGCCCCAATGCATTCCCCAGCTCAGCGGTGTCCACCGCAGGCAGGTCCTGCTTCACATCCGGGTTGGCGGCCAGCGCATCGCGTACCTGCTGCACGGTCCAGCCTTCGATCAGGGTGAGCGGGATTTCGGCGGTTTCCCCCTTGTTGAACTGCTCCAGCAGTTGCAGGGGGCTGCTGGCGGGGTCGATCTGATAAATGCCCGCCTTCAGGCTGCCCGCCCGCCCGCTGAGGCGGGCGACCAGTGTAAAACGCCAGCGGTCGGGCAGCAGGCCTTGCTCGGTCAGCTGGCGGCTGATGCTGGCGAGGCCGCTGCCGCTGTTGACGGTAAAGGTCTGCTTGGCGCCTGGCTCACCCAAGGGCGCGTGGGCGAACCAGTACAGGTGGGCGGCGGCGGCACCCAGCAGCAGCAGAAACAGCACGGACACAATGAAGCGCTTCATGCGCGGAGTACCTCCAGCAGCTCACCTTCCAGCGTGAGCAGGGTTTTACTGTCGGACAAGGCCGGGCCAGCAATCAAAAAGGTGTCTTCCACCCGTTCACCCAGCGTGGCTATGCGGGCACCATAGACACTGACCCGATAGCTGGCCAGCAGCGCGGCCACCCGCGACAGCAGGCCGGGGCGATCTCCGGCGATCAGGGTCATCACATGGTAGTTACCGCGATCGTCCGGACGGATATGGACCTGGGGTTCGATCGGAAAGTGCCGCAATGCCCGGCTGACCCGACCGGCCGCTGGCGGCCGCAATGGGGTCTGTTCCTGCAGGGTTTTATCAAGATCGTACTCCAGCAGGCTGATCAGGTCGCGGTAATGCTCGCTGGCCTCCATCGGGGGTAGCACGCGGAAGGTATCCAGCGCATAGCCGTGGCGGGTGGTAAAAATCTTGGCGTTGACGATATTGAAGCGGCTGCGCTCGAACTGGGCGCACAGGCGGGCAAACAGGTCGGGCTGGTCCGGCAGGTACACCAGCACCTGCAAGCCCTCGCCACTGTTGTCCAGCCGCGCCTTGATCACCGGGGCCTGCGTGTCCGCGCGGAAGAACAGGCTGCGGGCATGCCAGGCGATCTCTTGCGCATCGTGGCGCAGGAAGTAGACGGTATCCAGCTGCTGCCACAGCTGTTTGACCCGGTTTTCGTCGATGGCATATAGCCGCACCAGCGCCAGGGCTTCGTCCTGTCGCTCGGCCACGTAGTCCGGGCTGTCATCGTGCTGGCCCAGCCGGCGACGGGTGGAGAGGAACAGGTCCTCCAGCAGCTTGGCCTTCCAGCCATTCCACACCTTGGGACTGGTGCCGCGAATATCGGCGACGGTCAGCAGATACAGCGCCACCAGCCGCCGTTCGTTCTCGACCAGCACGGCGAAAGCCTGCACCACTTCCGGGTCGGTAATATCCTGCTTTTGTGCAATCTGCGACAGGGTCAGGTGGTGCTCGACCAGCCAGGCCACCAGCTCTGCATCGTCGTCCGACACACCATGCTGGCGGGCAAAGCGAAGCGCATCCACCTTGCCCAGCTGCGAGTGATCGCCGCCACGCCCTTTGGCAATATCGTGAAACAAACCGGCCAGATACAGCACTTCCGGGCGCTCGAAATCCAGCATCAGGCGGCTGCACAGCGGGTATTCATGGTTGAAGTCCGCAATCGCAAAGCGGCGCAGGTTACGGACCACCATCAGGATGTGTTCATCCACGGTGTAGACGTGGAACAGGTCGTGCTGCATCTGGCCGACGATACGGCCAAACGCCGGAATATAGCGGCCCAGAATACCCAGCTGGTTCATCTGGCGCAGCACGGTGGTCTGGCCGCGGGGCGCGCGCAGGATGGCCATGAATTGTTCACGGCAGGCGGGATCACGCCGATAATCCTGATTGATACGGCCACGGGCATGCCACAGCGCCCGCAGCAGGCTGCTGGACATGCCTTGCAGTTCCGGGTGCTGCTGCAGCAACAAGAAGGCTTCCAGAATGGCTGCCGGTTCGCGCTGCATCACCTCCGGGTCGCGCAGCGACAATTGCCCGGCAGATACGGTGAAGCGGGCATTGAGCGGGATACTCTCCACCAGCATGGGAGCGTCCAGCCGGCTTTTCAGATTTTGCAACACCATCTGGTTGATCTGCCGCACCGTACGGGCCGCACGGTAATAGGCCTGCATCAGCTGCTCGGACGCGCGACGGCGCGGGTGATCCTGCAGCTTAAAGCGCTTGGCGAGGGTGCCTTGCAAGTCAAACACCAGACGGTCTTCACGCCGATTGGCCGCCAGGTGCAGGGCAATGCGGATGGCTTGCAGCACCCGCTCTGCCCGTTTCAGCTGGCGGGCCTCCAGTGCAGACAACAGGTCCTGCCGTACCAGATCGTCCCAGTTGTCACCCAGGCCACAGGCGTGGGCAATCCAGATCAGCACATGCAGGTCACGCAAGCCACCGGGGCTTTCCTTGACGTTGGGCTCCAGATTGTTGGCGACGCCAAAGTAGCGGGCGTGCCGTTGCTGTTGCTCCAGCGTCTTGGCTTCAAAGAAAGCTTTGGGATCAAAGGTGGCATTCTGGATGGTGCGGAAACGCTGAAACAGGGCGGTGTCGCCACACAGCAGGCGCGCCTCGGACATGCTGGTTTGTACCGTGATGTCCGCCGCCGCTTCTTCGACGCTATTTTCCAGATTGCGCACGCTGTGGCCGACATCGAGCCCGATATCCCACAGCAAGTGAATGAACTGCTCAATGCGCGTTTGCTCGGCATCTTGCAGCAGGCCGGGCGTAAGGATCAGCAGGTCGATGTCGGAGTAGGGGTAGAGCTGGCCCCGGCCATAGCCGCCAACGGCCATCAGCAGGGTGTCCGGCGCAAAGCCGCTGCGCTGCCATAGCGTTTTCAGCACGGCGTCAATCAGCTGGCGATATTGGCCCAGCAACGCTTCCGGGTGATCAAGGCTGGCATGGACCGTGGCCAGCGCCGCGCGGGACTGCTTCAGGTAGTCCCGTAGCGCGGCGGTGTCATCGGGCAGGTCCGGCAGCACCGGCATGCATCAGGCCTGAATGAAGGCGGGCGGCTGTGGTGAACCGGCGGACAGGGTCAGTACCTCGTAGCCGCTGTCGGTCACCAGAATGGTGTGTTCCCACTGGGCGGACAGGCTGTGGTCCTTGGTCACCACCGTCCAGCCGTCGCTGCTCAGCGGCGGTTTGACGTGACGACGACCCGCATTGATCATCGGCTCGATGGTGAAGATCATGCCCGGCTTCAGGCGCACGCCGGTACCGGGGCGGCCGTAATGCACCACCTGCGGCTCTTCATGAAAGCGGCGGCCAATGCCGTGCCCGCAGTATTCCTGCACAATCGAGAAGCCCGCGCCTTCGGCATGCTTCTGGATGGCATGCCCGATATCCCCCAGCGTGGCATCCGGTTTGACTTGCTGGATGCCCAGCCACATGCACTCATAGGTGATGCTGCACAGGCGCTTGGCCAGCACCGACGCGTCACCGATGATGAACATGCGGCTGTTGTCACCGTGGTAGCCATCCTTGATCACGGTGATGTCGATATTGATGATGTCACCGTTTTTCAGCACCCGGGTGCCAGGCACACCGTGGCAAACCTGATGGTTCACCGAGGTGCAGATCGAGGCCGGGTAGGGTACATGGCCGGGCGGGGTGTAGTTCAGCGTGGCCGGGATGGTGCCCTGTACGTTCACCATATAGTCATGGCACAGGCGGTCCAGCTCACCCGTGGTGACCCCTGCCTTGACAAAGGGGGTGATGTAATCCAGCACTTCCGAGCCCAGGCGGCCCGCAATGCGCATTTTTTCGATGTCTTCGGCAGTATGCAGTGTAATGCTCATGATGGTGGCAGCACGGGCGAAACCGGGCTGACTTCTGCGTGAAATTAAAGGTTCATTTTAACAGAGAAGCATTCCCCGTGCTGCGCGGTCATCAGGTGGCGACAAAGTCATGTCGCTGCATGCTGTCCAGAAAGGCAAACAGCCGGTCATTGTCACAATAGGCCACATTGAAGCGCAGCCAGCTGGAGTGCGACTGGTCGGGCCGGAACAGGTAGCCGGGGGCCAACAGGATGTCCTGCGCTGCTGCCTGTTGCGACAAGGTCAGTGGGTCCAGCCCGACAGGCGCTTGCGCCCACAGAAACATGCCGGCACCGGGCTCGAAGAACAGGGTGAAGCCTGCCATGTCCAGCCGCCGCGCCGTACGCTGCTGCGCGCGTGCCAGACGGTCGCGCAACTGCTCCAGATGCTTGCGGTGGTGGCCTTCGGTGAGGATATGCCACACCAGTTGCTCATTGAGCTGCGGGGTGGCCATGCCCGACACCATCTTGTGATAGACCAGTTCGTCGATCAAGGCCGCATCGGCGGCGACGAAACCCACTCGCAAGCCAGGGGCAATGGTCTTGGAAAAACTGCCGATGTGGATGACCCGCTGCAACTGGTCCATGCCGGCCAGCGTTGGTGCTGCTGAACCCAGCAAACCGTGGCTGACATTGTCCTCCACCAGCATGAAGCCGTGCTGCTGCGCCAGTTGCAGCACGCGGTAGGCGGTGGCCGCGTTGTAACTGGCGCCGGTGGGGTTGTGCAGCTGAGTGTGGGTGAAGTAGAGCTTGGGCTGGTGCTGTTGCAACAGGGTGGCCAGGGCATCCACATCCGGCCCGGTCGGCGTCATCGGCACACCAACCAGTTGCAGGCCACGCAGGCGCAGTGCCGAGAGCAGATTGCTGTAGCCAGGATCATCCACCAGTACCGTGTCACCGGGTTGGGTTAGCCGTCGTGCCACCAGATCAAGCGCCTGGCTGGCACCCAGCGTCAGCAGGATCTGGCCAGGGTCGGCCTGGATGTCTTGCTCGGCCAGCAGGCGCACCACCCGCTCCCGCAAGGCAGCATGTCCCTTGGGGTGGCCATAACGCAGCAAATCATCCGGCTGGCGTGCGGCATGGCGCAAGGCTTTCTGCAGCGCCTCGCCGTCATGCCAGCTGTCTGGCAGCCAGCCACAACCGGCGTGGATGCCGCGGTCGCTGTTCTCGAATACATCGCGCAGCAGCCAATAGCTGTCCACCGCTTTCTCGGTCAGGCGCGGGCGTTGTTCAGGACCGGGCTGGGCCAGCTCACAGACAAAGAAACCTGAACCGCGCCGCGCCTGCAGGTAGCCTTGTGCGGCCAGCCGGTCGTAGGCTTCGACCACGGTGAAGGTAGACACACCATGCTGGCTGGCAAACTGGCGGATGGAAGGAGCTTTGCTGCCAGGCCGCAATGTGCGGGACTGGATCTGCGCACGCAATAACTGCACGATCTGCTCAACCAGAGTATCACTGCTGCGCTTGTTCATGACCATGTTGGCCTCGCTGTTGAGGTATTTTTTCCTGCACAGTCAGTGCGGCTGTGGTGGAAACTGTGCATGTAACTGTATTGGTAATCCCAGTACAGTGGCAAGCATCTTAGCGACCTGCCAAGGAAAAACCATGTCCCTGCAATGGAACGATGCCCCGCTGAACCTGGAACCCTACTGGATGCCGTTCACCGCCAACCGCCAGTTCAAGGCTGCGCCGCGCTTGTTGGTATCGGCACAGGGCATGCACTTTACCGATATCGACGGTCGGCAGATCCTCGATGGCACCGCAGGGCTGTGGTGCGTCAACGCGGGCCATAACCGCAAGCCGATTACCGAGGCCATCCAGCGCCAGGCGGGTACGCTGGACTATGCGCCGCCTTTCCAGATGGGGCATCCGGAAGCATTTGTTGCCGCTGAAAAGCTGGTGCAGATGGCCCCGAAGGGCCTGACCCGTGCTTTCTTTACCAACTCCGGCTCTGAATCGGCGGATACCGCACTGAAGATGGCACTGGCGTTCCACCGCATGCGCGGCGATGTGCATCGCGTGAAATTGCTGGGCCGCGAGCGGGGCTACCATGGTGTCAACTTCGGCGGGATTGCCGTAGGCGGCATTGCCGGCAACCGCAAGCTGTTTGGCACCGGGCTGGCAGGGGTGGATCACATCGGCCATACCCATGACCCGGCACGCAATGCCTTTTCGCAAGGCGAACCGGAGCACGGCGGGGTGGAGATGGCCAATGCGGTGGAAGCCCGCATGCTGGCGCTGCATGACCCCTCGACGGTGGCCGCCATCATTGTGGAGCCGGTCGCGGGCTCTACCGGGGTGCTGGTGCCGCCCAAGGGCTATCTGAAACGCCTGCGCGAGATTTGTGACAAGCACGGCATCCTGCTGATTTTTGATGAAGTGATTACCGGCTTTGGTCGTCTGGGCCGTGCCTGGGCGGCAGATCGCTTCGAGGTGACGCCGGACATCGTGACCTGTGCCAAGGGCCTCAGCAATGGCGCGGTGCCGATGGGCGCGGTACTGGTCAAGGAAAACATCTATCAAGGCTTTATGGAAGCGGCCGCCGCTGGAGCGATTGAGTTCCCGCACGGCTACACCTACTCCGGCCACCCGCTGGCCGCCGCCGCGGCCAGCGCCACGCTTGACCTGTACCGTGAGGATGGCCTGTTCGAGCGTGCCGCTGCACTGGAGCACTACTGGCAAGAGGCAGCCCACAGCCTGCGGGGTCTGCCGCATGTGAAGGACGTGCGCAATCTGGGTCTGGTGGCGGGCATTGAGCTGGAGTCGATCCCCGGGCAAGTGGGCAAGCGTGCCTTCAGTGCCTTTCTGCAAGCCTTTGAGCAAGGTGTGCTGATCCGGGTCACCGGCGACATCATTGCCCTGTCGCCGCCGCTGATCATCGAGAAGGCGCACATCGATCAGTTGTTCGGCACCCTGCAGCAGATTCTGGGCCGCCTTGAGTAAACCTGTAGCGACGGATTTCTGAAAGAGACAAACATGGGCATCATTGCACACTACATCAATGGCCAGCGCGTTGACGGTCGCGGCCAGCGCAAGAGCGACGTGTTCAACCCGGCCTGGGGCGAGGTCATCCACCAGGTGGCCTTGGCCGACGTGGAAGACGTCAACGCCGCCGTGGCGGCTGCGCACGCCGCCTTCCCGGCCTGGGCCGCCACCAGCCCGCTACGACGCGCCCGCGTGATGTTCAAGTTCAAGGATCTGCTGGAACAGCATCACAAAGCGCTGGCTGAGCTGATCTCGGCAGAGCACGGCAAGGTGGTGTCGGACGCGATGGGCGAAGTGACTCGCGGCCTGGAAGTGGTGGAGTTTGCCTGCGGCATTCCGCAATTGCTCAAGGGTGAGTTCACCGAACAGGTGGGCTCCGGCATTGATGCCTGGACGACCCGCCAGCCGCTGGGGGTGGTAGCCGGGATTACCCCGTTCAACTTCCCGGCCATGGTGCCGATGTGGATGTTCCCGGTGGCGATTGCCTGCGGCAATACCTTTGTGCTCAAGCCCTCCGAGCGTGATCCTTCTGCCGCACTGATGATCGCCGACCTGCTCAAGCAGGCTGGCTTGCCGGATGGCGTGTTCAATGTGGTGCAGGGGGACAAGCTGGCGGTCGATACCCTGCTGACCCACCCGAATGTGCAGGCGGTCAGCTTTGTCGGCTCCACGCCGATTGCCCGCTATATTTACGAAACCGGCGCGCATCACGGCAAGCGGGTGCAGGCGCTGGGAGGTGCCAAGAATCACATGATCGTGATGCCGGATGCCGATCTGGATCAGGCGGTGGACGCGCTGACCGGGGCAGCCTACGGCTCGGCCGGGGAGCGCTGCATGGCCATTTCAGTAGCAGTGGCTGTCGGCGATATCGCCGATGCACTGGTGGCCCGCATGGCCGAGCGCGCACGTACCCTGAAAGTGAATGTGGGGACTGATCCGCACGCCGAAATGGGGCCGCTGGTAACCCGGCAGCATCTGGACAAGGTCAGCGGCTATGTGGCGCAAGGGGTCAGCGAAGGCGCAACCCTGGTGGTGGATGGCCGTGGGCTGCGGGTGCCGGGGCATGAAAACGGCTTCTTCCTCGGCGGTTGCCTGTTTGACCATGTCACCCCGGAGATGACCATTTACCGCGAAGAAATCTTCGGGCCGGTGCTGTGTGTGGTGCGGGTGCCGGATTTTGAATCGGCGGTGAAGCTGATCAACGAACATCAATATGGCAACGGCACCTCGATCTTTACCCGCGATGGCGATGCCGCACGTGAGTTTGCCCACCGTATCCAGGTGGGCATGATCGGCATCAATGTGCCGATTCCGGTGCCGATGGCCTTCCACAGCTTTGGTGGCTGGAAAGCCTCGCTGTTTGGTGACCACCACATGCACGGTCCGGAAGGGGTACGCTTCTATACCCGCATGAAGGCGATCACCAGCCGCTGGCCGGCCGGTATTCGCGCCGGGGCAGAGTTTGTGATGCCGACCATGAAGTAAGCTGCACGGATGCTGCACTCAGAATGGGCCGGGCTATCCGGCCCATTTTTGCTGGAAGGAGGATGGAACATGACAAGCAAACCACGCGCCCGCGAGCTGGGCATCCCGTTTTCCGGCCAGCCCGGACGCTGGAACGCCATTACCGATGTGGCGGGGGTGGAGGTGGGGCACACCACCTTGATCGAAGGGGCATCGACCCGTACCGGCGTGACGGCCATCTTGCCTTGTGGGCGACAAGCGGGCGGGGCTTCGGTACCCGCTGCGGTGTTTTCGCTGAACGGTAATGGCGAGCTGACCGGCTCGCACTGGATTGAAGAATCCGGCTTCATGGCCGGGCCGGTGATGTTGACCAATACCCATTCGGTTGGCGTGGTGCGGGATGCTGTCGCCGCCTGGCTGGATAAGGTGACACCACCCGAAGAAGGGCAGGGTTTCCACTTGCCGGTGGTGGGGGAAACCTACGATGGGGTGCTGAACGACATTTCGGCTCAGGCGGTTCGTGCCGAGCACGCGGTGGCTGCGCTGGAGCAGGCGTGTACAGGGCCGGTGGCAGAAGGCAATGTCGGCGGCGGGACCGGCATGATCACCCATCGCTTCAAGGGCGGGATCGGTACCGCCAGCCGGATGCTGGAGGTGGCGGGCACGGTCGGCACTCTCGGTGTGCTGGTACAGAGCAATTATGGCGCGCGGGACATGCTGACCATCGCGGGTGTGCCGGTTGGGCAGCATCTGACGGAGCTGATGCCGGAGATTCGGCAACAGCGTGATGGCTCCATCATCATTGTGGTGGCGACGGATCTGCCTTTGCTGCCGCATCAGCTCAAGCGGGTAGCGCGCCGGGCCACCATGGGGCTGGCACGGCTTGGGGGTGCAGCCTTCAACTCCAGTGGCGACATCTTTCTGGCCTTCTCCACCGCTCGGCCAACCCGGCAGGACGGGAAGGAGCAGTGGTCTGCACTGGTCAATGATGTTCTGGACGGGGTATTCCGGGCCACGGTGGAGGCCACGGAAGAGGCGATTGTGAATGCCCTGCTGGCAGCAGAAACCCTGCAAGGCTTTCAGGGCAATGTGGTGCACGCCTTACCGCATGATGAACTGCTGGCGGTGATGCGGCAGTATGGCCGTATCGGCTAGGAGCAAAAAAACAGGCCACCTTGCGGTGGCCTGTTTGCGGTCAGCGTTTAGCTGGCGAGTTGCGGCGGGTTGCGCAGCTTGATGTGCAGGTCGCGCAGTTGCTTCTCGTCCACCGCGTTGGGTGCATTGGTCAGCAGACACTGGGCACGTTGCGTCTTCGGGAAGGCGATCACGTCGCGGATCGACTCGGCACCGGTCATCAGCGTGACCAGACGGTCCAGACCGAAGGCCAGGCCACCGTGCGGCGGTGCGCCGAACTGCAGATTGTCCAGCAGGAAGCCGAACTTGTTCTGAGCGTCTTCCGGGCTGATCTTCAGGGCATCGAACACCTTGCTTTGCACGTCGGCACGGTGGATACGCACCGAGCCACCGCCGATTTCCCAGCCGTTCAGCACCATGTCGTAAGCCTTGGCCAGACACTGTGCCGGGTCCGTCACCATCAGGTCTTCATGGCCGTCTTTCGGCGAGGTGAACGGGTGGTGGCAGGCGGTCCAGCGGTCTTCTTCCTCGTCGTGCTCGAACATCGGGAAGTCCACCACCCACAGCGGTTTCCATTCCTTGCTGGCAAAGCCTTTCTCATGGCCGATCTTGAGGCGCAGCGCGCCGATGGCTTCGTTGACCACCTTGGCCTTGTCGGCACCAAAGAAGATCAGGTCACCATTCTGGGCACCGGTGCGCTCCAGCGTGGCTTTCAGCGCGGCTTCGGTCAGGTTTTTCACGATCGGCGACTGCAGGCCGGTTTCGTTCGGCTGGCTGATGTCGTTGACCTTGATGTAGGCCAGACCCTTGGCACCATAGATACCCACAAACTGGGTGTAGGCGTCGATCTCGGAGCGCGACAGCGAGGCGCCACCCGGAATGCGCAGGCCCACCACGCGGCCCCCGGGCTGGTTGGCGGCACCGGCGAACACCTTGAACGGCACCTCCTTCATCACCTCGGTCAGCTCGGTGAATTCCAGCGGTACACGCAGGTCCGGCTTGTCTGAGCCAAAGCGGAACATGGCTTCCTGATAGGTCATGCGCGGGAAGTCGCCCAGCTCGACGTTGATGGCTTCACGGAACACATGGCGGGCCATGTGCTCGGTAATGTCCATGATCTGGTTTTCGTTCAGGAACGAGGTTTCCAGGTCGATCTGGGTGAATTCCGGCTGGCGGTCGGCGCGCAGGTCTTCGTCGCGGAAGCACTTGGTGATCTGGTAGTAACGGTCAAAACCGGCCACCATCAGCAATTGCTTGAACAGCTGCGGGCTTTGCGGCAGGGCGAAGAACTGGCCATCGTGCACCCGGCTCGGCACCAGATAGTCGCGCGCACCTTCCGGGGTGCTGCGGGTCAGCATCGGCGTTTCCACGTCGATGAAGCCTTGCGCGTCCAGATAGTTGCGGATCAGCATCGCTACGCGGTAGCGCAGGCGCAGGTTCTTTTGCATTGCCGGACGGCGCAGGTCCAGCACGCGGTAGGTGAGGCGGGTGTTTTCCGACAGGTTGTCGTCGTCCATCAGGAACGGCGGCGTGACCGACGGGTTCAGCACTTCAATGCTGTGGGCCAGCACTTCGATCTCACCCGAGGTCAGGTTGGTGTTGACCGTCCCTTCCGGGCGGCGGCGCACCTTGCCGGTGATCTTGAGCACAAACTCATTGCGCACGCTGTCCGCCGTGGTGAAGGTGGCGGCATTGTCCGGATCACACACCACTTGCACCAGACCTTCGCGGTCACGCAGGTCGATGAAAATCACGCCACCGTGGTCACGGCGACGATGAGCCCAGCCATAGAGGGTAACGGTTTGGTCCAGATAGCGGGTATCGACCAGACCGCAATAATCGGTACGCATGTCGTGCTGTTCTTTCTTTGTACGATGTCTTGTTGGGTAGTGCCGTCAGGCGGGCGCTTAGCGCTGGCCGGACCGCTCCACCATGTCTTTGGGGGGAACCACCCCCATGGAGATGACGTATTTTAACGCCTCATCGACACTCATCTCCAATTCCCGTACGTCTTCCACCGGCATCATCAGGAAAAAGCCAGAGGTCGGGTTGGGCGTCGTCGGTACATAGACGCCTACCATCTGGCCCGGCAGTAACTCGGCCACTTCGCCGCTGGGGGTGCCCGTCTGGAAGGCAATGGTCCAGCTGCCTTCCCGGGGGTACTGCACCAGCAAGGCCTTGCGAAAGGCCTGACCATTGCTGGAGAACAGGGTGTCGGATACCTGCTTGACACTGCTGTAAATGGATTTCACCACCGGAATGCTGTTCAGCATGTGTTCCCACAGCCGCAGCAATTGCCGACCCAGCATGTTGCTGACCGTGACACCGGTCAGGATCAGCACCAGCAAGGTGATGATGACCCCTAAGCCCGGCGCGTGAAAGTCCGCAGGGCTGGCCGGTAGCCAGCTGACCGGCACGACGTGTGACAGCAGCTTGTACAGCAGGGTATTGGGTTGCCAGTCCAGCGGCAGTTTGCTGAACTGGCCATCCAGCGTTCCCACCACCAGGTTAAGTACCCACAGCGTGATGACCAGCGGTACCCAGATCAGCAGGCCGGTCAGCAGATAGCGCCGCAGGGTGGCTAGTGGCAGGCGCATCCACCACCTCCGCAGGCTGCGCCACTGTCGCTGGCAGCGGCGCTGCTCTCAGATGTGCTGCTACTGGTTGTGGTACTGCTGGCGGTACTGCTGCTGCCACCGCCACGGAAGTCGGTGGCGTACCAGCCGGACCCCTTGAGCTGGAAACCAGCAGCGGTCAGCTGTTTGGCAAAGGTGGCCTTGCCGCACTGGGGGCAATCGGTCAACGGAGCATCGGACATTTTCTGCAGCACATCTTTCTGATGGCCGCAGCTGTCACAGCGGTAGGCATAAATCGGCATGCGGGTTCACCCTGAATCTGGCGAAAGTTAAACACAAACCTGTGATTATACCGGAGTTTTGTGACCTGTGCCGTCTCCCCGATGGTAAGCGGGGGGCGTGTTCAGCCGCGCAGTGCAGCGGCTTCCTGGGCCAGGCGGGTGATCTCGGCCCAGTCGCCTGCGGCCACCGCGGTTTTCGGCGTCAGCCAGGAGCCGCCAATGCACACCACATTCGGCAGGCGCAGGAAATCCGGCGCGGTTTGCAGCGAGATGCCGCCGGTCGGGCAGAAGCGCAGCTCGGGGAAGGGGCCGCGAATGGCGTCCAGCACCTTGACACCGCCCGCCGGAACCGCCGGGAAGAATTTTTGTACGGTAAAGCCCGCCTCCAGTGCTACCAGTGCTTCGCTCGGGGTCATCACGCCGGGCAGGAAGGGCAGGCCGCTGGCCTGGATGGCTTGCAGCAGGCGCGGGCTGCTGCCGGGGCTGACGCCAAAGGCCGCACCGGCAGCGATGGCGGCATCCAGCTGTTGCGGGGTGGTAATGGTGCCTGCACCCAGGATGGCTTCGGGTACTTCGGCCTTGATCGTGCGAATGGCATCCAGTGCTGCAGGGGTGCGCAAGGTGACTTCCAGCGTGCGGATGCCACCGGCTACCAGCGCGCGCGCCAGCGGCACGGCAGTCGCCACGTCATCCACCACGATGACGGGCATCACGGTGGTGGCGGCAATAATCTGGTCGAGGGTCATGTTGTCGATTCCTTGTGTCGGTGCAGCGATCTGCTGCGCCTTAATCCGAAAAGGCAAAGGTCATGGCGCCGGATTCGGCGTCGCTGGCGTGCTGGCGCATGCCGGTAAACAGCTCGCGACCAAAGCCATACGTGGTGTCGGTGTGGGGCGTGGGCACGTCGCGCTGCGCCCACTCGGCGGCATCCACTTCCGCATGCACGGTGCCTGCTTCAGCGTCCAGCACGATCAGGTCGCCGTCCCTCACCTTGCCCAGTGGGCCACCGCTGAGGACCTCCGGCGTCATGTGGATGGCGGCAGGCACCTTGCCGCTGGCGCCGGACATGCGGCCATCGGTCACCAGGGCCACCTTGAAACCGCGTTCCTGCAGCACAGCCAGGGTCGGCGTCAGCTTGTGCAGCTCGGGCATGCCATTGGCGCGAGGGCCCTGGAAGCGGATGACGGCAACAAAGTCACGCTCCAGTTCGCCGCGTTTGAAGGCAGCCAGCAAGGCGTCCTGATGGTCAAACAGGATGGCCGGCGCGCGCACCACCCGATGTTCTGCGGCGACCGCCGAGACTTTGATCACGGCACGGCCCAGGTTGCCACTGAGCAGACGCAGGCCACCATCGGCGCTGAACGGGCTGCTGGCGGGTGCCAGCACGCTGGCGTCACCGCTTGCGAGCGGGACATCACGCCAGGCCAGCTGACCGTTGTCCAGCCACGGTTCGCGGGTGTAATCGCGCAGGCTGTTGCCCACCACCGTCTGCACCTGCTCGTGCAGCAGGCCCGCGTCCAGCAGCTCACGGATCAGGAAGGCCATGCCGCCCGCAGCGTGGAAGTGGTTCACATCGGCCTTGCCGTTCGGGTACACGCGGGCCAGTAAGGGCACCACGGCGGAAAGATCGTTGAAATCGTCCCAGTTGATCTGGATGCCGGCGGCACGTGCCATCGCCACCAGGTGGATGGTGTGGTTGGTGGAGCCGCCGGTGGCGAGCAGACCGACCAGGCCATTCACGATGCTGCGCTCGTTGATGACATCCGCCAGGGTGTGCCCGGCTTCGCTCAGTGCCACGGCACGCTGGGCGGCAGCGCGGGTTAGCGCATCACGCAGCGGGGTGTTCGGGCTGACAAAGGCGGCACCCGGCAAATGCAGGCCCATGATTTCCATCAGCATCTGGTTGCTGTTGGCGGTGCCATAGAAAGTACAGGTACCCGCACCATGGTAGGACGCCATTTCCGATTCCAGCAGCGCGTCGCGGTCTACCTTGCCTTCAGCATACAGCTGACGGATACGGGCTTTCTCGGAATTGCTGATGCCGCTGGCCATCGGGCCTGCCGGGACGAAGACGGCGGGCAGGTGGGCAAAGCGCAGGGCGCCGATCAGCAGGCCCGGCACAATCTTGTCGCATACCCCCAGATACAGCCCGGCGTCAAAGGTCTGGTGCGACAGCGCAATCGCCGTGCTCATGGCAATCACGTCGCGGCTGAACAAAGACAGCTCCATGCCCGGCTGGCCTTGGGTGACGCCGTCGCACATGGCGGGGGTGGCACCGGCAACTTGTGCCGTTGCGCCGACTTCTCGTGCAGCCTGGCGCACCAACTCCGGGTAGTGCTCATAGGGCTGGTGGGCGGACAGCATGTCATTGTAAGAGGTGACAATGCCAAGGTTCGGGCGGCGAGCGGCTTTCAGCACCAGTTTGTCGTTGGCGGGCATCGCTGCGTAGGCGTGCGCGACATTGGTGCAGGAAATGCTGCTGCGGGTGGTGTTGCTGAGGCGAGCAGCCTGCATGCGCTGCAGCCAGGCTGCTCGTGTAGTTTTACTACGCTCAATGATGCGATCGGTGACACGTTGCAGAGTGGCGTGCATGGTTTGGGTAGTTCACTTACGTGTAAGATTGCTACATTTAAGCCCACGCATTCATGAAAGTCAAGCGCGTTCTGATCGGTGGAAAAGCCATGCAGGACAAGGTTTTGCGCTGCGCAATGCGCATGGCTGGACAGCGCAAAATTATGTAAGTAGTATTGCTACACGAATCGACAGTGCCAAACGGCTTGCCGGGTGTAGCAGTGGCGGCAGGGCGGTGGCCACTCAGGCGGCTTCCCGCAGCGGGCCTGAATCAGAGTAAAGGATACCGTAGTGACCCTCACCCAATCCTTCAACATGGTGTTGTTTGGCGGCACCGGCGACCTGGTGCTGCGCAAACTGTTGCCTGCACTCTATCAGTGTCACCGTGCCGGTCAGCTGGCGGCGGGTGGCCGTATTTTCTGCCTCGGGCGCCGTGACTACAGTCAGGCGCAGTACCTGCAGCAGGCCGAAGAGAAGGCGCGCCAGTTCGTGCCGTCTGCAGACTGGTCCGACGAGGTGTGGGCCAGCTATGCCAGTCGGCTGGAATATGTAAAGGTGGATGCCGAGCAGCCTGCAGATTACACCCAACTCAAGGCCGTGCTGGATGCACGGGCGGCGGAAGTCACCGTCTACTATCTGTCGACCAGTCCGGAGCTGTTTACCGGCATTTGCCAGAACCTGGCCGCGCAAGACATGAATGGCCCGCACACCCGGGTGGTGCTGGAAAAGCCATTGGGGCATGACCTGCAGTCCAGCAATGACATCAATCAGGCGGTTGGTCAGTATTTCCAGGAACGGCAGATTTACCGGATCGACCACTATCTGGGCAAGGAATCGGTACAAAACCTGATGGCGCTGCGCTTTGGCAATGCGCTGTTCGACCCGCTGTGGCGCCGTGAGTGGATTCGCGACGTACAGATCACCATCGCCGAAGAAGTCGGTATCGAGAAACGCGGCGGCTTTTACGACCATACTGGTGCGCTGCGTGACATGGTGCAGAACCACCTGTTGCAGCTGCTGTGCTTTGTAGCGATGGAGCCTCCGCACAGCCTGGATTCAGACGCCATCCGTGACGAGAAGCTGAAAGTATTGCGCGCCTTGGTGCCCTACAGCCCGGAAGAGGTCAGCACCCGTACGGTGCGCGGCCAGTACCGCGCAGGCGCGTCGCGCGGTCAGCCAGCGGTCGGCTACTTGCAGGAAGAGGGTGTGCCAGCGGACAGCCGGACGGAAACCTTTGTCGCCTTGCGTTGCGAAGTGGCCAACTGGCGCTGGGCCGGGGTGCCATTCTTCCTGCGCACCGGCAAGCGCATGGCCGACCGTCTGGCCGAAATCGTCATCAATTTCCGTGACGTGCCGCACCAGATTTTTCCGACCAGCATGGGCATGTCTACCCCGAACAAGCTGGTGATCCGCCTGCAGCCGGATGAGCACATGAAGCTGTATTTCCTGGCCAAGGTGCCGGGTGATGCCATGCGCTTGCAGCAGGTGTCGCTGGATCTGGACTTTGGCGAGCAATTCGCCGCACGGCGCGCCGAGGCGTATGAGCGTCTGCTACTGGATGCCATTCGTGGCAACCTGGCGCTGTTTGTGCGTCAGGATGAGCTGGAACAGGCTTGGCGCTGGGTCGAGCCGATCATGACCGCTTGGGAACAGGATGGTAACCCGCCCAAGCCCTATACCGCGGGCACCTGGGGTCCAGCGGCATCGTCCGCCCTGCTGTCGCGGGATGGCCTCGCCTGGCACGAGGAGGTGTGAGCATGCTGCAGCAACATGCCTTCTCCGACGGCGTTCAGTTGGCGCAAGCACTGGCACACGAACTGGCGGTAACCCTGCGCAACGCGCTGGACGTGCAGCAGGAAGTGGTGCTGGCGGTGTCGGGCGGTAAATCGCCTGTGCCGGTATTTGAAGCGCTGCGCGAGGTGGAGCTGGATTGGTCGCGGGTGATCGTCACCCTGGTGGATGAGCGCTGGGTCTCGACCAGTGACCCGGCCAGCAATGAGGCACTGGTTCGTCAGCATCTGTTGCAAGGCCGTGCTGCTGTGGCGCGCTTCGTACCGATGTTTACCGGCCAGAGCAGCGCCCGTCAGGCCGAGCCCTTGCTGAATGCAACGTTTGCCGCCTTGCCGCGCCCGTTTGCGGCCGTGGTGCTGGGCATGGGCGATGATGGGCACACCGCTTCCCTGTTCCCGGCCAGCCCGCAGCTGGATGCGGGCTTGGCAGCTGATGCACCGGCCTGTCTGGCACAGGTCGGCGCGGCGGCACCAACTGAGCGCATGAGCCTGACCCTGCCGGCCATTCTGGCGGCACGCAAGGTGTTCCTGCAGTTTGCCGGTGCCAGCAAGCACGCGGTATTTGCTGAGGCGCTGCGCGGTGCCGACCGGCGCTGGCCGGTCAGCTATGTGCTGGCACAGTCCGCCACCCCGGTTGAGGTGTTCCATGCCCCTTGAGCAGCCTTGGCTGATTGCCGACATTGGCGGCACCAATGCCCGCTTTGCCTTGTATCGCCCGGCATCCGGCTTTGCCTCACCGCAGGTCTTGCCGACGAGTGAGCATGCCACCCTGCAGGCTGCTGCAGAACACTACCTGCAGCAGCTGGGCCTGACCGAGCCAGCCGTACGGCCGCGGTATGCGGCATTTGGCATTGCTAATCCGATTACCAGTGATTGGGTGCAGATGACCAATCACAGCTGGCAGTTTTCCATTAGCGAGCTGCAGTCCGCGCTGGGGCTGGACAAGCTGTTGATGCTGAACGATTTTTCCGCTCTGGCGCTGGCGTTGCCCCATCTGCAAGCGGCTGAGCTGCAGCAGGTGGGGGGCGGGGTGCCGGTGCCACACGAGGCGATGGCCTTGATTGGCCCGGGTACTGGCCTGGGCGTGTCGGGCTTGCTGCCGGACGGTCATGGCGGCTGGCTGGCCCTGGCGGGAGAGGGTGGACATGTCACACTGGCACCGTTTGATGCGTTCGAGCGTGCCGTGGTGGACTACGTACAAGCTCGCCACCCGCATGTGTCGGCCGAGCGTCTGCTGTGTGGCGGTGGAGCTGGACAGGATATGGGCCTGCCGCTCCTGCATGAGGCCGTGTGTGCCGTGCAGGCGAGACCGCAGCAAGCACGTACCGCTGCAGAAATCACCCGGCTTGGTGTGGTGGGTGAGGATGCCGCCTGCCGCCTGACGGTGGACCTTTTCTGCGCGATGCTGGGTACCATGGCTGCGAATCTGGTGCTCAGCCTGGGCGCGCGGGGGGGCTGCTTTATCGGCGGCGGCATTGTGCCTCGCTTGGGCAGCTACTTTGCACAGTCACCTTTCCGTCGTCGCTTTGAGGAAAAGGGGCGTTGTTCGGCGTACCTGCAGCAGGTGCCGACTTATGTCATCCACGCGGAATACCCGGCCTTTACGGGCGCGGCGGCCGCACTGGCGCAATGGCTGCAGACACATCGTCAGACCTGAGGCGCACAGGAAGGAAGCAAGCATGCTCAACAAAATTCGTCACCAGCTGGATACCCTGCCCAAAGCGGAGCGCTTGGTCGCCGAGCAGGTGCTGACGCAGCCACGCTGGGCGGTGGAAGCGCCAGTGGCCGAGATTGCCCGGCTGGCTCGGGTGAGCCAGCCCACGGTGATCCGCTTCTGTCGCAGCCTGGGTTGTGATGGTTTGTCGGACTTCAAGCGTCGGCTGGCCAACAGTCTGGCCTCTGGGGTGCCCTTTGTGCACAGCAGTGTAGTGATGGGCGATTCTGTCTCAGACCTCGGTGCCAAGGTGTTCGATAACACCATTTCGGCTTTGCTCAAGTGCCGGAATGACCTCTCTGCCGTTGCGCTGCAACAGGCCATCGAGCTGCTGGCGAGTGCGCGGCGCATTGAATTTTATGGGCAGGGCAACTCCGGCATCATTGCGCAGGATGGTCAGCACAAATTCTTCCGCTACGGCATTCCGGCGGTGGCGTACTCCGATCCGCATGTGCACCGCATGGCAGCTGCGGTGCTGGACCCCGGTGATGTGGTGGTGGCGATTTCGGCCAGTGGCCGCTCGGCAGACATCCTGCACTCCGTGCAGATGGCGCAATCAGTCGGCGCCAATGTGATTGCCATTACGCCCAGCGGTACCCCACTGGCACGCGCGGCAACGGTGACGCTGGCGGCGGATGCGCAAGAGGATGTTGAAATCTACGCCCCCATGCTGTCGCGCATTGTGCAGCTGGTGATTATCGACGTGCTGTCGGTCGGGGTGGCGCTCAAGCGGGGTAGTGATGCGGTTACCCATCTGGAAAAAGTCAAAAAGAGCCTGCGCGAAAAGCGCGTCAAGAACGGAGAAGAGGTCTGATCATGTCCGCACTGACGGAAACCCCGGCCTGGCAAGCGCTGAGCCAGCACTACCGTGACAGCAATGCCCTGCATATGCGCGACCTGTTTCGCGAGGACGACCAGCGCTTTGATGCCTTCTCCTTGCAGGTAGGCGGGCTGCTGCTGGATTATTCCAAGAACCGCATTACCAGCGACACCATGCGCCTGCTGGTGGAGCTGGCTGAAGCACGCGGCATGAACGAGCGCATTGCCGCCATGTTTGATGGCGACAAGATCAACTTCACCGAAAAGCGGGCGGTGCTGCATGTGGCACTGCGTAACCGTACCAACAGCCCGATCCTGGTGGATGGCGAGAACATCATGCCCAAGGTCAATGCCGTGCTGGACCGCATGTGTGCGTTTGCGCACAGCGTACGCAGTGGCGACTGGCTGGGCTACACCGGGCAACCGATTACCGACGTGGTGTCGATCGGTATTGGTGGCTCCGATCTTGGCCCGCAGATGGTGTATGAGGCGCTCAAGCCCTATGCCCACCCGCGCATGCACATGCACTTCGTCTCCAATGTGGATGGTAGCCAGATTGCCGAAACCTTGAAGGATGTGCACCCGGCCACCACGCTGTTCGTGATTGAATCCAAGACCTTTACCACCCAGGAAACCCTGACCAATGCGCGTACTGCGCGGGAGTGGTTTCTGGCGGCGGCCAAGGATGAGAAGGCCATCGCCAAGCACTTTGTGGCGGTGTCGACCAACCGGCAGAAGGTGATTGATTTCGGGATCGACCCGACCAATATGTTCGAGTTCTGGGACTGGGTCGGCGGGCGTTTCTCGGTGTGGTCGTCCATTGGTCTGCCGATTGTGCTGGCGTTGGGGCGCGATCATTTTTACGAGCTGCTCAACGGCGCACACTTGATGGACCAGCATTTCCGCAATGCACCGCTGGAAAAGAACATGCCGGTGCTGCTGGGTTTGCTTGGCATTTGGTATATGAACTTCTATGGTGGCGGCTCGCATGTGATTGCGCCGTATGACCAGTATCTGCACCGCTTTCCAGCGTATATCCAGCAGTTGGACATGGAATCGAACGGCAAGCAGGTCAATGCCCAGGGCGAGCGGGTGGACCACGAAACGGCCCCGATCATCTGGGGGGAAACCGGGATCAATGGTCAGCATGCCTTTTACCAGCTGCTGCATCAGGGGACGCACATTTCCCCGATCGACCTGATCTGCTCCATTGATGGCCGCCACTCCATGCCGGGTCACCACGATATTTTGCTCTCCAATGTGTTTGCCCAGGCGCAGGCCTTCATGCTGGGCAAGACGGCTGATGAGGTGCGTGCCGAGCTGTCGGCGCAAGGCCTGAAGGGTGAGGAGCTGGAGGCGATGATCCCGCACCGGGTGTTCGATGGTAACCGGCCGACCAATACCATCCTGATGAAAACCCTGGATGCCCGTAATCTGGGGGCCTTGATTGCACTCTACGAACACAAGATTTTCGTACAGGGCACCATCTGGGGTATCAACTCTTTTGACCAGTGGGGGGTGGAGCTGGGCAAGCAGCTGGCCAAAAAGATCCATGCCCAGCTGGTGGAGGGCAGTGACGTGTCGGAACATGACTGTTCGACGCGTAAATTGATCGAATACTACCGGCGGCATGCCCGGTAAGATGGATGTCGCAGGCCCGCTGGCCTGCGTGTGGTTGCAGGAGGGCTGGCGCTATCCCTTGTCAGCACTTCCTGGTTTCGGGGGAGGGTATTGTCCCGGGGGCGAATGGTGCGATGGGGGAGCGCCATTCGCCGTTTTTTTATCTGCTGAAATCTACTGAGGCTGGCTCATGGGCTCGAAAGTGCTCAGCGTGTAGCCATTCCGGCCGCGCAGGATCATCTGCGGACCCTGACATTCATAGCCCCGCTCTTCAAAACTGTGGCTGACTTCCATTTGCTGGAGATCAGCACGTGGTGCGCCATTGTGATACCACAAGGTGGCATCATAGCCAGCCTTGTCTTTGCCAAAAACCTGTACGCCTTTGCTGTCCAGGCTGATTTGGCGCGTACGCCCTTCGGGCAAGGTTTGCAGTGCAGACACACGCTGCTGGTCTGCCAGATATTGCGTTTTCAGTGCTTCAACACAAGCATTAAAGCTGGGGTAGGACTGCTTGCTTTCCGGGATGGGCAGAGCCCCACTGGCCTGACAGAGTATCGGCAGTGCCAGCAGCACACCGGCTAGTGAATGAGGGTGGCGACGGATCAGGGTCAACATGTGGGGCATCCTTTTTATGCAGCAGGGGTTGGCTTACTGTGGATCACGATACTGAGCGGCGCAATCATTGCCCTCGGTTCGAACATCCACAACGCGGTAGCCCGGCTTGTTGCCACCTTGCATCAGTTCGAATGTAACGTTGCAGGTCCAGATACCGCCATTCTGGGCAACAACCTGACCGGTACGGGTGTTGACGGTCTCTGAGCGATTGTCCAGGTGGCTGCTGAAGGCCAGGTAGCGCGCGTTACCAGATTGATAACTCCTGGCAGGGGCGCCCCAGGCGCGAAGCAGGCGCTGTTCGTTCTCGCCTTGCCAGCGCAGGAAGCTGGGATGGGAGAGGGACTGCTTGGCGCGTTGTTGCAGGTAACTTTGAAATGCTGCTTCCTGCTCCAGAGTCTGGGCTTGCTGGTTGTATTGTTTGCTGGTGGATTGCAGTTGAGCGATGGCCTGGTCTTGCCGTTTTTTCTTCTCGGCGGCGGTCAGGCTGGACGTGCTGGCCGGGCGTTGACCATCTTTCCAGAAGCCTTTCCAGGCGAGGTCTGACAGTGCTGGAGGGCCTTGCAAGCGACCGACAAAGGCATAGCCTATTGCGACCAGCTCCTTGCTCATGATCTGGCCGTCTTTGCCTGACATGACAATGCTCTTCCACTGATCGTTTTTGCATGCGAAGTCGTAGCCTCGCTGCATGGAGAGTGTATTGACGGGTGTCCATGCGGCTTGTGGGGTGACGACTTGCTCCACCTCTTCATCGCGACGCATGTGATTGGTTCGTACCGTCCGGTACTGCTTGTCGCGGCAACGATAGTGCACCTCAAATGTGCTGCCGTCGTATTGGGCCGCACTTTCATTAATGGCAGTCAGGTACATGCGCATGGTCTTTGCGGCGGCCTCGCGCTCTGCGGTAACCAACTCATCAATGGGAGTGGCATCTGAGAGCGAGTTGATGTCCGCAAAAAAAAGCTGTCGAGCGGGTTTGCTGCCTTGGGCAAAGATCAGCAAATAGTCTTCCGCCATGGAAGGGAGAGAGAGTGATGTCATCAGTCCAGCCCACACCAGTCTTCTTCGCATGCCTGACACTCCGGATTTGATTTTGCACGGACTATGACAACGTCAGAGAGTGAGGGCAAGGGAAAGTTCATTCACATGCATAGGGTAGGTGGGGCTTGTTGTTGAAAAATTTGATTAAGTCAAAATAATTGAATTTTCAATTGTAACTTGTTCGATTTCTTCGTCGGAAAAGTCACGCTATAGTGGGCTCATGACATCATATTTTGAGGAAAAAATGGCCATCAAGCGAATGAATCATGCCGTACTATACGTGCGGGATGCTGAAAAAAGTGCTGACTTTTACAAGCAAGTTCTCGGGTTTTCTGAGGTATTTGGCCGTCCAGGGGCACGCTTTCTGCGTGCTCCCGCCTCTGCCAATGACCATGATCTCGGGTTGTTCAGTATTGGTGAACAAGCTTCGGCTAGCTCTGCCGGTCGTGGTACGGTTGGCCTGTACCATCTGGCCTGGGAGGTGAGTACGCTGGGTGAGCTGCAACAGCTTGCAGATCGCTTGCAGCAGGTGGGTGCATTGTATGGTGCTACCGACCATG
Source organism: Leeia sp. (assembly GCF_041909055.1). Lineage (NCBI taxonomy): Bacteria > Pseudomonadati > Pseudomonadota > Betaproteobacteria > Neisseriales > Leeiaceae > Leeia > Leeia sp. The sequence goes on along the minus strand of NZ_JAYREC010000004.1, from coordinate 231,854 downwards.
TTACTACCAAGAGCGTCTACGCCCGCGATCTGGACGGGATTGAGTTTGAGGTGATGTGGATGGTGCCACCTTCGCAGTTGCGGGAAGAGGAGCGGGATGGCCGTGTGATGATGGCGCGGCTTGACCTCGCGGCCAATATCCAGCGCTTTGGTGCCGACTTGCAGGGTGGCCCGGAAACCTGAGCTGGGCGTGCTCGGGTACAATGCTGAAGTCTGAGATCGAACAGGTTGTTGACCATGTATGAAGCGGTACCCGAGCACTCACCACTGGGTAAAGCGGTAAGCTACCGCGACCAGTATGCCCCCGAGCTGCTGTTCCCTATCCCAAGATTGGGCAAACGCCAGGAAATCGGCATCGAAGGACGGCTGCCCTTCATGGGAGCTGATCTGTGGACGGCCTACGAGCTCTCCTGGCTCAATCGCAAAGGCAAGCCGCAGGTGGCACTGGCGACCATCATCGTACCTGCGGATTCTCCCAATCTGATCGAATCCAAGTCGTTCAAGCTGTATTTGAACAGCTATAACCAGACGCAGCTTTCCGGTTCAGATGAACTGCAAACCCGCTTGGTGCAGGATCTGTCTGCAGCGGCAGGCGCCAGCGTGTCGGTGCGTTTGCACTTGCCGGACACCTTTACGACCCAGCGCATGCACGAGCAGCAGGGTATTTTGCTCGATACGCTGGACATTGAGGTGGACCGCTATCAGCCCGACCCGCAGCTGCTGCGGCTGGATGAGCAAGCGGAAACGGGCGCTGCTCCGGTTGAGGAAACCCTGGTGTCCCATCTACTGAAGTCCAACTGCCTGGTGACCGGTCAGCCAGACTGGGGCAGCGTGCAGATCCACTACGTTGGTCCGCAGATCAATCATGAGAGTGTGCTCCGCTACTTGATTGGTTTCCGTCAGCACAATGAATTTCACGAACAATGCGTCGAACGCATCTACATGGACATCAGCCGCCAGTGCCACCCACTGAAGCTCACTGTCTACGCCCGCTACACCCGTCGCGGCGGCCTCGACATCAACCCCTTCCGCACCAATGTCCCGCAAGCCTTGCCGGACAATGTGCGTACAGCAAGACAATAAAAAAGCCCACCGAAAGGTGGGCTTTTTTCATGCTGAGCCAAGCGAGTCAGTCTACCTGCTGTAGTGCATGGTAAAGCTGGCTTTGCCGATCTGGTTGGCATTGATCATGTAGCCGACCAGAGCCCCGGATGCGCTGACAGGAAGGTCCAGTTTGGGTACTTTCAGGGCGTGCACGGTGAAAATGTAACGGTGCGGTTTGTCGCCCACCGGCGGGCAGGCGCCGAAGAAGCCGGGGTAACCGACATCGGTACGGGTCTCTACGGTACCCGCGGGGAGCTTGTGTTCAGCGCTGGCATTGCTGGGCAGGCTGCGGGTATTGGCGGGAAGGTTGAAGGCCAGCCAGTGCCACCAGCCGCTGCCGGTAGGCGCGTCCGGGTCATAGACGGTGATGGCATAGCTCTGGGTGCCTGCTGGCGGGTTGTCCCACTGCAGGGCAGGTTGGATGTTACCACCTTGGCAGCCAAAATCGTTGGCCACTTGTGCCATGGGCAGGGTGGTACCCGCTTGCAAGTCGGGGCTGCTCAGGCTGAAGTCGGCGGCGAGCGCGAGGTTACCCAGTAAGGCACTCAAAGTGGTCAGCAGGAAATGGGTTCGCATGGGGTATTTCTCCGTGTGGTTGAACAGTGCAGCGACAGTATGTCTTGCTCACATACCGCACGCGCGCCGCCACCGGGCAGCCATGCGCCCGAATCGGGTATCAAGGGTGAATTTGCGAGGGGGGCAGTCCGAAGCGCTGACGGAAGCGAGCGGCAAAGCGCGAGGGTGAGGCGTAACCGCAGCGCTGACTGACTTCCCCTACGGGCAGGTGCTGACCTTGCAGCAGCGAAAGACCGTGACTGAGGCGCACGTCTTCCAGCAGTTGTCGAAAGGAGGTACCTTGCCGTCGCAAATGGCGGCGCAGGGTAGAGGGATCGATCTGCAACTGTTCTGCCAGATCGTCCGCGCGCCATTCACGGGCAGGATCGCTGCTCAGCCAGTGTCGCAGGCGACTGCCGAGGTCCGGCTCCGCATGCCACAGCAGATTGCTTCCGCCCTGCAGCAGGCTGTGCAGCAGCAGCTCCAGCAGCAGGTGGGTGTGCAACAGACTGCCGGAACCTTCCAGCTGCTCCAGCAGCGACAAGGCAATCCTCTCCAGCGGTTGGCGCTGGTGCAGTCGTTGTAGCAGTGGAGCGGGGGCGGACTGAGGGGCGGACCACTCTGGATAGGCACGCTGGAAACGTTCCAGTAGCGCGGGTTTGAATGCCACTGCCAGCGCCAGGTAAGGCGCGCCAGCAGGCGGGAGGTTGGTGATGTCCAGCGCGCAGCCTGCACGCATGGCGATTGCATGCTGCGGGGTGTAGAGCGTTTGCTCGCCTTCAGGGTAAAGCAGCTTGGTGCCCTGCAGAACCAGGATCAGGGCAGGGTCATGGGTGGGGACGCGCTGGATGTGCTGTAGGCGGCGACAGGTGATCAGCAACAGGTCTGCATCCTGTCCCAGTGCGATGGGGCGACCTTGCAGGCGAGTCTGAGCATGTCTGATCAATGCCTGCAGAGGTGTGAATTCAGGGAATGTCATGATGCGCCTAGCCTAGCACAGCCCTGCAGGCGCTGACACCATGCAGCGGGCCTGCTACCCTCAAGAGTAAACCATTGCCGAGAATCATCATGCCAACCCACACGCATCCCCGTATTGGAATTCTGACTGGTGGCGGCGATTGCCCCGGATTGAACGCCGTCATCCGTGCGGTAACGCTGACGGCGCGCAGGCGTTATGGGGCGACCGTGCTGGGCATCGAGGATGGCTTTGAGGGTTTGATCGAGGGGCGCGGCAGCGAGCTGACGGAGGAGCGTGTCGCGGGTATCTTGCAAGATGGCGGCACGATCCTCGGCTCGTCCAACAAAGGGGACCCCTGGCGTTATCCGGTGGTGGGGCAGGATGGCAAAACGGACTGGCAGGATTGCTCCGGGCGCTTGCTGGCGCAGGTGCAACACTGGCAGCTGGATGGTGTGGTGGTGGTCGGTGGCGATGGCACCATGCAGATGGCGGATCGTCTGCAGCGGCTGGGTGTGGGGGTCGTCGGAGTACCCAAGACCATTGATAACGATTTGCTGGCCACGGACCAGACTTTTGGCTTTGATACCGCAACGGCCGTGGTGAGCGAGGCGCTGGACCGGCTGACCACCACGGCTTCCTCGCACCACCGGGTGATGGTGCTGGAGGTGATGGGCCGTACCGCGGGCTGGATTGCGCTGATGGGCGGGGTGGCCGGTGGCGCCGACGTGATCCTGTTGCCCGAGATCCCGTTCCAGTGGCAAGCCGTGTTTGACAAGGTCAAGGCGCGTGCAGCCATGGGCATGCGCTATAGCATTATCTGTGTGGCAGAAGGTGCACAACTCCCCACCGGCGGCGAAGTGGTGCAGCGCATGGATCGCCGCCGTACCGACCCCAAGCGGCTGGGGGGGATTGGGGCCGTGGTGGCGGAGCATATTGAGGCGGGAACCGGGCTGGAGGCACGGGTCACCGTGCTGGGGCATTTACAGCGAGGTGGGTCACCCACTGCGTTTGACCGCATCCTGGCAACCCGGCTGGGCAGCCATGCGGCAGATTGCATCTGCCGTGGGGAGTCTGGTGTTCTGGTGGCGTATCACCAGATGGGGACCTGCACGGTACCCTTGTCTGCGACGCTTGCCGGGCGGCGCAATGTCCCGGCAGACCATGATCTGATCCAGGCCGCCCGCGCGCTGGGAACCTGCTTTGGTGATGAGGCAGGCTCAGGCCGCGCGTGAGCGGTCCACCTTGTCGGCGTTTTCCAGCAGCAATGTGACGGCACGCTCGAACAGTGGACGATCTTCCAGAAAGCGTGCCCGCCCGATGCGGATCAGTTGCAGGAACAGCTTGACCGTCATCACCGACGGGGTGGGGTGGTCACCAATGCGGATCACCATCCGCGGCTCATCGGGGTCAACCCAGCTCAATACCGCCCGCTGTGGACGCCCATCCAGATTAACCTCCACCGCAACCCCAATCCGTAAACGTTCCAGCGCGCTTTGCTCGGTGGCCTTGTCGAACTGTACGCTGGGCTCGCTGCCATACAGGTATTCGTTGACGATGGATCGCACGGCGTCATGCTGACTATCCAGCACCTCAATGCTGGCAGCAACCTGACTCAGTTCCTCATTACGAACCAAGGGGTGAGGCTCCGCCGCATCGCTGTGGGGAGCCGCATCCGGCGCATTGTCATGAATGAAGGCGTGAAAGCGCTGCTCAAAGGCGGTCAGTGTCAAGCCAGGCAACTGGAGCGGGTTTGCCTGCAAGGCCTGGCGATGCAGGCCGGAAAAGTTCCTCATCAGTTGATCGGTTTCCGCTGCCGGTTGCCCGATGAACTGCATGCCACTGCGCAGGGTATTGACCAGGGCGGGGAGCGCGCGGGTCAGTTGGCGGCGGTCCTCTTCCGTCAGCTTGGGCTCGGCACTCCACAGCAGGCGAGGCACACAGGCCCTAAACACCTGGCTTTGCAACAGGTCGGATTGCTCGGCACGCTCAATCACCCGCGCCCAGGTATCGCTCAGAAAGCCCCACAGCAAAGGCGAGATTTGCAGTTCCCCGATAGCATCGGTCAACTGCAACACAATCTGCCCAAGCCGGGCACTGCGTTTGTCGGCGGTTGCCAGCGCCTGCAGGGTTTGATGCACAGGCGCATCCTGGCTGTTCAGCACATGACTGATGAAGCTTTCCAGCTGATCGAGCATGCGGGTAAACCGCTCAGTGCCGGGAGCATCGTCTTGCAGCAGGGTTTCGACGATATGGCTGATTTCCTGCGTGACCCGCTCGCCGCTGGGGTCGATTTGCTGCAGCCCCAGTGAAATGCTGCCAATACGGTTCACCAGCTGGCGCGCCGGGTGCTGCTTCTGGGTGAGCAAGGTGGGGTCGGTCAGTGCTTGTTTCAGCACCAGAAACTGCATGCGACCCAACTGGGTGCGGACGTCGGTAGGCACCTTGCCGTCACGCAGGATCAGCTCGAACAGCATGGACACCAGATCAATCACCATCAGCTCTTGCGGATGACTGGTCAGGCTGCCTAGGTAGCTGCGGTTCTCCAGGATCAGGTTGCGCAGCTGGCCGTGTGCATCCCGCATGTGCTGGCTATCCGGCGTGGCGGCCTGCTGCAGGGTACTGATGGATTGCACCAGGCTGGATTCCAGCTCAGTGGCCACCAGCGGGGGGGATGCGGTGGCGTCCCCTGCGCTGATGCTTTCCTCTCCCTGAAACAAACCCCGCAGCATGGCGCCAACCTGCTGTGGGCCAATCAGCCAGCTTCCCCAACCCTCCTGTTCGCTGGAGGGCGCACTGGCCTGCATGCTGACAGACGGCTGGGCGGCTTGGGGCATTTCTCCAGTGGGCATCGCGGAGGAGGCCGCGCCTGTGGGGCGAGGCATGCTGCGGCGCTGAACCATTTGCATCAGCATCGCTTCGGGTGAGGGCGTGTTGCTACCGGGTGAGGCCAGCTGATCAGGCTCCGGCGGGGCTTCCGGCATGGGCGTTGCTGCAGGGGTGGGGCGCGGTGTGCGTTCCGGACGTTGCACCACCTGCAAGGGCAGTTCCGCCGGTACCCCCAGCTCTGCCAGGGATTGGTTGGTGGCTTGGTAAATCTGGGCGGCAGAAGGGTACAGGCTCAGCGCCAGCTGATCAATCAGCACATCACTGATATCGCGTGACCACGCCATGCGCTCCACACCATTGGCCAATCCCTTGGCCAGCAGGTAGGGCCGAAACGGGTTTTCCCGTTCGATCGCGTGGGTTTGCCCGAACAGCACGGTGATGCGGATGGTCAGATCCGAGAGTTGTTCTCCTGCGTGCTCTCTGAGCTGGCGGCAGATGCCATCCAGGCGCATTTCAGATTCAACCGCCTGCATGCTCACCAAAGACAGGCTCTGGTTGAGGCGGTCGGCATAGCTGGGGCGATAACTGCTGAAGGCTGTCTGCAAGCTGCGCTCCAGCAGGGGCTGCAAAGCCAGCACGATGGCATCTTGCAAGGCATCGGATTCATTGCTGAGCACCGTGCGGCTATCCAGCAATAGACCTTGCAATTGCATGGACGTGGCGTGCTCGGCACGTTCAAACAGACGGTCCTTTGCGGCCTCGAGCATGGCGGGCAACAGGGTGGTGCACGTTTGCAGAAAGGCGCTGGAGGCGGCGTTCAGGCAGTCTTGACGAGTCATGGTGTTATCCTAGCCTGAAACAGCAGGACTTGCGAGCAGACCACTTTGACTGGGCTGTAAAAACTGCAAGGTTGAAAATTGCAGCCTGCCCGGTTTTACGGTAGTATTTTCGCATTGCAGAATATTATTCCGCCAAGCGGAACTAATAAACCACAGGAGACCCACGATGAGCCGCTTCAACTTTCAATGGGATGATGCCCTGCAGCTGACCCAGCAACTGACCGAAGAAGAGCGCATGGTGCGTGATGCTGCGCACAGCTACTGTCAGGAACAGTTGATGCCGCGCGTGCTGGAAGCCAACCGCCATGAGCAGTTCGATCGCAGCATCATGAGCGAGATGGGTGAGCTGGGTTTCCTGGGCGCGACCATTCCGGAGCAATACGGTGGTGCCGGGCTGGGCCATGTGGCCTATGGTCTGATTGCACGTGAAGTGGAGCGGGTGGATTCTGGCTATCGTTCTGCCATGAGCGTACAAAGCTCGCTGGTGATGTACCCGATCTACGCCTATGGCAGCGAAGCGCAGCGCATGAAGTACCTGCCCAAGCTGGCCAGTGGCGAATGGGTAGGCTGCTTTGGCTTGACCGAACCCAATCACGGCTCCGACCCCGGCAGCATGATCACCCGTGCCCGCAAGGTTGATGGTGGCTATATACTGTCCGGCAGCAAGATGTGGATTACCAACTCGCCGATCGCCGATGTCTTTGTGGTGTGGGGCAAGGATGACGCGGGCGAGATTCGTGGCTTCATTCTGGAAAAGGGCATGAAGGGTCTGCACGCACCGAAGATCGAAGGCAAGTTCTCCCTGCGTGCATCGATCACCGGCGAAATCGTGATGGACGAAGTGTTTGTGCCGGATGCGCAATTGCTGCCCAATGTGAAAGGCCTCAAGGGGCCGTTTGGCTGCCTGAACAAGGCGCGCTACGGCATTGCCTGGGGCGCCATGGGCGCAGCAGAGTTCTGCTGGCATGCTGCCCGTCAGTACACGCTGGACCGCAAGCAGTTCAACCGCCCGCTGGCCGCCAACCAGCTGGTGCAACTGAAGCTGGCCAATATGCAGACCGAGATCACGCTGGGCTTGCAGGCTGCCCTGCGCGTCGGCCGCCTGCTGGACGAAGAGCAATGGGCGCCGGAAATGATCTCGCTGATCAAGCGCAATAACTGCGGCAAGGCGCTGGAGATTGCCCGTGTCTCGCGTGACATGCACGGTGGCAACGGCATCGCGGACGAGTTTCATGTCATTCGCCATGTGATGAACCTGGAGGCGGTCAATACCTACGAAGGCACCCACGACATCCATGCACTGATCCTGGGCCGTGCGCAGACTGGCATTCAGGCCTTCAGTTAAGCGCTTTTCGTTTTGGGTGTGCTGGCGGCTTCCCCTCGTCCCGCTGCTGGCCCCCCCCACCTCTCTGGCAGGAACATCCCATGAGTGCCTTGTCTTCCATTCGCGTGCTAGATCTCTCCCGGGTGCTGGCCGGACCGTGGTGCAGCCAGAATCTGGCCGATCTGGGGGCGCAGGTCATCAAGGTCGAGCGACCTGGCCAGGGCGATGATACCCGGGGTTGGGGCCCTCCCTTCCTCAAGGACAGCGGCGGGCAGGATACCCGTGAGGCCGCATACTATCTGTGCGCCAACCGTGGCAAGCAGTCCATCACGGTGGATTTCACCCAGCCCGAAGGGCAGGCGCTGTTGCACGAGCTGGTCAAGCACTGTGATGTGGTGCTGGAGAACTTCAAGGTCGGCGGCTTACGCAAGTACCAGCTGGACTACGACAGCCTGAAAGCGATCAAACCCGACCTGGTGTACTGCTCCATCACCGGTTTTGGTCAGACCGGGCCCTATGCCGACCGGGCCGGTTATGACTTCATGGTACAAGGGTTGGGGGGGCTGATGAGCATCACCGGCGCCCCGGATGGCGAGCCACAGAAGGTTGGGGTGGCAGTTGCCGATCTGTTTACCGGCATGTATGCCACCACGGCCATCCTCGCCGCCCTGTTCCATCGGCAGCAAAGTGGGCAGGGGCAGCACATCGACATCGCCTTGCTGGATTGCCAGCTGGCGATGCTGGCCAACGTCAACATGAACCATCTGATCGGTGGGGTGACACCGCCACGACAAGGCAATGCGCACGCCAATATCGTGCCCTATCAGGTGTTTGCCACGGCGGATGGCCACGTGATTGTGGCGGTGGGCAATGACAGCCAGTTCGCCCGCTATGCGGCCTTGTGCGGTCACCCGGAATGGGCGGCGGATGAGCGCTTTGCCACCAATCGGGCGCGGGTGCAGCACCGGCAGGTGCTGGTACCGATGATCGCCGAGGTGATGCGTACCCGCACGCGCGATGAATGGATTGCGCTGCTGGATGCAGAGACCATTCCCTGCGGCCCGATCAATACCATCCCGCAGGCGTTTGCCGATCCGCAGATCCAGCATCGCGGTATGCGGGTGGACATCCCCCACCCTGTGGCGGGCAGTGTGCCGCAAGTGGCCAGCCCAATGCGCTTCTCGGCCACGCCAATCCAGTATGAGACGCCACCGCCCTTGCTGGGACAGCATACGGCGGCAGTCTTGCAATCGGTGTTGGGGAAATCGGATGAGGCCTTGGCGCAATTGCAGGCGCGAGGGGTGATCTGAGACGGGGTCGGCCTGCTTCACCCCATAAAAAAACCGCCAGCGGTCATCCCGGCTGGCGGTTTTTTCATGGGCGGCAAGGCGCTAATGGATCACCGGCTTAACCACCACGACGCGAGTTATTGCCTCGATTGCGGTTGCCATTGCCATTGCCGCCGCCACCTTGGCGCTGGCGGTTCTGGCCTTGGCCTTGCTGTTGCGGGCGGCCTTGCTGACGGTCGCCCCGGTTGCCGGGCTTACCGCTACCTTGGGTGCTACCGCCACGAGGCTGGGTGGGGCGGGTCTGGGTGCTGGCCCAGCCATCACTGTTGAAGTGGTGCCCGGTTAGTTCACGATAGCCATCAATCTCGCGGTTATCCGGCATGATGCGGTTACCATTGACGGCTTCATCCAGGTCCTCCAGACGCTGCGGGTTGCCCAGCAGGGAGGCTTGCTGTCGTGGCTTGCGGGTGTTCCGGTTCTGTTGTTGCGCGGGCTGACCGCGACCTTGAGCTTGCTGTGGCCTGCTTTGTGCTTTTGCCGGGCCTTCCTGTGGCTTGCGGGGCGGGCGTGGCTCACTCCCTGCCTGGCGCTGGCGATCGCTACCTTCTGCGGTAGGCTTGCGCGGTGCACGTGCTTGAGGTGCACCCTCGCTGGCAGGCTTGCGCCCCTGCCTGGACTGGCCTTCACCTTGCGGGCGGGCCTGACGGCCTCGCTGTTGCGGCGGTGGGTCTGCCGGGCGGTTCGGATCAGGCTCGAAGCCCTCTACCTGCACCCGCTCAATGTCACGCTTGGTCAGTCGTTCAATATCGCGCAGCAGCTTCTGTTCATCCGGGCTGACCAGCGAGATGGCCTCACCGGTTGCGCCGGCGCGGCCGGTACGGCCAATACGGTGCACATAATCTTCCGATACATTCGGCAGCTCGTAATTGACCACATGCGGCAACTGGTCGATGTCCAGACCGCGTGCGGCAATATCGGTAGCCACCAGCACCTGCAGCTCGCCGGATTTGAATTCGGCCAGCGCACGGGTGCGTGCATTCTGGCTCTTGTTGCCATGAATGGCGAGCGCGGTGATGCCGGCCTTGGCCAGCTTTTCAGCCAGTGCGTTGGCGCCATGCTTGGTGCGGGTAAAGACCAGCACCTGAAACCAGTTATGATCCTGAATCAGCTTGATCAGCAGGTCACGCTTGCGCTCCTTGTCGACCGGGTACACCTTCTGGGTGACCAGATCAATCGGGGCGTTGCGGCGGGCCACTTCCACTTCTGCCGGGTCTTTCAGCAAACCGTGCGCCAGCTCACGGATCTCGTCGGAGAAGGTGGCGGAGAACAGCAGGTTTTGCCGCTCGGCTGGCAGCAGGGCCAGAATCTTGCGGATGTCACGGATGAAGCCCATGTCCAGCATGCGGTCGGCTTCGTCCAGCACCAGGATCTCGACCCCGCTCAGGTCCAGTGTGCCTTGTGACACGTGGTCCAGCAGGCGGCCGGGTGTCGCCACCAGAATGTCGACCCGGCTTTTCAGCGCCTTGATCTGCGGGTTGATGCTGACCCCGCCAAACATCACCATCGAGGCCAGCTTCAGGTATTTGCCATAGGTGCGAACGCTTTCCTCCACCTGCGCGGCCAGCTCACGCGTCGGTGTCAGGATCAGCGCCCGTACCGGCGGGCGACCACTGGAAGGGCCCGGTTTGGTGCGGTTGCTCAGCCGGTGCAGGATGGGCAGGGTAAAGCCGGCAGTTTTACCGGTGCCGGTTTGTGCCCCAGCCAACAGATCACGGCCAGACAGTACCACCGGGATGGCCTGTGCCTGAATGGGCGTGGGGTCGGTGTAACCTTGTTCGGCAATGGAACGCAGAATCTCCTCGGAGAGGCCGAGTTCAGTAAACAGCATGGATGGACTCCGGGCAGCTACCCAGGCACGCGGGGCGTGGTTCGGTCGGAGGGTTGGCCCTGTCAGCGATTATCGGATCATGGGTCCGTGCTTGCAGCTACACGGTCACGCCACCGACCGATGGTGGCGTGGATGATTAAACAGGATTATAACATTGATTTCCGGGGCTGGATGCTATTAGCGGGATTGACCCTGCTTGGCAAAATAATTTTCCAGCGCATGCTCGGCACCCAGGATGTGCTCACGCAAGAAGCGTGCACCACCCTCGGCGTCCTTCTTCCGGCAAAACTCCAGCAAGGCGCTGTGCTCCGATTGCGCCCGCTGGCTGTAATCGGCATACAGAATCTGCATGCGGGTATACCGCTCGGTCTTGTTCAGCAGGGATTCCACCAGTGCGAGGCTGTGTGGCCGCCCGGCGGAGCGGTACAGCGACAGATGGAACTGGGCGTTCAGTCGGCCCCACAGGGACACATCCTTCTTCTTCAGCGCCGCTTCGAACTGTTTGAGCAGGCTTTCGGCCTCCTTCAGCTCGGCTTCCGACTGTAAAGGGATGGCCCGCTGCAGCAGGTCACATTCAACCAGAGCCCGGATGTCCAGCAGTTCCTTTACATCGGTAAAAGAAAACTGGGTGACGGTAGCGCCTTTGTGATCCAGGATTTGCACCAGACCTTCGGCTTCCAGCTGACGCAACGCTTCTCGTACCGGTACGCGGCTGACGCCAAACTCCTGGGACAGCGCCTCTTGCCGCAGCTGCATGCCATCTGGCAGCTCGCCGGTCAGGATCTGGTTGCGCAGGGCTTCCGTTACCGCACCAGTCAGGGTTTGTCGGGCAATCAGCGGAGGTTTGGACATGCGGGTTCTCGTGGTATGGGCAGACGCCTGTTGTAATATGCGGTTTTATCACCCGCCAGACAAAATGTCCACTGCTCCCGGCCTGGCAGGCCGGGAGCTCCCGGACGTCAAGCTGCTACGTAGGCGGTCTTCACCGTGGTGTAAAACTCGGCCGCGTAGCGACCTTGCTCACGTGGACCATAGCTGGAGCCTTTGCGGCCGCCGAACGGGACATGATAATCCACCCCGGCGGTCGGCAGGTTCACCATCACCATACCCGCTGCTGCGCGGCGGCGGAACTGGGTGGCCAGCTTGAGTGACTGGGTACAGATGCCGGAGACCAGCCCAAAGGGCGTGTCGTTGGCAATGGTCAGCGCTTCTTCAAAGTCTGCCACCTTGATGACGCTGGCGACCGGGCCAAACACTTCTTCACGGTTAATGCGCATCTGGCTATGGGTGCCGGTGATCAGCGCCGGGCTCATGTAGTAGCCGTCTTTCTCGGCTTGCAGGCGTTCTCCACCATATGCCAGCAGTCCGCCTTCTGCCGTGGCGATGCCGACATAGTCGAGATCCTGTTGCAACTGCCCCGCATCCACGACCGGGCCAATGTGGCTGCTGATATCCAGCGCGTGCCCCACCTTCAAGGTCTTCAGGCGCGACACCATGGCCTCGACAAAGGCATCATGGATACCCGCAGTCACCACCAGACGACTGGAAGCGGTGCAACGCTGACCAGTCGAGAAGTAAGCCCCATTGATGGCAGCCTCCACCGCCAGCTTGAGGTCGGCATCGTCCAGCACCACCAGCGGGTTCTTGCCGCCCATTTCCAGCTGGAACTTGCTGCCGCTGCCAAGGCAGGCGGCTGCCACTTTCTTGCCGGTATCTTGCGAGCCGGTGAAGCTGATGCCATCCAGCCCGGCGTTCAGCAACACATCACCCACTTCACGGCCACTGCCCATCACCAGATTGAAGACCCCGGCGGGAACACCTGCCCGGTGCAGGATGTCAGCCAGCGCCCAGCTGGAGGCCGGAACCACGCTGGCGGGCTTGAAGACCACGGCATTGCCATAAGCCAGCGCAGGGGCAATCTTCCAGGCCGGGATGGCAATCGGAAAGTTCCACGGAGCAATGATACCGACGACACCCAATGGCTCGCGGGTGATGCTGACTTCAATTCCAGGGCGCACGGAATCCAGTACCTCGCCGTGCTGGCGCAGGCACTCACCGGCAAAGTATTTGAAGATATTGCCGGCACGAACGACTTCACCCATCCCCTCGGCCAGAATCTTGCCTTCTTCACGGCTGAGCAGGCGCCCCAGCTCTTCCTTGCGGGCCAGAATTTCGCTGCCTGCACGGTCGAGGATGTCAAACCGCTGCTGCGGGGTGGTGGCTGCCCAGGCAGGGGCAGCCTGCCGCGCCGCGGCAATGGCATCCAGAGTTTGCTGACGATCGGCACTGGCGTACTCGCCGATCACATCAGACAGGTCGGAGGGGTTGCGGTTGACAATGGCGTGGGCGCTCTGAACCCATTCACCGTTGATCAGATTGGCAAACATGGCAGTTCCTTTTCCGTGGAGGAGGCAGCTTCACCGTAATGACAAACCCGGCGCACCAGGCGCCGGGTTGGGGGAGGGCAGATGAGAATCAGATTTGCGGCAGGGTCGGGCGCTTTTCCAGCGCAGTGCGAATGATCTTCTCGACCTGGGCGCGTTCTTCGCCAACCAGCGGCAGGCGCGGCGCACGCACGTGCTCAGTGCCAACACCCACGATGGCTTCTGCCAGCTTGATGTTCTGTACCAGCTTGGTGGAGATGTCCAGACGCAGCAGCGGCTGGAACCAGCGGTAGATGGCACGGGCCTCTTCCCAGCGGCCGGCTTGCACCAGACGGTAGATGGTCACGGTCTCTTTCGGGAATGCGGTCACCAGACCCGCCACCCAGCCGGTAGCGCCCATGGCCATTTCTTCCATCGCCAGATCGTCCACGCCGCAGAAGATGCCATAGCGGTCACCGCAAGCGTTGATCACCTGGGTAACGCGGCGCACGTCGCCGGTGGATTCCTTGATGGCCACGAAGTTTGGCTCATCGGCCATTTCCACCAGCATGTCCGGCGTGATGTCCACCACGTAGGCCAGCGGATTGATGTAGAGCATGATCGGCAGCTTGCTGGCCTGGGCCACGGCGCGGTAGTGTGCGATGGTTTCACGGCGGTCGGACACATAGCGCATGCCCGGCAGTACCATCAGACCATTGGCACCTTGCTCTTCCGCTAGCTTGGCCAGACGGCACGCATCTGCTGTGGTGCCTTCGGCCACCGTCAACAGTACCGGCACGCGGCCACGGCTGGCTTTCAGACCTGCGCCCAGTACCGCCAGCTTTTCATCAAAGGACAGGGTGGAGTTCTCGCCCAGCGAGCCGCAGACGATGATGCCATCTGCGCCGCAGTCAATCTGCCACTCAATGTGTTGTTGGGTACCTGCAAGATCCAGAGCGCCGTCGGCGGTGAACTTGGTGGTAACAGCCGGATAAACGCCAGTCCAGGGGCAAGCCATGAGTTTACTCTCCATCTTTGATTGGTCAGACCTGACATCCGGACTGTAGTGGCAGCCCTGAATGCTCGGGTATGCTGCGCATCATATCTTTTTTGTATACAATATTCAATATGTACAGCAAATAAATTAGGTTGCACCGTAGAACTACAAGCGTACACCCCATGTGATGCGTAGTAATACGTAGATGATTATGCAGGCTGGAAAAAGGCTTGTTCTCCACCGTCTTGTAATGTATACAATATACATATTGCAAGGGGTAACCCGGTGAGAAGACAGGCATTTCCAGCATGCCATTGTGTATGGTGTGGCAGTTTAATGGATGCTGACTGTTTTCCTTGTTTGGTCATCAGGTCACTTTGCCGGTGAATGTTTGGCCTTTTTGATGTTTTTCAAAACCCTGTTTGGTAATCAGATCAATACCATGAACAATCATGAAACCTCCCATGCATCAGCCGTAATGTCGCCTCGTACGGCTCATACCTTCCACTGCATCGACGGACACACCTGTGGCAATCCGGTTCGGCTGGTCGTGAGCAATCATCCCCCTTTGCTGGGCGCAAACCAGGGGGAGCGGCGGGTTCATTTCATGGAACAGTTCGACTGGATTCGTACCGGTCTGATGTTCGAGCCGCGTGGCCATGCCCAGATGTCGGGTGCTTTCCTGTACCCGGCGACCCGCCCTGACTGCGATATTGCTGTCTTGTACATTGAAACCAGCGGGTGCCTGCCGATGTGCGGTCATGGCACCATTGGGGTAGTAACTTTTGCCATTGAGCGTGGGCTGGTCACGCCGCGTACACCGGGGGAACTGCGGCTGGAAACGCCTGCAGGCCTGGTGGTGGCCCGCTATGAGATGGATGGTCAATACGTCAAAGGCGTGCGTATTACCAATGTACCGTCTTTCCTGTTCCGTACCGATGTCAAGGTGGTGATCCCGCAACTGGGTGAGCTGAAGGTGGACATCGCCTATGGGGGCAACTTCTACCCCATTGTGGAAGCGCAGGAGAATTTCCGTGACATGGCGGATTTCAAGCCTTCTGAACTGGTGGAGATGGGGCGGGCGGTGCGCCAGTATCTGAACGAACACTATGAGTTTGTGCATCCGGAAGACCCCAAGATTCGTGGCGTGCGGCACTGCCTGTGGACCGGTGCGCCGCGCCAGCCAGGCTCGGATGCACGTAATGCCGTGCTGTATGGCGAGGCAGCCATTGACCGCTCGCCCTGCGGGACCGGTACCTCGGCCCGCATGGCACAGCGCTATGGCCGTGGCCTGCTGAAGGCAGGCGACCAGTTTGTGCACGAGAGCATCATTGGCAGCCAGTTCATCGGCCGTATTGAGGCTGAAACCAAGGTGGGTGATTACGCTGCGATGGTGCCCAGCATTGAAGGCTGGGCGGTGATTACCGGTACCAGCCAGATCACGCTGGATCCGCGTGACCCCTACTGTCACGGTTTTGAGGTGGCCTGACCATGACGGCGCGCAAACAGGTTGTTGTGGTTGGGGCGGGCATCGTCGGCATTTGTTGTGCCGCCTGGTTGCGGCAGGACGGGCATGAAGTGGTGCTGGTCGATGCAGAAGCGCCAGGCCGCTCCACGTCGTTTGGCAATGCCGGTGCCTTTGCCGTGAGTGACATTGTGCCGCTGTCCGAGCCGGGGGTATTCCGCCGCATTCCGGGCTGGATGATGGACCCGCTGGGACCGCTGGCCTTGCAGTGGCGCTACCTGCCCTCATTGACCCCATGGCTGTTGCGTTTTGTCTGGGCCGGTCGACGCAGCAAGATGCAAAGTTTGACCTCCGCCATGGCGCAGTTGCTTAACCGTGTCTATGCTGATCTGGAGCCGCTGGCTCATTGGGCGGGGGTGAATGCGATCTGGCGACGACATGGCTCGTTGACTGTGTATGACGGACCCGGAGACCTTGCCAA
Organism: Leeia sp.; assembly: GCF_041909055.1. NCBI lineage: Bacteria > Pseudomonadati > Pseudomonadota > Betaproteobacteria > Neisseriales > Leeiaceae > Leeia > Leeia sp. Next base: position 215,766 of record NZ_JAYREC010000004.1, on the reverse strand, counting down.
GGATGCCGCCAAATGGCAGATCAAGCGTGACCATGGCATCCGCTGTGATGTGGTGGAGGGGGGGCAGCTCAAGAGCCTGGAGCCTGCGCTGGACCCGCGCTGGCAGCACGCGGTGCATGTGCCATCATGGTCTCATGTGGACGATCCCTATGTCTTCACGGAAGGGATTGCCCGCAAGGCGATGGCAGAGGGTGTCACCCAGGTACGTCAGTCGGTCTCGGCCTTCCTGCTGGAGCAGGGGCGGGTGACCGGGGTGAAACTTGCGGGGGGCGACACACTCAAAGCAGATCATGTGGTGGTGGCCGCGGGGGTTTGGTCGGGCGAGCTGGCGAAGCAACTGGGCTACAAGGTGCCACTGGAGAGCGAACGCGGGTATCATGCGACCCTGCCGAATGCCGGGGTAGCGCTGGACAAGTTCATTTTGTCGGCCTCGGGCGGTTTTGTGATCCTGCCGATGGCGGATGGCGGCATCCGGGTGGCTGGTACGGTCGAACTGGCGAGCAAGGATGCGCCCCCCAATATGCGGCGTGCTGAAGTGCTGATCGACAAAGCCAAGCAGTATCTGCCCCAGCTGAATGATGCCGGTGCCAGCTTCTGGATGGGAAACCGTCCTGCGCTGCCGGATACTGTGCCGGTGATTGGCAAGGCGCCACGGCACGACAATGTGAGTTTTGCCTTCGGTCATGGTCATCTTGGCCTGACGCTGGGGGCGACAACAGGCCGGATCATTGCTGATCTGGTCGCCGGTCGACAGGCTGCCTACCCCCAGGAGGCATGCCGGATTGATCGTTTTTGAGAGTACGGACGCATGCGATGCCCCGGCGCATGCTGTTTTTCCGTTATGGGGCTCATAAAATCAAACGAGGAGTGAATCGATCATGATGAACCCGAAGAAACTGGCCCTGTCTGCCATCGCCCTGGCGTTTGCCGCCAGCTCCGGTCTGACCCTGGCTGATACCGTTGTGAAACTGGGCTTTGCTTCGCCGCTGTCTGGCGCACAAGCACACTATGGCAAGGACAATGAAAATGCAGCCCGTCTGGCCGTAGAAGAGCTGAACGCCAAGGGTGTGATGGTAGGTGGCCAGAAGGTCAAGTTTGAACTGGTGGTTGAAGACGACCAGGCCGACCCGCGCATGGGTACGGTGGTGGCCCAGAAGCTGGTGGACGCCAAGGTGAGCGCCATCATCGGTCACTTCAACTCCGGCACCTCCATTCCGGCCTCCAAAGTGTACGCCGATGCGGGCATTCCGCAGCTGACCGTGGCGACCAACCCGAAGTACTCCCAGCAAGGCTTCAAGAGTGCCTTCCGTCTGGTGGGTAACGACGCGTTCCTGGGCAAGGTGCTGGGCGAATATGCCGTCAAGACCCTGAAGGCCAAGAACATTGTGGTGGTCGATGACCGTACCGCCTATGGTCAAGGTCTGGCCGAGCAGTTTGAAGCTGCGGTGAAGGCCAACGGCGGCAAGATCCTGCGCCACGAATTCACCACCGACAAGGCTGTGGATTTCAGCGCCATCCTGACCTCCCTGAAGGGCAGCAATCCGGACGTGCTGTTCTACGGTGGTGCGGATGCGCAAGCTGCGCCGCTGGTCAAGCAAATGGCCGGCCTGGGCATGACCGCCAAGATCATGGGCGGTGACATGCTGAATACCGACAAGTTTGTGGAAATGGCAGGCGGCAAGCCGGCTGAAGGTCACTTCTCCGCTGTGGCTGGTGCCCCGCTGGACAAGCAACCGGGCGGCGCTGCATTCGAGAAGAAGTACAAGGCCAAGTACAACCAGGAAGTGGTGCTGTTTGGGCCGCAGTTCTATGATGCCGTGTACTTGGTTGCTGAAGCCATGAAGAAGGCCAACAGCACCGAACCTGCCAAGTATCTGGCAGCGTTGAAGACCATCAGCTACAAGGGCGTGACCGGCACCTTCGAATTCGAAGCCAACGGTGAGCCGAAGAATGCCCCGGTCACCATTTATGAAGTGAAGGGTGGCAAGTGGCAAGTGGTGACGGTGAAGTAAGGACTGCAATGAGTCCTGCACCGTGAGGTGACCACAGATCAGGCCGGGTTTGCCCGGCCTGATTTTTTGGTATTGACGGCTTTGTTCAAGACATCACGCCAGGCAGGCGGGTAAGCTGATCCAGTTTTCAAGCAAGGAGTGAGATGATGAAGCTGGGATACACCATTTTCTATGTGCATGATGTGAAGAAAAGCTTGGCCTTCTACCAGGCTGCATTTGGTTTCGACTGTCGCTTTCTGCATGAATCGGGTGACTGGGGCGAGCTGGAAACCGGTACTACCACACTGGCGTTTTGTTCACATGCCTTGTTGCAGCAGATGGGTAAACGTACGCAGGCTCCGGACCCTTTGGCGGCATGCAGCGAGATCGCCTTGGTGACGGAAGATGTTGCTGCAGCTGTTGAACGGGCCTGTCAGGCAGGGGCGACGCTGCGACAATCACCGGAAGAAATGCCCTGGGGGCAGATTACCGCATATGTCAGCGACCCGGATGGTTTCCTGGTCGAAATTTGCACTGCAGTGGGCTGAGCGTTCCGCCGCGCTCAAGCAAAGGCCGGGGCCGACAGTAGCCCCAACCATGTGGGCTGGTTGCGCAACTGGCCGGGGGTATGCTGGAACCAGCGCTGAAAGGCGCGCGTCATGTGCGCCTGGTCAGCATAGCCCACATCGCAGGCCAGAGCCGTCAGGGGCGTGGCTGAGAATAGGGCGCGTGCCGCACGGCGAGCACGCGCCAGCGCAATCCAGTATGCGGGATGGCGACCCGTGGGTGTCAGCAAGCGCTGCAAGGTGCGCTCACCCACCCCCAACTGGCGACAGGCGACGGCTACACTCGAGCTGGCAGCCAGCCCCTGCAACGCCTCATGTATCCGCGCATCCAGTCGTACTTCTTCACCAATAATGGCATTCAGGTCAACCGCATCCGGGTTACGCTGCAGCTGCAAGGCGCGGAGCAGACGGCTTTCATCAAACTGGGCACCGGGCTGGAAACGATAGCCGAGGTAGCGCTCGCCGACTACGCCTTCTACGGTGTAGGCCTGATCGGCCAGCGGGGCGATCAGGGCCACACGTTGACCTGATGAACGGGTGTGGATGATCAGGTCGCGACAACCATCTGGCGGCACCCAGAATGCGCCGCTGGCTGCCGTAGTGGCTTGCCAGGCTTCGAGAATGACAGGGATCATGAGGTGTATCACAGCATGGCAGGATAGACATCCATGATACGGGATTGTCTGGCAGAGTGGGGTGCGGCTATTTTGTTGCTTCGCAACAAAACGAAATGATGTACTGCGCGTTGTCAAACTACACGGCAGGGTGAGGCATGGGAGGGAGAAAAAAGAGGCCCGGTGTGAACCGGGCCGCAAACTCCAAAGGAGAAAAGAGGAGACACTATCAAGAAATCAGAAGAACCTCATTCCTGATGACTGCATTATGCTACAAGACAATTCAGTTTGCAAGCTAAATGTTGTGCACAGCAGCAAAAAAATGACATTCTATCCTGACAGCCCAACTCAGAGTAGGCTGCCCTTGGGAAAGTTCCATGCCGTCCCACTTTTTTGTGACCCGCTGCACAAACGGGCTGGGCATGGTTGTGCAGGCGGTGCTGGTATACTGTCGTCTTGACTGATGAAACCTCTGAAGAACCGATGACCATGCTCTTGCCTGATCCCCGCCAGTACGCCCGGATGGACCCCAAGCAGCCCTTGCTGCGCCGTGTAATGAGCCACCTGACCCAGGCGGATCAGCCGGAAACCTTGATCGCCCTGCAACACGAGGTACGCGATGCCTTGCTGTCGGGACAGGACGAAGCCTTGCAGCACGCACTGCAGGCAGCACCTGCCCAAGAGGCGCATGACCTGCTGTGGCAGCAGCTGTGTCAGCTGGTGGATGGGGAGGTGCTCAGCCGCCCGGATGGCAAGCGGGCTCGCCTGTTCATGTTGCCGCTGATACTGGTGGCGGGTGCACGGCAGGAGGTGACCATTCCGGCGACCTTGCCAGATGCGGCGGCTGTCATGGCCTTGCTGCAACAGCACGGGGTGCTGGCCGACAGCAATCAGGTCTGGCTGTCTGATACTCTGTGCGATTTACCGTCCATGGATGCTGTTTCAGCCAGTACCTGGTATCAGGCCATGTTGTCCGTGCAGCAAGGCGGACAGGGCTTGCCCTTGTCGTTGCCGGCATCACCGTTAGTGGTCAAAGGCAATGAAGGGGTGCATGTACGCTGCTTGGTGGGCTTGGCGCTGGAGCAGGAGGGGGAGTCGCTGGTGCGGTTGGGGGGGGATGCGCAAGGTTGGGGGTTGGCACTGTGCAAACTGCTGCAGACCCAATGGCAACAGAATGGGCTGACCCTGTTTGTCATGCCCCGCCCCATGAGCGGGGTGATGGCGGGTCGGCATGATGCGCGTTTTACCTGCCTGGAAGTGGCATTTCAGTTGTTTGCCAGCACTCAGATTCGTAAGGTACGGGAGGGCGTGGGCGATCCGGCAGCCGTGCTGGCGTGTCATGAAGGTGGCGAGCTGCGGGTGTGCTTGGGCTCGGTACTGCAGCCCTCCTTGCGGGAGCGTTTTGTCTGGCGCCTGTCGGCGCTGGATCGGGTTGCTTCGGTGCAGCACATGATGGAAAGCTTGTTGCAGGAGTGCCAGGTGACGGACATTCGCCGTGTTCGTGACGTGCAGCCTGCGTTAGGAACGGACGGGCAGCCCTTGTTCCTGGATCTGGATCAGGTTGCGGCGGATGAGGCCGTGCACTGAATAAAAAAATAGCCGCACTACGTATCCAGATAGTGCGGCCTGAGTGAGGACAAACCGGCGTAAGCCGGTTCAGCAGTCTACGCGATTGGGAGCGCAGGTCGCTGACAGCAAAACCATCAACAACCAAGACTACGAAGCGGATATTAAGCGAGCACTTGCGCTATGCCTATTGGGTTCGCTACCGAAGCGGCTGCGTAGAACTACGGACTAGCCGGGCCAGAGAGCGGGCTATAGCCGTGCTCGCTGACACCGGTCAGATAGAGGCGCACCAGTTCGGCCAGTGACTGGGTTTCCAGCTTGGCAAAGATGTTGGCACGATGGGTTTCTACGGTGCGGGGGGACAAATCCAGCACACGGGCAATCTGCTTGTTGGACAAACCTTCGACGATCTGGACCAGAATCTCATTTTCCCGGTCGGTCAGCTTGGACAGCCGGGCTTGTGCCTCGCGGGTCAGGGTTTGCTGACGACGACTGCGGATGTGTTGAGTGACCGCCTTCTGCACGGAATCCAGCAGTGCTTCTTCATCCACTGGCTTGATCAGGAACTCCACTGCACCAGCCTTGAAGGCGCGGCGGCACAGGTTGAGATCGCCATGGCCGGTGATCACCACCACTGGCAAATCACACTGCTCATCCAGTAAGCGTTGCTGCAATTGCAGGCCGGTCATGCCGGGCATGCGGATATCCACGATCAGACAACCAATGGTGTTGCGGTCGAAGGCGCTCAGAAAGCTTAGCGGATCCGCAAAGGCGTCTACCCGCATACCCATGGTTCGTAGCAACAGGGCCAAGGCTTCGCGCACATCGTCATCATCGTCAATCAGGTAGACCAGCGGGGAGAGGGCGTCCATCAGTCGGGTTCCTTGGTAAGGGGCAGCACCAGTACGAAGCGGGCTCCACCCTCTGGCAGGTTCTCTGCCTGCAAGGTGCCGCCGTGCGCGCTGACGATATTGTGACAGATTGCCAGCCCGAGGCCCATGCCATCATTCCGGGTTGTGAAAAAAGGTTCAAACAGGCGTGGCAGGTCCGCTTCGGCAATGCCGCTGCCATTGTCTTCAATGCTCAGGCTCAGTTGCCCCCCTGCCAGCAGCGTACTGCTCAGACGGATGCGACCTTGCTTGGGCTGGGCGCGGCTGATGGCATCCATCGCGTTGCGAATCAGGTTGACGATGACTTGCTCAAGCTGGATCGGGTCGCCATGCATGACGGGCAAATCGGCGGCCAAGCCGTCCTTGACCTTGATCTTCAAGCGGGCCAGATCCTCGCTCAGCAACGCTAAACCGTGCCGTACCACCTGGTTCAGCTCCAGCGGCTGCTCGGTAAAGCGCTGGCGCATGGCGAGGCTGCGCAAGCGCAAGACGATATCGCCCGCCCGCTTGGCCTGCTTGACGGTGCCTTCCAGCACGTCGCAGGCCTGTGCCCATTCTTCCGGGCTCTCACGCAGCAGCCGCAAGGTGGCCTGGCTACGGCTGAGAATGGCGGTCAGCGGCTGGTTCAACTCATGGGCGATGCCAGAGGCCATTTCTGCCAGTGAACTCTCCTGGGTGACGCGCGTCAGCAAGGCCTCATTTTCGCGCAAGCGGCGCTCCGCACCTTCCAGCGCGGCCAGCGCCCGCCGGCGGAAGGGGCCAATGTCACGGAAGGTCAACACACCGCCATGGAAGTCACCCACTTCGTCGAACAGCGGTGACAAGGCTCCCTCCACCATGCGTTGCCCGCCTTCCGGCAACGACAGCAGGAGGCCCTCTGGCAACTCTAGCACATCCTGACGACTGCGGATGGTGTCCAGAATCGGATAGCGGCGTGCCTCCATATCGGCTCGTGCCAGGTGCAGCGTCTGATCCACATCCAGGGTCAGTACCTGCTCACTCAGTTCGGCCAGCATGCGGGCGGCCGGGTTGACCAGGGTGATGCGGCCATTGCGGTCAAAGGCGATCAGCGCGTCGGCGGTGGCTTCCACCGTGGTAGAAGCCCTCAACCGTTCCCGTGCCAGCTGGTTGGCACTGCTGCGTGCAATGGAGCGGGCATACTGGCGTTGGACCAGCAGGCGCGTCAACAGGGTGACCATGACGGCGATCAGGGCGACCAGTGCCACCAGGCGATCGGGCGCCAGCTCTTGCAGGTAGACCGGGCGCCAGGCATGCAGCAGGAAGGGCTGGGAGGCAATGGACAGCGGGTGGTCGTAACGCGGTGGTTCCATCCAGTTGACCCGCACCGAGTTGCTGCGCGGCGCCGGGTTGTCCAGCACGGGGATGTCCCCGACCGGGGCGACCAGACGAAAGCCCATCTGCTCGGAGGGAAGGTCTTCTTGCCGTAGCAAGGCAGTGGGGTCGATCAGTAATACCGTGAGCTCGACGTCACCATCATAGGTTTGTTGCCGCGAGACCAGAACATGCCGATCGCCTGGAGCCCGCTCGACGCCTAGCCAGTCCTTGTCAGCCGGGATGTCAAACAGGCTTTCACCATCCGGCCAGTCGATCGGGGCGGCGCCGGTTCGCCATTGCAACTGGGGTCCAGAGCGATGGTTCAGGTATTGCCAGTTGGCGATACCCGCCACTTGCGGGTAGCGGCTGCGGATTGCTTCGGCAAAGCCACTCAATTCAAACGGTGAGGGAATGGGCGACAGGGTCTGAGTCGCGCCAATCGACGCCAGGATGGCGTCGTGCTGCTCGGCCCTCTGGGTCAGTAGCCGGTTGAGAATGCGGGTATCCTGCTCAAAGGACGAGGAGATTTGCAGGTACTGCGTGAACAGCATGGCCCCGATCGCCAGCAGGCTGAGGAGCAGCCAGGTCAGCAAAGCGAGCAGGAAGATACGAGTACGCGGGGCTAGCGTCATGCCAGTAGACCGTGAGCGGTTCATGCAGGCGCGACAATAACACCCTCACCGACGCGGGACAATCCATCTCCACCGGCGCGCACCGGTGGAGATGGTGGAGATCAGCCCTTTTTGATATGCAGGCCGCACTCTTTGGTTTCCGGGTTTTCCCACCACCAGCGGCCAGCACGAACGTCCTCACCTACCGTGATGGCGCGGGTACAGGGGCCACAGCCAATAGAAGGATAGAATTTGTCGTGCAGTTCGTTGTAGGGAATGTTCTGGCTACGGATGAATTCCCACACTTCCTTCTCGGTCCACTCGATCAGCGGGTTGAACTTTTCCAGCCCGTTGTCTTTGTCGAATTCCTGATTGCCGAGATCCTTGCGGGTCGGGGATTGCTCGCGGCGCAGGCCGGTAATCCATGCCTTTTGACCCTGCAGGGCGCGGCGCAGCGGGTCGATCTTGCGGATGCGACAGCACTCTTTGCGCTGCTCCACGCTGCGGTAGAAGCCGTTGATGCCGTGTTCGCGCACATAGCCTTCGGTGGCGGCCGTATCCGGGAAATACACCTTGACCGGGTGGCTGGCGTATTGCTCTTCCACCTGTTGCATCAGGGCATAGGTTTCGGCAGGCAGGCGACCGGTATCCAGGCTGAATACCGTGATGTTGAGCGCATGCTGGCTGATCAGGTGGGTCAGCACCATGTCTTCCGCGCCATAGCTGTTGGCAAATACCGCAGGTTGATAGTCGTTGGCGATGGTCTTCAGCAAAGTCACCGTGTCTTGCAGTTTCTGATCAAACGTCATGCTTACTCCTTGGATCAATTCAGTCTGGCACCATGGCCATTACAGGAAGACAAACTTGCTGCCGATCACCGCCAGCATCACTGCCAGCAGCGGGCGCGTGGTCTTGTCCGACAGGCTGCCGGACAAACGGCTGCCAATATAGATGCCCGGCAGGGAGCCTACCAGCAAAGTGAACAACAGCCCCCAGTCAAGATGCCCCATGCTGGCGTGTCCCAGACCTGCAATCAGGGTGAGCGGCACGGCATGCGCAATCTCGGTGCCCACCAGACGCACGGTCGGGATCATCGGAAAAAGGACAAACAGGGCGATGGTGCCAATGGCCCCTGCGCCGATTGAGCTGAGGGTCACCAGTACCCCGATCACGATCCCGGTCAGCACGGTGGAGGCAGCGCGGCGTGGTGTCAGTTCCACCGGCGCGTCGGGCTGGTGCCGCAGCAGGCGGAGAATCCAGGGCTTGCACAGGATGGCGACTGCCGTCAGCAGCAGGGCGACCCCCAGTGCATGGGTCAGCAGATTGTTCAGGACTTTGCTCGACAGGTGCCAGTGCTGCAGCAGCAGCACGGTCGCAATGGCTGCCGGCGCGCTGCCCAGCGTCAGCCAGCCGGTAATGCGCCAGTCGATACTGCGCTGGCGATGATGTACCAGTACCCCGCCGGCCTTGGTGATCGCGGCGTATAGCAGGTCAGTACCCACCGCTTTGGTCGGTGGGAAACCCAGCATCAGCAGGATGGGGGTCATCAACGAGCCGCCACCCACCCCGGTCAGACCGACGATCAGCCCTACGGCAAAGCCGGAGATGACTTGTACGAAATTCATGAGAGGGTGCCCACTGTGCGAGAACGGCCATGCTAACAGTGGGGCTATATGGACTGGAAAGAATATTGTGTTAGTATTTTATACGATCTGGTTATTTTGCTGCGGAGCCGCATCATCATGAAGCTGCAACAGCTACGCTATCTGGTAGAAGTCGCCAAACAAGGTTTGAATGTATCGGATGCGGCAGAAAAGCTGCATACCTCGCAACCGGGCATCAGCAAACAGATTCGCTTGCTGGAGGATGAGCTGGGGATCCAGGTGTTCATTCGGCACGGCAAGCGGGTGGTGGATGTCTCCAAACCGGGGCGGGCGGTGCTGGAAATCTCCGAGCGCATCCTGCGTGAAGCGGCCAACCTGAAACGGGTGGGCGATGAGTACGCCAATCATGATGCCGGCAGCCTGACCATCGCCACCACCCACACCCAGGCACGCTACGCGCTGCCGGATGTGATCCGGCAATTCATGACCCAGTATCCCAAGGTTCGCCTGTCCATCAAGCAAGGCAGCCCCACCCAGATTTGCGAGATGGTGCTGAGTGGCGAGGCTGATCTGGCCATTGCCACCGAAGGCATCGACCGCTATCGCGAGCTGGTGATGTTGCCCTGCCAGCAGTGGAACCGCAGTGCAGTGGTGCCGGAAGGCCACCCGCTGCTGCAGTTGCAACGTCCGATCACTCTGGCGGACATCGGGCAGTACCCGCTGATTACCTATGACTTTGCCTTTGCCGGGCGCAGCAAGATGCAAAAAGCGTTTGAGTCTGCCGGGATTGAGCCCAATGTGGTGCTGACCGCGATTGACTCTGATGTGATCAAGACCTATGTCGGCCTGGGGTTGGGGATCGGCATTCTGGCGACGATGGCTTTTGAGCCACAGCGCGACACTCAGCTTCGGGCGATTGATGCCAGCCATCTGTTTGAGCCTTCCACCACCCGCATCGGCTTCCGCCGAGATGCCTATTTGCGCAGCTTTGCCTTTGACTTCATGAAGCGCTTTGCACCGCACCTGACCGATGAGGCCATCGAACAGGCGACGCATCAGGGTCATTGACCGGATACACTTGCTTTCTGACCCGCAGTGGGCTATGACTTGAACAGCATGCCGCATTCGTGATTGCAAGGGGAGCCAGATGGACAACATCGTGGAGGTCATGAAGCAACTGTTTGTCGAGTACAGTGGCAAGCAGATTGATCTGGCAACCTTCCTCAGCCGGCTTAATGAGGCAGTGGCCGCACATCTGGAAATCCAGCGAATGGGCATCTGGCTGCTGGTGCAAGGCGGTGCCGCGCTCAGCAGCGTCGACCTGTATGACGCAGAAAGCGGGCAGCACAGCCGGGGTGCGCTGCACTATCAGGAAGACAATCCGGATTACTTTGCCGCGCTCAGCGGTCAGGGCAAGGTGGTGGCCAGCAAGGTGACGGCGGATCCATCGCTGGCCTCATTGCTGGACAGTTATTATGATCCTTGCCAGATTGAGGCTGTGCTGGATGTGGCCATCATGCGGGAAGGCAGCATGATCGGTGCCATCCGCTGCGAACAATGTGGCGGAGAGCGCATCTGGACCGACTCGGACGTCCGCTTTGTCGAGCAGGTGGCCTCTATCGTTTCCCGCGTGCGCTGAGCACGCTTCCTGCTTACTCTGATGCAAAACGGTAGGTATGCTTGCCGGCGGCTTTGGCGGCGTACATGGCGAGGTCTGCCTTCTTGCGGATGGTGCTGGCATCATTGCCATCTTCCGGTGCACGGGCAATGCCGATACTGACCGACGCCTGCAGGCTGTGCTCACCGATCTGGATTGGATCTGCCAGGGCTGACAGCAGCTTCTCTGCGCCGGTCGCCGCTGCCAGCTCACTGCGCACCCCTTGCAACAGCACCACAAATTCGTCGCCGCCCAAACGGGCTACCGTATCGCTTTCACGTACGGCCTGAAACAGCCGCCGCCCGATTTCCCGCAGCAACTCATCGCCGACATCGTGACCCAGGGTGTCGTTAACCTGCTTGAAATTGTCCAGATCCAGAAACAGCAAGGCGAAGGGTTGCCCCTGCCGGTTCAGTAAAAACAGGGCCTGTTGCAGCCGCTCATGGAACAGCAGGCGGTTGGGCAGGGCGGTGAGCGGGTCATAGAACGCCAGATAGATCATGCGCTCTTCGTTTTTCTTGCGCTCGGTCATATCGGTCAGCAGCGCAAAGCGGGTGACTTCCTGCCCGCGCTCATCGCGCAGTACATTCGCCTGTACCTGCACGGTCAGGGGAATCCGGTCTGCGCGCAGCATGGAGAGTTCACCGCGCACGGTTTCCTGCTGTTCAGGCCAGTGCCGGTCGGTCAACGGAGTAGGTGGGCAATCGGGTGCCAGAAAGTCGGCCAGGGTGGCGCCCAGCACTTGCTCGGTCGAGCAGCCCAGCAATTGGCAGAAGGCCGGGTTGGCGTCAACGATGCGGTTGGTCGCCACATCAAACTGCAGGTAGCCTTCACCACAGGTGGTGAGAATCTGCTGATGCAGGGCTTCGTTGGCCTGCAGCTGGAATTCACGCTTGCGCCGCTCGGACACGTCGTGCAAGGAAAGCCAAAGGTAGCGCTGATCCCCCTGCCATTGCTCCCGTGCGGACAGCAGCATCCATACCGGGCGGCCGTGCGCGCCCTGCAGCCGGGCTTCAAACTGGCGTACAGGACCCTGCTTCAGCCGCAACTGCAGCTCTCGCCAGTCCGTACTGTGTAAAAACAGGCTGTCCAGCGGCTGGCCTCCGGCGGGCAGCTGCAGCTGTTCATGGGCTGCGGGATTGGCTTGCAGCAGCAGCCCTTCCGGCAAACGCACCAGCAGTACCGGCGTGGGTAAATGAATCAGTAGCCCATCATGGGCGTCGACAGGCAAATCAGCGTGTGAATGCGTCATGATCAAAGGGTCGCCAAGGTATGTGCAGTATAGCGGATGTCTTGTCCTGTCACCGTGTAAACGCTTTGTAAAGCCCATTGCTGTAGGGTAATGAGCCGATATAATCAAAGCCCACCTGTCCCCTTACTTTTCAGGAACGCCCCATGTCTGTTTTGCGTCGCCCCTGGTTCTGGTTATTGCTGCTGGTATTGGCAGCGCTTGCCGCACTCATCGTGCTGCGTCCCGGCAAGGGCGGGCAGTCGGAGCGCGGGCAACGTAACCGTGACAAAGGCAGCCAGCTGCTGGTGCTGGCCGAAGGGGATGTCTACCGGATGCAGGCCGGAGTTCGCGTGCAATCCACGCCCTTCACCGGCTCGCTGGTAGCTCGGCGGCAGACCATTCTGGCTGCGCCAATGGAAGGGCTGCTGGCTGAGGTCAAGGTGCGCCCCGGTCAGGTGGTAAAACAGGGTGAGGTGCTGGCGATATTCGACGAGCGCGATTTGCAAGCCCGCCTGCAGGAGCGCAAGGCAGCCGTCAGCAGTGCCGCGTCGCAGCTGAAGCTGGCGGAGCGGAATCACCAGAGTCGTCTGGCGCTCAAGGAACAAGGGTTTATTTCGCCCAATGCCTTGCAGGAAAGTCAGGCGGCGGTGACTGAGCGGGGGGCTGCGCTGGCGTCCCAGCAAAGCCAGCTCAAGCTGGTGCAGCGTGCCGCGCAGGACGCGGTGATCCGCGCCCCGTTTGACGGCATTATTGCGACCCAGGATGTGCAGGCCGGGCAGAATGTGGCCGCGCGGGCGCGCTTGTTTCTGCTGGTGGATCCCGGCAGCCTGGAAATCGAGGCCAGCCTGCAGCCTGAACAGTTGCCCAAGGTACAGATCGGCATGCCTGCCCGTTTTAGCGTGGAGGGACTGGGGGAACAGTCCTGGTCTGCGCAATTGAGCCGGATTGCGCCACAGACGCAAGGGGGGGCTCGGCAGATTCCGGTCTGGCTCAGTTTGACGGTGTCTTCACCGGCGCTGCGGGGCGGACTGTTTGTCAGTGGGCAGCTGCAAGGCGGGAGTCAGCCAGTGCTCTTGGCGCCCAAGTCTGCCATCAGCATTGAGGACGGCAAAGCAACGGCGTGGGTGGTGCAAAAAGGCAAGCTGCAGCAGCGCCAGCTGGTGCTGGGGGAGCTGGACGACAGTGGCAATTTTCAGGACGTGCGCAGCGGTCTGCAGCCAGGTGACCTGCTGGTGCGGGTGAGGCTGGCTTCGGCCAAACCGGGGCAGGCCGTACGTGTGCCGAAAGCTGGAGCACCGGCATGAATCTGACCCGTATCAGCATTCACAACCCGGTGTTTGCCTGCATGATGATGCTGGCGATTCTGGTGCTGGGGGTGTCGTCCTACAAGAAGCTGACGGTGGAGCAATTCCCCGATGTGGGCTCGCAGGTGGTGATCATTGTCACCAACTATCCTGGGGCCACCCCGGAGGTGGTGGAGACGGACGTCACCCGTCGGGTGGAAGAGTCGATGAACACCATCAATGGGGTCGATGAGATTTCGTCGACCTCGTATGAGGGTAGCAGTGTCGTGACTGTGAACTTCACCCTGTCGACCAATATGGACGACGCGATGATGGACGTGCGCGACAAGATTTCTGTGCTCACCCCCCGGCTGCGTGATGGGGTGGATGCACCAGTGATTCGCCGTACCAATCCGGATGATCGGCCGATCATCTCCCTCTCCTTGACCTCCAGCAGCCATTCGGCCCGACAGCTCACAGAAATGGCCGAGAATACCCTGGTCAAGCAACTGCTGACGGTGCCAGGGGTCGGCCAGGCTTCCGTGGTGGGTGGCGTGAAGCGCCAGATCATCATCCAGCCCGACCCCTTGCGGCTGCAGGCTGCCAATGTCGGGGTGGACCAGTTATCTGCCGTGCTCAAGCGGGAAAATGGCCAATTGCCGGTCGGGGTGTTGAGTGGCGGTGGCCGTGATCTGGTGGTCCAGCTCGAAGGCAAGATTCGTGATCCGCAGCAGTTTGGTGAGCTGATTGTGGCCCGTCGTGGCGACAGCGTGATCCGGGTACGCGATGTCGCACGGGTGGTTGACGGTCAGCAGGAGAAGAACTCGCTGGCCCTGATAAATGGCAAACCGGCGGTGGCCATCGACATCTACAAGGTGAACAAGAGCAACACCGTCGAAGTGGCCGATGCCGTCAAGCGCATGAAGGATCGCCTGCAGGAACAACTGCCGACAGCGATGAAGCTGGACGTGATTGCTGATGGCTCGGTGCCGATCCGTAACTCACTCAACGACGTGACCACCACCTTGCTGGAAGGGGCGCTGCTGACCATCATGGTGGTGTTCCTGTTCCTCGGCTCTTGGCGCAGTACCGTGATTACTGGCCTGACCTTGCCGATTTCGCTGCTGGGTACCATCTTTTTGCTCGACCTGTTCGGCTTCAGCCTGAACATGATGACGCTGATGGCCCTGTCGCTGTGCATTGGCTTGCTGATTGATGACTCCATCGTGGTGCGGGAGAACATTACCCGGCACATGGCCATGGGTAAGCCTTCCAGACTGGCTGCGCTGGAAGGTACTCAGGAAATCACGCTGGCGGTGCTGGCCACCACGCTGACCATTGTCGCGGTGTTCCTGCCCGTAGGGTATATGGGCGGGATCATTGGCCGCTGGTTCCATCAGTTTGGCATTACCGTGACCGCTGCCGTACTGTTTTCCATGTTCGTCAGCTTTACGCTGGACCCGATGTTGTCCTCCGTCTGGCGCGATCCCCAGGTGCAGGATCACAAGCCGATGCCGCTACTGGGGCCGCTGCTGGGCTGGATTGAGCGTCAGCTTGAGCGCCTCTCAAACGGCTATACCGGCTTGATTCGCTGGGCGCTGCGTCATCGCTTGGCCGTGGTCGGCATGTCCATAGGTGTGTTGGTGCTGAGTTTTGTCTTGATGGGCCGGCTGGGCAGCGAGTTTGTGCCGGATGCCGATCAGTCTGACATGGTGCTGTCTGCCAAGACACCGGTGGGCTCCAGTCTGGAGTACTCGCGTAGCAAGGTGGAGCAGGTGGAACGCATTCTGCGTTCTTTCCGTGAGGTGGAGCGTACCTATTCCACGGTCAATACCGGCTTTGTGCAAGGGCGAAACCAGTTCTCCATCCGTATCAAGCTGGTGCCCCGCAAGCAGCGCAAGCTGGGGCAGAAGGAGCTGGCGCAGCGTTTCCGCGCCCGGGTGTTGCAGGTGGCAGGGATTGAGCTGCGCAGTATCGGTGGGGCCAACTCCGCTGGCGGGGGCGGCAAGCCGGTATCGCTCAGCATTCAAGGGGGGGATATCCGCGAATTGCAGCGCCTCGCAGATCAGCTGCGCAGCCGCATGAAGCAGATACCGGGACTGGTGGATGTCGAGTCCAGCCTGAGTGATGCCAAGCCGATGCTGGCCCTGCGCATCAAGCGCGATGTGGCCTCGGATCTGGGTATTTCCCTGCAGCAGATCAATCAGGCATTGCAGCCGCTGGTAGTCGGCGACACGGTCACCACTTGGGAAAGTGAAGACGGCGAGAACCACGATGTGGTGGTACGCCTGGATGAAGCCAACCGCAAGAACCCGGCCGATCTGGCACAGCTGCGGCTGCAAAGCAGCAAGACCGATCCACAGACCGGTCAGCCCCTGCTGGTGCCGTTGTCTGCCGTGGTCAGCTTTGTCGACAGCAAAAGCCCGAACCAGATCAATCGCCGTTCGCTGCTGCGCGAGATCCGGCTGAGCGCCAATGTGGATGGTCGTCCGGCGGGTGAAGTTGGCAAGGACTTGCAACCGGTGGTGCAGAGCATGGCGCTGCCACCGGGTTACCGCATCGTTACCGGCGGGGCCAACAAGGACATGCAGGAGTCCGCCGGTTATGCCGCTGCTGCGCTGGGGCTGGGCGTGATCTTCATCTATATGGTGCTGGCTTCGCAGTTCAACAGCTTCCTGCACCCGCTGGCCATCATGACGGCGCTGCCGCTGTCCTTGATCGGGGTGGTGCTGGGGCTGATGGTGGGTGGCTCAACCATGAACATCTTCTCGGTGATCGGCATCATCATGCTGATGGGGCTGGTGACCAAGAATGCCATCCTGTTGGTGGACTTTGTCGAGCAGGCGGTGCGCAACGGGGTAGACCGCATGACCGCCATTCAGGAAGCCGGGCGGGTGCGGCTACGCCCCATCCTGATGACCACCTTTGCCATGGTGCTGGGCATGCTGCCACTGGGTCTGGGGCTGGGCGAAGGGGTCGAGCAGCGTGCACCGATGGCTCACGCGGTGATCGGCGGGGTGATTACTTCAACCATCCTGACGCTGGTGGTGGTGCCGGTGGCGTATAGCTTGCTGGATGATTTTGGCGACTGGCTGCGCAGGCTGACCGGGCGGCAAAAAGCCACGGAAGGCCACGCTCAAGGCTGACGTTGCAGCAGCCAGTAGCCTTCCTTGCGGTCACCGCCACGATGCCCTTGCCAGATAATGCGCCAGCCGGCGGGGGCAACGCTGCGCTGGGTGGTCTTGGCCAGTTTCCAGCGGCATGCCTGATCCCGAACGGGAAGGTCGATGCCCTGGCGATAGGCCAGCAGGGTGAGCACGGTGCGTGGCATGTCGGCCGTGTGGATGCAGCTGCGGTCTGCGGGCAACTGCCGGGCCAGCTGCTGCAGCATGGGCTGGTAGTCCTTGGCCGCGACAATCCAGGGTAACCACAAGGTCATGATCAGCCCCCAGGCCATGGTGGCACCGGCCACCCAGCCACTGAGGGCTTTACGCACATCATGGCGCTGCTGCCACATGATCCACAGCCACAGCCCGGTCAGCAGCAGGGCAAACGCCAGCAGTACCGGGTGCAGCTCATGCTGGTAGGTGGGGCTGGCCCGGTGCATGCGCATGGCGATACGGCCAGGCCATCCGGTGCTCAAGGCCAGCCAGCCCAGCCAGACCAGCAGGGCGATCAAGCCAAAGGTACAACGGCCAAACCAGTTGAAGGCGGCGATACCGCCACGGCGCAGCCGGTCCAGGCCCGGCACGGCCAGCAGGCACAGCGCAGGCAGGCACAGCATGGTGTTGACGTCATGCTCATCCGGTTGCCAGGCATTCCCCAATATCCACAGCAGGCTCGCCAGCAACAATTGCAGGTGCAGTACCCGTGATGGCGCAGAGCCCAGTGGATTACGCCGCAGCGCCAGCAAGGCCAGCGGCCAGGCCGGCCAGGCAAACCACGGCACCATACCCAGGTAGTAGCGCAGACGGTGAGCATCAAAGTGAGCTGCCAGCACCTGCTGCTGCCACCATTGATCAAAAATCAGCGGGGCATGCTGCCTCAGAGCCAGCGGCCACAGCAGGAGCAAGGGCAGGGCGATGACGCTGGCAGGCAACAATGCCCGTAGCCACTGTGCGGTGGCGACGCCGGGCCGAGGCCAGGCAAACAGCAGCAGGGTCAGGATGCTGACGGCCAATGCCAGTGGCCCGCCACCGAGCAAGGCAACGGGGAGCGCCAGACCCAGACACAGGCCCGCCCGCATGGGCCGCTCGGCCAGCAGGCTCAGGCCGTACAGTTGCAATGCGGCACCTAGTAATGCCGCCTGTTCCGGCATGACCAGATGCGCGCGCGACAGCAGGCCAAAACAGCCCATCAGCATCAGTACGGCCAGCCGCCCTTGTCGCGCCCCCCACATATGCTTGCCCGCCAGCCCGACCAGCAAGAAGGTCAGGCCCATCATCAGCACCGCAGCGAGTCGGGCCGTTTCGTGCAAGGCGATCCAGTGCGAGGGCAGGATTTTGGCGAACGCCGCTGCCAGCCAGTAGGTGAGCGGTGGGTTGTCGAGAAAGGGTTGGCCATTGAGTTGTGGAATCAGCCACTGGCCATGCAGCATGCTTTGTACCACGCCAATGACTTCGACCTCTTCCCCCCGCCATGGCGCATGCCCAAAGGTGCCGGGCAGCAGCCAGGCCAGGCATAGCAGCAGCAAGAGCCAGGAATGGTCGCGTGGTGGTGTTGGCGGCAGGGCGGACGCGGGCGTGTAAGTCAGCATGGCAACGTCAATGGCAGATCACAGAGACAAAAAAAGGCAGCCCAGGCTGCCTTTTTTCTGCGGCGTGATGCTTAGCGCACCATGCTGCCGTACTTGTTCTTGAACTTCTCGATACGACCAGCAGTATCCACCACCTTTTGCTTGCCGGTGTAGAACGGGTGGCACTGGGCGCACACTTCAATGTGCAGGTCCTTGGCCATGGTCGAGCGGGTGGTGAAGGCGTTGCCGCAGCTGCAGGTCACCTTGATTTCGGTGTAGTTCGGGTGCACGTCTTTCATCAGACTTTCCTTTGCATGAGCGTACCGGGATTGTGCCGGTACTTTGTAAAAGCGGAATTATGGACGAGTTTTATCTCGTCCGCAACTGTCAGGTCTTAGCCCCGGCGCATCGAGTCAAAGAAACCCGAGTTGCTCTTGGTGGCTTTCAGCTTGTCCAGCAGGAATTCGGTCGCTTCCAGATCGTCCATCGGGTAGAGCAGCTTGCGCAGCACCCAGATCTTCTGCAGCACATCCTTGTCGATCAGCAGCTCTTCACGGCGGGTGCCGGAGCGGTTGACGTTGATGGCAGGGTACAGGCGCTTCTCGGCCATGCGACGGTCGAGATGGATTTCCATATTGCCGGTGCCCTTGAATTCTTCGTAGATCACATCATCCATGCGGCTGCCAGTGTCGATCAGCGCAGTGGCAATAATGGTCAGCGAGCCGCCTTCTTCGATATTACGCGCAGCACCGAAGAAACGTTTCGGGCGTTGCAGGGCATTGGCGTCCACACCGCCGGTCAGCACCTTGCCGGAAGCAGGAATCACGGTGTTGTAAGCACGGGCCAGGCGGGTGATGGAGTCGAGCAGGATGACCACATCCTTTTTGTGCTCCACCAGGCGCTTGGCCTTTTCGATCACCATTTCTGCGACCTGGACGTGACGGGTCGCCGGTTCATCAAAGGTGGAAGCTACCACTTCACCCTTCACCGTACGGGACATTTCGGTCACTTCTTCCGGGCGCTCGTCGATCAGCAGTACGATCAGTTCCACGTCCGGGTGATTGGCGGTGATGGCATGGGCAATGTGTTGCAGCATCACGGTCTTGCCGGACTTGGGCGGGGCGACCAGCAAGCCACGCTGACCCTTGCCGATGGGCGAGATGATATCAATCAAGCGACCGGTGGCGTTCTCTTCCGAGGAGATGTCCCGTTCCAGCTTCAGCGGTTCGGTCGGAAACAGCGGCGTCAGGTTTTCAAACAGGATCTTGTGCTTGGCCGATTCCGGTGTGTCACCGTTGACGCGGTCTACCTTGACCAGGGCAAAGTAACGCTCGCCTTCCTTCGGTGTGCGAATCTCGCCTTCGATCGAATCACCGGTATGCAGGTTGAAGCGGCGAATCTGGCTGGGGCTGACGTAAATGTCGTCTGGTCCGGCCAGGTAAGAGGTATCCGGGCTGCGCAGAAAGCCAAAACCATCCGGCAGCACTTCCAGCGTGCCTTCACCGTATATGCTTTCGCCCTTTTTGGCCTGATTCTTCAGCAAGGCAAAGATCAAATCCTGCTTGCGCAGGCGACTGGCCCCGTCGATTTCATTGGCAATCGCCATGTCAACCAGTTCGGAGACGTGCAGGCGCTTGAGGTCAGATAAATGCATGGGCTGATCCGCTAATCGGGTGTAAAGGACTGAAAATATAAGAAGAAAACAGGATGCTGCTGGAACATCACCCGGGCGGCTCTGGATTCAAGAGCGGAAACCCGGGCGAAACAAATTTGCGCGGATACTAGCGGGTTTACAGGTTGCTGTCAAGGAATGTGGTCAACTGGGATTTGGACTGCAAGCCCACCTTGGTTGCCACCACATTGCCATCCTTGAACAGCATCAGGGCGGGAATGCCGCGCACGCCATACTTCTGCATGGTGCCGGGGTTCTTTTCGGTATCCAGCTTGGCGATCTGCAGCTTGCCAGCATATTGCGGGGCCAGCTCATCCAGCACCGGTGCCAGCATGCGGCACGGGCCACACCATTCTGCCCAGAAATCCAGCAGTACTGGCTTATCCGATTGCAGAACGTCCTTTTCAAAGGAGTCGTCCGTTACATGTTTGATATGTTCGCTCATGGTATGTCCTTTAGTCGGGGTGCGGTGCAATGAAAAGCAGAGGCGTGAGAGGCTGGATACCGTTCCATCCTAGCCCATGCCCGGCCTGCTGTGAAGCTGGAGCAGTGCTTTACGCATAGCTGGGGGCGGTTGTCGTGATTACAAGGGGGCAGGCCCAATCTGTGCCGGGAAACGGGTGATCCAATAATGAATGTAAATTCGCTTGATCTCTGCTACAGTGGGCGACAGCACCCCGAGATCATCGGGTAGGCCTATAACTACAGCTATGACCCCAAAGACTGTGGAGACACTAAAATGCAATGGATGAAACAACTCGGCGCAAGCCTGTTTGCAGTATTGCTGATGTTGGCCGGTACGGCCCAGGCAGAAGACAGTGCGGTAGCACCGGCGCGTCTGGTCGGTGAATGGAAGGGCAAGTGGTATCTGGAGCAATTCCAGTTTGAGGACAAGATGGTGTTGCGGATTGACGCCATCGAAGGCTCCACCCTGAAGGGTGTGGTCTCCTTCTTCGGCACGCCAAATGGTGATGTGACCGGGCCCATGATGGATGCGCAATATGCCCCCGACAGCAAGATGCACTTTGGTGCGGTGAATGGCGAAGTCACCATTGACCTCAAGCCGGTTGAGCGTGACGGCAAGCTGTCGATCCAGGGCAAGTTTGAATACAAGGGTTATGTTGGAGTGGTGAAACTCTCCGACTTTGCCCCCGGCACCGCTACCGCAACGACCACCCCGCCAGTAGCTGGCAATGCGGATTTGCTGGGTGAGTGGAAGGGCAAATGGCTGCTGGATCAGTTCCAGTTTGAGGACAAGCTGGTGGTGAAAGTGGACCAGGTCGATGGCAGTAAGGTCATGGGCCAGGCGCTGTTCTACGGTACCCCGGATGGTGATGTAGCCTATGCCTTTGAGGAAGGCAAGATCGAGGGGGATGTGGTCAAGGCCCGGCTGAAAAATGGTGAGGTGACCATCGAGTTCAAGGTGGTGACCAAGGATGACAAAAAGTCGATCCAGGGCAAGTTTGAATACAAAGGCTATGTTGGCGTGATCAAGGCCGGTCGCAGCTGAGCGCTACCGGCGTCAGGCCCCACCCAACACCCCGCTGCGGCGGGGTGTTGTTTTTGGGGCGGGCCGGACCCATGTCATCCCTGTTAAAACCGGAGGGCTTATGCTGACCATTGGAGAACTACAGTACTGGAGTCCGGCTGAGCTGCAGGCCCACCTGCGGCAATTGGGGCTGAAAGCGGGTGATGAGGTGATGCTGCACGCCGCCATGCGGCAGGTTGGCCCCTTGCTCAATGGCCCTGATGCCCTGATCGCCGCCATCCTTGCCGTGATTGGTCCGCAGGGGACCTTGCTGTGCTATACCAACTGGGATCAGCAATACGAGGATGCACTGGATGAAACTGGCGCCGTACCTTCGCTGCTGAAACCACATATCCCGCCGTTTGACCCACAGTGCTCCCGGGCCAGCCGCGACCATGGCGTGATTGCGGAACATGTACGCAGCTGGCCGGGGGCGCTGCGCAGCGGCAATCCTGGTGCATCAGTAGCCGCGATTGGCGCACAGGCCGCGTGGTATACCGAAGCGCACCCCATGCAGTATGGTTATGGCGAGAACTCCCCATTTGCAAGGCTGGTGGCGCGCAAGGGCAGGGTGCTGTTGGTGGGCGCGCCGCTGGATACTGTCAGCTTGCTGCACCATGCCGAGCACCTGGCCGACATCCCGCGTAAGCGGGTGGTGCGTATGGAGGTACCATTGCGGATAGAAGGGGAGACGTTCTGGGTCTGGCAGGAGGAGTTTGATACCTGCGATCCCGTGGTGGAGGGACTGGCAGACGACTACTTTGCTGACATTGTGCAGTCTTTCCTGTTGCAGGATGGTTGTCTGGGCGAGGTAGGCCATGCGGCCAGTGTACTGCTGCCGGCAGACCGGCTGGTGTCCTACGCAGTGGATTGGCTGGAGAATTGGAGCAACCAGCAGGCTTGATGCACCCGGCACCCTTGCGGGTGCCGGGAACCGTCTTAACGCTTGCGTTGCGGCGGTAGGTCGGTGCAGCTGCCTTCAAATACTTCTGCAGCCAGACCAACCGACTCACCCAGCGTCGGGTGGGCGTGGATGGTTTTGCCGATATCTACGGCGTCTGCGCCCATTTCCACAGCCAGGCAGATTTCACCCAGCAGATCACCTGCGTGGGTGCCGACAATGGCACCACCAATAATGCGATGCGTTTCAGCATCAAAAATCAGCTTGGTGAACCCTTCGTCGCGACCATTGGCGATGGCACGACCACTGGCGGCCCACGGGAACACACCCTTCTCGTAGCGAATGCCTTGCGCTTTGCACTGGTCTTCGGTCAGGCCAACCCAGGCCACTTCCGGGTCGGTATACGCTACCGACGGGATCACCTTGGCGTCGAAGTAGGCCTTCTCACCATGGGCGGCTTCTGCCGCCACATGGCCCTCGTGCACCGCCTTGTGTGCCAGCATCGGCTGGCCGACCAGATCGCCAATCGCAAAGATGTGTGGCACATTGGTACGCATCTGCTTGTCGACCGGGATGAATCCACGCTCGTTGACCACCACACCAGCGGCTTCGGCGTTGATCAGCTTGCCATTCGGTGCGCGGCCGGCTGCCACCAGCACCATGTCGTACAGCTGCGGCTCGCTTGGCGCGCCTTCGCCTTCAAACCAGACCTTGATGCCTTCCGGCAAGGCTTCCACCTTCACGGTCTTGGTCTTGAGCATCACGCGGTCGAACCGGTGCTGGTTCATCTTCTGCCACACCTTGACCAGATCGCGGTCTGCGCCCTGCATCAGGCCATCGAGCATCTCTACCACGTCCAGGCGGGCACCAAGTGAGGAGTACACCGAGCCCATTTCCAGCCCGATGATGCCACCACCGATAATCAGCATCTTCTTCGGAATCTGCCGCAGCTCCAGTGCACCGGTGGAGTCCACAATGCGCGGGTCTTCCGGGATGAAGGGCAGCTTCACCACGCGCGAACCGGCGGCGATGATGGCCTGCTTGAACTTGATGACCTTCTTGCCACCAGCCGCCAGCTCCACTTCCAGATGGTGCGGATCCACAAAGCGGCCAACGCCTTGCACCACCTCCACCTTGCGAGCCTTGGCCATGCCGGCGAGGCCGGTGGTCAGCTTGCCGATCACCTTTTCCTTGTAGCCACGCAACTGGTCCAGATTGATCTGAGGCTCGCCAAACTGGATGCCATGTGCGGCCATCTGGCGGGTTTCATCCAACACGGCTATTGTGTGCAGCAATGCCTTGGAGGGGATGCAGCCTACATTCAGGCACACGCCACCCAGCGTGGCGTAGCGCTCCACCAGCACCGTCTTCATGCCGAGGTCGGCAGCGCGGAAGGCGGCGGAATAGCCGCCCGGCCCGGCACCCAGTACCAGCATGTCGTACTCTCCGTCGGCACTGCCAGCAAAGCTGGCCGCCGCCGGGGTTGCTGCGGGAGCGGGGGCCGGTGTCGAGGCAACGGCGGCCGGGGCGGGGGCTGCTGCGGGGGCTTCCGCTGCGGCAGCGGCTTCGATCACCGCCAGCACGCTGCCTTCAGACACCTTGTCACCCAGCGCCACCTTCAGCTCCACGATGGTGCCTGCCGCAGAGGCGGGCACTTCCATGGTGGCCTTGTCGGTTTCCAGTGTGACCAGTGAATCATCCACCTTCACGCTGTCGCCCACTTTCACCAGCAACTCGATGACATCGACGTTCTTGTAGTCGCCAATGTCCGGCACCTTCAGTTCAATACGGGTCGTCATGTTGGCCCCTTACAGCATCACCCGGCGGAAATCCGCCAGGATCTGTGCGAAGTAGGTGTTGAAACGGGCGGCTTCCGCGCCGTCGATCACGCGGTGATCCCACGACAGGCTGAGCGGCAGCATCAGGCGTGGCACAAACTGCTTACCATCCCACACCGGCTTCATGCTCGACTTGCACACCCCCATGATGGCCACTTCCGGCGCATTGATGATCGGGGTGAAGTAGGTGCCGCCAATGCCACCCAGGCTGGAGATGGAGAAGCAGCCGCCTTGCATCTGCTCGGGCTTCAGCTTGCCATCGCGCGCCAGCTTGGCCAGCTCGCCCATTTCCTGGGCAATCTGGAACACGCCTTTCTGGTCGACATCGCGAATCACCGGTACCACCAGCCCGTTCGGGGTGTCTGCGGCAAAGCCGATATGGAAGAACTGCTTGAGGACCAGCTGGTCGCCATCGAGCGAGGCATTGAAGGTCGGGAACTTCTTCAGCGCTGCTGCCGCCGCCTTGAGCATGAAGGCTAGCATGGTGACCTTGACGCCGCTCTTCTCGTTTTCCTTGTTCAGCTGAACGCGGAAGGCTTCCAGCTCGGTGATGTCAGCATCTTCGTGGTTGGTGACATGCGGAATCATCACCCAGTTGCGATGCAGGTTGGCACCGGAAATCTTCTTGATGCGCGACAGCGGCTGCTTTTCCACTGGGCCGAACTTGCTGAAGTCGACCTTGGGCCATGGCAACACGTCCAGGCCACTGCCACCACCGGCTGCGGGCGCGGCGGCTGCGACGGGCGCACCGCTGGCCAGCTGCTGCAGCGCGCCTTTGACAAACTGCTGCACGTCGCTTTGCACGATGCGGCTCTTGGGGCCGCTGCCTTTGACCTTGGACAGATCAACACCCAGCTCGCGGGCAAACCGGCGCACCGACGGGCTGGCGTGGGCCTGGGCAAAGCCGACTTCGTCAATCGGCGTAAACGCTGGTGCGGCGTGTGTGGGCATCAGGTTGCCATCCATGCCGGCGGACACCGGCGGGTTGCTGACGGAGGCGACAGGCGCAGCGGCGGTGGCAGCCTGTGCAGCAACCGGTGCTGCGACCAGGGCAGGGGCTGCAGCAGGGGCTGGCGCTGCTGTCGCACCACTGCTGGCGACCGTGATGATCAGGCTGCCTTCCGATGCCTTGTCGCCCACCTTCAGGTGGACACTTTGCACCACGCCTGCGGCGCTGCTCGGTACTTCCATGGTGGCCTTGTCGGTTTCCAGCGTCACCAGCGAGTCATCCACCTGCACCGTGTCACCAACCTTGACCAGCACTTCGATGACATCAACGCTCTTGTAGTCACCGATATCCGGCACCTTGACTTCGACTACACCGCCTGCGGCAGACTGGCTGGGTGCGGGTGCGGGTGCGGGTGCGGGTGCGGGTGCGGGTGCGGGTGCGGGTGCGGGTGCGGGTGCGGGTGCGGGTGCGGGTGCGGGTGCGGGTGCGCTGACGCCTGCTGCGGCAGCCTCCACCCGGACCAGTACGCTACCTTCGGATACCTTGTCGCCCAGCTTGATCAACACCTCTTTCACCACCCCGGCGGCGGCGGCGGGGACTTCCATGGTGGCCTTGTCGGTTTCCAGCGTCACCAGCGAATCATCCACCTGTACCGTGTCGCCAACCTTGACCAATACTTCAATCACCTCGACATCCTTGTAATCGCCAATGTCGGGTACTTTCAGTTCAATGAGCGTGCTCATGTCTGTTCCTGTCTAGTGTAGCGGGCTGCCGTGGTGAGGCAGCCCGGTCGATTCCAGCGTGGAAGCCCTTATACGGTGGCCGGATTGGCCTTCTCCGGGTCCAGACCATACTTGGTGATGGCTTGCGCCACCACATCGCGACCGATCTTGCCTTCCTTGGCCAGCGCCGACAGCGCCGAGACGGTAATGAAGTAGCGGTCCACTTCAAAGAAGTGGCGCAGCTTGCGGCGAGTGTCCGAACGGCCAAAACCATCGGTACCCAGCACCACGTACTGCCCCGGCACCCAGTTACGGATCTGGTCTGCGTAGTTGCGGATGTAATCGGTGGTGGCAATGAACGGCCCTTGGCGGCCCGACAGCTGCTCCTCCACATAGCTCAGCTTCGGCTCGGCGGTCGGGTTCAGCAGGTTCCAGCGTTCCGCAGCAACCGCATCACGCTTCAGCTCATTGAAGCTCGGCACGCTCCAGATGTCCGATTCCACACCCCAGTCGTCGCGCAGCAGGTCGGCGGCGGCGATGGATTCGCGCAAGATGGTGCCGGAGCCCAGCAGCTGCACCTTCTTGTCGCTGTCCGCACCTTGCTTGAACAGGTACAGGCCCTTGAGAATGCCTTCCTCCACCCCTTCCGGCATCTCCGGGTGGGTGTAGTTTTCGTTCATCAAGGTGATGTAGTAGTAGATGTTTTCGTTTTCGGCGTACATCCGGCGCAGGCCGTCCTGCACGATGACCGCCACTTCATAGGAGAAGGTCGGATCGTAAGACAGGCAGTTCGGGATGAAGCCCGCGAACACATGGCTATGACCATCCTGGTGCTGCAAGCCTTCACCGTTGAGCGTGGTGCGGCCGGCGGTACCACCCAGCAGGAAGCCGCGCGCCCGCATGTCGCCCGCTGCCCAGGCCAGGTCACCAATCCGCTGGAAGCCGAACATCGAGTAGTAGATGTAGAACGGAATCATCGGCACGCCATGGTTGGCGTAGGCCGTCGCCGCAGCAATCCAGTCCGACATGCCGCCTGCTTCGTTGATGCCTTCCTGCAGGACCTGGCCGCTCTTGTCTTCCTTGTAGAACATCAGCTGTTCGCTGTCCTGCGGCACGTACAGCTGCCCGACCGAGCTCCAGATGCCCAGCTGGCGGAACATGCCTTCCATGCCGAAGGTGCGGGATTCATCCGGCACGATCGGTACCACGTGGCGACCAATATTCTTGTCCTTCACCAGCATGCCCAGCATCTGCACAAAGGCCATGGTGGTGGAGAGTTCGCGCTCACCGGACGATTTCAGCAGGCGCTCAAAGGTGCTCAGTGCCGGGATGTCCAGCGCGGTTTCCACTGGCTTGCGCGAGGGCAGGTAGCCGCCCAGTGCCGCGCGGCGACCCAGCATGTACTGCATTTCCGGGCTGTCGTCGGCAGGCTTGTAGAACGGTACTTCCGGCAGTTGCTCGTCGCTGACCGGGATGCGGAAGCGGTCACGGAACTCGCGCAGCGAGTCGATATCCATCTTCTTTTGCTGGTGGGTGATGTTCTGTGCTTCACCGGCACGGCCCATGCCGTAGCCCTTGATGGTCTTGGCCAGAATCACGGTCGGGCGGCCGCCAGGATTGTTCACCGCCTGATGGTAGGCGGCGTACACCTTGTGCGGGTCGTGACCGCCACGGTTCAGACGCCAGATGTCCTCGTCGGACATGTTGGCGACCATTTCTTCCAGTTCCTTGTACTTGCCAAAGAAGTGGACGCGCACATAGCGGCCATCCTTGGACTTCATGGTCTGGTAATCGCCGTCCACGCACTCTTCCATGCGCTGCTTCAGCAGGCCCTTGGTGTCGCGTGCCAGCAGCGGGTCCCAGAAGCTGCCCCACACCACCTTGATCACGTTCCAGCCCGCGCCACGGAAGTCACCTTCCAGTTCCTGGATGATCTTGCCGTTACCGCGCACCGGGCCGTCCAGACGCTGCAGGTTACAGTTGATGACAAACACCAGGTTATCCAGCTTTTCGCGGCCAGCCAGCGAAATGGCGCCCAGCGATTCCGGCTCATCCATTTCACCGTCACCGCAGAAGCACCAGACCTTGCGGTTGGTATCTTTCGACAGGCCGCGGCTTTCCAGATACTTCATGAAGCGGGCCTGGTAGATGGCCATGATCGGGCCTAGACCCATGGACACGGTCGGGAACTGCCAGAAGTCGGGCATCAGCCACGGGTGCGGGTAGGACGACAGACCGCCGCCATCCACTTCCTGACGGAAGCTGTTGAGCTGGTCTTCGCTGATACGGCCTTCCAGATAGGCGCGCGCATAGATGCCGGGCGCCGAGTGGCCCTGCATATAGACCAGGTCGCCGCCGTGTTCGGCGGTGGGTGCATGCCAGAAGTGGTTGAAACCCACATCGTACAGGGTGGCAGCCGAGGCGAAGGAGGCAATGTGGCCGCCCAGCTCGGAAGAATTCTTGTTGGCGCGAATCACCATCGCCAGTGCGTTCCAGCGAATGTACGACCGGATGCGTTCTTCCAGCGCATGATCACCCGGGCTGCGTGCTTCCTTGTGCGGCGGAATGGTGTTCAGGTAAGCGGTGGTCGCCGAGAAGGGCAGGTGGGCACCGGTACGGCGCGCCTTGTCGGTCAGCGTTTCCAGCAGGAACTGGGCGCGTTCGCTACCTTCGTTTTCCAGAACGCTTTCCAGCGCTTCCAGCCACTCCCGGGTTTCTTGCGGGTCGATGTCATTCGGTGGTAGTGCAGTCATCGTGGACCTCTTGCTCTTGATGTTGTCTCGCAAAGGCAGCATAGCCTGTTGGCGGGCGGATGGCCTGCTTTCAGGTGTCAGTTTGCCGGTGGTTTTGGATCAGGCAGAAACAGCTTGTAGCGCCAGTATCCGGGAACGCCAAGGCTACGGGCTTGCGCTGGGTCAAGCGAGTCGGGGGATGGGGATGCTGTACAACGTATCGGTACCGGATCATGCCCTTGCCTTGTGGATGGGGTCAGTGCGCTGGCGCACATGCGCAGCGCCAGCCGACTGGCACACTACAGTTGCGCCGTATTATGCCTACTGTGTACAGGTGAGTAAAGTGTAGTAAAGGTACATTGTTAGCGCACAAACAAGTGAGATTTTGACAGTGAATTGCCATTTGTGCGCCGCATCATGCCGTATAAGGCGCATCCTGCCTTGAGAGGTAGATGGCGATATGCATGATTTTCGCGTATTGAAACTACAAAGCCTGCGAAATATTAGTGAGGTAATTATGCGTGAACGCTGATTTTATTTTGCGGGCGGGCAAGAAAAAGGCGCGCCAGTCTGGCGCGCCTGCCATGAAGGCGTGGAATTACAGCTGAGCGGCGTGTTCCCGGGTGGCGTGAAACACCACATCTGGCCAGCGTTCCTGCGTCAGCTGCAGGTTCACGCGGCTGGTGGCCAGGAAGGCCAGATTGCCGCCCGCGTCGATCGCCAGTTGATGCACCAGCGCCTTTTCAAATTCAGCGCGCTGCTTGCTGTCCTTGAAGCTGACCCAACGGGCGGTGGCCGTGCTGGTTGATTCAAACACGGCGTCCACGCCGTATTCGTTGGCCAGACGGCTGGCCACCACTTCAAACTGCAGTACCCCCACGGCCCCCAGAATGATGTCGGCACCGTTCAGCGGTTTGAACACCTGCACCGCCCCTTCTTCACCCAGCTGCTGCAGCCCTTTGTGCAGCTGCTTGATCTTCAGCGGGTTGCGGATGCGGGCGGCCTTGAACAGTTCTGGTGCAAAGAAGGGGATGCCGGTGAACTGCAGTACTTCACCCTCGGTGAAGCTGTCACCAATCTGCATATTGCCGTGATTGGGGATGCCGATGATGTCACCCGCCCAGGCCTCTTCCACCTGCTCGCGCTCGTGTGCCATGAAGGTCACCACGCTGTTGGCGGAAACATCACGGTTCAGGCGCACGTGTTTCATCTTCATGCCACGCTCGAACTGGCCGGAACATACCCGCACGAAGGCAATGCGGTCACGGTGTTTCGGGTCCATATTGGCCTGAATCTTGAACACGAAGCCGGAGAACTTGGCTTCGGTCGGTGCTACATCGCGCTGCATGGTGTGGCGATTGCCCGGTGCGGGAGACCAGTCCACCAGTGCATTCAGAATCTCGCGCACGCCGAAGTTATTGATGGCAGAACCGAAGAACACCGGCGTTTGTTTGCCGGCCAGGAAGGCCTGCAGGTCAAACGGGTGTGAGGCCCCCTGCACCAGCTCGATTTCGTTGCGCAGCTGCTGGATTTCCAGCGGGAACAATTCATCCAGACGCGGATTGTTCAGGCCGTCGATCACCTCGTTGACCAGCTGGTTGGCGGATTCCTGACCGGCGTCGAACAGTACTACCTTGTCCTGCAGGATGTTGTACACCCCGCGGAAGGTCTTGCCCATGCCGATGGGCCAGGTAATGGGCGCGCACTGGATCTGCAGCACGTTCTCCACCTCGTCCAGCAGCTCCAGCGAGTCGCGCACTTCACGGTCGTACTTGTTCATGAAGGTGACGATGGGGGTGTCGCGCAGGCGGCAGACATTCAGCAACTTGATGGTTTGCTCTTCCACGCCCTTGGCGGCGTCGATCACCATCAGTGCCGAATCCACGGCGGTCAACACCCGGTAGGTATCTTCAGAGAAGTCCTGGTGGCCGGGCGTGTCCAGCAGGTTGATGACGTGCTCGCGGTAGTCGAACTGCATCACGCTGGAGGCGACGGAAATGCCGCGCTGTTTTTCAATCTCCATCCAGTCGGAGGTGGCGTGGCGGCCTGATTTGCGCGCCTTGACGGTGCCGGCGAGCTGAATGGCTCCCGAGAACAGCAGTAGCTTCTCGGTCAGGGTGGTTTTACCCGCATCGGGGTGGGAAATTATGGCGAAGGTCCGGCGACGGCCGACTTCGTTAGCGATCTGACTCATGATGTTAGCCTTGGGCAAGGGCGGCACCGCAGCCGCCACAGCAATACAGATCGACACCGGCAGCATGGGCGGTGTCGATGATATGTTCGGGTATTCCGCTGATCAAAACAGGGGTTTTACATGGCTCTGGCCTGGTTCGGGGTCGGCAGCGTGCAGTGCACTTGCCGGAAAGAGGCTTGCGATTGTACGTAAGCGCATGAATCAAATCAAATTTCATATGCCTTGCTGCCGCAAGGGTAGCGCTCTGGCACAATCTGCAGCCAGATGCAGCAACAGGAGAGGGACATGATGTGGTTGGCGGTAGGGGCGGGGGCTGCACTGGGGGCCTGGTTGCGCTGGGGCTTGAGTGTGTGGCTGAACCCGGTATCCAGCTGGTTGCCGCTGGGCACCTGGCTGGCCAATCTGGGGGGCGGCTACTTGATGGGGTTGGCAATGGGGGCGATTTTGGCGCACCCGCACTGGTCAGCGGAGACGCGGCTGTTTATCATGACCGGCTTTTTGGGTGGCCTGACCACGTTTTCCACCTTTTCCTCAGAAGTGCTGACCCATTTGCTCAAGGGTAACTGGGTGGCCGCAACCGGGATGATCCTGTTGCATGTCTGTGGCTCGGTGATGTTGACCCTGCTCGGTTTCTGGCAGGCGCAACAATGGTGGGGGCGGACCTGAGTCGGAGACAAGGAAATGCGCAGGCAGTCGATACTTTCTGCGGTCATGCGGTTGTTGAACGCCCGCAGTGGCACCGCGCGACTGATGGCCATGGTAGCCTTGCTGCTGGCATTGTGGGCGGGCTGGCAATGGCAGGGGCGCGGCGGCCAGCATCGTGCGGCTGCGGGCGAGATTGTCGGTACGGTGGTCGGGATATCGGATGGTGATACCTTAACGGTGCTGGATGCGGATCATCAGCGCTACAAGGTGCGGCTGGCCTTTATTGATGCGCCAGAGAAATCTCAGCCCTATGGCATGCGTGCCAAGCAGGCGCTGTCTGATCTGGTCTATCAGCAGCAAGTGCGGGTGAAGGTGGTGGAGCAGGATCGCTATGGCCGTAATGTCGGGCAGGTCTGGCTGGGCGAGCAGGATGTCAACTTCCGGCAGGTACAGCAGGGGATGGCTTGGCACTACCAGCAGTATGCCCGCAAGGGCCAGTCGGGCGAGGACTTTTCCCGGTATGAGTCTGCGCAGTCTGAGGCGCAGGGGCAGGGCTCCGGCTTGTGGGCAGACCGGTCGGCAGAGCCACCGTGGCAATATCGCCGCAACCAGCGCGACGGGGCGGGCTGATTCGGCAGAAAGCCGCACCACAGGCGGCATCTCGTGTCATAATATGAAACATGACGTCAGGGTCATGATGGGCGTGGTGCAAGCGCCGCATGGCCTGCTTTGAACCCATCCACAGAACGGAGGTCGCGCAATGAACGTAAACGGCGTGCAGCAACTTCTGTCCAACATGCGCTCGATGGCCGATCAGGCTGCCGGTGGTACTGCGACGGAGGCCCCAACGAGTGGGGGTGACTTTGCCGGGATGTTGCAATCGGCGGTCAACCGCGTCAACGATCTGCAAAAGCAGGCAGAGTCTGCCCAGCAGTCTTTCGCCGTCGGGGAGCCGGGCATGGATCTGCAGGATGTGATGATGGCCATGCAGAAGGCCAGCCTTTCTTTCCAGACCCTGGTACAGGTGCGTAACAAACTCACCACCGCCTATCAGGAAATCTCCAACATGCAGGTTTGAGGGTAGCGTCTCCTGGCTATGGCACAAGCGGCAACGCAACCCTTCTCCGCACTGACGACACGCTTCAGCGAGCTGCCCAACTCCCGCAAGGTCGCCATCATGGTGGCGGTTGCTGCTTTGGTGGCAATGGTGGTGGCGGTCCTGCTGTGGGCGCAGAAGCCCGCGCAGAAAACCCTGTTTGCCAACCTGTCGGACAAGGACAGTGGCGCGGTGGTGGCTGCATTGCAGCAATTGAATATTCCCTACACCGTCGAACCCGGCAATGTGATCATGGTGCCGGAAAACGTGGTGTACGATACCCGGATCAAGCTGGCCACTCAGGGCTTGCCCAAGTCCGGCGCTGCGGGCTTTGAGCTGATGGACAACCAGCGGCTGGGGATTTCCCAGTTTGCCGAGCAGGTATCTTACCAGCGTGCGGTGGAGGGCGAACTTTCGCGCTCCATTGAGTCCATTGATGCCATTGAGTCTGCCCGGGTGCATCTGGCCTTTCCCAAGAGCACCGTTTTTGTCCGCGAGCAACAAAAACCCACTGCTTCCATCCTGCTGAACCTGCGCGGCGGCCGTACCCTGGATGAAGCACAGATTGCCGGCATCATGCACCTGGTTGCCAACAGTGTGCCGGATCTGCCGATGAAGAATGTGTCCATCGTCGATCAACGCGGCAACCTGCTGTCGGACAATACGGCAGGTGCCCGTCCTGGTGGACTGGATGCCAAGCAGCTGGATTACGTCCATCAGGTGGAAAGCAGCTTTGCACGACGGATCGAAGAGATCCTGTCGCCGGTTTGGGGTAAAGACAACATCAAGGCTCAGGTGACGGCACAGCTGGACTTTGCCCAGACCGAGCAGACTTCGGAAACCTTCAAGCCCAATGGCGCTGCCTCCGAAGCAACGGTGCGCAGTCAGCAGACAGTGGAAACCATTGGGGATGGCAGTACCGGGGCGGGCGGCGTGCCGGGTGCGCTCTCCAATCAGCCACCGGGTGCGGCCACCGCACCATTGACCGCGACCAATCCACCCGGCAGTACCACCCCCAATGCCACGACCGGTAGCGGCACCACGCGCCATCGTGAAAACACCACCAATTACGAAGTGGACAAGACCGTCAGCCACACGCTGTTGCCGACGGGCAGTGTCAAGCGCTTGTCCGTGGCGGTGGTGGTGAACTACAAGAAGAAAACCGTATCCGGTAAGGACAGCTTTGTCCCGCTGACCCGACAGGAGTTGGGGCAGGTGGAGAATCTGGCGCGCGAAGCAATGGGCTTCAATCAGCAGCGTGGTGACAGCCTGAACGTGGTGAATGCCCAGTTTGCGGATAGCCAGCTGGCTGCTGCAGCGCCGACTTCACTGGTGGACAAGGTGATGGCGCAGGCTACGCTCAGCTGGATGGACTGGCTGAAGTACGCGGTAATCGGCGGCATTGCGGCCTATCTGTTCTTTGGTGTGTTGCGCCCCTTGATGCGTGATCTCACCGGCAGCAGCTACCGCATGGAGCCGCAACTGGCCGGTGCAGGCGCCGGTGCCGGGCAGGGGGGCGCGGCGGGCGTGCCAAGCCTTGGGCCGGATGGTGAGGTGATGGATACGGTGAGCCTGTCACCGGAAGAGCAGCACCAGGCCAGACAGCGTGAAGATGCCGAAGAGGCTGCTCGTGTCGCCAGCTATGCCGACAATCTGAGCACAGCCAAGAATCTGGCCAAGGAAGACCCGCGCATGGTGGCGACCATCATCCGCGAGTGGATCGTGAAGGAGGATGACGCATGAGCGACGCTGGGGTTCGACGCGGTGCCATCCTGCTGATGTCGCTGGGGGAAACCGAGGCCGCCGAGGTGTTCAAATACCTGGGCCCGAAAGATGTGCAGAAGCTCGGTTTTGCCATGGCGGCGATGGAGGGGGTGACCCGCGAGGAAGTGGATGATGTGCTGCGCGATTTCCGCGCCGCCTCGATGAACCGGGCCAATCTCGGCGCTGCCGATGAGTATATCCGCTCGGTGCTGACCATGGCGCTGGGGACCGACAAGGCCGCCAACCTGCTCGACCGTATCTTGCAGGGCGGTGACAACACCGGCATTGAAAGCCTGAAGTGGATGGATTCCAGCTCGGTGGCGGAGCTGATCAAGAACGAGCATCCACAGATCATTGCCACCATTCTGGTACACCTGGAAGAAGACCAGGCCAGTGAGATTCTGGGCTGCTTCGTCGAGCGCCTGCGCAATGATGTGATTCTGCGGATTGCCACGCTTGATGGTATCCAGCCCTCGGCGCTGCGTGATCTGAACGAGGTGCTCACCCAGCTGCTGTCCGGCTCGGACAAGATCAAGAAGAGCGCACTGGGCGGCGTGAAGATGGCGGCCGAAATCCTCAACTTCATGGGTGCGGTGGTGGAAACGTCGGCCATTCAGGCCATCCGCGAATACGACCCCGAGCTGGCACAGAAGATCCAGGACAAGATGTTTGTGTTCGAGAACGTGATCGACATCGACGACCGCGGCATTCAGCTGCTGCTGCGTGAAGTGCAGTCCGATTCACTGGTGCTGGCGCTGAAAGGGACCAGCCAGGCACTGCGGGACAAGATCTTCAAGAATATGTCGCAACGTGCCGCCGAAATGCTGCGGGATGACTTTGAGGCCAAGGGGCCGGTTCGCTTGTCGGAAGTGGAAGCCGAGCAGAAGGAAATCCTGAAGATTGTGCGCAAGCTGGCTGACGAAGGTCAGATTGTCCTCGGCGGCAAGGGTGGGGACGAAGGCCTTGTCGAATAGGGTAATCCCGGCAGAGGCCCTGACCCAGTATCAGCGCTGGGAGCCCGCCACCAATTTTGGCGTACCCCTTGCACCGCCTGAGTCCGTAGCCGACCCGGCAAGCGAGAACCATCAGCAGGCGGAAGCACTGCTGCCTGAGGCCGAACCCGAAGTATTGATGATGCCGACCGCCGAAGAGCTGGCCGCCATTCAGCAGCAGGCCCACGATGAGGGTTATGCCGCAGGCTTGCAGATGGGGCAGGATGAGTTGACCCACCGGCTGGCGGTCCTCACCGAGTTGACGGGGCACCTGTCGCAACTGGTGAGCCAGACCGAGCAGCAACTGGCAGCTGATCTGGTACAACTGGCAGTCCGCATGGCCGAGCAGGTGCTGCGCGATACCCTGCGTGAGCAGCCCCAGCGGCTGCTGGCACTGGTACAGGAAGTGATTGCAGATATACCTTATCTGGGCGAGCAGCCGCGCCTGTATCTGCATCCGGAAGACCTGGACTTGCTGCGACATAGCTTGCAGGTTGAGCTTGCCCCTGATGGCTGGTTACTTCAGCCGGACCCTGCTCTGACCCGTGGCGGTTGCCGCCTGGAAACGGCGGGCGGCAGTGTGGATGCCACGCTGGAAACCCGGTGGCAGCGCGTGCTGGCCGCACTGGGGCAAGGCCATGCACAGCCTGACTGATTATCAGCGTTACCTGCAGGATGCCGCCATTGCGGTAGGCGATGTGCAACCCTGGCAAAGCTCAGGGCGTCTGGTGCGTGCCGCCGGGCTGGTACTGGAGGCTATCGGGCTCCGCCTGCCGGTAGGCAGCAGCTGCCGGATCGACGCCGGCGAGTTCCAGATTGAAGCCGAGGTAGTCGGTTTTGCCGGTGACAAACTGTTTCTGATGCCGCTGTCGGATGCCTACGGGCTGGAGGCGGGGGCACGGGTGGTGCCGGTAGAGGCGCTGGGCCAGCATACCCCGACCTTTGGCGAAACCTATTATCGTCCGGCGGCGGGTGAGGACAAGGGCCGGCAAGTACCCGTGGGTGAAGGGCTGCTGGGCCGGGTGCTGGATGGCATAGGCCGCCCATTGGACGGCAAAGGCCCTTTGCGCTTTGAGCGGCTGGTACCCTTGGGTAGCCGCCCCTACAACCCGATGGAGCGGATGCCGGTGAAGCAGACGCTGGATGTCGGGGTGCGGACGATCAATGCCATGCTCACCGTCGGGCGCGGGCAGCGTCTGGGCCTGTTTGCCGGTTCCGGCGTCGGCAAGAGTGTGTTGCTGGGCATGATGGCGCGCTATACCGAGGCGGATCGGGTGGTGGTAGGCCTGATCGGCGAGCGGGGGCGTGAGGTCAAGGATTTCATCGAGAACATTCTGGGTGAAACAGGGCTGGCGCGCTCGGTGGTGGTGGCTGCGCCTGCCGATGCGCCACCGCTGATCCGGCTGCACGGCGCCTCCTACGCCACCCGACTGGCAGAGTATTTCCGTGACCGCGGCGAGAATGTGCTGCTGATCATGGATTCGCTTACCCGCTACGCCATGGCGCAGCGCGAGATTGCTCTGGCGATTGGGGAGCCCCCCGCCACCAAAGGTTATCCACCTTCCGTATTTGCCATGCTGCCAAGGCTGGTGGAGCGCGCAGGCAATGGCCGAGCGGGATCGGGTTCCATTACGGCTTTCTACACGGTGCTGTCGGAGGGGGATGACCAGCAAGACCCGATTGCTGACAGCGCACGGGCCATTCTGGATGGCCACATCGTGCTGTCGCGGCAGCTGGCGGATCAGGGCCATTACCCGGCCATCGACATTGAGCAGTCCATCAGCCGGGTGATGACCGACCTGATCGACCCGCAGGAGCTGCAGCAGGTTCGCCAGTTCAAATACCTGTATTCACGCTACCAACGCAACCGCGATCTGATCAATGTCGGGGCGTACAGTCGGGGGGCGGACCCGATTCTGGACCGCGCCATCGCGCTGATCCCGCAAATGGAAGCTTTCCTGCAGCAGGATATCCACGAACGGGAGGACTACCCCGGCGCGCGGCAGCGGCTGGGGCTGCTCTACCCGCAAATGCTGTAATCAGCCGTCCTGATTGATCTTGCTGGTCAATGCGCTGAGCACGGCATTGGCCTCGTGATTCTCGACCTGGCAGGTACCGGCATTCTCATGCCCACCGCCGCCATAGCGCAGCATCAGCTCACCAATATTGGTTTTTGAACTGCGGTTGAGGATGGACTTGCCGGTAGCCAGTACGGTGTTCTGTTTGTCACGTCCCCACATCACGTGGATGGAAATATTGCACTGCGGGAAGAGGGCATAGATCAGGAAGCGGTTTGCCGCATAAATGGTGTCTTCATCACGCAGGTCCAGCACCACCAGATTCTGATACACCTTGCTGCAATTGAGAATCTGCGCCTTGGCTTTGGCTTCGTGCTCACGGTATAGCTCGATGCGCTCTACCACGTCCGGCAGTTTGAGGATGTCCTCAATGCCGTGGTCGCGGCAGTAGCGGATCAAATCCATCATCAGCGCATAGTTGGAAATACGGAACTGGCGGAAGCGACCCAGCCCGGTGCGGGCGTCCATCAGATAGTTGAGCAGTACCCACCCGTCCGGATTGAGGACCTCCTCCTTGCTGAAACGGGCCGAGTCGGCCTTGTCGACCGCTTCCATCATGTCATCGCTGATCTGCGGGAAACGCTGCTTGCCGCCGTAGTAGTCGTACACCACTCGTGCAGCGGAAGGCGCATCCGGATGGATGATGTGGTTCTTGCGCTCGCCTTCATTGCGGATGGTTTCCGAATGGTGGTGGTCAAACACAAGGTGTGCGGCTGCCACGTAGGGCAGGTTGGTGGTGATGTCATGGCCGGTAATGGCCACCTTGCCATCCTGCATGTCCTTGGGGTGGACGAACAGGATGTCATCAATCAGCTCCAGTTCGTTCATCAGGACCGCGCAAACCAGCCCGTCAAAGTCGCTACGGGTAACCAGGCGAAACTTCTGTGCAGACATGGGTAACTCCATACAGGAAAAGCAAGGGCTTCTTACAGCGTAAACCCTGAACCCCGGCTCCGCCAGTGACTTTACGCACAGCGTCGCCAGATCATCCAGTACTCCTGGCCAGAGAAAACCGGCAGGCTGTAGCGGGCTTGCGCACATGCCAGTCTCTCAAAGCCGGGGCCGAGTAGCTGCTGTACTGTGGCCTCATCTGTACCAAAGGGCGGGCCATTGGGTTTGTCGGCCAGGAAAAAATAACCTGCCAGATAGCCACCCGGCTTCAGCAAGGTTTGCATGCCACGTCCCCAGTCAGACCAGCGACTGCGCGGCAGTGCGCACAGGAAAGCCCGTTCGTAAATCCAGTCATAACCCTGCGGGTCATTCAGTGCAAAGAAATCCGCCTGATGGACACAGTCTGCCAAGGGGCCGAGCACCGCTTGTGCTGCAGCGACGGCATCCGGGCTGAAATCAATGGCGGTAACCTGATGGCCGCCCTGAGCCAATGCCTGCACCTCGTGGCCATGCCCGCAGCCGGGAATCAGCACTCGCCCCCGCTCGTGCTGATGAGCGAACTCGGCAATTTCATGCGGAATGCCGCCCGCATTCCATGGGGTGACGCCATTTTGATAGCGGCTGTTCCAAAAGTCGGCCTGGCTGCTGTCCTGCGGCATAAGGGGGTCCGGTCGGGTGGCAAGATGCGGTATGATGCACCCCCCAGCTTTGAAATGTCACCCCCGTGCCGTTGACCCTGATTGATGCCTTTGCAGAGGATGGCCCGCTGGCCAAGGCGATACCCGGTTTCCGGGCGCGCGAGGCACAGCAGGAAATGGCCGCCGCCATTGAAGCGACCATCCGCGAAAACCGGGTTTTGGTGGCAGAGGCTGGCACCGGTACTGGCAAGACCCTGGCCTACCTGGTTCCCGCCTTGCTCTCCGGTGGCAAGGTGGTGATCTCTACCGGCACCAAAACCCTGCAAGATCAGCTGTTCCTGCGTGACCTGCCTACTGTCCGTGCTGCGCTGAAAAGTCCGGCCCGCATTGCGCTGCTCAAAGGGCGCGCCAACTATGTCTGTCTCTATCACCTGAAACGCGCGCAGGAGCAGGGGCGCTTTGCGTCACGCGAAGATGCGGCCATGCTGCCGAAGATCATCCGTTTTGCTGAAGTCAGCCAGAGCGGTGACCGCAGTGAGCTGGGCAGCGTGCCAGAGTCGGCACCTGTGTGGTCCGCGGTGACCTCGACCCGCGACAATTGCCTCGGCCAGGAGTGCGAAGACTACGAAGCCTGTTTCGTGATGAAAGCGCGCCGTGAGGCGATGCAGTCGGATGTGGTGGTGGTGAACCATCACCTGTTCTTTGCCGATTTGGCCCTGCGCGATGGCGGTGTGGCCGAGTTGTTGCCGAACTGTAATACCGTGGTGTTTGATGAGGCGCATCAGCTGCCGGAAGTGGCCACCCAGTTTTTTGGCGATACCTTGTCATCCAGCCAGCTGATTGAACTGTCGCGTGACAGCCGTATCGAGGCGCTGTTGCACGCACGTGATTTTGCGGTACTGCCGGAAGCGGCTCAGGTGCTGGACAAAGCTGTGCGTGACCTGCGTTTGACTTTCCGCATGGAGGTGGCGCGCCTGTCGCAGCAAGAGGTATTGGCAAACGACGCGTTCGTGCAGCAGCTGGAGGAGGTGGGGCGTGCCTTGCAGGAACTGAAGGAACTGCTCGATAGCCAGGCCGCCCGCGCAGAAGAGCTGAAGCGCTGCGCCGAGCGTGCCGATATGCTGCTGCAGTTGTTTGATGCCTGGCAGAACCTGACGGAAGGTACCTTGATCCGCTGGCTGGAGCTCACCCAGCACGGCTTCCAGATGCACAGCACACCGTTGTCGATTGCCAGCCTGTTCAACCGTCAGCTCAAGCAAGGGGTGCGCAGCTGGATTTTTACTTCGGCGACCTTGTCGGTCGGTGGGGATTTCAATCATTACTGCAATGAAATGGGGCTGTATGAGGCGACCAGCCAGAGCTGGGACAGCCCGTTTGCCTATGGCGAGCAAGCCTTGCTGTATGTGCCGGAAGGCATGCCGGAGCCGAACGCGCCGGGCTATACCCGCGCAGTGGTGGAGGCGGCCTTTCCCTTGGTGGCGGCGAGCCAGGGGCGTGCTTTCCTGCTGTTTACCAGTCTGCGTGCCATGCGCGAAGCGCATGAGTTGCTGAGCATCCGGCTGGCGGGTGCCGACTTGAGCTATCCCCTGTTGCTGCAGGGAGAGGCTTCGCGCACCGAGCTGTTGGAGCGCTTCCGGCAGGAGCCGCACGCCATTCTGGTGGCCAGCCAGAGTTTCTGGGAAGGGGTGGACGTAGCTGGTGATGCCCTCACGCTGGTGGTGATCGACCGCTTGCCATTTGCCGCACCGGATGACCCAGTGCTGGCGGCACGGATTGAACATCTGCAGAAGCAGGGGCTCAACCCTTTCATCCACCATCAGTTGCCGAATGCTGTGATCACCCTCAAACAAGGTGCCGGGCGGTTGATCCGTACCGAAACCGATCATGGGGTGTTGATGATCTGTGACCCCCGATTGATCGACAAACCCTACGGCAAGCGTATCTGGCGCAGCTTGCCGCCCATGCGGCGCAGCCGTCAGCGAGAAGCTGCGGTGTCCTTCCTGGTCGAGCGCTTGCCCCAGCTTTAATGCGGATTAGCTGCGGTGTGACTGCGCTGTGGTAAAGCGCCGATCTTGGCACGCGCTGTGACCCCGAGATAACGCCACTTTCTCTGCTTTTCGCGTTACGCCCTCTTTGTTCACGAGACGGTAAGCCGGTTTTAAGACACCTGTCCTTTTGCATATTGCAGACCGGTTGTAACCGCGTGAATATTAATTCAAAATACACAAAGCAGTGAACTGAAGTTCAATAACAACTGCGCCAAAAAAAATACAGACCCGGCAGCATGAACTGACGGGTGCTTTCCGAAGAGAGACAGGAGAACACCATGACTTTCACCCCCCGCCTGCTGGCGGTGGCTTGCCTGACTGCGTCTTTCGCCCAGGCAGCGACTGGTATTTCCGACAACGTGGTCAAGATCGGCGTACTGACCGATATGAACGGCATCTACGCCCAGGTTGGGGGTAAAGGTACCGTTGCCGCGGCACAGATGGCGATTGCCGACTTTGGTGGCAAGGTGCTGGGCAAACCCATCCAGCTGGTCTCTGCGGACCATCGTAACGAGCCGGAAGAAGCGGTACGCATCGCCAAGGGCTGGATGGAAGGCGGCGAAGTTGACATGGTCACCGACCTGATGAATTCCGAAGTGGCGCTGGAAGTACAGCGCTACGCCGCCACCCAGCGCAAGATCACCATGACCACGGGGGCCACCACCAGCCAGCTGACCAACCGAGCTTGCACTCGATACGGCATTCACTACGCGATGGATGCCTATGCGCTGATCACCACGTCGATCCGAGAGGCCTCGGTGGACGGCGCTGATAGCTGGGCCATCCTGATGGTGGACTACGGCAAGGCCAGCCCGCTGACGGGTGACATGCTGGATGGGCTAGCACTGATCAAGCAGTCTGGCGGTAAATTTCTGGGCAGTGTCAAGCACGAGCCTGCCCAGGCGGACATGACTGGGCCGCTGCTGGAAGTACAGGCCAAGGGCGCCAAAGAGCTGGTGCTGGCCAATGCCGGTGGTGACTTTGTCAATGCCATGCGCCAGGCCAAGGATTTTGGTCTGGCTGAGAAAGGGCAAGAATTCATCGGCGTAGTGGTGTATGAGTCCGATATTCGAGCGCTCGGTCTGGATGCGGCACAAGGCATGCGCTATACCACCGCCTTCTATTGGGACATGAACCCGGAAACCCGGGCCTGGGCGCAGCGGTTCTACAAAAAATTTGGCAGCATGCCTAACCAGAACCAGGCTGGGGTGTACTCAGCCGTTACCCATTATCTGAACGCGGTACGTGACACGGGGACCGATGAGGCCGATACCGTGATGGCCAAAATGAAATCGACGCCGATTAATGACTTCTTTGCCAAGGCTGGGCGCATCCGCGAGGATGGCCGCATGATTCATGACATGTACTATGTACAGGTGAAGCGGCCTTCCGAGTCCAAGGGCGACTGGGACTTGCTGAAGGTGATGCGGACCATCAAGGGAGACAGGGCCTTCCGCCCGGTGGAGAAGAGCGGCTGCGCGCTGCTGAAACAGTCCAGCTAGCCGCAGACCCTGTCCAAAGGGGGCAGTGTTGTCCCCGGTGACTGCCGGGTTCATTTTTCAATACTTGTACGCTTGACGTTTCCGTGGCTGGGCAAGCGGGTTATGATGCCCGCATTGTCCGGCATGGAGACCCCCATGAGTGATCATCGACTCAGACAGCTGGCAGCGCAGGGACTGCTGGATGCGTCTGGCTTTCAGCGAGCCTTGCGGATGGCCGGGTTACGACCCACGCCGCCGGTCTGGCGCAAGCAATCGGATCTGTTGTTGCTGGTCGGCGGGGTGCTGATGTTGCTGTCCGGCATCGTCAGTTTCTTTGCCTGGAACTGGAATGCCCTGCCGGGTTGGGCCAAACTGACCCTGGTGTTGACCGGGCTGGTGCTGGCGGCCGGAATCAGCCTGATCAGCCCATGGGAACAGGCGCGTGGGCAGTGGTCACTGTTTGCCGCGGTGGTGATGATCGGGGTGGTGGCTGCCGTGGTGGGGCAGGTGTATCAGACCGGT
Source organism: Leeia sp. (assembly GCF_041909055.1). NCBI lineage: Bacteria > Pseudomonadati > Pseudomonadota > Betaproteobacteria > Neisseriales > Leeiaceae > Leeia > Leeia sp. Next base: position 172,992 of record NZ_JAYREC010000004.1, on the reverse strand, counting down.
GCCGACCCCTGGCAACTGTTTGCCCTGTGGGCCGTGCTGGGCTTGCCCTGGACATTGCTGGCACGCTTTCAGCCATTATGGTTGTTATGGCTATGCATCCTGTCGCTGTCGCTATGGCTATGGCAAAGCCTGTACAGCAACAGTGCCTTTTCCATGCATGCCATCAATATGCCCATGCTGTTGCTGCACACGCTAGCGCTACTGAGCTGGGAGCGCTGGCGTGGCCATCTGCCGCACTGGCAGCATCGGGTGGTGCCGCGCCTGCTTGGCGCGGGTATTGCCTGGCAATGTACCCTTGCGCTCTGGTCGGTGGTCGGGGACTGGCACAATTACTTCTGGATGGAGCACGGTGGCTGGCATGATGGTGTCGGCGTGCTGCTGGGAACCATCACCTTGCTGCCCAGCCTGCTGTGGCTGGGAGGCGGCTTCGCGCTCTATTACCGCCGAAAGGAGTTGTTCATGGTGACTCTGCCGGTGTTTGCGGCGGGAGGGGCCATCCTGATCGGTGTGGGTTCGCGCATGCGCATGGGCGACACTGGTACCTGGCTGATCCTTGCACTGCTCAGCATTGCCATGAGTATCGGTGTGGTGAAACTGCTGCGGCAGTGGCATGGGCAATGGTCTGAACAGGAGGGGGCAGCATGAGCACGCTCAGTGTGTCTGAAGTCCTGCAGGAGCTGCAAAGGGAAGGGCGGCTGCCGGCAGAATTGCCACCCGAAACCCAGCGTGAGCTGCCTTGGTATCTGGATGCCCTGCTGCTGGTTGCGGCCTGGGTTTCGGCCATTCTGGTGATCATCTTCACCTGTCTCCTGCTGTTTGCCAATGGTGGCGAGGGTTCACCGGGCAGTTTTATTGCCTTTGGCGTGATTTACACGGTAGCCGGCTGGGCGCTGATGCGAGTCAAGCAGCGTGCCGTGTTTCTTGAGCACATTGCTGTACCACTGTTTGTAGCGGGCGGAAGCTGCTTGTGGTTTGGCCTGTTTTCCAGACTGAATATCGGTTGGGAGGATAAGGAAAAGGTTGCCGCCCTGTATGGGCTGGTGATTGCGGCTGCGTATTACGTGATCGGGGCCAATGCGTTTGCCCGCTTTCTGGCTGCGGTGGCCATGCTGGCGGCTATTGAGGTGCTGGTGTGGACCTCGCTACGCTACGGTTGGGATCCGGAGGATGGTAGTCGGCAAGTGTGGGATGTGCTCTCCATCCCGCAAACCCTGCGAAACCTGCTGGAGTGTCTCGCCCTCTGGCTATGCTTCCGCTTCAACGACGCTGCACTGGTACGGGGCTGGCGGCACTGGCTGCGTCCGTTCTTCTGGGCTCTGCTCGGTGCCGTCATCCTGCAGGCCATGGTGCAGTCTACTGCTCATCAGTGGTCAGGGCAGGGGGATGAGCTGCGCACCTGGTGGAATGCGCAGAGTCTGGTGTTTGCGTTGCCATTGCTGCTGTGGCTGGGGCGGCGCCTCCTGAAACACGAAGAGGTGCCCTTGGCTGCACTGGCACCCTTGCTGCTCTTCCTGCCAACCGCCGTATTGTCGCCCATGCTGGGTGTGGGGCTGCTGGTGTTGCTGATGGGGATGGAGCATGGGGACCGTCGTCTGCTGGGCATCGGTGTGCTGTGTGTGGTAGCTGGCTTTGGCTACTTCTACTTCAATCTGGGCTGGACCTTGCTGCACAAGTCCATCCTGCTGATGGTCAGCGGCAGCCTGATGCTGGTCTGGTACAGCTGGCGTCGTCGTGTACAGCACCAACAAGGAGGCAGCCATGAAATGGTCTGAACGAGTGCCACGGCAGCGCAGCTTGTTTCTGGCGGGTTTACTGCTGCCACTGCTGGCCTTTGCCGGGCTGATCGGGCGCAATGAGGGCTTGTTGCACCAAGGACGGGTGGTGGTGCTGGCGCTGGCGCCGGTGGATCCACGCTCTCTGATGCAGGGCGACTACATGGCACTGGATTACGAGGTGGCGCAGCAGCTGGGGGATCAGCTGCGACAGAAAGAGGATGCTGTGCGTGAAGCAGCACGGCAAAAGAACCCGAATGCCGTGTTGCCCGAAATAGAGCACCCCGAACAAAGTCGCATGGTGCTCAAAGCCGACCCTGGCGGGGTGGCGCGCCTGCAGCGGCTGGAAGATGGCAAGCCCTTGCGGGCCGGTGAGTTCTATTTGAGCTTCAAATGGCGTACCCGCTGGTCGTGGGACCGGCCCGCCTTGCCAAGCGAAGCCTGGTTCTTTCAGGAGGGTGAAGGCGAGCGCTTTGCCAAGGCCCGTTTTGCAGTTCTGCGGGTGGGCGAAGATGGCCGCAGTTTGCTGGCAGGCTTGCAGGATGAGCAGCACAAGCCCATTTTGCCGTGAAGGTTCAGGCAGGGGGCTTGGGGGCTGCAATATTCCCCACTGCACGCAGCCCTTGATTGAACTGGTTGAGTAGCCATTGGCCGCGCGGTGTTTTACGGAACACCACATTGAGGGCTTTTTGTTCCAGCAAACGGGGCTGCAGGCGCAGCTGGTGGGCATGGGCGCGTAGTGTACTTTGGGTGAGGAGCAGATACTCGAACACTTGGGCATCCATGACCGCGACATCCACCCGTCCAGCGGCGAGCTTGTGCAGCAGGGTCAGGTCATCTGCGCTGCGGTCACTATTGAGCGTACCTTGTGCAATCAGGCGGTCCAGCTCCGGCGTATTGACATAGCCTTGCACCACCCCAATCGTTTTACGCTGGGCCGCCAGGTCTTCCAGCCGTGTCCAGACCACCGGATTGGCCACCCGTTCTGCCAACCCCAGCGGGCTGTAGGCCACGGGCAAAGAGTAGAGCCATTCCTTGCGCAGCATTGCATCGTCGTACTCCACCAGATAGCCATCATATGGTGCCGCACGCGCCAGGGCGATGGTGCGCGCCCAAGGGTAGAAATCGACTTGCAACTGGATGCCATTGCGGGCAAATGCTGCGCGCACCGTCGCCACGGCGCGGCCTTGCTGTGGCAGATGTGCACCCATATAGGGGGCCCACTCGCTGGCGGCAAAACGGGCCGTCAGGTGCTGTTCGCACCAGGCTGTCAGGGGGATGTACCAGAGACACAGCAGGATGGTCAGCTGTCGCATCGCAACTCGTCAGCAGGGATCGGGTGCCTGAATTATAATCCCGACTTTGCCCGTTTTCTGATGTCAGGTTGCCATGCCCCTTCTTAGCCTTGAAAATGCCTCCCTTGCCTTTGGTCATTGGCCATTGCTGGATGGCGCCAACCTCTTGCTCGATCGCGGGCAGCGCCTGGGCCTGATTGGCCGTAATGGCGCCGGCAAGTCCTCACTGATCAAGGTGCTGGCGGGTGAGCAGGTGCTGGACGACGGGGTGTGCTGGCGTGCGCCGGATGCCAGGGTGGGCTGGGTGCCACAAGAGCCGGTTTTTGGCGAGGGCGAGACGGTGTTTGCTGCAGTGTCGTCCGGGTTGGGGGAGCTGCAGCAATTGCTGCAGCGTTACCATGTGCTGACCAGCCATCTTGCCCAGCATAGCGATGAGGCAGAGCTGGCGGAGCTGCTGCACGTGCAGGGTGAGCTCGAAGCCCGTGACGGCTGGCGTTTCAATACCCTGGTGGATACCGTGTTGTCGCACCTGGCCTTGCCGGCGGATACGCTGGTGGCGGACCTCTCCGGTGGCTGGAAGAAGCGGGTGGCGCTGGCGCGTGCGCTGGTGTCCGAACCCGATGTGCTGCTGCTGGATGAGCCGACCAACCATCTGGACGTCAGCGCCATCCAGTGGCTGGAGAGTTTGCTGCTGGGCTTCGGCGGCGCCATTCTGTTCATTACGCATGACCGCCAGTTCCTCGACAATGTCGCAACCCACATCATCGAGCTGGACCGGGGCTTCCTCACCAGCTACAGCGGCAACTTTAGCCAGTATCAGGTGAAGAAGGCCGAGCAGTTGCAGATCGAGGCGGTGCACAACGCCAAGTTCGACAAATTCTGGAAAGAGGAAGAGGTCTGGATCCGCAAGGGGATCGAGGCGCGGCGTACCCGTAATGAAGGCCGCGTGCGGCGACTGGAAGAGTTGCGCCGTATCCGCGCTGACCGTCGTACCCAACAGGGACAGGTCAATCTGCAGCTGGACGTGGGCGAGCGTTCTGGCAAGCTGGTGGCGGAACTGGAAGATGTGTATTTCGGCTACCCAGAGCAAGCCCCGCTGATCCGCCAGTTTTCCACCCGCATTCAGCGGGGTGACCGTATTGGTTTGATCGGGCCGAATGGGGTGGGCAAGACCACGCTGCTGAAGCTGATCCTGGGCGAGTTGGCCCCGGTCAGCGGCAAGGTCAAGCAAGGTACCAACCTCAGCATTGCCTATTTTGACCAGTTCCGCGCGCAGCTGGATGAGGATGCCACGCTGACCGATACCATCAGCCCCGGCAGTGAATTTGTCGAGATTGGTGGCGTGCGCAAGCATGTGATCAGTTATCTGGAAGAGTTTCTGTTCCCGCCCGCCCGCAGCCGTTCTCCCGTGCGCTCGCTCTCCGGTGGTGAGCGTAACCGCCTGCTGCTGGCACGATTGTTTGCCCGCCCGGCCAATGTGCTGGTGCTGGACGAGCCGACCAACGACCTTGATATTGATACGCTGGAACTGCTGGAAGCCTTGCTGCTCAACTATCCGGGTACCGTTTTTCTGGTCAGCCACGACCGGGTCTTCCTCGACAATGTGGTGACCAGCGTGATTGCCTTTGAAGGCAATGGTGTGCTGGAAGAGTATGTGGGCGGTTACTCCGACTGGCTGAGCTGGCAGCGCAGCCGGGCGGCCGCGTCTTCCGCTGTCCGCAAGGCTGAACCCGCGCGAGATGCCGCGCCTGTTGAGCGCAAGAAGAGCAGCAGCGCGAAGCTAAGCTTCAACGAGAAGCGGGAACTGGAGCAGTTGCCGGAGCAGATTGCCGCCCTGGAACAAGAACAGGCCGCTTTGCAGTCAGCGCTGCTGGATGGCACGCTTTATCGTGATGATCCCAAGGGCGCGGTTGCCAGGCAGGCACGGGTGGAGGAGATTGAAACCCTGCTGCTGGAAAAACTGGGACGCTGGGAAGAACTGGAAGCCAAACAGGCAGGTTCGCAGGCGTGATAAAATCGCCCGGTTCCGTCATACCTCTTCACTGTTCAGGAGCGTTGCACCATGTATAGCAAGTCCGTCACGCTGGCCCAGCATGATCCCGCTGTGTGGGCCATCATCCAGCAGGAAGTTCAGCGCCAGGAAGACCATATCGAGCTGATCGCCTCCGAAAACTTCACCAGCCCGTCGGTGATGGAAGCACAAGGTTCGCAACTGACCAATAAATACGCCGAGGGCTACCCGGGCAAGCGTTTCTACGGGGGCTGCGAGTACGTCGACCAGGTGGAGCAACTGGCGATTGACCGCGTCAAGCAGCTGTTTGGTGCCGAATACGCCAACGTGCAGCCGCATTCCGGCTCGCAGGCCAACCAGGCGGTGTACTTCTCCATCCTGAAGCCGGGCGACACCGTGATGGGCATGAACCTGGCCCACGGTGGTCACCTGACCCACGGCTCCCCGGCCAACCTGTCCGGCAAGATGTTCAACATCGTTGCCTACGGCCTGAACGCCAATGAAGAGATTGACTACGACGACATGGAACGGGTGGCACTGGAAACCCGGCCCAAGCTGATCATCGGTGGTGCCTCGGCTTACGCGTTGCGCTTTGACTTTGCGCGCATGGCCGAAATCGCCAAGAAGGTGGGCGCATACTTCATGGTCGACATGGCGCACTATGCCGGTCTGGTGGCTGCGGGTCTGTACCCGAACCCGGTACCGCATGCCGACTTCGTGACCTCGACCACCCACAAGACCCTGCGTGGTCCACGTGGTGGCCTGATTCTGGCCAAGGCCGAACACGAGAAGATGCTGAACTCCAACGTGTTCCCGTCGCTGCAGGGTGGCCCACTGATGCACGTGATCGCAGGCAAGGCTGTTGCCTTTGGTGAGGCACTGAAGCCGGAGTTCAAGGCCTATCAGGAGCAGGTGCTGAAGAACGCAGCAGCCATGGCGGAAACGCTGGCCTCGCGAGGGGTTCGCATCGTGTCTGGCCGTACCGAATCGCATATGTTCCTGGTGGACCTGCGCCAGAAGGGCCTGACCGGCAAGGCGGCGGATGCGGCGCTGGGTCTGGCACACATCACGGTCAACAAGAACGCCATCCCGAACGACCCGGAAAGCCCGTTCGTCACCTCTGGCATTCGCATTGGTTCGCCCGCCATTACTTCGCGCGGCTTCAAGGAAGACGAAGCCCGTCAGGTGGCGCATCTGGTGGCGGATGTACTGGACAATCCGAATGACGAAGCCAATCTGGCCACCGTGCGGGAAAAGGTGAAGGCGCTGACATCGCGCTTCCCGGTGTACGGCAAGTAAGCGTTACGGCAGGCCATAAAAAAGGAGGGGAAACCCTCCTTTTTTATTTTGCGCAGTTATCAACGCTCAGGGTTTTTGCAGCGCGGCCAGTTTCTGCTTGATCTGCGGCATCAGCGCTTGCGCTGCCTTTTCACCTTCCAGTATGGACATGTGTTTGCTGTCAAAATCGTCCGCTGCGAATTGGCCGACCTTGGGTGTGATCACCACGCTGGCCTGCTTTAGCTCTTCTTCCTTGATGGTCTTGCCCATGATGGTGGCAGACTGCAGCAGCACATCCTTGCTGCTGGTGATCGGACCGCTGTTCGGGCTGCCGGAAATGTCCACCGCAATGATGAAGTCTGCACCCATCTGCCGCGCATACTTGACCGGCACCGGGCTGACCACGCCGCCATCCACATAATCCACCCCGGCGATGTTCACCGGCTGGAATACACCCGGCACGCTGCTGGAAGCGCGCACCGCCATGCCGACATTGCCGCGCTGGAACAACACGCCCTGGCCGGTTTTCAGATTGGTGGCCACTGCGCCAAACTCACGCTTGAGCTTCTCGATGGGCTGGTTCTTGACGTTCTTGTTGATGAAATCCTGCAGGGCCTGCCCCTTGATGAAGCCCCGGTCCGGCAAGGTCCAGTCACCCACCTCATCCTGATCCAGACTCAGCGCCAGCTTTTGCAGGTCAAAACCGGAGTAACCTGCGGCATAAAGCGAGCCCACCACGCTGCCCGCGCTGGTGCCGACCACGATCTTCGGGTCAATGCCGTTGGCTTCCAGCACCTTGATCACCCCCACGTGGGCAAAACCGCGCGCAGCACCGCCGCCCAGCACCAGCGCAATCTTGACTGGTTTCGGTTGCGGCTTGGGTGTGGGCTTGCCTGCATTGGCGGCTGGCGTATTGGCGGGTGGGGTGGTGGCCGGGCAGGCCAGCAGCAAGCTGCTGAGTACGGTCAGCAACAGCATCCGGAAAACGGTGTTCATGTGTATCAATCAGTCTAGGGGCAGAAAAAAGCGGTCAGTATGCGGTGAAAGCGGTTGCAAGCCAAGTTCCTGCAATCGCGAGGCGGGCCAGTCGGTCTGGGGGGCGAGCCAGGCGGGACCGTCCAGCCCCGCATAGCGTCGTGTCAGTCCCGCCCGGAGCAGCAGGCGGCGAAACAGGTCAGGATGCACATCTGTGGCACAGAGCTGGGTGATTTCGCCCGATGCACTCAGTTGCAGGCCACCTAACCAGCCGTCGAAATGCAAGCCATATTGCAGCAGGATGGTTTGCGCTTGCGGGTCGTGGGGTAGACCCTGATTGGCGAAGTAGGTGGCGGCCATCTGCGTATCAACATTCACCACCTGTGCGCGTTCTTGCTGCGCCACAATATGAACTCGCACGCTTTCGGTCAAATGTGGGAAGAGGGCGATCAGGTCTTCATTGCGCATGCGGATACAACCATGTGACGCAGGCTGCCCCATGGGCTCCGAATCCGGTGTGCCGTGCAGGTAGATGTAGCGCTGCAAGGTACCCACCGACCCACCCAGGTTGAAGCCAGGTTCCAGCCCGTCCAGCCACACAATGCGACTCAGAATCCAGTCCCGGCTGGGGTGTTGGGCCGCCAGCGCCGGGCTGTAGATTTCTCCGGTGGGCAGGCGGGCCACAAAGACTGCACCCGGAGGCTCATCTTTGCCGATCAGGGCATGAATGCGATGCCAGCCACGAGGGGTTTGCTGACTGCCCGTTAACTCTCCTGCACCTCGCGCTCCGGTCGAAACCGGGTATGCCCCCAGCAGGGAGCCTGTTTCATCCAGCAGTTCCAGACTTTGCCGTGACAGGTCAATCAGCAGGGTGGTCAGCTTATTTTGCAAGGCTTTGCTTCAGTTTGGGCCACGGGTAGGGCAGGGGCGTAAACTTGCGAGCTTGCAACCCTGCCAGGCGGCTACGCAGGTGAGCAATCCGCTCCTGTGTATCCGGGTGTGAAGACAGCAATGCCGGCGGTGCGCTACCGCTGGCCTGATCGAGCTTCTCGAACATGCTGACCATGCCTTGCGGGTTGATGTCTGCTTTCAACAGGGTATCAAAACCCTTGTTATCGGCATCCCGTTCATGGTCCCGCGAGAATTTCAGGTCGGCCAGCTCGGTGGCCATCTGTGCAGGCAGGCTACCGCTGTAGTCGCCCAGGGCAAAGTGTGCAATGGCGGCGAGTCCGAGGTTTTGTACCATGCCCTTCAGGCTGTGGCGTTGCTCAACGTGCTGCACTTCATGTGCCAGCACTCCGGCTAGCTCCTCCGGGCTGCTGCTGGCTTTCACCAGGCCGCTGTTGACCACCACAATTCCACCCGGAATGGCAAAAGCATTGATCGCGGGATCATCGGTCAGATACCACTGGTAGCGGTAAGCGGATCCCTTGGTCAGTCGTTGGCCCATTTCCTCCAAGGGGGCCTGCAGCGGGCTCTGTTCAATCAGCCGCAGATGGGACTTCTGCGCTTCGAACACCGCCTGGCCCAGGGCGGCTTCCTGTTCTACCGTGATGCGATCGGTGGCCCAGCTGGCGATCCGGTCTGCTTGCCACCAGAGCAGGCCCAACAGGATCAGCGGCGTCAGAATCACCAGAACCAGCACGCTCCAGCCAATACGGACCACCCAGTTGGCTTTGCGCTGCACCTTGCTCAGCGCCGCCAGCTGCTTTTCCAGGCCAACGGGCGGTTTGCTCCGCAAACGCTGCTGGGCATTGAGGTCAGACAGGGCAATCATCCACTGCCCTCCCTCATGACGCCAGCTGAACTGCCACTGCTGCGCATTGAAGCCACCGCGACTGAGCTGGACCTCACTCAGCGGGGCCGTCAGGCGCTGCCCATCCGGCAGGCACACCACCAGCGAACCGGGAACCAGCTCGACCAGGACATCCTGGCCCGTGGCCTGGCCGGGGCTGAAACATTGACCGACAAAACTGTGCGCCGTCAGGCTGGCGGTGCTGCGCATGGCAAAAGGTATCCTGTATCAGATGGGTTCAGGGGAGGTCAGTCGTTATCACCGTCCAGCAGGCTGCCCAGACCGCCGAGCAGTGAGCCTTCTTCTCGACCGCCGCCGCCCTTGGCGTAGCTGGAGGCTGCAACAATACGGTTGGCCATGCGTGACAGCGGCAGGGATTGCAGCCAGATTTTGCCGGGGCCGCGCAAGGTCGCAAAGAACAGGCCTTCACCGGAGAACAGGGCGCTCTTGATCTTGCCAACATACTGGATATCGTAGTCAACCGAGCTTTGCATGGCCACCAGGCAGCCAGTATCCAGCCGCAGCACTTCACCGGGGGCCAGTACTTTTTCGCAAACGGTACCGCCTGCGTGGACGAATGCCAGACCATCCCCTTCCAGCTTCTGCATGATGAAGCCTTCACCGCCAAAGAAGCCCGCGCCCAGTTTTTGCTGGAAGGCGATGCCAATGGAAACGCCCTTGGCAGCGCACAGGAAAGAATCCTTCTGGCAGATCAGCGTACCGCCGACATCGGGCAGATGCACGGGCACAATGTGGCCCGGATAGGGGGCGGCAAACGCAACTTTACGCTTGCCCGTGCCATTATTGACGAAGATGGTGGTGAACAGCGACTCACCGGTCAGCAAGCGCTTGCCTGCGCCGAACAGCTTGTTCATGAAGCCCTTTTGCTGGGCGGAGCCATCGCCGAAAATGGTGTCCATTTCGACGCCATCTTCCATATACATCATGGCACCGGCTTCGCCCACGGCAGCTTCCTGCGGGTCCAGTTCTACCTCGACATACTGCATGTCGTTGCCGAGGATACGGTAATCAATGACGTCCATGGCCATGGTCGGTTTACTCCCTGTTGGTGTTAACTGCAATGATAATTCAATATGGCCGCCCTCTCTATGGGGTCGGCAGCGGATTGACGTTGAATTGTTGCAAGAGTTCACGGGATGCGACCAAAGGTAGCAAAACAGGCTGCCCTGCCAGGGTAAGTTGTGGCGGTTCTGTATCCAGAATGTCCAGCTGGGCGAGACTGCGGTCGTCCAGGATGGCCAGCCGCCCCTGCTCCGAGAGCCAGACTTGGCCGGTTTCATCCCGCCAGCCTTGCAGTGGATGTTGTCCCCAGCGCTGTCCAGTATGGTCATGGAGTTCGCCGGCAGTGGTCAGGTGCAGCACATAGGGGGCCGCATCCAGCTCGATATAGACGCGCTGGGGGCCATTCTGGAAGTAGTGGCATCCATCGGCTGCCGCTGCATAGTTGCGGCCAATGAAGTCACGCAAGCCCGGGTGGTGGACACGGGTGTTGTCCAGCCACCAGTCACCACGTGCATCCAGGCGCAGCCAGCCATAGACGGCGGGGACGCCAGGCCACCGCTGCAAAGCGCGCTTTACTTGATCGTCCATATACTCCCTGCTTCAATTTTCATGTTTTTCAGCTAGCATGACACTATCTGGGCGCGCATCATCGTTTCAACCCATTGCGACGGGAGTGGAGCCAAGTTGTTGAAGCGGGCGTTGTCAATCAAGCAGTCCATCATCGGTGCGATCATCATTGGTTTGCTGATCCCGTCATTGCTCAATGGCTATTTTTCCCTGCAACGTTCCGAACAGCAACTGCGCAGCAATCTGGAGCTGCAGCACGGTCAGGTACTGAGTAATCTGGTGCTGGCGATCCAGCTGCCATTGTGGAATTTGAGCCCGGATTCCGGCCAGCAGATTGTATCCTCGGTGATGGAAGATCCCCGCATTGTCCGCATCAGCGTAACCGATGCCCATCTGGGGACCTTTCTTGAGATGCACAAACCAGAGCGGCAACTGGGGCAGCTACGTACCCAGAGCAAGCCGGTGTACTTCGAGAATCAGGTGATCGGCTTCGTCACGGTCGTGATGGACGATGGTTATTTGCGTAACCAGATCGGCAACAACCGTAACGCCATGCTGTGGACCTTGCTGGGACAGCTGGCGTTTTCCCTGATGCTGATCGTACTGCTGCTGCAGTTACGGCTGGTACGCCCTCTGATGGGGCTGATGCGGGATTCTACCCGGCTGGCCGCTGGCATGCTGGAGCATCCCTTTACCTGGACCCGTAATGATGAGTTGGGCAAGCTGGGTAATAGCCTGGAATATACCCGGCAGGCACTCAACAAGCTGATTCATGAACTGGAAGAGAAAAACCGCCGCTTGGAAGAAGATCTGCAGGTGCGCAAGCGGGTTGAGGAGGCATTGCGGGCGTCCGAGCAGCGTTTCCGGACCCTCGCCAATGCCGCTCCGGTGGGGATTTTCCGTACCTCGGCGGATGGGCGCTGCATTTTCATGAGTGCGTACTGGAATCGGCGCACGGGTCTGGGGGTGGAAACTGTGATTGGCACCGACTGGACCATGCTGGTGCTGGCCGACGATCGGGGGCTGGTGCAGTCGCGCTGGCAGCGGGATTGCGAGCAGGACGGTGCTTACGTGGGTGAGTTCCGGGTGCCGAGCAGCTTTGGTGCGCCGTTCTGGGTGGATTGCAAACTGGCGCCGCTGGTGGACGACTATGGGACCCTGTCCGGTTATGTGGGTACCTTGATGGATGTGACCGAGCGCAAGCGCGCAGAAGTGCTGCTACGCGAAGCCAAAGAGGCTGCGGAATCGGCCAGCCGGGCCAAGACCGAGTTTCTGTCCAATATGTCGCATGAGCTGCGTACCCCGATGCATGCCATCATTTCTTTCTCGGAGATGGGCGAGCGCAAGCTGGGAACGGTCAGCAATGAAAAGCTGGGGCAATACTTCTCGCGCATCCATCAGAGCGGTAACCGCTTGCTGGCCTTGCTGAACGACCTGCTGGATCTGTCCAAGCTGGAAGCGGACAAGATGGTGTACACCATGCAGCCCACCCGTCTGGGCCTGGTGCTGGAAGAAGTGGTACAAGAGTTCATGTCGCTGGCGCAGGAGCGAGGCGTCGAACTGGTGATCCAGGAACAGGACCCGGTGCGGGCCGCCATGGATGCCATGCGCATCGGTCAGGTGGTGCGGAACCTGCTGGCCAATGCCCTCAAATTCACCGTGCAAGGCAGTCAGGTGCTGTTGACGGTCAAGGAAGCCAGCCATACTGATGGCGAAGAGGTGCTGGATGGCTTGCTGTTCACGGTACGTGACCATGGGCCGGGCATACCCGAGGCCGAATTGCTTACCATCTTCGACAAGTTCATCCAGAGCAGCAAGACCAAGGATGGTTCTGGTGGTACCGGACTGGGTCTGGCCATCTGCCGGGAGATCATTCAGGACCATGCGGGACATGTCTGGGCAGAGAACCACCCGGAAGGCGGAGTGATATTCAAGGTCTGGCTGCCGCTGGAGCAAGACACCTTAAGTCAGACCATGAACGCGCCATCCGTATTGTAATGCGCCGGCATGGTGCGAGAGGCGACGGTGCATGGGCCAGACTGGTGCGTCCGCGGATATTTTCATGACTTGCGGCCCGGTTGATCCCAGGCACAAGAATTGCAACCGACAACGGGCATACTACGATCAGGATCCAGATGCTGCCCATGAACGCGAGAGCCATGACACACCCTGTAGAACATACCCGCCCGAATCCTTTTGCGGCACTGATGGGTTTCCCCATGGTGGTGGAAAGCCATTTTCAGCCCATCTTCGGTCTGGCGCACCGTCATACCGTCGGCTTTGAAGCCCTGCTGCGGGTGGAGCTACAGTCGGCGCACTGGGGGAGTACCCGTCAGTTTCTGGAGCATGCTCAGCTGGAGAATGACAGCAGTGCGGTAGACTGCGCCTGCCTGGATCTGCATCTGGCCCATTTTGGGCAATGTGGAGGCAGTGGTAGCTGGTTATTCCTGAACTTGCTGCCTGAGGGTTTTGTGGATCGAGAGCTGGTCCAATATCTGCTGCCGGAGATGCTGGACCGCTACGGGCTGGCGGCGGATAGCCTGGTGCTGGAGGTGGAGCGGCTGGAACCCGACATGCTGGATGCCGCTCACGAAGCCGCCTTGGAGTGGCGGAATTTGGGCTGTCTGCTGGCGGTCAGCCAGTTTGGCCGGACCAATGCCAATCTGGACAGTATCTGGCGTCTGCGACCGGACATCGTCAAGCTGGATCAATCGCTGGTGGCGCGTGCCGCTCAGGATGGTCGTGCGCTCAATATGCTGCGCGGTCTGGTTTCCCTGCTGCACGATGCCGGGTCGCTGGTGGTGATTGAGGGGATCGAGAGCCATGCCCAGGCCATGGTGGCGATGCAGGCCGACTGTGATTTCGTGCAGGGTTTTTATTTCGGCATGCCACAGGCCGACATCCGGGTGATTGGCGAGCGCAGCGAAGTATTCGATCGCTTGTGGAATGATTACCGCCAGCTGGATCATGATACCAGCGTGGCGCAGCGCGAGAAGCTCGCACCTTATATCGAAGCCTTCCGGCATATTCCGACACGGATGATGATGGATGGACAAACCCTGGCGGTGGCCGCAGGCAGCTTTCTGGATCTGCCCGCTGCGGCGCTGTGCTTTGTGCTGGACAGCGAGGGCCGCCAGATCGGTGAGGGGCTGCCGGGGCACAGCCGACGGGTTGGCACCACGCGGTTGCACCGCTTGCAGGAAACCGCCGGAGCCAGCTGGATTCGCCGTCCATACTTCAGGGATGCCATGCATGCGCTCGGCGAGTTGCAAGTATCCCGCCCGTATCTCTCGGCCAGCACCGGCCGGGCCTGCGTGACCCTGTCGATCGCGTTTGAATCCGGCGGACAGTGTGTGGTGCTGTGTGGCGACCTTGACTGGGAGGATGCAGTCGGCTGACGGGCCGGTTATAATCGCTGCTGTGTGTCCTAACGTATCGACGAAAGAGCGTAGCGCAGGCTGCGCTCTTTCTGCTTGTGTTGCCTGAACTGTTGACGCCGGAGTTGAAAACCGCCATGCCTGCCACCTTGCCCCTCTCGGTTGCCCCGTTGCGCCGCCTGACCATTGTCGGGGTGGGGCTGATTGGCGGCTCGTTTGCACTGAGCCTCAAGGCCGCCGGGCTGGTGCGGGAAGTGGTGGGGGTGGGCCGCTCTCAGGCCAATCTGGAGACCGCACTGGAGTTGGGGATACTGGATCAGGCCACGACTTCGCTGGCGCAGGGCGTGGAAGGCAGCGAGCTGGTGCTGCTGTCTACTCCCGTGGGGCAGATGGGCGACTTGTTCCGCCAGCTGCGCGAGCTGCTGCCGCCCGGCGCAGTGCTGACCGATGGGGGTAGCACCAAATCCGATGTGGCGGCGCTGGCCCGCGCGCACCTGGGTGAACGGCTGGCCGATTTCGTGCCGGGGCACCCGATAGCTGGCGCCGAGTTCAGTGGTGCCAGTGCGGCCCGTGCGGATTTGTACCGGCATAAACAGGTAGTGTTGACGCCTTTGCCGGAGTCCAGCCCAGTAGCCGTGGCACGGGTACGCCAGCTGTGGCAGGCGTGCGGTGCCCTAGTGCCGGAGATGAGCCCGGCACAGCATGACCGGATTTTTGCGGCAGTGAGTCACTTGCCGCATTTATTGTCGTTTGCCCTGGTGGAAGAGCTGGCCCGTCGCCCGGATGGCGAGGTGTTTTTTCAGTATGCTGCCAGTGGTTTTCGAGATTTTACCCGCATCGCCAGCAGTCACCCTGAGATGTGGCGCGACATCAGCCTCGCCAACCGCGAGGCCCTGTTACAGGAGCTGGAGGCCTATCAGGCCCAATTGCTCCGTTTGCGCCAGATGCTGCTGGAACACGATGCCGCAGGACTGGAGGCGGTATTTGCCACCTCACGCCAGGCGCGCAATGCCTGGCTGGACAAGAAAAAGCAGGCGTTGCAACCGCTACCGGATGCCGCCTCCTCTAACCGCATAGCAGGAAATGAAGTTCCCGATGGAAAGTCTTGATCTCGCGCCCATTGCGGCGGTAGCGGGCAGCGTG
Source organism: Leeia sp. (assembly GCF_041909055.1). Taxonomy (NCBI): domain Bacteria; kingdom Pseudomonadati; phylum Pseudomonadota; class Betaproteobacteria; order Neisseriales; family Leeiaceae; genus Leeia; species Leeia sp. The sequence goes on along the minus strand of NZ_JAYREC010000004.1, from coordinate 157,756 downwards.
CAGCTGCCCGGCTCGAAAAGCATCTCAAACCGTACCTTGCTGCTGGCTGCGCTGGCACAAGGACAGACCGAAGTCCGTGGTCTGCTGGATTCGGACGATGTGCAACACATGCTGACTGCGCTGCGTGCGCTGGGCGTGCACTGGGCCCAGCAGGGCAAGAGCCGTGACTTCGTGGTGGATGGGGCGGGAGGTGCATTCCCAGTCAAACAAGCGGCATTGTTTCTGGGCAATGCCGGTACCGCTTTCCGGCCCCTGACCGCCGCATTGGCCCTGATGGGGGGCGAGTACCAGCTGTCCGGTGTACCCCGCATGCACGAGCGCCCGATCGGCGATCTGGTCGACGCCTTGCTGCCGCTGGGCGCGCAGGTGACCTATCTGGGCACGCCGGGCTACCCGCCGCTGCAACTGCGCCCCGGTGTCAGGGTTGAGCAGGACAAGGTCTCGGTACGCGGCAATGTCTCCAGCCAGTTTCTGACCGCGCTGTTGATGGCCTTGCCGCTGACCGGGCGGGCAATCACGGTTGAGGTTGAAGGCGAGCTGATCTCCAAGCCCTACATCGAGATCACCCTCAACCTGATGCAGAAATTCGGCGTGACGGTCGAGCGGGATGGCTGGCAAGCCTTCCACCTGCCGGCCGGTCAGCAGTACCGTAGCCCGGGGGTGATCCATGTGGAAGGCGACGCCTCCAGTGCATCCTATTTCCTCGCCGCCGGTGCCATTGGTCAAGGCCCGGTACGGGTCGAAGGGGTGGGCCGCGACAGCATTCAGGGCGACAAGCGCTTTGCCGAAGCGCTGGAACAGATGGGGGCCTGCATCGTCTGGGGTGACAACTGGATTGAAGCCTCAGCACCGGCTTCGGGTCGCTTGCAGGCGATTGACGCCGACCTCAATCATATTCCGGATGCGGCCATGACCATTGCGGTTGCAGCCTTGTTTGCCGAGGGCACCACCACCATTCGCAATGTAGCCAGCTGGCGTGTCAAGGAAACCGACCGCCTGACCGCCATGGCCACCGAGCTGCGCAAAGTGGGGGCAACCGTGGAGGAGGGTGCGGATTATATCCGGGTGACGCCGCCCGCATCGTTGACGCCCAATGCCGTGATCGACACCTATGATGACCATCGCATGGCCATGTGCTTCTCGCTGGTGGCGCTGGGTGGGGTGCCGGTGCGCATCAATGATCCCAAGTGCACCGCCAAGACCTTCCCGACCTATTTCGAGGTGCTGGACAGCATCCGACGATGACCTGTGCCTGCGACAAGGACAGGTGAGTCTGGCGCTATCCCGTCAGGCTCAGGCAGTGTATTGAGCAGCCGTATCCCGGCTGCAGACAGGATTTGAACATGACTTTGCAACACTTGCTTTCACAACGGGTACAGGCTGCATTGACCGCCGCAGGCGCGCCGGAGGCGCAGGCCATGCTGCAACCGGCCGCGCGCCCGGAATTTGGTGACTATCAGGTCAATGGCGTGATGTCCGCCGCCAAGCAGTTGAAAATGAACCCGCGCCAGCTGGCCCAGCAGGTGGTCGATGCGCTGGACCTGACAGGGATTGCCGACAAGGTGGAGATTGCCGGTCCCGGCTTTATCAATATTCACCTGTCCCCTGCTTTCCTTGCCCAGCAAGTGATGAACGCACGCGCTGATGCCAAGCTGGGGGTGGAGCCGCTGCCGCCGCAAAAGGTGATGGTGGAGTACTCCTCCACCAACCTGGCCAAGGAAATGCACGTCGGCCATCTGCGCTCCACCATTATTGGTGATGCCATGGCACGGGTACTGGATTTTCTCGGGCAACAGGTGATCCGGCAAAACCACGTTGGCGACTGGGGCACCCAGTTTGGCATGCTGATTGCGCACCTGCTGGAGCATATCGAGGCGGGTGACAGCGAGTTGGCGCTGGGCGATCTGGAGGTGTTCTACCGTGAAGCCAAGGTCCGCTTTGATGCCGACCCGGCGTTTGCCGACCGTGCCCGGCAGTATGTGGTGCAGCTGCAGGCCGGAGAGCCGCAGGTGCTGGCTTTGTGGCAACAGTTCCTTGACGTGTCGATGAGCCATTGTGATGCGGTATACCAGAAGCTGGGCGTGCAGCTGACGCGGGCTGATGTCCGTGGTGAATCCGCTTACAACGATGACCTGCCTGTACTGGTGGCCGAGCTGAAGGCAAAAGGTCTGTTGACCGAGAGCGATGGCGCGCAGGTGGTGTATCTGGATGCCTTCAAGGGCCGCGACGGCGAAGCCCAAGCCTACATCATCCAGAAAAAGGATGGCGGCTATCTGTATTCCACCACAGATCTGGCGGCGATCCGCTATCGGGTGCAGCAGCTGCAGCTGGACCGCTGTCTCTATGTGGTGGATGCCCGCCAGGCGCTGCATTTCCAGCAGCTGTATACCGTGGCCGAGCTGGCGGGCTGGAAGCCTGCCAGTCTGCAGCTGGAGCATGTGGCTTTCGGTACCATGATGGGCAAGGACAACAAACCGTTCAAGACTCGCTCAGGCGATACGGTGAAGCTGATCGAGCTGCTGGATGAGGCGGAAGAGCGGGCGTTTGCGGTGGTCAGTGAGAAAAAACCTGACTTGCCGGATGCCGAGCGCCGGCGTATTGCACCAGTGGTGGGGATCGGCGCGGTGAAATACGCCGACCTCTCCAAGCACCGTACCAGCGACTATGTATTCGACTGGGACAGCATGCTGGCGTTTGAAGGCAATACCGCGCCCTATCTGCAATACGCCTATGCGCGGGCATGTAACATCTTCCGCAAGGTCGAAGCATTCGACGCTGCGGCGCCGGTACAGTTGCAAGAGGCCACTGAGCGCGGGCTGGCGCTGGTGCTGGCCCAGTTTGCCGATACCCTGCACCAGACCGCACGTGACAGCTGCCCGCATTACCTGTGTGCCTACCTGTACCAATTGGCAGCGCAGTACATGCGCTTCTACGAATCCTGCCCGGTGCTGAAGAGTGAAGGCGCGGTGCAGCAGAGCCGCTTGCAGTTGTGCCGCTTGACGGCGGATACCCTGCGCACCGGTCTGGGTCTGCTCGGCATTGGTGTGCTGGACACTATATAAAAGATGCTTGAGTTCTGTGTCCCCCCGGCAAACCCTGTTGCGCTGAAAGCCTTGTAGGTCATCCCCGGGGTCGGACCGGCCTGTGCGCTGGACTTGTGGCAATTGGGTATCCATACGGTAGCCGACCTGCGCGGGCGGGATGCCGGGCAGCTGTATGAGGCCTTGTGCGTGCTGCAGGACTGCCGTGTGGACCGCTGCATGTTGTATGTATTTCGTTGTGCCATTTACTACGCCGAAACCGAACATCCGGAGCCGGCCAAGTTGAAATGGTGGTATTGGAAGGACACCCCGACATGACGTCGACGATTCCGGTAATTGCCATTGACGGCCCAACGGCCTCGGGCAAGGGCACGGTAGCGCAACGCGCCGCACAAGCCCTCGGTTTTCATTATCTGGATTCCGGTTCGCTATACCGGCTGGTCGCGCTGGTGGCCCTGAATCAGGAGATCCTGCTGGATGACGAGCCCAGGCTGACCGCAGTGGCGGCGACGCTGGATGTGCGCTTTGAGGGCGAGCATATCCTGCTGAGCGGGAGCGATGTGGCGCACGCCATACGACACGAGCGGGTAGGGATGGCCGCCAGCAAGCTCTCGGTGCTGGGGGGGGTGCGCCAGGCGCTGTTGCAGCGACAGCGCGATTTTCGCCAGCTGCCCGGGCTGGTGGCGGATGGCCGTGACATGGGCTCGGTGGTGTTTCCGGACGCCGGGCTGAAGATTTTTCTGACCGCCAGTGCCGAGATTCGGGCGGAACGACGGCATAAGCAGTTGATCAATAAGGGGAATGGTGCTAATCTGACGGATGTTCTACGGGACATCATGGACCGCGACGCGCGCGATAGCAGCCGAGCGGTAGCCCCGTTGAAGCACCATTCGGATTCGATGCTGCTCGATACATCCCATCTGACCATCGACGACGCTGTCGCCTTTGTGGTCCGGGCATACCGCTCATCAGAACCTCGACATGGCTAGGGTTTCGCCGCACCTGCGCACGGTCGCCTGACCGGGCTTGGGGGCGGTTTTTCAGGTGGCTGCACATGGGGTGCAGCCGGTGAGTAACGAACGAGCTGTCGCAAGATGGCTACTCAGGTAACAATCTCTATGTCTAACGTATCTACTGCTGCCATGGGCTCCATGGAAAGCTTCGCCGCCCTGTTCGAAGAAAGCCTGCAACGTCAGGAAATGCGCGCAGGTGAAGTGATCACCGCTGAAGTGGTGAGCGTGGACCACAACTTCGTGGTGGTGAACGCCGGTCTGAAGTCCGAATCGCTGATTCCGGTCGACGAATTCAAGGACGACAAGGGCGAGCTGACCGTCAAGCCGGGCGACTTCGTGCAGGTTGCCATTGATTCGCTGGAAAACGGCTACGGTGAAACCAAGCTGTCCCGCGACAAGGCCAAGCGCCTGGCAGCATGGCTGGATCTGGAAGTGGCTCTGGCTGAAAACAAGGTGATGAATGGCGTGATCAGCGGCAAGGTCAAGGGTGGCCTGACCGTGATGATCAACGGCATCCGTGCCTTCCTGCCGGGTTCGCTGGTCGACATTCGCCCGATCAAGGACACCACGCCGTTCGAAGGCAAGCCGATCGACTTCAAGGTCATCAAGCTGGATCGCAAGCGCAACAACGTGGTGGTTTCCCGCCGCGCTGTGCTGGAAGAAAGCCAAGGCGCAGAACGTCAGGCACTGCTGGCCAACCTGAAGGAAGGCGCAGTGGTCAAGGGTATCGTCAAGAACATCACCGACTACGGTGCGTTCGTTGACCTGGGTGGCATCGATGGTCTGCTGCACATCACCGATCTGGCATGGCGCCGCGTCAAGCACCCGTCCGAAGTGCTGACGGTGGGCGACGAAGTCGAAGCCAAGGTGCTGAAGTTCGATCAGGAGAAGAACCGCGTTTCGCTGGGTCTGAAGCAGCTGGGCGACGATCCGTGGATCGGTCTGTCCCGTCGCTACCCGCAAAGCACCCGTCTGTTCGGCAAGGTGACCAACCTGACCGACTACGGTGCATTTGTTGAGATCGAACAGGGTATCGAAGGTCTGGTGCACGTGTCCGAAATGGACTGGACCAACAAGAACGTTCACCCGTCCAAGGTGGTGTCGCTGGGCGACGAAGTCGAAGTCATGATCCTCGAGATCGACGAAGACCGCCGTCGTATCAGCCTGGGCATGAAGCAATGCATGTCCAACCCGTGGGACGATTTCGCCGCCACGTACAAGAAGGGCGACAAGATCAAGGGTACCATCAAGTCGATCACCGACTTCGGTATCTTCATTGGTCTGCCGGGTGGCATCGACGGTCTGGTACACCTGTCCGACCTGTCCTGGAGCCTGCCGGGCGAAGAGGCCGTTCGTTCCTTCAAGAAGGGCGACGAAGTGGAAGCCGTGGTGCTGTCGATCGACGTGGAGCGCGAGCGCATCTCCATGGGCATCAAGCAGCTGGACGGGGATCCGTTCAACAACTACATCGCCATCAACGACAAGGGTTCCGTGGTGAAGGGTACTGTGAAGTCCCTGGACGCCAAGGGTGCTGTTGTGGTCCTGGAAGGTGATGTGGAAGGCTACCTGCGTGCTACCGAAGTCTCCCGCGAACGCGTGGAAGATATCCGCTCGGTGCTGAAGGAAGGTGACGAAGTCGAAGCCATGATCATCAACGTTGATCGCAAGAACCGCTCGATCAACCTGTCGGTCAAGGCCAAGGACATGTCGGATGAGTCTGAAGCCATGAAGGCGCTGGAATCTTCCGGCACCGCTGGCACCACCAATCTGGGCGCACTGCTGAAGGCCAAACTCGACGGTCGCAACGCCGAGTAATCCAGCGCAATCACGCCGGACGCCCCGGCCTGCTCAGGCAGGCTGGGGCGCTTGATGCAGTACTTCCAGGACAGGGGCCACATGACGAAATCCGAGTTGATAGCCAAGCTCGCGATGCGTTATCCGCAACTGGTCGCCAAGGATGCCGAGTTGGCGGTCAAAGCGATCCTCGACACCATGGCTCAGGGCTTGGCCGAGGGCCAGCGCATCGAGATTCGTGGTTTTGGCAGTTTTGACCTGAACTACCGGCCGCCCCGTACGGGACGGAATCCGAAGTCGGGCAGCAAGGTGGAAGTGCCACCCAAATATGTCCCCCACTTCAAGGCGGGCAAGGAATTGCGTGAGCGCGTCGATAGCACGATAGCTCGGGAAGACTGAAGCCAGTCCATCCCGCATCAGAAGGCATGGTGAATTCACCATGCCTTTTTCTTTTCAGGATGTTTAGCCCTATGTGGTCAAGGCGTGCCCGATTTCTACCGTTTGAGCACTGGCCGCGCCACCGGCGCAGTGAGGCGGTGATTCAGCTGAAAAATCGCATGCGGCGCTACGCCGCCGACTATGGTGGACGCTTTGATAGTCTGTTTGCGCTGGATGAACCAGAGCCTGCAGCGGCGGGCTGCAGCTGGTTTGATTTCTATTTTCCGGGCAGCAATCGTTTCACGCTGTGGAATACGTCGCTGGTGACGGCGCGCGCCGCGTTTCAGGAGGAAGCCGGTCGGCTGGCGCGTGAACAAGCCTATGCGGCGTTAACGGCGGCTGAGCGGGAAGCCGAGCAACAGATCGAGTTTATTCCCGCGCTATTTTCCGATACCGGCAAGGTGTGGGCCTACGAAGCGGTTTCACCGCCCGAGCCACACTATGCTCGTTTTGAGGGGCGTACCTTGCACCAGCAGATGATGAAGCTCAAAGCAGACATCCTGCTCCATACGCCACCAGTGATCCATGAGTGCTTCCAGATACAGCCCGGCTATCGCTACGGCGTAGGGCTGAAAATGGTACTGGACGTGGATGTGATTGATCGGGCGGTGGTTGAATATGCCATTGACCGTTTTCTGGCGGTGGGGGAGTGCAATTGGCGGTCTGCGCAGCCTGTTCCGCTGGACCGCTTGCGCGCGCTGGATGAGCGGGCTTAGCGCAGGGTCATCAGTTCACGATAGCGGGTTTCGTCGAACAAGAAGTGCGACGACGTGTCGTCGTCAATGCAGACACAATCCACGGTGATCTTGACGTAGCGGCCCAGCCGCCGCCAGATGGCTGAGCTCAAGCGCTTGGCAAACAGGCTCTCGGTTTCAAAAGCCGGCAGGTTGGCTTCAGAAGACGCCGTCAGGATGAAGGCCCCTTGCCACGGCTTGCGGCTCAACTGCTCTGGCCGCATCCAGTACTGGCGAATGGCATCCAGCGCACGATGGCACTCCAGTTCACTCAAGGGTGCCAAGGTCAGGGTGATGCGATAGCTGTTCATATAGCCTCCGCTTCAATGTTAGCATGCTGGCATTTCCGCACACCAGATGCAGGCTGAAGGTCTGCAACAACCTATTATGGAGCGTGACATGCGTGCAACACGAGTGGCCGTATTGCTGGCGGCAGCTTTCTTGTCTCCTGCAGTCTGGGCCGACAAGTATCCGACCAACGGCGAGTGTGACGGGTTCCCCAAGATCGACGTTGCGACCCCCAAAGGTTTTTGCGTCGGCCTGATCGCGGATGACTTCAAATTCCCGCGCGGCCTGCTCCCCTTGCCGGGCGGGGATCTGCTGGTGGTCGATATGCGCAGCTGGGATCCGAACAAAGGTAGCTTGTGGCGCATGCAGCGTAATGGCAAGCAGTGGAGCAAGAGCCAGCTCTTCAGCAAGCTGGACCGGCCCAACGGTTTGGCATTGGGGCCGGACGGTATGGTCTATCTGGGTGTGGTCGGTGGCGTGATGCGGTTCGACCCCAAAGCTGCGCAGCCTGCGCTGCAGGCCGTGATTGGTGGCGACTCGGGTATTGAGCCGCTGCAAGGCACCGGTCGTCACCCCTTAGTCAGCCTGCTGTTCGATGCAGAAGGGCAACTGCTGGTCAACGTTGGTTCGGCATCGGATAACTGTGACAAGGCCAATGGCCCCAGCTGCGCGGAAGCCGAGGGCGAGCAAGCGCGTGGCGTGGTGCGTCGCTACCGCTTCGACAAGCCCGGCGGCAAGGTGACCGGCTGGAGTATCTACGCACGCGGCTTGCGCAACTCCATGGCCTTGGCACTGCACAGCAGTGGCAGCATCTGGCAAGGCGAGAACAGCCGCGATGCCATCAACAAGAAAATCAATCTGCCGGATAACAATGATAACGACCTGCCGCACGATGAAATCAACCGGCTGACCGCGGGCAGCAGCCACGGCTGGCCCTACTGCTATGACATGAACGTCAACGCGCCGGAGTTTCCCAAATACGACTGCCGCAAGCAGCAAGCACCGGTGGTGCTGCTACCGGGCCACGCTGCGCCGCTGGGCATGACCTTCTACACCGCCAAGCAATTCCCGGCTCCGTGGCAAGGCCGCTTGCTGGTGGGCTTTCACGGCTACCGCGACAATGGCCACCGTGTGGTGGCCTATGATGTGGCTGCAGACGGCACCCCCCAAGGCAAACCCATCCCGCTGATCGAGGGTTGGGGGCCGAAAGATACGCAACCGATGGGTGCGCCAGTCGATGTGCGGGTGGGGGCGGACGGCGCGGTGTACATCAGCGAAGACCGCAATGGTACGGTGTTGCGGCTGGTATATCGGGGCGGATGAGTGCCAGGTTAGGCAGACGTGAGAAATCTTTTAAGGCGTGACGGAAATGAAAGCATTTCTGTCACGCCCAGTTGTCTTACAGCGCCGGGTAATCGGTATACCCTTCGGCACCGCCGCCGTATAGCGTTTCGGCCCGCAGCGGGTTGAGTGTGGCGCCGGCCTGGAAGCGGGCAGGCAGGTCTGGGTTGGCGATGAAGCTGCGACCAAAGGCGACCGCGTCGATCAGGCCGCTCTGGATCAGCTGGTCGGCATCGTCCGCCTGATAGCCACCGGAACCGATGATGACACCGGGGAAGCGCTCACGCAGGCCCTTGCGGAACGCCTCGCTCAGCTCCGGTGCACCACCCCAGTCGGGTTCGGACAGGTGCAGGTAAGCGATACCGCGCTTGGCAAAGGCTTCGGCCAGATAGTAGGCCATGCTGTCCGCTTCGCTATCCTGGGTGTCATTGAACAGACCATGTGGCGAAATGCGAATGCCCACATGCTTGGCATCCCAGCTGGCGATCACCGCATCCAGCACTTCCAGTACCAGGCGCGCGCGGTTTTCGATGGAACCGCCATATGCATCGCTACGCTGGTTACTTTCCGTGGCGAGAAACTGGTTCAGCAGGTAGCCATTGGCGGCATGGATTTCCACCATGTCGAAACCCGCGGCGCGGGCGCGCTCGGTGGCCTGTGCATAGTCTTCAACCAGCGCTGGCAGCTCTGCGGTTTCCAGCGCACGCGGCAGGCTGGTCGGCACACGCTCCAGTTGCCCTGCCGCATTACGGATGGTGGTGTTGCTGTCGGCCTGAATGGCGGATGGGGCGACGGGGGCGGCACCGCCCGGTTGCAGCGAGGTGTGCGAAATGCGGCCCACATGCCACAGCTGCAGCGCAATCTTGCCACCTGCCTGGTGTACGGCATCGGTTACATCCTTCCAGGCGTGGACTTGGGCGTCATTGTAGATGCCCGGTGCCCCGGCGTAGCCTTTGCCCTGCGGGGAGATGTGGGTGGCTTCGGAAACGATCAGGCCTGCACTGGCGCGCTGGGCATAGTATTCCGCCATCAGTGGCGTCGGCAGGTCGCCGGGATCCGTATTGCGCAAGCGGGTCAGTGGAGCCATCAGTACGCGGTTGTTCGCGGTTACGGCACCGATTTGCAGGGGGGTCAACAGTTTGTCCAGCATGGTCATGCCCTTTGTGTTAATTAGACCGGTCGTCTAGTTTTCGACGAAAAAAATCAGGGGGCCTGCAGCAGCAGGCGGGTTTGTTGTAAAGCGAGTTGCAATGGCAAGAGGCTGCGCTGTACCTTGCTCAGCAAGGCACTGCCCACCCACAGGCTGTACAGGGAGGCGGCCAGCTCGGGTGCGGCCTGTGCCGTTGTAATGGAGCCTTCCTGTTGGCCTTGAATAATGCAGTCGGCAATGAGCCCGCAAACCCCATGCATGCCTTCAGCCAGGGCTTCCCGCATCGGCTCAGAAAGATCGGCCACTTCGCCGGAGAGTTTGACAGCGAGGCAGCCACCACCGCTGCAATCGGCTTGATGGTTGGCGACCCACTGCTGGTAATAGCCCAGCAGGCGCTCATGGGCGGTGCCTTCCTCGCGAGTCAGCCTTTGGCGTAGCAGGGCCAGATACTCGGCGAAGTAGCGTTGCAGCATGGCCACCCCAAACGCTTCCTTGGAGGCGAAGTAGTGGTAGAACGACCCCTTGGGTACCTCTGCGGTACCCAGGATTTCAGCCAGACCCACCGCAGAGAAGCCGCGGCCCAGAATGATCTGGGACCCGGTGTCCAGCAGGTGGTTGCGGGTGTCGATGTGGCGGCTCATGGGGTGCAATATACTAGACCGGTCGTCTAGTTGTCAAGGATCATGCGCCAGTCAGCCACTGCTGGCATACTGCAGATCATGATCCAGCCTGAAAGCATGCGCATGTTGGTCCTGTTTGATCTGGCGGCCGTGGTGATTCTATTGATAGGCGTGGCCCATTCCTGGCTGGGTGAGCGCTACTTGCTGCAGCGGCTGGCGCGGCTGGACAATTTGCCACGCCTGTACGGTGGCACGGCGTATACCATGACCTTGCTGCGCTTTGCCTGGCATATCACCACCCTGGCCTGGCTCGGCTTGGCTGGGGTGCTGGTCCTGTTGGCTCGCCCCACCTTTTCTCCCGAGCAGATCGGGCGTGTGGTGGGGCTTTGCTTTCTGCTGCAGTTCGCGGTGTCCCTGTGGGGGTCGCGCGGCAAACACCTTTCCTGGCTGGGGTTTCTGTTGGTGGGTGTGCTGGCCCTGTTGGCCTCTAGCCTGTGAGGCGAGGCGCGCGCTAAGCCCTGCCTGTCCTTCTGTCCGGGTATGACCGATTGTCAGCTGTAACCTTGTGTTGCAGTGCACGGTCTATACTGTTTGCATCCCTGTGAACGAATATTTACCAAGCGAGCGCTTGACAAAATAAAGCCTCAAACGTATGTTTCAAACAACCGTTTGCTTGATGAGGCTTGACCGCGTGCGTGCTGGGACAGGAACTGACCGGAAAAGTGGTGCCACACCGGCAGCTTCGACTGCAGATACGGTGCAACGCATGCTGGATGCCGCCGAGGTATTGTTCGCGGAGCATGGCTTTGCCGGTACCTCGCTGCGGATGATCACCCAGCGGGCGTCAGTCAACCTGGCTTCGGTGAATTACCACTTCGGCTCCAAGGAAGCCTTGCTGCAAGAAGTGTTCAGTCGCCGGTTGGACCCGTTGGTGCAGCAATGCTGCCAGCGCTTGTTGCAGCAGCAGGCTGCCGGGCCGGTCCCGGTGGCGAGCGCGATGGCCATCTTTCTGGAGACGGCGCAGCAGCAGGTCTGGACCCGGGGGCGGGACGGTGGGCGGTTTGTCCGCTTGCTGTCGCGGGCTTTCATTGAGCCGCATCCTGCGCTGCAAGGGATGCTGCCCAAGCATTTTGCACCGCTGGTGATGGCGTACAAGACGGTGCTGCGTGAAGCGCTGCCGCAGCTGGATGAAGCCACCTTGATGTGGCGCCTGCACCTGGCGTTTGGCACCTTGTTCCACGCCTTGGCTGGCAATGATGCGCTGCAGATGGTCGCCCGCTGCGAAACGGTGGATGCCGACGATCAGCGCATGGTGATGCAGCAGATATTACCTTTCCTCTCCGGCGGGATGCAGGCTGGGGCAGGTTGAACGACATCAGGCCGATTGCCTGGGGCAGTCGGCCAGACGGTGCGTGTCTCCGCGCACCAAGCGAGCTTTGCAGTCTGGAGAAACGGCTTGCCGGTGTAACTGGCAAGTGGTGGGTGCCGCAGGGTGCCCTACAATCGAGCGTAGATACACAGGAGCAAGCATGGCCACGTCCAAGAATTTCTATGTCCGCAAGGCGGCGGTGCTCGGCGCGGGTGTGATGGGGGCGCAGATTGCCGCCCATCTCGCCAATGCGGGCGTCGAGTCGGTGCTGTTTGATTTGCCCGCGAAAGAGGGCGACAAGAGTGCCATCGCCAAAAAGGCGATCGACAACCTGAAGAAGCTGAACCCGGCCCCCTTGTCGGTGGCCGGCAAGGCTCAGCTGATCACCCCGGCCAACTACGAAGAGCATATGGACCTGCTCAAGGAGTGTGATCTGGTGATCGAGGCGATCGCCGAGCGCATGGACTGGAAGCTGGACCTGTACCACAAGGTTGCTCCTTTCCTCGGCGCGCAGACCATTTTTGCCTCCAACACCTCTGGCCTGTCGATCAACAAGCTGGCTGAGGCGCTGCCGGATTCGATGCGCAGCCACTTCTGCGGCATCCACTTCTTCAACCCGCCGCGCTACATGACGCTGGTGGAAATCATCCCGGCCACCAGTAGCGATGCAACGATGCTGGACAATCTGGAATCCTTCCTCACCACCACCCTGGGCAAGGGCGTGGTGCGAGCCAAGGACACACCGAACTTCGTGGCCAACCGCATCGGCGTGTTCTCCATGCTGGCGACCATTGCCAACGCGGCCAAGTATGGTATCCGTTTTGACGTGGTGGATGACCTGACTGGAACCCGGCTGGGTCGCGCCAAGTCGGCGACCTTCCGTACGGCAGACGTGGTGGGGCTGGATACCTTTGCCCACGTGGTCAAGACCATGAAGGATAGCCTGCCGAGCGACCCGTGGCATCCGCACTACGATATCCCGGCCTGGCTGCAAAAGCTGATTGAGGCCGGTGCGCTGGGTCAGAAGACCAAGGCCGGTATCTACAAGAAGGTCGGCAAGGACATTCAGGTGCTTGACCCGGTGAGCGGCGAGTACGTGGCGTCTGGCGAAAAGGCCGACGAGTCGGTGAAAGAGATCCTCAAGATCAAGAACCCGGCCGAGAAATTTGCCGCACTGCGCGCCAGCAGCCACCCGCAAGCCCAGTTCCTGTGGGCCTGCTTTGCCGATGTGTTCCAGTACATCGCCTGCCATCTGGCGGATATCGCCAACAATGCACGCGATGTGGATCTGGCCATCCGTTGGGGCTTTGGCTGGAGTGTCGGGCCGTTTGAAACCTGGCAAGCGGCAGGCTGGCAGCAAGTGGCGGGCTGGCTGGCAGAAGACATCGCGGCAGGTAAGACCCTGTCCAGCGCGCCGCTGCCGGCGTGGGTCAATGATGGCCGCCAGGGGGTTCACAGCAGCGAAGGCTCGTACTCTGCGGCGACCAACAGCCTGCAAGCCCGCTCCAGCCTTCCGGTCTATCAGCGTCAACTGGCACCGGCTGCATTGGTGGGTGAGAACAGCAAGCTGGGTGAAACCGTTTACGAAAATGATGGTGTGCGTGCCTGGAGCACCGGTGACGATGTGCTGGTAGTGTCGTTCAAGTCCAAGATGAACACCATCGGCAGTGCGGTGATTGACGGTGTGAACGCAGCGCTGGATCTGGCCGAGCAGCACTACAAGGCGCTGGTGATCTGGCAGACCGAAGAGCCCTTCTCGGCGGGTGCGGACCTGAAGGACATGGCACCGGCCTTCATGTCGGGCGACTTCGCTGCCATTGAAGCTTCGATTGACCGCTTCCAGCAGACCGCCATGCGTCTGCGTTACTCCAGCGTGCCGGTGGTGGCTGCCGTACGTGGCCTGGCGCTGGGCGGCGGCTGCGAGTTCACCATGCACGCCAACAAGGCGGTGGCTGCCCTGGAAACCTATATCGGCCTGGTGGAAATTGGCGTTGGCCTGCTGCCGGGCGGCGGTGGCTGCAAGGAGGCTGCGCTGCGCGCCGCGGTGGACGCCAAGGGCAACGACCTGCTGCCGTTCCTGAAAAACTACTTCCAGAATATCGCCATGGCCAATGTGGCGAAAAGCGCGGAAGAAGCCAAGGAGCTGGGCCTGCTGAAGGCGAGCGACACCATCGTCTTCAATGCCTACGAGCTACTGTATGTGGCCAAGCAAGAAGCGCTGGCGATGGCTGCCGCAGGCTTCCGCCCGCCGGCCAAACTGCAGGGATTCCCGGTCGCCGGTCGTACTGGCGCGGCCACCATCAAGGGCATGCTGGTCAACATGAAGGAAGGTGGCTTCATCAGCGAGTATGACTACTTCCTGGCCTCCACCATCGCAGAAGTGGTGTGCGGTGGCGACGTGGAAAGCGGTACGCTGGTTGATGAGCAATGGATTCTCAATCTGGAGCGCAAGGCATTCGTGATGCTGTTGCAACAGGAAAAGTCGCAAGCGCGGATTTTCAACATGCTGCAAACCGGCAAGCCGCTGCGTAATTGATCGCTGCCCCTTTTGCGCACAGAAACGAATTCGGAGACATACACATGAAACAGATTCAGGAAGCCTATATCGTTGCCGCGACGCGGACCCCGGTAGGCAAGGCACCGCGCGGCATGATGAAGCATGTCCGCCCGGACGACATGTTGGCCCACGTCATCAAGGGTTCGCTGGCCCAGGTGCCCAATCTGGACCCCAAGCTGATTGAAGATGTGATCGTCGGTTGTGCCATGCCGGAAGGCGAGCAGGGCATGAACGTGGCCCGTATCGGCCTGCTGCTGGCGGGCCTGCCGATCAGCGTGGGCGGCGTCACCATCAACCGCTTCTGCTCTTCCGGCATTAATGCTGTCGCCATGGCTGCAGACCGCATCCGCCTGGGCGAAGCCGATGTGATGATTGCTGCCGGTACCGAGAGCATGTCCATGGTGCCGATGATGGGCAACAAGGTGGCCTTGAACCCGGCCATGTTCCAGGACGAGAACGTGGCGATTGCCTACGGCATGGGTCTGACCGCCGAGAAGGTGGCCAACCAGTGGAACATCAGCCGCGATGTGCAGGATGCCTTTGCACTGGCCTCGCATCAGAAAGCATTGGCCGCCATTGAGGCCGGTGAGTTCAAGGGCGAAATCACCCCGCTCGAGGTGGTGAACCGTACCGCCAACCTGGCAAGCGGCGAAGTGATCAGCAAGACCCGCGTGCTGGATACCGATGAAGGCCCGCGTGCCGATACCACGCTGGAAGGCCTCGGCAAGCTGAAGACGGTGTTTGCGGCCAAGGGTAGTGTCACCGCCGGTAACAGTTCGCAGATGTCGGACGGTGCGGGTGCCGTGATTCTGGTGAGTGAAAAAATCCTCAAGCAGTTCAACCTGACCCCGCTGGCACGTTATGTGACCTTCGCAGTCAAGGGTGTACCGCCGGAAATCATGGGGATTGGCCCGAAAGAAGCCATCCCGGCTGCACTGAAGCTGGCGGGCCTGCATCAGGACGATCTGTCGTGGATCGAACTGAACGAAGCCTTTGCCGCCCAGGCGCTGGCCGTGATGGGCGATCTGGGGCTGGACGCCAGCAAGGTCAACCCGCTGGGTGGGGCCATTGCGCTGGGCCACCCGCTGGGCGCCACCGGTGCCATCCGTACCGCTACGTTGGTGCATGGCATGCGCCGTCGCGGCATGGCCGGGCAATATGGCATGGTGACCATGTGTATTGGTACCGGCATGGGTGCGGCAGGCATTATCCAGGCCCTGTAATCGCGGTATTTGGCAAACAAAGAGGCGGCCTACTTGGCCGCCTTTCTGTTTGCGGCATGCGGGAGGGGCAGGCTACCATCGCCGCATGCGTGACATGAATCATTACCGGAACCTGCTGGCCTTGCATGGCGCGGTTCTGTTGTTCGGGCTGGCAGCAGTTGCCGGTAAATACCTGAATCTGCCTGCCGTGCTGCTGGTTGCCGGTCGCAGCGGCTTTGCTGCGCTGGCGCTGTGGGGCTGGCTGCGCTTTACCCGAGCCGGTTTGGGTTCAGGCTGGCATCGGGATGTGCTGGGCTGTGGCCTGCTGTTAGCCATTCACTGGTGGACATTCTTCCAGTCCATTTTGCTGGGTAGTGTGGCGACCGGGCTATTGGGCTGGGCCAGCTACCCCTTGTTTGTCGCTATGCTCGAGCCATGGTGCTTTGGCGAATCTCGCCGGGCGGGCGACCTTTGGCGTGCAGCACTGGTTGGTGCGGGCATCGCAGTGGTGGCAACCGAGCGCACGACCCAGGTCTCCTTGATGGGACTGGCCTGGGGCGTCGCATCTGGCCTCAGTTTTGCCGGACTGACTTTGGCAAACCGTCGCCTCTCCACCCGCTTGCAACCGGCGCAGCTGGCCTTCTGGCAGAATGCCGGCGCCGCGCTGTGGATGCTGCCATGGCTGCATATTCCGGCCAGCATGGGCAATGGGCAATGGCTGGGGTTGATGGCCCTGGGGGTGGGCTGCACCGCGTTGGCGCATAGTCTGTTCATGTTCTGTCTGCGGCAATTGCCCGCCCGTCTGGTGAGTGTGACGGCGGCGCTGGAAGTGGTTTATGGTGTACTGCTGGCTGCTTGGCTATTACATGAATGGCCGAGTTTGCAGGTGCTCGCGGGCATGGCCCTGATTCTGGTCGCCACGGTATGGGCGACCCGGCGGCGATAGATGGTGCTCGCCCGCGTGACGATCGTTAACAGTCTGTTGACAGGCTTTCTGCTATAAAGCGACTCTACCCTGAGTGAAATGAGCTTGCCCGTGCGACGATCTCTGCCCCTGATTGCAACATGCCTGCTGCTGGTGGGCAGGGTTGCGCTCGCGGATACGGCAGAGGTGGAAACCGTGCAGACGCAAACCTGGCTGGCCGAAGCGGCCAAGCTGGAGCAGCGCGATCCCTGGCAGGCTGCAGTGCGTTACTGTGGCGGGGCACGCCAAGGCTCTACCGAATCACAGTACCGGCTGGCCATGCTGTATGCCTTTGGTCAGGGCGTGCCTGAAGACCGTGATGCCGCCGCCTCGCTGCTGGCCTTGGCGGCGCAGCAGGGTCACCAGCAGGCGGTCAACATGCTGGAAACTATTCATTACAGCTCGGACAAGCTGCCCGAGTGCGTGCTGGCTGATGTACAGCCTGCCCATGCCCCGGTGACCAACAGCGCCTCCCTGAACGATGTGATCGCCAGCTTGCCGAAACAGCGGCGCTGGATTGTCGACATGGTGCAGCAGGTGGCGCGCTGGAATGATGTGGACCCCCGCTTTGCACTGAGTATTGTCACCGTCGAATCCCGCTTTCAGCCGCACGCCCGCTCGGGTGCCAATGCCATGGGCCTGATGCAGTTGATCCCGGCCACCGCCGAGCGTTTCAACGTCAAGGATGCGTTTGACGCCAGTCAGAACGTCAAGGGCGGGGTGCGTTACCTGCGCTGGTTGCTGGACCGCTATCATGGTGATGTGGCAATGGCCGCCGCCGCCTACAATGCAGGCGAGGGCGCGGTGGATCGCTACAAGGGCATTCCGCCCTACAAGGAAACCCAGCAATATGTGAAGCGGGTGCTGCAGTATTATCCCTACCGCACCCACGCGCGGGACGCCGCCCGCCACACCACCCAGATGTAATTCGCATACACGCCCGCGCATTCCGGCAGCTTTTTTGCCGAGGTGCGCTGTGTTCCCGCCTCCGGTTTGATAAACTTCGGGAGTTTGCCGCCACGGCATGTGGCGGCGTGTGATCAGACTCCTTTCCGGATGACGCATGGCTCAATACGTTTTCACCATGAACCGCGTGGGCAAGATTGTTCCGCCCAAGCGCCAGATTATCAAAGACATCTCCCTGTCGTTTTTCCCTGGGGCCAAAATCGGCCTGCTCGGCCTGAATGGCTCCGGCAAATCCACCGTGCTGAAGATCATGGCCGGGGTGGACAAGGATATCGAAGGCGAAGCCACACCGATGCCGGGCATCAAGATTGGCTATCTGCCGCAAGAGCCGGAGCTGGACCCGGCCAAGACAGTGCGGGAAGAGGTCGAATCCGGCATGGGGGAAGTGTTTGACGCCCAGAAGCGGCTGGACGAAGTCTACGCCGCCTATGCGGACCCGGATGCGGACTTCGACAAGCTGGCCGAAGAGCAGGCTCGGCTGGAAGCCATCATTGCCGCCGGTGCAGGCGACAACGCCGAGCTGCAACTGGAAATCGCAGCGGATGCGCTGCGCCTGCCGCCGTGGGATGCCGTGATTGGTCACCTCTCTGGTGGTGAGAAGCGCCGGGTGGCGCTGTGCAAGCTGCTGCTGAGCAAACCGGACATGCTGCTGCTGGATGAACCGACCAACCACCTGGATGCCGAATCGGTGGATTGGCTGGAGCAATTCCTAGTGCGCTTCCCCGGTACCGTGGTAGCGGTGACCCACGACCGCTACTTCCTCGACAATGCCGCTGAGTGGATTCTGGAACTGGACCGTGGCCACGGCATTCCGTGGAAGGGTAACTACTCCAGCTGGCTGGAGCAGAAGGAAAACCGCCTGAAGCAGGAAGAGTCCTCCGAGTCCGCTCGCCAGAAAGCGCTGAAGCAGGAGCTGGAGTGGGTTCGGCAAAACCCGAAGGGGCGCCAGGCCAAATCCAAGGCACGTATTGCCCGCTTTGAAGAACTGAACTCGGTGGAGTACCAGAAGCGGAATGAAACGCAGGAAATCTTCATTCCGGTGGCGGATCGCCTTGGCAATGAAGTGATCGAATTCACCAACGTGTCCAAAGCATTTGGTGACCGCCTGCTGATCGACGACCTCAGCTTCAAGATCCCGGCGGGTGCCATTGTCGGCATCATCGGCCCGAACGGTGCTGGTAAATCCACGCTGTTCCGCATGATCTCCGGCCAGGAGCAGCCGGATAGCGGTGAGGTGAAGATCGGGCCGACCGTGAAGATGGCCTTTGTTGACCAGAGCCGTGGCGCCATGGACAACAGCAAGACGGTGTTTGAGGAAATCTCCGGTGGCCGTGATGTGCTACAGGTCGGTCGCTACGAAACCCCGTCCCGCGCCTACATTGGCCGCTTCAACTTCAAAGGCGGTGACCAGCAGAAGATTGTCGGTAACCTGTCCGGTGGCGAGCGTGGCCGCCTGCACATGGCCAAGACCCTGATTGCCGGGGGCAACGTGCTGCTGCTGGACGAGCCCTCCAACGATCTGGACGTGGAAACCTTGCGGGCGCTGGAGGATGCACTGCTGGAGTTTGCCGGCAGCGTGATGGTGATCTCGCACGATCGCTGGTTCCTCGACCGGATTGCGACCCACATCCTGGCCTGCGAGGGGGATTCCAAGTGGGTGTTCTTTGACGGCAACTATCAGGAATACGAGGCCGACAAGAAGCGTCGCCTGGGTGAAGAGGGTGCCAAGCCGAAGCGGATCCGCTACAAGCCGATCAGCCGCTGAGCAGGGCAGGGGGCCGCGCCAACCGTGGCCCGCAGGGAAAAACGAAAACAAAGCACAATATGCGTTTTCTACTCAGCAATGACGATGGTTATTTTGCGCCGGGCCTGGCGCATCTGGCCCAGGCTTTGCAAACCATCGGTGAAGTGGTGGTGGTTGCCCCCGAGCGGGACCGCAGCGGCGCCAGCAATTCCTTGACACTGGATCGGCCCCTCTCCTTGCGGCGGGCGGCCTCCGGATTTCAGTACGTCAACGGCACGCCTACCGACTGCGTCCATCTGGCGCTGACCGGCCTGATGGCAGATGCCATGCCGGACATGGTGATTTCCGGCATCAACCACGGTGCCAATATGGGGGACGATACCCTGTATTCCGGTACGGTTGCAGCGGCGACCGAAGGCTACCTGCTGGGTGTGCCTGCCATCGCGATGTCGCTGGCCAGCCGCGGGGGGGCACATTTTGAAACCGCGGCACGGGTTGCGCTGGAACTGGTGCAGCGCTGGCAAGCCTCGCCGTGGCCGGAGCGTCGGCTACTGAACGTGAATGTGCCGGATGTACCCTATGCCGATCTGAAGGGCATGACGTTGGCCCGCCTGGGGCGTCGCCACAAGGCCGAGCCGGTGATTCCGGCGAAGAACCCGCGTGGTGAGACCATCTACTGGGTCGGTCCGCCTGGAGCCGAGCAGGAAAACGGGCCTGGCACCGATTTTCATGCCGTGGCGCAGGGCATGGTGTCGGTCACGCCGCTGCAGATTGATTTGACGGCAAGCAGTCAGCTGGATGAGGTACGCGGGTGGTTACAGGCATGAACAAGACCCCCACCGGTATCGGCATGACCTCACCCCGCACCCGGCTGCGGATGATCGAGCGCTTGCGCCAGCAGGGTATCAATGACGAAGTGGTACTGTCGGTGATGAGTGAACTGCCGCGCCACCAGTTTGTCGAAGAAGCGCTGATGAGCCGTGCATACGATGATGTGTCCCTGCCGATCGGCTTTGGGCAGACCATTTCGCAGCCCTATATCGTGGCGCGCATGACCAGTCTGCTGCGTAATGGGGGCAAGCTGGGCAAGGTGCTGGAGATCGGTACCGGCTGTGGTTACCAGACTACAGTGCTGGCGAAACTGGCGCGGGAGGTGTACTCGGTGGAGCGTATTGCGCCGCTGCTGGACCGTACCCGCACCCGCTTGCGCGAGTTCCGCTTTACCCACGTCCGGCTCAAACATGCCGATGGGCATCTGGGTTTGCTGGAAGCAGCACCGTTTGACGCCATCCTGATGACGGCTGCGGCCAGTCATGTACCGGCTGAGCTGTTGGCGCAACTGGCGCCGGGGGGGCGGTTGGTCATGCCCGTCGGCGTGGCCGAGCAGCGGCTGTGCTGTATTGACATGACCGACAATGGCCCGCAGCAGACGCTGCTGGAGCCGGTCAAATTTGTACCCTTGCTGGCGGGTCTGGGTTGACCTTGCCGCATTGAGCATTTGGAGTGAGTTTTGACAAAAAATGGGCGATGGTATCTGGCGCTGGCCTTGGCCAGCATGGTGCTGGCAGGGTGCAGCAGCCGCTCGGCACCGGCTCCGGTGGAATCCCGTGGCAGTACCGGCACAGCAAATCGCCCGGCGGATACAGGCGGAAGCCGTGCTCCTGTGGTCAATGCGGGTGACAGCAAGCCGCAAAGCCGCCCGCTGAACAGCGGTGATCCGCGTCCGCAGACTCATCAGGTCAGCAAGGGCGACACCTTGTACAGCATTGCGCTGGAGTATGGGTTTGATTACCGCGAGCTGGCCAGCTGGAACCAGCTGGGTGATGTCAACGTGATCCGTATCGGCCAAGTGTTGCGATTGACGCCACCTGGTGGCGAGGGCGGAATGGTCACTCGCCCGCTGGACAGCGCGCCCAGCATCGAGGTGATTGAAGGCCCCAAAGCCGTGCGCTTGCCCTATTCCGAGCAGGCACTGGCGCAAATGAAAGCGGCTGACAGCAAGCCATTGCCCACCAAGCCAAACGTGCCGGCAAAACCGGCAGACACCAAGCCGGCGGATACCAAGCCCACCGATCCCAAACCTGCAGACGGAAAGCCTGCAGATAGCAAACCGGATGACAAACCTGCCAAGACGAACCCGCCGGGTGAGGACGATGAAAACCTGGCTTGGCAGTGGCCGGCACAAGGCAAGGTACTGCGCGGCTTCAACGAGGCTAGCCAGGCCAAGGGGATTGATGTCGGGGGCAGTAAAGGTGCAGCGGTGATGGCTGCTGAGGGTGGCAAGGTGGTGTACGCCGGCAGCAACCTGCGCGGTTACGGCAAGTTTGTCATCATCAAGCACAACAAGCTCTTCCTCAGCGTTTATGCCCATAATGACAAACTGCTGGTGAAAGAAGGCCAGCAAGTCAATAAAGGGCAGAAGATTGCCGAGATGGGGGACAGCGAAGCGGATCAGGTGAAACTGCATTTTGAAATACGCCGCTACGGCAAACCGGTGGACCCGCAAAAACTTTTGCCTGCAAATTAATTGAAATAGCCCGCCGCTTATCCTCTAATACCGACCGTTTGTCGGTTGGGTGGTGGGTCAGATAGTGGCCTGAAGCCGCGCCGTTGCTTGTTCTACGGCAGGCTTCAGGTTTTTTTGCTTTAATTGACTGGTATTTTTTTGACGGAAACCTATAATCGAAGTCAAAACCGATTGGAAATCGAATGAATCGCCGGTCAACAGGCGATGTATACCGTGACAACTGATACAACGACTACATGGAGGGCACCATGGAACGTGATGACTATATTGTTGACGGTGAAACGCTGCTGGATGACAGTGCTGAGGAGCGGGAGGAGAGCACTGAAGCAGCCGAGGAGACAGTCGGGCAAGGGGTGGATTACAACCTCGAAGCCATCAACGATGTAACCCAGATTTACCTGAATGAAATCGGGCAGAACAGCCTGCTGAAACCTCACGAAGAACTGGCTTTGGCCCGTCGCGTGGTGCAAGGAGACGAGGCAGCCCGCTGCGAAATGATCGAGCGCAATCTGCGCCTGGTCGTCAATATCGCCAAGCGTTATATCAACCGTGGCATGAACCTGCTCGATCTGATCGAGGAAGGCAATATCGGTTTGATGCACGCCTTGGACAAATTCGATCCCGAGCGCGGGTTCCGTTTCTCGACCTACGCCACCTGGTGGGTGCGTCAGAGTGTCGAGCGTGCCATCATGAACCAGTCTCGCACCATTCGCCTGCCGGTACACGTGATCAAGGAATTGAACGTTTACCTGCGCGCTCAGCGCCATCTGGAAGCCACCGCCGGACGCGATCCCAGCTTTGAAGACATTGCGCACCTGCTGGGCAAGACGGTTGCGGAAGTGCAGCACATGCTGTCGCTGAATGAGCGGGTGGCTTCGCTGGACGCACCGCTGGATATTGACCCGATGCTGAGCGTGGGTGAATCCATTGCGGATGACAATCAGGAAGCGCCTGAAGACATGCTGCACTCCACCGAGATGCAGTCTCTGGTGCATGAGTGGCTGGGCAAGCTCACCGAACGGCAGCGGGTTGTCATCGAGAAGCGCTATGGCTTCTGTGACAGTGAGGTGTATACCCTGGAGGAGCTGGCTGCAGAACTGGGGTTGACTCGTGAACGTGTGCGGCAAATCCAGATCGAATCCCTCTCTGCACTGCGCAAGATGCTCAAGCGCAATGGTATCAGCCGGGATGTCCTGCTGTAATTTGCACAATAAGGCGCAAAAGGGCCGGGGGTTCCCGGCCCTTTTGCTTGTGGGCTTGCCCACCCCTGCATGACATTACGGCTCTCTCCCGCGCATGTGTACATTTCTTCACAATCCTCCGCTGTATCTTCCATAAGACATCGGTATAATCCGCCACGTATTCCCCATGGTGGGTCTGTTGAATACCTGAACCGTTAAGGGCGTCGCATGCCGCTGTCCCGCAAGAGTAAGTACCTGCTCCTTGGATTGTTTGTGACAGCTGCCGTTGCGGTCACCATCCAGGCCATCTGGCGTCCGTTCGGTGCGCGAGGCGTCGACCGGGTCCGGGTTGTTGATCTGGACCTGACGCACCCTGATGCCCTGATCGACAGTACCAGTCTGTCCCGTTTGCCCAAAGACATCCTGCAAGTCCCCATGTTGAAGGACGTGCTGACCGAGGATTTCGTTTACTACTACGAACAGAATGAAAGCCGCCTGTCGCTGTCCGGTACGGTCCGGCGCATTGCGTTTGAGCATAACCTCAGCCTGGGTGATGAGCTGCTGACCAAAGTCATGAATGAGCCGGGTGAACTGGCCCTGTGGCGTGATGACTCAGGCAAGCTGCGTTACTGGCTGCTGCGGGTGAAACGAAATGGCATGGCGCGCCTGCTGCAAGGGGCGGCTAACGTGGCGCTGTCGGACAGTCAGCTGCGCAAGGCCGGTGAGCTGAGTCTGGGGGGCGACGATGCCACCCTGTACGCGTTGGAGTATGGCCACGAGAAAACCATGCTGTTTGCCAGCCACGGTGACGAGCTAGTGGTGCTGTCCGATGCGGGCATGCTGCTGGAGGCCGCCGACCCTGCTGCCGTCGAGCAAGCGGTCGCCTCTGGTCAGCCGGTACCGGAGGGTACCTTGCTGAAGGACCGTCGTGAAATCATCGAGGGCCTGTTTTCTGACGACAGCGACAAGCAGGATCGCTTCCGCAAGTTGTTCCAGCTCTCGCCGGTCAAGAGTGGCCACCAGATGGTGGTGGATGCCGATTTCCTCTCGTTTGGTTACCAGCAGTTCTTCCCGGGCGTCAACGCACTGAAATTTGAGTTTGATGGCAGCGGCTGGCGTAGTGCCGCATTGCTGGATGGGGAACGTCTGCCCGAGGCGGGCTGGAAGAGCAGCCGCATGTGGCAGGCGGCACCGCATGGTGCGGCCCTGTGTACCAGCTTGCCCGTTGATTGGGCCAGTAC
This sequence comes from Leeia sp., assembly GCF_041909055.1. NCBI lineage: Bacteria > Pseudomonadati > Pseudomonadota > Betaproteobacteria > Neisseriales > Leeiaceae > Leeia > Leeia sp. The sequence continues at coordinate 133,586 of NZ_JAYREC010000004.1, read as the reverse complement.
TGCTCCTTTGTTGAAGGACATGGCGGAAGATGGCGCGGCAGCCGAAGTGCTTGCCGCCCAGTTGGAAGGCCCCGCCGGGGTGTGCTGGTATGCCAAATCCCGCATCGCTTCGCCTTTGTTCATTACCCGCATGAAGAGTGCCGCCATCGCCCAGCAACAGGCTGCGCAGCTGGGTACCCTGTTTACCGCTCTGATCGGGGCGCAAGAGCCTGCCCGCAAGGACCGCTTCCCGGTGGCGACCCGCAAGCAGGATGGGGCCACCCTGTGGCAACGCCCGGTTAGTGCTCGCTACGGTAGCCACAAGGTTGCGGCGGATCAGGCCGAAGAGTTTTCATCAGACCGTTATTTCCCGGTCACGCTGGCCGTTGCTGGCGAGTACGTGCTGTTTTCACCTGATGAACGTCTGGTGACGGACGCATTGGACGTGCTGGCCAAGCGCTACCCTTCGGCGGCGGATGGTGCTGAGCAGCCGGATCAGCTGGCCATGATTGTGACACCCGCCGGGTTGGCACCGCTGTTCCAGCATGAAGCCTTTGATGCATTGCCGGATGAGCAGGAACCTGTACTTCGTGCCGCCGCACAGCAGCATCTGATTCCCCGGTTGAAAGCCCTGGCCAAATATCCGCCGCTGCGGGTTTCGCTGGCGGGCAGTGTGCCACGCGGTTTGGCCTGGGTGGACTTGCAATGGCAGGCGCAGGCGCGTTGAAGCGGCGACGCTTGCTGCAAGCGCTGGCATGCTGGGCTGTACTGGGGCCGGCTCGCGCTTTACAGCCTGTGCTGACGCCCTCAACCGGCCCGATGCTGGATGCTGAGCAGTCGAAAGTATTTCGTAGCTGGATGATTCGTATCATCGAGTTGCAACTCAGCAGAGGGCCGAGCCCGCGCTGGCAGCACCGTGATTGTGCCGGACTGGTGCGGTTTGCAGTTCGGGAAGCGTTAAGAACACACGATGCCAAATGGCTGCGCGCCAATGGCATGCCGGCCGGGGCGTTGCCCCCGGATGTCCGGCTACGGCCCGAGCAGCAGGGGCTGGGGGCTGTGTGGCAGCATGTGGATGGCAGCAAGCAGGCTTTTGTGACGGCATTGGCACTGGTGCAGCAGAACAGCCGTTACTTGGGCAAGGAAGTATCGCAGGCCGCGCCAGGTGATTTGCTGTTCTTTGACCAGGGGGATGATCAGCATTTGATGGTGTGGACCGGGCGATACATCGCCTACCACACCGGGACGGTCAGTCCGACCGACAACGGTCTTCGGGCCGTCACCCTACAACAACTGCAGCAATGGAAGGATACGCGGTGGCAGCCCCACGGCAACAATCCCAATTTTATCGGCGTCTTTCGGTTGGCCTTCTTGTCGCGCTGAGTGCGCTGACCAGCTGGGCTGCTCCTGCCAAACATGCACCGCTGCCGGAAGTGCCGCCCAGCGGCTATGAAGTCTTCCGTGGCGAACCTTTCTTCCTTCTGTCTGATGCGAGCTACGGCAGCGATAGCCAGGCGCTGGTACGCCTGGAGGTGCCAGGGCGGGATTACCGCAGCTATCTGCAAAAATACTCGGGCGCAGACATCGTGCTGTACCGGGTGCCGCAGCCGCTGGAATTCCTCAAGGCACAGAAAAACCTGCACCGGGTCAACGTCAAGGCGAACTACGCGGGTGAGGGGCTGGCCAATACCCTGAACTACCTGTGGGACAGCTGGTACAAGCAGTCCCGTCTGTCTTGGCAGCGTATCCTGTCGTCCAAGGCGCGTGGGGTGGCGATTGAAAAGGCACCGCAGCTGCAAACCAGCCAGTTCATCCCTAACCCGACCCGCTTTGAGCAGAACCCGCAGTTCAAGCCGCTGCCAGGCTTTGAGCTAATCAGCCGCTTCCGTTACCCCCTTTGGCAGGCCAAGACCATTCAGCCGCCCAAGCAGGTCAAGCTGGATGGCAGCAGCAGTGAGTTCCTCGCCGCCAGTGAGGGCAATGTCATGGTGCCGCTTGGCAAGCTCAAGCCAGGGCTGTATCTGGTGGAAGCCATGATTGGCGCACACCGCGCCAAAACCCTGCTGTTTGTGACCGATACCGTGGCCATTACCAAGAATGCCTCGGACCAGATGGTGGTGTGGACGGCGCACCGCAAGACCGGTCAGGCGGTACCCTCGGTCAATGTCATGTGGAGCGATGGTGCCGGGGTACTGCAGAGTGCCGCCACCAATGCGGACGGCATCGCCCAGCTGCAGCACGCCAGCCCGGAGCACACCTATGTAATGGGGCAGGATGCGGCTGGCGGCGTGTTCATCTCGGAAAACTTCTATTACGACAGCGAAATCTACAACGCCAAGCTGCTGGCCATCACCGATCGCCCGCTGTACCGCCCGGGCAATGAGGTCAAGCTCAAGTTTGTTGGCCGTGAATTCAAGAATGCGCGTCAGTCGGTCGCGTTGCCCGCTGCCGACCTGAAGCTCACCGTGTTTGACCCCAATGGCACCCCCATTGTCAGTCAAACCGTGAAGTATCAGACGGAAAGCGGGGCCGATACCAGTTTCCGCCTGCCCTCCAATGCGACAGCCGGTGGCTATGAAATCCGCTATTCGATGGGGGAGGATGACTACGCTGCGGCATTCCGGGTGGCGGAATATATCAAGCCGCACTTTGACATCAATCTCGCCATGAACAAGGCGGAGTTCAAGACCGGCGAGCCGATTGAGGGCAAAATTCAGCTGAACTACACCGATGGTCGCCCGGTCGCCGGGGCCAATGTCTCGGTCAGCGTTCGCGCCCAGCAACTGACCATGGTGGAAGGCGAGCTGCAATATGCAGGCCTGTTCCCGGTCAAGCTCGAGCAGCAGGAGCTCAAGAGTGACAGCAAAGGCCAGATCGCGCTCAAACTGCCCGCTGCCAAGGAGCCCAGCCGTTATGTTCTGACCCTGTTTGCCAACGAGCAGGCGGCTTATCGTGTGAAGGTCACGCGGGAGCTGTTGGTGCAACGGGGCAGCAATCCGTACCGCATTGTCAGCAGTCGTCATTTCAGCCAGCCCGGTGAAACGGTCAGCTTTGGTTTGCAGCCATTGGGCAGCGGTGGCCTGCCTCCCACACAGTGGGAGCTAGTCCGCCTGGAGTCGCAAACCCGGACTACGGGTGCAATACCGGCCAATGCCAAAGGCTGGTCCATGCCGATCAGCCAGCCCGGCTCGTATACCCTGTCTGTGAAGGATGCCAGTGGCAATCTGCTGGGGGCACTGAGCCACTGGGTGGCTGGCGACGGCCTGCAAGCTACACCTGGTAGCGTGGAAGTGGTGTTCGACAAGGATAGCTATCAGCCAGGTGAAAATGCTGAAGCGCTGATTACCTTCCCCAAACCGGTGACTAACGCCCTGCTGACGCTGGAGCGGGACAAGGTGGAAAAATACGCGCTGCTCAGCAAAGGCGCCGACTGGGTGACATTGACCCGGGTGGGGCAGTCGCAATGGCGGGCGCGTATTCGGGTAGATGAATTGTTCAGTCCGAACATCACCTTCTCGGTGCTGTACGCGCAGAATGGCGACTATACCTTCCAGAATGCGGGCATCAAGGTCGCCCAGCCGACCGTGGCGCTGAATTTCAAAACCAATAAACCCGTCTACCTGCCAGGTGAGACTGTGGTGGTGGATGTCAACAGTACGCTGGGGGGCAAGCCGGTCTCGACCAATCTGTCGGTCAGCGTGGTGGATGAGATGGTCTATGTGCTGCAGCCGGAAATTGCGCCGAGCATTGTGGATTTCTTCTACCACCCGCGGCGTAACAATGTACGGACCTCGGCCAGCCTGTCATTCATCAGTTACGACATGGCCAAGTCGCATTTGCCAGGTGCGCCTTCGTCCAATAATTACAACCAGCGCGGCGTGAAGGTGCTGGAGCGGCCGCGCCGTGACGAAACCGATACCGCGGCCTGGCAGCCCAACCTGAAAACCGACGCCAACGGCAATGCCCGCTTCACGTTTGTGATGCCGGATTCCCTGACCCGCTGGCGCATCACCGGTCGTGCCATGACCGGCGACGGTGCCGTGGGCCAGCGTACCGCCTATGTGCGCTCGGAAAAACCGTTCTACATCAAGTGGACGGCCCCCTCCCGATACCGGGAGCAGGATGCACCCACCGTGGATCTGGTCGCATTCAACCAGACCGACAAGGACCAGGCGGTGGAGTGGCAAGTCACTGGTGCCGGGCTCAGCCAGCGCCAGGCGGTGACGCTCAAGCGTGGCGCCAACTATCTCTCCTTGCCGATCAGCAATCCGCAAGCGGGTGTGGTGACTGCCGAGCTGATGTCCGGAGGGCGGGTGGTGGATCGCTTGCAGACCAATCTGCGCATCAACCCGGTCAATTGGTTGTCACCACGTCAGCTGGCGGTACCGCTGAGCGGTAATGATCTGCCGCTGAATCTGCCTGCAGACGCCCGCAACATCCGCCTCAGCATCATGGGCAGTGCTGCCAGCCAGTTCTCCCGTGTGGTGGACGAGCTGATTGATTACCCCTATGGCTGCGTCGAGCAGACCGCCAGCCGCCTGATTCCGCTGGCGCTGGCCGTACAGGCGCTGGGGGATCAGCCCGATGCCCGTCGCCTGACCCAGTTGCTGGCGACACAGCGGCAACGGCTGGTGTTGCTGGCGGGGGGCGATGGCGTATTTGGCTGGTGGGGACCGGGTAGCCAGGAAGACATTTTCCTGACCGGCTATGCCTACTATGCCGACTGGTATGCCAGCCGCAGCCTGGGGCTGCCGGTGCCGGCGGAGAACTGGCAATACCTGCTGGAAGTGTACAAAAAACACGGCAGCAAGGCTCCGTTGTCACAACGTGCCATGGTGCTGTGGTGGGCCAACCAGATGGGCTTGCCGGTGCAGACCTTGCTGTCTGGCGTCGAGCGCGACCTGATCCAGCAGCAGTCCGGGCCGCTGGTCAAGCTGGGCCGTCAGGACAGCCTGCTGTTCATTGCACCGGAGTCGCAATCTGCGCAGCAGCTGACCCTGGCACTGGTGGCCCAGCTGCACGCTGAGCTGAAGACCCCGCTGCCTGCAGAGCTGGTGGAGCCGGTGGCCGCTGCCCAGACTGCACTACGTGAGTCCGGATCGCCTTTTGTGCAGTCTTTGCTGCTGCTGAGTAATCAGGCCAAACCGGGCGTCACGGCAGCCAGCCTGCTGCCGCTGGTGAGCAGTGACATGCCGACCCAGGAACGGGCAATGGCACTGATCTGGCTGCAGAAGAGCATGGGTGGCACACCCGTGGTCAAGCCGAGTGGTGCCGTGGTCGGTACCGGCTGGGTGGCCAGCACCACACGCAGTGGGCAGGAGCAATGGTCGTGGAGCAGCGCGACCTTGCCTGCACGCCTGCAGTTGCAAAAGCTGCCAGCGGAAGCCGCCACTGCGCTGATTCGCTACGACAGCAGTGCGCTGGAGCCTGCACGCCTGCCGCTGCGCATGGAGCGTCGCCTGTATGTGCTGGAGCAAGACGACAAGGCGTTGACCTTTACCGCCAAGCCCGTCAAGCAGGGTGAGGCGCTGCAGGTAGGCCGCCTGTATGTGGACGAACTTGAGCTGACACCTCCTGCAGGCAAGAGCTACAGCTATGGTCTGCTGGAGGTGCCGTTGCCACCGGGTGCCGATGTGGAGAGTACGACTTCCGGCCTGACCATCACCGGGCTGGACGGGGTGGATGCCGAGCATGGCTTCAGCCGTCTGCAGCATGAAATGGGCCAGTTGTCTTACAACCTGCCGGTGGAACAACTGGGCAAGCGCTGGGTCACCCGGCAGCTGCTGCGCTTCTCGCAGCGTGGCCGCTTTACGCTGCCGCCCGCCCGTTACTTCCGGATGTATCAGCCCGAAGACAAGGCCTTCCAGGGAGATGGCAAGACACCGTGGGTGTTTACCGTACAGTAATCAGCCTGCTGCTGGGCGGCGTGCTGTGGCAACCTGCCGTCGCCCTGCAGATGGCCTGGCAGCGCAAAGGCCAGCAAACCCTGTGGCAGCTGGGTGGCAATCAGCCGCAATCCGCCCCGCTGCCGCCGGGCTTGCAAACGCCACTGGGCAGTGTCTGGAAGCTGTTTGTCTACGGCTATATGGTGGAGCAGAACCTGGCAGGCAGTGACTATGTCTGCCAGGGTGGTAACCCGGAGGAGGTGTATTGCTGCCAGCCGGGACACAGTGTCGATCGCGAGCGAGCCTTGCTGCAGTCCTGCGGGCTGTACTTTGAGCCTCGGCGCTTGAAGATCGCTGCTGCGGACTGGCGTCGGTTCTGGCAGGCACGGCAGGCACCGGGTTGGTTGCAGGATTTACCGCAACTGAAGCCAGAGCGGCAAGTGGCGGTGTCGCAATTGCTGCAGGGCTTGGCACAGTTCCCGCCGCAAGCGCGGCAGCAGGCCGGGCATACCCTGGTATCGGTGCTGACCCAGGGCAAGGCGGAGGGCAGTGTGGCACTGCTGGGCAGCCAGCTGCGGGTTAAAACCTGGACCATGCCGGACCCGGCGCATCCAGGCGAGCGGCAGGGTGGGGCAGCGGGCTGGCTGGCCGATGGCTCCCCGGTCTGGTTGCAGGGGCGAGGAGGCAGTGCCCTGGTGCTGCCACAGCTGGCACCCAAGCTGGTGCCGCTGTTGCAGCCGGTCACCGTGGCCGATACCGAAGCCTGTGTGCGAGTGCGCTACTTTGCCCGCTACCCGATACAGTCGGTGACGCGCAGTGATGGCCGGGCCGTGGTGCCGGGTGTGATGGAAGGGCAGTACCAAGTGCACTTTCGCAATGGTGTCAGCCTGGCCCTGAGCAGCCAAGGCGAGTTATGGCTGCAGCAGACCGTTGCAGGGTGGCAGGTCAATGGTCGGCTGGGCCTGAACGAGTATGTGGCCAGGGTGTTGGAGCGTGAGGGCCGCAGTGAGCCACCGGAGGCGGCTCGGGCACTGGCGATCGCCGCACGCAGCTATGTGGTGCAGCAAGGTGCACGTGAGCAGGGTTGCTTCAGTATGCAAGACAGCAGCAGCCAGCAACGGGTAGCACCGCGCCCCGCCAGCAAAGCTGCGCGGGCGATTGTCGACTGGACGGATGGTCTGGTGCTGACCGGGGTGCCGGTGCAGTACCACTCCACGCGACAGGCGCGGCACCAGCTGGCCTGGACCTGGGCGGTGAGCGCGGCACAGCGAGGCATGACATTCGATCGCATGCTGCAGCAAACCTACCCTGGCAGCAGCCTGGTGTCATACCTGAGCCCATTGGATGGGGATTGTGACCGCTTGCCTCAAGTGGAGCGCTGGCTGGAGCTGCAATTGCCGGTCTGGCAGCGGCGCTTGCAGCGTGAAGAGGGGCTGGAGGCGCTGGCACAAGCACCAGCCGTATGCCGGTTGCCGGGTGGTAAGCCCTACGCCGATGTCGAGCGGGGGCGGATTCATGTGCGTGGTCTGGCGACGGATGAAGACCGGATCACGGTGGCGCATGAAACATTGCATTTGCTGTTCCGTCATCACCCGCGAGGGCAGGACGAGGACTTTGTAGAACAGACCGCCCGGCGGTTGATCCAGCAAGGAGGATGAGCATGCGAACCACCCTGTGCAGCATGATGGCCCTGCTGGCAACGATGCCATGCTGGGCGGGTGGCAGTATCCAGCTGGATGGCCCGCGTGGTGGATGGCAGCACAGTGGCCTGCAGAATGAGCTGGAGCGTGGCACCGCCGCCTATCCCAAACCACCGGTGGATCGTGGCGCACAACGCTACCGCACCCTGATCGAGGGGCGCTTGCTGCAGATGGGCAAGAACCGCAAGCCACACCTGCTGGTGGTCAATGGCAACCCGATGCCACTGTATACCGATGAGCAAGGCCATTTTGCCCGCCCTTACGCCTTCGGGCCAGGCTCCAACAGCATCGAGATCCGCACGCCGGATGGCAAGGAGCGCAAGCGGGTCCAGTTTTACGATAACTACACCACCAAGACCAAGGCGCGCCTGCGGGCCATCCTGACCTGGGATGATCCGCACGCCGAGGTGGATCTGCATGTGATTGCGCCCAATGGCGCGCATGCCTTCTGGGCCAACCCGCAATTGGGGGATGGTGGTGGGCTGGATGTAGACAGCGTGGATGGTGCCGGGCCCGAGATTTTTTCCTCAGCGGCACCGCAGTCAGGTAACTGGCTGTTCTACATCAACTACTGGGGCAACTTTAACGAGGCAGGCTACAACTTTGACGATGATCGCAACGAGCAAGTGGTGATCACGGCACGGCTCAGCCTGATTTTCAATGAGAACACCCTCAACGAGCGGCGTGAGAGCTTTGTGGTGCCGCTGCGCAAGGTGGGGGATCTGACGCTGGGGCGGGCTATTCGCCTGTGAAACGGAACCAATGAACAATCGGATCAAATGGGGGCTGGCCAGCGTGCTGGCTGTGGTGCAGGTTGCGAGCCTGGCAGCAGGTATCCGCATGGATGCACCGATTGGGGGCTGGCGTCACTCAGCCGGAGGTGAGGAGAGTTATACCCAAGAGGTGCACTACCCGGCGGTGCGGGTGAATGCGCGGCCCGGCCAAAGTGCCAGTGCCCTGATCAAAGGGCAGATTCTCAGCATGCCCAAGGCAAAGAAGCAGCCACCCTATACACTGGTGGTCAATGGTGCGGCCATGCCACAGCGCATTGAAGAGGATGGCAGCTTTGAGCGTCCCTATGCCTTCAGTGTGGGCTCCAACAGTGTCGAGATGCGTTCGCCGGATGGCAGTTTGCGCAAGCGGGTGCAGTTTTACGAAAACTATGCCGGCAAGGCCCGGCCCAGGATGCGGGTGATCCTGTCGTGGGACAGTGACGAAACCGATCTAGACCTGCATGTGGTGATGCCGGACGGCCAGCACGTCTTTTATGGCAACCGGGTAGCCACCGATGGCAGCGCGCAGGATGTGGATGTCACCACCGGCTATGGCCCGGAAATTTTTTCCAGCCCGTCCCCGCAGAAAGGCCAGTACCTGGTGTATGTCAATTACTATGGTTCGGGTGAGAACACCTCAGACCTGACGGTGGCGCAAGTGACCCTGGTGACTCAGGAAGGTACGCCCAACGAGAAGCAGCAGTCCTTCCGCATTCCGATGCGCAAGGCCGGGGAGCTGACACTGGTCAAGCAGTTCAGCTACCCGTAAAGGGGGGCGGCAGCACAAGCGCCCGGTGTGCTGCCCCGGCGTGGTTTACCCTGCCAGCTGCTGCAGGCCTTTGGCCAGCCGCTTGGCACCCTCGCGCAGCCCCGCTTCTGGGGTGGTGACAAAACTCAGGCGAATGCTGTTCCGGTCCGGGTGGTCGGCGTAGAAGGATTCGCCCGGCACAAAAATCAAGCCCTGTTCGCGGGTGATCATCAGCAGTTCACGGCTGTTGACGCCATGATTGAAACGCCCCCACAAGAACATGCCGCCATCCGGCATGTTGAAATCCAGCACGGATCCGACCTCCTGCCGCAAGGCTTCCGCCAGTACCTGCGCCCGTGCGCCATAGGCCTGTGCCACCTTGGCGACATGAGGCTCCAGTCGGCCGCTTTCCAGATAGCTGGCGGCGACTTCCTGTGCCAGTGTGGAGCTGTGCAGGTCCACTGCCTGCTTGATCATGACCGTAGCGTGCTTCAGCGCAGGCGGCAGGATCATGAAGCCCAAGCGGAAGCCCGGTGCCATGATCTTGGAGAGGGACGAAATGTAGGCGCAGTAATCAGCTGAACCTGGCACCTGATCCGCCAAGGCCAGCAGGGGCGGGATGGCACTGCCGGAAAAGCGCAGTGCGCCATACGGATCATCTTCCACCACCAGGGTTTGATGCTTCACCGCCCAGCGCAGCAGCTTCAGGCGACGCTCCAGACTCAGGCAGGCACCGGTGGGGTTGGCGAAGTTGCTGACCACATACACCATCTTGGGTCGGGCATCAGCGGGCAGCTGATCCAGCTCGTCCACACAGGCACCATCGGCATCGCCGGAGATGGAAAGAAACGATGCGCCGGCCAGCTGGAAGCACTGAATGGCCGCCAGATAGCTGGGGCGCTCCAGTACCACCGTATCCCCTTCATCCAGCATGGCACGCGCGATCAGGTCCAGGCTCTGCTGCGAGCCGGACGTAACCAGCACCTGGTCCGCACTGGCCTTGATGCCGCGCTCTTGCACCAGATCGGCCAGTGCTGCACGCAAACGTGGCTGACCCTCGGTCACACTGTACTGCAACGCGGCAGAAGCACGCTCACGCATCACCTGCTGCTGGGCGGCCTCGATGCCTGCGACATCGAACAGTTCTGCCGCAGGCAGACCCCCGGCCATCGAGATCATGCCGGGCAAGGTGGCATAGTGCAGCAGGTCACGCACATCAGAGCTTTTGCTGCGCTGGGTGGCGCGAGAGAGCGGTAGGGCAGACATCGGTTTCAATCCTGTGTGGGTCCAGCATGGCACTTTACCTCAGCTGGCCGCTTCTTGTAACGGTGCAGTTGAGGGTGCAATCGGGAAACTGTGCTGCCCGTCTGACCAGAACAGTTTGTGCCGTACTGGTTGGACCGTGTCTTTCCGATGCAGGGCTGGCGGACGTAAGGTAAAGGGCACAGTCGCCCTGCGGCGGCTGAAGCCTGCAGGAGCAAGAGAATGCTGGATATTGCGGCACTGGGTGCCTACTCGTTTGTGATGTCGATCACGCCGGGACCGAACAACCTGATGGTGACGGCCTCAGGGGCGCGCTTTGGTTACCGTGCCACCATGCCTCACTTGCTGGGCATCAGCATTGGCTATGCGTTGATGACCGTGGCGGTGGCGCTGGGACTGCGGCAGCTGTTTGTCTGGTTGCCGTGGTTGTACAGCGGGCTCAAATGGGGGGGCATGGTCTACTTGCTCTGGCTGTGCTGGCAACTGCTGGGCTCAGGCGAGGTGGGAGAGCGCAGCAGTGCCCGCCCGCTGACCTTCTGGCAGGCAGCCCTGTTTCAGTATGTGAACCCCAAGGCCTGGGTGATGGCGATGACCACAGTCAGCCTGTTTGCCGCGCCCTTGATGCCGATGTGGCAGTGGCTGGCGCTGCTGTTTGGAGTGCTGGTGGTGGTCAACTACCCCTGCATCAGCGCCTGGGCGCTGTTTGGCGTGCAGATGCGGCGCTATTTGGTAAACCCGGCTACCCGGCGTATATTCAATGCCATCATGGCAGTGCTGTTGCTGCTGACCCTGTGGATGATGATGCGATGATGTTGCAGCTGGAGCGCGATGGCAGCAAGCGGCTGGGCGACCAGATTGTGGCCCGGATGGAAGCCTTGATCCGCAAGGGGCAGCTGGGTGAGGGCAAGCGTCTGCCTTCTGTCCGGCAGCTGGCCCGTACGCTGGATGTCTCCATGCACACCGTGACCACGGCCTTTGAGCGGCTGGTCGCCCAAGGGCTGGTGGAGTCTCGCCCCGGCAGTGGCTACTATGTGGCCCGTCAGTTAAGAATGCGGCCTTGCCCGCCTATTGAAATGGCGCCGGTGGACCCGGCGACTGCGGCGGGTTTTGCCCAGTATTGCTTGTCTTCATCACTGTCGGTCGACGTACCGGTCGGCAGCGGTTTTTTGCCCGGAGAGTGGCAGGATGGTGTGTTTCAGGGCAGTAGCCTGCAACGTCTGCTGCGAGCGGGCTCGGGAGGCATGGATTCGGCTCCGGTACAGGGGAGCCCACAGCTGCGAGAGCGTATTGCCGAGCGCCTGGTCAGGCAGGGTATCCCGGCAATGGCGGGCAACCTGCTGCTGACGGCGGGCGCCAGCCATGCCTTTGATCTGGTCATCCGTACTGCGCTGAATCCGGGTGATGTGGTGATGGTGGAAGACCCCGGCTACTTTGTGATGCACCAGCAATTGCAGCGGCACGGGGTGCGGATGATCAGTGTGCCCCGGCTGGCGGACGGGCCGGATGTGGAGCGGCTGGCGGAGCTCGCGATGATTCACCGCCCTCGCATGTTCTACACCCAGACGCTGCTGCATAACCCGACTGGCGGCAATACCTCACCGGCGGTGTGCCACAAGCTGCTGAATCTGGCAGAGCGCTACAACTTCCTGATTCTGGAAGACGATGTCTACGGCGAGCTGGCCGGGCCGCACGCACTGCGGCTGGCCAAGATCGACGAATTCAACCGGGTGCTGTACATCAGCAGCTTTACCAAGGTGCTGAACCCCGGCATGCGCATCGGCTATGTGGCGGCACCCACCCCTCTTTTGCCTGCGCTGATGGAGCGCAAGATGTTTGGCGTGCTCACCGGCTCCAGCCTGCAGGAAATGCTGGTGGACGAGGTCATGGCCAGTGGCCGTTACCACCGCCATACCGAGCAATTGCGCAATCGACTGACCCGTGTGCGCAGCCAGGCGATTGCCACCCTGTCGGGCTTGTCGCTCCAGGTGGAGGATGCGGTGCCGGATGGCATCTTCCTGTGGGTGAAGCTGCCGGATGGGCTGGACAGCCAGCGGCTGGCGCAGCAGGCGCTGGCGGAGCGCATCCTGCTGGCCAGCGGGGCCATTTTTTCCTTGACCGGTGGCAGCCTGCACCATCTGCGGCTGAATGTGGCCTATGCGGCGCACCCCCGGTTCATCGCCTTCCTGCAGCGCGCCTTGCAGGAAGGGGGTAGCCGCTAGTAAACGACCTTGGCGGCATCCGCCCCATGCTGACTGCGCCAGAGGTGCAGCAGATCATCGCTGGCACGCACCCGCCAGTCATGCCCCAGCTCCAGCACTGCACTGGCGGCACCATTGCGATAGCGCAGCTTGATTGGCGTTGCACCTTCCTGTTGCCATGGTCGCAAGCGCTCCAGCAGTGCCGCCGGGTCCATACCTGCCGGGTAGGTCAGGTCCAGATGGCTGGCAAAGCGGGTGCGGGCCTCATCCAGTGTCAGGATGCTGTCGGCGTTGACCCGCAAGCCGCCGCTGAATTCGTCGTTGCTGACCTTGCCTTCGATGATCAGCAGCTGGTCTTCCTTCAGCTTGTCCTTGTTGGCATCAAAGGCTTCCGAGAACAGGGTGACTTCTACGGCAGAAGTCGCATCGTCAATGGTCAGGATGGCCATCTTGCCACGCTGGGTCATCTTCACCCGAGTAGCCACCAGAATGCCAGCCAGCCGTTGCGGTGCCTTGTCCGGTGACAGCTGCCCCAGGCGCTGACGGACAAAGGGGGCGATCTCACGGCGATAGCTGTTATACGGGTGGCCGGACAGGAAGAAGCCAATCGCCAGCTTTTCTTCCTGCAACTGGGTCTTTTCATCCCAGGGGGCGACATCCAGCAGCTTGTGCTCGTGCTCGGGCTGGTCCAGCAGATCGAACAGGCTGGTCTGCTGCGCATTGGCGGCGGCCTGCTCGGCTTGCTCCATGGCCAGCCCGACGCTGGCCAGCAGGGCGGCGCGGTTTTTCTCCAGCGCATCAAACGCCCCGGCACGGATCAGCGCCTCGATGGTACGGCGGTTGACGATGCGCTTGTCGGTGCGGTTGCAGAAGTCGAACAGATTGCTGAACGGGCCATGGGCTTGCCGCTCGGCGATGATGTGCTCCACCGCCTGCTCGCCGGTTCCCTTGATGGCGCCCAGTGCGTAGCGGATGCGCTTGGTGTCCACCGGCACAAAGCGATAGTGACTTTGGTTGACGTCGGGTGGCAGGAATTCCAGCTTATTGTCGAGCGCATCTTCAAAGAACACCCGCAACTGGTCGGTATTGTCCAGTTCCGACGACAGCGTGGCGGCCATGAAAGCGGCCGTGTGGTGCGCCTTCAGCCAAGCGGTGTGGTAGGACACCACCGCATAGGCGGCGGTGTGTGACTTGTTGAAGCCGTACTCGGCAAACTTGGTCATCAGGTCGAACAGGTGCTCGGCCAGTGCCGGGTCGTAGCCCTTTTGCTGCGCGCCTTCTGCAATGGTCACCCGGTGCTTGGCCATTTCTTCGGGCTTTTTCTTGCCCATTGCCCGCCGCAGCATGTCGGCCCCACCCAGGGTGTAGCCGCCGATGATCTGCGAAATCTGCATCACCTGTTCCTGATACACGATCACGCCGTAGGTCGGGTCCAGGCAGCCGGTCAGATCCGGATGGAAATAGTCGATGGCCTGCTTGCCGTTCTTGCGCAAGATGAAGTCATCCACCATGCCGGAGCCCAGCGGGCCGGGCCGGTACAGCGCCAGTACAGCGATGATGTCTTCGAAACGGGTGGGCTTCAGCTTGGCCAGCAGTTTCTTCATGCCGTCCGATTCCAGCTGGAACACGGCAGTGGTGTTGGCGTCCTGCAGCACCTTGTAGGTGGCCGGGTCGGTAAACGGCAAATCCTCCAGGCGGGTATCAAAGCCAGGATCAAGCTGCTGCACATACTTCAACGCCAGCTCGATAATCGTCAGGTTGCGCAGACCCAAGAAGTCGAATTTCACCAGACCGACGGCTTCCACATCGTCCTTGTCGAACTGGCTGACCACTGACTCCGAGCCGGGCTGAGCGTACATCGGGCAGAAATCAGTGATCTTGCCCGGAGCGATCAGCACGCCCCCTGCGTGCATGCCCACGTTACGGGTCAGGCCTTCCAGTTTCTTGGCCAGTACCCACAATTCAGCCACTTCCTCTTCGTTCTCGACCCGCTCCTTGAGTGCAGGCTCCATCTCCAGTGCATCGTCCAGCGAGTATTGCTTGCCGGGCGCGGCGGGAATCAGTTTGGACAGGGTGTCGCAGAAGGTGTAGGGCAGGTCGAGTACCCGGCCCACATCGCGCACCACCGCTTTGGCGGCCATGGTACCGAAGGTCGCAATCTGCGAGACCGCATCCACACCATACTTTTGCCGCACATACTCGATGACCCGCCAGCGATTGTCCTGACAGAAGTCGATGTCGAAGTCGGGCATCGACACCCGCTCCGGATTCAGGAAACGCTCGAACAGCAGGGCGTAAGCGGTGGGGTCCAGATCGGTAATGCCGAGGCTGTAGGCCACCAGCGAACCGGCACCAGAGCCCCGGCCGGGTCCTACCGGGCAGCCGTTCTGCTTGGCCCAGTTGATGAAGTCCGCCACGATCAGGAAGTAACCGGGGAAGCCCATCTGCAGGATGGTGTCGGTTTCGAACTTCAGTCGGTCCAGATAGCGGGGGCGCTCGGCATCACGCTGAGCCGCATCGGGATACAACTCCAGCAGGCGGCGCTCCAGTCCCTCGCGGGCGCTGTGCACCAGAAAATCATCCAGCGTCATGCCATCTGGCGTCGGAAACTGTGGCAGGTAGTTTTTGCCAAGCGTGACGGTCAGGTTGCACAGCTGGGCGATCACCAGCGTATTGGCTAGCGCTTCCGGATAGTCGGCAAACAGCTCGACCATCTCCTGCTGGGTCTTGAAGTACTGTTGCGGGGTGAAGTGCTTGGGCCGCCGCTTGTCAGACAAGGTATAGCCTTCGGCGATACACACCCGCGCCTCGTGCGCCTTGAAATCGTCCTCGGCCATGAACTGCACCGGGTGGGTGGCTACCAAGGGCAGGTCCAGTTTGACGGCCAGCGCCGCCATGGGATGAACCAGACCGTCAACCGCAGGGTCACCATTGCGCTGGATTTCGAGGAAAAACTGATTGGGGAAACTGGCGGCCAGTTGCAGGGCGGTGGTTTCTGCTGCTGCCGGGTTGCCGTTGGCCAAATGGGTGCCGACTTCGCCCCACAGGGTGGAAGAGAGGGCGATCAGACCGTGGTTGTCCCCGCCCAGTTCGGCGTCACTCGATGTCGGGTTGTGCTGCAGCCAGGCCGGCAGGATCTCGGCGCGACCCCTGTGCTGGTTTTTGCGATAAGCCAGGGTCAGCAGTTCGCACAGGCGTCCATAGCCCTGCCGGTCGCGCGCCAGCAGCAACAGGCGATAGGGCTTGTCACGGTCATTCAGATTACTGACCCAGATATCGCAGCCGACAATGGCCTTCAGACCCTTGCCACGTGCGGCTTTGTAGAATTTGACCATGCCGAACAGGTTGGACAGGTCGGTGATTGCCAGTGCCGGCATCTGGTCTTGCGCAGCGGCTTTGACGGCGTCGTCAATGCGGACAATGCCGTCACTGACGGAAAATTCGGTGTGCATGCGCAGATGCACGAAATGCGGAGTAGTCATCGCGGCATTTTACCCCGAAACCATGCCGGGCCGGCAGCCATGCCGCTTGCTGCGTAGCAACATCCTGCTTACCATGCCAACCATGGACACTTATTCTCTACGGCGTGTGCCACATTGTGCGACGTTTGAGGGGGCGGGCTTGCCGCTGACCTTGCGCCGCTGGGGTGGCAACGACAAACCCTTGGCGGTGATGCTGCATGGCTGGATGGATGCGGCCGCGACCTTTCAGTTCCTGGTCGATGCCCTGCCGGACGATCTGTTCCAGCGTTACAGCTGGCTGGCGCTGGACTGGCGTGGCTTTGGCCGCAGTGGACGCAGCCTGCGCAGCTACTTTTTCCCCGATTATCTGGCCGATCTGGATGCGCTACTGGCCGAGTATAGCCCGAACCAGCCAGTCGTGTTGCTGGGGCACAGCATGGGCGGTATGGTGGCCGGGCTGTATGCCGGCGTTCGACCGGAGCGGGTGAGCCAGCTGATTTCGCTGGAGGGGTTTGGCCTGCCGGACAGCGACCCCACCCAGGCCCCGAAACGACTGCAGCAATGGCTGGAGGGTTTGCGTGCACCGCCGGTACATCACCCGATGGTGGATCTGGAGGCGCTGGTCAAGAAGCTGCAGAAACAGCATCCCCGCCTGGCTGAGGCGCAGGCGGCCTATCTGGCGTCCGAACTGGGTGAGTCCACGGCTGATGGAGCGTATGCCTTGCTGGCTGATCCAGCCCATCGACTGGTCAACCCGGTGCTATACCGGCTGGCTGAAGCCGAGGCCTGCTGGCGCAATACTCAAGCGCCGGTACTGTGGCTGTACGGCAGTGATCGCTGGGTGTTTGATTTCCTGAAAGAGGATGACGCAGCATTTGCTCACCGCTGCCGCCATGTGCCGCAGTTGCAGTGTGTGGAAATCCAGCACGCTGGACATATGCTGCACTGGGAGCAGCCACAGCAAGTGGCAATGGCGTTGCAGTCTTTCCTGGGGTCAAGCCGAGGGGGCTGAGGCGTCGGGGCTGTCTCCGCCCGGCGCATTATCCATCCAGTACGGGAAGTATTCCCGAATCAGGTTCAGGAAGGAACGCTGGGTCTGGGCACGGGGCATCAGCAACAACATGGCATTGACGCCGGCCCGGTAGGTGGCCGGATTCACAGGCTGGTGCTGCAGGATGAAGTGCAGTGCGCGCAGAAAACGGTCCCGCAGGTCCAGAACCTGCTCCTCGTCACCGGGCGGGGTGGTATCGGCCAGATACTGCGCCAGGCTGGGAATCTCGCGGACCTCCCAGCCATCGCTGTCCATCGCCTCAAACAACTGGATCAGGCTGCCACTGGATTGCAGCAGGATCGGCTGCAAGGCAAAACCATCACCGGCGGCCAGCGCCATCACCGTTTCCAGATCGCCCATCCAGAATGGAAAAAACTCACGGGCGACAGACACCAGGAAAGGGCGGGATTCGTCGCTCGCCATTTTGGCCAGCACCTGATCCACGGCATGACGGTAGGCCACGCTATCCTCGCGGACCTGATCCAGTGCCAGCAGCAGGTAACGCAGGAAGTGCTTGCGCTGGTTGATGCTGGCCGTGCTGGCCCCGCGCTGGCGCAGCAGCTTCAGGTAGGCGGGGAGCGCCTCGGGACCGCTTTGCAGATCGGCAGCAGCTGTAATGGGCATGGGCTGGCAACGTGTCCAAGGTGTACTACAGTAAACTATGGTCAAGCTCAACCAACAAGTCAAGACAAAGGCCCGCAGGAGCTATCTGCTGCTGCTTGTGCTGCTGTTCAGCAGCTTGCACATCCATGCAGAAGAGATCCGCATTGCCATCAATGATGTCGATAACAGCCCGTACATGGTGGGGTCGGGCTCAGCCTTGTCGTCCCCGCCCGGCATTGCGGTAGAGCTGGCCAATACGGTTGCGGCGGATATCGGGGTGACCCTCAGCTGGCAACGTCTGCCCAGCAAGCGTTTATTGCTGGACCTGAAAGAGGGACGGATAGACGCCATCCTCATGCTGTCCTATAGCGAGGAGCGCGCCCGAGACTATGCATACCCGCTGAATAAAGCAGGCCAGCTGGATGACAGCCGACGCATCGGCTACCTCTCTTATGCCTTGTATCGTCAAAAAGGCAGCGCGGTGCAGTGGGACGGCAAACAGTTTCTCAATCTGACCGGGCCGGTAGGGGCCAATACCGGCTACTCGGTGGTGGATATGTTGAAACAATTGGGCGCCACGGTGGATGAGGCCAAGGAAACCACGCAAAACTTTGGCAAACTGGCGCTTGGACGGGTGCAGCTGGTTGCCGCACAGGAAGTGATGGGGGATTATCTGCTGTCAGAGCGCCGTTTTCCCTCAGCGGAAAAATTGCCGGTACTCCTGAGTGGAAAGTCTTACTTCACGGTGTTCAGCAAAGCGTTTGCAGCTCGCAAGCCGGAGCTGATGGAACGTTTCTGGCAGCGACTGTCAGGAATCCGGGATGCCAAAACCCGAACCCTGTTACCTGCATATCTGGATTAACCCCCTGTGGCGGTATGGTGTCTAGCCCTGAGCAAAGGCAAGCGTATACGCCTTCAGGGCTGAGCCAGCAATTCCTGGGCGTGCTGGCGTGTGGTGTCCGTAATCTGCGCGCCACCCAGCATGCGGGCGATTTCTTCCGTGCGCGTCTGCCCGTCCAGCACTGTAATCCGGCTGCGCAGCACGCCGGACTCCAGCCCTTTACTGACCTGCCAGTGTTGATGCCCGCACGCGGCGACCTGCGGCAGGTGGGTAATGGACAGCACCTGATGGCGTTCACCCAGCTGGCGCAGCAAACGGCCCACAATATCGGCAACCCGCCCGCCAATGCCGACATCCACTTCGTCGAAAATCAGGGTCGGTACGGCCGCGACGGTGGTCATCGCCACCTGAATGGCAAGGCTGACGCGGGAGAGCTCGCCGCCTGAAGCTATGCGCGCTAGCGACTGTGCGGGCGCATCGTGGTGGCTGATGCGGTATTCGACGCTCTCCGTGCCAGATGCGCCAGGCGTGGTCAGCGCTTGTAGCGCAACACTGAAGCGACTGCTGGCCATGGCCAATTGCGCCAGCGTATCACTGACGGCGAGTCCCAGTTGCTCAGCCGCTTGCTCCCGCATGCGGCGCAATTGTGCAGCGTGCTGCTGGTAGTCTCGCTCGGCCTCCTGCACGCGCTGCCGCAACCCGTCCTGGTCCGACAGACTGAGCAGTTTCAGGCGTTGCTGCTGCGCGCTGAGCAAGGCAGCATGCAATTCGGCAGGCTCCAGCTTCAGTTTGCGTGCGGTTGCGTACAGATTGGCCAGCTGCTGATCCAGCGCCGCCAGTTCGGCGGGGTCCAGATCGGTTCGGTTACCGTAATGGCGCAGGCTGTAAGCGGCTTCCTGCAACTGGATGGTGGCACTGTCCAGCAGGTCAGCCGCTTCCATCAGGGTGGGGTCAATCTTTGCCAGCTCTCGGATGTGCCCGGCCAGATGGTGCAGGGGGGGCAGCATGGCCTGCTCACTCTCCATCAGCAGTGCCACGCCATTTTGTGCGCCCTCCAGCAGGCTGGCGGCGTGGCTGAGCCGGGCGTGATCTTGCAGCAATTGCTGCCAGGCGTCCGGGGGCAAGGCCACCGGGCTTAATTCCTGAATCTGCCAGTCCAGCCGGGACAAGGCTTGCTCTCGCTCGGCTTGTTGCCGCTCGGCATCCTGCAGGGTTTGCAGGGCTTGCTGCCACTGTTGCCAGGCGGCACGTACGGCCTGCAACTGGGCCTCTGCACCCGCGTATGCATCCAGCAGGCTACGTTGGGCATCGGCCCGTAGCAGCGATTGATGGGCGTGCTGACCGTGAATGTCGATCAGCTGTTCGCCCAGCTCGCGCAGTTGCTGCACGGTGGCGCTGATACCGTTGATAAACGCGCGACTTTTACCTTGTCTGTCCAGCGTGCGACGCAGCAACAACGGCTCTCCGGGCTCGTTTGCCAATTCCTGAGATGCCAGCCAAGTCTGGACTTCCGGCAGCTGGCTGAGGTCAAACTCGGCGCTCAGGTCAGCCTTGTCACAACCCTGCCGTACCAGCGTACTGTCCGCGCGGCCGCCCAGCAACAACCCTAGCGCATCAATCAGCAGCGATTTGCCGGCCCCCGTTTCCCCGGTGAGCACGGTAAAACCGCTGGAGAAGGTCAGTTCCAGCTGGTCGACAATCACAAAGTCACGGATGGTCAGCAGGGTCAGCATGAATACAGGCTCAGAGCAGTTGTTCGCCCCAGTGCAGCTTCTGGCGCAAGACATCGTAGTAGTTGTAGCCCAGCGGGTGCAGCAGGGTCAGGGCGCGTTCCGAGCGGCGGATCAAGACCCGGTCGGTTTCCTGCAGGTCAACATGGAACTGGCCATCGAAATGGACCCGGCTCTCAAAGCCCCGCAGCAGCACAAACTCAATCTCGGCCCGGTCGCTCACGGCGATCGGTCGGTTACTCATGGATTGCGGGCAAATCGGCACCAGTGCCAGCGCAGGTACAGAAGGGTGCAGTATGGGGCCGCCAGCGGCCAGTGCATAGGCGGTGGACCCGGTCGGTGTCGACACAATCAAGCCATCGGAGCGCTGGCTGTAGACAAACTGGTTGTCGATGAAGATCTCAAACTCGATCATGGCGCCAAGTGCGCCACGACTGAACACCACATCGTTGAAGGCGCTGCCGCTGGCGATGACGGCACCATCACGCATCACGGTGGTTTCCAGCAGCATGCGCTCTTCGGGTACAAAGCGGCCTTCCAGCATGCCCTGAATCACAGAGAGCATGCGGTCCAGCGGAACGTCGGTCATGAAGCCGAGCCGGCCCTGGTTGACGCCAATGATGGGTACTTCATATCCTGCCAGCAGGCGGGCGATACCCAGCAGGGTACCATCGCCACCAATCACTATTGCCAGGTCTACCTGGCTGCCGATGGCATCCCGCTTCAGCAGTGGAAAGTCGTGCGCGTGGCCGGTGGGGACGGCTTCACCATCCAGATAGACGGCCAGACCTTGCTCGCGCAGGAATTCGGCCAATTGCAGGACCGACACCAGAACATCCGGTGTGCGGCGGCGTCCAATGATGGCAATGCGCGGGAACAGTTTGTTCATGCCGGCATTAAAGCACAAGCCGGGGAGGGCGACCAGCGCTTGTCATGGTCGCCCGGGCGGGGGTGACCACGGCCCGAAGTTTGTGGTAAATAGAAAGCATGCTGAATCCACGTGCCCAATTGCTGCTGAAGACCCTGGTTGAACGTTATATTGCTGACGGTCAGCCGGTGGGCTCACGCACCTTGCTGCAGCTGTCCGGGCTGGATCTCAGCCCGGCGTCAGTGCGCAATGTCATGGCACAGCTGGAGGAGCTGGGCTTCATTGCCAGCCCGCATACCTCGGCAGGCAGGATACCCACGACATTGGGCTACCGCTATTTTGTGGACACCCTGATGACGGTCAGCTCGGAGTCCGGCGAGGTATTGCGCCAGCAACTGGCATCGCAACTGCACCCGGATAGCCCGCAGCGCCTGATGAATACCACCTCGCAGTTGCTGTCGGAATTGACCCGCTTTGCGGGTGTGGTGGTGACCCCCAAGCGCAAGAATCTCGCGATTCGCCATATTGAATTCCTGCGAATGAGCCCGCAGCGGGTGCTGCTGATCCTCGTCGCCACCGATGGCAGCGTACAGAATCGCTTTCTGCAAACCGACCGCGACTACTCGGCGGCTGAATTGACCGAGGCCGCCAATTTCCTTAATCAGCACTATGCTGGCTGTACCTTTCTGGTGATGCGTGCCCGCTTGCAGCAGGAGCTGCAGCAGTTGCAAAGTGATATGACCGCATTGATGAGTACGGCATTGGCAGTGGGCGAGGCTGCGCTGGCGGAGGAAGAGGAAGAGGTTGTGCTGTCTGGAGAAGGTAATCTGCTGTCCAGTTCCGACTTGGGCGGCAATCTGGAGCAGATGCGCCGTCTGTTCCAGGTGTTTGAACAAAAGACCGTCTTGCTGCAATTGCTGGATGTTAGCCAGCGGGCGCAAGGCGTGCAGATTTTCATCGGCGGTGAGTCCGGCCTGTTGCCACTGGACGATTGCTCGGTGGTGGCGTCACCCTATGAGATTGATGGTGAAGTGGTCGGCACCCTCGGTGTGATCGGGCCGACCCGCATGGCTTATGAGCGGGTGATCCCGATCGTGGACGTCACCGCCAAGCTGTTATCCAATGCCCTGTCAGGCTGAGTGCGCTTGCGACAGCCTGAGTTGTCCCCTTACTGAAAGTGACCATGTCCTACCCGATCGCCGAACCTGCCTTTCAGCACCAGCACGCTGCCCGTGTCGGGGTGTTGCTGGTGAACCTGGGTACGCCGGAGGCCCCCACGCCCAAGGCGTTGCGTCCCTATTTGCGGCAATTCTTGTCGGATCGTCGGGTCATCGAGATTCCACGCCCGGTCTGGTGGTTGATCCTCAACGCCTTCATTCTGCCATTCCGCCCACGCAAATCGGCGGAGAAGTACGCCACCATCTGGACCCCGGAAGGCTCACCCCTGAAGCTGCACACCGAGAAGCAGGCCAAGTTGCTGAAAGGCTTGCTGGGTGACCGGCTGGGAGATCATGTGATGGTGGGCTGGGCCATGCGCTATGGCAAGCCGGCGGTGGCCGATGTCCTGGCCGAGATGAAGGGCAAGGGCTGTGACCGCATCCTGCTGCTGCCCATGTACCCGCAATACGCGGCGAGCAGTGTGGGGTCTGCCATGGACGAAGTGTTCCGTGCCTTGCAAGGCATGCGCAACCCGCCTGAGCTGCGGGTGATCAAGCATTTTCATGATGAACCTGCCTATATCGAGGCGCTGGCAGACAAGATACGGCGGCATTGGGCGTTGAATGGGCGGGGTGACCACCTGCTGCTGAGTTTCCATGGTGTGCCGCGTTTCACGCTGGACAAGGGCGATCCCTACCATTGCGAATGCCTCAAGACCGGGCGGTTGTTGCGTGAAGCGCTGGGTTTGCCCACCGAGCAGGTGACGGTGGCTTTCCAGTCCCGCTTTGGCAAGGCAGAGTGGCTAAAGCCCTACGTGGTCGATAGCCTGAAGAAGCTGGGCAAGGCCAAGGTCGGCAAGCTGGATGTGATCTGCCCTGGCTTTGTGGCGGACTGCCTGGAAACCCTGGAAGAAATTGCCATGGAAGGCAAGGCCACTTTCCTGTCAGCGGGGGGCGGCGAATTCCGCTACATCCCGTGCCTGAATGAGGACGCGCCTTTTATTGCGGCGCTGGCCGGTCTGGCTGAGCGCCACATGCAAGGCTGGGATCTGGCCAAACCCGATCCCGCCGTGCTGGAGCAGCGGCGGCTACAGGCCAAGGCGGCAGGCGCCGAGGCCTGAGCGTTCAGCGAAGGGGCGCCAGCACCCCATCGGCTTGGCGGGCGAAGCCATAGGCCCGTTCCACCTTGCACACCCGGGTGGCCATCACTTCGTACCATTTCTGTTTGCCCAGCTCACGGGCGATGACATGCTCAGCCTGCTCTCGCCAGGCCTGGATGCTGGCTTCATCCTGCCAATAGGACACCGTGATGCCAAAACGGTCATCGCCCCGCACGGACTCTACCCCCAGATAACCCGGTTGCTGCGCGGCCAGCGCCACCATGCGGCTGGCCATTGCGGCATAACCTTCGTCACCCTCGTGACGTACGGAACTGAAAATGACCGCGTAGTAAGGGGGCTCAGGCAGGCGGGCGACGGGATCGTGTGACATGGACTTTCCTTTATTTGCGCAGCATCAGTACGTTGCCAGACAGGCACAGGGCCATGCCGAAAAAGGCAGACAGATGCCACTGATAGTCTTCAAAAAAGGTGGACAGCAGCAGCGCCACCAGCGGGATCAACACCCCGGCGTAAGAGGCTTTGGCAGGACCAATGCGCGCAATCAGCGTCAAGTAAGCGCCAAAAGCCAGCACTGAGCCAAAAAAGGCCAGATAGAGCAGGGACGACACATAAGGTACGGTCAGCGGGATACTGGGCACATGCCCCTGCAGCAGGCTGACCAGTAGCATGGTGCCCGCGCCATAGGCCATGCTGACAGCGTTGCCCGACATCACGCCCATATTGTCGCGGGCATTGCGCGCCGACAGCAGATTGCCCGCACTGGCAAACAAGGCCGCCAGAAGCCCCAGTCCTATCCCCTGCAGGGTTTTGGCGTCGCCGCGCAGGCTTTGCAGCTCCGGCAGAAAGACCAATGCTACCCCAAGCATGCCCAGTAACGCCCCACCTGCTGAGCGACGGGTGATGGGGATCTGGAAGAAAACGCGGCTGCCGAGCAGATTGACGCCAATGATGGCGGTAAACAGCACCGCCACCAGGCCGGAGCTGATGTGCATCTCGGCCAGATAGATCAGTGCATAGTTGATGCCATACTGGCACAGGCCCAGCAGGAGCAGCCAGCCATGCTGCTGCAGCGTGAAGCGGACCGGCAACTTGCGCCACCCTAGCCACAGCCAGAGCATCAGGCTGGCCAGCCCAAAGCGCCAGGCCAGCGAGACGGTGACCGGCACCGTACCCAGCTGGAAGGTGATGGCAATCCAGGTGGAGCCCCAGATCAGAATGGTGGACAAATAGAGTTGCCAGGTTTGCATCATTTTCTTTCATGATCCGGCGGCACAGGCCGCCGGGGTAGATCAGCGTTGCTGCATGGCATGAACCAGACCCGCAACAGGTGGGGGCAGGATGCCTTGCAATGCGCTACGTTCAGGTTGGAACAGGCTGGCAATGAAGTAGGGGTGGCCCTGCAGCTCAATGGCACGTACCTCGCCCGCATCGTCGTGCCCCACGGCACGCAAGGGGCCCTGTTGCAAATGCGCGGTCAGGCGTGGGCTCGGCCCATAATTGCAGCGGAAGCCTTCTTCAATCCGGGTGCGACCGTATAGTCGGGCCAGCTGGCTGTTTTCTGACAGCATGATGCCAGCTTTGACATCAATCAGGCTACAGCTGAGGCGGCTGATGACCGCGTGGGGCGAATCCGGGTCGATCTCGGCATGGGTCGCCTCGGCCCAGCCCAGCACATGGCGTGCGTACTCCAGCAAGGCGTGCTGGAAGCCGCCACAGCTGCCCAGAAACGGGATGTGCTGTTCTCTGGCGGTGCGGATGGCCAGCAAGGCACCCGCTTCACTGCGATAGGGGCTGCCGGGCACGCACCAGATACCATGAAAATCATTGAACAGCGCGGGGTGATCAATCTCATCGGTAGTCAGCCAGTGCGACTGAATGTCGTGGCCACTGGCCTCCGCGGCCAGCTGCAAGGCCACGGGGATGGCCTGATGGGCCGTGATGTCTGGTGAATAGTCGCCTACAAGGGCAACCCTCAGCGTTTTCATGGGGATTTCCTGTCTGGTCTTGTTCAAGGGGTTGGCGACGTCGCAGGGATGAATTCTGGCGGGCTGGGCGCACCGGAGCAAACGGAATATACTGTTACACTGCATAAATTCTATTCATGAACATGGCTCAATCCCCACTCGAGCTGCGCCACTTGCGCACTTTGCTGACGCTGGCGCGTACTGGCAGCCTGACCGACACCGCACGGGAACTGCACCTGACCCAGTCCGCCATTTCTTATCAGATCAAGGCGCTGGAGGCGCATTACGGCTGTGCCCTGTTTGCCCGCAAATCGGCGCCACCCCGGTTTTCTCCCGCGGGGCAACGACTGTTGCAGCTGGCCAGACAAATGCAGCAGGCACAGGCCGAGGCGGAGCAGGACCTGCAAAGGATTGTCCGTGCGGAGGCTGGGCAACTGCGCATCAGTGTGGCCTGTCATTCCTCATTTGACTGGCTGCTGCCCGCCAACGAGGGATTCCGCGAGCGTTGGCCTGATGTGTCACTGGATTTCCTGCTGGGTTGGCAGGCGGAGCCGGTGGCCCTGCTGCGCGAACACAAGGCGGACCTGGTCATCCTGTCTGAGCCGATCCAGCCGCAGGATGTGGTGCTGCACCCCTTGTTTTCCTTTGAGATTGTTGCGGTACTGCCCAAGGCGCATCCCTTGCTGCAGCGGGCGGTACTGGAACCGCAGGACTTTATCGGCGAAACCCTGATCAGCTACCCGCTGCCCGACCATCGGCTGGATCTGGTACACAAGGTGCTGCGCCCGGCCGGGATTGAGGTGCGACGTCGTACGGTGGAGCTGACGGCAGCCATCATCCAGCTGGTGGCATTGCGACAGGGTGTGGCGGCGCTGCCCGCCTGGAGTGTCAGTGACTATGCGGGCAAGGGCTACGTGGAAACCCGGCGCATTACGGCTGAAGGCTTGCGTTGCGACCTGTTTGCAGCCACCCGGGCGGCGCAGGCAGATGAGCCCTTTGTGCAGGACTTTCTGCAGGAGGTTCGGCTTGCCGCTGCAGAGCGCGTGACACCGGTGGCCGCTGTGATGGCGGAGAGCTAGTTCGGGCTGGATATAGATATTGAAAAGATCGAACGATCGTGCTTTAATTGGATTTATTGAGGTTGGTTTCCATGGGAAAAGGTAGTAACACTCGGGCGTTGATCATACGGACTGCCATGCAGGTCGCCAGTGAGGTGGGGCTGGATGGTTTGACGTTTGGCGATCTGGCCAAGAAGCTGAAGATGTCGAAGAGCGGCCTGTTTGGCCACTTTGGCTCGCGAGAAGAGTTGCAACTGGAGGTCATGGCCCAGTCGTTGCAGGAGTTTGGCGAGGTGGTGGTCAAGCCGGCCATGAAGCAACCTCGCGGTATCCGGCGCCTGCGTGCCTTGTTTACCGGATGGCTGGAAGAAGCAGCCTTGCCCTGCAATTGCCTGCTGGCGGGCGCTGCGTTTGAGTTTGAGAAAAAGCCGGGGCCGGTTCAGGATGCGGTGTTCAGCCATTATCGTACTTGGCAAGGCTTTATTGAGAAAGCCACCCTGCTGGCTGTAGAGGAGGGTGAGCTGCCTGCGGATACCGATGCAGAACAGATTGCCTTTGTGACGCTGGGTCTGGTGTTTGCAACCTATGTGTACCGGGGCCTGGAAACCACCGAAATGGTACGAGAGCGCACCACCCGCAGTTTTGAGCACATGCTGCAACAGCCACCCAGGTTACCTGCAGCCCGTTAGCATGTTTTGACCGGATTAACCCTGATCACGGGTTAATCCCTCTTTGAGTAAAGAGAGGATCACCATGTCATCCAACAGTGACGTCGCTTACATCAAAAAAAACACGAACGTTCGCACTAATAATAAAAGCGCTACCCTTGTAAAACGCCTGATCCCCTGGCTGAGTGCGCGCTATCCCGGCTACATGAGTCGTTGGGCACTACGGCAGTTCACCACGCCGCCCAAACCCCAGGAAACGGCAACACAACGCCAATGGCGTGCCAAGGCCGAGGTGATTCCGCTGTGGCATGAGCAAAGTCGCTGGTTGAATACCCCACAACGGGGCGGGCAGTTGCTCCGCTGGGGGCAGGGTGAGCGAAAAATCCTGCTGGTACATGGCTGGGGTGGCTGGGCGACACAGTTTGCGGCCTGGTTGCCGCCATTGCTGGCCAGTGGCTGTCAGGTGCTGGCGCTGGACATGCCGGGGCATGGTGAATCGCCCAAGCGCCAGGTCACCCTGTTTGATTTCATGGCTGCGCTGCGGCTGGTGGAGCGGCTGATCGGGCCGGTAGATGCCGCAGCGGGTCACTCGCTGGGGGCCTCCGCCTTAACCCTGACGGCAGCGGAGGGATGGTCCGCCGGGCGGCTGGTCATGCTGGCGGCAGCTGAGAACATTGAGATGGCACCTCGCCAGTTTGCGCGTATGGTGGCGTTGCCAGACAACATCCGCCTCAACATGCAAGAAGCGATGGCGCAGCGGCATGGTGTGTCGTGGCAAGAACTGGATGGTCGACTCATTGCGCACAATGCCCGTTATCCTGCTTTGGTCATTCATGATCGCCAGGACAAGGAAATCCCCTATGAGCAAGGGGTGCAGCTGGCTGCACGCTGGCCCGGCGCGCAACTGGTGACCACTGAAGGGTTGGGCCACCGCCGTATCTTGCAAGACAAGGGCGTGATGCAACAGGCCATTGATTTCATGCTGTTGGACTAGCAAGGTGTCGCCAAGCATCGGAACGGCGTCTACACTTGCAGCATGCGGTTTCTGCACCGTTCCTCTTTTGCTGATGATCACACCGCGTCTGGCCAGATGCCCAGGCGGAGGTGGCGTCTTGCCTCCAGCTGGACGCAGGTGCTGGCGTACGGCGCACTGCTGACCAGTGTTCTGGTGCTGGTCGGGTGGCTGATGTCGCTACTCCTGTTTGGCAAAGCCGTGCAAGGGTGGTGGGGGCTATTGGCCTTGCCCGGTTTCGGCATCGGCCTGCTGATACTAGCGCTGGGTCGGGAAAACCGGCGTCTGAGGCAGCGCCTGCGTGAGGCTCGTCAGCGCGAGCAACGTCAGCAGGTGTTGTTTGATCTCTCCATCGACTGGGTGTGGGAGATGGATGCGGAGTATCGGTTTACCTACATCGAGGCGGGCATGGGGGCCGCAGTCCGCTTGTCGCCTGAGGGTATCCTGGGCAAAACGCCGTGGGAGCTGCCCTATCTTGGCCCCTGCAATGACTGGGGTGCCTTCCATGAGGTGTTTGCAAGGCGGCAGGCGGTGCAACGACTGGAGCTGATCCGCCAGCGTGATAATGATCCCCCCAGCTATGTAGCCATCAGTGGTATCCCGGTGTTTGATGCTGCCGACCAGTTTACCGGCTGGCGCGGCATTTCACAGGACATTACCGCGCAAAAACGGGCCGAAGTGGCTCTGCGCCAACACCGGGACCAGTTGCAACGCACGGCGGATGCGCAGACCGAGCGCCTGATGGCCGTATTTGATGCCAGCCCTATGGGGATGGCGCAGGTGATCAACCGGCACTTCGTGATGGTCAATCAGGCTTTCCTGGAGCTGTTTGGCTGGCCTGCTGAACAGATGTTGGGGCACTCGACCCGCATGGTTTTTGAAAGTGATGCGGCCTTTATGGACGTGGGGCAACGCGTTACGCCGGTCCAGTTCTCCGGGCTGACCCATACCGTCAATACCCCTTTTGTCCGGGCTGATGGCCGGGTATTTGACGGCGTGGCCTATGGTCGGGCGATTGACATTCATGACCCGTCCAAAGGCCAGATGTGGTTATACCAGGATGTCTCCGCGGAACGGGAGGCCGCCGCAGCACTGGCGCGCAGCGAGCACGCCTATGAAGAAGCGTCCAGCATTGCCCACATTGGGCATTTTCGCTGGAATGTCAGCGAAGGTGTCATTTGGTCGGCGGAGACGTTTCGTTTGCATGGCTTTGATCCGGCTGAGCCTACTCCGGACTTGGACCAGATTTTGCAGCGCATCCATCCGGAAGATGCAGAGCATTGGTTCCGCTTGGCGGCACTGGCGGTGGAAGAGGGCCTGACTTGCGACTATCACTATCGCGTGGTGCACCCGGATGGCAAGGTTTTGATTCTCAAAGAGTGCAATCGCCTGCTGCTGGATGAGTTTGGTAACATCGTGGGCCAGTTTGGAACGGTGCAGGATCAGACCGAGATTTTTCAGGCCGAAGATGCCTTGCGACTGGCGCGGGATGAAGCCGAGCAGGCCAATCGTGCCAAGTCTGTATTTCTGGCCAATATGTCACACGAGTTGCGCACGCCCATGCACGCCATCCTCAGCTTTGCCGAGCTGGCCGCTGACCGGCTGGACAAAGCGCCCGCAGAGAAGATTCAACATTACCTTGGCAACATCCGTCAGGCGGGGCAACGCTTGCTGGGATTGCTGAATGACTTGCTGGACCTCTCCAAAATGGAGGCGGGCAAGATGAGCTATCAGATGACATCGCAGCCCTTGCTGCCATTGGTGCATGATGCCATTGCCGAACTGCAGCTGCTGGCCATGGCGCGAGCGCAGCACATTGAACTGCTGGCAGAGCGTGAGGACCTGGTGCTGCCGTTTGATGGTATGCGACTGGGGCAATTGCTGCGCAATCTGCTGGCCAATGCCATCAAGTTCAGCCCCGAGCGTGGCTTGATCCAGGTCTCCATACGCCAGGGCACCCTGCCGGGTCGAGGTGTGGCTGCCGTGTTGCTGGCGGTGCAGGATCAGGGGGTGGGTATTCCGCACGGCGAACTGGAAAGCGTATTCGACAAATTCATTCAGAGCAGTGCCACGCGCTCCAACGCGGGTGGTACCGGACTGGGCTTGCCGATTTGCCGGGAAATCGCCCGCGGACATGGCGGCATGATCTGGGCCAGCAACAATGATCCCGGCCCAGGGGCGACGCTTACGGTGGCCTTGCCCTTGATGGCTCATCCTCAGCCCGAATGGGTTCGCGCTTGAAAACCAGAAGGTCTGTCCCCAATTAGGCTGCATGCGGCAAAGCCGTTTTGTCAGTCAACGAGGATAGCCATGAGTGTGAACAAGGAAACGCTGGGTTTTCAGGCAGAGGTCAAACAACTGCTGAAGTTGATGATTCACTCGCTGTATTCCAACAAGGAAATCTTCCTGCGCGAGTTGATCTCCAATGCATCGGATGCCGCAGACAAACTGCGGTTTGCCGCCATTGCGGATGGCAGCTTGCTGGCGAATGACCCTGAACTGCAAATCCATGTGTCCTTCGACAAAGATGCCCGTACTGTCACCATCGCGGATAACGGCATCGGCATGAGCCGTGAGGACGTGATCCAGCATATCGGCACCATTGCCAAGTCCGGTACCCGCGAATTCTTTGAAAAGCTGTCCGGCGATGAGCGCAAGGATGCCAACCTGATTGGCCAGTTTGGCGTGGGTTTTTACTCCGCCTTTATCGTGGCAGACCGCGTGACGTTGACCACCCGTCGTGCTGGCAGTACGGCGGATGCCGCCGTGCGCTGGGAGTCTGCGGGTGACGGTGAGTACACGCTGGAAAACGTCAGCAAGCCGGGCCGGGGTACCGAGATTGTGCTGCACCTGCGTGAGGGTGAAGACGAGTTCCTCAATGAGTGGCGTCTGTCCAATGTCATCAAGACCTACTCGGACCATATTTCCTTGCCTATCCTGTTGCACAAACCCAAGCGGGACGACAAGGGTGAGCTGCTGAACGAAGAAGAGATCGAAACGGTTAACCAGGCTTCGGCCTTGTGGACCCGGTCCAAAGCGGACATCAGCAAGGAACAGTACGAAGAATTCTACAAGCACGTGGCGCACGACTGGGAAGCCCCGCTGGCGTGGAGTCACGCCAAGGTTGAAGGCCGCCAGGAGTACACCGAGCTGCTGTACATCCCGCAGCGCGCACCGTTTGACCTGTACGACCGTGAACGCCGCCAGGGCATCAAGCTGTATGTGCGCCGTGTCTTCATCATGGACGATGCCGAGAAGCTGCTGCCGCAATACCTGCGCTTTGTGAAGGGGGTGGTCGACAGCAATGACCTGCCGCTGAACGTCAGCCGGGAAATCCTGCAAGACAGCAAGGATATCGACGCCATTCGTGCCGGTTGCGTGAAGAAGATTCTGAGCCTGCTCGACGAGCTGGCGGGTTCGGAAGAGGACGAAGGCAAGGAGAAATTCCGTACCTTCTGGAGCCAGTTTGGCACCGTGTTCAAGGAAGGCATTGGCGAGGACTTTGCCAATAAGGAACGCATTGCCAAGCTGTGCCGTTTTGCCAGCACGCTGGCGAACACGGCCGAGCAGTCGGTGTCGCTGGACGACTATATTGCCCGCATGAAAGACGGGCAGGACAAGATTTACTATGTGACCGCAGACTCCTTTGCCGCCGCTGCCAACAGTCCGCATCTGGAAATCTTCCGCAAGAAGGGCGTGGAAGTGTTGCTACTGTCCGACCGGGTGGACGAATGGCTGGCATCGTCGCTCACCGAGTACAGCGGCAAGAAACTGCAGTCGGTCAGCAAGGGCAGCCTGGACATGGATGCGCTGGCCGATGAAGCCGAGAAGGCCGAGCAGAAAGCCGCTGAAGATGATTTGAAGCCGGTACTGGAGAAGGTGCAGGCCAGCTTGGGTGAGCGCATCAAGGAAGTGCGCGTAACCCATCGTCTGACCGACTCACCGTCCTGCCTGGTGGCGGACGACCACGCCATGAGCGGACATCTGGAGCG
Source organism: Leeia sp. (assembly GCF_041909055.1). Classification (NCBI taxonomy): domain Bacteria; kingdom Pseudomonadati; phylum Pseudomonadota; class Betaproteobacteria; order Neisseriales; family Leeiaceae; genus Leeia; species Leeia sp. The sequence continues at coordinate 101,514 of NZ_JAYREC010000004.1, read as the reverse complement.
ACTGTTGAAGTCCGCCGGGCAAAACGTACCGGGCAGCAAGCCGATTCTGGAGCTGAATCCGTCGCACGCACTGGTGAAAAAGTTGTCTGCCGAGCCTGCGCACTTTGATGATCTGGCCCATGTGTTGTTCGAGCAAGCCTTGCTGGCAGAGGGTGGCCAGCTGGAAGACCCGGCGGGCTTTGTGAAGCGCGTCAACAGCCTGTTCCTGTCAGGCCTGTAAGCCAGAGAGGGCGACGTGAAACTGTTCGACTGGTTGCGTCGCCCGCCGCCTCCTCCAGAAATCTTGCTGCCGCAGTGGCAGGCCGTACTGGATCTGCCGCTGTTCGTCGGTTTGAACCGTGATGAAGCCTGGCGCTTGTGTGTACTGGGCGAACGGTTTCTCAGCCGCAAACAATGGGTCGGCACCGAAGGTTTGGTGGTGACCGATGCCATGCGCCGTCTGCTGGCGCTGACCGCCAGCCTGCCCATTCTCAATTTGAACGAAGACAGTTTTGACGACTGGCGCGGGGTCATCCTGTACCCGGCACCCTTTGTGGTGCGCGATGCGCGCCCGGAAATGCTGTCTGTGACACAGTGGGGTGGGGTAGGGGTGGTGCATGAGGAAGACCAGATCCAGCTGGGGCAGGCCAGGGGCGACGGTCCCATTCTGCTCTCCTGGCCGGATGCTGAGCGGGCCAGTCGGCAACTGGATGGTTTTAATGTCATCCTGCACGAAATTGCCCACAAGCTGGACATGCTCAATGGGGTGGCCGACGGTTTCCCGCCTCTGCACCGGGGCATGCAGCGCATGCGCTGGACAGAGGTCTGGCAATCCAACTATCGCCTGATGCGCTGGCAGGCGCGCATGGGGCAGTTGCCGCACTGGCTGGATGCTTATGCCTGCAGCAGCCCGGCGGAGTGTTTTGCTGTACTGAGCGAGACGTTTTTTGAGCTACCCTTTGCCGTTGCCGCAGATTACCCGGCCCTTTATCAGCAACTGGTGTTGTTTTACCGGCAAGACCCCCGTGCTCGAATGATGGGCCCGCGCCGGGCTGAAAGTACGACCTGACTGGCATTTTCCCTGTGCTTGGCTACACTGCGAGCATGACCGGATGAGTGCTGGCATGCTTTCAGACCCTGATGTTTCCTTGCTGACTGACCTGCTGACGGTGGTGCAGGACCCCATCTTGCTGGTGGATGCGGGCGGCCGGGTGCAGGCATGGTCATCCGGTGCCAGCCAACTGCTGGATTTACCCCCGGATGCCCACGGTTGCCTGATCAACGACTGGGTTCCCGATTGGGATGTGATGTGGCTGGAGTGGCCTTCTGCCACCCAGCAAAGCATCAAGCCACTACCGGTGGCGACCCGGGCTGGCATGCAGGTCATGCAGCTTCGTCTGCAGCGTTTATCCCGCCATGGGGTGCCGTGCTGGGCGCTGCAGCTGCTAATGCCGGAAGCGCACACTGCCCAGGCATTGAACCGGTCCATCCTGAGCAGCGCCAACTTTGCCATCATCGCGACTGATCCTGAGGGTTTGATTCACACTTTCAATCCCAGTGCGGAGCGTTTGCTCGGCTACACGGCCGCTGAGGTCGTCGGGCAAATGACCCCGGCACCCTTTCATGACCCGGGCGAGGTGGTGGAACGGGCCCGGATGCTGAGTGAGGAATTGGGGCAAACCATTCTCCCAGGGTTTGACAGCTTCGTTGCCAAGACCCGCTCGACACGCACCGCGGATGAACGGATCTGGACCTATGTCCGCAAGGATGGGAGCAGGCTGCCGGTGCTACTGTCCGTAACCGCACTGTCGGATGCTTCAGACAATATTATTGGTTACCTCGGCATTGCCTTTGATGTGACCCGCACACAGACCATTGAGGCGGAACTGCAACGCGCCCGGAATTTCCTCAACAGCATGATCGAGGAGCTGCCTAACGGCGTGTTCGTCAAGAGCGGCAGGCCGGAAGACTTTGGCAAGGTTTTTCTCTGGAACAAGGCGTGTGCGCAGACCTTGGGCATTCCGTCTGCGAAGATCATCGGGGGCTATGAGCGGGAACATTATCCTCCCGAGCTGGCGGCGTCCTTTCTGGAGAAAGACCGTCAGGTGTTTGAGTGTGGTGTGGAAACCCTGCCAGTGCAGCAAATGCTCTCTCACACCGGGCAAGAGTTGCTGCTCTCCATCACCAAGATTCCCATTTACGATGAGGTGAATCAGCCCCTCTACATGCTGGGTGTAGTGACGGACATTACCCACTCTGAACGGACCCTGCGGGCATTGGCCGAGCGGGAAGCGGAGATGCGCAAGCTGGCCGTAGTCGCCAGCCGCACCGACAACGCGGTGGTGATTACGGATGCAGCGGGTCGTGTTGAGTGGGTGAATGCGGCGTTTACCCGCATCAGTGGCTACGCGCTGGATGAGGTACGTGGTCGCAAGCCCGGGGACGTCCTGCAAGGCCCGGGTACTGAGCCGGTGACCGTCGAGTATATGCGACGACGCCTCGCTCATGGCAAGGGGTTTACCGTTGAAATTCTGAACTACCACAAGTCAGGCCACCCTTACTGGCTGTCCATGGATGTGCAGGCGGTACGCGACGAGCGGCAGCAATTGATCCAGTATGTGGCGGTGCAACGCGACATTACGGCGCAGAAAGACAGCGAAGCACGCATGCTGCTGCAAAACCGCTTGCTGGGAGCGGTGCGTTTCGGCCTGACCCTGTACATTGCCGAGCAAGACCCACGGCGGGTTTTCCAGCTCCTGCTCAATGAGATGCTGGTGTGCACCGAGAGTGCCTATGGAGGCATGCTCGCCATGCAGGGTGAAGGCCCAGGGCCGTTGGTCGAGGCGGGCAGTCTGCCCGCACTGGGTGATACCGTGTCCATGGTGAACCACTTGCTGGATGCCAGTCGTCGCAGTCGTGGCCCGGTGAGCCTGAACTGGCCACCTGGCGCCCGCAACAGTCAGCCTGTGCTGGCACTCCCGTGCTTTGCACTGGATACCTTGCTGGGGCTCATCGTTCTGGCAGGGAGGCCGGAGGGTTACAACGACGATTTACTGGAGCTGATCCAGCCGGTTGTGGTCAGCGTGACCAGTGTGATTCAGGCGGTGCGCCATGAACAAGAGCGCCAGAACTTGCTGGACGAGCTGGCGCAGTTCCGGCAATGGCTGGACAGCACGCTGGACATGATCTGTTGTTACGATCCGCAACAGTCCCGATTAACCTATGTTAACCAGGGCATGCGGGAGCGCTTGGGCTATCTGGAGCATGAGCTGGATCAATTGCCGTTTGATGTGTTGCTGGATCCGGCAGAACAGCTGGTATTTCAGCAAAAGCTGGCGCTATGCCTCTCGGGGCAACATCGTGCACTGCAGTTTGAAACCGTTTTCCTGACCGCATCACGTGATGCTTTTCCGGTTGAGATTCTGCTGCAGCTGAATCATGACCACCTCTCCCGCCCCTTGTTTGTCTCGATCGCGCGCGATGTTTCCGAGCGTCGCAAGATGGAGCGGATGAAGTCCGAGTTCATTTCGACGGTCAGTCATGAGCTGCGCACCCCGTTGACCTCCATTGTCGGATCGCTCAGCCTGTTGACGGCAGGGGCAATGGGCGGCTTGCCACAGCCTGCCATGGAATTGCTGGGGATTGCACAGCGCAATGGCCAGCGCTTGCTGGCATTGATCAGCGATATCCTGGATATCGAGAAAATGGAAAGCGGGCGCTTGCGCCTGCAATGTGAGCTGTGCGACCTGATGCCATTGCTGCAGCAATCACTGGACAATAACACCGGCTATGCTGACAGCTTTGGCGTGTCTATCCAGGCCGGAGGAGCATGGTTACCTATTAAAGTCTGGGCAGATCCTGGCCGGCTGGCACAAGTGCTGAACAACCTCATTTCCAATGCCATCAAGTTCTCGCCCAAAGGGGATCGGGTGCTGGTGTACATGCAGCAGCAGGGGGCGCGTGTCACCATCGTGGTGGAAGACCGTGGCTCCGGTATTCCTGAGGCTTTCCGCAGCCGTATTTTCCAGAAGTTCAGCCAGGCTGATGCCAGCGATACCCGACTCAAAGGGGGAACCGGGCTGGGCTTGTCCATCAGCAAAATGCTGATTGAGCAGATGCAGGGAGAGATCGGCTTTGACAGTCAGACCGGTCTGACCCGCTTTTTCTTCAGTTTGCCTGTCACCGAGACACAGGAAGGGATGTCCATATGACTGAGTTGCAACGCATCATGTATGTCGAAGATGAGCCGGATATTCAGACCGTAGCCCGGCTTGCGCTGGAAATGATCGGCAAGTTCACTGTGCTGGTGTGCAGTTCCGGGCAAGAGGCGCTGGACAAGGTCACGGAATTTGCGCCCCAGATGGTGCTGCTGGATGTCATGATGCCCAATATGGATGGCCCGACCACATTGTCTCACTTGCGGGGGCTGTCCGTGATGGCAGGTGTGCCGGTGGTATTCATGACCGCCAAGGCTCAGCCTTCCGAGGTTCAGCAGTTTCGTGATCTGGGCGCAGTGGATGTGATTCCTAAACCGTTTGATCCCATGCAATTACCGAGCCAATTGCGTAGCATATGGACACGCTGTCAATAGGAGTCCAAGCCTCATGGCTGATTCACCGGTGCCCGATGATTTTGCTGCTGTACTGGCAGAGCTGAAGGCCAATTATCTGCAAGAGTTGCCTGACAAGCTGCTGCAGGTTGAGCAAGGCTTGCAGCAGGCGTTTTTGGCAGGCGCGTCCGATGACGACTATGCAACCCTGGTCCGGATCGTGCACTCGCTCGCTGGATCGGCGGGCTCGTTTGGCTTGCCCGAGCTCTCAAAGGTTGCCAAAGCCATGGAACTGGCTTTGCGTGCGCAAACGCCTGCGGCGCTGGCACAAAGCCCGGCCATTCAGTCAGACCTCATTCAGCAATTTGCCTTGATGCGCAGTCAGTGTGTTGCTGCAGACAGTAAGCCCGTATCCAATCGGCTGCAGCCTGCGGTGCGCCGGGCTTCTGCCGCTGTCGCCGCATATGGTAACCGGGTGCTGCTGGTGGAAGACGAGGTTGACACAGCGGAGCTACACGCTACCCAAATCCGCTTTTTCAATTATGAAGTGATGGTGTTGCATGACCATACCCGGCTGAGGGAAACGCTGGATTCCCTGGGGGATGTCGCCATCATCCTGATGGACATGAGCTTTCCGGACCACCCGCTGGGTGGTGCCGAGGCGCTGATGACCTTGCAAGGCAGCGATCATGAAACACTGCCGGTGCTGTTTCTGTCCAGCCGCGATGATTTTGAATCCCGCTTGCACGCGGCGCGGGCTGGTGGCAATGGTTACTTGCTGAAGCCGGTGGAAATTGCCAATCTGGTTGAAGCGATGGACAGGCAGCTGAACCGGGTGCGGCCGGAGCCCGAGCGCATTCTGATCGTGGACGATGACCTGGCGGTGTCCCACCTGTATGCCCGTGCCTTGCAGCAAGAAGGCATGGTGGTGCAGACGGTATCGGAGGCTTCGCACATCGAAGCGGCGCTGGCTGAGTTGCATCCGGATCTGGTTCTGCTGGATTTGTACATGCCGGTCTGGAGCGGCATGGAAATCGCTGCCGCCATACGCCAGCATCCCGCCTACGTCAGTTTGCCGATTGTGTTCCTCTCCTCCGAGGAGGATGTCAGCCGACAGCTCAGTGCCATGCGGCAGGGGGCCGATGAATTCCTGACCAAGCCCATTCAGCTGCCGCACCTGATTGAATCGGTGCGCACCCGGGTGGAGCGCTATCGTGCCTTGCGCGGTTACATGCTGAATGACAGCCTGACCGGGGTGCTGAATCATGCGGCAATCATGAACCGGCTGGATGTGGAGCTGGCACGCGCCATCCGCACCCAGAGCCCCTTGTCGATTGTCATGCTGGATCTGGACCACTTCAAGCGGGTGAATGATGATTATGGCCATCCGGTTGGCGATCGCGTGCTGAAGAGCCTCACCTACATGCTGCGCCAGCGCTTGCGTAGCTCGGACAGTGTGGGGCGCTATGGTGGCGAAGAGTTCATTCTGGTGATGCCGGATACCCCGCAGGATGCTGCGGTCAAGGTCATGGGCCAGCTCTGTGAGGCGTTTGCCAGCCTGCAACAGTATGCCAATGAACGCGCCTTCCAGGTCAGCTTCAGCGCCGGCGTGGCCAACTTTCCCACCCTTGTTCATGCCGTTGACCTGATTTCTGCTGCAGACCAGGCCTTGTATCTGGCCAAGCAAAGTGGACGGCGACAGGTGCAACGATACACCAAGCCCTCATGATGAATGTAACCATGCTCAGACCGGTGCAGATTGCTGTGGTAGAGGACAGCGAGACCTTTCGCCGCCTCTACCAAAGCCTGCTTGGCGGGTTTGAGCATTGCTCGGTCAGCATGTATGCAACAGCAGAGCAGGCGCTGCCTGGTTTGCAGCAAAACCCGCCAGATTTGCTGATTCTGGATTATGTGTTGCCTGGCATGAACGGGCTGGAGCTGTTGCAAGCCCTCGATGGCACAGGGGTGCAACCGCAGGTGCTGCTGGTGACGGCACAAAGTGACCGCACGCTGCAGATGCAGGCCTTGCGCATGGGCGTGACAGACATCATCAGCAAGCCGCTGGATGATGTGCTGTTTCAGCTGCGTGTACGCATGTTGCTGCAAGGGATACAGGAACGTCAGGCCCGCCTGCGGCAAGAACATGCGATGGCGACCCTCTCAGCTGCAGCCCCCATCGGCATGGCGCTGCTGGCAGCGGATGGCCGCTGCATCAGCCTGAACCCGGCACTGTCACGCCTCTTGGGCTGCTACCCCCCCTTGTCACCGGATTATCGCTTGGGTTTGCAGCTGGAGCAGATGGGGCTGCAGGCAGGTAGTCACTGGTTGCTGGAGGAGGGGGTTGGGCTGGATGCGCGCGAGGCATTGCTGATGCTGCCGGATGGTCGTGAACAATGGCTGCGCCTGCACCGGGCCTGTACCTTAAGTCCTGAAGGAGAGCGGACCATCTGGCTGCATGTGGAGGACATCCAGGTAACCCGGCAGCTGTTGAGGCAATTGCAGGAGAGCCAGTTGCGGCTACAGTTTGCGCTTGAGCTGACCGAAGACGGCATGTGGGAATGGGATATCCCCAGTGGTAACCTGCTGCTGAACCAGCGCTGGCTGGACATGCTGGGGCTGGATGCATCCTTTCCGCATCACGTGTCCGCCTGGGAGCCGCTGGTGCATCCCGATGATGTGGGCCCAGCCATTCAACGACTGCAAGCCATGCTGGATGGTGTTGCCCCTGCTTATGAGTTTGAGCATCGACTGCGCCACCGGGACGGGCACTGGGTCTGGGTACTGGGGCGCGCCAAGGTGGTGGTATACGGCCCGGAGGGCAAACCGGTGCGAGTGGTTGGCACCAATGTGGATGTTTCGGCCCGACGAAATGCCCTGGAAGCCAGTATGGAGATGGGCGAGAAACTGCAGATGGCAACGGCGACGGCCGGGATTGGCATCTGGGAGCTGGATCTGGAGAGCAACCAGTCACGCTGGGATGCCCAGACCTATCGCTTGTTCGGTACTCAGGCGGATGATCCCCGCAGCACGCAAACCATCTGGAATGAACAGTTAAGCGAAGCCGATCGCCAGCGCATGGCAGACAACATCACGATTGCGCGCATGGGCGACGGCATGGTGGTGGACGAGTTTGCAGTGGTCTGGCCGGATGGTAGCCCGCATGTGCTGCGGGTGCATGCTCGCGTGGGTCGCAAGTCGGAGGGCGGCGCCGGGCGGCTGATCGGGGTCAATATCGACGTGACCGAGGACCGCAAGCGCGAACAGGCTCTGGCCGAGGCTGAGGCACGCTGGCGCTTTGCACTGGAAGGCAGTGGTGACGGCGTGTGGGATTGGCAGGTGCAGCGTGGTGATGCCTATCTGTCCCCCCGCTGGCTGCAAATGCTGGGTTATGAGGCCGATGAGCTGCCCATGCATGTCGGGACCTGGCTGAATCTGTTGCACCCTGAGGACAAGCCTCGGGTGCTGGATGCCGTGAATGCCTGTATTGGTGGGGTGATACCCCATTTCCAGTTTGAATGCCGCATGCGCAACAAACAAGGGGGATACCAATGGGTGCTGGACCGGGGAACAGTGATCGAGCGGGATGCCGCAGGTCGAGCCGTCCGCATGATTGGTACGCACAGTGACCTGACGCGACTGTACGACGCGGAGTCCGCATTACGTCGCTCTGAGGCACGCTTGCTGGACATTACCGACCATTTCCCGGGGGTCATTTATCAATGGGTCTACAACACCCGCTTGCGGGAAGGCACTTTTACCTATGTGAGTTCACGGCATCAGGACCTGTTTGGCATTGCAGCGGAAGCGATCATGGTGAACGACGATCTGTTCACCAACTGCATTCATCCTGATGATCGTCAGGCATACCTCGACAGTGTGGATGCCGCAGTGGCGGAGGCCGGTGAGTGGCGCTATGAAGGGCGTTTCAGACGGCCAGACACGGGGCAGGAAATCTGGTGGCAGGGGGCTTCCAGTCCGCAACAGGAAGAAGGGCTGTTGATTTATAACGGGGTATTGCTGGACATTACAGAGCGGAAGCGGATGGAGCGCATGCGGGATGAGTTCGTGGCGACGGTCAGCCATGAACTGCGCACACCGCTGACCTCCATCCTCGGCTCGTTGAAACTGGCGGACTCTGGCCAGTTGGGCGATGTTCCCGCGATGGTGGCCGAACTGCACCGCATCTCCATCCGCAATGCGGACCGGCTGCTGCTGTTGATCAATGATCTGCTGGACATGTCCAAGATCGAATCCGGCATGTTGTCCCTGCAGCTGGAGACCCTGCCGCTTTTACCGATCGTGCAGGACGTGATGGCCATGAATCAGGCCTATGCCCAGTCGTTTGGCGTCACACTGCTACTGGAGGCCCCCGCTGGTGATGTCGCGGCCACAGTGGACCGCAACCGCTTGCAACAGATCCTGACCAATCTGTTGTCGAATGCCTGCAAGTTTTCGCCAGCGGGTGAACAGGTGGTGTTGTCGCTCAAGGCACAGGGTGGACAGGTATGCCTGTCGGTGACCGATCATGGGCCAGGGATACCCGATAGCTTCCGCCATCGCCTGTTCTCCAAGTTTGCCCAGGCGGATTCTTCCGACACCCGCCAGAAGGGGGGCACCGGGCTGGGGCTGGTGATTACCAAGGCCTTGGTCGAACGGATGGCGGGTCAGATTCAGGTGGAGTCTGTCCCCGATGTGGAAACCCGCTTCAGCGTGATATTGCCGGAGGCCGCGGCGACACGGACCGCCGTTGCCACTGCCGACGGTATACCGGCCAGCGCCACATAAGCTGCACCAGTAGCCAGCCAGCGCCACCAATCAGGCTTGCCAGCGCAAACAGGCCCATCACAAATGGCCAGCCCATGCCGGCAAACCAGTGCAACCAGCCTTGTAACCAGTCCATGAAGGGGAGCTGGTCCCAGTTTGGCATGGCGGGTAGCTGCCCGCTATGCCCACCGGTCAGCCATTGCCCCAGTGTCCACGCGGCGACATAGAGCGGCACGATGGTCAGCGGATTGCTGTAGAGCGTAAACGCCACGGCCACGGGCAGATTGACCCGGAACAGCAGGGACAGGATCAGCGCGGTCAAGACCTGAAAAGGGCCGGGTATCAGGCCAGCATAGGCCCCGACCAGCACACCACCTGCCACCGTGTTGGCACCCAGCCGCCACAGGCTGGGGTGATGCAGCAGGCCCCGGAATGGACGCAACCAGCGGCTGCGCTCAATCAGGTTACGGGTCGGGTGCAGGGAGCGTTTCAGTGTACGGCGCAGCATGCGTGTGGGCAAGTCCAGGATATATCCTGGCTTGGACTGCGCGCCGGGCAGGCGGTTCCCGTGTATTAACGGTGCAAGCGATCGGGCAGACTGCGAATGGCCTCCGCATTGCTGGGAGAGAATACCACTTCGGCAGCGGCTTTCCACGGTAGCCAGCGGTAAGCGATATGCTCATCCACGGCGAGCGTCACGGCTTGTGTCTCCGGCACGCACAGGGCAAACCAGTGCTCGCGGTTGTAGCGAGTGCCGGGCGCATAGCGGTGACGCCACTCTTCGTAAATCTCATAATCGACCGCATATTGCCAGTCTTGCAGCAGGGCAGGTGGGCTGGACAGGCCGGTTTCCTCCAGCACTTCCCGCCGGGCGGTATCCTGCAGGGATTCTTCACCCTCCCGGCTGCCGGTGACCGATTGCCAGTAGCCGGGATGTCCGGCGCGCTCCAGCAGCAAGACCTGTAGATCAGGGGTATGAATAACAACCAGAACCGAGACCGCTTGCTTGTACGGCATGGCATGCCTTTGAGAGGAGGGTGGCGTATTGTAGTTCGCCTGCCCCGGGCTGTGCAGGCTTTCACGCCATCCGGAACTTCCCGCATCGGCAATTTGGCATGGCGAGGGTATAATGCCACCCACGATACCCATAAATTGACCTGATCGCCCCCCTGTGTTGTGTTGAATCGCGACAGACCCCGAATCGAGGAGTTAGCATGGATGAAGAGTTGCGCAAGAGCGCACTGGAGTATCACCGTTACCCCACCGGCGGCAAGATTCAGATTTCCCCCACCAAGCCTCTGACCACCCAGCGTGACCTTTCCCTGGCCTACTCGCCGGGCGTGGCCGCTGCCTGCGATGCCATTGTGGAAGACCCGCGTGAAGCGATGACCCTGACCGCCCGCGGCAATCTGGTGGCGGTGATTTCCAACGGTACTGCCGTGCTGGGCCTCGGTAATATTGGTGCGCTGGCAGGCAAGCCGGTGATGGAAGGCAAGGGCGTGCTGTTCAAGAAGTTCGCCGGTATTGATGTGTTTGATATCGAAGTGGACGAGAACGACCCCGACAAGCTGGTTGACATCATTGCGGCACTGGAGCCGACCTTTGGTGGGATCAACCTGGAAGACATCAAGGCACCAGAGTGCTTCTACGTTGAGAGCAAGCTGCGCGAACGGATGAAGATTCCGGTGTTCCACGACGACCAGCATGGCACCGCCATCATTACCGCTGCAGCGGTATTGAACGGTCTGCGGGTGGTGGAAAAGGAAATCGGCAAGGTGCGGCTGGTGGTGTCCGGTGCTGGCGCAGCGGCCATTGCCTGCCTCGACTTGCTGGTGGCGCTGGGCATCAACCCGATGAATGTGCTGGTGTGCGACTCCAAGGGTGTGATCTACACCGGGCGCGACGAGAAGCTGGACCCGTCCAAGGCACGCTACTGCCGTGACACCGAAGCGCGCAGCTTGAAGGATGCCATTGCGGGTGCAGATATCTTCCTCGGACTGAGTGGCCCGAAGCTGGTGACGCAGGACATGGTGCGCTCGATGGCGGACAAACCCATCATCCTGGCGCTGGCCAATCCGGACCCGGAAATCCTGCCGCCGCTGGCCAAGGAAGCCCGCCCGGATGCCATCGTGTGTACCGGCCGTTCGGATTTCCCGAACCAGGTCAACAATGTGCTGTGCTTCCCCTTCATCTTCCGTGGCGCGCTGGATGTGGGTGCCACCACCATCAACGAAGAAATGAAGCTGGCCTGCGTGCGTGCCATTGCCGATCTGGCACTGGCCGAGCAAAGCGATGTGGTGGCCTCGGCCTACGCCGACCAGACCCTGTCGTTTGGCCCGGAATACCTGATTCCGAAGCCGTTTGATCCGCGCTTGATCATCAAGATTGCCCCGGCTGTCGCCAAGGCGGCGATGGAGTCCGGTGTGGCGACGCGCCCGATCGAGGACTTCACCGCCTACATCGACAAGCTGACCCAGTTCGTCTATCGCACCAACATCTTCATGAAGCCGGTGTTTGCGGCAGCGAAGAAGGTGGAAAAGAGCAAGAAGCGTGTGGTGTACGCCGAAGGTGAGGATCAGCGCGTGCTGCACGCTGTGCAGGCAGTGGTGGATGAAGGCTTGGCCTCGCCGATCCTGATCGGTCGCCCGGCGGTGATCCAGCAGCGGATTGAAAAGCTGGGGCTGCGCATTCGCCCGGGCGAGCACTTTGAGCTGGTCAACCCGGAGTACGACCCGCGCTACCGTGAATATTGGAGCCTGTACTACGAACTGATGCAGCGCAAGGGCGTGACCATTGCGGACGCCAAGCGGGAAGTGCGTCGCCGGGTGACCATGATTGCCGCGCTGATGATCCGCCGTGGCGATGCGGATGCCATGATCTGCGGCATGATGAGCCACCATCACCTGCACTTGCAGACCATTACCGACATCCTCGGCTATCAGCCTGGCGTGAAAACGCTGGCGGCCATGAATGCGCTGATCCTGCCCACCGGCAACATCTTCATTGCTGATACCTACGTCAATCACGATCCGACCGCCGAGCAGCTGGCCGAAATCACCCTGATGGCGGCAGACAGCATTCGTCGCTTCGGGATTGTGCCGAAGGTCGCGCTGTGCTCGCACTCCAGCTTTGGCAGCCTGGCTTCGCCCAGCTCGCTGAAGATGCGCAAGGTGCTGGAACTGGTCAACCAGATGGCCCCTGAGCTGGAAATCGACGGTGAAATGCATGGTGATGCGGCCTTGAGCCCGGAAATCCGTCAGATGATTTTCCCGAACTCGCGCCTGAAGGGGGCGGCCAACCTGCTGATCATGCCGACGCTGGATGCTGCCAATATCTCCTTCAACCTGCTGAAGACCAGCGCGTCGGACGGGGTGACCATCGGGCCGATCCTGCTGGGGGTGGGACATACGGTGCATATCCTGACCCCGACCTCGTCGGTGCGCCGTATCGTCAACATGACCGCGCTGGCGGTGGTGGATGCCGGTTCGCGTCAAGCGTAAACGTTGCATCCTCGATAAGGGCTGCCTAACAGGCAGCCCTTTTTCATTTGTTTTATTGATGAAGTTCGTGCAGCCAGCGGGGCTTTTGACTACACTAGCAGTGTTCACGCAAACAGGCAGGAGATGGTGATGGCCGATGATTTCAGTGATCCGTTCAAGATGTTTCGCGATCTGTGGAAGCCCCTGGAAACCCCGATGCCAACCCTGCCGGGCTTATTCAGTGCCGAAGAGCTGGATCGCAAGATTACCGAATTGAAGACAGTAGAGAACTGGCTCACCGTTAACCTCAACATGTTGCAGATGAGCATCAAGACGCTGGAAATGCAGCGTGGTGCATTGGCCGCCATGCAGGCGGTTGCCAAACCGGACAAGGATTCCAAATGAGTACGCATGAACTAACCGAGTTGCCGCCAGGGCGACAACCTGCGCTGCGGGTGATGCCCATGCCGCGTGATACCAATATGCACGGCGCCATTTTCGGCGGCTGGATGATGGGGCAGGTGGACTTGGCCGGTGCCGCTGAGGCGATGATGGTGGCTCAAGGTGCCGTGGTGACCGTGGCGGTCAATGCGTTCCAGTTCAAGGAGCCGGTGTTTGTCGGCGACGTGGTGAGCTTCTATACCGAGCCACTGCGGATCGGCAATACCTCGGTGACCATCAAGGTGGAAGTCTTCGCCGAGCGTAATCCGGAGGCAGTGCAAGTGGTCAAGGTGACCGAAGCCACGCTGACCTATGTGGCTGTCGGGGCCGATGGCAAACCCCGCACCATCCCGCCGCGCAAAACTGCGCCTTGATCCGGATCTGAAGACCACATGACCCTGACTGAACTGCGTTACATCCTGGCGGTGGCCACCACTCGCCACTTTGGCCGTGCGGCAGATGCTTGCCATGTGAGCCAGCCGACCTTGTCGGTGGCGGTGAAGAAGCTGGAAGAGGAGCTATCACTGCAGATTTTCGAGCGCAATGGCGAAATTACCCTGACGCCGATGGGTGAGCAGATCGTCGCGCAGGCCCAGCGTGTGCTGGAAGAGGCCGATGCGCTGAAGCAGATGGCCAAGGCGGGACAGGATCAGTTATCGGTACCACTGCGGCTGGGCGTGATCTATACCCTGGCGCCCGGTATTCTGCCTTGCCTGATACCCCGGTTGCAGCCGCTGGCCCCGAAAATGCCGCTGCTGATTGAAGAGAACTACACCAGCCGTTTGTGCGAGCTGCTGCGGCAAGGCAAGCTGGACGCGATGCTGCTGGCACAGCCTTTCAACGACAATGGGCTGGAAGTGCTGCCCTTGTTTGATGAGCCCTTTGTGGTCGCCACCCCGCATGAGCATCCTTGGGCCAAGGCTGGCCAGCCGGTGCCACCCGCCCAACTGGCGGAGGACGATGTGCTGTTGCTGGGGGCGGGCAACTGCTTCCGTGATCAGGTGCTGCAAGTGTGTCCAGCCTTGAACCGAGGGGGGCAAGCGGGCCTGCAGCGTACGCTGGAAGGCAGCTCGCTGGCTACCATCCGCCAGATGGTGGCGTCCGGCATGGGCATCACCGTATTGCCGGTAACGCAGGTCGCTGAAGGTGAGCCCAGCCATCGCCTGCTGTCCATCCTCCCGTTTGCGGGCGGGGCGCCCAATCGCCGTATTGTATTGGCGTGGCGCAAGCGTTTCCCACGCCCACAAGCCATCGACGTATTGCAGCAGGCGTTGCGTAGCTGTGTGCTGTCAGGCGTGGACTGGCTGGAGCAGCCACAGGCTGCTTGAGCCATTCAGGCGCGTACGAGGGCGCTCAGTGCGTCCTGGTAGCGGTCCAGCAATTCTTCCTGGCAGGAAATGCTGACATTGAGGTTGTGCAGCAGCCCGTTGCTGAGCCGGTATACCCAGCCGTGCACCTTCAAGGGCTGCTGACGCAGCCAGGCATCTTGCACCACCGTGGTCTGGCAGGCATTCAGTACCTGCTCGATCACGTTCAACTCGCATAGGCGTTCGCTTTGCAGCTCGTTTGGCAGGGTTGCCAACAGGCTCGTATGCTTCTGGCGAATGTCGTGGATGTGGCGCAGCCAGTTATCCACCAAGCCGACCCTACGGCCCTGCAATACCGCATTGACTCCGCCGCAACCATAGTGTCCGCACACAATGATGTGCTTGACGGCCAGCACGTCCACACCGTATTGCATGGTGGAGAGGCAGTTGAGGTCACTGTGTACAATCAGGTTGGCCACATTGCGGTGTACAAAGACCTCGCCTGGCAGCAAGCCAATCAACTCATTGGCGGGGACGCGACTGTCGGAGCAGCCGATCCACAGGTATTCTGGCGCTTGCTGATGGGAGAGGGTCTCGAAGAAGGCCGGGTCTGCCCGGCTGACCTTGCTGGCCCATTGGCGGTTGTTGTCGAACAGGGTCTGGATGGATTTCATGGCGTGGGCCTGCGGCTGTGGTCGGGCGATGGTAGGGGAGACGGGCGGACATGGCAAGTACAACAGGGCGCGATCAGGGTGAACCCAGTGCGGGCTGGCCGGTCTCAGAACCTGAAGTGGCGGGCATGATGGTGGTGTCGTCCGGCTTACGGTGCCGCGGGCGTGCTGTGCATCATGGCATACATGGCAGATAAAGGGTGATCCATGGGTTTGAGCTGGCAGATGTTTCGTCGGGATGTACGGCATAACAGTGTGCTGTTTGTGGCATTGCTGTTGGCGGTGGCAGCGCTCAGCAGTGTCTTTCTGGCTACCCAGCGACTGCAGAGCGGCCTGCAGCAGAAAGCAGCCTCGCTGATTGCTGCAGACGTGCTCCTGCGGGCGGATGAGCCCATCCGGGCTGAGCTGCTGCAGCGTGCGCAGCAGTTGCAATTGCGAACAGCGCGAACCGTGCAATTCCCCAGTATGTTGCTGGTGGGCGAGCGCAGCATGCTAGTGAGTGCCAAGGCGGTAGAGGCAGGGTATCCGTTGCGCGGTGAACTGACTCTGGATACGGGGCAGGGGGCAAAAACGTTGCAGGCCGTGCCTGCGCCAGGCACAGTATGGCTGGATCCGCAGATCATGCGACGCATGCAGCTGAAGCCTGGCGCGGAAATCCAGCTTGGGGAAGCCCGTTTTCGGGTGGCAGCCAGCTTGCAGCAGGAGCCGGATGCTACGTTGTCCTTTGCCGCACTGGCCCCTCGCCTGATGTTCAACTGGATGGACCTGCCGGGCACGGGCTTGATTCAGCCAGAAAGCCGGGTGTCTTACCGCCTGCTGCTGGCCGGTGAACCAGCAGCACTGGCGCGCTGGGTGGCAGCCAGCAAACCGGGGCTGCAACGGGGCGAAAGCATCGAGCAAATCAAGGATGCCCGCCCGGAGATGCAGGACATGCTGGAGCGAGCGGGCTACTTCCTGACGCTGGCAGCCTTGCTGAGTTCGGTGCTGACGGTGGCTACCGCTTGGCTCGCCAGCCAACGCTATGTGCAACGCCACCTGCTCAACTGGGCGCTGATGAAGAGCATGGGGGAACGCAGCAGTCGCCTGTTTCGCCTGTACCTGCTCCAGTTCCTGTGGCTGGGCGGGCTGGCTTCTGCGCTGGGTGTGCTGTTGGGCTGGCTGGGGCAGGCTGCGCTGGTGACGATGCTGGGCAAGCTGGTGATGCAGGACTTGCCCCCACCATCGCTCTTGCCATTGTTGGGCGCTTTCCTGTTCGGTTTGCTGCTGATGCTGGCGTTTGTGTTGCCACCGCTGTGGTCGCTGCGGAAGATTCCAGCCTGGCAAGTGTTGCGGCAAGGTGAGGTGCGACTACCGCCGTGGTCTACCGCCCTGCTGCTGGGCGGATTGCTGCTGGCGCTGGTCGCTTGGGCGTTGACCCGTAATGTGCTGGCGGGCGGCATCATGCTGGCGACCGTGCTGGTACTGGGTCTGCTGGCCGCAGGGCTCTGTCTGCTGTGGCTGCGGCTGCTGCGACGCCTGGCCGCCCGCTGGCCACTGCCGGTGCGGTTGGGGCTGTCAAACCTGTGGCGGCAACCGGGCCTGACATCGCTCAAGGTGGCCTCGCTGATGCTGGGCTTGACGGCACTGCTGCTGATTGCGGTCACCGGGCGTGATGTCCTGCAATATTGGCAGCGTCAACTACCGGCTGGGACACCCAACCGCTTTGTCATCAACCTGCAGGAAGACCAGATGCCGCAGTTCCGGCAGGTGTTCCGTGAGGCGGGGCTGCCGGAACCCGTGTCTTATCCGATGATTCGCGGCCGCTTGCTGTCCATTGCAGGGCGTGAGGTCAAACCCGAGCAATACCCGGACCCGCAGGCACGGCGGCTGGCGCGGCGTGAGTTCAACCTGTCATGGGGTACCGCGCTGCCTGCAGATAACCGCCTGCTACAAGGCCAGCCCTGGGGGCCAGGCAGCCGGGGTGGCTGGTCGGTGGAGGAGGGGATAGCCCGCCAACTGGGCATCCGTCTGGGCGACGAGCTGCGCTATGAAGTGGCCGGGCAGGTGGTCAGCGGCAAGGTACAGCAGATTCGGGCGCTGGACTGGGGGTCATTCCGTGTCAATTTCTTTGTTATCGCCACGCCGGACTTGCTGCAGCAGCACGCGGGCAACCGCATCAGCAGCTTTTATTTGGCACCACAGCAAGCCGCACTCGGTGACAGGCTGGTACAGCGGATGCCGAACATCTCGCTGATCGACGTCACGGCTGCGCTGGATCAGGTGCATCAGATTGTGACGCAGCTGGGGCGCGTGGTCAGCTTTGTGCTGATGTTCAGCATCCTCAGTGGTTTGACGGTGCTGGCGGCTTCAGTACAGGGCAGTTTGCCAGATCGGCTGCGGGATGCCGCAGTCTTGCGGGTGCTGGGCATGCCAAAACGGGCCTTGCGGCTGGCACTGGTGGCGGAATTCAGCATGCTGGGCGCACTGGCGGGGATGCTGGCGACGGCGGGGGCGGAGGGCGGTGCCATGCTGCTGGCGCGTTATGTGCTGGAGATTCCATACCAAGGGCACCCGATGCTATGGGCGGGCGGCATGCTGGGTGGTGCATTGGTGGTATGGCTGCTGGTATGGCCTGCTGCACGTCGGGTCAGCCGCCAAACGCCGATGCAGGTGTTGCGCGAAGCTTAAGGGCCGTCGGCACGGGGCTGCGCTGGCCACTCGATCACAAAGCGTGCTCCTCCGAGCGCCGAGGTTTCGACCCGGGCTTGGCCACCGTGTGCGGCGGCAACCCCGGCCACGATGGCCAAACCCAGGCCGTGACCGCCCGTTTTGCGATCGCGACTGTCATCCAGCCGGACAAAGGCATCAAATACCCGCTCGCGATCGGCTTCGGCAATACCCTCGCCATCGTCCTCGACGGCCAGCCGATAGTGCCCGTCCAGCATCACGACACTGATCATGATTTGCTGCCGGGCGTAGCGGCTGGCGTTGGCCAGCAGGTTGTCAACTGCGCGAGCCAACAGGCGGTTGTCGGCCTGCAGCTGCTCGGGTGTTTCGCCCATCCGAAGCCAGTGCCAGCGCAGACCGGGGGTGAGTACCCGCGCCTTGAGCAGACGCTCCTCCATCCAGTTGGCCACATTCAGCCATTCTTTCTGTAATGGTGTCTGCGGGCTGTTCAACCGGGCATGGATCAACATTTCGTCGATCATGGCTTCGACCTCACTCAGGTCCCGCTCAATCGCCGAGCAGGTATGGAGGATCGTCGGGTCGTCATGACCCTGCAGCATGGCCAGCCGATAACGCACCCGGCTGAGCGGGGTGCGCAGCTCGTGGGCTACGGCATCGGTCAGCGCCTTCTTGCTGTGCAGAAGTTGCTGGATGCGTTGCAGCATGTGGTTGAAGGCCTCACCCAGCGGACGGATGCTGGAGCGCTTGCGCAGCTCGACCTGTATGTCCAGCCGGTTGGCAGAAAACAGGCGGGAGGCGCGCTCCAGTGCGCTGAGGTCTTTCCACAGCGGATACAGGCGCACCAGCACGACCAGCGACAGTACCAGACCAATCAGGACCATCAGCAGGTAGTCCAGCCATTGCAGTTCGTCGAGGAACATCAGGTAGCGCAAGGGCCCGGCTACCAGCACATAGCGGGCATCCGGCATGCTCTGCAGAAACAGGTAGTCTTTCTCCAGCATGACGATATTGCCGCGACGCAGTTCGCGGCGATCATTCGGGCTGAGGTCAAAGTGGCTGAGGGACTCAATGCGTAGACGAAACGACAGGTTGCGATCGTTGGCCGCTAGCGCCTGCTGCCATTTCTCGGGGGGGACATCCTTGAGCTCGGTACTGATTTGCGATAGTGCGGAGGTCATCAGGTCGACCAGATAACGGTCCCCCGCATTTTGCACCACCCGTTGATAGATCCCGCCTATCAGGATCACCACCACCAGAAAGGCGGCAATCAGCAACAGATAGAATTGGGTAAACAGGCGGCGCATGTATTACCACCCTGTCGCCATCAACAGGTAGCCCTTGTTGCGTACGGTCTTGATCAGTCGTGGCTCATGCGGGTCATCTCCCAGCTTCTTGCGCAGGCGGGAGATGGCGATGTCAATGCTGCGGTCGATACCGTCATAGCTGAGGCCACGCATGGCGTGCAGCAATTCATCCCGGCTGAGCACCTGCCCGGCACGGGACACCAGCAGGTGTAACAGGTCGAAGTCGGTGGTCGACAGGTGCAGTGCCTGTTGTTGCAGCCAGGCCTCTCGCTGAGTCAGGTCCAGCGTCAATGGTCCGACAGACAGGCTGCTGGCTGGCTTGATTGCCTGCAGCGGGGGGGCCACCGTGCTTGTGCTCTGCCGCAGCTGGCTGCGGATACGGGCCAGCAGAATGGTGGGCGGGGACGTTTTGAGCACGAAATCATTCGCCCCGATTTCCAGCGCCAGGATCTGGTTCATATCACTATCGAGTGAGGTGAGCATGATGATGGGGCCGGCGTATTGGGGGCGCAGCTCGCGGCATACCGTGAGGCCATCCTTGCCGGGCAGCATGATGTCGAGCAGCACCAGCGCAGGTTGCAGGCGCAGGATGGTTGCTACCGCCTCATCACCACGCGGGCAGAGTTGAACCTCCAATCCATGTTGCCCCAGAAACTGGGCAATCAAAGCGCCCAGCTCGGCATCGTCTTCCACAAAAACCAGGGTCGAGTTCATGACCTGTATTGTCGGTCAGCACGGTGATTGTTGCCATCTGTTGTTACATGTCGTTACACAGCCGAAACATTTGGAAACAGAAGCTAGAACTGGATTGTGGCTCAATGTGACTCACGGTGCTACCGCCGGTTTGGTGGTGGCAAGTTCAAGCGTATACAAAGAGAGGTTTATCATGAACAAACTGGTTTCCATGATCATTGCTGCCGCCCTGTCCACCTCGGTGTTCGCTACCACCCCAGCCACCAAGCCGGCTGCTGCTCCGGTGGCTGAAGCGCCGGCCTCCACCGCGGCTGCCAAGCCGGAAGCCAAGAAAGCTGAAAAGAAAGCTACCAAAAAAGTGGTGAAGAAGGCTGAGAAGAAGCCGGAGCAAAAGACCCAGGCCGCCAAGAAGCACAAGAAGGCTGCCAAGAAGGCTGAGCAAAAGACTCAGGCTGCCAAGAAGCATAAGAAGGTAGCCAAGAAGGCTGAGCAAAAGACCCAGGCTGCCAAGAAGCATAAGAAGGTAGCCAAGAAGGCTGCCAAGAAAGCCTGATGCGCTGCTGCAAGCATTGGCTGCAGACGTTACCGCACAGCCGGGTGGCCTGATCAGGCCACCCGGTTTGTTTTTGGGATGGAATTCAGGAGCAGGTCATGTCGTACCTGAGATGGGCCATCGGGATGCTGATGTGTAGCGCGCTGGCACAGGCAAACCCTTTGTTCTTTGGGCGCGACGAGCGGGTTCGCATGCCGGTGCAGCAGGCTCCGTGGTCTGCGCTGGGCCAGCTGGAGACCCGCTCCGGGCAGATTTGTACGGTCAGTCTGGTTGCCTCGCAATGGGCGCTGACAGCCGGGCATTGCCTGTTTGATGAGAAGGGCAGGCCAGACCCGGTCATTGGTGTTGATTTTGGCCTGGAGGGGGAGAGGGTGGCAGCCCATGTGCGGGTGGTGAAGCGCTATCTACAGCCCGCTTTGCGTGCGGGCCTGCGCGTACATGCAGATGGTTTGTCCATCCGCAACGAAGCTTCATCACTGGATTACGCGCTGTTGCACTTGCAATATGCGCTCCCGATACAGCCCATTGCCCTGTTCAAAGGCAATCAGGCTGATCTGCGGCAAGCCCTTGCCAAGACAGGCTGGCGTGTGACCCAGGCAGGCTATCCGGACGATGACCAGACCCATCTACTGGGGCATCCGGGGTGCCGGGTGACTGCGCTGACACCTGACCATGTGCTGACCCACCGTTGTGATACCCTGGCTGGGGACAGTGGCTCGCCGTTGCTGATGCAGCAGGACGGGCAATGGGTGCTGATCGGCGTACAAAGCTCTGCGCCCGCCGCCGCAGACCGGGCGCGTGAGGATAACCGGGCCGCCAGTCTCACGGGGATGCAGGGCTGGCTGCGTCGCTACTTGCCGGATTAAATGTGCCGGATCAGAGGGTATGACCCGCCGCGATGAAGGTGTTTTCCATCAATGAGGCGCGGGTCATCGGGCCTACGCCACCCGGTACTGGCGTGATCCAGCTGGCGCGCTCGCGTGCAACCTCATATTCAATATCACCGGTGATGCGATCATCATCCAGCCGGTTGATGCCCACATCCAGCACGATGGCTCCCGGCTTGATCCAGTCGCCCTTCACAAACTGTGGGCGGCCGACAGCGGCCACCACAATGTCGGCACCGCGTACCTTGGCGGGCAGGTCATGCGTGGCACTGTGGCAGATGGTTACCGTGCAACGGGCCATCAGCAGCTCCAGGGCCATGGGCCGGCCAACAATATTGCTGGCGCCGACCACCACTGCATCCTTGCCGACCAGGTTTTCACCCGTTTCTGCCAGCAGGGTCATCATGCCCTTGGGGGTGCAGGGGCGCAGTGTCGGCATTTTCTGGGCCAGACGGCCAATATTGTAGGAGTGGAAACCATCCACATCCTTGGCGGGGTCAATGGCAGCGGTAATCGCATCGGCGTCGATATGCGCCGGTAGTGGCAATTGCACCAGAATACCGTCCACTTCCGGGTCAGCATTCAGACTGTGCACCAGCGCCAGCAGTGCTTCCTGGCTGGTGCTGGCAGGCAATTCATGGGAGATGGAGCGAATGCCGGATTTGGCGCAATCCTGCTTCTTGCTGCGCACGTAGATGGCGGAGGCCGGATCTTCGCCAACCAGCACCACGGCCAGCGCGGGCGGGCGTTTGCCAGCCTGGGTCAGACGCTCGGTCTGCTGGGCCAGTTGCTCAATGATACGGGCGGCGACGGCTTTGCCGTCCAGAATGCGTGCGCTCATGGGGAAGTAGGCTCTCTTTGCACCGGGGAGCCGCCATTATCGCATAAAACCGCTTTTCTCATTTCGGTATTTGACGCGGTGCGCAACACACGGTATAGTCTCTGGCTCTCGGTCGGGGTGTAGCGCAGCCTGGTAGCGCAACTGGTTTGGGACCAGTGGGTCGGGAGTTCGAATCTCTCCACCCCGACCATCTCTGTTTTTCTCGTGTTTCTCTGGCCGGTCCGGCCTGTTTTCCTGCTGATTTAAAGTGTTGTTTCTGCGGCTTGCAGAAAAGGTGGCCCATTGCTTTGGCGTGCCGTACTGGACGCAGTGTCGGATAGCGTTTTTTGCATGCACAGGCAGCGCATGTGCCATGAGAAAGCGGCTTGATCGGGTCTGTTGTTGGAGTCTGGCGCTGAGAGGGTGTGACGGGCACGTGCAGAAATGCCGGGATACTGGCTTTCCGGTGTAAGGATTTGCTTGCTTGTGATTTGGCTGAAACGCCGAAGATGATATGGCTCCCCGACCTGGACTCGAACCAGGGACCTGCGGATTAACAGTCCGTCGCTCTACCGACTGAGCTATCAGGGAACAGGTGTGTACTGCGTGAATTGTGTCTTGGCTCCCCGACCTGGACTCGAACCAGGGACCTGCGGATTAACAGTCCGTCGCTCTACCGACTGAGCTATCAGGGAACAAGAGAGGCCGAATATTAAAGACCTTCCGCCCTGTGGTCAAGCCCCTGCGCGGATTTTTTTCAATGGCGGGTTCAGGGCAGGGTGTCGATCTGTATCCAGACCTGATATTGCTGCGTACGCTCGGTGCTGCGTTGCCCCAGCAGTTGCCGCTGCTGTTGGTCTAGCTGCTCCAGTGCATCACCAATGGCGAACCAGCCGCGTTGTGGTACATCCACGGTAGTCTGTAATTGCTGCAGCTGTACCGTATTGCCCTGAAATGCCGAGAGCTGTGGTCTGAGCTGGACGCGATAGGTGCCGCCCAGTACGCTGGCCTGCAGCGTGAAACCGCTTTGCGCTTCCTGCCAGCTGCTGTTGCCGTTTTGGGTCATCAGCCGTTGCTGGCTGAGGCTAAAGGCGAGTGGCGTATCTGCTTGCCCCATCAGGGTCTGGGTCAGTTCTCGTGAGCGCTGCCCCTGTTGCTGTCCGATGCGACTGCTGCCGGTACCTAGAATAAGCTGGCCATGCTTGCCGATTGTCACCTGGCCTTGTAGCTCAAATTGCTGTTGCTCGTCCTGTCCTGTCAGTCGCTGACGCAGCTGAATGCGCAGCTGGCGCGCCGGGGTGTCCAGTAGGGGCAGGGTCTGTTGCAGGCGATCCAGCTCTGCCGGGTCGCCGCTAGCCAGCAGCTGGCCTTGCCAGGCGGAGAGGCTGAGCCGCGGGAACTGCTCACGCAGTACCGGCAGCAGATCTTGCGCTGTACGGTAATGCAGGGTCAGGCTAACCGGGCCTGCAGCCAGGGCCATGCCGGGGCAGGCAGCCAGCAGCACCAGCCCGCTACAGAGTTCACGACGTGTCAGTGGCATATGGCCTCCTCGCTGTTGCAGCAGATCAGTTTTTACCGGATCGCCAGATCGAAAAAATGATCCACAGGCTGTTGAAGAACGCCAGAATGAAGGCAATCAGGCCAAAGGTCTTGGGCCCGCCCGGCACGGTCATGGCAATTGAGGAGCCGATGATGAGGGCGGCGGTGACGATCCCCAGGGTCAGCCGGTTGGCGCTTTTGTCGAGCTGATGGCCAAAACTGTCCAGCCGTTTCAGGTCCAGGTCAATGCGTACATTGCCGCGGCGTAATTCTTTAAGCAGGCGGCCCAGGTCGCGTGGCACGCCAGACAGTAGCCCGAAAGCTTCGCGCAGGCCATGCTTGCCTTTTGCCAGCAGGGTTTCCGGGTGGAAACGGTGCAGGATGACCTTTTTCACATAGGGCGTCAGGTGCTCCACCATCTGGAATTGCGGGTCCAGCTGGCGGCCCAGGCCTTCCAGGGTAATCAGGGCCTTGAACAGCAAGGTCATGTCTGCAGGCAGGGCAATCTCATGCTCCCGCATGATGGTGACGATATCGGTCAGCAGGCTGGTGATGCGCAGGTCCTGCAGGGAGACATGCTCATAATTGAAAATGAATTCGTTGATGTCAGAGGCCAGCTGCTCGTCGTCCAGCGTATTGCCGGACACCCACTCCTGCAGCACATCCGCAATGCCATAGGCGTCGCGGCGGGAGAGCGCTGCCAGCAAGTCTACGACCTGATCGCGCCGGGTCTGCGACAGCCAGCCCACCATACCAAAGTCAATGAAGGCGATACGGTTGCTGGGCAGGTAGAACACATTGCCGGGGTGCGGGTCGGCATGAAAGTAGCCGTCGATCAGGATCATCTTCAATACGCTATCGGCACCACGTGCCGCCAGCGTGCGGCGATCCAGCCCATTGGGAGCCAGCTCTGACAGCTGGTTGCCGGGGATGCCCTGAATCCACTGTTGCACATTGACGTGTTCGTTGGTGTACTCCCAATACACTTGGGGTACCAGAATGTGCGGATCGTCTGCAAAATTGGCGGCAAAGCGCTGCATATTGCGCGCTTCGGTAGCCAAATCCAGCTCGCGGCGCAGCGACTTGGCGAATTGCTCGACGATCTGGCTGGGGCGGTAACGGCGCGTTTCCGGAAACTCCAGCTCGACCAGCTGGGCAATGTAGCCAAGGATGCGCAGATCTGCGTCGATTTTGGGGCGGATGCCGGGACGGCGCACCTTGACCACGACCGCATCACCATTATGCAACTGTGCCAGATGAACTTGCGCAATGGAGCCCGCTCCCAAGGGCTCAGGGTTGATCTGGGCGAACAGGGTTTCCGGCGGACTACCCAGCGCCGCGGTCAGGGTGGGGTGCAGTTCCTCCCAGGGTACCGGGGGGACATGGCTTTGCAGCTTTTCGAACTCGGTAATCCAGTCGGCCCCGAACAGGTCGGAGCGGGTGGCCAGCACTTGACCCAGCTTGACGTAGGTGGGGCCCAGCTCTTCCAGCGCCTTGCGCAGGCGTACGGGAGCCTCCTGCTGCTCGCGCTCGGGTTTGCTCGGAATGTGCAAAATCTGCCCGGCACGCTCCAGCAGGCCGGTGATGCCCAAGCGACGCAAGAAGTCGCCCATGCCATAACGAATCAAAACCGAGCTGACTTCCCGCAGGCGGGGGAGATCACGCATCGCACTCAGGGTTTCTCGCAGCATGCCCGGAAATCCTTGCTTGTCGGGGTGAAGAATGGGGTAGCTGGTGTGGTGGCGGATGTCGGTCAAACTTGACCTGATTGCTTTACACCATCGTCATTGTACATTACAGTTGAGCCATGAAAAAACTGACACTCACCCTAAGTGCTTGTTTGTTATTGGCTTTTGGCGGTGCGCAGGCGGATGACGATCCGCTTTCCCAGCTCATTTTCAATAACTTCAGCATACCCACTCAAGGCGAGCAGGGCAACGATAGCGCCCAGGCAGAGGCTCCTGTCAAGAGCAAGTCTGACGATATGCTGGTGTCAGCCCTGTCGCTGATCGGGGTCAAGTACCGTTTTGGGGGCAATAGCCCGGAGACCGGGCTGGACTGCAGCGGTTTTGTCCGCTATGTGGTCAGCCAGTCGCTGGGCATGGTGTTGCCGCGCAGTGCCGCCGAGATTGCCGGTGTCGGCAAGATGGTGGGCATGAATGAGCTGCAGCCGGGGGACTTGGTATTTTTCAATACCATGCGTCGTACCTTCTCCCATGTCGGCATTTATCTGGGTGATGGTAAATTCATCCACTCACCACGCGCCGGCAAGTCCGTGCAGGTGGTGAGCATCAGTGACAGCTACTGGGTGAAGCGATTTGATGGCGCCCGTCGCTTGAGCATCAAGCAGTAATCCTGCGAGGCTCAGGCAAGCCCCTGCCTGCCTGAGTGACACCCCCAGGATTTCGCACAGCCACTTCTGTATCGGGAGTGGCTGTTTTGCTTTGGGTGAGTCCCCGTGACAAATATTGCGCTGCGACATCATGTCGCAGCCATTGCTGGTGCCTGAGTGGCGTATTTCAGCCTTTTCAAGGCGTGTCAAGACTGGTTTGCGAGCTAAGTTATCGGTTAAGATTGCTGCAAAGCAATATCTGCTAAACCGGTTTCTGAACTTCAAATCGTCTTATCATGCAACTCAACGAACAAACCATTTCCACCCTGGGGCTTCAATTCGGTGTTGCCGCACTGATCTGTTACATGGGCTTCATCGTCTATGACTTGGCCAAGCAATCCAAGGCCGGGCGTTATGGAACGATGGTCATGTTCAGCAGCCTGGGCATGGGGGCAGTGGGCTTCATTATCAAAACGGTGCTGACCAAGCTGGTTTGACCGTAAACCTGATGGGGGAATCATGAGCGACACACTGGGGCCAGGCCTGGTCCAAAAGCAGGCCAATATCTACTTTGATGGCAAGTGTGTCAGCCATGCTGTTACCCTGCCGGATGGCAGCCGCAAAACAGTTGGCGTCATTTTCCCGGCGCAGCTCACCTTCACTACGGGGGCGGCAGAACGCATGGAACTGGTGGCTGGTGCCTGCCAGGTTCGATTGCCGGGTCAGGCTTGGAAGGCCTTTCGCGGTGGTCAGCACTTTGACGTTCCGGCCAACAGTCAGTTTGACATCGACGTCAGCGAGACCTTGCACTACGTTTGCCATTTCCTCTGAGCGACGGTCGGTGGTGCTGGCGCTATACTGCCTGCCATGAGTGATGAAATTTTCATGCGCGAGGCCTTGGCCTGTGCCTCCCGTGCTGCGGAACTGGGCGAGGTGCCTGTCGGCGCGGTGGTGGTGGTGGACGGCCAGATTGTCGGTCGCGGCTACAATCAACCGATTGCCCGGCACGACCCGACGGCTCACGCCGAAGTCATGGCGATTCGCCAGGCTGCGCGCAGCCTGGGCAACTACCGCTTGCCCGGCGCCAGCCTCTACGTCACGCTGGAGCCTTGTGTCATGTGCAGTGGGGCGATTCTGCATGCCCGCATTGCCCGCGTGGTGTTTGGTGCGGCAGACCCCAAGACCGGGGCCTGCGGCAGCCAATTGAACCTGTTTTCCCATGAGCGCCTGAATCATCATGCCACCGTTGTAGGCGGCGTGATGGCCGCTGAGTGCGCGCAACTGCTGACCGGCTTTTTTGCGGCCCGCCGGGCAGCCTCCCGTCCCGGCCAGCCCTAGACCCCTTCGCCAGCTCGTCCTTGGTTTTTCGGTCCTGATCTTCTTTAATGAAGCGAGGACTGGAAAAGGTGAAGACGTTGGCTGACGCCTCCCTATACACCGGTGTTGTTGCGGTGACTGTAACCGCCATGCTGGCTCTGCTGGCGGGGTATGGGACGCATGCGCGCACGGCCTGGCTTGCCTGCCTGGCGCTGCTGCTGGAAGTTGCATTGCACCTGTGCCAGCTGCTGTGGTCCATGCAGTGGCCGGTTCTTGCCGCGTTTACCCACATCCTGGTGGCTTTGTCCTGGGCTGTGGTACTGGAGTCTTTATATCGCCCCCAGCGCCTGCGACTGGCCCTCTGGCAGTGGTGCGCCGGAGCGGCAATGGTCTTGCCCGTCCTGAAAGGCCTAGCCTTGCTGCGCGTGGCCGGCCTGTCAGGTTGGCCGGAGCTGTTGCCGGGGTTTGTCCTGCTGGTGTTTCTGCTGCTCCACCTGCAGAACATGCGGCGGGAACGCCACACCCTGCTCCTGATTTTTTATGTGGTGTACACCCTGAGCCTGTTGCTGCGTGTGATGGTCCCCGCGCTGCATGGGGTGTCTGAACTGGGGCCGGTGGTGCTTGCGCTGGCGCTGCTACAGCAGCAGACCCGTCTGAGTCGCGTGCAACTCGATCATGTCGAGGAAGAGGTGCAAGGGCTGGTCAAGACGCGAGCCATGATGGCGGAGCAGCTGGTTGAACGATTGCGCCAGCAGCAGCTGCGCTATGAGGCCTTACCGGTCATCCTGCATGTGGAGGATGGTGATCACCTGATTACCGCCGTCAGTAGTGTATGGCTCAGTACCCTCGGCTATGACCGGTCGGAGGTATTGAACAGCTCCGCTTTGCAGTATTGGCCTGAAGATGCCCGCCGCTACATGATGGACATAGGCTACCCACGCTTGCAAATCAGTGGCGTGTTGAGCGGGGTGGAGCTGAACATGCAGCAGCGGGATGGCTCGCTGCTGTCTGTGCTGGTCTCGGCGGTGCGGGAAGAGGAAGACGGACAGCCGCAGGTGGTGATGGTGGCAGTGGATATTACCGAGCGCAAAAAAGTGCAATCCGCGCTGGTTTCCAGCGAGCAGCGGTTTCGCCGGGTGTTTGATGTGGTGCCCAATGTGGCGGTGTTCGGCATCAATGCCAATCGGCAGTTGAATTACTGGAATGCGGCCTGCACCCGTATGTTTGGTTATGAGTCTGCTGAATCTCTGGGCAAACAGCTTGAACAGCTGTTACTGACGGCTGCAGATCGGCCGGCCTATATTGACCTGATACGTCGCACCCTGGCCTCAGGGGATGCACCCGCACCCCAGGAATGGCTGGTGCGGACCAAGGGGGGCGAGGGCATTGCGGTGTATGTTACCCAAGTGCCCATCCTTAACCGGCAGGGGGATCCGGAAATCTATGCGCTGGCGCTGGACGTCTCGGAGGTCAACCAGCTGCGCAATGAGCTGGCGCTGACCTCGCAGCGTTTCGCCGGCTTTGCGGAAGCGTCCATGTTTGGCGTGTTTGCCACCGATGCGCAAGGCTGCTTTGAGTTTGTCAACGCCCGTTACTGTGCCTTGACCGGCATGCTGCCAGGAGAGCTGCTGGGCAAGACTTGGCATGTGGTGCTGGAGCATGTGCATCCAGACGATGTGAACATTCTGCGCGACAACTGGTACTCGCTGCTGAGTCGTCAGCGGGAGGTGGTGTCCGAGCGGCGTTTTGTCCACCCGAATAACCGCATCATCTGGACCCGGGTGCACATCATTCCCACCATTGAGGATGGACGTAGCATTGGTGTGGTGGGCACCATGGAGGATGTCACCGAGCAGCGTGAAATTGAAATGGCATTGCGTGACAGCCAGGAGCGGTTCTCGCGGGTGTTTCACATGCTGCCGGATGTGATTTTCATTGTTGATTTGCAAGATGACCGGGTGGTGGATGTCAACGAACAATGGCTACCTACTACCGGCTATTCCCGAGACGACAGTGTCGGGGCGGTGGCGGGGCAGCTGGAGATCTGGCAGGAGCCCAGGCAATGGGTGGCCTTGCGCGAGGAGATGGAGCGTGCGGGCACGGTATCCCGCCAGGATCTGATGCTGCGTCGAGCCGATGGCCTCACCTTTGTTGGGGAGGTGACGTCCAGAATTGCGCAGGCGGTGGGGCAGCGTCTGATGATCATCATGGTGCGTGACGTCACCGAGTTGCGTGCCAATGAGCGCGCCGTGCGTGAATTGACGACGCGGCTGGAGGAGCGGGTGCGTGACCGTACCCGGGCACTGGAAAGCAGCAACCGTGATTTGGCCGAAACACTGAACACCCTGCAACTGGCGCAAGACGAACTGGTCAGGACGGAGAAGCTGGCAGCGCTGGGGGCCATGGTGGCGGGGGTGGCGCATGAGCTGAACACCCCGATTGGCAATAGCGTCACGGTGACCAGCACCTTGGTGGAGTTGACCCGAACCTTCATGCAGCAAATGGAGGGAGGCAGCATCAAAAAATCCACGTTGCAGTCGTATCTTGAGTCCAGCCAGACGGCGGGTGAGCTGTTGTTCCGCAACCTTGAGCAGGCGCGGGATTTGATCGCCAGTTTCAAGCAGGTGGCCGTGGATCAGACCAGCGCCAAACGCCGACAGTTCAGCTTGTTGCAAACACTGGAAGAGGTGCTGGCCATGCTGGCGACCAGCCTCAAGAAGACACCTTACCAGATTCAGCTTGAGGTTGATGCTGGTCTGAAGCTGGACAGCTTTCCGGGGCCGCTCGGCCAGATCATCACCAATCTGGTGAATAACGCGATATTGCACGGTTTTGAGGGGCGGCCCGCCGGCACCATCCTCATTCGCGGGCAGGTGTTGCGTGATGGCTGGGTGCAGCTGGTGGTGCAGGATGATGGGCGTGGCATTGCGCTAGAGCAACAGCGCCACATATTTGATCCCTTTTACACCACCAAGCTGGGACAGGGAGGAAGCGGCTTGGGCTTGCATATCGTCTATAGCATCGTCAACCGGATACTGGGTGGCAAGATCCGGGTGGAAAGCACGCCAGGGGCGGGTGCCACCTTCATCATGGAGCTGCCGATGGTAGCGCCGGAGCCAGAAACAGCGGGGGCAACATGATCCATCTCACGCGAAATGAAGGTGATGAGTGGCTGGACCTAGAGGACGAGGAGACGGCTGGGGTTGAGCACGTTGAAGCGGGTTGGCGGGTATTGATTGTGGATGATGAAGAGGATGTGCACCGCGCCACCACCTTTGCGCTGAAAGACCAAGTCATTCTGGGCAAACCCTTGACCTTCCTGCATGCGCACAGTTCAGCGGATGCCCGCCTGATCCTGTCCAGTGTGCCGGATATTGCGGTGATCCTGCTTGATGTGGTGATGGAGTCAGAGGACAGCGGGCTGCGCTTTGTGCGCGTGATTCGTGAAGAGCTGATGATGACTGAAACCCGCATCATCCTGCGGACAGGGCAGCCAGGGTATGCGCCGGAACTTGCCGCCATCCGCGACTATGACATCAACGATTACAAAACCAAATCCGAGCTGACCCTGACCCGACTGGTCACCACGCTGACCACGGCCATACGCTGTTTTGAGCAGATTCGCATGATCTCCAACAGCCGTCGGGGCCTGAACCTGATTGTTCGCTCGGCGGCCGATCTGTTTGCGCGACGGGCGCTGGAGGCTTTCTCTGAAGGGGTGCTGACCCAGCTGTCTGCCTTGCTGGGCTTGCGGCCAGACGGCCTGATCTGTGCCCAGAACGGCTCACCGCTGGAGCCTACGCAGCGTGAGGACTGGTATATCGTCGGTGCCGCTGGCCAATATGGTCACCTGATTAACCAGCGCCTGAGCACCATGCCCAACCCTGCGGTGCTGGATGCCATTCATCGTGCCGTGATGGCGCAAGGCAATCTGTATGAGCCGCATTGCACTGTGCTGTACCTCAAAGGGGTATC
This sequence comes from Leeia sp., assembly GCF_041909055.1. Taxonomy (NCBI): domain Bacteria; kingdom Pseudomonadati; phylum Pseudomonadota; class Betaproteobacteria; order Neisseriales; family Leeiaceae; genus Leeia; species Leeia sp. The sequence goes on along the minus strand of NZ_JAYREC010000004.1, from coordinate 70,237 downwards.
AGACCGCGAAGCAGTGGTTTACCTGGCCAGCAATCAACACCTGACCGATGACGATCGTCAGTTGATTGAAGTGTTTTGTGCCAACATTTCAATCGGCTTCGAGAATGTGACCCTGTTTCAGAAGCTGAATGCGGTGGCCTACACCGACCCGTTGACCGGGCTGGCCAATCGGGCGCGCTTCATTGCGCTGCTGGATGAGGCATTGGAGGGTGAGCAACGCCCCAGCCACTGTGTGGCGCTGATGGACATTGACCACTTTTCAGAGATCAATGATGCCTTGGGTCATGCCAATGGTGATCTGCTGCTCAAGGCCATTGGGCAACGGCTGAAGGAGACCTTTGGCGACGCTGTGCTGATTGCGCGGGTAGGGGCTGACACCTTTGGCCTGCTTTGTCCTAGCGGAGCGCTGGACCCGCAGCGCATCATTGATCTATTTAACAGTCCGTTTGCCGTCAACGCCTACTTCCTGCGGATCAAGGTCAGCGTGGGGCTGGCGCAGTTGTCGGAGACAACGGGTGGCGGCATCGGGGCGCTGAAGGATGTCAATATTGCGCTCAATCGCGCCAAGCAGGATCAGCGGGGCCGCTTTGTCTGGTATGCGCAGGCAATGGCATCGGAGACCCGCCAGCGCCTCACCATGCTGCATGACTTGCGCGCAGTGATCGAAGGGCAGGGCATGCAGTTGTATTACCAGCCCCAGATTGAGTTGAGCAGCGGACAGGTCATCGGGGTGGAGGCACTGTTACGCTGGCAGCTGCCCAATGGGCAGTTTGTACCGCCAGACCGCTTCATCCCGTTGGCAGAGTATTCCGGCCTGATCATCGACCTGGGGGAATGGGTATTTCGCACCGCCTGCCTGCAGCAGTTGGAATGGCAGCAACTTGGGGTGGGGGCCTTGCGCATGGCCGTCAATGTGTCGCTGTCCCAGTTCCGTCATCAGGGCTTTGTCTCCATGGTGAAGCGTGCACTGACCGAGCTGGGGGTATCGCCCGACATGATCGAGCTGGAGGTGACTGAGTCGATGGCCATGCACCGGATCGACGAAGTGCGCACCGTGTTGCGCCAATTAACGGCGCTGGGCATCACGGTGGCCATAGATGACTTTGGAACCGGCTTCTCTTCACTGAGCTATTTGCAGCGACTGGACGTGAACCGGTTGAAGATTGATCGCGCTTTTGTCAACGACCTGGGGCGCCAGTCCGAGCGTGCCTCCATTCCGGAGATGATCGTCAAGCTGGGGCAAAGCCTTAATCTGAAAGTCATCGCCGAGGGGGTGGAAACGCCCGAGCAGGCCGACCATTTGCGTGAACTGGGCTGCGACGAGGTGCAGGGCTATCTGTATGCCAAGCCCATGCCGGCGGATGACTTCGTGCGCTGGTTTCTCATGCTGCCGGAAGGGCGGGTCAAACAGGCTTAGCCCATGATGGCATGGTTCCTGCTGCTCAGGGTTTTTCGGCAAAGTGGAGTGAGTCATGCAGCTGGAGGCAGGCTGGTTGGTGGAGCGGGTGGCATCTGCAGATATTCCCGCCGTGTATCGCTTGATACAGGCGGCGTTCCTGCCCTACGTCGGGGTTCTGCCAAGCCGTCCGACTGCGCTGGACATGGATGAAGCAAGCTTGCACGCCAGTTTGCAGCGCCCCGGCGGCACCCTTTTGGTGCGTGCTGGCCAGGAGGCGATTGCAACCGGGGCCTGGGTCATGATCGATGGTCGGGCATGGCTCAAGCGCATTGCAGTGCACCCTGACCAACAGGGTACGGGGGTGGGGCGATGCCTGGTGAGGGCGCTGGAGCAGCAGGCCATGGCTGCGGGCGTACGGCATCTGCAACTGGGGACGCGACGTCGACTGCCGGGCAACCTGGTTTTTTACGCCCGGCTGGGGTACTCGGAATGTGGGCGTGAGCCTTATCCCGCCGGTGTTGATGATGAGGTGGTGTGGATGGACAAAACCTTGCGGCCTTGATGGCGTGCATGTCATGCGCAGGAGATGAATGTCTGGTATACTCGGCGATTAACTTTGATCCGCTCGCTATGTGTGGGCTTTTGAATCTGAACTGTCGCTGGAGTATCTCATGGCTATCGAACGTACCCTGTCCATCATCAAGCCGGACGCTGTTGCCAAGAACGTGATCGGTGAAATCTACAGCCGCTTTGAAAAAGCAGGCCTGAAGGTGGTGGCTGCGCGCATGGCGCATCTGTCCCGTGCGGAAGCCGAAGGGTTCTACGCTGTGCACAAAGAGCGCCCCTTCTTCAAGGATCTGGTGGACTTCATGGTATCCGGCCCGGTGATGATCCAGGCGCTGGAAGGTGAAGGCGCAATCGCCAAGAACCGCGAACTGATGGGCGCAACCGACCCGAAGAAGGCCGAGAAGGGCACCATCCGTGCTGACTTTGCGGACAGCATCGATGCCAACGCGGTGCACGGCTCTGACGCTGTGGAAACCGCTGCAGTGGAAATCGCTTACTTCTTCCCGCAATCGAGCGTGTTCAGCCGCTAAGCGAACCGTTCTCCGGGTAAAGGGCGTCGACTGCTAGGCAGGGTCGACGCCATCGTTTTTTATGGCGCGGCCTGCTGATGCAGGGTGAGGCTGCGAGGTGTCAGTGAGGTGAGCATGACCAATTTGCTGGATTTTGATTTGCCGGGCATGACCGCCTTTCTGGTGGAGCAGGGCGAAAAGCCTTTCCGCGCCAAACAATTGCTGCGCTGGATTCACCGGTTTGGCGAGTCGGATTTCGAGAACATGTCCGACATTGCCAAAGCGACACGGGAAAAGCTGGCGCGCCATTGTGAGATCACGCCACCTACGCTGGTGGCTGAGCAGCAGTCAGAAGATGGTACTCGCAAGTGGGCGCTGAATGTGGGTACGGCCGGTGCCATCGAAACTGTCTTCATTCCGGAAGATGATCGTGGCACCCTGTGTGTCTCTTCCCAGGTGGGCTGTGCGCTGGAATGTACCTTCTGCTCCACCGGGCGGCAGGGTTTCAACCGCAACCTGTCGGTGGCCGAGATCATAGGCCAGCTGTGGTGGGCCAATCGTTCCCTCGGGCATGACCCCAAAGGGGAGCGCATCATTTCCAATGTGGTGATGATGGGGATGGGGGAGCCACTGGCCAATTACGACAATGTCGTGACTGCCATGCGCCTGATGCTGGATGACCACGCATATGGTCTGTCCCGCCGTAGAGTTACCTTGTCGACCTCGGGTATTGTACCCGCCATGGATCGCTTGCGTGAGGATTGTCCGGTGGCGCTGGCGGTCAGCCTGCATGCGCCGAACGATACCTTGCGTGACGAAATCGTGCCCATTAACCAGAAGTACCCGCTGCGGGAACTGATGGCTGCCTGTCTGCGCTATCTGGAAAAAGCGCCACGCGATTTCGTGACGTTTGAGTATGTGATGCTGGACGGTGTCAATGATACTGACCGTCATGTGCAAGAGTTGCTGGCGCTGGTCCGGGATGTGCCGTGCAAGTTCAACCTGATTCCCTTCAACCCTTTCCCCAACTCAGGCTACCGCCGCTCTCGCAGTGAGCAGATTCGCCGTTTCCGTGATACTCTGATCGCCGCTGGTTATGTGGTAACGGTGCGCAAGACCCGCGGCGATGATATCGACGCCGCCTGCGGGCAGCTTGCAGGACAAGTGCATGACAAGACGCGCCGTCAGATCAAATGGCAGAAGCTGAGCGAGGAGTCACGGTGAATATGTGGCGTAAAGCGTGCGGGGTAATGTTGGTATTGATGGCGGGCATGGCGGTGGCGGAGGATGATCCACCGGCCTTGAAGGACCAGCGTGCCCGGGTACATGCCGAGCTGGCATTCTCATACCTGCAGATCAACAACCTCAATGCGGCGCTGGAAGAGGCTGAAACCGCCAAGAACGCCTACCCCGAAATTTCAGTGGGCTACCACGCGCTGGGCGTGGTGTACATGGCGCTGGATGAGCCGGAGCTGGCTGAGCGCAACTTCAATCAGGCGCTGAAACTGGAGCCCAAGAACTCCGAGTACAACAATAATTACGGCTGGTTTGTCTGCCAGCGCAATCCGGCCAAATCGCTGGATTACATGCTGATGGCGGCGCGCGATCCGCTATATAAATTCCCGGATCTCGCCTATTACCGAGCCGGGGTGTGTGCACGAAAAGCGGGCGATTTGGCTGCGGCGGATGCCCACTTCCTGCGTGCCCTTAAGCGTAACCCCGAGATGATTCCGGCGATGTATGAGTTGGCGCAGCTGCGCTATCTGAGCAAGGATTTCGACACGGTGTCCGAGTTGCTGCAGAAAATGCAGGAGGCCAATATACAGGCCCCCGAGCTGCTGTGGCTGGCGGCCCGCACCTATCGGCAGATGGGGCGGCAGGATGCGGTAGACAGCACTTCGGCACAGCTGCAGAAATTGTTCCCGAAGTCGCGTGAGGCCGAGCTGCTGCGGCGGGGAGCCTGGGATGAGTGAGGCGATACCAGAAGCCGGAGGCATCATCAGCCCTGCCGCATTGGGGCAGCATCTACGGCAAGTCCGAGAGTCACAAGGCCGTTCGCTGGAAGAGGTGAGCCAGCAGCTGAAGTTTTCGGTAAGCCAGTTGCGGGCGCTGGAAGAGGGGCAGCTGGATGGCTTCTCCAGTCCGGTCATCCTGCGGGGGGCGCTAAAGAATTATGCGCGCCTGCTTGATCTGGACATGGACGCACTAATGGTTCAGCTTGATGTGCTGATTCCCGCAACGGTACCGCGTTCAAGTAGCCCCATTCGCGCTACCCCCGTTGAGGTGCGCAATCGCTCACGCTTCCCGGTTGGGCGAGCTTTGTTCACCGTGCTGATTGCAGGCGGTCTGGGCGCTGCGGGTTGGTGGGGCTGGCAGCATCAGCAGCAGCTGCAACAGTGGTGGGCGAGTTTGCGCCAGCCTGCCGCCAGTGTGCCAGCGGCCAGCGGCGTGGATCTGGAGGTCATTCTGCCTGCTGCCAGTGAGGGCGAGCCCTTGGTGGGTGCCGCCGCGCCCCTGGACGTCAGTGCCAGCGGCGTATCGGCTTCCGCGCCGCTTGATGGTGGCACGCAATTGGTATTGCTGACGGAAGAGGCGGCCTGGATCGAAGTGTTTGATGGCAAGGGTGGCAAGCTGTATTCCCAGCTGACCCCGCCGCATCAGACGATCACCTTGAGTGGTACGCCGCCGCTCAAGCTCAAGGTCGGCAATGCCGGTCACGTCAAGCTGGAGTACAATGGCCAGCCAATCGACCTGCAGCCCTATGTGCAGGCCAATGTGGCGCGGTTGACGCTGCCCCAGGCCAGCTCCGAATGATCCTGTCTGTAGAAAACAGTTTTAGAACATGACGTCCATGAGTATGCCCCGCCGCCCAACCCGGCAAGTCCGCATTGGCCATGTCCTGGTCGGTGGCGATGCCCCGGTCATGGTGCAGTCGATGACCAATACCGATACGGCCGATGTCGCCGCAACGGTGGCGCAGGTTCATGCGCTGTGGAAGGCCGGCTCGGAGGTCGTCCGCATTACTGTCAACTCAGCCGAAGCTGCTGCTGCAGTGCCGTTGATCCGCCGTGAGCTGGATGCCATGGGGTGCCCGGCGCCGCTGGTGGGTGATTTCCATTTCAATGGTCATCGCTTGTTGCGCGACCATCCGGCGTGTGCCGAGGCGCTGGCCAAGTTCCGCATCAATCCGGGCAATGTCGGGCGCGGTAGCAAACGTGATGAGCAGTTCGCCTTCATGATCCGTACTGCCGTCGAGTACAACAAGCCGGTGCGTATTGGCGTCAACTGGGGCAGCCTGGATCAGGAACTGGCCGCCCGCATGATGGATGAAAATGCCCGCCGGGAGACTCCCCTGTCGCCTGACGCCGTGATGCGCGAAGCCTTGATTGTTTCTGCGCTTGAATCTGCGGCCAAGGCCGAGGAATTGGGCTTGTCGGGCGACATGATTACCTTGTCCTGCAAGGTCAGCCATGTGCAGGATTTGATCGCGGTGTACCGTGAGCTCTCCCGGCGCTGTGATTATCCCTTGCACCTAGGCTTGACCGAGGCCGGCATGGGCAGCAAAGGCATTGTGGCGTCTACGGCCGCCCTGGCTGTGCTGCTGCAAGAGGGGATCGGTGATACCATACGCATTTCCCTGACGCCGGAGCCGGGTGGCGACCGCACCCGTGAGGTGGTGGTGGCGCAGGAGATTCTGCAAACCATGGGCCTGCGTTCGTTCACGCCGCTGGTGACGGCCTGTCCGGGTTGCGGTCGTACGACCAGTACCTTTTTCCAGGAGCTGGCCAGCAAGATCCAGCAGTACCTGCGCGATCAGATGCCGGTATGGCGTCTGGCATATCCCGGTGTTGAAGACATGTCGGTGGCGGTGATGGGCTGTGTGGTGAACGGCCCGGGCGAATCCCGGCTAGCGGATATTGGCATCTCCTTGCCGGGGACGGGTGAAGTACCGGTCTGCCCGGTCTATGTGGATGGCGAGAAGACGGTCACCCTGAAAGGCGAAGGTATTGCCGAAGCCTTCCAGCAGATTGTAGAAGAATATGTGCGCACCCGTTACTGTGAGGGTGGCGCCAAGCGACGTAGCAGCAAGACCATTCCCATTCACGCGGTGTAAGCCTGCTTGCACCCCTGTTCAACCTCATTCAACCAGAATCCTGTTTCGAGTCATGGCCAAAACCCTGCAAGCCGTTAAAGGTATGAACGATATCCTGCCGGTCGCCAAAGCGGCGCCGGAATTCCAGTCCGCCCGTTGGGAGGCGCTGGAAACGGTGTTGCGCGAGTGGCTGCACGCCTATGGCTACCGTAATATCCGGACCCCGATTGTGGAGCCGACCGAACTGTTTGTGCGCTCCATCGGTGAGGTAACGGACATTGTCGAAAAGGAAATGTACACCTTCACCGACCAGCTCAATGGCGACAGCCTGACGCTGCGACCGGAAGGCACCGCCTCGTGCCTGCGCGCGGTGCTGGAGCACAATCTGCTGTACGACAGCCCGCAGCGGCTGTGGTATGCCGGGCCGATGTTCCGCCATGAGCGGCCACAGCGCGGCCGTTACCGCCAGTTCCACCAGGTCGGTGTCGAGGCGCTGGGCTACGCTGGGCCGGATATGGATGCCGAGCAGATCATCATGCTGGCGGACCTGTGGCAGCGGCTGGGCCTGACCGGCATGCGCCTGCAGCTCAATACGTTGGGCGAGAAGGCCAGCCGCGCGGCACACCGTGAGAAACTGATTGCCTATCTGGAAGCCCATCAGGATGTGCTGGACGAAGAAGCCAAGCGGCGGATGTACAGCAATCCACTGCGGGTGCTGGACACCAAGAATCCGGCCATGCAAGCCATGGTGGAAGCCGCGCCCAAACTGATTGAGTTTCTGGACGATGCCTCGCTGGCCCACTTCGACGGATTGCAGGCCCGCCTCAAGGCAGCGGGTGTCGATTATGAGATTACGCCGCGTCTGGTGCGCGGGCTGGACTATTACAACCTGACCGTATTCGAGTGGGTGACGGATCACCTGGGTGCACAGTCTACCGTCTGCGGAGGTGGGCGCTACGACGCGCTGATCGAGCAGATGGGCGGCAAGCCGAACACGGCAACCGGCTGGGGCATGGGTCTGGAGCGCCTGCTACTGATCCTGGAATCGCAGCAGCGGCCGTTGCCGGTGCAGGCTTTGGATGCCTATCTGGTGCATCAGGGCGAGGCCGCCACGGCACTGGCCTGGAACGTCGCCATGCAGCTGCGGTCTGAGGGGTGCTCGGTACAGCAACATATGGGCGGCGGTAGCTTCAAGTCCCAAATGAAGAAGGCAGATCAGGCCGGTGCCCGCTTTGCCCTGATCATCGGCGATGAAGAAGCGGCGGCCGGGCAGGTCACCGTGAAAGACCTCCGTGAGGGTGGCGAACAACAACGGGTGGCGGTGACTGCAGTGGCTGCCCTTTTGCGTAGTAACGCACACGACTGAACATCAAAGAAATACCGATAAGGCTGGAGTGAAGGCATGGCAGCTTACGATTTGCAAGAGCAGGAACAGATAGATGCCCTCAAGGCGTGGTGGGCAGACAACGGCAAACTGGTTATTACCCTGGTGGTAGTGGCCCTGCTGGCCCTGGGCGGCTATAAAGGCTGGCAGTATTGGCAGAATCAGCAGGCAGAAGCTGCGGATACCCGCTTTGAGGCGGTGCAGCAGGCACTGCAGTCGGGCAAGGTCAAGCAGGCGCGTGCTGAGCTGGCACAGCTGCAAAAGGAGTCCGCGCAGTCCGCCTTTACCTCTCGTGCAGCCCTGCTGACGGCACGTGCTGCATTTGAGGCGGGTGATACCAAGACGGCGCTGGCGGACCTGAAGTGGGTGGCTGAGCACGCCGAGGAGGCGCCGGTGAAAGACATGGCCCAGTTGCGCATGGCCACTGTCTATCTGGATACCAAGCAGTATGATCTGGGTCTGTCCGCGCTGGCCAGCATCAAGGGCGAGGGCTTGCAGGCTTCTGCGCTGAGCCTGAAAGGGGACTTGCTGGTGGCCATGAACAAGCGCAAGGAAGCCCGGCTGGCCTACCAGCAAGCGCTGGAGCGGGCCAAGTCGGATGAGCAATTGAAGGCCCGTCTGGAAATGCAAATCGATGCACTGGGAGACGTGAAATAATGGCTGTTACCACCCGTATCCTGTTGGCTGCTGCGGCAACTGCTGCGCTGGGCGGCTGCTCATTGTGGACGTCTGGCGAAAAGGCCAATCCGCCGACACCGTTGACCGAGTTTGCACCTTCCGCGAGTCTGGATGTGCGTTTTCAGAGTCAGGTCGGTTCGGCGGGTGATTTCTGGTTCAGTCCGGATGAAACGCAAGGTCATGCATTTGCGGCTGGGACCGACGGTTTGATCCGGCAGGTGGACGGGGGGAGCGCCATCAGCACGGGAAAGACCCTGTCTGCCGGGGTGGGCGCAGGTGGCGGCAAGGTGGTGGTGGTTAGCAGCCGTGGTGAGCTGATGGCGTATGAAGCCAATGGCCGCCCGGCATGGCAAACCCCTGTTGGCAGCGAAGTATTGGCCGCGCCGCTGGTGGGTGAGACCACCGTACTGGTGCGTACGGGCGATGGCAAGCTGACGGGCTATGATCTGGGTAATGGTGCACGCAAATGGCAGATCAGCCGTAACCAGCCTGCGCTGGCCTTGCGTGGCTATAGTGCTGGCACCCTGGATCAGGATACGGCGTATGTAGGGCTGGGGGGTGGCAAGCTGCTGGCCATTGACCTGACGCGCGGCACGATTCTGTGGGAAGCCACTGTCGCGCTGCCACGTGGTGCTACCGAGCTGGAGCGTGTGACCGATGTGGTGGGCGCGCCCGCCGTGTATGGTCAACAAGTGTGTGCCGTGGCCTATCAAGGCAAGGTGGCCTGCTTCGATGCGCGTAATGGACAGCAACAGTGGTCACGCGATATCAGCAGTGAGCGTGGCCTCAGCATGGATGCACGCAATGTGTACGTGACCGACAGCAACGGCTCGATTGTGGCGTTTGATCGGCGTAACGGTGCCAGCGCCTGGAAACAGGACCGCTTGCGCTACCGTGCTGTCAGCGGCCCGGCTTCGCTGGGGCGGTTTGTGCTGGTGGCTGATGGCCTGGGCGTGCTGCATGCCTTGAGTGCAGATGATGGCCATCTGGTAGCACGGCGACAGCTGGATGGCAGCGCGGTGGTGGCTCAGCCGCGTGTGATGAATGAAACGGTGCTGGTGCAAACCAGCAACGGCAGTGTTTACGGCATCAGCTTGCGCTGAGGCCAGCAGGAATAAGCATGAAACCCACGTTGGTACTGGTTGGACGGCCGAATGTCGGCAAGTCGACCCTGTTTAACCGCTTGACCAAGTCACGTGATGCCTTGGTGGCGGATTTCCCCGGCCTGACGCGTGACCGTCACTATGGTCATGGCAAGGTCGGCAGCAAGGATTATCTGGTGGTCGACACCGGTGGTTTTGAGCCGGTGGTGAAAGAGGGCATCCTGCACGAGATGGCCCGCCAGACCCTGCAAGCGGTAGATGAAGCCGATGTGGTGCTGTTTCTGGTCGACGCCCGCCAGGGCCTGGCCCCGCAAGACAAGCAAATTGCGGATCAGCTGCGCAAGACCGGGCGCAAGGTGTGGCTGGCCGTCAACAAGGCCGAAGGCATGCGGCGCGATGTCGTTACCGCTGAGTTTTTTGAACTTGGTCTGGGCGACCCGCTGGCGATTTCTGCCGCCCATGGTGATGGTCTGCGTGAATTGATCGATCTGGTGCTGGCCGATTTCCCGCCCGCAGCGGAGGAGGAAGACAGCCAGCATCCCAAGATCGCCATCATCGGGCGCCCCAATGTGGGTAAATCCACGCTGGTGAACAGCATCCTGGGTGAAGAGCGGGTGATCGCGTTTGATGCGCCGGGTACCACCCGTGACAGCATCTATATTGATTTCGAGCGCGAAGGCAAGCCTTACACCATCATCGACACGGCGGGTGTGCGCCGTCGCGGCAAGGTAACCGAGGCGATCGAGAAGTTCTCGGTGATCAAGACGCTGCAGGCGGTGGAAGACGCCAATGTGGCGGTGCTGGTACTCGATGCCAAGCTGGAGATTTCCGATCAGGATGCCAGCCTGGCCGGCTTTATTCTGGAAAGTGGCCGTGCGCTGGTCATTGCCATCAACAAGTGGGATAACCTGCCGCTTGAGCAGCGCGAGATGATCAAGCGCGAAGTTGAGCGCAAATTGAACTTTTTGAGCTTTGCCAAGCTCCACTTCATATCGGCACTGCAGGGTGATGGTGTGGGGGGCTTGTTCAAGTCCATCGACAAAGCGTACAGCTCGGCGATGGTCAAGCTCAGTACTCCGCAACTGATCCGTGCCTTGCAACTGGCGACCGAAAAACAGGCGCCGCCGCGCGCCGGCATGTTCCGCCCGAAAATGCGTTATGCGCATCAGGGCGGCAGCAATCCGCCGGTAGTGGTGGTGCATGGTACGTCGCTGGAGCATGTGCCGGACAGCTATTGGCGATATCTGGAGCACAGCTTCGTCAAGATGTTCCAGCTGGAAGGGACGCCGTTGCGGGTGCAATTCAAGCGGGGCGACAACCCGTTTGCGCCGAAGGAAGCCCCGATCCCGGGGCGAGCCAGCAGCAAACCGGGTGCACGCCGCAAGCCAGTGAGCGCGCCGACACCCCGCAAGCCGCGTGGCGCACCGCGAGGTGGCAAGAAGTCTTGACCGGAGGCCGGGCTGGCTGTATGGCCGGTTGGTATTTTCCGGTGAAATCCATTACAGTGAACCATATGCTGGCCCCCGCCCTCTCCGTGGAGAGGGCATTATAAGAACCTACCATGATCGGAGAAGGCTGCAATGAGTGCCAAAGGGCAAATCCTACAAGACCCGTTTTTGAACATCCTGCGCAAGGAACATGTTCCGGTTTCCATTTACCTGGTAAATGGCATCAAGCTGCAAGGGCAAATCGAGTCGTTTGATCAATACGTGGTGCTGCTGCGCAATACGGTGACCCAGATGGTGTACAAACACGCCATCTCTACGGTTGTGCCCGCCCGCCCTGTATCCATTCCGTTCGAGCAACCCGCTGCGGATGCCTGATGTTTTGACGCCGGGGGGATTCTCCCCCGGCACTGCCTGCAAGAGTCCCTCTGGTGTTTGACCGTCCTGATGCTGGCGATCGTGCCGTGCTGGTGGCGCTGGATTTTGGCGACCCCGATTTTCTGGAAAGTTTTGCCGAGTTGCGCGAACTGGCCCGCAGTGCCGGGATCGATACCCTGCATGAGGTGACCGGGCGTCGTGACCGGCCTGATCCCGCCTTGTTTGCTGGTAGCGGCAAGGTGGAGGAAATCGCCACAGTGGCGCGTGCAGTCGAAGCGTCGGTGGTGATCTTCAATCATCAGCTTTCTCCCGCGCAGGAGCGTAATCTGGAGCGGGCTTTGCAATGCCGGGTCATTGATCGCACTAGCCTGATTCTCGACATTTTTGCCCAGCGTGCGCAGAGCTTTGAGGGGAAACTGCAGGTGGAGCTGGCGCAGCTGGACCATCTCTCCACGCGCTTGGTGCGTGGCTGGACTCACCTTGAGCGGCAAAAGGGTGGTATTGGCTTGCGTGGCCCGGGTGAAACCCAGCTGGAAACCGACCGTCGCCTGATCGGCAAGCGGGTCAAGCTGTTGCGTGAGCGTCTGGCCAAGGCGCAGAAACAGCGCAGTGTGCAGCGGCGTTCTCGCCACCGTGGTGGTGTGTTCTCGGTGTCCATTGTCGGCTATACCAATGCGGGCAAGTCCACGCTGTTTAACCGGCTGACCAACGCCCGTGCTTATGCCGCGGATCAACTGTTCGCCACGCTCGATACCACCAGTCGCAAAGTGTTTCTGGGTGAAAACGAGTCGGTGGTGTTGTCTGATACCGTCGGGTTCATCCGGCAATTGCCGCACAGCCTGGTGGCCGCCTTCCGCGCCACGCTGGAAGAAACCGTGCACGCCGATCTGCTGCTGCATGTGGTGGACAGCAGCCATCCGCTGCGTGATCAGCACATTATTGAAGTCAACAAGGTCTTGCGCGAGATCGGTGCGGAACAGATTCCGCAAATTCTGGTCTTTAACAAGGTTGACCTGCGGCCCGGCCAGTTGGCCGGGGTTGAGCGGGACGATTATGGTAAAATCAGCGCGGTTCGCGTCAGTGCCTTGACCGGCGCGGGGCTGGATGCCCTGCGTGAAGTGTTGCGTGAGGTGCAGGTGGGTAGCGTTGAGGTGGCGATGCCGGATGCCGTAGGCCCGGACTGGTCGCCACTGGATGGTTGAACTGGTTCCTTTGACCTGGAAGCAAGGAAGACGATGAGCGACTCCCAATGGGGTAACCGTGGACAAAATGGTCCGCCGGATCTGGATGAATTGTTCCGCCGCCTGAACGCCCGGATTGCCGGGATGTTTGGCGGTGGCAAAGGCGCTGGCCCGGGCGGCAATGGCTCGGGCAATGCCGGTGCTGCTGGCGGTGCAGGCCTAATCATCGGCGTACTGGCCACGCTGTGGCTGGCGTCAGGCTTTTATGTGGTGGACGCCCGCGAGCGTGGCGTGGTGTTGCGCTTTGGCAAATACCATGAGCTGACCCGTGAAGGTTTGAACTGGCACCTGCCGTTCCCGATGGAAACGGTAGAGAAGGTGAACCTGACCGAAGTGCGCAGCGTGGAAATTGGTTACAAAGGGGATACCAAGAACAAGGCGCCTGAAGAGGCGCAAATGGTGACCCAGGACCAGAACATCATTGATGTGCAATTGTCGATTCAGTACGACATTGAAGACCCGGTCAAATTCAAGTTCCAGAACATGATGGACGGCAACCGCAGCGAGAGCGAAGTGGTCAAGCAAGTGGGTGAAGCTGCCATTCGCGAAGTGGTGGGGCGTAACAAGGTGGATGCGGTGCTGAACGAAGGCCGCCTGCGTATCGCCGCCGACGTCAAGGCCACGGTGCAGGAAGTGCTGAAGCGCTATCAGACCGGTATCCGCATTACGCAGGTCAACATCAGCAATGTACAGGCACCGCAGCAGGTGCTGGATGCGTTTGATGACGCCACCAAAGCAGTGCAGGACCGCGAACAGCGCAAGAGCCTGGGCGAGGCCTATCGCAGCAAGGTGGTGCCAGAAGCCGAGGGTGAAGCCGCCAAGCTGCTGGCAGAAGCCAAGGGTGACCGCGATGCAGTGATCGACCGTGCCAAGGGTGATGTGGCCCGCTTCATGCGCGTGCTGCCAGAGTATGCCAAGGCTCCCGCCGTGACGCGTCAGCGTCTGTATCTGGACATGATGCAGCAGGTGCTCAGCAACACCAGCAAGGTGCTGGTGGATCAACGTAACGGTGGTCAAATGCTTTACCTGCCGCTCGACAAGATGATGAACACCGCCACGGCTCCGGCTGCCACGCCGGTTGAGCCTGCGCGGACAGTGGTGACCCCTGCTGCGCCTGCACAGGATGCCGCACGCTCGGATGCCGGCCAACCACTGCGGGAGGGGCGCTGATGAACCGCGTATTAAGTACCCTGTTCATGCTGCTGCTGGTCATCTGGGCAGCTTATCTGAGCATGTTCACCGTGGATCAGCGCCAGTACGCGCTGGTGTTCCAGTTTGGTGAAATCGTCAAGACGGTCAAGGAGCCGGGGATCAATTTCAAGATCCCGTTCATGCAATCGGTGCGTTTCTTCGAGCGCCGGGTGCAGACCATTGATGCCGAGGCACCGGACCCCTACAACACCAAGGAAAAGAAGAACCTGCTGGTGGACAGCTTCATCAAATGGCAGGTGGCGGATGCCGGTCAGTACTACCGTGCAACCGGTGGCGATACGGCTGTCGCGGAGAACCGCATCAAGCAGATTGTCAACAGTCGCTTGCGCGACGAGATTGGTAACCTGACGGTGGCCGATGTCATTACCGGCAAACGCGATGAGGTGATGGCTAACGTTCGCACCAAGGTGAATGCGGAGACCAGTGGCTTGGGTGTGAAGGTGCTGGACGTGCGCCTGAAGCGGGTGGATTTCCCGGATAACATCAGTGGCTCGGTGTATGAGCGCATGAAGGCTGAGCGTCGTCAAGTGGCCAATGGTCAGCGTGCGATGGGTACCAAGGAAGAAACCAGCATCAAGGCCGAGGCTGATCGGCAAAGCAAGGTGATCCTGGCGGAAGCCTACCGCAAGGCCGAAGAGCTGCGCGGTGAGGGCGATGCTGAAGCGGCGCGCATCTACGCTGAAGCTTTCAGCCAGAATCCGGAGTTTTACGCCTTCTACAAGAGCATGCAGGCGTACCAGAGCAGCTTCAACAAGAAATCGGATGTACTGGTGCTGGATCCGTCCTCGGACTTTTTCAAGTACATGAAGAGCCCGGGCGGTGGCAGCGCAGCACCGGCCAAACCTGTCGGCAAGTGAGCCGGTTTCCATGGCAGGAGTCGCTGGCGCTCCTGCTGATCTATGAAGGTCTGCTACCCTTGCTGCTACCGCAGCAATGGCGGCAGACCTTGTTGCGTGTGTTGCAATACCGCGATGGCCAGTTGCGGTTCTTTGGCCTGCTGGCGGTGCTGGCAGGTGTGATCCTCCTGTGGTTCTGAGTTCATCATGACGCAATTGTGGCTGTTGCCCGAATACATTGAAGACGTGCTGCCGGAAGCTGCCTGGCAGATTGAAGCCTCCCGCACGGCGGTGCTGTCGCTGCTTCGCAGCCATGGCTACGATTTGGTCATCCCGCCGCATATCGAATATCTGGAGTCTTTGACGGGCGGTGTCAGCGACGACCTCGACCTGAAAACCTTCAAGCTGGTGGATCAACTGTCTGGCCGCATGCTGGGCCTGCGGGCGGACATGACGCCGCAGGTGGCGCGGATTGATGCGCACTTGCTGAACCGTGAGGGCATTACCCGGCTGTGCTACGCCGGTCATGTGGTGCATACCCGCCCGAACGGTCATCTGTCGAGCCGCGAGCCCCTGCAGCTGGGGGCTGAGCTGTACGGCAGCACGTCGCACGAAGCGGATGTCGAGGTGATCGGTCTGGCGGTAGAAGCGCTGAAGGTGCTGGGTGTGCCACAAGTGCAGGTAGACTTGGGGCATGTCGGGATTTTTCGCACCTTGTGCCGGGCGGCGGGGGTGTCTGGCCTAGCGCAGGACGATTTGTTTGCGGCCTTGCAGCTGAAAGACCAGCCGACCATCGAGCGCCTGACGGCAGACTGGCCTGCTGATCTGCAAAGCGGGATGCGGGCCTTGCCCACCCTGTTTGGTGATGTGGCTGTGTTGCAGGCCGCTGCCGAGCGCTTGCCTGCACTGCCGGACATCCAGCAGGGTCTGGCCAGCCTGGGCACACTGGCAGACGTGCTGCAACAGCAGGGCATAAATGTCTCGATTGAGCTGGGCGAGCTGCGCACCGGCAAATACCATAATGGGCTGGTGTTCTCCATCTTTGCCGATGGCTGGCCGAACCCGGTTGCCCGCGGTGGCCGCTACGACAATATGGGACAAATGTTTGGCCGCGCACGTCCTGCCACTGGCTTTAGCCTCGACTTGCGCGATATACTACGCGGTTTGCCGTGCGGGAAATTGCCGCGCAGCATCCTGGCACCGCAGCAGATGGACGCGGCGTTGCAGGATACGGTGGCGCAATTGCGTGCGCAGGGCGAAGTGGTAATCCGCGATCTGGGTGAAGGAGCGCCGGTTACCAGCCATCAGCTATGCCTGCAGGACGGGCAGTGGCTGGTGTTGCCGCGCGCCTGAACCGCGCACGGCATCTATACTGTCTGGATACACCCGCGAAATCGCGGCATACCGAGTGTCGAGGAACTGAACAATGGCTCGTAATGTAGTGGTGATTGGCACCCAATGGGGTGATGAAGGCAAGGGCAAGATCGTCGATTGGCTGACCGATCATGCTCAAGGCGTGGTGCGCTTCCAGGGCGGCCACAATGCCGGTCACACGCTGGTCATCGGTGGCCAGAAAACCGTGCTGCACCTGATCCCGAGCGGCATCCTGCGCGAAGGCGTGGCCTGCTATATCGGCAACGGTGTGGTGCTGTCGCCCAAGGCGCTGCTGGATGAAATCGACAAGCTGGAAAATGCGGGCGTGGCAGTGGCCTCGCGCCTGCGTATTTCGGAAGCTTGCCCGCTGATCCTGCCGTACCACAGTGCAGTGGATCAGGCTCGCGAAGCCGCCAAGGGTGAGGCCAAAATTGGCACCACCGGTCGCGGTATCGGCCCGGCTTATGAGGACAAAGTGGCGCGCCGTGCCATTCGCCTGCAGGACCTTTTTTACCGCGAGCGCTTTGCGGCCAAACTGGGTGAAGTGCTGGACTACCACAACTTCGCGCTCAAGCATTACTACAAGGTCGATACCGTCGATTTCCAGAAGGTACTGGACGAATCGCTGGCCTTTGCCGACCGCATCAAGCCGATGGTGGCCGACGTATCGCGTGAATTGTACGAGCTGGCCCAGGCTGGCAAGCCTATCCTGTTTGAAGGCGCGCAAGGCTCGCTGCTGGACGTGGACCACGGCACTTACCCGTTCGTGACTTCGTCCAACTGCATCGCCGGTGCCGCTTCGCCGGGTGCTGGTGTCGGCCCGCAAATGCTGCAGTATGTGCTTGGTATTACCAAGGCGTACACCACCCGCGTCGGCTCGGGTCCGTTCCCGACCGAGCTATTCGACGATACCGGTGCTTATCTGGCCAAGCGTGGCAACGAATTCGGTGCCACCACCGGTCGTGCCCGCCGTTGCGGCTGGTTCGATGCGGCTGCGCTGAAGCGTTCCATTCAGCTCAATGGTGTATCTGGCTTGTGCGTGACCAAGCTGGACGTAATGGACGGCATGGAAACTATCCAGCTGTGCATTGGCTACGAAATGAATGGTGTGCGCTACGACATTCTGCCGTTTGGCGCCGAGCTGGTGGCAGACTGCAAGCCGGTGTTTGAAGACATGCCGGGCTGGAAGGAAAGCACGGTCGGCGTGAAGCGCTACGAAGACCTGCCTGCCAATGCCCGCGCTTATCTGGAGCGTATTGGCCAGGTATGTGGCGCGCCAATCGACCTGATCTCGACCGGTCCGGATCGTGATGAAACCATCGTGATGCGTCACCCGTTCACGCACTAAGCCGCGTGTGATGCCCATGAAAAAACCCGCCATTTGGCGGGTTTTTTCATGGGGCTGTGAATTCAGCGTTTGCGGAACAGCAGGTCCCACACGCCGTGACCCAGCCGCAGGCCGCGCTGCTCAAACTTGGTGAGCGGACGCCATTCCGGGCGCGGCGCATAGCCTTCAGCCGTATTGTACAGCGAGGGTTCCGCACTCAAGACTTCCAGCATCTGCACGGCATACTCTTCCCAGTCGGTTGCGCAATGCAGATAGCCATCCTTGTCCAGGTAGCGGCACAGGTTGGCCACAAAGGCAGGCTGGATCAGCCGACGCTTGTTGTGGCGCTTCTTGTGCCACGGGTCCGGAAAGTAGATGTGTACGCCGGCCAGGCTGCCAAGCGGGATCATGTCGCGCAGCACTTCCACGGCGTCATGCTGGATCAGCCGCAGGTTATGTAACTGCTGCTCGCCAATCAGCTTCAGCAAGTTGCCGACGCCGGGCGGGTGGATTTCCACGCCGATGTAGTTGTTTTCCGGGTGGCGAGCGGCGATGTCGGCGGTGGCGCCACCCATGCCGAAACCGATCTCAAGGATGGTGGGGGCCTCCCGCTCAAACAGGGCTGTGAAATCGAGCGCGGACTCGGTGTAAGCGACGCCAAAACGGGGCCACAGGGTATCCAGCGCGCGCTGCTGAGCTTCGGTGACCCGGCCTGCACGGCGGACATAGCTGCGGATATGGCCATGTGCTTCGGCGGCTGTCGGGTCGCGTTGCAGATTGGCGTGTCGGGGATCAGTCATGATGGTTGCTGCAAAGGAAAAACGGTATTTTACCCGCGCTTGCGGCTGGCAGCCAAACCGATTGGCGACGGGCAGCCTCTGCTGGGGCTAACGGCTGTTTTCCCGCTCGGCCAGCAACTCGCGATAAAACGCCAGGCGCGCCGTATCAATCTCACCGTTCTCTGCTGCTGTGGCGACTGCGCAACCGGGCTCGACCCGATGCCAGCAATTGTTGAAGCGGCATTGTCCCAGATGGGGGCGAAACTCCGGAAAGCATTCCGCTAGCTGACGTGCCTCGATCTGGTGCAGGCCAAATACCTGCATGCCGGGGGAGTCGATCAAACGGCTCTGCACGTCCAGATGGTACAGGGTGGCATAGGTGGTGGTGTGCTTGCCAGAATTGAGGGCGGTGGAAATATCGCCGGTACGAGCGCTGGCCTCAGGCAGCAGTGCATTGACCAAGGTGGATTTGCCCATGCCGCTCTGGCCGACCAGCACACTGGTCTGGCCTTGCAACAGGGCGCGTAGAGGTTGAGCATCCTGCCTGGCGGAGAGCACCACCAGGCGGTAACCCAGTTGTTCGTAGCGGGCAAGCCGCTGCTGCAGTGCGGCACTTTCCGGCAGGTCGGCCTTGTTCAGTAGCAGGATACATGGAATGCCTGCGGCTTCACTGGCGACCAGACAACGATTGAGCATGGCCTCGTGGCAGGCGGGAACCGCCGCCGTAACCACGATGATCTGACTGACATTGGCCGCAATGGACTTGATGCGCCATTCGTCCTGCCGGTAGAGCAGGCTGTGGCGTGGGTCGATATCCTCAATTACCCCTTCGCCGGGGCTGCTGATACGTACCTGCACCTGATCGCCGCAGACCACGTCGGTTTTTTTGCCCCGGGTTACGCAGCTAAGGATGCCGTTTTCCGTCTCTACCGAATAGCGACGGCCAAAGCTCTGGATGACGAGGCCAGTCTGTGTACCTGTTTGCAGCGTGCTGGAGCGTTTTGCCATGTGCTCAGGGCTTCGGTGCAGCAGCTTGCAGTTGCAGGTAGGTCAGCAGGTGGCGCAGCTCGACATCCTGTACCTGCACCCCGCTCAGCAAGGGCGCCGGTACAGTTATTGTGGTCGGACGGGTCATGCTGACCTTGATCGGTTCGACTTGCGGCTGGCAGCAGGTGGCTTGGGCGGCAGCCACACCACATGCCAGCATCAATGGAATCAGCAGTTTGAGCAGAAACATGGCTTAACCTCGTGCGGCATGCAGCGCAGCAATGCGGATGGCTGCAGGGGGGTGGGAATCATGAAACAGGGAGTGTACCGGGTCCGGCGTCAGCGTGCTGGCATTGTCGCGGTACAGCTTGACGAGGCCACTGACCAGTGCGCTCGCGCTGGCATGCTCAACAGCAAAGGCATCCGCTTCAAACTCATGCTTGCGTGAAAAGTGGCTGGAGAGCGGTGCCAGCGGCAGGGTGAACAGCGGCGCAATGCAGAAGAACAGAAAGAGCCCCAGCGAGGTATCGACCTGAGCCAGGCCCACGCCTTGATAGAACCAGGCTTGCTGCAAGGTCCACCCCGCTGCAGCCAGTGCAACAAGTGCCATCAGGAACATCCAGATCAGGCGCTGGATGATGTGCTTGCGCTTGAAATGCCCCAGCTCGTGTGCCAGTACCGATTCAATCTCTTCCGGGTTCAGGCGCTCCAGCAGCGTATCAAAGAACACGATGCGCTTGTTCTGGCCGAAGCCGGTAAAGTAGGCATTGCCGTGACTGCTGCGCCGGGAGCCATCCATCACAAAGACGCCGGAGCTGGCAAAGCCACAACGCTGCAACAGCTGGTGAATACGGGCTTTCAGGCCGTCGTCTTCCAGCGGCTTGAAGCGGTTGAACAGCGGCGCAATGAAAGTGGGGTATAGCGACAGCATCAGGACATTAAAGCCCAGCCAGGCCAGCCACACATACAGCCACCAGTACGCGCCCATGCTCTGCAGCAGCCACAGGGCGCCCGCCAGAAAGGGAATGCCCACCACGGCACCCAAGGCGGCACCTTTGACCATGTCAACCAAGAACAGCGGCAACGTCATGCGGTTGAAGCCAAAGCGGGCCTCCAGCCGGAACGTGCGCCACAGGCTGAATGGCAATTGCAGCAAGGATTGCAGCAGCAACAGGCTGACTACGGTGGCTACAGCATGCCACAGCGGTGAGCTGATCCACTGGCCCAGCACGGCATGCAGCTGCGCCATGCCGCCGCCCAAGGTGATTGCCAGCAGCCAAGCGGCATCCAGCAGGATGCCGAAGCGGGAGAAGCGGGCTTTGGCGACCGTATAGTCGGCGGCCTTCTGATGATCCGCCAGGCTGATGTCTGCGGCAAAATCAGCCGGAACAGCAGGGCGGTGAGCCTGTACGTGCCGAATCTGGCGAGACGTGAGCCACCACTGGAGCCCGGTACTGATGGCAAGCAGGGTAATGATCAGGATGGAAAACCAGTTAAGCGTGGTCATGGTCAGGTTCAGGTGCGGATACCCAGCGGAAATGGGGGCAAGGTACGGTAAATCAAGCCCAAGGCAAGGCTAAAGCATAGGGGCCGGCCACGGAATCAGGTAGAATGAAGGATTGTTTTAGCAAACCGCTGACTAGGATACCCCATGTCGAACAATAGTAGCCATCTGATCTGGGTGGACATGGAAATGACCGGCCTGCAGCCGGACAGCGACCGCATCATCGAGCTGGCCGCCGTGATTACCGACGCCCAGCTCAATGCCATTGCAGAAAGTCCGGTGCTGGTGGTGCACCAGAGCGATGCCGTGCTGGATGGCATGGACGCCTGGAACAAGGGCACCCACGGTAAATCTGGCCTGATCGACAAGGTAAAGGCTTCGGTGCTGGATGAGGCGGAGGCTGAGGCACGCATGCTGGCGTTTCTTGCCGCGCACATACCGCAAGGGGTGTCGCCAATGTGTGGCAATTCCATTTGTCAGGACCGCCGTTTCATGGCCCGCTGGATGCCCAAACTGGAGCAGTTCTTCCATTATCGCAATCTGGACGTCAGCACCCTGAAGGAACTGATGAAACGCTGGAAGCCGGAGCTGGCCAAGGGGCTGACCAAGCATGGCAAGCATGAGGCGCTGGCAGACATCTACGAGTCGATTGAAGAGCTGAAATACTACCGTGAGCACTTTATCAAGCTCTGATCGCCGCCTGCCCCTGCCCGCATGAGCCGTTACGTCATCCAGCACACCCCGGTCTGGCAAGCGTTGATCCGCCACCATCGTGAGGCGGCGGATTGGCACATGCGTGATCTGTTTGCCCGTCAGCCCGACCGCTTTGCCCGCTTTTCGCTGACGGCTGCCGGCTTGCGGCTGGATTACAGCAAGAACCGCATCAACGAAGAAACCATTGCCCTGTTATGCCAGCTGGCCCAGGCCGCACGGCTGCCACAGCAGATGCAGGCCATGCGGGCGGGCGCGCCGATCAATTACAGCGAGCAGCGTGCGGCTTTGCATGTCGCCCTGCGCCATCCGGAGCGGGAGGGCTATACCGTCGCCGGGCAAGCGGTGATGCCGCAGGTACATGCGGTGCGCCAGCAGATGCGGGTGCTGGTGGATGCGGTGCGCGCTGGCCAGTGGCGGGGGTATGGTGGGGCGACGATCACCGATGTGGTCAATATCGGCATTGGTGGCTCGGACCTGGGGCCGCGCATGGTGGTGGAAGCCTTGCAGGCACCCGAAGCACTTGGCCCTCGGGTGCATTTTCTGTCCAATATCGACCCCGAGCAGCTGCACCGGGTGCTCAGTGGCCTGAACCCGGCGCGCACCCTGTTCATTGTGGTATCGAAGTCGTTCACCACGCTGGAAACCCGGCTCAATGCCGAGGCCGCACGAGCCTGGCTGCTGGCAGCGGCCCCCGATGAATCCGCCATTGCGCAGCACTTTGTTGCGGTGTCCAGCAATCTGGCGGCGGTACAGGCGTTCGGTATTGCGCCGGCACAGACCTTTGCCATGTGGGACTGGGTAGGGGGGCGCTACTCGGTGTGGTCCGCCGTTGGCCTGTCGGTGGCGCTGGCCATCGGCATGGATGCGTTTGATGCCTTTCTGGCGGGTGGTCACGCCATGGATGACCACTTTTTCAATGCGCCCTTGGCGGAAAACATGCCGGTGCTGCTGGGCTTGCTTGGCATCTGGTACAACACCTTCTTCAAGGCGCATACCCACGCGGTAATGCCCTATGTGCACGGCCTGCGCAGTCTGCCTGCGCACTTGCAGCAGCTGGACATGGAATCCAATGGCAAGCGCATCGGCAGCCATGGGGAGCGTCTGGGGTTTGATACCGGCCCGATCATCTGGGGCGATGTGGGTGTCAATGTGCAGCACGCTTTCTTCCAGTTGCTGCATCAAGGCACTCGCCTGATTCCGGCAGACTTTATTGTCTGCGTGAACAGCCTGCATGAGCATGGGCTGCATCAGGATCACCTGTTTGCCAACGGTGTGGCACAGACCGAGGCACTGATGCGCGGCAAGACCCGGGAAGAAGCCCGGCTGGAGTTGCAGCAGTCGGGCGTGGATGATGCGACAGCACAGCGGCTGCTGCCGCACAAAGTGTTTCCCGGCAACCAGCCGAGCAACACCCTGCTGCTGGACGCCCTCACCCCGGCAGCACTGGGTGCACTGCTGGCCCTGTATGAGCACAAGGTGTTTGTGCAGGGCGTGATCTGGGGAATCAACTCCTTTGACCAGTGGGGCGTCGAGTATGGCAAGCAGCTGGCGCAGGAAGTGATGGCAGAGCTGCAAGGGCAAGGGGCGGGCGAGCATGATGCTTCTACTCAGGGGCTACTGGCTTGGCACCGACAACTGAGGCAACCCACATGAGCCAGGGGGAAGCGCAACGGCTGGTGCACATCCGGTTGCTGGCCGCGCAGTTGGGCCAGGCTTTGCAAGAGGCCGGCTGGACACTGAGCACGGCGGAATCTTGCACCGGTGGCGGTATTGCCGCAGCGGTGACGGACATTGCCGGTAGTTCGGCCTGGTTCCATCAGGGCTGGGTGACGTACAGCAATGCGGCCAAGCACAGCTTGCTGGGGGTTGAGGAGGCTACCCTGATCGCTCACGGCGCCGTGAGCGAAGCGGTGGTGCGGCAAATGGCCGAGGGCGCTCGTCTGCGCAGCGGGGCGCAACTGGCGCTGGCGGTGAGTGGAATTGCCGGGCCGGGGGGCGGTTCCGAGGCCAAGCCGGTAGGGACCGTCTGGCTGGCCTGGGCGCTGCCAGACAAGGTGGAGGCGGTGTGCTGTCATTTTCCGGGTGATCGCATCACGGTCCGCCAGCTTGCCATCCAGCGTGCGCTGGAAGAAGCGTTGCGCTGCCTGCAGTCGGTGCCGCGCCTGCGGTTGCTGGACCTGTCGGATAGCGCGCAGGCTACCGCCTTGTGGACGGTGCAGCAGGCCGCGTACCGGGTCGAAGCGGGCTGGTTGGGTGTGTCCGACTTTCCGCCACTGCGTGAAACCGTAGCCGAGGTGCAGGCCTGTGGTGAGCACGTGCTGGGCTGCTACCTGGATGAGGTGCTGGTGGCCGCAGTGGGCTGGGAGAGCCCGGCCCCCCAGCAACGTGCGATAAACCGCTTGGTGGTACACCCGGACCATTTTCGCAAGGGTTTGGCGCGGCGCCTCTTGCAGGCTGTCTTGCAAGGGCAGCAGCAGGTCCGCGTGACGACCGGTGTTGCGAATCTGGCGGCTATTGCGGCCTACCGGCAGGCCGGGTTTACCTTGGGCGGGACCATGACCACGCCGGATGGCGTTGCCTTGCAGCACTTGCATTATGTGGCTGCCCATGCGGCTGCAGGTGAAGATGAATTGAACAGGCCCGCCAATCTGGCCGGGCAAGAGCAGGGATCATGATTGTTATCAAAAAGCTGGGTTTGCAGCGCGGCCAGAAGGTCTTGCTGCAGGACGCCAGTGTGACGGTATTTCCGGGGCAACGCATTGGTTTGATCGGGCATAACGGCTGTGGCAAATCCAGCCTGTTCAGTCTGCTACGCGGCGAGTTGCACCCGGATCAAGGCGATGTCTCGATTCCGGCAGGTTGGGTGGTGGCGCATGTGGCGCAAGATACGCCCGCGCTGGATTGTTCGGCGCTCGACTATGCGCTGGATGGGGACCGCGAGCTGCGGCAGGTGGAAGCCGAACTGGCGGCGGCGGAGTCTCGCCATGATGGCGAGGGTATCGGCCATTGCCACGACCTGCTGCGCGCGATCGACGGTTATACCGCCAAGGCGCGAGCCAGCGCCTTGCTGCATGGGCTGGGGTTTACGGATGCCCAGCTGGATGCGCCGGTCAAATCCTTCTCGGGTGGCTGGCGCATGCGGTTGAATCTGGCGCAGGCGCTGATGTGCCGCTCAGACCTGCTGCTGCTGGATGAACCGACCAACCACTTGGACCTCGAAACCGTCATCTGGCTGGAGAACTGGCTGCAGCGCTATCCCGGTACCCTGCTGCTGATCTCGCATGACCGTGATGTGCTGGACAATGTGGTGCAGGGCATCCTTCACCTAGACCAGCAACAACTGATGCTCTACAGCGGCAACTATGCGGCGTTTGAACGCCAGCGCAGTGAGCGACTGGCGCAGCAGCAAGCCTTGTACGAGCAGCAACAGCGACAAGTGGCACACCTGCAGTCCTATATCGACCGCTTCCGCGCCAAGGCCACCAAGGCCCGCCAGGCACAGAGCCGCATCAAGGCGCTGGAGCGGATGGAGCAGGTGGCGGCGGTGCATGTGGAGTCACCCTTTCAGTTTGAATTCCTGGAACCGGTCAGCCAGCCGCAACAGCTGCTGAAGCTGGAGCAGGTGGATGCGGGCTATGGCGACAAGACCATCTTGCGCAAGGTGGACCTGCAGGTGCTGGACGGTATGCGTATTGGCCTGATCGGGGTCAACGGGGCAGGCAAGTCCACCCTGGTCAAACTGCTGGCCGGTGTGATGCCCCCACTGGCGGGGCAAAGACTGGAAGGCAAAGGCCTGCAGATTGGCTATTTTGCCCAACAGCAGCTGGAGCAGCTTGACCCCGATGCGTCGCCCTTGCTGCATTTGCAAAGGCTGGACCCGCAGGGGCGTGAGCAGGAGTTCCGCAATTTCCTCGGTGGCTTCATGTTTCATGGTGATATGGCGACCGGGCCGGTGCGGCCTTTTTCCGGTGGGGAAAAAACCCGGCTGGCGTTGGCGCTGCTGATCTGGCAGCGCCCGAACCTGCTGCTGCTGGACGAACCGACCAACCACCTGGATCTGGAAATGCGGGACGCGCTGACACTGGCGCTGCAAGCGTATCAAGGTGCGCTGATTGTGGTGTCGCACGACCGCTACCTGCTCAAGACCACCACCGACCAGTTCTGGCTGGTGGGGAATGGCCGGGTGCAGCACTATGAGGGTGACCTCGACGACTACCGGGATTTCCTGCAACAGCAGCAGCCCCTGGCAGCCAACGACAATGTAGTCGATGCCGCGCCGTCGGTAGACCGCAAGGCGCAGAAGCGTGCTGAAGCGGAGCAGCGGCAAGCGCTGGCCAAGCTGCGCAAGCCGCTGGAAAACAAACTGGCCCGCCTGGAGCCGGAGCTGGCTGCCCAGCAGGCCGAGCTGGCCCAAGTAGAGGCGCGGCTCAATGACAGCAGCCTGTATGAGGCTGAGCAAAAAGCGGCACTGCAGCAATGCCTGCAGGCACAAGTCAAACTGAAAGGCAGTCTGGCGGAGCTGGAGGAGCGCTGGCTGTCGTTGCAGATGGAGCTGGAAGCGATTAACGAATCGGTATTGTGAAATTTTGGCAGCATCGCTATAATGCTGCGTTTAGCCAAACCTTGCCTGACCGAAACGCATACGGCAGGCTTTTTCCATAAGGAGCATATATGCGTCATTACGAGATCGTTTTCATCGTCCACCCGGACCAAAGCGAGCAAGTGCCGGCCATGGTCAACCGTTACAAGACCCTGATCACCGGTAACGGAGGCCAGATCCATCGTCTGGAAGACTGGGGCCGCCGTCAGCTGGCTTACCCGATCCAGAAGATCCACAAGGCACACTATGTGCTGATGAACATCGAAATCAACCAGGAAACCCTGGATGAGCTCGAACATGCTTTCAAGTTCAACGACGCCGTGCTGCGCCATCTGGTTGTGAAGATGGACGAAGCCGTGACTGCCGCTTCCCCGATGATGAAGGAAGAGAAGTCCAAGTCGCTGATGGACAACGCAGAAAGCAAGGCAGAAGCACAGGCCTGATCACGGGTCAGGGCAAATGCAGGTCAGCAATCAGGTTCTGCTGCGTGGCAAGGTTCAGGAGCGTCAGGTTCTGGCCTATACCCCGGCGGGAACACCGGTAAGCCGGTTCCAGATTGCCCACCAGTCGGTTCAGGTGGAGGCGGGCAGGCAGCGTGAGGTGCAGTGCACCATCGAGGCGGTAGCCCTCGGTCCGCTGGCAACAGAGCTGGATCGTTTGCCGGGGGATGTGGAACACACTTTCAGTGGGTTCCTGGCTGCCAAAAGCCTCCGCTATCCGCGACCGATACTGCATGTGACTGCCGTGTTGAACGAAACAAGCATATAAACGAATTCAGACAAGGAGCGAGAAATGTCTCGTAATCTGTTCAAGCGCAAAAAATTCTGCCGCTTTACCGCGGAAGGCATCAAGCAAGTGGACTACAAGGATGTGGATCTGCTGAAGGATTTCATCAGCGAAAACGGGAAGATCATCCCGGCCCGCATCACCGGTACCAAGGCTCGCTATCAGCGTCAGCTGTCGGCCGCGGTCAAGCGCGCCCGCTTCCTGGCCCTGCTGCCGTACACCGATAACCACTAAGCGCTGAAGAGGTCATTCCGCCATGCAAATCATTCTGATGGAAAAAGTAGCCAACCTCGGCCAACTGGGCGATGTTGTGAAGGTGAAAGACGGCTACGCACGTAACTTCCTGATCCCGACTGGCAAGGCTCGCCGTGCGACCGATGCCAACCTGAAGGAATTTGAAGCACGCCGCGCTGAGCTGGAAAAGGCCGAGGCTGCCAAGCTGGCCGAGTGCCAGGTGCGTGCCGAGAAGCTGGAAGGCTTCGTGCTGGAGCTGGTGCAAAAAGCAGGTGTGGACGGCAAGCTGTTCGGTTCCGTGAACAACGTTGACATCGCTGAAGCGCTGACCGCCGCTGGTCACGCTGTAGTGCGTGCCGAAGTGCGCCTGCCGGAAGGCCCGTTCAAGGCCATCGGCGAGTATGCTGTGGTTGTGGCCCTGCATCACGATGTGACGGCCAACATCACTGTGAACGTGCGCCCGGCCTGATCGGCATACCGTTCCTTGCAAAAAGGCCGCCTGGTGCGGCCTTTTTGTATTTCAGCGCCCCCCCTTCTAAAATCAGACGTGAGCACATCCACAATAACGGGGCTGCTGTCTTATGAAATCATTGAGTCTGCAGCGCAAGCTGCAATTGCTGTTCATCCTGATCGCAACCATATCGGTGGGCGTTTTTTCGGTACGGGGTGCCTGGCAGAGCCGGCAAGAGGCATTGGCGCGCATTGATGGCCGGCTGGAGGTGGCGGCAAACGCCTTTGTCTATATTGCTGCACCTGCCTTGAGCTTGCCGCCTGTGGGTCAGGCGGACCTCAAGCTGATGCGCAAATTGTCCGAACAATTGACCACCTATGCCAAGCAAGCAAAGCTGCCGTATGTGTATGGCTTCGTCCAGCGCGACGGCAAAGTATTCTATGTGCTGTCCTCGCTGAGTCCTGAGGAAGAAAAACAGCCAGACAAGCAATCCTATCTGGAGCTCTACCCCAACCCGAACCCCGGCCTGCTGCGGGCATTCAGCACCCGGACCACCCAGTTCTATGAATACGAAGACGAGTATGGCCAGTTCCGTAGCGCCTTTGTGCCAATCACCTTGCCCAGTGGTGAGACGTTGGTGGCGGTTGCCGACGAGAACCTGGCCTCGGTGGGGGAGGCCATCCGCAGTGGTATCTTGACCTCTCTGCTGCTGGCTGGGGTGGTCCTGGGTAGTGCCATTCTGCTCTCCTTGTTGCTGGGGCAACTGGTGGCCCGGCCACTGCGGCACCTGCAGACCGCGATGGCCAACCTCAGCTCCGGTACGGGCGATCTGACGGCGCGTTTGCCGGAATCACGGCAGGATGAGCTGGGAGACATTGCCCGGCATTTCAATCAGTTTGTCAGCCAGCTGCAGCACATGCTTCGCTCCGTGCAGGATGAGTCGGTGCGCATGGAGCAGGGGAGTCAGCACATTGAGCAGATGACGCAGACCATGTCTGCAGAAACCAGCCAGCAGGCCATGATGGCGCAGGAAAGCGCTGCCACTGTCGAGCATGTCAGCCAGCGGATCATCCAGGTTGCCGAAGGCGCGCGCGAGGCAAACCATGCCATGCAGGCGATGCAGGATCGTTCGCAGGACAGTATGCGGGTGGTGGCGCAGCTGACCCTGGACATGCAACAAATGTCGCAATCGGTGCTGCAGCTGTCCGAGCTGGTCGCTCGGGTGGAAAACCGCTCGCGTTCCATACAGGACGTGGTGGGTGTGATCCGTGAAATTGCCGACCAGACTAACCTGCTGGCCTTGAATGCCGCCATTGAAGCCGCACGCGCAGGGGAGCAGGGGCGAGGCTTTGCGGTGGTGGCTGATGAAGTACGCAAGCTGGCTGAGCGTACCAGCCAGGCAACCATCGAAATTGGCAACATGATTGGGCAGATGCAGGGCGAGACGACCACTGCAGCCAGCCAGATGGCCGATACTCGTCAACGTGTGCAGCTGGGGGTCAGCAGCGCGGAAGGCGTAGCAGACAACATCAAGGACATGCAGACCGGGATGGCGCAAGTGGTGAGCCAGATTGGCCAGATCAGCGAGGCGACGGCCGAGCAATCCCGGGCCGCGACCGAGATGGCCAGCACGGCTGAGAGCATCAGCAATATGGCTAAAGAGAGTGATACCGTCTTCCAGCAAGCCGCGATGGTGGTGCAGGATCTGCGTCAGTTGTCGCGGCGTCTGCTGGAAATGGTGGGGCGTTTTACCTTGTGAGCACGGCTTGTCTGTGTGCGGCGGGGTATAATATCTGATTTGCTGAATGGTCCATCATGCCCCGTTACCGCCCGCAACGCCCCCACGCACAGCCTGAATGGGTCGAATCCTTGTCGGCCTTGGTGCTGGCCGCTGCCGAAGCGCGCTCCGAACTGGAACGGCGCGGCTGGGTGCCTGCTCTGGAAGCGGCTGTGGTGAATGCATTGCAGCAGCAGGGTGAGGCCAGCCTCAATGGTTTGCTGGAGCATTTGTTGCAGCAATCCCCCACCGCATACGATATTCTGATCGGGATGCTGGAGTGGGTGGCTGCAGCCATGCCGGCAGCGGGGGGCGGACAAGTTGCGCTGCTGATGCTGCCGGTATTGAGTTGGTCGCGTTTCGCCTTGCCGTCTGGTGGCGTGGCCCCGGACACCCTGCAGGCCTTGGAGCAGGCATTGCGGCAGCATGTGCTGGCAGTGACCGGAGCGGTACGCTGGCTACCGCAGTGGTTGAGCCCGGATCAGCTACCCGCCCATTTTGGTGAAACCCGTGCCTGGCTGTCGCAGTGGCAGGGAAGCACCAGCCCGGATCTGTCGCTGCCTGCCCGCATGCAGCAGGAAAGCCAGTCCTTCCTGTCGGATATTCGCTGCCTGCTGGCCGTGGTGCACGTGCCAGAAGGGCAGCCGCTCTATCGCTGGCAGCCGGGTAGCAAGGAGCCTGCGACACGGGATGCTGCACTATCAGCCTGGCAGCGGGAGGCAAGCCATATCGTGCGCCCCCTGTTCAGCGGTTGTGGTTATGAAGTGCTGGCGCCAGACGTACTGTACTCCGCGTGGAAGCAGGCGGATTGGGCCGCTCGCCCGTTTTCCCTGCGTGCCGCCATCCAGTTCATGAGCATGACGCTGGACCTGCCCGCAGCTGAACTGACGGCAACCGTCATTGGCTGTCATGAGCAGGAGCTGGTGGAGTATCGGGTTGGCCTGTTGCGCCCTGATGATGAGCAAGTCTGTTATGGCATGGCGTGGTCACTGATGGGCGAAGCACCTGAAGACAGCTCCGCGCTGGATGACATCCGCGCTATCCTGCGTGAGCAGGGCCTGCATGATGTGCGAATACTGGATGGGGCGTTTCCCCTGGAACAGTGCGAGGACTGTGGCACGGCCTTGTATGCCAACCGCGAAGGGGAGCTGCAACACCCCGAGATGCCGGAAGGCAGTGCGTTGCAGACTAGTCACTTGCACTGACAGCGTGTACCGGGGCGGTTGGGCGTGTGGCGATGCGCAGCAACCACAGGCCTTGCAGGCCAAGCAGTGCCAGTACACCCCACCGCACCGGGGGTGGGGTAAACCAGGCCATCCAGGCCGTCAGCAGCAAACGCCCGGCTTCCAGCCGGTGGGCCCATGTGTGCTGGCTTAACCAGAAGCCCAGGCTCAGTACCCCCAGCAGCACAGCCACCAGAACCCCGGTACCCACAGGGTTGCCCAGCCCCGGCCACCGCACCAGCCAGAGCAGGCCGGACAGATAGCACAGACCGAACTGAACCCAGGCATAGGCTTGCCAGGCACCGGGCAAGACAGGGTCATGCTTGCGAAACGCGGCAGGGTCCCAGCTGAGGTCAATGCCTTGCGGCGTCCAGCCTGGCGGGCGCAGCCAGACCTGCAGTTTATCTCGCCATTGTGTCAGTGAGCAGGAAGCCCGCAGCAGGCCCAGATAAACCTTAAGGTTGGCAACCAGGGGGTGCCAGCTATGCAGGGCGCCGCGTACGCCATAGATCGGGCGATCATCCTCACGCTCGTCTGCATAAGTACCAAACAGGTGGTCCCACACCATGAGGAAGCCGCCATAGTTACGGTCGAGACAATAGGCATTCTGACCATGATGCACACGATGATTGCTGGGTGAGCCAAACACCCGGTCGAACCAGCCCAAACGCCCCACCAGCTCGGTATGAATCCAGAACTGATACAGCAGGTTCAACGAGTAGACCGCGCCATACAGCGCCACCGGAATGCCCAGCAGCGCCATCGGCAGATAAAACAGCCAGCCAAACAGGAAGGTGGTACTGGGTTGGCGTAGCGCCGTGGAGAGATTGTAGTCTTCACTCTGATGATGCACGCTGTGGGCCGCCCACAGCAGGGCAATGGTATGCCCCAGCCGGTGGTGCCAGTAGTAGCAGAAGTCGAACAGCACAAATGCCAGCAACCATACCCATGCTGCGCCAGCGGGCAAGTGTAGCGGGGCGAGCTGGCTGACCCAGAGATAAGCACCAAGGCCAATGCCAGCAGTCAGTACATTAACGATCACTGACAGCAGGCCCAGGCTGATGCTGCTGATGGCATCGTGACTGCGATACACCTGCTGTCCACGGCGATGACTCAGCCAGGCTTCCAGTAACATCAACAGCACGAAGAGCGGCGCGGCCAGCGCAATCAAACGGGTATCCATCTCAATCTTGCTTTCTCAGCACGTGCAGTAAACCGGTCACCAGCGCCCATTGACCGATGTAGTAGCTGGGCCAGGTCAGCCAGCCGCTTTCAAAGCCAGGAAACCACCCTGCAAAGTGCGTTAGCCCAATCAGGGCGTCCGATACCAGATAGCTGAGTGCCCCCAGTGCGATGGTGACGTTGCCCGTACGCTGGGCTATCAGCGCCATCGCCAGCAGCACCGACATATAGATTGGCACGATCACGCGTAGCAGCACGGGCTGGCTTAGCCATAAGCCACGCAGCACCAGGGTTCCCGCCAGCAAGGCCAGCAACAGGGTAAACCCGGCCAGCGCCGGGTTGAGCCAGCGGGGCTGACGCCAGGCACAGAACAGGCGCAGGTTGATCAGATGACCAACCAGAAAAGCCGCGACGGCGGGAATCAGCCAGTCCTGCCGCTGTACCCTGGCCCATTCCAGCAGGGCATCGCCGGTCGCATGGGCCAGCAAGGCGAGCGGGATCAGTCGGCTCAGCCCCTGCGTATGAGGCCAGCACCAAGCCGCCAGCGCGAGGATGGCACCGGTTTTGGCGGCTAGCGTCCAGACCGACGGCGGCAGGGCATGGCCAACCCAAAACAGCGTAGCGAGCAGCAGGGAGGCAACGTGCCACGGGGCCAAGCGGGAAGGTGAGCGCATGGGGCGACTTCAGCAGGAAGACAGCCTCCAGTGTAGGAGGATGGCGCGATACTGCATCGTGAATTGCTGCCAGCTGCTTGGTAATTCACGCCAAATGCGTTGGCGTAGTGACCATGGACTGGCGATACTGTGCAGGTGAGCACCCCGACCACAGGCGGAAGGCCTTGCTGAATGCACTTTGCTCGGCGTAGCCCAGCAGCAAGGCGATGTCCAGCACACTGAGCGCCGGGTTGGTCAGGTGCTGCCGTGCCAGTTGGTAGCGGGTCTGGCTGAGCAGGGTCTGAAAGCCCAGCATCTGCTCGGCCAGCCGTCGTTGCAAGGTACGCTCGGTGGTGGCCAGCTGGTGGGCGACCGCTGCCAGCGTAGCTTCTCCCAAGGGCAGACAGTGAAGCAGGGCATGCTGCACCTGACGGGCGAGGTCGGGCTTGTTCAGGTCTTGCAGCAAGGCTTCGGCTTGCTGTTGCAGCGTCTGGTGCAGCACGCTGTCGGCCTGTGCCAGCGGCAGCTCAAGGTAGCTGCGCGGGAAACTCAGGCTGTTGCAGGGGGCGGCAAACTCCACCGGGATACCAAAGAAATCATGCCATGGCTGCGGGTTTGCCGGGGCAGGGGCTCGCAAGGTGACCCGGCTGGGGGACTTGCATTGCTGGGTAATCCAGCAGCCGAAACGGTACCAGCCGCCAATGATGCTGTCCGTTACGGCCCTGAAGCCAGGATGATCCGCAGACCAAGGCAGGTCTGGCGCAACCTGCTCTGGCGCCCACAGCAGGGTGACGTCATCGACTTGCTGCTGGATCAGCTCAATGGGCTGGCCGAAGTCAAACACCAGCTTGCCATAGCGCGGGATCAGCGGTAGGACATCCCCCAGGGTGCGGCAGGTCATGGCTGCGTAACCGAGCGCGCCAAACGCACCGGGTTTGATGTGCTCGGCAAAACGCAGGCCGACATCCGGCTGGGTGTCGGCAGCGCGAGCAAAGCCGTCTACCACTTGAGCAAACGGCACCCGACTACGCGAGTCACGCCACTCGGCAGGGGCGCTGCCGGGTTGTAGCCAGTTGTGCAGCGCGTGCAGGAACAGCCCGCTGGCGCTGGCGGTCAGCTTATTGCCAGTCACCACGCAGGGCGGCCACTTGTTGCTGCAAGCCCGTTGCGCTGACTTCGGCTGGGGGCACCGGAGCTGCCGCCTTGAGGGCGATACGGAACCAGACCCGGCGCGGAATGCTCAGCATGGCCTTGCCATAGCGACGCGAGAAGAAGCTGCCCCACATGCCGCACAGTGCCATCGGCACCACCGGTACCGGGGTGCGGGCCACAATCTCTTCGATGCCGGTACGGAACGGCGACATCTGCCCATCGCTGGTCAGGCGGCCTTCCGGAAAAATGCAGACCACTTCCCCTTCGGCCAGGGCGGCGGCTACCGCATCAAATGCCCGCTGCTTGGCATCCGGGTCTTCCTTGGCCGGGGCAATCGGGATGGCTTTGGCGGTCTTGAACACGAAGCGCAGGACCGGCACTTTGAAGATATTGTGGTCCATCACAAAACGGATCGGGCGGCGCACACTGCCGGCCAGAATCATCGCATCCATGAAGCTGACATGGTTGCACACCAGTACGCACGGACCTTCTTCCGGAATCTGCTCCAGACCTTCGTGACGGATACGGTACATGGTGTGGGTGAGAATCCACACCACAAACCGCATCAGGAATTCCGGCAGCAGGGTGTAGATATAGGCGGCCACCACCAGATTGAGCAGGGCGGTGATCAGCAGCACCACCGGGATGCTGACATGGAAATGCGCCAGCACGGCAGCAAAGGCCGCCGAGAGGATCATGAACAGCGAATTGAGAATGTTGTTGGCCGCAATCGCCCGCGAGCGGAATTCCGGCTCAGTACGGGATTGCGCCAGCGCATACAGCGGAACGATGTACAGCCCGCCGAAGATGCCGATCAAGGCAAAGTCCGCCATCAAACGCCAATGGCTGGCATAGTGCACGAACTGCCACCAGTCCAGACGGCTGGCGGCCATTGCCGGAGTGGCGAAATACAGGTCAATGCCAAACAGGCACAAGCCCAGTGAGCCAAACGGCACCAGACCCAGCTCCACCTTGCTGCCGGACAGCCGCTCGCACAACATGGAGCCTATACCCAGCCCGACTGAAAACAGCGTCATCAGCAGGGTGAAGACCGTCTCGTCGCCATTGAGCACCAGATCGGCATAGGAGGGCAGTTTGGACAAGTAGATGGCGCCCAGGAACCAGAACCAGGAGATACCCAGCAACGCCAACCAGACCGGGCGATTGCCGCGCAGGTGATTGACGATCTGCCAGCTCTGCCGGGCCATGTTCCAGTCAATCTTTAGTTCCGGAATGCTGCTGGGTGCAGCGGGCATGGCGCGTGAACTGAGGTAGCCCAGCACTGCACATAGCAGCAGCGCGGAGATCAGGGTGGCGTGGTGGCTGTCCATGCCGACCAGCAAGGTGCCCGCCACCTGACCGAGGATGATGGAGATGAAGGTACCCATCTCGATCATGCCGTTGCCACCAACAAGCTCATGCGGGCGCAGGTACTGCGGTAGCACACTGAACTTGAGCGGTCCGAACAGGGTCGAATGAACCCCCATCAGGAAAATGGTGCTCATCAGGATATAGCCGTTGTTCAGCCAGAACCCGGCAGCGGCCACCAGCATGATCAACACTTCCAGCAGCTTGACCATGCGGGCGATGCTGGCTTTATCGTACTTCTCGCAGATTTGGCCACTGGTCGCCGAGAACAGCAGGAAGGGCAAGATGAACAGTGCGGCAGTCAGCTGGATCAGTACCTCACCGGAGAGGCCGCTCAGCCGCAAGCCGTGAAAACTGATCAGAACGATGATGGCGTTCTTGAGCAGATTATCATTGAAGGCCCCCAGAAACTGGGTCAAAAACAAGGGCAGGAAGCGGCGGGTACGAAACAGGTCAAACTGGTTCGGATGGTGAGACATGTTGGGACCTACTCCACGAAGCCTGAGGCGACATCGGCATGGTAAAGCACAGCGCAGCAACGCTGGCTATGATTTTACAAGCGCTGCGAAAATGATCCAATAAGGTATTGAAAAATGATGCTAATGCCCATAGTTTGTTTTTTGGTGCCACATTTGTTTGAATACAGGAGTCCTGCCGCATGAGCGATGCCGTTAGCCCCAAACCCTGCCCCCGATGCGGTGCTGCGGGTGAAATCCGCAAAGCGGGTTCCAACCGGGTGTGGGTACAGTGTGCCAAGTTTGGCAAAGATGGCAATTGTTCCGCCATCAGCCGTCCGGAAGCCAACAAGAAGGACGCCATTGCCAGCTGGAACCGCATGAAGTAAAGGTTCTGGCGCACGGTTCTGTAGCAAGGCCATGTTAAACCACCGAATCCGTACGCCCATTCTGGAGTAGAAATGCCCCCGCGTCGTGTTGTCATCACTGTACTGACTTTGCTGCTGCTGATGCATGGCTGGCTGGCGTGGCGTCTATTGCCCCAGCTGCCTGTAGCTTTGATGATCCTGCTCGGGGTCTGGCTGTTGCTGTCCACCCCGCTGATTGCGCGGGGTCTGCTGGCGCGTGCCAACAAGCGGCAGGATGGTGCTTCGTCACTCGAATGGCTGGGTTTGCTGTCGCTGGGCTTGTTTTCCACCCTGATGGTGTTGTCCCTGTTGCGCGAAGTGTTACTGTGGTTGCCGGTACCGCCAGCCTTCACCGTCTGGAGTGCCTGGGGTGTATGGCTGATTGCGCTGCTGGCTTCAGCGATCGGTTTGATGAACGCACGGCGGCGGGCCAGGGTGGTGACCGTTGAGGTACCCATCAACCAGCTGCCGGAAGACCTGCAAGGTTTCCGCATCGTACAGATCAGCGATATCCATGTGGGCCCCACCATTCGCCAGCCTTACCTGCAAGCCATTGTGGATGCGGTGAATCAGCTGCAGCCGGATGTGGTGGCCATTACCGGGGATCTGGTGGATGGCAGCGTTGAAGCCCTGTCAGCCCACACAGCGCCGCTCGCCGAGCTGCAGGCCCGCCACGGCAGTTACTTTGTCACCGGCAACCATGAGTATTACTCCGGAGCCGAGCCCTGGGTGGCGGAAGTCCGCCGCCTTGGCATCACCGTCCTGATGAATGAGCATGTCAAGATTCAACAGGGGCAGGCGCGGCTCGCCGTGGCCGGCGTCACCGACTACACTGCCCACCAGTTTATCCCGCAGCACCGCAGCGACCCCCATGCCGCCATCGCAGGAGCGCAGGATTGTCATGTCAAAATCCTGCTGGCCCACCAGCCCCGCACTGCGCCACTGGCTGCCGAGGCGGGCTTTCACCTGCAACTCTCCGGCCACACCCACGGTGGCCAGTTCCTGCCCTGGAACTGGCTGGTGCCACTGCAGCAACCCTTTGTCGCTGGCCTGAACCGGCTGGCCGACATGTGGATCTACACCAGCCGCGGCACCGGCTACTGGGGCCCGCCCAAACGCTTCGGCGCCCCCTCGGAAATCACCCTGCTTAAGCTGGTACGCGGGTGATCTGGCACGTGCAATAAAGGTTTGACCATGCGGGTGCGGGGAACAGAGTTCGCCCTGGGTGGTATGGCCGTCAACGTTCGGTTCAGCCCCGCGGGTGCGGGGAACAGCAGGCCGACCCACGCAGGTTGCCCAGATTCCACGGTTCAGCCCCGCGGGTGCGGGGAACAGTCAGCGAATACCAGCGTCGGGAAATCTTGAACCGGTTCAGCCCCGCGGGTGCGGGGAACAGAATGAGGCATTGTTCAAAGTAGCACCGTCAATCGGTTCAGCCCCGCGGGTGCGGGGAACAGGCCAGCGTGTGGGGTATCCGGCAATTCCAGTTCGGTTCAGCCCCGCGGGTGCGGGGAACAGGTGTTGAATCGGGCTCCGTGGATTTTGGTGATCGGTTCAGCCCCGCGGGTGCGGGGAACAGGCGTCTCTCGTGCCTTTCGCTAGATCAAACAGCGGTTCAGCCCCGCGGGTGCGGGGAACTGGCCAGCGTGTGGGGTATCCGGCAATTCCAGTTCGGTTCAGCCCCGCGGGTGCGGGGAACAGAGCTTACGTCAATTAAAGAAGGGCTACCATTACGGTTCAGCCCCGCGTGTGCGGGGAACAGCTTGACCTGTACCAAAGTACAGCATGACGGGGCGGTTCAGCCCCGCGTGTGCGGGGAACAGGTACTGGTTTACGCCCATGTAGCTGATCACGCCGGTTCAGCCCCGCGTGTGCGGGGAACAGATGTCGAGCGCAAGTTCGGTAGTCACATGG
This sequence comes from Leeia sp., assembly GCF_041909055.1. Classification (NCBI taxonomy): domain Bacteria; kingdom Pseudomonadati; phylum Pseudomonadota; class Betaproteobacteria; order Neisseriales; family Leeiaceae; genus Leeia; species Leeia sp. Next base: position 32,505 of record NZ_JAYREC010000004.1, on the reverse strand, counting down.
TGCGGTTCAGCCCCGCGTGTGCGGGGAACAGTTGCCGTCCGGGGTTTTATCCTTTTTCAAATCCGGTTCAGCCCCGCGTGTGCGGGGAACAGTGACCGCCCTCCAGCACCACCATCTCATCGACCGGTTCAGCCCCGCGTGTGCGGGGAACAGGGCCCCGCCACCGCTACCGCTGCCACTGGTGCCGGTTCAGCCCCGCGTGTGCGGGGAACAGGTTTTCAAGCTGCTGCTTGGCGTCTTGAAGCTCGGTTCAGCCCCGCGTGTGCGGGGAACAGCCTGGCGCCGAAAATAGTATCGTTTACTGATGCGGTTCAGCCCCGCGTGTGCGGGGAACAGTCGGCGGGGTGGTTATTCGACAATCACATAGTCGGTTCAGCCCCGCGTGTGCGGGGAACAGGATTGTAAACTGGTCAGGCATCACAACCTGCTCGGTTCAGCCCCGCGTGTGCGGGGAACAGGCGATGGCTGGCAATCTGGCTTCTCGTCAGACCGGTTCAGCCCCGCGTGTGCGGGGAACAGGTTTTTGGTGCGCTCGGTCTCGGTGGTGCGATCGGTTCAGCCCCGCGTGTGCGGGGAACAGCCACGCAGCGTGGCGTTGATGCGCTTGCCGTACGGTTCAGCCCCGCGTGTGCGGGGAACAGGCAGCTGGACCAGTTCTTCTGTCTCGGACAGCGCGGTTCAGCCCCGCGTGTGCGGGGAACAGCTCTATCGTGTACTCGTTCATTGCCCGCCCTCCGGTTCAGCCCCGCGTGTGCGGGGAACAGTGACGACGAACGCGCTGCAAGGGCTCTGTGGGCGGTTCAGCCCCGCGTGTGCGGGGAACAGTGTTATCAAATAGCGGGTCGAATCGCTCCCAGCGGTTCAGCCCCGCGTGTGCGGGGAACAGGCCTGCGCACAGCCCAAAGATGAATGCGGCCTCGGTTCAGCCCCGCGTGTGCGGGGAACAGATCAAGCCTGACAAGCCGAGCCGACATAGCGGCGGTTCAGCCCCGCGTGTGCGGGGAACAGTCTAATTGCACGCCTTTGTTTCCAAAGGAAATTTTCGGGGTGCATTTTTCTACCGGGAACCGGCCGGTAGTGTAACGGTTTTCAGCTTGTTAAAGAATGGGGGCTTCAGGTGCGTATTCAGGTGGTGGTCGGGGTATCTGGTGGGTGGAAGGACACCAGTTTCGCACCATCGAGTTCGACAGGCATGCGCCGGTTTTTACCGAGCGTGGCGAATTCGAACCCAGCCTCATTATTGGCTTGCCAGGCGATCACGGCATTGCCGTCCTCCAGCCCGGTTTCGACCTGTTGCCACAGGTAGTCACGTACCTTGCGGCTGTAATTGCCTACGTATACCCCGGCGCGGATTTCCAGCAGCCAGATGGCAAGCCGTCCACGCAGCCGGGGCGGGGCGTTTTCAAGTACGATGACCAGCATCGCCCAGTCCTGGCGCTTCCGGTATGGCGGCTTCTACCACACCGTAGTTTTCGGGGACACTGAGGCCTCCGGCCTGCAGTACCTCTTCAATATCCGGGATGATGCGCTCCAGCAGCCGGGTTTTGCGGAACATGTCCCGGCAGCGCAGCCGTACGGTGCGTTCGTCATTGTTGCCAGTGGCGTGGACGGCGACGGCGAAGGCGGCGGGGACGACAGTTTCGAATTTGTAGAGGTCTGCAATATCGTAGACAAAGGACAAGGGCTTGCCGCTGTGGATGAAGCCTATGGCCGGGGCGTAGCCTGCTGCCAGTACGGCGGCTTCCACCACACCATACAGGCAGTGGTTGGCGGCGGAGAGGCAGCGGTTGACCACGTCGGCGCTGTCCCAGTCTTCCGGGTTGTAATTGCGGCCCTGCCAGCTTATGCCATACTGCTGTGCCAGCAGTTTGTACAGGCTGCGGACTCGTGCGCCTTCGATGCCCCTGAGCTGGTCTACACTGCGCCGCTGCGGGGCTTCTTCGCCAAAGCGGCGGCGGAACATGTCGCGTACCACCTTGAGCCGGGCGTCGTCATCCAGCGCTAGTCGGGCTTGGTAGAGCAAGCGGTCGGCCCGGGCGCCGCCGGGCTGGCCTGCAGAATAGAGGCGTACTCCGGCTTCGCCCACCCAAACCAGTAGAGTACCGGCTTCGGCGGCCAGTTTGCAGGCGGCGTGCGAGGTACGCACGCCGGGCTCCAGCATCAGGCAGGCGACCCCGCCCAGCGGGATATGCGTGCGGATGCCGGTGGCGTCGACGGCGACAAAGGCACCGTCGAGCACATCCAGCTGGCAGCGCTCGATGAACAGTACCGATAGCCGTTCCTTGATCGGGATCGGCTTGAGTTTCGGTAGCGGGTCGCTCATCGTACGCGCTGCACCAGCAGCAGGCCGCAGCCAAAGGCCAGGGCGTGGCCGAGTCCGCAACCGGGTTGGCCGAGCAGGGCTTGCCTCAGCTTGCCGGAGTCGGTGACTTTGGCCAGGCCTTGATAGTCGATGCTGCTGAATTGAATATGCTTCTCCTTATTGCGCAGCTGATGCTGCTGGTAGCGGCTGAGCTGGATGACAGGGAGGCTGTCTGCCAGACCGGGCAGATCATCGTCTGCTTCCGGGGTGTCGATCTGTAAACCCCATTGGGCAAGCCGCTGCAATATCCAGCCTCGTGCCGCCAGGTCAATGTGCTGTTGCAGGGCTTGCCCGGCAAGGCCCGCTGTTTGTCCTGATCGTTTGGCGTGCATCAGAACATCGTGTCGTTGACCATGAGGGCGACGTACCATGCCGGGTTCGCGCGGGCGTGACACGGTGAGGGCAGGGTTCGCCCGCAGGCTGAAGCGAACAGTTTCGCCCACTGCCAGCTCGGGCTGGTAGGGTTTGCTGTCGATGTGAATGCTGTCGTGCCAGGCGAGTGGGCGCTGTGGCGATACCAGGTAGTATCGTAAGCCCAGCTGCTGCGGGTCCGGTTCTGCGCGAAAGCGAAAACGGGCCGGGGCGGTGTGTTCTGGAAACAGTTTCCATACCAGCTGGTGATCCCGGTAGGCGTCGCCGGTTCCGGAGAGGGGCGGCAGTTGGGCCAGTGCTTGCGGCGGGATGATGACGCGGGAGAAAAAATAGTCACTCATTGTCCTGCCTCCGCCAGATAGACATGCTCCTGCCGGGGGGCAAATTGCCAGCGGGTGCGGGACAAGGGCTGATCGTGCCGGGTCTGCACCAGCTGCTGATCCATACCCGCTGCCGTGATGCGCTCATCCCAGTAATAGCGGGCCGGGGTCTTGCTGTACAGGGCAGGGGGCAGGTCCAGCCTGGCGATGCCAGGTCTATCAAGCAGGGCATCAGTCTGCCGACTGTCCAGCGCCGCTTTCAGGTTGGCATAGCTAGCCACTTTCGGGTCCAGCGGCAGGGCGGGCGGGCAGGCTCGGCGTCCGAGGAACAAGGCAAATGCCGGTTCCTGCAGCGCTGCTGCCAGCTGTGCCAGCGTATGGCTGGCGTGTTCAGTCAAGCAGACGGCGACCGTTACCAGGCAATCACAGTGGTACTGGCGACGGCTGAGGATGGTGTTCAACTTGGCCTTGTCGCGCATTTCTTGCTGGCGGGTGCGATAGCGGAATTTCCTGGGGGCATCGGGCCACTGTACGGTGTGGTAATCGCGCAGCGGCAGGCTAGCGGCAGACAGCTTGACCCCAAACAACACGCTGGCGTCCAGCCTGGCTTGCGCCGCTTCGTCCTCACGGGTGATGCCCAGCGCTGCTGCCAGCAGCCCCAGCAGGGCGGAGCGGCTGGGGTAGGGCGCGCTGGGGCGAACCTCCCCCACCGCCAGCTCGCCCCAGCTGGCCAGGGGGCCATAGAGGCGGAATAGCAGATAATCTTGCATGGCTTACTCCGCAGCAAAGTCCAGCATGGACCGCAAACTGCCTTCTCCCGCCAGTACATTGAACTCACGGTGTGCTTCGGCGCAGGCACCATATACCTGATCCATATGCTCCCGCGTGCGACGCAGTGCGGCGATCCCCGCATCGGCTTGCTGCTGACCGGTCAGCGGCTGCAGGAAGGCCAGCGACAGGCTGCGCGGCTGACGGTTGCCGCGTTCCAGCAGGGCGTAGTGGGCATAGGCACGGCTGCCGTAGCTATTTTGCTTGCCGCTGGGGGCTACGGTCAGTGCGGATTCAATCAGCGCCTGAATGGCTTGGTTGACCAGCTGCGCATCGCCCAGCGAAGCTTGAAGTTGCTCCCGGTTGATGCAGATGTATTGGTAGAACACGGCTGCACCAAACTGGGCTTCGCCCAAGTGGGCGGCACCGGGGTCATTCCGGTTGAGGTCATCCACCGCGGTGAAAAAGTCATCCTCCGGTACGCAGGGGTGGATGCTGATGGCATGTGCCACTTGCACGGCGGCTTCTACATTGTGATCTGGCTTGCTGGCCAACATGCGGCCAAACAGGGCAATGTCCACCGCGCTGCGCTGGCCCAGCAGTGCATCCAGCTCTTCGCTGGTCGGGGCCCGTTTCTCGGCAATCAGGGTCGCTTGCAACTGTTGCAGACGCTCGATTTCACTGGGGGAAACATGTACCAGCTGTTCAATGTCGTATGAGCTATCTTTTTTCAAGGCACCATAGACGGTAGCCAGCTTCTCGGCGCACTCGCCGGCCAGCTTGTCACTGAAACCGGCCAGCTTGAAAGCGGCATAGGCCTGGCTGCCCAACTGTTTGGTGCGAGTGCCCAGCTTGCCTTCGGCCTGACCAATCTGGCTACCCAGCTTTTCAGCAAACACATCCGAAGTACGCCAGGCGCGCTTGAGGCTTTGTGAGGACACCCGCAGGCGGAGGGCCCCCCCCATCACGGCGGTCTTGGGGCGGCCCAGATCGTCCCGGTTCAGGTTGGAGGGCGGGTAGGAAATCAGGCTGTGCAATTGCAGGAAACGGCTCATGGTGTCGGCTCCGGTCAGGATGGGGAAACGGTTGCGGGTTCAGTGGCGCTTGCCGGGGTTTCGGCGCGGGCGATGCGGTAATATTCCTGCGCCCAGCGTACTTTCAGGCGTTGATCGGCGGGGCGGGTGTAGTCTGGCTGGCGCATCTCGTAGAGGCATTGCCACAAGTCCTTGGCCAGCCCGCCGACATGGGCGGTGCCGCGCAGCAGGTCCAGCGCCCGGCGCATCCGCTGGTACAGCTCGTCTTCGGTGCGGCTGTCCAGTAATTGCCGGAAACGCAGCTCGCTCATGGCCGGGCGATTGCCTTCAACGGTATTGCCCAAGCGACGCGCCAGCTTGCTCTCCCCGAAGTCATGACTGTTGATGTGGGACAGCACACCAGCAATCAGCGCCAGTGCATCCAGTGGCACGACAATCTCCAGCTGCTCCAGCTTGTGGGCCAGCAGGTGCAGGGCAGGTTGCAGCAGTACGTCTTCAGCGTGGGCACAGCGGCGCAAGTATGCGCGGTCACCCCGGTTCAGATCGGTATAAGGGGCGAAGCGCTGATGGCGTAGCGGGGCGTCAAGGGCCAGGTTTTCGGGCTGCATGGCTCCCCACCAGCGCTCGCATTGCTGCGCCAGTGTGGCGAGCTGTCCTGAATCCAGAAATTTCATGCATCTACCTCCTCAGCAGTTCGGGCAAGTTCCCACAGGGCTTTGAATGGTTTGGTGTGCCAGGTGGCACTGCGCACAGCTTGCTGCGCCTCAATGATTTCTTTCAGGTCCATGTTTTCAGACGGTGCCGCCAGCACCCACTGATCAAACAGGTCCAGCAGCAGCTTGCGGGTCTGGTGCAGCCACTGGCGCAAGGCTTGCCGCAAGGGCTCCGCAACAGACAGATAGCTGGCATCGTCGAAGGTGGCCAGTTGTTGCACCAGCGCATAGAAGCTGGTTTCGCTGGCGTGCCAGTAGCTTTGCTCGACGGCGGGCTCCTTGCCTGGCTGATTGCGCGCTTTGCGTACCTGATCCCCCAGGATCGACGCCCCCATCTGCGCCGCATCCAGCACCTGCTGTACCTGATTGGTAAACCAGGTGGGGTCCTCCAGCTGCAGGTTGAACAGAGGCAGGCTGCTGTCGTGCCAGGCCAGTGCCTTCATATTGTCCATCTCGTAGCCAAAGCACCACAGCCGGGGCGGGCGGCGGCCTTGCCGGAGTGCAGGGCGCTTGTGGTCACGATAGTCGCGGACCACATTTGCCACCTGTGGCTGTTTTTCCCGGCCATGACACAGTGCCAGCCAGTGCCGGTAGCCGCGGGCGGCATAGCTGCCCTTGAGGGAGAGCGGCGGTTTCTGGTCCTTGGGGTCATGCTGGTAGGGGGTGAGCGGGTGTTGCCACGGGCCGGTGTAATTGATGCCATAGTTGCGGGTGCGGTAGTGGCTGTACAGCGCAGCATGGGCTTGCTGGCACAGTGCGCAATGCCTGCCCTGGCTGGGTGTGCTCAAGCGGATACGACGCGGCATGCTCCAGTAGGGGTGTAGCGGGGCCATGTCGTCCGGCAGGGTTTCAACGCCGGTTTTGTCGCTGGTGCGGGTGCGGCCCAGCCACGGCAGCAGGGTGGCATGGGGCTGGGGGAGGCTGTCCAGCTTCAAGGCTTCTGCGGGTAGCACATTCAGCCATAGCTTTTGCCACAGTGTGCTGTCTGGATCATCCGGCATCAGCAGCGTGGTCAGCGGCCCGCCACCGCGCAGGCCTGTGCGATGCCCGACGCCGCCAGACGGTGCATTGATTTGCAAGGTGAACAGGGCGGTGGCAGTGCATGCCGGACACAGCCCTTGCCAGTCTGTGGAGGGCTTGAAGAACAGATTGGAGTCTGAGCCGAGGTCGATCAGCAGGTCGGTAATGGGTTTCTCCGCGCCATCCAGCAGAGGGTCCTGATCCTGCATGAACAGTGGCGCTTCGCCATCCAGCTGAAACGCTGATTGCCAGCCGTGCAGGGTGGCTTCCAGTTCAGTGCGGCTGGGCGGATTGTGCCAGCGTACCAGCCAGTCATCGTGGTCCTCAGGCAGTAACGCCATCTGCAACAGACCGATCAGCAGCTGGTACTGCGCCGCGCGGAAATCGGCACGAGGGGCGTGCAGGTCAGCTACATCGGGGTTCACGATGTCCAGCACACTGCCGGGGCTAAGGTGCTCGTCATGGCCACGCAGGGTTAGCCATGACGCTGCTGGGTCTAGCAGATTCATGATGATCATGCTCCTTGTAAAGCTTCTTGCCGTGTATGGAATATTTCACTACCGGTCCCGTCATGCCTCCAGCCCGCCTTCCAGGCTATAGCGCAGGGTTTTCTCCTTGCCGCCTTGGTCCAGCACTTGCGTCAGCCAGCCACCTTGTCCGTCCGGGGTGAGGGGCAGGATCAGGTCGTCGTCGCGCAGCAAGGGCTGCCGGTTGCGCAGGGTTTGCAGGGCTGTCGCGTGCTGGTGTGCCAAGGTCGGGTGCAGGGTTTTGGCTTTGCGTTCAGCCAGCCGCAGTGTGGATAGCGCCCAGCGCAAATGCAGCTCGCCGCTCTGGCAGAGTGGCTGCAGTTCACCCTGCTCGGTTACGGTGGCGAGGTAGAGCTGTACGCTGTTTTCACCCAAGCGGGTGGCGTAGCGGGCTTCTTCGTCCCAGCGCTGGTTTTGGCGCAGGTAGCCGTATTTGGGATGGAGTACATTGAAGCTGGCTGTGCTGCGCTTGCCTTTGGCGTCGCCCTCGGCCTTGGTTGCGGCGGCTTGCAAGGCGGGCGGGATGGCCTCGGCGTGCTCACCATAGACTGCTTCGACCAGTTGTCGCACCCCTCCGGCTTGCTCTGGTATGCCGGGGGAATGAATTGCGCCAGCGCGCAGCAGCGCGCGCAGGCCGTGCCACAGCTTGCCACTGTCTGGGTAGACGTAGCAGGCAGTGGGGAAGTAGCTGCTGTACCAGTTGGCCTCCGGATGGTCGGTGTCCGCCGGGCCGTAGAGGTACAGTATGGGGGCTGGGCGTGCTTCGACCAGGCTACGGTCGCCATTTTGCTGCCGGGTGTGGCGCTGCAACCGCCCGGCGCGCTGGATCAGCAAATCAATCGGTGCGAGGTCGCTGACCATGATGTCTACATCAAAGTCCAGCGATTGCTCCAGTACCTGGGTACCGATCAGCACCTGTCCGCGCCGTTCCTGCGAGCCCCCTTCCTTGCCGAGCCGGCTCAGGACGTGGTTTTCAATCTCCAGCCGGTGCCCCATCGCAAAGCGGCTGTGAAAGAGCGTCAGCCGCTCGGGCGGAAGGTAGGCCTGGAGCGCTTGCCAGGCGCTGCGGGCATCGCCCACGGTATTGCGTATCCAGCAGAGGCAGCGCCCGGCTTCGGCCTCCCGCACGATCATGGCGATGACTTGGTCCAGATCATGCATTGGCTGGATACACACCTGACGACGCACTTCGGGCCGGGTGTCGCAGGCATGATGGTGGATACCGCTGCGGTCCAGCCGGGTCACCAAAGGGTAGGCCTGCGCCACGGCATGCTCACGTTCCGGCAGGCCCAGCCCGGCATCAAAGGCTTGCTGCAGCTGCTGGCGTACTGTCAGTGGCAGGGTGGCCGAGAGCAGGATGGCACTGCCACCTTGGGTGGCATGATGCTGTAGCAGGGCGCTGAGCAGCCTGAGGATATAATCATCGTATGCATGCACTTCATCCACAATCAGCAGTTTGCGGTGCAGGCCGGTCATGCGCATGGCCTGATGGCGTACCGGCAGCATGGCCAGCAGGGCCTGGTCAATGGAGCCGACGCCCACATGGGCAAGCAGGGTTTTCTTGTTGCTGTCCGCCAGCCACTGGTTGCAGTAGAGGCTGGCGCTGAGGTCTGCATCCTGCCCTTGGCTATAGCGCAGGCCTGCGGGATGCAGGGACTGGCTGAATTCATCCACCAGTCGCCGTGCGGAGTGGGCCAGCATGATGGAGGGCTGTGGTGGTGGGGTAAACAGCTTGTGGTAGGCCTGGCCTACGCGGGTGTACATCTGGTTGGCGGTGGCCATGGTGGGTAGTGCAAAGTACAGCCCGTCTGCCTCGCCCGCGGCCAGCAGGCGATGGGCCAGAATCAGTGCGGCTTCGGTTTTGCCTGCGCCGGTGACATCTTCCAGCAAAAAAAGCTGCGGCCCGGCAGGCAGTGCAACGGTTGCGGCATGCTGCTGTAACGGAGTAGGGTGAGCGAGCCAGGGCAGCAATTCTGCCAACCGCTCGGCACCCACCCATGGGGCGGCGGGCACCGGGCAAAGGCCGGATGCGGCAACGGCTTGTCGTGCCTGCTGGCAGGCGTATAGCCAGTAGGCGGCGAGCGAGGCCGGGGGCTGCTCGTGATAGGGAAACCAGTGCTGGTTGGAACCCAGCCAGTCGGACTGCATGACTAAACCGGCCAGTAGCCAGCTGAAACGGTTGTCCGCTTCCTTGGTCAGGCGGTGCCGTGGCGGGGGGCCGTCTGGCAGCAGTAGCGCCTGCATGGCCTCCACAAAATGCAGGGCAGCGGACTGGTCCTCCTGCGGAAAGATGCGGGCCAGTGGCGTGTCATCCTGATCCGTAGGCGGCTGGCCGTGATGGCCCAGGACGGCAGACAGCCAGGACGGCGGCAGCTCAGGCAGGATGCCTGCGTCGCGCAGCAGCCAGCCCAGGTTGTCGTGCCGCAGGGTGTAGGGCATGCCCGGCTGAAACGGTACCAGCTCCGCTGCCTCGTGCCGGTAAAGATTCTGGAAGGAGCGGGCAAACTTGCCGAGGTCGTGCAGGCTGGCCAGCCACACCATCGTATCCCGCAGTTGCGCGGGCGGCAGCCCGAGTGTATCGGCTTGCTGCGACAGCCAGCGCGGATCGTGCTCCAGCAAGGCGGCCATCACCGCAGCGACATCCAGCGCATGCAATACCAGCAGGTGCCAACGGGCGTGGTCTGGCGTTTCCGGATGGGCTTTGCCCCAGTAACGCCAACAGGAGGAGTGCATCACGACAGGGGATGAAGACATGCCGGGCATTCTGGCATGCCCACAACGGTCGTGGCAGCACCTGCCTGTCCATATGGACAGGATGGGCGACACCCTTCGTAAGGGTTAGTCATCATGATTTTTATTTCTAAAGAAGCTGACTCGGCCTTTAGGGGTGTCAATGTATTTGATGCGATTACTCAGATTCCATGCAATGGCAAGGGCTGTTGCGACCGAGGCAAGAATGCTGCTGGTAAGCAGGAGTTGATGTTCAAGCAAGAAGGTAGTGATTGTGTTCCAGTAGTATTGCATGGCGATAGTGACCCCAAGTGCAAGAGATGGTAGGGGTATCCTACACCTGCTCAAAGATTCGTTGCAAGTTTTTTTAAAGAGCTTAAGGTCTCATGATTTTTTGTAGTATTTTGCGGGCTGAAGGCGCTTACGTGGTAGAGTGTAGTTGCAGTTCCCCGTAGGCGCGGGGCTGGACCGAGCTTAAGGTCACACAAAGCCTGTTCCCCGCACACGCGGGGTTAAGCAGCCGGGACAGCTGTTGCTGCTCCGGTTGCTTATCAAACTCTGTACGACTCCGTACGTTTTTTTGCACTTGCAGAGAGCATCCTTAGGAGTGTCGTGCCCCAGTCGGATGAAGGTGTTAAGGGTCGGCATCGTCATGTCCAAACAATTGGCCGGACATACTGAGAATATACGTCTTTCTTGACCGGTATCAGCCTAACGCAGCACCACGGTGCGGTTGCCGTTGAGGAAGACGCGGCGCTCCAGGTGGAATTTGACGGCGCGGGCGAGGGCGAGGCATTCCATGTCGCGGCCGGTGGCGAGCAGTTGTTCCGGGCGGAAGGCGTGGTCGACACGTTCTACAACTTGCTCGATGATCGGGCCTTCGTCCAGATCGTCGGTCACGTAGTGGGCGGTGGCGCCGATCAGCTTGACTCCTCGGGCGTGGGCCTGGTGGTAGGGTTTGGCACCCTTGAAGCCAGGCAGGAAGGAGTGGTGGATGTTGATGGCGCGGCCCGCCAGTTGACGGGAGAGCTCGGGTGACAGCACCTGCATGTAGCGGGCCAGCACCACCAGCTCAGCACCGGATTGGTCGATGATCTGCAGCAGGTCGGCTTCCTGCTGTGGTTTGGTGTCCGGGGTGATTGGCAGGTGGTGGTAGGGAATGCCGTGCGGGGTGACCAGACTGGCGAGGTCGGGATGGTTGGACACCACGCCGACGATGTCCATCAGGATGTCACCCATGCGCCAGCGGTAGAGCAGATCATTCAGGCAGTGGTCCAGCTTGGACACCATCAGCAGTACTTTGGGGCGCGCTTCACTGTCATGCAGTGCCCAGCGCATCTGGTAACGATCAGCAATCGGCTGGAAGGCACCGCGCAAGGCGGGCAGATCAGGTGCCTGGCCTTGTTCCAGGTGAAATACGCAGCGGACAAAGAAGCGCTGTTCGTCTTCATCATCAAACACTGCAATTTCGTCGATATAGCAGCCACGTTCGTGCAAAAAATGGGAGATGTCGGCCACTTGGCCCGCTGCGCTGGGGCAATGCAGGGACAGGATCAGCTTGTGGCGGGCGGCAGACATGAGGGGCTCCTTGTGGATGGTGCCTGCCAGCCTAGCGCAGTCATCAGGTGGCGCTTGCTGGCAGGCGTCCTGCTTTGGTGGAAACCGGACACCGCATCACTGACATCCCGCTGCGCCCGGCGCTTGATGCAAGCATTGTAAGGGCTTCGCGGGAAGCGGTGTGCTGCACTGGTCTTGCTCCAATAGGGCGCGGGCGCCCTCTATGGTGTCGGCATCGCCACAATAGCGTACGGCCTGGGGACTGAGCTTCAGGGCGACCAAACGGGATTGCTTGCGGCCATCGTCCTGCTGACCATTGACACGGAAGATGAGGCCGGTGACGGTGCCGCCGGATTGCTGCCATTCCACCTTGTCGGCACCCAGACCGGCAAATTGGCCCCAGCGCTGCGGGTTGGTCAGCAAGGCATGGGTGTTCCACACGTTCTGGCCTCGCCCTAGCAGTAACCAGCTGTCCGGCTGGCTGTCAGCGCTGCCTACCCACAGCTGCCAGCCGTTCATGCCTTTGCAGTGGCGGTAATCATCCGCCATTTTGCCACTGGCAGCGTGGGTGACCGGGGTACATTCCGCCGAGCGAATACTGGTCCAGACGGGCTCTGCCGCTGCTGCGGCAAGACTCGACGTTGCTATCAGTGCTACCCAAGCATGCTTGATCATGACATCTACCTTTCCAATGATAATGGCATGTTAGCATGGCGTGGCAGGATTGGCCTTACCCAGCCTGCGTCTTGTGCTGGAGTAGACGATGACTGTGGCGTGCCACTGCAGCGGCGTCCAACGGTCCACCGTGCCCCATGTAGAAACGCTCCGTCCCTCCTGTCAGCATGCCTTGCAGTGTGGTGCCAACCTGTATCGGGTCATCTTCAAACGGAGGTTGCTTGGGGCGGCCATGCCAGATCACGCCACCCAGCAGGATGCCGGAAGCCAGCAAGTCGCCCACCAGCGCTTGCCGGTCTTGCAGCAGTACAGACAGCGAGCCCCTGGTGTGTCCTGGCGGTCCTTGCTGGAGGCGCTTTATCGTTGGGGGTAGACCGAACTGGTGGGAGAGGTCGAGCCTGCTGCAGAGTGATTGAGACGTTAAAGAGCAAGCTGGCGCACCGGGCAGGGCTGTCATATGCTGGAAAGAAAGCTACAGCGGGTAGCGAGAGGGGCATATGTCATCACGCTGGCAAGCAAAACAGCATGAAATCGGGCTGATACTGTCGGGTGGCGGTGCGCGTGCGGCGTATCAGGTGGGTGTACTGAAGGCGATAGCCAAACTATTGCCACCCGAGCGGCGCTTCCCGTTTCGCATCATTGTGGGCACCAGTGCTGGTGCCATCAATGCGACGGCACTGGCTGCCGAGCCATCCGGATTCCACGCGGGTATCCACCAGCTGGAGCTGGTGTGGAAAACGCTGCATTGCCACAGCATCTACCGCTCTGATTTTGCCGGGGTGAGCAAGCAGATACTCTACTGGCTGGCGTCGTTTTTGCTGGGCGGGATGGGGCGGCGCAATCCGCGATCCTTTTTGGACAACAGTCCGCTCAAAGCCTTCCTGCAGAAGGTAATTACCTTTCGCAATATTGAAGCATCGGTGGCGGCGGATAACCTTAAAGCAGTCAGCGTAACCGCGCTGGGTTACAGCAGTGGGCAGTCCGTCTGTTTCTATGAGGGTGATCCTTGCCATAACTGGCAACGCGCCCAGCGGGTAGGGGTGTCCTGCACGCTGTCGCTGGAGCATCTGCTGGCTTCGTCGGCCATTCCGTTGGTTTTCCCTGCTGCCCGCATTCACCGGGAGTACTTTGGTGATGGCTCGATCCGCCAGCATGCACCCGTCAGCCCGGCCTTGCACTTTGGTGCCAGCAAGGTGCTGGTGATCGGGGTATCGCCACACGCGAGAACCCCGGAGCGACACAAGATCAGCAGTCACCCCTCCTTGGCGCAGGTGGCCGGACAATTGCTCAATGGCACATTTCTGGACAGCCTCGAAAATGATCTGGAGCGGTTGCAGGTATTGAACCGCTTGCTTGATCTGATCCCGGAGAACAAGCTGGAGGAGGCGGGTATCCCCATGCGTAAGGTGGACGTGCTGCTGGTAGCCCCCTCTAAACCGCTGGAGGCGTTGGCAGCGCAGCACTCTATGCATTTTCCCTGGGCCGTGCGCTACCTGCTGCGCGGTATTGGTGCATTGCGTCGGGGGGGCTCGGTGCTGGCCAGTTACCTGCTGTTTGAGCCGCCGTATACCCGGGACCTGATCCGGCTGGGTTATCAGGATGCCATGCAGCAGAAAGATGAGATTTTGGCCTTCATGGGAGTGGAGGCGCCTGCCAGCACTACGCAGGAAAATACTTTCAGCGGTGCGCTGTAAGTAACGTGTACGGGCGTTCAGGCTTCACAGTGGTGTCATAATCCGTTGTTACATTTTGGTCCTCTTCAACCGGGGGTGACCAATGAGTGACAATTACTGCAACGCCGAGCTGGTACTGAACCCCAGCTCGAGCGAACCGTTTTCCAGCATCCTGAATACCCGTCTGTCGCGTCGTGGTTTCATGCAAGCCACGGTGGCGACCGCCATGGTCACCGGCATGTCTGCCAGCCTGACCGCCTGTGGCAGTACCGTGGGTGCCGGCCGCCTGGGTTTCACCGCCGTACCGTTGTCTACCGAAGACAAAGTGATCGTCCCGCCGGGCTATCGTGCTGATGTGATGTATGCCTGGGGTGACCCGATCGGCAGCCTGAAAGGCATGCCGGCTTTCAAGGAGGATGCCAGCAATACGGCAGCTGAGCAGGCGCTGCAAGCAGGCATGCATCATGATGGCATGTGGTTTTTCCCCTATCCCTATGGTTCACAAAGCTCGGAGCGTGGTTTGCTGGCCATGAACCACGAGTATGTGGATGATGGTCTGCTGCACACGGATGGCACGGAGAACTGGAGTGCCGAGAAGGTACGCAAGGCTCAGGCTGCGGTGGGCGTCTCGATCGTGGAAGTGCAGAACCGGGGTGGCCGCTGGCAAGTGGTGCAGTCCCGTTTTGCCCGCCGCATTACCGCCAGCACGCCGATGGATATTGCCGGCCCGGCTGCAGGCCACGCCAGCATGCAGACCAATGCCGACCCGAGCGGCCGCGAAGTGCTGGGTACCTTCTCCAACTGCGCCAACGGCTACACCCCGTGGGGCACCTACCTGACCTGTGAAGAAAACTGGCAGGACCACTTTGTATCTGCCAATCCAAATGCCAACGAAAAGCGCTACGGTATCAACCCGAAAGGCGCGGGCTACAACTGGCATCAGCACGACAAGCGCTTTGACGCTGCCGTAGAGCCGAATGAAGCCAATCGCTTCGGCTGGGTGGTGGAAATTGACCCGTTTGACCCGAGCAGCCGACCGGTCAAGCGTACTGCGCTGGGCCGCATGGGCCACGAAGGCGCCACCGTGACATTGGCTGCAGATGGCCGTGCTGTCGTGTACATGGGCGACGACAAGCGCTTTGAGTACATCTACAAGTTTGTTTCGCGCAATGCCTACAACCCGAACGACCGCGCTGCCAACATGAACCTGCTGGATGAAGGCACGCTGTACGTGGCACGTTTCAACGCCGATGGTTCCGGCCAATGGATCGAGCTGAGCCATGGCAAGAATGGGCTGACAGCGGCCAATGGCTTTGCTGACCAAGCTGATGTGGTTATCCGCGCCCGTGCAGCGGGCGACAAGGTCGGTGCTACGCCGATGGATCGCCCGGAGTGGGTGACGGTGGACCCGCGCACCAAGGAAGTGTACTGCACGCTGACCAACAACAGCGATCGTGGCAAGGACGGTAAGCCGGGCGTGGATGCGGCCAACCCGCGCAAGAATAACCTGTTTGGGCAGATCATCCGCTGGCGCGAAGATGGTGACAGCCATGCGCTGAGCTTCAAGTGGGATCTGTTCGTGCAGGCGGGTAACCCGGCGCTGGCCGATGCCAACCTGAAGGGCAATATCAAGGGTGATGCATTTGGTAGCCCGGACGGCCTGTGGATTGACCCGAGTGGCCTGCTGTGGATTCAGACCGATGTGTCCACCAGTACGCTCAATGCCAAAGAGTACGCCGGCATGGGTAACAACCAGATGCTGGTGGCGGATACCAAGAGCGGTGAAATCCGCCGCTTCCTGACGGGTCCCAAGGGCTGCGAAATCACCGGCATTACCGCAACGCCTGACATGAAGACCATGTTCATCAACATTCAGCACCCGGGTGAACCGGCGTCCGAGCGTTCGGACCCGAAAAACCCGAAGGCAGTCAGCAGCTGGCCGTTTGGCGGACGCCCGCGTGCTGCTACGGTGGTGATCCGTCGCACGGATGGTGGCGTGATCGGCTCATAAAGACCGGCAATGCGCGGTAACAGGAAACGGCGGGGAAACCCGCCGTTTTTTCATGCCACTTCAGAGACTTGTAGCACTTGCCGCCTGCGCCCGGTGCCGCCCGCCCGGCTTCAAGCCCCGTCACTGCGTCAATTGCACAAATCTTTACCTTGCAACTCCCCAGTTTTATGCACAGAATGTAACTAGTCAGCCGCAAATTGCCGTTGCAAGCCACTTGGCGGCGAATAGGCTGGGCAGTAACTCCGTCTAATCCGGCCAAGTTGAATGGAGTGTCAACGTGTCTGAACTACTCAAAAAAATCGACGCACGGACCAAACTGGCAGGGACCAACAAGCTGGAAATCCTGCTGTTTACGCTGGGGATGGATCAGCGCACGGGTCGCCGCGAAAACTTCGGCATCAATGTGTTCAAGGTGCGGGAGGTGATGCGGACTCCGGAAATCACCCATGCACCGGAAATGCCGGCCTGCGTGGAAGGGATGGTCAGCCTGCGTGGCGCGCTGGTGCCGGTGGTGGACCTGGCCAAATACACGGGTGTACAAACCACCTCCCGCCCCGAGATCATGATCGTGACCGAGTACAACGGTCATACCCAAGGCTTTCTGGTGGAGGCCGTGGATACCATCCTGCGGCTGGACTGGTCGCAGATGCGGGTACCGCCGGACATGCTGACCGCGCAGATGGGGGGGATCATTACGGCGGTGACCGAGCTGGATAATGGCCGGCTGGTGATGATGATGGACGTGGAAAAAGTGCTGGCAGAAACCAGCAGCTACGATGACTCCCTCAGCTACGCCAATATTCGCAAAGTACCCAAGCCCCGCACCATCTATTTTGCCGATGACTCCACCGTGGCGCGCAAACAGATTGCGACGACGCTGGACATCATGGGGGTTAAATACCACTTTGCCATCAACGGCAAGCGGGCGTGGGAAGAGCTCGACAAGATGGCCGCTCTGGCTGAAGCCAATGGCCAGGAGATGAAAGATATCGTCAACCTGATCCTGACCGACGTGGAAATGCCGGAAATGGATGGTTACATGTTGACCAAGAACATCAAGACGGACCCGCGTTTCCGTGGCATCCCGGTGCTGATGCATTCCTCGCTGTCCGGCATGCAGAACCAGAAGTTGGGGTACTCCGTCGGGGTGGATGAGTACGTGGCCAAGTTTGAACCACAACGGCTTGCTGAAACGCTGACCCGCCTGCTTCAGGTGGAAGAATGAGTGTGATGTCGCTTACGGAAGGTCGATCCCATGTCCGGTAAAACGCCTGAAAACCTGCTGGAAAGCATAGACGCCCGTACCAAGCTGGCGGGGTCCAACAAGATGGAAATCCTGCTGTTCTCTCTGGGGACCGGTGAGATTTTCGGCATCAACGTGTTCAAGGTGCGTGAGGTGTCGCAGACGCCACACATCACCAAGACGCCGAATATGCCGGTTGGGGTGGAAGGGGTGATTTCCCTGCGCGGGAACATCATCCCCATCATCTCACTGGCCAAGTTCGTCAGCCCGGGGGCGATCAAGAGCAGTGAGCAGACCATGATTGTGACCGAGTTCAGCCGGCATACCCAGGCGTTTCTGGTGCATGACGTGGACCGCATCATCCGGGTGGACTGGGATAAGGTCCGCTCCCCGGAGGGAGTGCTGGCGGGCGGAGGGCAAGGTCTGATTACGGCCGTAACCGAATTACCGGACGGCAAGCTGGTGTCGATTCTGGATGTCGAGCAGATTCTGGCTTCGGTGATCGGTGAGAAGGTGATCCCCGATGTTCAGGTTGGTGAAGTGCGTGATGACATCTACATGTTCTTCTGTGATGACTCCGTGGTGGCGCGGCGAGAAATCACCGGCGTGCTCGACAAGATCGGTGTCAAGTATCACCAGGCCAATAATGGCAAGGAAGCCTGGGACAAGCTGCAGAACCTGGCCAACCGGGTGTTCGGTGATGGAGAAATGCTGCGCGACCATTTGAAGCTGATCCTGGTCGATGCCGAAATGCCTGAGATGGATGGCTACGTGCTGACCAAGAATATCAAAGGGGACCAGCGTTTCCGTGGTATTCCAGTGGTCATGCACTCTTCGTTGTCTTCCAATGCCAACCGGGCCATGGGAAGCAGCGTTGGGGTGGACGCTTATGTGGCAAAATTCGATCCTGTGGTATTGGCGGAAACCATCAAGCCGCTGTTGATCAATTAAAACGCCAACATGGCCATCTGGCTGACTGGAGAGGGCAAGCATGACTGACAAGAACATGAAATTCCTGGTGGTGGATGACTTTTCCACCATGCGTCGCATCGTGAGGAATTTGCTGAAGGAACTGGGTTTCTCCAATGTGGATGAAGCCGAAGACGGGCAGATTGGCCTGCACAAGCTGCAAAATGGCCAGTTTGACTTCGTGGTGTCCGACTGGAACATGCCCAATATGACCGGCATTGAATTGCTGAGGGCGGTTCGGGCAGACCCTAACCTGAAGCAATTGCCCTTCCTGATGATCACGGCAGAGGCGAAGAAGGAAAACATCATTGAGGCTGCGACGGCTGGTGCCAGTGGCTACATCGTGAAGCCCTTCACGGCGGCCACGCTAGACGAGAAGCTCAACAAAATCTTCCAGAACCTCGGAAAATAACAGGAGGCGAATGTGACCAACAGGAATTTTGAGAGCGGAGACTCCGCCGATCTGGAAGCACTGTTTGACAGCATTGTTTCGGCCAATACTGCAAAAGAAACACCAGCACCTGTGGTCGCCGAGCCCGCTGCTCCGGTAGCCGTTGCGGAGGCAGCGCCTGAAGCGGCAAGTTTTGCCAGCGGAGGTATGGACCCGTCAGCCATGTCCGAGCCGGCCAAGTCCATGTTCACCCAGATCGGCATGATGACGCGCAAGCTGCACGATACCTTGCGTGAGCTGGGTTTCGACAAGTCAATTGAAAAAGTGGTGGCAGAAGCCATTCCAGATGCGAGGGATCGCTTGGCCTATGTGGCCAAACTGACCGAGCAAGCCGCTGAGAAGGTCTTGAGTGCGGTGGATCAGGCCAAACCACTGCAGGAAAAACTGACCGATGACTCCGCAGCTTTGTCACAACGCTGGGACAAGCTGTTTGCCAATCAGCTGAGCGTGGATGAGTTCAAGACCTTGGTGGGGGAAACCCGCAGCTTCCTGCAGCGTACCCACGCGGATGCCCGGCAGACAGACAGCCTGTTGCTGGACATCATGATGGCGCAGGACTTCCAGGATCTGACGGGCCAGGTGATCAAGAAGATCGTCGAGATGGCCAAGGAAATGGAAGTTCAGCTGTACAACTTCCTGGTGGAATATACCCCAGGTGCCGCCAAGAAGCCGGAAGTACACGGTCAACTGGAGAATGGTCCTGTGATCAGTGCCGAAGGTCGCAGCGATGTGGTCACTGACCAGTCGCAAGTAGATGATCTGTTGGCCAGTCTGGGCTTCTAAGCCAGGCGAGCGGGTGTGGAGTTGGATGTCGACTGTCTCGTCATGAGGAAAACGTCATGAGTGAATTTGGTGGAATGGAAGACCTGCTGCAGGATTTCCTGACAGAGTCCTCCGACATGCTGTCTGATGTCGACAACAAACTGGTGGAGCTGGAGAAGCGCCCTGGTGACAAGAAGCTGCTGAATGATATCTTTCGCGGCTTCCATACCATTAAAGGCGGCGCAGGCTTCCTGAATGTGGATCCTTTGGTAACTCTTTGCCACCGGACAGAAAACCTGTTCGACAAGCTGCGCAACGATGAAATGCAGCTGACAGCCGGGATCATGGACCAGATTCTGGCGGCAACCGCTGTAGTGCGTGACATGTTTGGCTATCTGGCGCAAGGTCGTCAGCCAGGGCCGGCACCGCAACAGCTGCTTGATACGCTGGATGCGGTCCTGGAAGGCCGTTCACCGGATGCTGCACCTGCCGCTGCCGTACCTGCACCGGAACCGGCGCCCGTGGCGTCGGCCGCACCTGCGGCGGTCTCTACCGTGGGCAATGGGGGTGGGGAGCCTGACTGGAACCACCTGTACAACAGCCTGTTGGGCAGTTCGCCAGTGTCGGCTCCGGCGGCTGCACCAGCGCAAGCTCCAGCGGCACCGGCTGCCGCACCCGCAAGCCAGGCCGCATTGGAGCAGGCGCCCGCCAAACCTGCGGCCGCTGCCAATCTGGTGCCCAGCCCGGGTGTGGCTCGTGCTGCACCGGCGGCCGCTGCCAGTGCTGCTTCGGCTCCGACGCAAGGCGTACAACAGCTGGCTGCGCCAGAAACCACCATCCGTATTGATACCAACCGCCTGGATCAGGTGTTGAACCTGTCTGGTGAAATCGGGTTGACCAAAAACCGGCTGACCACACTGCGCAGTGACATCCTGCAGGGGCGCAATGATGCACTGACCCTGCGTGCGCTGGATGAAGCGATCGGGCAACTGGACTTGCTGGTGTCCGACCTGCAGAACGCGGTGATGAAAACCCGCATGCAGCCGATAGGCCGGCTGTTCCAGAAATATCCGCGGCTCGCTCGCGATCTGGCTCGACAGTTGGGCAAGGATGTCGAGCTGGTGATCACGGGTGAAGAGACCGAGCTCGACAAGACCATGATCGAGGATTTGAACGATCCTCTGGTGCATTTGGTGCGCAATGCGGTTGACCACGGCATTGAAACGCGCGAAGAGCGGGTCATGATCGGCAAACCAGAGAAAAGCCTGGTGCAACTGACGGCAACACAAGTCGGTGACCACATCGTCATTGAAATTACGGATGACGGTAAAGGCATGAAACCGGAAGTGATCCGGCAGAAAGCCATCGAGAAGGGCGTCATCAAGGCTGAAGAGGCCAATAACCTTGATGACAAGCAGAGCCTGATGCTGATCTTCCTGCCGGGTTTCTCGACCAAGGACCAGATTTCCAATGTGTCTGGCCGCGGTGTCGGCATGGATGTGGTGAAAACCAACATCCAGAAAATGAATGGTCGTATCGACATTCAGTCGATCCCGGGCGAAGGTACCCGCTTTACCATCAGCCTGCCGCTGACCCTGGCGATTCTGCCGGTGCTTGTGGTCCGCGTCTGCGACCAGCCATTTGCTGTGCCACTGGCCATGGTTCGCGAGATCATTCCGCTGTCCAAGGAGGACATCCAGCAAGTATCTGGCAAGGCGACCATGGTGGTACGTGACGAGATTCTCTCAGTGCGCTCTCTTGCCAGCCTGATTGGCTGGCAAGACACCAAGCCTCCCGCTTTTGGTGTGTTGATGCAGTCTGCTGAAAATTCTTTTGTCCTGGCGATCGAAACTTTCGTCGGACGGGATGACGTAGTGATAAAACCGTTGCAAAATATCAAGCCGAAAGGCATCGCGGGCGCCACCCTCTCCGGGGACGGCTCCGTGGTGCTGGTACTCGACATGGAAGACCTGCTGGCTGAACTGGGTTCAGACAAGGCGGGGACCCTGTTCGAAATGGCCTGATTCAAGACACGGAGTCAAAACGCGCCCAATCCTGGGCGCGGGAAAACGGGAATATGAATACACCAGCCAATAACAACGCGTTTGTCGGACGCCAGCCCATCTTGAATCGGCAGCAACAATTGATCGGTTATGAGCTGCTGTTCCGCCTGCATGCCGAGTCCTCCACTGCTGAGTTTTCCAGTGATCTGCAGGCCGGGACCAATGTGCTGGTTAATACCCTGTCCAATATGGGTGCTGAATGGTTGGTCGGCAACAAGCTGGCCTTCATCAATGTGGCGCAGGCCATGCTACAGAGTAATTTCCTGGAACTGCTGCACCCGCAACGCGTTGTGCTGGAAATTGTTGAAACGGTGAATGCGACTCAGGCACTGGTTGAACGCGCTCGTGAACTGCGCGGGCAGGGCTTCTCCATCGCGCTGGATGACTTTGTCCTTACCCCGCAGACGGCCCCTTTTCTGGAGGTGGCCAACTACGTCAAGCTGGATGTGCGCGAGCTGGGTCTGGATAATGCCATTGCCATGTCCAAGCAGTTGCGCAAGTATCCAGCCCTGCAGATTGCAGAGAAGGTGGAAACCAAGGAAGAATTCCGCCGCCTGCACGACGCCGGGTTTGACGCCTTCCAGGGCTACTACTTTGCGCACCCGGAAACCCTCACCGCCAAGGTGATCAACCCGGCTTATGCCAACATCCTCTCCCTGCTCAACATGCTGCGCAACAATGCCGAGATCAAGCAGATTGAGGAAGCGCTGAAGCGGGATGTGGCACTGTCGTTCAAGCTGTTGCGCTACATCAACTCGGCGGGGTTTGGCCTCTCTTGCGAGATCCAGTCTTTCCGGCATGCGGTGACCATTCTGGGCTACCAGAAGCTGTATCGCTGGCTGACCCTGCTGCTGGTAACGGCAGGTGCAGATAATCCCGGTGCATCGGCCCTGATGAAGATGGCGGTGACCCGTGGCCGTTTCGTTGAGCTGATCGGTGAGCATTTCCTTGATGGCATCGACCGTGACAATCTGTTCATTGTCGGGGTGTTCTCGCTGCTGGATGTGATGCTGGAAATGCCGATGGACAAGGTGCTGGAAAACCTGCTGCTGCCGGAGACGGTGAGTGATGCGCTGCTGACGCAGGAAGGCATGTATGGCCCCTTCCTCAAACTGGCGATCGCGTGCGAAAATCCGGAGGCCGGTGAGATCGAACGTCTGGCCGAACAGGTGCAGATCAGCCCGGAGCTGCTGAACAAGGCGCATATGGGTTCGCTGGCCTGGGTGGAGCAGTTGGGCGTATAAGCCGCCTTGGCAAGTATGTGAGGCACGGCCCCGCAAGGGGCCGTGTTGTTTTGTGGTACAGGGTGAAGGAAAGACTGCGGATGGCAGGGGCACGCGGACAGTTCATATCGCTGGAAGGGGTGGATGGTGCGGGCAAGACCACCCACTTGCACTGGCTGGTGCAGTTTGTTGCGGAGCGAGAGATCCCACATGTCGTCAGCCGCGAGCCAGGTGGTACGCCGCTGGCCGAGAAGCTGCGTGAGCTGCTGTTGCATGACAGCATGAGCATGGATACCGAAGCCCTGCTGTTGTTTGCTGCCCGCCAGCAGCATCTGGACGAGCTCGTACGCCCTCAGCTGGCCCAGGGGAACTGGGTGATTTGCGATCGCTTCACCGATGCCAGCTACGCTTATCAGTGCGGTGGCCGAGGCTTGCCTGCCGCGCGGCTGGCGGTATTGGAGCAGTGGGTACATGCTGACTTGCAGCCGGATCTGACCTTGCTGTTTGATGTGCCGCCCGAGGTGAGCTACGAGCGAGTACGCCTGGCGCGAGACCCAGACCGCTTTGAACAGCAGGACATTGCATTTTTCCGCCGCGTCCGTGATGCCTATTTGCAACGCGCGGCGGCAGACCCTGGTCGTTTCTGCATTGTGGATGCCAATCGCAGTCTGCATGCCATTCAACAGGAGCTGCAGCACGTGATGGAGGCTTACTGTGACCGACACGCCCGCTGAAGCCCGTGTGCAGCAACCCTTGCCGTGGCATGCGGATGCCTGGCAGCAGCTCCACCAGCGCCGCCAGCGTCTGCCGCATGCCTTGTTGATGACCGGCTATGCCGGTATCGGTAAACAACAGTTTGCCCAGGCCCTGGCCGCCAGTCTGCTGTGCGAGCAGGTTCAGGCAAATGGTCACGCGTGCGGGCATTGCACGGCCTGCAACTGGCTGGCACAGGGTACCCACCCGGACTTTCGACGCATCGGGCTGGCTGTAGAAGCCGCGGAAGAGGGCGAGGCCAGCAAGCGTAGCGGCCAATGGATCAGTATTGAGCAGATTCGGGATCTGGCCGAATTCGTACAGCTCTCCTCACATCGGCAGGGTTTGCGGGTGGTGCTACTGGAAGCTGCCGACCGCTTGAACAGCTATGCAGCCAATGCATTGCTGAAGACGCTGGAAGAGCCGCCGGAGCGGGTCATGTTTCTGCTGGTCAGCGATCAGCTACATCGTGTGCTGCCCACCATTCGCAGCCGCTGCCAGCAAGTGCTGCTGCCCATGCCGGAAGCGCAGCAGGCCCGGCAATGGTTGCAGACGCAAGGGCAGGTGCCGGATGCCTTGCTGGATCTGGCGGGGGGCATGCCTTTGCTGGCGCAGCGCTATCAGCAGGAAGGTTGGGCAGGCGAGTGGCAGCAGGTGGTGGAGTGGCTGTCTCGCCCGAAGCAGGAGCCGGTTTCCCTGGTCACAGGCTGGAGCAAGCTGCCGCTGCCTGCCTTGCATGACTGGATCAGCAAGTGGCTGCATGACCTGCTGCAGGTGACTAGCGCCGGTATGCCACGCTATTACCCTGCCAGGCAGGAAGCGCTGCAAGCGCTGGCCGCCCGAGCCGATCGTCAGGCGCTGCTGGCGTGCCTGAACACGGTACAACAGGCCAAACCCTTGCTTACCCACCCGTTGAATGCCAAACTGGTGATGGAACAATGGCTGTTTGCCTACCGTGGATTGTGGCAGAAGCGGGCGGCAGGCTAAGCGCGTAGTTTGCATTTCAAGGGCGGGCGCGGTATGGTTGCGCCTGTCATGTTGTTTGCATGGATTGGATAAGCCATGGCTGAAGCACCGAAAGCCCCGTTGACCCGCCCTGGGGTCATGTCCCTCACCATCAAGGAAAAGGCCAGCCTGTATGCGGCCTTCATGCCTTTCATCACGGGTGGTGGCCTGTTTGTACCGACACCCCGGCAGTACAATCTGGGGGATGAGGTGTTTCTGCTGCTGACCCTGCTGGATGAGCCTACCAAGTATACGGTAACGGGCAAGGTGGTCTGGGTGACGCCGCAAGGGGCGCAGGGCAGCCGCTCGCAAGGCATCGGTGTCCAGTTCAGCAACAATGAATTCGGCACCGCCGCCCGCAACAAGATCGAGGGCATTCTGGGAGGGCATTTGCAGTCCAACCGGTCTACCCACACCATGTAATGTCCAATGCCGGCCTCGGCCGGCAGACTGTCGTGCTCCATGTTTGTCGATTCACACTGCCACCTCAATTTTCCGGAACTGTCTGCGGATCTGCCGCACTACCTGAACGCCATGGTAGAGAACCAGGTCAGTCATGCCCTGGTCGTTTCCGTCAACCAGCGTGAAATGCCGCAGGTGCTGGCGCTGGCGGAACAGTACCCCCATCTGTTTGCTTCAGTCGGGGTGCATCCAGACCATCAGGGTGAGCCTGAGCTGAGTGTAGCCGATCTGTGTCGCCTGGCTGACCATCCCAAGGTCGTGGCCATTGGCGAGACCGGTCTGGACTACTACCGGCTGGAGGGTGATCTGGAATGGCAGCGCGAGCGGTTTCGTACCCATATCCGCGCTGCTCGGGAAACCGGCAAGCCACTGATCATTCATACCCGCAGTGCGGCAGAGGATACCTTGCGGCTGATGCGTGAAGAGCGGGCGAGTGAAGTCGGCGGGGTATTGCACTGCTTTACCGAGAGCCAGTCGGTTGCCGATCAGGCCATGGAGATGGGCTTTTATATTTCCTTCTCCGGTATCGTCACCTTCAAGAAGGCGGTGGAGCTCAAGGCGGTGGCCCAAAGCATTCCGCTTGAGCGCATGCTGATCGAGACGGACGCGCCTTATCTGGCCCCGGTACCGTTCCGTGGCAAGCTGAATCACCCGGCACTGGTGCGCCATGTGGCTGAGGAAATCGCGGTACTGCGGAATGTACCGTTGACGACCATCGCTTCGGTGACGACCGATAATTTCTTCCGGCTGTTCCACCATGCCAGGGCGGCCGCATGACCTCTGCCCTGGTGCTGGGCGCAGGCTCTTCGGCGGGTACGCCGGTTGTTGCCTGCACCTGCCCGGTATGTACGGAGGCCCATCCGCGTAACCTGCGCAGCCGAGCTTCGTGCTTGATTGAGCACCAAGGCGTGCAGCTGCTGGTGGATACCGGTCCTGACATGCGCACTCAGATGCTGCGAGAGAAGGTCAGCCGGGTCGATGCGGTGCTGTATACCCATCCCCATGCCGACCACCTCAATGGCATTGATGACCTGCGCGCGTTCTGCTTTCGTCAGCAACAAGCCATCCCGGTGTATGGCAATCCGTTCACCATGCGCAATATTGAAGAGCGCTTTGGCTACGTGACGCTACCACCTACTGCCCATTGGGAACGTCCGGTATTGACGCTAAACCCGGTTGAAGCCCCCTTTACCGTACAAGGGGTACAGGTGACGCCTATTCCGTTGCTACATGGCAACTGGCCTATTCTCGGCTATCGGGTGGGCAAGGTAGCCTGGCTGACCGATGTCTCGACCATTCCGGAGTCTAGCTGGCCGCTGCTGGAGGGCCTGGAGCTGCTGTTTCTGGATTGCTTGCGGCAGCGCCCCCATCACACCCACATGAGCCTGGATGAGGCCGTGGTGGCAGCAAGCCGCATTCAGGCGCAGCAAACCTGGTTCATTCACATGACTCACGACATTGATGCCAATGCACTGCGCACGCAGTTGCC
This sequence comes from Leeia sp., assembly GCF_041909055.1. Lineage (NCBI taxonomy): Bacteria > Pseudomonadati > Pseudomonadota > Betaproteobacteria > Neisseriales > Leeiaceae > Leeia > Leeia sp. The sequence goes on along the minus strand of NZ_JAYREC010000004.1, from coordinate 6,323 downwards.
CGACGGCATGGACTTCGCCTGGGATGGCTTGCGCCTGACTACCAGCTGACCTCCAGCGCTTCTCCGGGCTGCACCATCACATGGCAGGCCAATCGCCACAATTGCGGTGTCTGCAATAGCGTTTCTGCGGCATGCTGCTCTGCCGTGAGTTTGCCGTGGCGCAGCAGGACATTGCGTTCCTTCCCGCTCAGTTTGATGATCCGTGGCGTCGCTTCATCCGGGTAATGCAGGTGAACCGCACAGGCGCCACAGGTACCCTGGCCGCATCGCCAGTACAATGGAATACCGGTTTCCCGTACCCAGTCGGTGAGGGCCTGTGTGGTTTTACCCTCGGTGCACAGCCATACCGGGTCCGTCATGCTCCCGCCTTGCAGTTTCAAGTTGGCGATCATTCCCATTTCCGCAACAATGTTTAACAAGCATGCATCATGCCGGTGCTGCTATTATTGATCTGACTGATGGTAGCATCCAAGACTGTCCAGTTAGCATGCACCATCCATACAACGCCGGAAGAAATGACCCGATGAGTTCATGGCACGTTGGTGACAACCAGTCCCACTTTGACCCGCTGCTCGATTGTCTGGTTGAACTGACCAAGCTGCATGGTAACCCCCTCTCACGTGAGGCCTTGTCCGCGGGACTGCCCCTGGTGAATAACCGGCTGACCCCGGGTCTGCTGGCCCGTGCTGCCGGCCGTGGGGGGCTGAGTGCACGGGTGATCCGTCGTCCCCTGAAGGACATTGCCAATACCCTGTTGCCGGCCATTCTGTTGCTGGATGGGCGGCAAGCCTGTCTGCTGCACGAAGTTACAGCGGATGGTCATGCCAAGGTCAGCTACCCGGAGGTTCCGGGGGGTATGGAAACCATGCCGCTGGACATGCTGTCGGCCCGCTATACCGGTCAAGTCGCCTTTGTCCGTCCCAAGTTTCGTTTCGACCACCGTGCGCCTGAGCTGGGACACGTCCGGGCGCGGCACTGGTTCTGGGGCGCCATGCTGGAAGCGCGGCACCTGTATCGGGATGCCCTGTTGAGCTCGGTGCTGGTCAACGTATTTGCCTTGGTATTTCCGCTTTTTTCCATGACGGTCTACGACCGGGTGGTGCCCAATCACGCGCTGGAGACCCTGTGGGTACTGGCGATTGGTGCCTTGCTGGTGCTGGTGTTTGATTTTGCCATGCGCGTACTGCGGGGCTACGTGCTGGATGTGGCCAGTAAACGCATTGATGTGCAGTTGTCTTCCCTGATCATGGAGCGTGTGCTGGGCATCCGCATGGAGAACCGCCCCCCTTCGGTGGGTTCCTTCGTGGCCAACCTGCGATCGTTTGAGTCGGTGCGTGATTTCATCGCATCCGCTTCCATGGCCACCTTGGTGGATTTGCCCTTTGTGCTGCTGTTCCTGCTGGTGCTGGTCTGGATCAACCCCTGGCTGCTGCTGCCGGTGACGGTAGGCATTGTGATCGTGGTGGGCTTTGGTTTTGTGGCGCAGGCCAAGATGGAGGCGCTGACCGAGACCACCCAGCGTGCCACGGCACAACGCAATGCGACGCTGGTGGAAAGCCTGGTCGGTATTGAAACCTTGAAGGCCATGGGCGGAGAGTCTGATGTGCAGCGGCGCTGGGAGCGCGCTACGGTGTTCCTCTCCCAGGTGAATGGCAAGCTCAAGCTGATGTCCAACACCACCATTTACTTTGCTTCATTTATTCAGCAGCTGGTCAGTGTGGCGGTCATCATTGCCGGTGTGTATCTGATGACGGACGGGCAGTTATCCATGGGGGGGCTCATTGCCGCTGGCATGATCTCGGGGCGTGCCATGGCACCACTGGGACAGGTGGCGGGCTTGTTGATGCAGTACCATGGTGCCCGCACTTCACTGGGCTCGATTGAAAACTACATGAAGATGCCGGTTGAGCGCCCTGCTGATGCCAACTTTCTGCATCACAGTCATTTCAAGGGTGACATTGAATTCCGTGATGTGACGTTTGCCTATCCGGGGCGCGATAACCCCGTGCTGAAGAAAGTGTCTTTCCGCATCCGTGCCGGGGAGCGGGTGGCCATCATTGGCCGCCTTGGCTCGGGCAAGACCACCATTGAACGGCTGTTGCTCGGGCTGTATCAGCCCACTGAGGGCTCGGTGACGGTGGATGGTATCGACGTGCGGCAGATCGACCCTGCTGAACTGCGTCGGGCAATAGGGTACGTGCCGCAGGATGTGGTGCTGTTTTTTGGTACCTTGCGTGAAAACATCGCAGTGGGCGCGCCGTTTGCCGACGACAACAACGTACTGGTGGCTGCGGATGTAGCCGGTGTGTCCGAGTTTGCATACTTGCACCCCTCCGGTTTTGACATGGTGATTGGCGAGCGTGGCGAGTCGCTGTCCGGTGGTCAGCGTCAGGCGGTGGCGGTCGCGCGCGCCTTGCTGTCCGACCCGCCGATGCTGATTCTGGATGAGCCGACCAATGGTATGGACCATACCAGTGAGGAGCGCCTGAAGGCGCGTCTGAAACAGGTGCTGGCCAGTGGCAAGACCATGTTGCTGGTGACACATCGCACGGCCTTGCTGGACCTGGTGGATCGACTGATTGTGATTGACGGTGGCCAGGTGGTGGCCGATGGACCCAAGGCGCAGGTGGTGGAAGCCCTGCAGCAGGGCCGGATCGGGAGGGCCTGAGCATGAGCAAGTCGCAACCTTCCGCACGCCGTAGCCTGCTGGACCGTTATCTGGACTTTGCCACCCGCAACCAGCAGGTGCTGGATGAGGAGCTGGTCGGGGAGGGGGACTGGGCGGCTGTGGCGCACGAGCCACGTCGCTCCCGTACCATTATCTGGGTCTCACTGCTGGTGGTGCTGGCTTTTCTGGTGTGGGCTTCGATTGCTGAGCTGGACGAGGTCACTCGTGGGGAAGGCAAGGTTGTCCCCTCACGTGAAGTACAGGTCATACAGAGCCTGGATGGCGGCATCGTGTCGATGATCAATGTGCGCGAGGGACAGTTCGTCAAGCAAGGCGAGCTGATGCTGAAGATTGACCCGACGCGGGTGCAGTCTTCCTTGAAAGAGAACCGGGCACAGTACCTGTCGTTATTGGCGCGTGCCACCCGTTTGCGCGCGGTGTCAGAGGGTAAGCCCTATATCGCGCCGGAAGAGGTGTTGCAAGAGCAGCCGCAAGTTGCTGAGCAAGAGCGGGTACTGTATGAGTCCACGATGCAGAGCATGGAGGCCAACATCGCCATTGCCCGCCAGCAACTGGCGCAGCGCAGCCAGGAGTTGATCGAGGTCAGAACCAAGCGTGACCAGGCTGCCGAAAATTATGAGCTGGCAGCGAAAGAGTTGGCCAAGACCAAGCCCTTGGTGCAGAGCGGGGCGGTGTCGGATGTTGAGCTGCTGCGGCTGGAGCGGGATGTCTCGCGCAGCAAGGGCGAGCGGGACCAGGCGGCAGCGCAGATGCCCCGGATTCAAGCCTCCATTGCTGAAGCCAATCGCAAGATCCAGGAGGTGGAGCTGACGGCGCGCAATCAGGTTCGTGGTGAGCTGTCCGAAACCATGGCCAAGCTGAACAGCCTGTCAGCGGGCAGTGAAGGGCTGGCAGATCGCGTCAAGCAAACGGAAGTACGCTCACCCGTCAACGGGACAGTAAAGCGCTTGATGATCAATACCGTGGGTGGCGTGGTGCAGCCCGGCAAGGACATCATCGAGGTTGTGCCTTCAGACGATGCGCTACTGCTGGAAGCCAAGATTTTGCCCAAGGACATTGGTTTCCTGCGCCCGGGCCAGCCAGCGCTGGTGAAATTTACTGCTTATGATTTCTCGATCTATGGTGGACTGGATGCAACGCTGGAGCATATTGGTGCTGACACCATTACCGACGAGAAAGGTAATGCGTTTTACGTGATCCGGGTGCGCACCAAGAAGGCGTACATCGGCGAGCGCCGCTTGCCGATCATTCCGGGGATGGTGGCCGAGGTGGATATCCTGACCGGGAAGAAAACCATTCTGAGCTATTTGATGAAACCGGTGCTGCGCGCCAAAGCCACTGCCATGACCGAGCGATGACTTCAACACCGCTGATTTTCCTGACCGCTGATACCCTGCTGGCCAAGCGCTGGCTGGCTGCGCTGCCGCATGGCCATGTGTTGACCGATATGCAGCAGCTGGCAGGGTTGAGCGAAATACACACCGTGTTGCTTGATCTGGACGGGCTCGCCTCGCCCGTCTGGCAAGACCCGGCGTGGCCGCTGCTGCGTGAGCGCCACCGCTGGGTAGCCTGCAGCGGGGCTCCGGATGAAGAAACCGGGTTGACTGCTTTGCAGCAGGGCTGTGTTGGCTATTGCCATGCCTTTGCCGATCCTGGCATGTTGCAGCAGGTGGTGCAGGTGGTGGCTGCGGGTGAGCTGTGGGTGGGGCGAGCGCTGCTCACCCGTTTGCTGTCTGCCGTGCAGCAGCGTGTGGCACCGGCTGCAGCTGATCCGCTGGCGGGACGTCTCAGTGAGCGTGAGGCTCAAGTGGCCCGACTGGCGGCGCAAGGTGTCAGCAACAAGCAGATTGCCCGTGACCTGGATATCACCGAACGAACCGTCAAGGCTCATTTGACTTCCAGCTTTGCCAAGCTGGGTGTGGCAGATCGCCTGCAGCTCTCCTTGTTGCTGAACCGGCGCTAACCGGGGCGAATAGCCCCTTGCGCTCAGGTGTGTAACATTTTTTTACATGGATACGCCCAAGGTTGTACCTCAGTACAATATGGCTTGTACGTGCTTTCCTCTACTGTGCATCTCATTAAAGGTCCGTCCTGAGCGGGGCGGATTACCGGATGCCAAGCAGAGGAAAGACCATGAGCGATTCCCAATCCACCATTAAGTCCACGCTGATCATCACTGCCATCCAGGGAAAAGCCTGGGTGCGGGATGCCAAAGGGGTACAGCACCCGGCAGCCGTGGGGGAAGTGCTCAAAGCCGGTGAGATGTTGATTACCGGCCCCAGCGGCAAGGTGGATCTGGAAAACCCGGATGGGGTTCCCATTGAACTCGGGAGCAATCGCCAGCTCTTGATCGAGGCCGATGTATTTGGCACCCATGCTGCGGATGCCTCCGAAGCGGCCATTGCACAGCTCAATCAAAATGATCAAGGCGTGTTGCAGGCCATTCAGAATGGTCAGGACCTGAACGAGGTGCTGGACCCCACCGCCGCAGGTTTGAATGCGGGTGATGGCACCGATGGCGGTCATGGCTTTGTACGCCTGCTGCGCATTGTGGAAAGCGTACCGCCTTTGTCCTTTGAGTTTGGCTCCCCGGATGCTGCTCGCCGGTTTGAATTTGGTGACACGGCCCGTGGGGACGATGGCACCACTACGACGCCAACGGACTCAACGGCTACTCCTGTGGCATCGGTTCCGCCCAAGGTGACCATTCCGGATACGGACGGTTCGACCAATGCAACGGATATGACCCTGTCCGAGTCCGCAGCTGCCACCGCAGGCAGCTTCACCATCAGCGCACAAGCGGGCATAGGCAGCATCACGGTGGGAGGCACGGTCCTCACGCTGGCGCAACTGAACAACCTCGGCAGCAGTTCGGTCAGCATCAACACCGGCGAAGGCACCCTGGTGCTGACCGGCTACAACGCCGGCACTGGCGTGGTCAGCTACAGCTACGACCCGAACGTACAGACCCACAGCGGCGGCACCCCGATCGTCGACCACATCAGCATCAAGGTCACGGATGCGAATGGTGTCAGCAGCACAGACAGCCTCGACATTGGCATCACCGACGACGCCCCGGTTGCGAAAAACGACAACGCCAGCATCACGGAAGACGCCAGCCCGAACACGGTGAACGGCAACGTGCTGCTGAACAACGGCAACGGCGCCGACCAAGGCGGAGCAGACGGACTGATCAGCAACCCGGTCAGCCTGGTGGGCAGTGGCACCGGCAGCTACGGCACGCTGGTGCTCAACAGTGATGGCACCTACACCTACACGCTGGACAACAGCAACGCCACGGTGAATGCGCTGAACGACAACAGCCCGCCGCTGACAGAAACCTTCAGCTACACCATCCGTGACGCCGACGGCAGCACCTCGACCGCGCAGCTGACCATCACCATCAACGGCCACACCGACGGCGCCCCGGTGATCACCATCCCGGACACCGACGGCAACGCCAACGCCACCGACAGCACGCTGCCGGAGAGCGCAGGCCCGACCAACGGCAGCTTCACCATCAGCGCACAAGCGGGCATAGGCAGCATCACGGTGGGAGGCACGGTCCTCACGCTGGCGCAACTGAACAACCTCGGCAGCAGTTCGGTCAGCATCAACACCGGCGAAGGCACCC
>NZ_JAYREC010000003.1:0-440732 GCF_041909055.1 Leeia sp. | reverse complement strand
GTTGCGCCGATGATAGTGAGCAGATCGCTTGTGAAAGTAGGTCACCGCCAGGCTCCCATTTGAAGCCCCTGCAGACAGCTGCAGGGGCTTCTCGCTTTGGGGCTCTCTCACAGCACACCCTTGCATCTCTCTGTAATTCTCTATACGCTTCCCAAGATTTTAGCTTGGCTAAATAACAACATCACAAAGCCAGAGTCACGGTTACTGCAGATCGGGATGAGGACAGGGGATTGGGGCAATGGGGGCTACGGTAGAGGGCTTGCAGGCACTGTTGACGTGTGTGCAGCAGCAGGGTGGGCGGGTCGAGGTGATAGATGGCAATCTGCGCCTGAAAGCCCCGAAGGGTGCATTAAGCGCCGACCTGCTGGCAGAGCTTAAGCAACACAAGGCGGACTTGCTGGCGTATCTGCAGACCGGTGTACGCGATAAGACGGGTTCCTCCGAGTTGCTTGTCGCGCCCTTGTCGGCTGCGCAACGTCAGTTGTGGGTGCTGGATCAATTGGCACCGGGCAATCCCGTCTACAACAACCCGCTGGCTTTTCGGCTGAAGGGGCCGCTGGACAGGGCGGCTTTGGCCCGCGCTGTCCGCCATGTTGTGCAGCGGCACACTATTTTACGCAGTGTGTTTCAGCTCGCGCCCAGCGGAGAGCCACAGCAGCAGGTCCAGGCATGTCCTGCGGAGTTACTGACTGTTGTGGACGGTGCAACACTAGCCGTGGCGCACCGGGAGCAGGAGGCACAACGGCTGGCAGAGCAGGATGCGCTGACCGGGTTCGACCTGGCACAAGGCCCGGTATTTCGTAGCAGCCTGCACTGCTTTGCTGCAGATGACCACGTCTGGCTACTCAATGTGCATCACATTGCGGCGGATGGCTGGTCCATGGGTATCCTGCTTGATGAGCTAATGCTGAGCTATGCGGCTTTCCGGCAAGACCAGCTACCCTCCTTGCCTGCGCTACCCATTCAGTATGCTGACCATGCCCGGCAGCAGGATCAGATGCTGCAGGGGGAGACGCTACAAGCCTTGCTGCATTACTGGATGGACTTGCTGCACGATGCACCGGCGCTCTTACCACTGCCGACGGATTACCCACGCCCGCCAGTACAACGCTTCCGGGGCGGTAGCCTGACGCTGGATGCCGATCCCGCTTTGTTACCGGCGCTACAGCAATTGGCCAGGCAGGCAAACACCACGCTGTTTACGGTCATGATGGCCGCGTTCTCCGTGCTGCTATGGCGCTATAGTGCACAGACTGATTTATGCATCGGCACCCCGTTTGCCAGCCGCGACAAGCAGGAGCTGGAGCCGCTGATTGGCCATTTCATCAACCCGCTGGTCATGCGTAACCGCATTGAGCCTGAGCGGGGTTTCATGCATTTGCTGGAGCAAACGAGGGCGCAGGTATTGGCGGCTTATGCACACCAGGAGTTGCCATTTGACCGACTGGTCGAAGCGTTGAAGCCTGAGCGCCATACCAGCTATGCACCCTTGGTACAGGTGATGCTGGCCATGCAGAACATGCCCGGCAGCGCGGCTGAAATGACAGAGCTGCAATTCACACCCATACGGGCGGGGACGGCCAGCGCCAAATTCGATCTTTCGCTGGAGGTTATGACGAGAGCGGATGGGCTACGGGTGCATTGGGAATACGACAGTGACCTGTTTGAAGCCGCGACCATAGCCCGCATGGGGCAGCACTTCTTTAATGTGCTGCAAGCGGTGGTACAGACGCCGCAACGGCCACTTGCCTACCTGCAGGTACTGAGCGAGGCTGAGCAGCATCGCCAGTTGCACGAGTGGAACGCAACACAGCAACCGTTGTCGGGTGCAGCGGATCTGGTGTCACGGTTTGAGGCCGTGGCCAGACAATATCCGGCACAGCTCGCGGTATCCTCAGCGCACGGGACGCTGGATTATGCCACGCTAGACCGCCAGGCCAACCGGCTTGCCCATGCCCTGAGGGCTCGAGGTATCAAGGCGGGCCAGTGGGTCGGACTCTGTCTTGAGCGTAGCCCAGACCTGCTGATCGGCATATTAGGGGTACTGAAGGCCGGCGCGGCTTATCTGCCAATGGACCCGAGCTTGCCGCTGGAGCGGCTTGAACTTTTGCGGGACGATGCCCAGCCCGCACTTGTCTTGCAGGAGGAACAAGGGCCTGCCTTGGGTGGGACGTTGTTACCTGAGCTGCTGGCCACCACGCCCTGCGAGCATGCGCTTGGTGACCCTGTGCAACCCGAGCAGCCTGCGTACGTCATCTACACTTCGGGTTCAACTGGACGACCGAAAGGTGTGGTGGTGCCTCATCGGGCAGTGGTCAACCTGCTGGACCATTGGCTACGCCGTATTGGGAGCCCGCCGGGGCTGGCAGGGTCATTATGGTCCAGCATTGGCTTTGATGTGTCGGTGCATGAAATCATGCTGCCCCTCATGAGCGGAGGCTGCCTGCATCTGGTGCCGGAAGCGGTGCGCACGGATCCGGCACTGCTGCTGGACTGGATGCGGCTGCAACGGATACAGCAAGCCTATTTGCCACCGGCATTCGTACGCTGGATCATGGAGGCCCCCGAGGCACGCCTGCAGGGCCTGTCTCTCAGCCAGTTGCTGGTTGGGGTGGAGCCGCTTTCCGAAGTGGGATTGTACCGGATGCAGCAGGCGTTGCCGGGTTTGCAGATCCTGAATGGCTATGGTCCGACCGAGACCACCGTTTACAGCTGTGCCTATCACCCCGTGCAGGCGCTGGATCGACGCTGCCCGATTGGGCGCCCACTGGACAATACCCAAGTCTATTTGCTCGATGCCTGGCAAAACCCGGTGCCCGTTGGCGTTGCAGGAGAAATTCATATCGCGGGACGCGGACTGGCGCTGGGGTATCTGGGGGATGAAGTACAAACGGCGGCGGCATTTGTGAAGGACCCCTTTGCTGGCGAAGCCGGTGCCCGCATGTACCGAACGGGCGATTACGCGCGCTACCTGCCAGATGGTCATATCGAGTTTCTCGGGCGGCAGGACAATCAGGTCAAGGTGCGCGGCTACCGCATCGAGCTGGGTGAGGTTGAGGCTGCACTGCGGGCCGATCCATTAGTGCGGGAGGCGGTGGTGCTGACCGAGCAGGATGCTGCGGGTGAAGTCCAGTTGCTGGCGGCAATCGTGGCCCAGGGCGAAGCAGGTAGCCACTCGCCGGTGGAGTGGCGTAGCCGCCTGGCCCAGCGTGTACCCGCGCATATGGTGCCCAGTCTGATGGCGACGGTGGCGGAACTGCCCATGAGCAGTAATGGCAAGCTGGACCGGGCGAAGGTGCTGGCGCTGATCAAAGCCTCGGCCAGCAAGCAAGTCAACCTGGCCAGCCCGCGTGACCATGTGGAGTTTGGTTTGTACGAAATCTGGCGGTCGCTGCTGCTGCAGCCCCATATTGGCATCCGCGACAATTTCTTTGATATTGGCGGCACTTCGGTGTCCGCCATCAAGCTGTCGCATGCCATCGAGGCCCGGTTCGGCAAGAGCCTGCCGCTGCGAGATATCCTGTTGCACCCGACCATTGAGGCGCAAGGCGGGCGGCTGCGGGCGGCAGAGACCGCCGTTGCCGCCAGCAGCCTGATTACGTTCCGGACTGGCGCTGCAGGACCCAAGCTGGTTTGCATTCATCCGGCAGGCGGCACGGCGTTCTGTTATCTGTCTCTGGCCAAGGCCTTGCCGGAATCGTACGGCGTCTATGGCATACAGTCCCCTGGCGTAGAAGTGGGAGGGGCTTTCTTGCCCACCGTTGAAGCCATGGCGGACACCTATCTGGAGATGCTGGGGGGGCTGACGGATCAGCCTTTGATCCTGACGGGCCTGTCCTATGGCGGCCTGATTGCCTATCAGATGGCGTGCCAGCTGGCCCAAACCGGTAAGCGCGATGTGACGGTGTTGCTGCTGGATACCCAGGGGCTGGCGCAGGCGGAGGACCGCGCTGCCGTAGAAACCGTGAGTCTGGAAGTCTTCCGCAGCAAGCTGGTCAAATTCAATGGCATGTATCCTGGGATTGATGATCAGCAGATCGAACAGTACTTCCGCATCTATAACCATCATTTGCTGACCATGCGCGACTATGTTGCGCCTGCCTGCCCTGTGCGGGTGGTCTTGGTGCAGGCGATGGGGGGCAAGTCTCGTCCTGAGCTGCATGAGGCGCGCCAGTACTGGCTTGAGCGGGTCGCTGCTCAGGACGGGCGTGTGAAGCTGGTGCATGGCGACCATTGGGACATGCTGGAAAGCGCCGAAGTGCGACGTGTCACCGTTGTGCTGCTGCAAGAGTGGTCACGGCTCGCCCAAGGCGGCGTGAGCCAGCCACAACAGTTGCAACAGCATACCAGTGAAGTGAATTGAGCCCCGCAGGGGGTAACGAAGGAGCGGGCATGCAACAGGTCTGGGACTGGATCAAGGATGTACTGCTGGGTACGGGTGGGGCCGTGAAGTGGACGGCGCTGGTTGTCGCCCTGTTCATGTTGCTGGAAGGGGCACCATTGCGTGGCCTCCTGCACCGTGGCTATAACCTGCTGGTTTTTGCGCTGAACATGATCGGCCTCGCTGTGGTGGGATTGGCTCTGGACCGGGTGGAAGCCGCCATGCCCGAACATGGCCTGATCGGACGGCTGTTGCCGGGCTGGACGCCAGGTCATCCCGGCAGCTGGCAGAATGTGCTGTGGGCCACCTTGCTGTATACCGCGGTGTACGACTTTTTCCACTACTGGGCGCACCGGGCGCAGCATGAGTTTGCCCCGCTCTGGGTGTTGCACCGGGTACATCACAATGATAACAATATGGATGCCTCTACCTCGGTCCGGCATAGTCTGGGCGCGGGGGTGGTGGGTATGGTACTGGCCCACTTCCCCACCTACCTGATCTTGGGCGGCGGCATGCTGCCTTACTTTGGGGCCATTATCCTGTTCTGGGTCTGGTTTTTCTTTACTCATGCGCAACTGCGCTGGTCGATGGGCTGGCTGACCGCCGTATTGGTGGGGCCACAGATGCATCGCATCCATCATGGCCGCTCGGTGGCGTACCACAACCGGAACTATGCCCAGTTCTTCCCCTTCTATGACTGGCTGTTCGGTACCTTGCGCATGCCTGAGCAGGATGAATGGCCGGAGACGGGGGTGGATGGCGATGATCAGCCGCGCTGGGCCTGGCAGCAGGTCTTCTTGCCGTGGCTGCATCCGGTTACCCCTGCCGCATTGCCCGAGCCTGTTGCCCCGGCGGTAGAGGTGGCTGACGACTCAGATCCGGCAGCACCCACCATGGCAGGCCGGTAGGTTGCGGCGGCCATTCCGGACGGGTTGTGCGGCATGGTTTTGCTGAAAGCCGCAGCCCTGTTTGCCGTAACGGCCCTGGCAGAGGTGGTAGGCTGCTATTTGCCGTGGCTGGTGTTACGGCAGGGGCGGAGCATCTGGTTACTGTTACCGGCGGCGCTCTCGCTGTCGCTGTTCGCCTGGCTACTGACCTGGCACCCGACGGCAGCGGGGCGGACCTATGCGCCGTATGGCGGCATGTACATCATGGTGGCGTTGCTGTGGTTACGCTGGGTGGAGCAAGTACCATTAACGCGGTGGGACTGGCTGGGGGCAGGCATTGCCCTGCTGGGCATGGCGGTGATTGTGCTGCAACCGGCGACGGCTCGCTGAGCCCGTGCACTGCGGTGGCGTCGCATCGACGCACACCGCAGGCCGCTTAATCGGGGAGCTCGGATGATCCCATGCGCCGCAGGATGATGCCGGTCTTGCGCAGCAGCTTGCGGTCGCGCCGGTTTTTGTCAAAGTAACGCGGGTTGGGAACCATGGCCGCCAGTTTGGCGGCCTGGCCTGCACTCAGGCTGCTGGCGCTGCGGCCATAGTAGTGCCTGGCGGCGGCCTCCGCTCCAAACACCCCTTCCCCCCACTCGATGCTGTTCAGGTAGATCTCGAAGATCCGTTCCTTGCTCATCATCTGTTCCAACATCACGGTGATCAAGGCTTCTTCCGCCTTGCGCCAAGGGGTGCGCTTGGAGGACAGGAACAGGTTCTTCGCCAGCTGCTGGCTGATGGTGGAGCCGCCCGCCACGATCTTGCCTTGCTTGAGGTTTTTCTGGAAGGCCAGCTTGATGCCTTCAATGTCGAAGCCATTATGGTCGGCAAACTTGGCGTCTTCCGAGGCAATCAGCGCGGCTTTCAGGTTGCGGGAGATTTTCTCGTAAGGAACCCATTCATGCTGCAGCTCGGCGTTGGGGTTGTCTTCACGGATCTCGGCTAGCTGCTCGCGCATGAAGGCAGTATTGTCCGGATTGTGGTCTACCCACCACCAGATGTGCAGAAAAATCCACAGGTTGTACACGATGGCCAGCAGAAAGCCCCACCACAGGATACGCTTCGTCCAGAACCAGAAGCCACGTTTGCGGGGCGGGGTGGCGGGGGGCAAGGGCGCGGTATTGAGCGTCTGTTCCATCAGTTCATCCACAGAGGGGTGGGTCGCAGCAGGCTGCGGACCGGTGCCGTATCAGGCCGTACGCCCCGCCACAGCAGAAAGGCTTCAGCCGCCTGTTCCAGCAGCATGCCGAGGCCATCGGCAATACGGCTGGCCCCCAGACTGCGCGCTTGTTGCAGAAAGGCGGTCGGGGTGTCAGCGTACATCATGTCATAGGCCAGTGCATCCGGGGCAAACAGCCCGGCTGGCAAGGGCAGGGTTTCTGCGCCCAGACTGCTGGACGAGGCATTGATGACCACATCAAAACGCTGACCATCGAGATCTGGATAGCCACATCCCTCAACGGCGGGCTGATTCAGCAATCGGGCCAGCTGCACCGCTTTGTCGGCAGTACGGTTGGCAATCCACAGTGCAGAGGGCTGGGCCTGCCATAGCGGGAGCAGGGCGCCCCGAGCAGCACCACCTGCGCCGAGCAGCAACACGCGTTTGCCACTGAGCGGACAGGCCAGGTTGTGTTGCAGGTCATGCACCAGGCCGACACCATCGGTGTTGTCCCCCAGCACCTGCACGCCGTCGAAACGCAAGGTGTTGACGGCGCCTGCTAGCTCAGCACGGGCTGTCAGCGTGCCGTGCTGGCGGGCGTAGTCAAATGCTTCCAGCTTGAACGGTACGGTGACATTCAGACCACGCCCGTCTTGCTGGCGGAAGGTGTCAACCGTCACCACAAAGCCATCCAGCGGGGCAAGCAGGGCCTCGTAGTGGAGTGCCTGCTGTTCGGCCGCTGCAAAGGCAGCGTGAATGCGCGGCGATTTGCTGTGGGCAATCGGATTGCCGATTACCGCGTAGCGGTCCATCATGCTTACCCCTGCATCCATGGTAGTTTGCGGGCCTTCCAGCCGGAGACGTTCCCCCGGTGACCGTTGCCGTCCTTGTCGCCCTCGAAGCCTTCCAGCACGTTGTAGCTGGCGCTGTAGCCAGCCTGCTGGGCTTGCGCGGCGGCATCATGTGAGCGGGCGCCGGTGCGGCACAGAAACAGCACCACTGATTCGGGATCGACCTGAGCCTTCAGCTGGGCCAGAAAGTTGGGGTTGGGCTGCATGCCCGGCCAGGTTTTGAATTCGATTTCGATGGCACCCGGCACGCGGCCGACCAACGCCCATTCGGCGGCAGAGCGGACATCGACCAGTTTGATGTGGGGATTGTGTTGCAGCAGGGCATGGGCTTCGTCCGGCTGCAGGGCGCCTGCATAAGGCAGGCCCAGCTGTGCGCCGCGCGATTTGGCGCGCAACAGGATGTCGTTGGCTTCGCTCATCGGTCAGTCATCCTTGAGTCATCAAACAGGCGCACATTATCGCATGAGTGCCAGATGGCAGCAGCCGACTTGCATGGCGCACCATGGTTGTGCATTTTCAAGAGGGTTGCACTATCATGGTGCGGTTCGTGGAGGTTGTGCTGGCTGGAACGCACCCGGATGGTGAAAAAAGGCTGGCATGCTTCATGCTACATAGTCTGCCGTTACCCGGCGCCCTGAAAAAAGGCGCATGAGGCATTCAACCAAAAGACATCCATCAGGAGACTGCAATGGCCATCGCCGATGTACTGAAGCTGATCAAGGAAAACGACGTCAAATTCGTCGACCTGCGTTTTACCGATACCAAGGGTAAAGAACAGCACGTGACCGTGCCGTCCCACGTGGTGGACGACGAGTGGTTCGAGCGCGGACACGCGTTTGATGGTTCTTCGATTGGTGGCTGGAAGGGCATTCAGGCTTCCGACATGCTGCTGCTGCCGGACCCGAATACCGCCAAGCTGGACCCGTTCTTCGACGAACCGACCGTGTTCCTGACCTGCGACGTGATCGAACCGGCCGACGGCAAGGGTTATGACCGTGACCCGCGCTCCATCGCCAAGCGTGCTGAAGCCTACCTGAAGGCCTCCGGCATTGGTGATACCGCCTACTTTGGCCCGGAACCTGAATTCTTCATTTTCGACAGCGTGCGCTGGAACGTGGACATGTCCGGCTGCTTTGTCGAGATCGAATCGGAAGAGGCCTCCTGGTCTTCTGCCAAGAAGTACGAGGGTGGCAATATGGGCCACCGTCCGGGCGTGAAGGGCGGCTACTTCCCGGTACCGCCGGTGGATGCCCTGCACGACATCCGTGCGCAAATGGTGCTGATTCTGGAAGAGCTGGGCATTCCGGTGGAAGTGTTCCACCATGAAGTGGCCAACGCCGGTCAGTGCGAAATCGGCACCAAGTTCTCCACCCTGGTGGAACGTGCCGACTGGACTCAGGTACTGAAGTACGTGGTGCACAACGTGGCGCACCAGTACGGCAAGACGGCCACCTTCATGCCGAAGCCGATCGTGGGTGACAATGGTTCGGGCATGCACGTGCACCAGTCCATCTGGAAGGATGGCAAGAACCTGTTTGCCGGTAATGGCTACGCCGGTCTGTCCGAGATGGCCCTGTACTACATCGGCGGTATCATCAAGCACGCTAAGGCCCTGAATGCCATCACCAACCCGGGTACCAACTCCTACAAGCGCCTGGTGCCGCATTACGAAGCACCGGTGAAGCTGGCTTACTCGGCCAAGAACCGTTCGGCCTCCATCCGTATTCCGCACGTGGCTTCCGACAAGGCGCGCCGTATCGAGACCCGCTTCCCGGATCCGCTGGCCAACCCGTACCTGTGCTTTGCCGCACTGATGATGGCGGGTCTGGACGGTATCCAGAACAAGATTCACCCGGGCGATCCGGCAGACAAGAACCTGTACGACCTGCCGCCGGAAGAAGACAAGCTGATCCCGACCGTGTGCGCCAGCCTGGAAGAAGCACTGGCCGCGCTGGATGCTGACCGCGAGTTCCTGACCCGTGGCGGTGTGTTCAGCAACGACTTCATCGACGCTTACATTGAGCTGAAGATGGAAGAAGTGAACAAGACCCGGATGACCACCCACCCGGTGGAATTCCAGATGTACTACAGCCTGTAAGTACGCGGTTACAGGATGACAAAACGCCCCGGTTTGCGCCGGGGCGTTTTGTTTGCTGCCGACGGCTCAGCCTTTGCCTTTGCCGCCGTGCCCTCCCCCATCACGACCCCCGCGGTCGGAGCCACCGCCATCGCGCCCGCGCCGGCCACCGCCCTCGCGGCCTCGTTGTCCTTCTGCATCCGCTTCTGTCTTTTGTGCTTCCTTTGCTTTGCGGGCTTCGCGCAGGGCCTTGCGGGCCGGCAGGTTATCCAGCGCCGGGGTTTCCGGTTGCGGCTGCAGGCTCTCTGGCTGGGGTTTGCCGGGTTTGCTCCCCGGTGACTTGCCGTCAAGCAGCTGGCCACGGGCTTTTTCAATGGTGGCCGCCTGCCGTGCCCAGCGTTCCCGTAGCCGCGCGGCGGCCTCAGGAGTGATGTCGCCGTTTTCCAGCGCTTGCTGCAGGCGCTTCTCGCGCAGTTGCCAGCGCTCAGCCAGCTTGGGCGGCAGATTGCTGCCCTGATCCGGCGTTTCTGCATGCGCCGTGCTGCCAAGAGAGGCAAGCAATAGCAGCATGGCAAGCAAGGGGTGGGCGCGCATGATCAGGCTCGGGTGCAAGGCGGAAAACGGGATGAAGGCAGTATGATGCAGGAGTGTATCTGCATTGTGTCGCGCTGTGGGAACCGTGTAAAAAGCTGTAACCTGACCGCTGTTTACCACAGGCTTTTTACGCTTGTGGTGCAACAGGGGCTTGGCAGAACGCAGCCGGCTCCCCTACAGTACAAGGCATGACAAGCCCATCCCGACGCCTGCTGCTGATTGATGACGATGCCCGCATTCGCGAGCTGTTGACCCGCTACCTCACCGAGCAGGGCTTTGACGTTGACGTCTATGCAGACGCCAGCCAGCTGGAAAAACGGCTGCAGCAGCGACGCCCGCATCTGTTGATCCTGGACTTGATGTTACCGGGTGAAGATGGTTTGTCGGTGTGCCGCAAGATTCGTGCGCGCAACGACAATTTGCCCATCATCATGTTGACCGCCCGTGGTGACGACGTGGACCGCATCATCGGACTGGAGATGGGGGCGGATGACTACCTGCCCAAACCGTTCAATCCGCGAGAATTGCTGGCACGCATCCAGGCGGTGCTGCGGCGTCAGGGGGAGGTGCCCGCGCTGGCGGCGGCGCTGGATCCGGAAGAGGTCTATGTCTTTGCCGATTACCGGCTGGATGCGGGGCAACGCAAGCTGTTTCGTGGCGAGGTTGAAGTCCCCTTGTCGCAGGCTGAGTTTAGCCTGCTCAAGGTGTTGGCCATGCATCCGCGTCACCCGCTGTCGCGTGAGCGCTTGCTGGAGTTGTCGCGTGGCCGGGAATTTGAAGCGTTTGATCGCAGTGTCGATGTGCAGATATCACGCTTGCGCAAACTGATTGAGGCCGACCCGTCGCAGCCGGGCTTTATCCAGACCGTGTGGGGCTTCGGCTATGTGTTTGTTCCAGATGGTGCGACTACCACACCTTGAAGGCGGCTGCCCTTCGATGTACAGACGGGCTTGAATGCCCCAGCCCCCGGCTGCTTGCACAGCCGGGGGCTGGGATAAGGCTGTGCTTAGCCGCCTTTGCCTTTGCCGCCTTTGTCCCCGCCTCGGCCACCGTGCTCACCATCCTTGTGCTCACCGCGGCCCTGATGTTCACCCTCCTGACCCTCACCTTGGTGCTGGCTACGCTTGGCATCCCGCTTCTCATGCTGAATGTCATGTTTCAATTCATTAAGGCGATGTTCCAGTCGGGCACGCTCCTGCCCGGTGAGGGTGCCGTCAGCACGCAGCTCGGCTTCCCGTTTCTTGATACGGTCCAGCTCGGCTTTCAGGCGATCCGCCTCGCCTTGGGTCAGGTTGCCGCTTTGCAGGCCGCGCTCAATTTGCGATTGCAATTGTTGTTCACGTTGCTCCAGGGTCTTGGGCGCCTCATTTTGTGTCGGGGTGTCTTCGGCCCGAGCCACGCCAACAGCCAGCAGCAGGGTTAACATCAGCAGAGAGATTTTCATGATTTTAAACTCCATGATCAGGTGATGACGTCGTTAGTGTGAACCCGGGCTGTAAGTGCTTTGTGTCCGCCAGGGGGGCGCTTTGTAAAAAGGCGTACCGCTGGCGGTTCTGGGTTACAGGTATTTACAGATGCTGGGCTCAGCGGCGGCGGCCGCCGTGGCGATCACGATCCTGCGCATCATGCTTCTGCCCATGAATGTCGCGGGAGGCTTTGTTCAGATCGCGCTGCAAATCCGCACGCTCGCGGGCGGTCAACTCGCCATCCGCACGATAGCGGGCCTCTTCCCGTTTGATGTGCCGCTGCTCGCGGGCCAGACGGGCGGTTTCGTGCCAGGTCAGTTCGCCACTTTTCACACCCTGTTCAATGCGCTCACGCTGCTCTTGCTGGCGGTCATTGATGGACGTGGGGTGATCGGTCTGCGGTGCGGGTTCACGCTCGGCATGGGCCAGCAGCGAGGTGAGCGAGAGGGTGAGGGCACTCATCAACAGAATGTGTTTCATGTGCAGCTCCTGTGTGGTCTTAAGGGTGATATGGCGTTTGCCATGGACCGCAGTCTGCGGTCCGCGTGTAAGCCAGTTGTGTCTGGGCGGGTACGGGCTGTAAAAAAGCGAGCGGCCACATGGCTTGCGTTACAGCGATTTACAACTGAGGCGTGTGGCAGATCGGCAAAGCGGGCGGCTTGGTCGTATCATGCAGACATGACACGCCTGAACCTGCAGCGCTGGATGCCGCGCACCCTGTTTGGCCGACTGGCCGTCGTGGTCATCGTGACCTTGCTGTTGTCGCAATGGTTTGCCTGGGGCGTGTTGCGCTACTACCGGCAAAATCTGGTGGCGGGGCAGCTGAGTGAACAGGTGCTGGATACCTTGTCCGAACTGGAGGGGCAGCTGGAGGCCGTGCCGGAGGCGCAGCGGGCGCAATGGCTGCGTGCCTACAACCGGCCCTATGGTCCCAACCTATATCCACTGAGTGAGGCTTATCCGCCTGCAGACAACAATATCCCGGCGCAAGAGCAGGCGATTGTGCGGCAGCTGCAAGCGGACCAGCTGCCGATTCATGCCGTGCGCGTCCAGCGCCAGCCCAACTGGCGTTTGTGGCTGCAAGTCGATGTGCTGGAGCGCCCGTACTGGTTGTCCATTCCGCTTGGGCGTATTCGCAATGAACGGCGATGGCCGTTGCTGGTGGGTATCAGCAGCTTTACCCTGCTTGCCATGTTGGGCGCATCCTTCTTTGTCTGGCGCCTGAACCGGCCCCTGCGCGCACTGGGGATGGCCAGCAAGTTGCTGGCGGAAGGACAGTCACCGCCGCTGCTGGTGTCGAGCGGCCCGCAAGAGCTGCGGCTGCTGACGGATCAGTTCAACCAGATGGTGACGTCGCTGCGCGATGCAGACGATGCCCGACGACTGATGCTGGCGGGCATCAGCCATGACCTGCGTACCCCGCTGACCCGGATGCGGCTGGCGGTTGAAATGATGCATGACGACAGCCTGCGCGACGGCATGCTGGGCGACCTGCAGGATATGGAACGCATCGTGCAGCAATTCATGATCTATATCGGTGGCGGCCCCAAAGAACGGGCGGAGGTGACCGAGCTGCATGAACTGCTGCGACCGTTGCCAGATAAATACCCCTCAGGGCAGCTACAGCTGCACCTGGCGGCAGAACCGCTGCCAAAGCTGGCACTGCAGCCGCTGGCGATGAGCCGCCTGCTGGGTAATCTGCTGGACAATGCCTTCCGCTATGGCGCGCCACCAGTCATCGTACAAACCGGACAGGATGCGCAGCAGGTCTGGCTGCAGATACGTGACCATGGGCAGGGTATTCCGGAAGCGGAGGTGGCCCGCCTGCTGCAGCCGTTTGAGCGCGGCAATGCGGCACGTGGCGGCGATGGCGGCAGCGGACTGGGGCTGGCCATTGTGGCGCGCATCACCCGTGAGCAAGGCGCACAATTGCGTCTGGCGCAGGCCGACGAAGGCGGGTTACTGGTTGAGCTGCGCTGGCCACGGCCTGCATGACGTTGCTGTGTTGCAACACAGGTTCAATGCTACAATGGCAGTATCACGCGGCAATCGGCCGCCCAGAAGGATGTGTACGACCCCAATGGACTTACCCAGTAAACGCAGTTACGCGTTCCCCTTGCAACATCGTTGTTGATCCCTTCGGGCGTTGAGCTGCAGCCCCCGATGGGGCGGAGCTTGGCGTCATGACCACCGAACTCGAACAAAAACCGCAGGAAAGCCTGCAGGACAACCTGAAACAAGTGGTTGCCCTGCTGCACAAGCACAAGCTGGTTGAGGACCTGATTCACAAGCAATCCGGCCCGCATCAGGATCTGGTGGAAACCCTGGTCCATCGCCAGCATCTCACCGAGCTGCAAAAGCGGCTGGATGCCTTGCATTCGGCGGACGTGGCACACATTCTCGAAGCGCTGCCGCTGGCCGACCGTCTGACCGTCTGGCATATGGTCAAGGCCGAGCGTGACGGCGACATCCTGCTGGAAGTCTCCGACTCGGTACGGGAATCGCTGATCGCCGACATGGACGATCAGGAACTGCTGGCGGCCGCCGAATCACTGGATGCGGACGAGCTGGCCGATCTGGCCCCCGATTTGCCAGAAGACGTGGTGGCTGAGCTGATGACCGGCCTCGACGCCCAGGAGCGCGAGCGGCTGCAATCGGCCCTGTCGTACGAGGACGATCAGGTCGGCGCGCTGATGGACTTCGAAATGGTCACCATCCGCGATGATGTGTCGCTGGAAGTGGTGTTGCGCTACCTGCGCCGTTTCGATGAGTTGCCGGACCACACCGACAAGCTGTTTGTCGTCGACCAGGCGGGCCTGCTGCAAGGGGTGCTGCCACTCAAGCGTTTACTGCTGAATGATCCGGACAGGCGCGTGCTGGAGGTGATGGCGGATGATCCGGTCACCTTCTCGCCGGGGGATGACGTCAGCGATGCAGCACAAGCCTTCGAACGCTATGACCTGATTTCCGCCCCGGTGGTGGATGCCACCGGCAAACTGTGCGGGCGGCTGACCATTGATGCCATGGTGGACGTGATTCGGGAAGAATCCGACAGCGAGATGCTGAACCTGGCCGGTTTGAAGGAGGAAGAGGATATCTTTGCCGGGGTGTGGCGCTCGGTGAAGAACCGCTGGGCCTGGCTGGCCATCAATCTGGTGACCGCCTTTGTGGCATCCCGGGTGATTGGCCTGTTTGAAGGTTCCATCGAAAAACTGGTGGCGCTGGCAGCGCTGATGCCGATTGTGGCGGGGATCGGCGGCAATTCCGGCAACCAGACCATCACCATGATCGTGCGCGCCATGGCGCTGGATCAGCTGCATCCGGACAGCGCGCGCTGGATGTTGAAAAAGGAAATCGGCGTCAGCCTGGCCAACGGGGTGATCTGGGGCGGCTTGATCGGCGTGGTGGCCTACGCGCTGTATGGTAGCCCCTTGCTGGGGCTGGTGATGACGGCCGCCATGACCTTGAACCTGATGCTGGCCGCCTTCATGGGGGTGATGATCCCGATGACCCTGGTCAAGCTGGGGCGTGATCCCGCCATGGGGTCTTCGGTGATGATCACCGCGTGCACCGACTCGGGCGGCTTTTTCATCTTCCTCGGTCTGGCGACCGTGTTCCTGCTGTGAGTGACGATAGCCTCGATCAGCTGCTGCGCCATTGCGGCCTGCCCCGGCTGGAGGCGCGCCTGCTGCTGCAGCAGGTATTGCAGGTCAACCATGCCTGGCTGGTGGCCCATGGCGGGGAACCCATCTCGAGCGATGCCCGGCTCGACTTTGCCACGCTGGTGCAGCGCCGGCTGGCCGGGGAGCCGATTGCGTATTTGCTGGAGAGCCGCGAATTCTACGGGCGGCCCTTCCGCGTCACGCCTGCCGTGCTGATCCCGCGCCCGGATACCGAGCTGCTGATCGAGCAGGCACTGGCCCATCTGCCGGCAGATCCCCCGCTACAGGTGCTGGATGTGGGTACCGGCAGCGGCTGTATCGCCATTACGCTGGCACTGGAGCGGCCACAGTGGCAGCTGACGGCGCTGGACCTGTCCGATGCCGCCTTGCAGGTGGCGCAGAACAATGCCAGGCGACTGGGCGCCGCCGTACGGTTCGTGCACAGCGATTACCTGAGTGCCGTCACCGGGCAGCAGTTTGATGCCATCGTCAGCAACCCGCCCTATATCCCGCAGGGAGACCCCCACCTGCAGCAGGGTGACTTGCGCTATGAACCCGCCAGTGCCTTGACCGATGGTGCCGATGGCTTGCAGGCTTACCGCGCACTGGCCCAGCAGGCGAAGGCCTGCCTGCGCCCCGGCGGCTGGTTGCTGGTCGAACATGGTTATGACCAGGGCGAGACGGTACCTGCCTTGTTGCAGCAGGCGGGCTGGCAACAGATCCATTTGCACCATGATCTGGCCGGGCAAGCCCGCGTCACCTGCGCGCAGCGGCCGGAGGGCTGAATGAGTCAGGCTGCCCTTCGCCACTATGCGGCCAGCCATGGCAGCCATGCCCATGCGTTCAGCCAATGGCTGTGCTGTCTGCAGGGTGCGCTGGAGCTGGAAGTGGAGGGGCATCTGTACCGGGTATTGCCGGGCAGCGGGGTGTGGATCCCGCCGCAGAGCCACCATGACTTTGCGGGCTATCATGACAATCAGTGTCTGGTGCTGGATTTGCCGGTGGAAGTCTTTCCGCTTCGCCCGACCGCATTTGGCTGGCCCACCGCCTTGCGGCCCTTGTTGCAGCAGCTGCAACAAGCCTTGCAGCAACGCCCCGACCATGTCGGGCTGCAGGCCGCCGTCGCAGGTGTGCTGTGCTGGCATCAATCCCCCATGCGTACGGCAACCCTGCCGCTGGACGCACTGGGCCACTGGGTGAGCGCCCATCTGCACCGGCCAATCGCCGTGGCCGAACTGGCGCAGCTATGCGGCTGGTCCGTGCCGCATTTTCACGATTGCTTCCTCCAGCATACGGGACTCACCCCGCAATCCTGGTTACGTCAGCTGCGTTTGCAGGCCGCCCGGCAGCGGTTGCAGCAGGGTATGGCGGTGGCTGCGGTAGCGGCACAGGTGGGGTATGCCTCCCCCTCCGCCCTCACCGCCGCCTTGCGGCGCAGCGATGGGGTGCGCGCCCGTGACCTGTGGCCGGATACGCACAAAATCGGCACCCCATCCTAGCCTTGCGACGATCCGCCCCGTCCTGCCGCGCTAGCATGGGGTTTTTGCCGAGGAGCATGTCATGCTGTGGGCGCTGATGGCCATCATCCTGTGGGCCAGCCTGGCGGTACTGGGGCTGGCGCTGGCGCACTGGCCGCCTTTCTTGTTGACGGGCCTTTCCCTGCTGCTGGGGGGGCTGTTGAGCCTGCCGCACTGGCGGCAATGGCGGGTACCGTTACGCACCTTGCTGCTGGGGGTGTACGGCCTGTTCGGCTTCCATTTTCTGCTGTTCATGGCGTTACGCCACGCGCCGCCGATTGAGGCCAATCTGATCAACTACCTGTGGCCTTTGCTGATTGTATTGCTGACGCCCCTGTTTCTGCCGGGGCACCGCTTGCGGGCCGTGCATGTACTGGCGGCGGTGCTGGGCTTTGCCGGAGCGGCACTGGCCATCGTTGGCGGGCGACAGTTCAGCCTGCAGGGCAGTGGCGTCGGCTTTGCGTTGGCCGGCTGTTCGGCCTTGGTCTGGGCGAGCTACTCACTGGCCAGTCGTCGGGTACCCCCATTCCCGACAGCGGCGGTCGGCGGTTTTTGCATGGTATCCGCTGCGCTGGCCTTGCTCTGCCACGGGCTGTGGGAGCCTGCGGTGGTGTGGCGGACGGTAGATGGTGTGAGTCTGCTGCTGCTGGGTCTGGGGCCGATGGGCGCGGCCTTTTACCTGTGGGATCGCGCGCTGAAGCAAGGCGATCCACGCCGGATCGGGGTGCTGGCCAACCTGACACCGCTGCTGTCTACCGTGGCCCTGCATCTGTGGACCGGGCGGCCACTGAGTGGGCAGATCGGGCTGGCCGCCGTGTTGATCAGCGGGGCAGCCAGTCTGGTCTGGTGGTCCGGGCGGCGGGCTCAGTCGTCCTGATCGGCCAGCGCCTGTTCCACGGCGCTGGCGGCGGCTTCAAAATGCAGCTGTGCGGTGCTGGCTTCATCCAGCTGGGTCAGCAGGCGAGCCAGTTCAATATGGGTGACCGCAGAGGGGGCGACGGCCAGACTGGCTTCCAGATAGCTGCGCGCCTTGCCCCAGAGCTGTTGCTGGCGACAGAGGCGCCCCAATGCCAGCAGCAGGCTGGCATCCTGCGGGTGTTGCTCCAGCCAGGCTTCGGCCTGCTGCACCCGCGCCAGCACTTCATCTGCCGGTGCATCCGCAGGTAACTGGCTCAGTGCCAGCACGAGGGCAGGCTCCCAGCCATGCTGCAGTGCCTGGGTGAGGACTGACCGACTGTCTTCCCACTGTTGCCAGTCCGTCAGCTTGCGGGCTGCGGTCAAGGCCATCTTGCTGTCCAGTCGGTAGTCAGCCGGCAGCTTGCTCCAGAAGCGGCGGAACGGCACCAGCTCCTGCACCTCATCCCGCAGCTGGCGGGTGAAGGCATGCTTGCGCAACTGCTCGGCTTGTACCGGGTTGATGGCCTCACTCTTTTCCAGTTGGGCAATCAGCGGCAGCACATGGGCAAACTGGCCCAATTGCTGGCGAGCGGTCAGCTCCAGCCGCAGGGCAGTGGTCAGCTTGGGCGCAATGTTCTTGGCGGTATGCAGGGTTTCCAGCGCTTCTTCGTAGCGATGTGCCTTCAGTTGCAGCGAGGCTTGCACCATCAGCCGGGCGAGGTGGGTATCTGGCGTTGCCAGTTCGCTGCGCGCCAGATAGGCATCACGCTTGTCGGTATTCTTGATCGAATCGGCTGCAGCGGCGGCCAGCAGCGCACTGATGGCGCGTGACTGTGGCGATTCTTCCAGCTCCAGCGTTTGCGAAGCCAGCCGCTCGGCGCGTGAGTAGCGACCTTCAAAGTAGGCCAGCAGCGCATCCAGCAGCGATTTCTGCGCCGCATTGCGGCGCTTGCTGCGGTGGTAGTCGCGTACTTTCTGCGGCAGCGCCAGTGTGGTGGCGGCGGCACGGATGATGAAATAGGCGACAATGAAAGCCAGCACCGTCAGAAATACAAAGGTGTTGAAGCTGATGTCGATGCGATAAGGCGGCACAATCAGGATGGCATAGCCGGTGTTGACCCGGCTGAGCAGGGCCAGCACCACCGCCAGCACAAACAGCAGCAGGGTCCAGAACAGCGCCCTCATGGATGGGCTCCTGCGGTGAGCTCCTGCTCTTGCAAGGTTTTCAGGCTGCCGAGTGCGCTCAGGCTGGCCGTCAGATCGGGCAATTTGACTTGCAACGGCGTGGCCAGCATCTGGTTCAGCTGGGTCAGGCTCTGCTTCACGTCCATCGACTGAGTATCAAAGAAGCCCTGCAGGCTCTGGCGCACGGCTTGCAGATCGGTGCGGAATACGTTTTCGTCGCGCTGTTGCAAGGCGGTGCGGGCGGACAGCAGTCGCAGCTTCATGTTCTCGCGCACAAAATAGGTCTGCTCGGCGGGCAGCAGCGGGGCATCCGGCTTGTCAATACGGCGGATACGGATCAGCTGCTTGATTTCGCCCCAGATTTCCTTGGACAGGCTGTCCGGCTCTTCCTTGACGTTAGGCAGCTTTGGCGCCTGTTGCGGGCGGCTGTCGATGCTGAAGGGCAGGTTGTCCACCACGGCCAGCATGGCATCCAGCCGCATGGTCAGGTTGACGGTATCCACATTGGGCAAGGTCTTGAGGGTGGCAATGTCTTTGCCCACACTCTGTCGCAGCGGCAGGAACTTGGGATTATCCTCCAGCGCCAGCCGCGACTGGGCCCCTTCCAGTGCCACCAGCGCGGCGCGCGGGTCGTTGGCAATCTGCAATTGCTGGCTGGCGGCCATCAGCAGCTGTTCGACTTCCGCCAGCAGCAGGCTGTCACGGTGCTGGTTCAGGTTCTGGTACAAGGCGGCCAGCGTGGCCTGCTGGCTTTGCGACTCGGCCATGCGGGTTTCCAGCGTGACCAGGCGTGAGCGCTCTTCAATACGCGCGCGCTCAATACGCTCAATCAGGTCACGGCTTTGCTTCTGGAAGGCGCCGGTTTCGGCCAGTCGCAGACCGACCTCACTCCTGAGCTGGCTCAGTTGCAGGCTGTTGTCGCGCCATTGCCAGATCAGGATGCCGAGGGCCACCAGGGCTACCAGCAAGGTCGGGTTGATCCGTTCAACCAGTCGCTCACCCAGGCCGGGGCGTTGTGGTTGTACGGGAGAAGCAGGTGTCGGTTCAGGCATCACAGTACGGCCAGTGGTCACGGGTGGGGGCGGCACATCCGGCGCGGCAGACAAAGCCTTCAACAAGGCGAGGTCACCACCGCTGCCGGCTTCGACAGCGCTGCCGCCGTGTGCCCGCACGGTATCCCCAATTTGCGGATGGGTGACACCGATCGGGATGGATTGTAGCTGCTTGAGCAGGCTTTCTCCAGCTGAGCTGAACAGATGGCGGGCCGCCTCACTGCTGGTGACGATAAAGGCATCCGGCGGGTCACTGCTCAGCAGGTCGGCCAGATGCTGTGCGGTATCCTGTGGCAGCAGTCGACGGTAGCAGGGAATGTACTCTACCTGCGCCCCGCGCGCTTGCAAGCCATCACCCAGCTCCGCCTTGCCGTCTTCGCCACGGAAGATCAGGATCCGCTGGCCGTCCACCGTCTGCAGCTCGGGCAGGGCCAGCACACCTTGGCTGTCGTACTGCTGGCGTGGGCACAGTACATCCGTGATGTGGGCTTGCTGCAAGGCGTGCGCGGTACCCGGGCCAATGGCCACAGCTTGCACCCCTTCTGGCCAGCTGCCGTGTGCCAGCAGCAGCGGCAGGGCCTGCTCGACGGCATTGGGGCTGACGAAGATGGCGAAACGGGCGGTGGACAGCGTTTCCGCCGCTTGGCGCAGCTGATGCGGATCAGGTAGCGGCTCGATCACCAGCAAGGGCAGCAACAGGGGTTCGCCCCCCAGCTCCCGGATGGATTGCATCAGGGCACTGGCTTGTGCTGCCGGGCGGGTAACGACAATACGGCGGTGGTGCAGAGGTGGGTTCACCGAAGTCCAGTCAGGGCAGACTCAATGCTGCCATGATAGCATCCGCGCCCTGCGCAATCAGTGCCATTGCGGCGGCTTCACCCAGTTGTGTTGCGTCTGTCATACGACCGCGCTGCTCGGTGCGCAGCACTTGCTGGCCATCGGCTTGGGCCACGAAACCGCGCAGCCACAGCTGCTCACCTTCCAGTACCGCAAATCCCCCTAGCGGCACCTGACAGCTGCCACCCAGCTTGCGGCTCATAGCGCGCTCTGCTTGCACGCAGGCCGAGGTGGCGGCGTGATCCAGACCGGCCAGCAGCGTGATCAGCTCAGGGCGATCACTGCGGCATTCAATGCCAATTGCGCCTTGGCCGACGGCGGGCAGGCTTTGCTCCGGCGGCAAGACGGCCCGGATGCGTTCTGCCAGCCCCAGCCGCTTCAGCCCGGCGACGGCCAGGATGATGGCGGCGTACTGGCCTTCATCCAGCTTGCGCAGGCGGGTGCCCAGATTGCCGCGCAAGGGCTCGATACGCAGATGCGGGTACTGCGCGCGCAACTGGCTTTCCCGCCGCAGGCTGGAGGTGCCAACTACGGCGCCGGATGGCAGCGCTGCCAGGCTGTCATACTGGTTGGATACCAGCGCATCAAAGGGTTCCTCCCGCTGCAGGATGGCGGGCAGGGCAAAGCCCTCCGGCAGCAGCATGGGGACGTCTTTCATCGAGTGCACGGCCAGATCGGCACGGCCTTCCTGCATGGCCAGTTCTAGCTCCTTGACGAACAGGCCTTTGCCACCAATTTTTGACAGACTGACATCCAGAATGCGGTCTCCCTGGGTGGTCATGCCCAGCAGTTCAACCTGCAGCCCCGGATATTGCGTTTGCAGCAGATGACGCACGTGTTCCGCCTGCCACAACGCCAGCGGGCTTTCACGGGTGGCGATGACGAGGCGGTCGGGGAAAGACATGAAAAAGTCCTTGATGATCAACTGTTAAAGGTGAACTGACAGTCTCATTGTACCATGCAGCAAATCGGCAACGGCTTGCGCTGGCGCAAGCAAAAAAACCTTTGCCGCGTTGCAATATTTTCGTCAAGATACGGCTTGTAGTTTGATTACATCATAAGAGGTGTTTTTTATGTAATGAAGGTGCCGAAAAGGCACCGGGCGTGGTGGTGATGCCGCAAGGCCGCATCACGCAGAATCGGGGGGATGCAAGGTGCGGGAAGAAGCAGAAGTCAAGTTGCGGCGTGACAAGGATGGACCCCTGCAGGACGATATTGCCCTGCTGGATCGCCTGTTGCTGGAAGTGCTGGCCTGTGTGGAAGGGGTGGAAACCGGGGCCACCATTACCCGCATCCGTGAAACTGCGCATGCCTTGGGGGATGCGGATCCCACCCAGCGCGCGGCGCTGGAAGCCGAGCTGACCCAGCTGTCGCATGGCAATACCGTGGCGCTGGTGCGGGCATTCGCCTACTTCTCCCACCTGTCCAATATTGCCGAAGACCTGCACCACAACCGTCGCCGTCGTATCCACCGCATTGAAGGCTCCGCGCCACAGGTCGGCAGCTTGCCGCATGTGATGCAGCGGCTGCAGGAACAACAAGTGACGCCGGGCAGTGTGCTCGAGCTCCTGCAAAATGGCTGGCTGTCGCCGGTGCTGACCGCGCACCCGACCGAGGTGCAGCGCAAGAGTGTGCTGGATTGTGAGCGCGAGATCGCCCGCCTGCTGACCGTGCGCAGCAACCCGTGGCTGACGCCGGAGGAGATGGACGCCAATACCGCAGCCTTGCGTCGCCTGGTGATGACCTTGTGGCAGTCGTCCGAGATTCGCAGCTTCAAGCTGACGGTATTCGACGAGATTCGCAACGGCCTCGCCTATTACGATTACACCTTCCTGCAGCAGTTGCCCGCGCTGTACCAGAATCTGGAAGCGGCGCTCGGCCAGCAGCTGGGTGCCCCAGTCGAGCTGCCCGCCTTTTTCCGCATGGGCAGCTGGATTGGCGGTGACCGCGATGGCAACCCCTTTGTCAACGCCGAAGTGCTGCGCTACGCCTTCAAGGTGCAGGCTGAAGTAGCCTTCCGCCATTATTTTGATTTGTTGTCGCGACTGGAATCGCGGCTGATGCTGTCCTCACGTGAGGTCAACGTGACGCACGATCTGGCTGCACTGGCCGCCAGCTCGGTACAACAGCCGGAAAGCCGCAAAGACGAGCCGTACCGGCTGGCGCTGATGGCAATTCGGCAAAAGCTGGCCGCCAAGGCGCTGGCACTCGGGCTGGATGGGGTGCGTACCTTCTGTGAAGGGGCGGAAGCGTATGCTACCCCGGCGGCCTTCCTCGCCGATCTGGCGGTGGTGGAGCATTCGCTGGAGTCGCATCAGAGTGGCTGGCTGACCGAGGGGACGCTGGCGCGTCTGCAGCGTGCGATCCAGGTATTTGGCTTCCACCTGGCCACGATTGACGTACGCCAGCACTCTGGCGTGCATGAGCGGGTGGTTAGCGAACTGCTGGCGGCTGCCGGGCTGGAACACTACCCGGCGCTGGACGAAACGGCCCGCCTGCGGGTGTTATTGCGTGAGCTGACCTCACCCCGCCCGCTGCGTTCGCCCTACTTTGCCTATGGCGAAGAAACTGCCAAGGAGCTGGCGATTTTCGACGCCATCCGCGATATTCGGCAGCAATTCGGCAAGGATGCCATCGTCCACGGCATCATTTCCAACGCCAACAGTGCGTCGGATGTGCTGGAAGTGGCGCTGATCCAGAAAGAGTGCGGCATGCTGCAATTGCTGCCAACGCCGAAGACCGAGCTGATGGTGGTGCCGCTGTTCGAAACCATCGACGACCTGCAGCGCAGCGCGGGCATCATGCGCTCCCTGTTCGAGCTGCCGTTCTACCGCGCACTGGTGGACAGCAAGCGCGGTACCCAGGAAATCATGCTGGGTTATTCTGACAGCAACAAGGATGGCGGCTATCTGACCTCCAACTGGGAGCTGTATCAGGCCGAGGTGGCGCTGGTGCAGGTTTGCGATGCCGCAGGGGTCAAGCTGCGCCTGTTCCACGGTCGTGGTGGTTCGGTAGGGCGTGGTGGTGGCCCCAGCCATGAGGCGATTCTGGCGCAACCGGCGGGTACGGTGCGCGGGCAGATTCGCATCACCGAGCAAGGTGAGGTGATCGCCTCCAAGTACGCCAACGCCGAGATTGGCTACCGCAATCTGGAGACCCTGCTGACGGCCTCATTGGAAGCCAGCCTGCTGCACCCGCCCACCGACCCGACCGATCCCGGCTGGCTGGAGGCCATGGCCGAGTTGTCCAATGCCTCATTCCGCGCCTACCGTGGGCTGGTGTATGAGACGGAAGGTTTCGAGACCTATTTCTCGCAAGCCACGCCAATTGCCGAGATTGCGGCACTGAATATCGGCAGCCGCCCGGTAGCGCGCGGCGGCTTCAAGGGCATCAGCTCCCTGCGCGCGATCCCCTGGGTGTTCAGCTGGTCACAATCGCGGCTGATGATTCCGGGCTGGTATGGGCTCGGCAGTGCCGTTGCCCGCTTCGTCGAGCAGCGAGGTGACGAAGGCTGGGTTTTGCTGGGCCGGATGTACCGCGAGTGGCCGTTCTTCAAGACGGTGCTGTCCAATATGGAGCAGGTGCTGGCCAAGACCAATCTGGTGATTGCCGGTCGTTATGCTGAGCTGGTGACTGACAAGGCGCTGTCGCAACGCGTTTTCGGCACGCTGGTGGCGGAACGCGAGCGGACCATTGCTGCTGTGTTGCGCATCACCGGGCATGAAGCGCTGCTGGCCGGGAACCCGACCCTGGCGCGCAGTCTGAACACCCGCCTGCCGTATCTGGACGCGCTGTCGCACATTCAGGTGGACCTGCTCAAGCGTTTGCGCGGCGGGGATGAAGAGCCGATGGTGAAGCTGGCCATTCTGCAGACCATTAATGGGGTGGCGGCGGGGTTGCGCAATAGCGGCTGACGAGCGGTGGCTGCGGGCTGCGCCAGAGCATGGCGCAGCCCGCAGTGGCATGCTATAAGGGTAAGCTCGTCTACTGAGGAAGTGTGGCATGGCCACCCTGTTTACCCATCCCGCTGTTGCGTTGGCGCTCCGGCCCTGGCTGTCCAGCCTGCCCGCACAGCGCAGCATCCTGCTGGGCGGTGTGCTGCTGACCATGCTGCCGGATGCCGATGTAGTCAGCTTTGTGCTGCGTATCCCATATGAGCACATGCTGGGGCACCGGGGGTTGAGTCATTCCATTCTGTTTGCGGTGCTGGCAGGCTTCGTATTTGCCTGGCTGCTGCGGCAGCGTGCCGGCTTTGCTGCGCTGTGGGGGTTCGGTACGGTCTGCTGCCTGTCGCACAGTGTGCTGGACGCCATGACCTCCGGAGGGCTGGGTGTGGCCTGGCTGGCCCCATTCAGCAACGAACGTTTTTTTCTGCCGTGGCGACCGATCCGCGTATCGCCGATCGGGGTGGGCTTTTTCAGCCCACGTGGCGTGGTGGTGATTTTGAGTGAGCTGGTATGGGTGTGGTTACCCTGCCTGCTGGTGATGGCGGTGGGTCGGGTCTGGCGCAAACGTCAGCAGATGGCACCCGATGCAGTAAAGTGAGTGAACATGCAGAATCTGGAAAACCTGAACATCCTGTCGTTTGACGACATGCCCTCGCCGGAGTCGATCCACCAGCGGGTACCGCTGACCGAACGTGCGGCGCAGGTGGTGGCGCAAGGACGGCACGACCTCAAGCGCATTCTGGACCGGCAAGACCCGCGCCTGTTTGTGGTGGTCGGTCCCTGTTCCATCCACGACCCGGAAGCCGGGCTCGAGTACGCCGCACGGCTGAAGCGGCTGGCGGAGGAGGTGGGTGATACCCTGCTGCTGGTGATGCGGGTGTATTTTGAAAAACCGCGTACTTCGACCGGCTGGAAGGGCTTTATCAACGACCCGCGCATGGACGACTCCTTCCATATCGAAGAGGGGATGGAGCGAGGCCGACGTTTCCTGCTGGATGTGGCTGAGCTGGGCCTGCCTGCTGCCACCGAGGCGCTGGACCCGATTTCGCCGCAGTACCTGGGTGACCTGATTGCCTGGACCGCGATTGGCGCACGGACCTCGGAATCGCAGACCCACCGTGAGATGTCGTCTGGCCTGTCCACGCCGGTCGGGTTCAAGAACGGTACCGATGGCTCGCTCGATGCCGCCGTGAATGCCATTTTGTCAGCCGCCAGCCCGCACAGCTTCCTGGGCATCAATGGCCAGGGTCGCTCCAGCGTGATCCGCACCCGCGGCAATGCTTACGGCCATCTGGTGTTACGCGGTGGTGGTGGGCGGCCCAACTATGATTCGGTCAGCGTGGCGATTGCCGAGACCGCGCTGAAAAAGGCCGGGCTGGCACAAAGCATTGTGGTGGATTGCTCGCATGGCAATTCCTATAAAAAATATGAGCTGCAGCCGCTGGTACTGACCGATTGCGTACACCAGGTACGTGAGGGCAACCGCTCGATCGTCGGGGTGATGATCGAGAGCCACCTGCAAGCAGGTAATCAGCCGATTCCGGCGGACCTCAGCCAGTTGAAGTACGGCTGCTCGGTGACCGATGGCTGTGTGGACTGGGCGACGACGGAAGACATGATCCGCAAGGCGGCGGATACCCTGCGTGATGTGTTGCCGAAGCGTGTAGGTTAAAGGGGAACGGGATGCGCGCAATACTGGGTGGCATGCTGGTGCTGACCCTGCTGGCGGGCTGCCAGCGTGAGCAAAAGCCGGAAGACCGGCTGTTTGATGGTGACCGCAAGGCGCTGGAAAAGGCGCAAGGCGTGCAGCAGACGGTGGATCAGCAGGCGGCTTCCATGCAGCAGGGTATCGCCTCCGCCCAGTAGTCAGACGGGTGCTTACGGCGTCTCGTCTCGCCGATCCTGTAGTCCGCTGTGGTAGGCCCGCTTGGCTTCGTACATACGGGTATCCGCTTCGTGAATGGCCTGTTCCAGCTGGCCGCCTTCATGGCAGGTGGCCGCACCAATGGACAGTGCCAAGGGGGTGCCGGGGTAGAACTGGTTATTGAGCTGGACCAGCCGGTCCAGCTGCTCGACCATGTTTTTACCGCCCGCCTCATCCGTACCAGGCAGCAGCAGCACAAACTCATCGCCGCCAATACGGGCAGCAGAAGCAGGCCGGTCCACGGCCTTGTTCAACACTTCACCCACCCGGCGCAGCAAGGCATCGCCAGCGGCATGGCCCAGCAGGTCGTTGGTCTGCTTCAGGCTGTTGAGGTCCACAATCAGCACAGTCACCGGGAAGGGGCCGCGCCGCTGCAGGCGGTTCAGCTCGTCTGCATAGTAAGAACGGTTATACAGCTTGGTCAGCACATCGTGCTTGCCGAGGAACTCCAGATAGGCTTCCGCTTTCTTGCGGGCGGAGATATCGGTCAGCGCCACCTGCACCAGTGACCAGTCCCGCTCATAGCCGGGCAAGACGGAAAACTGCATGTAGATATGGCGGATACTGCCATCCAGCGCGTAGTTGACCACCTCGCGCTGCTGGAACAGCTTGCCCTGCCACAGGTCGATCAGCTGTTCAGTGAAGTTGCGGCGCATGTCGTCACGGAAAATATCACCCAGACGGGCCAGCAGCGTGGTCTTGTCGGGGGCGCAGAACATCTCCAGCGTTTGCCGGTTCACGTCACTGACGCGAATCTCGCGCATGCAGCGATCGACAAACTCCGGGTGTACGTCGGTAAATACCCGAAAATCCGTGATACCGGCCTCACGCACTTCATCCAGCAGGATCTTGACGGCGCTGAAGTCCTCCACCCACAGCGAGACCGGTGAGTGTTCGAACAAGCCCCGGGTATACGCCTCGCTTTGTGCCAGCCGCTCTTGTGCCTGACACAGGGCGGTGATGTTTTTGATCGACAGCAGCACCCGCGACCAGTTTGCTTCGTGACCGGGCAGGATGGTGGCTTGCAGTTGAATGTTCAGCGGTTTGCCACTGAGGGTGTAGTTGATGGTGCGCTGGTGCAGCGTGGTCTTGCCGTCCCACAATTGCTGCAGCTCGGACATGCTGCCCTGCATGCCGTTGCGGAATACCCGATCCAGGTTGGCGGTCAGGTGTTCAAAACTGTCCGCTTCAAACAGCTTCAAGGTGGCTTGATTCACCTTCAGTACCTGAATGCGGCGTGCGCACTCGCTTCTCCGCTCAGGCACTTCATCCATCCAGGCTTGCAAGTCGGTAACCCCGCTACTGCGCAGCTGCTGGAAGAGTTCGTGCACGGCACTGAAATCTTCCAGCCACAGCGACACCGGGGCCAATTCAAACATCAGGGCTTCATCGGACGGCATGGTGCAACTTTCAGGGATAAGCCCTTTTAGTTTAGCGTTTTCTGGACCCTGAGGATGTGAATTTATGTGGCAGCCAGCTTACGGGCGATGACCGCAAACACCCGGTGGGGTACCTGCAGCATGTCCTGCGGAAACCGTGTCTGTAACAGTTGGCTATGGGCCTCGTCAAAGCGGGCTACCGCGTCGGGCGGCAGTGAAGCACCCACCCCCGCGCTGGCCCGGATGCGACCACGCCAGGCCTCGGGCGTGTAAGGAACATCCAGATCAAAACTGAAACTTTCCAGCCCGACAAAACCGGCATCCAGCAGATCGTTGAGGCGGTCTGGGTGGATGCCGCAGCCACCATCTTTGTCCCACGCCGGATTATGCTGCTTGACCAGCGCCTCCATCGCAGCGACCAGATTGCCTGGGCGCGGCAACCAGTCGAAGCTGGCAATCAGAACCGCACCACTGGGCCGCAATAGACGCCGTATTTCCTGTGTCGCCTGTTGGGCGTCAAACCAGTGCCAGCACTGTCCGGCGCTGACCACGTCAAATGACCCTTCGGGCAGACCGGTCGCCTCGGCGCGACCCAGGTGGTAGTCCACCACCACCCCGGCACGCTGGTCCAGTTCGCGTGCTTGCGCCATCATGGGCGCCGCAATGTCCAGCCCGCTGACGCGGCAGCCGCGCAGGGCAAAGCCTCGAGCCAGTGTGCCGGTACCCGTTGCCAGATCCAGCAAGCGCTGGCCTTTCAGGCCGATGCCATAAGGTTGCAGGCGGGCAAACAGATCCGGCGGAAAGCCCGCGCGGTGGGTAGCGTAGTCGGTCGCAGTCAAACCAAAATCGTAATTCATGATGTCATCCCCAATTGCGATGGATCCGCCCGGGCGGGGAGCTGCATGCATGCGCACTATTGCGCAGCGCTGCGGAAACGGTCAATCTTGATGCAATGAATCAACCTGACCTCCCTGATACCGACTGGCTGGACGCCAAGGCGGCTTCCGCATGGCTGGGGGTGAGCCGTGCCACCCTCTACGCCTACGTCAGCCGGGGCTGGCTGCACCCGCGTGAGCAGGGACGGCATCACCGCTATGCGGTGAAGGAGCTGGTGCGCTTGCGTGCACGGCAGCAGGCGCGCAGTGGTCGTGCAGCTGCGGCCCGCTCGCTGGACTGGGGCCAGCCGGTGCTGCAATCCGCGCTGACGCTGGTGCAGGCGGGGGAGCTGTATTACCGGGGGCGTGCGGTCACCCGGCTGGCACAGCAGGCTACGCTGGAGGACGTCGCCCGCTTGCTGTGGCAGGTGCCGGGAGAGGACTGGGCGCAGTGCCGTGCTCCAGCCACCTTGCAGGGGCTGGATGTGTGGGCGGCACTGGCGCGTTGTGTGGGGCAGTCTTCCTTGCTACCGGTCACGGCGATGGGCTTGGTGCGCACGGTGGCCCAAGCGCTGCTGGGTCAGGGCGACCCAGGGCTAGCCCTACACCACTGGTGTGCACAGGCCTGGGAGCGGCCGGAATCGGCTGAGGCCATCCGGCTGGCGCTGGTGCTGTGTGCTGACCATGAACTGAACCCCTCCAGCTTTACCGCGCGCTGCATTGCGGCAACCGGGGCTGATCTGGCTGCGGTACTGCTGGGGGCGATGGCGGCGCTGAGCGGAGCCCGGCACGGCGGCGCGACCCGTGAGGTGGCGACCTGGTGGGCGCAGCTGCCAACGGAAACAGTGGCGCGGCGGGTGGCGTTGCAGGCGGCGGCAGGACAAGCGTCGGTGGGGTGGGGACATCCCCTGTACCCGCAAGGCGACCCGCGGGCACGCCTGATGCTGGCTACCCTGCCGATGTCGGACGCTGGGGTGCAGCTGGCGCAGGAGATGCAGGCCGCAGGGGCCGCACCGCCCAGCCTGGACTTTGGTTTGGTGGCACTGGCACGGCACTGGCAATGGCCGCAGGATGCCGCGTTCACCCTGTTTGCCCTAGGGCGAAGCGTCGGCTGGATGGCGCATGCACTGGAGCAGGTGGCGCAAGGGCAGCCGATCCGGCCGCGGGCTGACTATACCGGCCCGCTGCCAGACCGTGAACCCGCGCCACCGGGGCGGCGGGTTCGTTTGCTGGACTGACTCAGGCGGCCAGACCGAACGGATCGTCGATACTGTGCGATGGCTGGGTGAACCAGCGCGGGCCGTCTTCGCTCATGTAGAAGTGGTCTTCCAGACGGATGCCGAATGCGCCGGGTACACAGATCATTGGCTCGTTACTGAAGCACATGCCAACCTGCAGCGGGGTATCATCGCTGCCGACCAGGTACGGCCACTCGTGGATGTCCAGCCCGATACCGTGGCCGGTACGGTGCGGCAGGCCTGGCAGGTCGTAACCGGCGCTCAGGCCGTGGGCGGCCAGACAGCGGCGTGCAGCGGCATCCACCTCCTTGCACGGCACACCCAGCTGCGCTGCCTTGAAGGCTGCAGCCTGTGCGGCTTTTTCGGCTTTCCAGATCTCACGCTGGCGTGGGCTGGCCTCGCCGAACACGTAGCTGCGGGTGATGTCCGAGATGTAACTGTGCAATTTGCAGCCGGTGTCGATCAGCACCATGTCGCCTTGCTTCAGCGTCTGCGGATACTTCACGCCGTGCGGGAACGCGCTGGCCTCGCCAAACAGCACGATGCAGAAGTAGGAGCCGTTGGCGCCGACCTTGCGATGCGCCGCTTCAATGAAGGCTTCTACCTCGGTCGTGGTGATGCCTTCATGCAGGATGCTGGCGACGGCCTTGTGCACTTCCAGTGTCATGTCCTTGGCGCGTTGCATCAGTGCAATTTCGGCGGGGGACTTGCAGGTACGGCAATGTGCCGTCACCGGCTTGGCGTCCACAAAATCATAGGCGGTGGTCAGCTTCTGGATGCCATTGACCACAAAGAACGGCGTGCTTTCGCTCAAACCGATCACCGGGCGACGACCCTGGGCTGGCAGTGTATCCAGCATGCGTACAAATAGCGCATACGGGCTCTCGTGCTCATGCCAGGCCAGCACTTCACCCTCCACCGCCATGTAGTCGCGCAGGGTGCCAATCTCAAACCAGGGCGAGATGTAACGCACGGGCCCGTGTGCGGGCAGCAAGGCGCCGACCATACGCTCGCTGGGGTTCCAGCGGGTGCCGGTGAAATAATACAGGTCGGTCCCGGCATGCAGATAGACGGCGTCGATACCGTTTGCCTGCATATAAGCCTGGGCCTTGGCGATGCGGGCCTGATACTCGGCCTGCTCAATAGGGTGTGCACCCGCTGTCATGTCTGACAGTCGGGCCAGTGCTGCTTCGGGCGTACTGCCGCCGATGCCGATACTCATTTGTCCTCAATCCTTGTTATGTTGTCAGGTGTCGCTAAAAAACAGTTTCCCGGCCTGACCAACATCCCATTTGATTGGTCCGACTAAAAAATGCAGCCGTATTATAGCGGGGGACAAGGACGAGCGAAACCCGCCGGGCGGATGCGCCGCCCGGCGGGTGAGGGGAAGGGATCAGCGAACGACGGCTGCCAGCTCGCCCTTGGCGTAGCGGCTGGCCATGGCATCGAGCGACAGGGCCTTGATCTTGCTGGCCTGCCCGGCGGCACCAAACGCTTCGTAGCGGGCCACGCAGATGTCACGCATGGCGGTGACGGTTTCCTTCAGGTACTTGCGCGGGTCGAATTCGGCCGGGTTCTTGGCGAGGAAGCGGCGGATGGCACCCGTGGACGCCAGGCGCAGGTCAGTGTCAATATTGACCTTGCGTACGCCGTGCTTGATGCCTTCCACGATCTCTTCGACCGGCACACCGTAGGTTTCCGGAATCTGGCCACCAAACTCGTTGATCACCGCCAGCCAGTCCTGCGGCACGCTGGAGCTGCCGTGCATCACCAGATGGGTGTTGGGGATGCGGGCGTGGATGGCCTTGATGCGGTCAATTGCCAGGATGTCGCCGGTCGGCGGGCGGCTGAACTTGTAGGCGCCATGGCTGGTGCCAATGGCGATCGCCAGCGCATCCACCTGGGTGTCACGCACAAAACGGGCGGCTTCTTCTGGGTCGGTCAGCAGCTGTGAATGGTCCAGCGTGCCTTCGGCACCCACGCCATCTTCCTCACCGGCCATGCCAGTTTCCAGCGAGCCCAGGCAACCGATTTCACCTTCCACCGACACACCGCAGGCGTGAGCCATTTCAACGGTGGTACGGGTCACCCGCACGTTATAGTCGTAGTCAGTCGGGGTTTTGCCATCTTCAGCCAGCGAGCCGTCCATCATCACCGAACTGAAGCCCAGCTGGATCGAGCGCTGGCAAATGGCCGGACTGGTGCCGTGGTCCTGATGCATCACCACCGGGATATGCGGAAACTCTTCCACCGCCGCCAGAATCAGGTGGCGCAGAAACGGTGCACCCGCGTATTTGCGGGCACCGGCGGAAGCCTGCACGATCACCGGGCTGTCGGTCTTATCGGCCGCTTCCATGATGGCGCGCATCTGTTCCAGATTGTTGACGTTGAAAGCGGGCAGGCCATAGCTGTGCTCGGCAGCGTGGTCGAGCAACTGGCGCATGGATACGAGAGGCATGCGAATCTCCGGGGTTGGCGGTGCCCCGTGCCTTGCGGCGGGGGAGGGGCAACCGCACGATTTCAGTCGAGTGGTATGCTGCTTGCAGTGGCGTATTGTAACACTGGCCTGCCTGCCGCCAAGCAGACCGCTATGGGACCACTGCAAGTGGTCTGCCATGTCAGGCAGACCACATCCGATAGGCCGTTGATCAGGCGCGCTGTTGCAGGATGTCCACCGCCGGCAGCACCTTGCCTTCGAGGAACTCGAGGAAGGCGCCGCCACCGGTGGAAATATAGGATACCTGCTCGGTAATGCCATACTTGGCCACCGCCGCCAGCGTATCGCCGCCACCGGCAATCGAGAAGGCCGCGCTATCGGCAATGGCGCGTGCCAGCGTTTCGGTACCCTTGCCAAACTGGTCGAATTCAAACACACCGACCGGGCCATTCCACACCACCGTACCAGCATGGGCAATCAGCTCGGCCAGCTCATTGGCGGCGTTCGGGCCAATATCGAGGATCATCTCGTCGGCCCCGACGGCCGCCAGCGGCTTCACCGTGGCCGTGGCCGTGGCGCTGAATTCGCTGGCCACCACCACATCTTGCGGCAGCGGCACCTTGCCACCGCGGGCGCGCAGCTTCTGAATGACGGCACGGGCTGCATCCAGCAGGTCCGGCTCGGCCAGCGACTTGCCGATCTGGTGGCCTTCAGCCAGCAGGAAGGTGTTGGCGATACCACCGCCGACGATCAACTGGTCTACCTTGTCGGCCAGTGCCTCCAGAATGGTCAGCTTGGTGGAGACCTTGGAGCCCGCCACGATGGCGACCAGCGGGCGAGCCGGTTGTGCCAGCGCCTTGCCCAGAGCGTCCAGTTCCGCCGCCAGCAGCACCCCGGCGCAGGTGACCGGGGCAAACTTGGCAACGGCGTGGGTGGAAGCCTCGGCACGGTGGGCGGTACCAAAGGCATCGTTCACGAACACATCACACAGCGCGGCATAGGCCTGCCCCAGTGCATCGCTGTTCTTCTTCTCGCCGACATTGCAGCGCACGTTCTCCAGCATGGCGACTTCACCTGCTGCCAGCGACACGCCGTGTTGCTGCCAGTCGGCCACCAGTCGCACCGGCTTGCCCAGCAGCTCAGCCAGGCGGGCGACCACCGGGGCCAGGCTGTCTTCCGGCTTGAGCTCACCTTCGGTCGGCCGGCCCAGATGGGTCATCAGCAACACCGATGCACCCTGTGCCAGCGCCAGCTCAATCGACGGCAAGGAGGCGCGGATACGGGTATCGTCGCCAATCATACCGTCCTTGACCGGCACGTTCATGTCGACGCGAATCAGCACCCGCTTGCCTGCCAGCGCTTGATCACTCAGTTTCTTGAATTGCATGCCACCACTCCTGTTTCAGTTGGAATCCGCATCACAGCCGGGCGATCCCGGTTGCTCCATCTCTGTCCGATGACGCACCCCCGCCATCGCCCTGCTGCAGCGGAAACGCTCAAACGGCCATCAAGGCCTTGGCAGCATCCAGCATGCGGCAGGAGTAGCCCCACTCATTGTCGTACCAGGCCGACACATTGAGCAGGTTGCCATCCAGCACCTTGGTGAGGGTGGAGTCAAAAATGCTCGACGCCGGGGTGTGGTTGAAATCCACCGACACCAGCGGCTCGTCGTTGTAGTCAATGATGCCCTTCATCTTGCCGCTGGCTGCATCTGCCATCAGCTGATTGACTTCGTTCTTGTCGGTATTGCGCTTGAGCACCACCGCCAGATCCACCATCGACACATTGATGGTCGGTACCCGGATGGAGAAACCATCCAGTTGGCCATTGAGTTCCGGCAGTACCAGCCCCACTGCGGCAGCGGCACCTGTCTTGGTCGGGATCATGCTTTGCGTGGCCGAGCGGGCACGGCGCAGGTCCTTGTGGCGCACGTCGGTCAGCACCTGATCATTGGTGTAGGCGTGGATGGTGGTCATCACCCCTTTTTCAATGCCGATGGCCTCGTGCAGCACCTTGACGATCGGTGCCAGGCAGTTGGTGGTGCAGGAGGCGTTTGACACCACCACATGCTCCGGGCGCAGAATGTGCTCGTTGACGCCGACCACGATGGTGGCATCCACGTCCTTGTCGCCCGGTGCCGAGATCAACACCTTGCGGGCGCCCGCTTCCAGGTGCACCTTGGCCTTGGCTTTGCTGGTAAAGGCACCGGTACATTCCAGTACTACGTCCACCCCCAGCTCCCCCCACGGCAGTTCTGCCGGGTTACGGGTCGAGAAGAAACGGATGTCCTCACCGTTGACCCGTAGCCACTTGCCGTCGGCATCGGCCTTCACCTCAAACGGGAAGCGGCCGTGCACGGTATCGTACTTGGTCAGGTGGGCGTTGGTTTCCAGATCGCCCGAAGCGTTGATGGCCACCAGCTTGAATTCGCTGCGGCGCTGGGTTTCGTACAAGGCACGCAGCACATTGCGGCCAATCCGACCGTAGCCGTTGATGGCGATGCGGATCATGGGGGGAGACTCCTTACGGTTTCACGAGTGGGTTTGACAAGACCGTCCGCCCGGCATGGGGGTGCCTGACCATCCGATTGGGGGAGGATGGGGGAAGACGGGGTGATGAGGCCCCGCTGCCGCAGGCAGCTGGGGGAGAGGCGGGAGCAGGGCGTCATCGGGATACTGCGCGGGATTACAGGATCGCCTTGACCTGGGCGACCACGTTATCCACGGTAAAGCCAAATTGCTTGAACAGGGCAGGGGCCGGGGCGGATTCACCAAAGGTGTCGATGCCGACAACCGCACCATGCAGGCCGACATACTTGCGCCAGTAGTCCGACACCCCGGCCTCAATCGCCACGCGCGGAATGTGGCGTGGCAAAACGGCGTGCTGGTAGCTACTGTCCTGACGGTCAAACAGGAAGGGTGACGGCATCGACACCACGCGAACGTGGATGCCTTGCTCGGCCAGCGCAGCTTGCGCTTTCACCGCCAGATCAACTTCGGAACCGGTGGCGATCAGTACCGCCTTCAGTTCACCCGCTTCGGCTTTCAGCACATAGCCGCCCTTGCGGATATCCGCCAGCTGCTGGGCATCCTTCGGCTGGTAGGCCAGATTCTGGCGGCTGAAGATCAGGCAGCTTGGGGTGTTGCGGTGTTCCACCGCCACTTGCCAGGCCACCAGCGCTTCCGCGGTATCGGCCGGACGCCACACGTCCATGTTCGGGATCATGCGCAGGGTCGCGGTCTGTTCCACCGGCTGGTGGGTCGGACCATCTTCGCCGAGGCCGATCGAATCGTGGGTGAACACGAAGATCGGGTTGATCTTCATCAGCGCCGCCATGCGCAGGGCATTGCGGGCGTATTCCGAGAACATCAGGAAGGTGCCGCCGAACGGACGGAAGCCGCCGTACAGGGTCATGCCGTTCATGATGGCGGCCATGCCGAACTCGCGTACGCCGTAGTAAATGTAGTTGCCACCGGCTTCCTTGCTGACGCCGCTGGCCCCTTTCCACAGGGTCAGGTTGGACCCGGCCAAGTCGGCCGAGCCGCCGATCAGTTCCGGCAGTTTCGGTGCCAGCGCCTGAATGGCGTTCTGGCTGGCCTTGCGGGTGGCAATGGTTTCCGCCTTGCTGTCTACCGCTTGCAGTTGCTCGGCAGCGTACTGGGCGAAGTCGGCCGGCAGTTCACCGGACAGACGGCGGCTCAGTTCGGCAGCCAGCTGCGGGTGGGCTTGCTGGTAAGCGGCGAAGCGCTGGTTCCACTCGGCTTCCAGGGCCTCACCCTTGGTGCGGGCATTCCAGGCTTCAGCGATCGGCGCCGGGATGTCGAACGCAGCGTGCGGCCAGCCAATGGCGGCGCGGGTGGCGGCAATCTCGTCTGCCCCTAGCGGTGCGCCGTGGCTGTCGTGGGTGCCTTGCTTGTTGGGCGAACCCTTGCCGATCACGGTCTGGCAGCAGATCAGGGTGGGTTTGCCTGCGGTTTTGGCTTCGGCAATCGCGCGGCTCACCGCGTCGGCGTCATGACCATCCACCTTGGGGATCACATGCCAGCCATAGGCAGCAAAGCGTTGCGGCGTGTTGTCGGTGAACCAGCCTTCGACGTGGCCGTCGATGGAAATGCCGTTGTCGTCGTAGAACACCACCAGCTTGTCCAGCCCCAGCGTACCGGCCAGCGAGCAGGCTTCGTGTGAAATGCCTTCCATCAGGCAGCCATCACCGAGGAACACATAGGTGTGATGGTTGATCAGGTCAAAACCGTCGCGATTGAATTCGGCGGCCAGCATCTTTTCGGCCAGTGCCATGCCCACCGCATTGGCAATACCCTGCCCCAGCGGGCCGGTGGTGGTTTCCACGCCCGGTGCGTAGCCATACTCCGGGTGGCCCGGCGTGCGGCTGTGCAGTTGGCGGAACTGCTTGAGGTCGTCGATCGACAGGTCGTAACCGGTCAGATGCAGCAAGCTGTACAGCAGCATCGAGCCATGGCCGTTGGACAGCACAAAGCGGTCACGGTTGGGCCACTTCGGGTTGGCAGGATTGTGCTTCAGCTCGCCATGCCACAAGGCCACGGCGATGTCGGCCATGCCCATCGGCATGCCGGGGTGGCCAGAATTGGCTTGTTGCACGGCGTCCATGGCAAGGGCGCGAATGGCGTTGGCGAGGTCGGTACGGGAAACCATTGCAAGTTCCTATTGTGCGAGTAGGGTCACGCAGGGGGTGGGGGCAAAATAAAATCTGCTAATTATCGCGTATCGGGCCGGATGGCGGCAAGGCAGACCATTTTAGTACCAGCACAATTAAGGGTTTATCAGGGGGACAGGGTCGAAAAAAAACCGCCGGGCAAGCCGGCGGCCATCAAGAGACATGCCCTGTTTATGGCAGGACAGGAGTGATCATTCGACGTGCTCGCCATGCAGCACAATGTCCAGCCCTTCGCGCTCTTCATCGGTGCTGACACGTAGCCCGATGGTCATGTCCAGCACTTTCAGCAAGAGCCAGGTCACCACCAGGGTGTAGCCCGCCGTCGCCAGCGTGGCCTGGGTTTGTACCCACAGCTGCTCCATGGGGGGCAGCAGTACCGGGGTGCCCTTGGTGATGCTGGCGTCAGCCAGTACACCGGTCAGCAGGGCGCCGAGAATGCCGCCGACACCATGCACGCCAAAGGCGTCCAGCGAGTCGTCGTAGCCCAGCTTGTGCTTGAGCCAGGTGGCGCTCCAGTAGCAGACAATACCGGCGACCAGACCCAGCACCAAGGCACCGCCTACCCCCACATAACCCGAGGCCGGGGTGATGGCCACCAGACCGGCAACGGCACCCGAGGCGAGGCCCAGCACCGATGGCTTGCCCTTGCCCAGCCACTCTGCAAACAGCCAGCTCAGGGCGGCG
The DNA here is from genome assembly GCF_041909055.1 of Leeia sp. Lineage (NCBI taxonomy): Bacteria > Pseudomonadati > Pseudomonadota > Betaproteobacteria > Neisseriales > Leeiaceae > Leeia > Leeia sp. The sequence goes on along the minus strand of NZ_JAYREC010000003.1, from coordinate 402,942 downwards.
GCAGCAGCGGCCACCTGGGTGGCGACCATGGCCATCACGGCACGACCATCGGCGGCCAGCCAGCTACCCGCATTGAAACCAAACCAGCCAACCCACAACATGCCGGTACCAATCAGGGTCAGCACCAGATTGTGTGGAGGCATGGCTTCACGGCCAAAGCCCACCCGCTTGCCGAGCATCAGGGCGCACACCAGACCAGCGACACCGGCGTTGATGTGCACCACGGTGCCGCCAGCAAAGTCAAGTGCTCCTTTGGCGAACAGCCAGCCCCCGGCTTGCCACACCCAGTGCGCGACCGGGGCATAGACCACCAGTGACCACAGTACCGAGAACAGCAGCATGGCAGAAAACTTCATCCGCTCGGCAAAGGCACCGGTGATCAGTGCCGGGGTAATGATGGCAAAGGTCATCTGGAACATCATGAACAGCAGTTCCGGGATGGTGTAAGCGGTTCCGGCACCATCGGTCCACAGGGTGCTGTGGTCGATGCCGCGCAGCATCACCCGGCCCAGACCACCAATGAAGCTGTTGTTCGGGTCAAACGCCAGGCTATAGCCCACCACCACCCACAGTACGCTGACCGCAGCCGTGATGGCGAAGCTTTGCATCATGGTGGCCAACACGTTCTTGCGGCGAACCATGCCACTGTAGAACAGCGCCAGACCAGGCAGGGTCATAAACAATACCAGTGCGGTGGCAACCAGCATCCAGGCGGTATCGCCGCGATCCAGGGTGACCGGTGCGCCGGCCAATGCCGGCATCGCCAAGGCAGGGCTGGCCAGCGCCAGCAGAAAACGGGACATCTTCATGTTCAGGGCTCCAGCGGTTTACAGGGCGTCAGAACCGCTTTCGCCAGTGCGAATGCGGACCACTTGTTCCAGATCGAATACAAACACCTTGCCGTCACCGATCTTGCCGGTGCGCGCGGCCTGTTCAATCGCTTCCACCGCCTGATCGACCAGTGCATCGTCGAGCGCGACCTCAACTTTGACCTTGGGCAGGAAGTCCACCACATACTCGGCACCCCGGTATAACTCGGTGTGCCCCTTCTGCCGTCCGAAACCTTTGACCTCGCTGACGGTCAACCCTTGTACGCCGATGGCGGACAAGGCTTCGCGCACCTCGTCCAGTTTGAATGGCTTGATTACCGCTGAAATGAACTTCATGACAGTTCCTATCTCCAGTCTGAGGAAGGGATGCGGTGTTCTGCGCAGGGCGGCCCGCTTTTTATTGCACAGCAACATGCTGTTTCCTTCCTACTGGCAAAAGGCGTGCCAGCCCTACAGTGCCCCGCCAGGCGCGGTAGCGCCGTGATTGCAGGCCGCTCATGCACCAGGGTGTGACGGGATGCGCATCAGACTGCACCGCGTTGGTGCATGGACTTTGATGTGCTGCACTGCCGATGCGCCGACGGAATGGCATACAATGCAGACAAGCTGTTTGGACAAAGGACACAAACCATGTTGCGAGACAAACTGAAGGATGAGCTGTCACAGAAATTCTCTGAATTGCTGGCCAACAGCCCGGCCAAAGATCTGGAGAAGAACGTCAAGGCCATGCTGGGTAGCGCATTCGGCAAGCTGGATCTGGTGACCCGCGAAGAGTTTGATGTACAGACCCAGGTGCTGGCGCGAACCCGTGAGCAGCTCGCCGCTCTGGAGGCGCGGCTGCAGGCGCTGGAAACGCCGCCACAGCCGCATGAGGCAGATGAGGCCTGAGGGGATGCAGGATCCCTTGTTGCAAGGCTTGCAGGTCTACCGGGTGGGCGGCGCGGTGCGCGACCGCCTGCTGGGACTGCCGGTCAAGGACCATGACTACGTGGTGGTTGGCGCACGCGCGGAAGCGCTGCTGAGCCGGGGCTTTCAGCCGGTGGGGCGGGATTTCCCGGTGTTCCTGCACCCGGTCAGCCACGAGGAGTACGCGCTGGCGCGTACCGAGCGCAAGTCGGGCAGTGGTTATACCGGCTTTGTGGTTCACGCCGATCCGGAGGTTACGCTGGAGCAAGACCTGGCCCGGCGGGATCTTACCATCAATGCCATGGCCGAAAGCGCGGAGGGTCTGCTGGTTGACCCCTACGGCGGTGAGGCGGATTTGCGCGCCGGGCTGCTGCGTCACGTGAGCCCGGCATTTGTGGAAGACCCGGTGCGGGTGTTGCGGCTGGCCCGTTTTGCCGCCCGTTTTGGTTTTCAGACTGCACCGGAAACCGCTGCCCTGCTACGGCAGCTGGTGCAAAGCGGTGAGCTGGACCATCTGGTTGCCGAGCGGGTGTGGCAGGAATTTGCCAAGGGGCTGATGGAAGCCCGGCCTTCGCTGATGATCCGCAGCCTGCGGGAGAGTGGGGCGCTGGCGGTGATCCTGCCGGAGCTGGACCGGTTGTTCGGGGTGCCACAGCCGCCACTGCATCATCCGGAAGTGGACAGTGGCGAGCATGTGCTACTGGCCTTGGACCTCGCGGCCCAGCAAGGCGCGTCGCTGGCGGTGCGCTGGGCGGTGTTGCTGCATGATCTGGGCAAGGGGCTGACGGACCCGGCGGACTGGCCCCGCCACCATGGGCATGAGCAGGCTGGCGTGCCTGTGGTCAGCGCGGTGTGCGAGCGTCTGAAGCTGCCAGCCGCCTTGCGTGAGCTGGCCGAGCTGGTGTGCCTGTTGCATTTGCAGATTCACCGTCTGGCCGAGCTGCGGCCGAGCACGGTGCTCAAGTTGCTGGAGCGGGCGGATGCCTTCCGTCGGCCGGAGCGCTTTGCCGAGCTGGTGCAGGCGTGCCGCTTTGATGCGCAAGGGCGGACCGGGCTGCAGCAGCGGGCCTACCCGCAGCAGGCGCAGTGGCTGGAGCTGCAGCAGGCAGCGAGGGCGGTGGATGCCGGGGCAGTGGCCAAGGCGTGCGCCAAACCACAGGCCATTCCGCAAGCGGTACATGATGCGCGCTTGCGAGCGGTCAGCGCCATTTTGGCCGCGCAGCGCAGCGGCGCTACAGGATGATGGGTTCGGGCTCCAGCGCCACCCCAAAGCGCTGCATCACGTCGCGCTGAATCGCTTGCGCCAGTGTCAGCACTTCGCCACCGCTGGCACCGCCGTGGTTGACCAGCACCAGTGCTTGCCGTTCATACACCCCGGCCGCTCCCAGCTGGCGGCCTTTCCAGCCGCACTGGTCGATCAGCCAGCCTGCCGCCAGTTTGACCTGCCCGGCAGCGGCCGGGTAGTGCACCAGATTCGGGTATTGCGCCAGCAAGGCAGCCGCTTGCGCGGCGGGTACCAGCGGATTTTTGAAAAAGCTGCCGGCATTGCCGATCACGGCCGGGTCCGGCAGCTTGCGCTGGCGTACCCGAATCACTGCCTGTGCCACGTCTAGCGGCGTGGGGGCGCTGACCTGCATGGCGTCCAGCTCTTTCTGCAATTCTCCATAGCCGGTGTGTACGGTGGCGGTCTTGTTCAGGCGGAAACGAACCCGTAGCACGATGCCATGCTCGCGCCAAGCGTGCTTGAACACGCTGTCGCGATAGCCAAAGGCGCACTGTTCCCGGTTCAGGGTATGCAGGCGACCATCGCGTGCATCCAGCAGGGAGAGCTGCTCGAAGCAATCTTTCAGCTCTACCCCGTAGGCGCCAATATTCTGGATGGGTGCCGCGCCCACCGTGCCCGGAATCAGCGACAGGTTCTCCAGCCCGTAGCCACCTTGAGACAGCGTCCACTGCACAAAAGGATGCCAGGTCTCGCCAGCGGCCGCTTCCACCCACAAGGATGCGGCATCTTCGGCCACGCATTGCTTGCCCTGTGTGCACAGGCGGAGCACCACCCCGGCAAAGTCACCGGTGGGCAGCAGGTTGCTGCCGCCGCCCAGAATCAGGCGCGGCAGCCCTGCCCAGCGTGGATCGTTCAGTGCGGGCCAGAGTTCATCATCCTGTTCGATGTGAACCAGCCAGCGGGCGTGGGCGGCAACGGCAAAAGTGTGATACGGCGTCAGTGACGCGAGAGATTCAATGCGCATGGCCGGATTGTGCCACAAGCCGCTGCCGGTTGACGCGCAACAGGCTGGCGGTGAGCAGCAGTGCAGCGACAAACAGCCCGGCGGTCAGCCCGTACCAGAAGCCGCGTGCGCCCAGTGGTGCGCCACCTCCGATGGGGGAAAAGGCCAGCCAGTAACCCAGCGGTACGGCAATCACCCAGAACGACAGCCCCATGATCCACATCGGCAGCGAACCTACCTTGTAGCCACGCAAGCCGCCGCCCGCGCAGGCCTGCAGGCAGTCGCCGAGCTGGAAGGCCGCACCGATGGGCAGCAAGCCAATGGCGACCTGCAATGCGCCGTGGTCACTGGTGTACAGGCTGGCAATCTGCAAGGGGAACAGGAACATCAGCGAGCCCGACAGCAGCGCAAATGCGCTGACCATCAGCAGGGCGACCATGGAGACCCGCCGCGCTTGATCGAGACGCCCGGCGCCCACGTGCTGACCGATGCGTACCGTGAGAGCATGCCCCAGATTGCTGGGCACCATGAACATCATGGCTGCAAAATTCATCACGATCTGATGGCCCGCCACCACTTCAGCCCCCAATGAGGCCAGAAACAGGCTGACGCTGGCAAAGGCGGCCACTTCAAACAGGTAGGTGCCGCCAATGGTGGCACCCAGTCGCAAGATGGGCTTGATCAGACTCCAGTCGGGTCGGGGCAGACGCAGTGGCAGACGGAAGGCGGCGTAGTTGGCGTGGCGGCGGACATGCCACACCATCACAAAGAAGCCTGCCCACATGCTGATGCCACTGGCCCAGCCACAACCGGCGCCACCCATGGCAGGCAGGCCCCAGTGGCCGTAGATCAGCAGCCAGTTCAAGGGGATGTTGAGCAATAACGATCCGAGACCAATCACCATCATCGGGCGCGTAAGTGACACGCTGGCGGAATAAAAGGTGAGCACCCGGAACAGCAGGGCTGCCGGTGTCCCGAATGCCATGCCGTAGAGGTAGACCCGCGCCTGCGCTACCACCTCCGGTTGTGCACCGGTCAGATGGAACAGCTGACTGCAACCGAGCAACAGAAGCACGACCAGTACACCGCAGATCAAGGCCAGCCATATCCCTTGCATGGCCAAGCGGGGAATCTGCGCGTAGGTCTTGGCCCCATAGTGATTGGCAATGAAGGGACCAATGGCACTGAGCAGGCCAAACAGGGTGACAAAGGGGATCACCCAGGTGTTCAACCCCAGTGACACGCCAGCCAGGGAGACTGCGCCGGTTTGACCCGCCATGACGGTATCCACAAAGCCCATCAGCAGCTGGGACATGCCCGCAACGATGGTAGGGCCGGCAAGGCGAGCGAGGGCATTGCCTTCGGCAATGTGAGGGGCAAATCGGGTACGGAACGTCATGGTGTCAAAGAGCGAAAGTAAAGTTGGCCTTGCATTGTAGCGGATTCTATCCGTTATCGTACGGACGGAATCCGCCAATCAATGCGTGCTGGCCGCAGGCTGCAAAGGCGGTGAATGCAGGCAGGCCTGGCGGCTGACCCGGAGCAAGGCCCACAGCAGCATGCCGGCCGCCAGCGTCAGGCCCAGCAGCAAGGCCAGCCAGAAACCCAGCGCCCCCAAGGGTGGCAGGGTCAGCCCAGGCAGCAGGTCAGGCCGGTAAGCCAGCAGGTAACCCACCGGCATGGCAATGCACCAGAACGCGACGAGCATGGCCAGCATCGGCAGGGTACTGATCTTGTAGGCACGCAGGGCGGCGGCAGCGCAAACCTGTATGGCGTCCGACAACTGATACCAGGCCGCCACCCCCAGCAGCACGCTGGCGATGTGCAGCACCGGCAGATCGACATGGTAGAGGTAAGCGAGCCGCGCCGGGGTGGCCAGCCACATCAGGCTGGCACTGCCGCAGGCCACCAGCAGGGCCAGCAGCAGGCCGACCTGCCAGCGGAAGCGGGCGTCTTGCGCCTGCTGCGCACCCAGTGCCTGAGCGACCCGGATGGACAGGGCAATGGAGAGCCCCTGCGGCAGCATATAGGTCAGGGTCGACAGGCTGGTGACGATCTGGTGTGCTGCCGTGGTGACTTCGCCCAGGCGGCTGATGAACAGGGCCACGCTGGAAAATGCCCCGACTTCACCGAGGAAAGTCAGGCCGATTGGCAAGCCAAAGCGTAACAGCTGCGCGAGCGTGGGCCAGTGCGGACGAGAAAAATTCTGCAAGGCGCGAAAGCCTTGGTAGCGCGGTGAGTGCTTCAGGTGCCACAGCTGCAGGGGCAGCAGCAACCACATGCTGATGCCGCTGGCCCAGCCACAGCCAGCGCCCCCCAAGGCGGGTAGTCCCCAGTGACCGTTGATCAGCAGCCAGTTCAGCGGAATGTTGAGCACAACCGCACCCAGCGCAAAAAACATGCCGGGGCGGGCATTGGAGGTGCTGGAGGCGTACAGGCCCAAGGTCCGTCCCAATAGCCCGGCGGGGGTGCCGATGGCAATACCCTGCAAGAACAGATGAGCCTGGGCAATCACGGCAGCCGGTGCGCCTGTCGCCTCCAGTAACGGCCGCATATTCAGCAGCAGCAATACGGCCAATGCGGACAGGCCCAAGGTCAGCCACACGGCTTGCTGGGTGACATGGCGAATCTTGTCTGGCGCATTGGCACCATGATATTGCGCAACAAACGGTCCTACCGCGCTGCAGACGCCAAACAGGGAGAGAAACACGGCGATCCAGATGCTGCTGCCCATAGACACTGCCGCCAGAGCCACTGCGCCGGAGGGGGCCGCCATCAGGGTATCCAGCAGCCCCAGCAGCACATAGGCGATCTGGCTGATGATCAAAGGCAGCGCCAGGCGAACCAGCTGCCGGGCTTCATTGCGCGCGCGATTCAGCATGCCAGGCCCGCGCCACAGCTGTTTTGTCGCCATTCTTGCAACACTGACTGCTCCGTGAAATTACTGAGATCCCGACGAGTATAGCGGCTAATGGCCCCATCAGGCTTGCGTATTGCTGTATGGGTGCCTGTGCAGCGTCTGTCATGGCGATTCAGCCGTGACGCGGGCTGTAGCGTCATGGTGCGGACAATTCCGGCAATCCGCGAGTGTTGGGCAAGGTCAAGGCTGTCCAGTAGCTGGTTAAATGGACGGACCTGTAGAAAACGCTTGATAGCAGATAAAAATCGGCGTAATAATTTCCCGCGCTCCCAAGCCCCATCAGGGTACGGGTATGGCCAACCCCCAGCAGTAAAACCGATATTATTGGCATACGTGAAACGTAAGTTCGCCCGCCAATGCATGAGGAGAGAGTATGTTTACCAAGAACAAGCTGGTTATCGCTGTTGCTTCCGCTGTTGCTCTGGCGGGTGTTGCTCACGCCGACATGGTGGTCAAGCTCGGCCAGGTCAGTCCGATGAGTGGTGGTATTGCTCACCTGGGCAAGGACAACGAAGCCGGCGCCAAGATGGCCATTGAAGAAGCCAACGCCAAGAAGATCAAGATCGGCGGCCAAGTGGTCACCTTCCAGCTGGTGTCGGAAGATGATGCCGCTGACCCGAAGACGGCAACCGTGGTTGCCCAGAAGCTGGTGGATGCTGGCGTGAAGGGCGTGGTGGGTCACCTGAACTCCGGTACCTCCATCCCGGCCTCCAAGATTTACTCTGATGCAGGCATTCCGCAGATCTCCCCGTCCGCGACCAACCCGAAGTACACCCAGCAAGGCTTCAAGACCACCTTCCGCGTGGTGGCGAACGACGTGCAACAAGGCACCGCCATGGGTTCCTTCGCGATCAAGAACCTGAAGGCCAAGACCGTGGCCATCATTGATGACCGCACCGCTTACGGCCAGGGTCTGGCTGACGAAGTGGAAAAGGCTGTCAAGGCTGCCGGTGGCAAGGTGGTGGCGCGTGAATTCGGTACCGACAAGACCACCGACTGGTCTGCCGTGCTGACCTCCATCAAGGCCAAGGCACCGGACGTGGTGTTGTACGGTGGCATGGATGCAACCGCTGGCCCGCAAGTGCAGCAAATGAAGCGTCTGGGCCTGAAGGCCAAGTACGTGGTGGGTGACGGTGGTTGCACCGGCGAAATGATCAAGCTGGCTGGCGACGGCATGTCCGGCGACGTGTACTGCACCGAAGCCGGTGTACCGCGCGCCATGATGCCGAAGGGCAAGGACTTCGAGAAGCGCTTCAAGGCCAAGTTCGGCATGGATATCCAGATCTATGCACCGTATGAATACGATGCCATGAACGCCATCATCGAAGCCATGAAGCAGGCTGACTCGGTCGAACCGGCCAAGTACCTGCCGAAGCTGGCTGCCATCAAGATGGCCGGTGTGACCGGTACCATCTCCTTTGACGCCAAGGGCGACATCAAGGGCGGCGCTGTGACCGTGAAGCAATTCACCAACGGCGCATGGAAAGATGTGCAAGTGGTGAAATGAGTCTCTGACTCATCACACCCTGAAACGGCACCTTCGGGTGCCGTTTTTTCTTTGTGGTGGACTGGTATTCAGCCCGCTCATGCTGGGGTAAACTGCGCGCACTGCATCGTGGAGTCCCCCCATGTCTCGTGTCACCCTCAGCCGTTACCTGATCGAACAAACCCGCGATCACGGCACCCCTGCTGACCTGCGTTTCCTGATTGAAGTGGTGGCCCGTGCCTGCAAGGCCATCAGCCATGCCGTGTCGAAAGGCGCGCTGGGTGGTGTGCTGGGCAATGCAGGTACCGACAATGTGCAGGGTGAGGCGCAAAAGAAGCTGGATGTGATCTCCAATGAGATCCTGCTGGAGGCCAATGAGTGGGGTGGCCACCTGGCTGCCATGGCATCCGAGGAAATGGACACGGTATACCCCATTCCTGGCCGTTTCCCCAAGGGCGCCTACATGCTGTTGTTCGATCCGCTGGATGGCTCCAGCAATATCGACATCAATGGCTCGGTGGGGACCATCTTCTCGGTGTTGCGCTGCCCGGATGGGGTGAGTGAACCCGGTGAAGCCGATTTTCTGCAACCCGGGGTGACCCAGGTGGCGGCAGGCTACGCCATGTATGGTCCGCAAACCATCCTGATGCTGACGCTGGGTAGTGGGGTCAAGGGCTTTACGCTGGATCGCGAGCTGGGCTCGTTTGTGCTGACCCACGACGACATTCGCATCCCTGAGCAAACGCAGGAATTTGCCATCAATACCTCCAATGCTCGCCATTGGGAGGCTCCGGTACAGCGTTATGTGGAAGAGTTGCTGGCAGGCCAGACCGGGCCGCTGGGCAAGAACTACAATATGCGCTGGATCGCCGCCATGGTAGGCGATGTGCACCGCATCCTCACCCGGGGCGGGATTTTCATGTACCCGTGGGATGCGCGTGAACCGAACAAGCCGGGCAAGCTACGCCTGATGTATGAGGCCAACCCGATGAGTTTCATTGTGGAGCAAGCTGGTGGCGCGGCAACCAACGGCCGCCAGCGTATCCTCGATATTCAACCTTCGAGCCTGCATGAGCGGGTTGCAGTGTTTCTGGGCTCAAAAGCCGAGGTGGAGCGAATTACCCGTTATCATCTGGAGGCGGACGCTGCCCGCTAAGTGGTCTCCCGGGTGTGCGCATAAAAAAAAGCCCGCATGGTTGCGGGCTTTTTGCTGTGGCCAGGCGAGGGCTTAGCTGCCCAGTGCCGCCAGAATGCTGTCGCGAATGCCTTCCACACTGCCCACACCAGCCACCTTCACATACTTCGGCGCGCTGCGGTCTCCCGCTTTGGCCTGCTCGGAGTAGTAGCCTACCAGCACTTCGGTCTGGGTGTGGTACACATCCAGGCGCTTCTTCACGGTATCTTCATGGTCGTCCGGGCGCTGCACCAAGGCTTCGCCGGTTTCGTCATCCACGCCATCCTGCTTCGGCGGGTTGAACTTGATATGGTAGGTGCGGCCCGAGGGCAGGTGAACGCGACGGCCCGACATGCGCTCGACGATCTCGCTGTCCGGCACGTCGATCTCCACCACATAGTCGATGGCAACCCCAGCTGCCTTCAGCGCATCGGCTTGCGGGATGGTGCGCGGAAAGCCATCGAACAGAAAGCCCTTGGCGCAGTCCGGCTGGGCGATACGCTCCTTGACCAGACCGATGATGATGTCGTCGGATACCAATTGACCCGCGTCCATGACAGCCTTGGCCTGCAGACCCAGCGGCGAGCCTGCGGCCACGGCGGCACGCAGCATGTCGCCAGTCGAAATTTGCGGAATGCCGAAGTGGGCCTTCAGGTAGTTGGCCTGGGTGCCTTTGCCTGCACCCGGTGCGCCCAACAAAATCAGTTTCATGGTGTTCCTCTGCTCAAAGGTCGAAGTTGATTGTCATCAGGGCATGCCTTATCCCGGCATGTTGTCAGGCGCGGGCTGGGAGGTCAGCCATTGTCGCACCCGTTCCAGATCCTCTGCTGTATCCACCCCGGCGGGCGGAGCGTCCGCCGCGATGGCCACCTGGATTACATAACCGTGCCACAGTGCGCGCAACTGTTCCAGTGCTTCAAACTGCTCCAGCGGACAGGCTTGCAGCTGCCGGTAGGCGCGCAGGAAGTGGGCGCGGTAACCATAGATCCCGATGTGGCGATAGGCGGGCAGGCCCTCCGGCAGCACGTCGCGCTGCTGTGCGAAGGCATCGCGTGCGTAAGGTAGCGGGGCACGGCTGAAGGTCAGCGCACGGCCGCGCTGATCAAAGCTGACCTTGACCACATTGGGATTAAAGAAATCGGTCGCGCTATGGATCGGATGGCATAGCGTGGCAATGGCGGCCTCAGGGGTATCCGCCAGCGCGCGCGCCACCTGCTGGATCAGTGCGGGCGGCAGCAAGGGTTCATCGCCCTGCACGTTGACGATCAGGGCTTCATCAGGCAGACCTAACAGGTCGGCTGCCTCAGCCAGCCGGTCCGTCCCGCTTGGGTGGTCTTCCCGGGTTCGCAGCACCGGCAGGCCCGCGTCGCGTACCACCTGCTCAATGTCGGCATGATCGGTGGCGACCACCACCTGGGCTGCACCGGAGCGCAATGCTTGCTGCGCCGTCCGCACGATCAGCGGCACACCGCCCACCTCCGCCAGCATCTTGCCGGGCAGGCGGGTGGAGGCGTGTCGCGCCGGAATAAGGACGGTGAACGCAGTCATCAGGCTGCGTCAGGGGTATCGAGGCTGCGGGCCTCGTCTTCCAGCAATACCGGAATGTCGTCACGGATCGGAAAAGCCAGCCGGTCGGCTTGGCAGACCAGCTCCTGGGCCGGCTTATGGTATTGCAGGGGGCCCTTGCACAAAGGGCAAACCAGAATGTCGAGCAGTTTAGCGTCCATGGGCGTTAAGGCGTCTTTCCACCAGGGCGGCCAGATCCGGGTGGACCTCTGCCGCGATGCACAATGCCCACAGTGTATCATTATTCAGCGATTTGCATTTCACTGCGTCTTTTTCCGTCATCAGGATGACATCTGCGGCCAGGGGGACGAAGTCTGCCGCCTGATAGGGGTGATGATCAGGGAATGCGTGCAGGGGCAGTGCCAAGCCCAGGCTGTCCAGCGTGCGGGCAAAACGCTGCGGATTGCCGATCCCGGCGACCGCCACCAGACGCTCACCTTGAAAGTCGGCCGCTTGCCGACGCTGCTCAGGGTGGTTGACCTGGTAAAAATCCTGCGGCTCAAGGCGCATGATGAAGGCAGGTGGCGTGGCGGCAGCAGGCGCGACCGGGCTGCCGTTGTAGACGATGGCATCCACCCGCTGCAAGCGGCGCAGCGGCTCCCGTAGCGGGCCTTGCGGCAGCAGGGCCTGGCTGCCCCAAGGGGCTGCACCGTCGATCACGCAGATTTCCACATCACGCTGCAGACGATAGTGCTGCAGGCCGTCGTCGCACAGGATGAGGTTAACTTCAGGGTGTGCGGCCAGCAGGGCATGGGCGGTGGCCACCCGGTCCTGCCCCACCCACACTGGCACCTCATGGTCGTACAGTTGCTGCGCCAGCAGTACCGGCTCATCGCCGGTCAGAGCCGGATCACTGTCGGGGTGGACGGCTTGTGGTTGACGATGGCTGCCGCCATAGCCCCGGCTGACAATGGCCGGATGCCAGCCACGTTCATGCAGGGAGCGGGCCAGCCAGGTGGTCAGGGGCGTTTTGCCACTGCCGCCAACATGGATGTTGCCCACCACGACGACCGGCACCGGCAGCTGCACCGAGCGCAACAGGCCGACCCGGTAGAGGGCGCGCCGCAGGCTGGCCAGCAGCCCGTACAGCCGGGCAGGCCACCACAAAACAAAGCGCCGCCAACTGGGGCGGCGCCATTCTGCGGTCAGGCCCCGCATGGTTTACTTGCCGGGTGTCTGTTCATCAATGGCAAAGGTGACTTTGGCAAAGCCGACGCTCTGGGCGGCTTCCATCACCAGCACCACATTCTGGTGCTTGGCATCGTTGTCGGCATTGATGACCACCACCGGGTCCTTGTTGTCACCCGCTGCCTGTTGCAGGGCGGCCTTGATACCGGCCAGATCCGTCTGGTTCAGCGGCTGGTTATTGATGTTGAAACGGCCCTGTGCGTCGATGGCCACATTCAGCATCTTGTCCTTGGGATCGCTGACACTGGCGGCTTCCTCGGTTGACGGCAGGTTGATCTGCAACTCGGCAAAACGGGAGTAGGTGGTGGTGACCATCAGGAAGATCAGGATCACCAGCAGCAAGTCGATCAACGGGATGAAGTTGATCTCCGGTTCTTCCCGGTGCTTGGCGCGACGGAAGTTCATGGCGGCTTAACCTTGCCGTTCGCCGTGGAGAATTTCCACCAGTTTGATGGCCTGCTGCTCCATCTCCACCAGCAGCTGATCCACCTTGGTGCGGAAATGGCGATAGAAGGCCATGCTGGGCACCGCGACGATGATGCCGAAGGCGGTGTTGTACAGGGCAACCGAGATACCATGTGCCAGTTCTGCCGGGTTTTGCCCGGTGCTGCCGCCACCGGCACCAAAGATTTCGATCATGCCCACCACCGTGCCAAACAGGCCAAGCAGCGGCGACATGGCGGCGATGGTGCCGAGGGTGGTCAGGAAGCGTTCCAGCTCGATGGAGGCAGCACGTCCGGCTTCCTCGATGGATTCTTTCATGATCTCGCGCGAGCTGCCCACGTTTTTCAGGCCGGATGCAAACACGCGCGACATCAGCGGCGCGCGCGGATCAATCAGCTTCTTCAGCAAGGCTTCGTTCACACCGTGCTGGCGGTATTCCTGCACCACTTCCCGCAGCAGGCCCGACGGGATGATGTTGCTGGACCGCAGCGACCAGGCGCGCTCGATGATGATGGCCAGCGCCGCAATCGAAGAGACGATCAACAACCAGATCGGCCAGCCGGCCGCTTGAATGATGGAATACACAACTGTTCCTTCTTGGTGAAACAACCCGGCGCTATGGCGCTGCGGTTACAATGGATACCGAATCAGGCGTCCGGCGCAAGGATACCATGAACCGCCCATTCGCTGCGCCATGCCGTTGGGGTAAAGCGGCGCCAGTGCGCATGCTAAGCGATTGTTTTCTCCTCAGCAAGACGGGGGGCTACTTTAAGAATGCGGGCTAAGCCCGTCATCCATCAAGGTTTTTTGGATTTACCCACAAAAGCTGTGGATAACTTTGTGGGCAACATTTGCAAAAGTGCGCTAACCCCCCGATGGTAAAGGAAGTTTTGTAGCCTGCCAGCTTCTTGGACAGTGTTTTTTATTGTTTAAAATCAATAACATAATTCTTTTGTTGACAAGATGACGCCCAGATTGCATGTTGCAGTGCAGGGCTTGACAAGGTGTGGATGAGTTGACCTTCACTGTGATGACAAATGAATTATCAGTAGCGGTAGTCCCGGTTTCCATGCTCAATCAACGGGTTGCCGATCTGCTGGCGGGTCAGTTGCCGCCCATGTGGGTCAGTGGTGAGGTGTCCAATCTCACCCGTGCGGCCTCTGGCCACTGGTACTTTGTGCTCAAGGATGAACACGCCCAGGTGCGTTGCGTGATGTTCCGGCACAAGGCGCAGTACGTGGCGTGGCCGGTCAGCAATGGCGACAAGGTGGAGCTGTATGCCAGCGCAGGGTTGTACGCCGCGCGTGGCGAGTTTCAGCTGTCCGTCGACAGCATGCGGCAAGCCGGGCGTGGTGCACTGTTTGCCGCCTATGAGGCGCTCAAGCAGCGTCTGCAAGCCGCTGGCCTGTTTGATCCGGACAGCAAGCGCACTTTGCCTGCGCATCCGGCCGCCATCGGGGTGATCACCTCACCGCAAGCCGCCGCCTTGCGTGACGTGCTCACGGCGTTGCGCCGGCGCGCGCCGCATATCCCGGTCATTCTCTACCCGGCACCGGTGCAGGGAGACGGTGCCGCCCCCTTGTTGCGGCGGGCCATCGAGCAAGCCAACGATCGCGCGGAAGTGTCGGTGCTGATTCTATGCCGGGGCGGTGGCTCGATCGAAGACCTGTGGGCATTCAATGATGAAGCGCTGGCGCATGCCATTGCCGCCAGCCGGATTCCGCTGGTCAGCGGGGTGGGGCATGAAACCGACTTCACCATCGCTGATTTTGTGGCCGATGTGCGCGCCGCCACGCCCACCGCAGCGGCCGAGCTGGTGTCGCCAGATGGGCTGGCCATGCGTCAGCACCTGGGGCAGCTGCAGCGCCGTCTGCAGCGTGCCGTGGCGCGCCAGCTGGAGCCACGCATGCAGCAGCTCGACTATCTGGCGCGGCGGCTGTTGCACCCGGGCCAGCGCATAGCTCAGCAACAGGCGGTATTACAGCAATGGCAACAACGTTGGCAGCGTGCTGGTAGCCAATTGCTGCAACAGCGCCAGCATCGCCTGCAACAGTTGCGCTGGCGCTGGCAGGCATGCCGTCCTGATTTGCCAAGGCTGACACATCGCTTGAGCCAGCTGCAAAGCCGCCTCGGTCCCAGCCTGCAGCGCCAGCTGCAAAGCCATGCACATCGCCTGAGCACGCTGGCCGCGCGGTTACAGGCGCTGGACCCGACGGCCGTGCTGGCGCGGGGCTACAGCCTGGTGACCACGGCCAACGGGCAAGTGGTGCGCCATCCAGAACAGGTACGTGCGGGCGATGCCTTGCACATTCAGCTGGCAGAAGGGCAGCTGCAGGCGCGGGTCAGCCCGCCGGCGCCGCAGCAGCAAGCATTGCCGCTGGAGCTGCCCAAGACAGACGGTGCTTGAAGAAGCTGCCTGCTTCCCCCATATTCAACAATTCATATGATTGACGCTCAGCCACAGGATTTTGCATGAACACCAACCCGAACCGCACCGACCTGATCCCGGTGACCATTCTGACCGGCTTTCTGGGGGCGGGTAAAACCACCCTGCTTAACCGTGTGCTGCAGGAGCAGCACGGCCAGAAGATTGCCGTGATTGAAAACGAATTCGGCGAAGTGGGCATCGACAACGAACTGCTGGTGCAGGACACCGAGCAGGTGGTGGAGATGAACAATGGCTGCATCTGCTGCACCGTGCGGGGTGACCTGCAGCGTATCCTGCTGGAGCTCGCGGGCAAGCGCGCGCTGGGCCAACTACAGTTTGAGCGGGTGATCATCGAGACCACCGGCCTGGCCGACCCTGGTCCGGTGGCGCAGACCTTCTTCTTTGATGAAGACGTACAGAAGCTGTACCTGCTGGATGCCGTGTTGACGGTGGTGGATGCCAAGCATGGCCAGCAGCAGCTAGACCGTGAAGAAACCGCGCAGAAGCAGGTGGCATTTGCTGACCGTATCCTGTTGTCCAAGACCGATCTGGTCAGCGAGGCCGAGCGCGCGGACCTGAGCCACCGCTTGGTACAGATGAACCCGCGCGCGCAGATTCAGGCGGTGCACTTCGGCGAGGCCCCGCTCGACACCATCCTCGACATCCGTGGCTTCAACCTCAACGCCCGGCTGGACATCAATCCGGATTTCCTCAACCCTGGCGAGGCGCATGATCACCACGATTGCCACGATGAGCATTGTGATGATCCGGCCCATCACCACCATCACGAACATGATGAGCATTGTGACCACGACCATTGTGAGCATGAACACCACCACCATCACGCGCCGCATCGGCATCTGGATGCGGTGCAGTCCTTCGTGTTCCGCAGCGAGCGGGCATTTGACATGCACAAGCTGGAGGAAACCCTCAGCAAGCTGCTGGAAACCTACGGCAACGACCTCTACCGCTACAAAGGCCTGCTCTACATTGCCAAGGAGCCGCGCCAGGTGGTGTTTCAGGGGGTGCACATGATGATGGGCAGCAATTTTGGCCGCCGCTGGAACGATGGCGAAAAGAAATCCAACCTGCTGGTGTTCATCGGGCGGCAATTGCCACGTGAGCTGATCGAGCAGGAGCTGGAGCGCTGCCTGATGGCGCCGAAGCGCTGAGCCATGGGCGACCCGCCCCCCCACCTGACCCTAGCCGAGGGGCCGCACCCGCTCGCACCCCGTGAGCGGGCCCATTTCTTTCGCCACCCGGCGCTGCCCGACAGCGACCTGCTGACGGCGCACTTCATTGAGCACCGCTTTACGCCGCACTGGCATGATTTCTACGCCATACCGGTGATTGAAACCGGCGCCGAGGCGTTTCAATACGGTGGAAAGCATCTGGTGGTGTCGCCGGGGCGGATGGGGGTGGTCAATCCCGGCGAAGTGCATACGGGAGAGGCGGTGTCTGCCGAAGGATGGCGCTATCGGGTGTTCTACCCTACGGTACCAGTGATGCAGCAGGTGGCGGATGAGTTGGCCGGGCGACCTGCACCGCTGCCTTGGTTTCCGGTCAAGG
Source organism: Leeia sp. (assembly GCF_041909055.1). Classification (NCBI taxonomy): domain Bacteria; kingdom Pseudomonadati; phylum Pseudomonadota; class Betaproteobacteria; order Neisseriales; family Leeiaceae; genus Leeia; species Leeia sp. The sequence continues at coordinate 386,203 of NZ_JAYREC010000003.1, read as the reverse complement.
TGGTGGAGGATGCGCCGCTTTGTAGTGTGCTGGGGGCTGCCCACCGGGTACTGGAGCAGGGGAATGATCCCTTGCAGGCGGAAAGCCTGCTGGTCAATGGCCTGAGCCTGCTGCTGCAACGCCACGCGGGCACCCGCTCTGACCGTGCGCTGCATTGCCGCGATGATGCCCGCGTGCAGCAGATGATGCTGCGGTTGGCGGATGATCCGGCGCAGGACCTCAACCTGCAGATGCTGGCGGATCAGGTGGGGTTGTCCCGCTACCACGCCGTACGGCTGTTTTCACAAACGGTCGGCATGCCACCCCACGCCTGGCGGGTGCAACTGCGCGTCAACCGTGCTGCCGCCGCACTGCGGCGTGGCACCCCGGTCGCGCAAGTCGCGCTGGATGCCGGGTTCACCGACCAGAGCCACTTCACCCGCCATTTCAAGCGTGCGTTTGGTGTGGCGCCGGGTCGCTGGCAGCAGGCTCGCCGCGCGGCATAGCAAGAACGTACAAGCCAGCCCCCCAGGGGTTACGTATGCTGAGGGTGAAAGGAGTTCATTCTCATGCATACCCCACGTTCTGCCTTGCTGGAAGGCGCGCGCGATACCCTGCCCATGCTGGTTGGTGCCGCCCCGTTTGGCGTGATTTTCGGCACCCTGGCGGCAGGCTCTGCCATGCAGCTATGGCATGGCTCGCTGATGTCTGCCACCGTCTATGCCGGCTCCAGTCAGTTCATTGCAGTCGGGCTGGTCGCCGGTCATGCCTCGCTGCTGCTGATCTGGCTGACCACCTTTGTGGTGAATCTACGGCATGCCTTGTATTCCGCCACCTTGCTGCCACACGTCGCCCATCTGCCGCTGCGCTGGCGGGCGGGGCTGGGGGCGCTGCTGACCGATGAAACCTTTGCCGTGATGGTGGGGCATTACCGCCTGCACCCGCAGCACAGCCAGAGCCATTGGTATTTTCTCGGTTCTGCCGGATCCATGTACCTCAACTGGCAAAGCTGGACCTTGCTGGGCGTGCTGTTCGGCGCGGCCTTCCCTGCCTTGCAGCAATGGGGGCTGGATTTTGCCATGGTGGTGACCTTCATCGGCATCGTGGTGCCACAGCTCAAGCAGCGCCCACAACTGCTGGCGGCACTCACTGCAGGCGCGGTGGCCTTGCTGGGCCGACATTGGCCCTATAAGGGCGGGCTGATGCTGGCCATTCTGGCGGGCGTGACGGTGGGGGTCTGGGTGCATGCCAGAACATCGACCGTCGTGCAGGAGGCAGCATGAACTACACCGTGATGATTCTGGGCATGGCCTTGATTACCGTCTTGATCAAGGCCTCTTTCTTTCTGCTGGGGGATCGGGTCACCTTCCCCCCGGCCTTGCAGCGGGCACTGGCTTTTGTGCCGGTGACGGTGCTCACCGCATTGATTGTGCCCATGGTGCTGGCACCGCACGAGCAGGGTATTGAGCTGCACTGGCGTAACCCGCAGCTGATCGGTGCGCTGGTGGCGATTGCGGTCTGCCTGCGCTGGCGTAACCAGCTGCTGACCATTGTGTTGGGTCTGGCCGCGTATTTTGCCTGGCGGGCAGCGCTGCTCTGATCAGTGGGCAGGTGCGGTGTCCAGCCAGCGCTGAACCTGTTGCTCGACCTGTTGCGGCAGGTCGGCCGCCAGACAGTCGAGCAGCTGCCAGCCGGGCAGGCCACGCAGCCAGGTCATCTGCCGCTTGGCCAGCTGGCGGGTGGCGGCGATGCCTTTGTCGATCAGGGTCGGCAGATCGTCTTCACCAGCCAGATGCAGCCAGGCCTGCCGGTAACCCACACAGCGCATGCTGGGCAAGTCCGGGTGTAGCGCCGGGTAGCGCTGCTGCAGCTCGCGAACCTCATCCAGCAAGCCATCCTGCAGCATCTGCCGGAAACGCAGCGCAATGCGCTCATGCAGCGCCGCACGGTCGGAGGGGTGTAGCGCCAGCTGCAGAGTGCGGTAGGGTAGCGGGCTGGCTTGCTGCCGTGCCAGCAAGGCCGACATTGGCTCGCCGCTCAGCAGGCAGATTTCCAGCGCCCGCTGGATGCGCTGGCTATCGGTCGGATGCAGACGGGCTGCGGTGGTCGGGTCGAGGCTGGCCAGACGGGCATGCAGCGCGGCCAGACCATCTGTGCGGGCATCGGCTTCCAGCTGCGCACGCAAGGCGGGGTCCGCCTCCGGCAGGTCCGACAAGCCCTCCAGCAGCGCCTTGTAGTACAGCATGGTGCCGCCCACCAGCAGCGGGATCTTGCCGCGTGCGGTGATTTCCGCCATCACCTGCAAGGCATCGTTGCGAAATTGCGCCGCTGAATAGGCCTCCAGCGGACTGATCAGGTCAATCAGGTGGTGCGGTGCGCGTGCCAGCGTGGCGGCATCCGGCTTGGCGGTGCCAATATTCATGTCGCGATAGACCAGCGCCGAATCGACGCTGACCAGCTCGACAGGCAGCTGCTGCTCCAGCAGGTGAATGGCGCAGGCGGTTTTGCCGCTGGCGGTCGGCCCGGCCAGCAGAATCAGTGGGGGCAAGGCGGGTGTCATTGGCCGCGCAGGAACAGTTTGTCGAGGTCAGCCAGCGTGAGCTGAAACCAGGTCGGGCGGCCATGGTTGCACTGCCCGGAGCGTTCGGTGGCTTCCATCTCACGCAGCAGGGCGTTCATTTCTGGCAACGTCAAATGGCGGTTGGCACGCACGGCGCCGTGGCAGGCCATGGTGGCGAGCAGCTCGTTACGCCGAGCGGTCAGCACATCACTGCTGCCGACTTCAGCCAGGTCTTTCAGTACATCGCGCGTCAGCGCAATGCTGTCGGCCTGCTGCAAGGCCACCGGTACGGCACGCAAGGCTAAATGCGTTGGCGAAACGGGGGCCAGCTCAAAGCCCAGCCGTGACAACGTCGCGCTCTGCTGGCTGGCGGTCGCCATCTCCAGACTGGTGGCGTGGAAGCTGGCGGGAATCAGCAAAGGCTGGCTGACCACACTGTGCTGATCCAGTGCGGATTTCAGTTTCTCGTACAGAATGCGCTCGTGGGCGGCGTGCATGTCCACCACGATCAGGCCATGCTCGTTTTGCGCCAGCACATAGATGCCTTGTAACTGTGCCAGCGCGTAGCCCAGTGGCGGGGCATCCGTGGCGGCGGGGAGCGCCGGGGCCGCTTGCGGCAGGTCGTCCAGCGGTTTCAAGGCGGCAAAATAGTTCGGCACGGCCTCGGCAACACCCAGTGGCATCCGGGCTTGTTCATAGCGCGGAGCAGCTGTCCAGCCACTGCCAGGTGTCGGAGCGGGGCGGGTCGTCATCATCGGCGGCATGGGCGTGAAGCCGGGTTCGGCAACCGGCTGGCTGCTCCCAGCTACCGTACCCGCCAGAATTTGTTGCACCGTCGATTTCAGCAGGCGGTACACCGCGCTGCTATCGCGGAACTTCACCTCGCTTTTCTGCGGGTGTACGTTCACGTCCACCAGCTCGGGGGGCAGCTGGAAAAACAAGGCATAGACTGGGTGGCGCTCGTGATGCAGCACATCGCGGTAGGCCTCGCGCAGCGCGTGGCTGACCAGTTTGTCGCGGATAAAGCGGCCATTGACGAAGAAGTACTGCGCATCGCGCCCGGCGCGGGACTGCGTCGGGCTGCCAACCAGACCGGAGAGCTGCAGCATCCCGTTTTCTGCGGCCACACTCAGGCCGTCTTCCAGAAAGTGTTCGCCCAGAATGGCAGCAATACGCTGGTGGCTGCTCTGCCGCGGCAGACGCCAGCTGACACGGCCATTATGACTGAGGGTGAACGCCACCTGTGGCCAAGCCAGCGCCATGCGCTTGAAGGTATCCTCGCAATGCCCGTACTCGGTGGCTTCGGTCTTGAGGAATTTACGGCGCGCAGGGGTGTTGTAGTAGAGGTCGTGCACCTCCACCACGGTACCGGCGCTGAGCGCGGCGGGCTCGGGCTGGGAGAGCTCGCCACCTTGCGCTTCCACTTTCCAGGCGTGATCCGCCCCCACCGCGCGACTGGTCAGCGACAAGCGGGAAACGGAAGCGATACTGGCAAGCCCCTCGCCACGAAAACCGAGGGTACCGACCTGCTCCAGGTCCTCCAGCTGGCGAATCTTGCTGGTGGCGTGGCGCGCCAGTGCCAGCGGCAATTCAGCCACCGGGATACCACCACCATTGTCGCTCACGCGAATCAGCTGAATGCCGCCTTGCTGCAGCTGCACCTGAATGTCATCGGCGCCCGCATCCAGGCTGTTTTCCAGCATTTCCTTGAGGGCAGAAGCCGGGCGCTCCACCACCTCACCAGCAGCAATCTGGTTGATCAGATGGTCGGGCAACAGGGCAATGGCAGGCATGCGGAACGTCGTCAAAAAGCAGGGGATCCGGTTCATGACCGGCTGGCCGAGTATAGCAAGAATGGGGCATGCCTGTCCGAGTTGTGCCTTGACGAAGCGTGAGACGTCAACTATCACCAAACATAAGTGCTGCCGCAGCGGCACGGATAAAGCATGGCCCGCATGGCATATGCCATGACCGAATAATCATGCCTCGAGGTGCAAGGTGGGTGTGCTACAGAAACTGAACAATCGCTGGATACAGGGCAGCCTGCTGGTGCTGCTGCAGGCCGTGTTGTGGCAGATGGGCTGGCTGGACTGGCGTATCGCCCTGCTGCAGTTGCTGATGTGGGTGGGTTTGTTGTGCGTACGGCGCGAAGGTGGTGTGCAGGCTCCGCCACGTGAGCGTCACAGTGGCCACACCACAGTGGCCGAGCAGCAAGTGTTTGAAACCCTGTGCGCGGCGGATAACGAGTTTCTTCACCAGTTTGCCATTTCCGAGTCCGAGATGGTGCGGGTGCGCACCATCCTGGGTGATGCCATCGACACCCTGATCAACAGCTTTACCAGCATTACCCGGCAAGCCGCGTCGCAGCAGCAGATTGCCCAGGCGCTGACCCGGGGTGAAGTGGAAACCGAGCAAGGTCAGTCCATCACCTTTGAGGACTTTGCCAACGATACGTCACGCACCCTGTCGCTGTTTGTGGACAGCACGGTGCGCAACAGCACCATCGGCATGGCGCTGGTAGAAAAAATGGATGACATCGCCAAGCAGGTCAAGCTGGTACTTGGCTTTGTGGGCGACATTGAAGCCATTGCCAAGCAGACCAACTTGCTGGCGCTGAACGCGGCCATTGAAGCCGCACGGGCCGGGGAGGCCGGGCGTGGCTTTGCCGTGGTGGCCGACGAAGTGCGCAACCTTTCCTTGCGCACCAACCAGTTCAGCCAGCAGATTCGCGACAATATTGGCCTGGTCCACTCCTCGGTGACAGATGCCGAAGGCCGTATTGCCGAGCTGGCCGCACAGGACATGAACTTTGCCTTGCAGTCCAAGATGCGGGTGGAGCGCACCATGTCCGCCATTCGTGCGCTCAATGTCAGCATGGGTGAGGCGGTGGATCAACTCTCCGACATTGCCGGCGTGGTCGAGCAGGATACCAACCAGGCCATTCGCTCTCTGCAGTTCCAGGATCTGGTCAACCAGTTGGTGACGCATACCTCACGACGCATGGAAAACATGGCGCGCCTCTGCGAGCAATTGACCAGCATGCAGCAGGAGCTGGCTGCGCAGCCCCAGTTATTGAAACAAGCCGCCTTTCTGCAACGCATTCCGGATATCGCAGAAGAGGTTCGCCAGCAGATTGCGGCATTGCATGCAGATGTGGAATTCAACCCGGTTAGCCAGAACACCATGGACACCGGCGATATAGAGCTGTTCTGACCCCAGCCGACAACACTCAACACCTGGAGCACATATGGCCAAGAACATACTCACCGTGGATGACTCGGCGTCCATCCGGCAGATGGTGGTATACACCCTGAAAACAGCGGGTTATCAGGTACAGGAAGCGGTGGATGGCAATGCCGGGCTGGCGGCAGCCCGCGGCACACCGTTTGACCTGATCCTGACCGATCAGAACATGCCGGGCATGGATGGCCTTACCCTGATCAAGTCCTTGCGCGCGCTGCCGACCTATCGCACCACGCCGATCCTGATGCTGACCACTGAAGCAGGTGACGCCATGAAGCAGCAAGGCCGTGCTGCCGGCGCGACGGGCTGGCTGGTCAAGCCTTTCGATCCGCAAAAGCTGCTGGATGTCGTGAAAAAGGTCATCGGCTAACCTCGGCCCACCGGGTCATCGGCAGACGGAGCGGGTGATGAGCATAGACATGTCGCAGTTTCACCAGGTCTTCTTCGAGGAGGCGGCGGAACACCTGGGAGAGATGGAGTCCTTGCTACTGGCGCTGGATATTCAGCAGCCGGACGATGAGGCTTTGAATGCCATCTTTCGGGCCGCGCACTCGATCAAGGGTGGCGCCGGTACGTTTGGCTTCAATGACCTGACTGAAGTCACCCATATTCTGGAAAACCTGCTCGATCGTATTCGCAAGCATGAGCTCAAGCTGAGCAGCGAAATGGTGGACGTGTTTCTGCAGGCGGGCGATGTGCTGAAGAACTTGCTGGCGGCGCACCAAGGTCAGGGAGAGGCGGATGATGCGGCCAGCCAGCTGATCTGTGACCGACTGACGGCATTGAGCGGGGGGGCAGATGAAGCACAAGAGACCGCAGGCGGCGGGCTGCCAGAAGGCGAGCAACGGCTGCGGCTCACGCTGAAACTGGATGCTGTGCTGGCGGCCGGGCTGGATCTGGACTCATTGCAGGAGCGGCTTGCGGGCTTTGGCAAACTGGGCAGCATGAGTGAGCAAGATGAGGGCGACGGTGGCAAAACGCGCGAATGGGTGTTTACCACCGCTGCGTCCTGCCAGGACCTCTCCGAGATGCTGGGCTTTCTGCTGCCGGAGTTTGCGTTTACGGTAGAAGACTTCAACGCCGGACTGCAGGACGATGCTGATGGCGGGTTTGGTTTCTTCCCCCCGTTGGAGGGGGCCGCTGTCAGCAGTAACGATGTGCTGGAAGAAGATGAAGGCTTTGGCTTGTTTGCGCCACTTCCCTCTGCGCCGGTCGAGGCCTTGGTGCAGGAAGAGAGTGACGGTTTTGGCCTGTTCACGCCGCTGAGTGAAGCCGAGCAGCAGGCGGAAGCGAGTATTGTGCCCGTGGCCGCTGTCGCTGCGCCCGCCAAGGTGCCTGCCGAGAAACCGGCTGCTGCCAAGGCCGCGGCCGCAGGCGCAGTGGCCCAGGAAAGCACCTCGATCCGGGTCGGGGTGGAAAAGGTGGACCAGATCATCAATCTGGTCGGTGAGCTGGTGATTACCCAGGCCATGCTGGCGCAGATCGCCGGTCAGTTTGATCCGGTGCTGCATGAACGCCTGTACAACGGTGTAGCCCTGCTCGAGCGCAATACCCGTGAGCTGCAGGAAGCCGCGATGTCGATCCGCATGATGCCGATCTCCTTTGTCTTCAGCCGCTTCCCGCGCGTGGTGCGCGACGTCGCGGCCAAACTGGGCAAGAAGGTGGATCTGGTCACCATCGGCGAAAACACCGAGATGGACAAGGGCCTGATCGAAAAGCTGGCCGACCCGCTCACGCACCTGGTGCGTAATAGCCTGGATCATGGCATTGAGACCAGTGAAGCCCGGCTGGCCAAAGGCAAGCCGGAGCGCGGTACGCTGACGCTGAAGGCCTTCCATCAGGGTGGCAACATCATGATCCAGGTTTCGGACGATGGCGGCGGGCTCAGCCGGGAGCGCATTCTGGCCAAGGCGCGCAGCAATGGCATGACGGTGAGCGACAGCATGACCGATCAGGAAGTGTGGAGCCTGATCTTTGAGGCAGGTTTTTCCACGGCCGAAGTGGTGACCGATGTCTCCGGGCGGGGGGTCGGCATGGATGTGGTTCGCCGCAATATCCAGGGCATGGGCGGCCGTATCGACATTGAGTCGGCGCGCGACCAGGGCACCACCATGTCCATCCGGCTGCCGCTGACGCTGGCGATTCTGGATGGCATGTCGGTTTCGGTCGGGCCGGAGGTATTTGTGATTCCGCTCACCTTCATCGTGGAATCCTTGCAGCCCAGGATGGAAGACATCAACACCGTGGCCGGGCGCGGGGAGCTGATCCATGTGCGCGGTGAATACCTGCCGCTGGTGTGCCTGCACCGGGTGTTCAACATTGAAGACCATGTGGCGAGCTATGACCGCGGGCTGGTGATCATCCTTGAGGCCGATGGCGGCAAGCTGGCGCTGTTTGTGGATGACCTGCTGGGCCAGCAGCAGGTGGTGATCAAGAGTCTGGAAAGCAATTACCGCAAGGTGGCCGGTATTTCCGGGGCCACCATCATGGGCGATGGGCGGGTGGCGCTGATCATCGACGTGGAAGCCCTGTTCAAACTGAGCCAGCAGCAGCCTGCTGCAGCCTGATGCAAGGAATGGTCCGTATGGAAACAGTCAATCAGCACAATGCGGCCAGTGGTGAATACCTGGTCTTTACCCTCGGGGAGGAGGAGTACGGCATCGACATCCTCAAGGTGCAGGAGATCCGGGGCTACGACACGGTGACCACCATTGCCAACTCCCCGGCCTTCATCAAGGGGGTGATCAACCTGCGCGGCACCATCGTGCCGGTGGTGGATTTGCGCATCAAATTTCAGGTGGGTACCGCCACCTACAACCAGTTCACGGTGGTGATCATCCTCAATGTGGCGCACAGGGTGGTGGGCATCGTGGTGGACGGGGTATCCGATGTGATCACCCTGATGAGTGAACAGATCCGTCCTGCACCCGAATTCGGTGCCACCTTGAAGACGGACTATATCCAGGGATTGGGGACGGTGGATGAACGCATGATCATCCTCGCCGATATCGAAAAACTGATGACCAGCAGCGAAATGGAGTTGATGGACCACTCCATGCAGCCCGCCTGAACTTCTGCAGGGAGATACCAAGTGAACCTGAATGCACTGTCTGTTCGTAACAAACTGCTCGGCGGCTTCGGCATCCTGTTGCTGCTTCTGGTGCTGTCCGCCCTGCTGACCCGAAACCAGGTGATCAGCATGCAGGAGAATATGGTGGAAATGAGCCGCAAGCATTTCCCCCGATCTGTGCTGGCCAATGATGTCATTGATGCCATCAACAGCATTGCCCGATCCATCCGCACCACGCAGCTGGCGGATGACAAGGCCCTGGTGGATGAACAGCGCAAGAAGATCAATGACGCCCGCAGTATCATTGTGGACCGGCTCAAACAGCTGGAGTCTGCGGAGATGGAGCCGGAAGAGCGCGCCCTGCTTGACAAGGTGAAGTCCACTCGAGACGGATTTGTAGCGGATACCAACGAGTTCCTGCGCTTGTTTGACAGTGGCGACCATGTGGCCTCCAAGGCATACCTGCTGACCAAAACCCGTGATTCGCAGAGTGCCTACCTCGAGGCCATTTCTGCCTTGATCAACTTTGAAACCAGTCAGGTGCAGGAGCATGCTACGCTGCTCGAGGCCGAAGGCAACGCCACCATCAAGATGGTCTTGCTGATCGGCGTGACGGCGGTGGTCATCGGCGTGCTGCTGGCATTCTGGATTACCCGCAGCATTCTCGGCAGCCTGGGCGGGGAGCTGAGTGTGGCGCTGGCCGCGGTCAAGCGTACGGCGGCGGGCGATTTGCAGACCGCGATTCCGGTGAAGTCGGGTGACAGCAGCAGCCTGCTGGCCAACATGCAGCAAATGCAGCAGACCCTGCGCGCGGCGGCTGAAGCCGCGGTGGCCAATGCCCGCATCAAGAGTGCACTGGATGGGGTATCCGGCAACGTGATGATTGCGGACAACGACCGCAAGATCATCTACATGAACCGCGCGGTGCTGGACATGCTGCGTGCGGCTGAAGCCGATATCCGCAAGGACCTGCCACAATTCAGCACTGCCAATCTGCAAGGCGCGCTGATCGACACCTTCCACAAGAACCCGGCACACCAGATGAGTCTGCTGGCCAACCTGACTTCTACCTACAAGTCACGCATCAAGGTGGGGGGACGTACCTTTGACCTGATTGCCAACCCGGTGAAAGATGAACAAGGCAGCCGTCTGGGCAGTGTGGTGGAGTGGGCGGATGTGACCGAGCAGCTGGTTGCCCGTGAGCGTGAATTGCAGGTGGCCGGTGAGAACGCCCGCATCAAGAGCGCGCTGGATGGGGTGTCCAGCAATGTGATGATTGCGGACAACGACCGCAAGATCATTTATATGAATCGCGCCGTACAAGACATGCTGCGTGCTGCAGAGTCGGATATCCGCAAAGACCTGCCACAGTTCAGCTCCGCCAATCTGCAAGGGACGCTGATCGACACCTTCCACAAGAACCCGGCCCACCAGATGAATATGTTGGCTAACCTGAAGGCCACTTACCGCACCAAGATCCAGGTAGGGGGCCGCCACTTCGCCTTGATTGCCAACCCGGTGTTTGGCGAAGCCGGCGAGCGGCTGGGCAGTGTGGTGGAGTGGAGTGACATCACTCAGGAAGTGGCGGTGGAGCAGGAAGTGGACAGCATCATCCAGGCTACTGGCCGGGGTGACTTCAGCCAGCGTATCGAGATGCAAGGCAAGGCAGGATTCTTCAAGACCCTGGGCGACGGCGTCAACCGGCTGATGGAAACCAGCGAACGTGGTCTGAGTGATATTGGCCGGGTATTCAGCGCGCTGGCGCAAGGGGATCTGACCGTCAAGGTGGTGAATGACTACGAAGGGGCTTTCGGTCAGCTGAAGGAAGACAGCACCACCACCATCGACCGCCTGACCGAGATTGTGCTGCAGATCAAGGAGGCCACCGATACCATCAACACGGCATCGCGGGAAATTGCTTCCGGCAACCAGAACCTCAGTCAGCGTACCGAAGAGCAAGCGGCCAGCCTGGAAGAAACTGCGTCCAGCATGGAAGAGCTGACCAGTACGGTGAAGCAGAATGCCGAAAATGCACGTCAGGCCAATCAGCTGGCGCGTGGGGCATCCGATATTGCGGTGAAGGGTGGGGAAGTGGTCAGTGAAGTGGTGACCACCATGCAGGCGATCAGTGGCTCGGCCCGCAAGATCGAAGACATCATCAGCGTGATCGACGGCATTGCCTTCCAGACCAATATCCTGGCCCTGAATGCTGCGGTGGAAGCGGCGCGTGCCGGTGAGCAAGGACGGGGCTTTGCGGTGGTGGCCAGCGAGGTGCGCAACCTGGCGCAACGCTCTGCCGGTGCCGCCAAGGAAATCAAAGCCTTGATCAATGACTCGGTCGAGAAAGTGGACAGTGGCTCCAAGCTGGTGGATGAGGCGGGGCATACCATGGAAGAGATCGTCACCGCTGTGAAGCGGGTCACCGATATCATGAGTGAGATCTCTGCTGCCAGCACCGAGCAAAGCGCGGGCATCGAGCAGGTCAATACCACCATCACCCAGATGGATGACATGACGCAGCAGAATGCGGCACTGGTTGAGCAAGCGGCGGCGGCGGCAGAGAGTCTGCAGGAGCAGGCGCAGGGTTTGACCATCGCAGTCTCGGTGTTCAAACTGGGTGGCAGCAGCTCGCGTGCACTGGCCGCGCCGGCACCTACGGCGATGGCGACAGCGCGCGCTGCCAGCCCGGCGCGGGGGGGCGGCAGGCCAGCGTCCCTGCCCAAGCCTGTTTCGGATGATGGGGACTGGGAGGAGTTCTGAGTGGCCTCAATGAGCGTCTCCCGGTGTAAGGGCAGACTTGGGCCGGGAGCCCTCCCTACTATCTGGATGAGATCATGTTGAGCGAAGACAAAAGCCGGGAATTCCACTTCACCGACCAGGATTTTGAGCTGGTGCGTCAGGTGATTTACAAGAAGGCAGGCATCTCGCTGGCAGACAGCAAGAAGCAAATGGTTTACAGCCGACTGGCCCGCCGGCTGCGGGCACAGGGTTTGACCAGCTTTCAGGCCTATCTCGAGCAGTTGCAACGTAACCCGAACTCGCCGGAATGGGAGGAGTTCACCAATGCGCTGACCACCAATCTGACCTCGTTCTTTCGTGAGGCTCATCACTTTGACCTGCTGAAGGAGCAGCTGAGCAAGACCGCCAAAGATGGGCATCAGGTCAACATCTGGTGTAACGCAGCCAGTACCGGCGAGGAGCCCTATACGCTGGCGATGACCCTGATGGAACATTTTCAGAGTCTGACCCCGAATGCCCGTATTCTGGCCAGTGATCTGGATACCCAGGTATTGAACAAGGGACGGACGGGCGTCTATGCGCAGGAGAAACTGGAGAAACTGTCTGCAGACCGGATGCGCCGGTTTTTTCTCCGGGGCAGCGGTGCTCATGTCGGTGAAGCTCGGGTGCGGCCGGAGTTGCAGGCGCTGATCACGTTCCGCCAGCTCAATTTGCTGGACGCCAGCTGGCCGATTCGTGGGCCATTTGATGCCATCTTTTGCCGTAATGTCATGATCTACTTTGACAAGCCGACCCAGCGGCGCATTCTGGAGAAGTTTGTGCCATTGCTGCGCAAGGATGGGCTGCTGTACGTTGGCCATTCAGAACATCTGGGGCATGTGTCCGATCTGTTTGTGCCGCGAGGCAAGACGGTGTATGGCCTGAAAGGCGAGGTATGAGTGCTCGCCTGGAAGAGGAGGTCATTGCCCCCACTTTGTACTTCGACAAGCATTTTGACATCGAAGCCGCCAAGATCCTTCCGGGCGAATACTATGTAACCACGCGTGACATGATGATTGTGACCGTGCTGGGCTCCTGTGTGTCTGCCTGCATCCGTGACCGGGTGTCCGGCATTGGCGGCATGAACCATTTCATGCTGCCCGACGGGCAGGGTGACGGCGACTCTCCACTGTCACAATCGGCCCGTTATGGGGCTTATGCCATGGAGGTGCTGATCAATCAGCTGTTGAAGAATGGCGCACGGCGCCAGAATCTGGAAGCCAAGGTGTTTGGCGGCGGCAATGTGCTGCGTGGCTTTACCGTAGCGAATGTGGGGCAGCGCAATGCCAGTTTCGTGCGGCGCTTCCTGTCCATCGAGAATATCCCCGTCTTGTGTGAAGACCTGCTGGACATTTATCCGCGCAAGGTATACTTCTTTGCCCGTACGGGCCGGGTGCTGGTCAAGAAACTGAAGACGGTACACAACAATACCATTGTCCAGCGCGAACGCGACTACAGCACGCGCATCAATTACGGCAGTGCCGAAGGTCAGGTCGAGCTGTTCTGACACAGAAGGGGCGGGGTGCATGGCAAACCCGATCAAGGTGGTAGTGGTGGATGATTCGGCGCTGATTCGCAATCTGCTCAGCGAGATCATCAACCGCAATCGTGACATGCGTGTGGTGGGGGTAGCACAAGACCCGATCGTGGCGCGGGAGGTGATCCGCAATACCAATCCGGATGTGATTACGCTGGATATCGAAATGCCACGCATGGATGGGCTCGACTTCCTGGAGAAACTGATGCGACTACGGCCCACACCGGTGCTGATGATTTCGACGCTGACCGAGCGCAGCTCGGAGGCTGCCATGCGCGCGATGGAGCTAGGCGCGGTGGACTACATTGCCAAGCCCAAGCTGGATATTGAGCGCGGCATTCAGGGTTACGCCGATGAGATCAGCGACAAGATTCGTGCTGCAGCCGGTGCGCGGGTGCGTGCCCGCAAGCAGGAGATCGCCCCCAGATTGAGTGCGGATAGCATCTTGCCGAGCGCGCGGCCGAAAATCCTGTCGACTGAAAAGCTGATCATTGTGGGGGCGTCTACCGGCGGCACGGAGGCTCTCCGAGACTTTCTGGTCCCTTTTCCGCCGGATAGCCCGGCCATCCTGATCACGCAGCATATGCCGGAAATGTTTACCAAGTCGTTTGCCAACCGGCTGGATGGGTTGTGCAAGATCAAGGTTACCGAGGCGGTTCACGGCGAGCGGGTGATGCCAGGGCATGCCTATATTGCACCGGGGCATTCGCACATGCTGCTGGCCCGCAGTGGGGCCAATTATGTGATCGAGTTGAATCAGGGCCCGCCGGTCAACCGCCATCGCCCCAGCGTGGATGTGTTGTTCCGTTCAGCGGCCAATGTGGCGGGCGCCAATGCGGTGGGGGTGATCCTCACCGGCATGGGCAAGGACGGTGCATTGGGCATGCTGGAGATGAAGCAGGGCGGGGCGTACAACTTTGCGCAGGATGAAGCGAGCTGTGTGGTATTCGGCATGCCCAAGGAAGCCATCGCGCAAGGCGGGGTGGACGAGATCGTGCCGCTCAACAAGATGGCAGAACGCGTGATGGCGTGGCTGGCGCGATTTGGTCGGCAAACCAACCGGGTGTAGACCATAATGTAATCAGGGCAGATGCACGGGCGGGTTACCGGCAGGTAACCTGAAGCGACAGGTTGATAGCAGGAGAGCATGATGCAGGCAAGTTATACCGTAAATGGGGCCGTGGCGACGGTGACGCTGGCTGGGCGGTTTGATTTCAATGCCCACCGTGAGTTTCGTGATGCCATCGACCGGGCGTTGGCAGAGTCTGCGGTGCGACAACTGGTGCTGGATTTTCGTGCGGTAGATTACATCGACAGCTCGGCACTCGGCATGCTGATGCTGTTGAAGGAAAAAGCCGACAATAACCACAAGCAGGTGACGCTTAGCCATTGCACCGGCTCTGCCAGACAGGTACTGGAAATTGCCAATTTCAGCAAACTGTTTGTCATGGACTGAGGGCTGACAGCCGGTGGATACCCCGCAAACGCAAGGCATGATCCTGATGGTCGTCGACGACGACCGCATGATTCGCATGTTGTTGAGACGTTTTGCGGAGTCGCTGGGGCACCAGGTGCTGGAGGCGGGGAGTGGCGATGAGGCGCTGCAGATCGCCGAGCAGCAGACACCGGATATTGTCTTGATGGACATGGTGATGCCTGGCATGGATGGCATCACGACAGCCCGTGAGCTGAAAACCCGTGTGGGCGAACGCTGGGTTCCCGTAATTTTCCTGACGGCACTGGATAACGACGCCGACCTGGTGGCCGCCTTGTCCCAGGGGGGTGATGATTACCTGACCAAGCCGGTCAATTTTCCTATTCTGCGTGCCAAGATCAGCGCTTTTGAACGCAGTGTCATGCTGTACAAGCGGGTTCGGGAGCAGGCCATCGAGCTCAGCCGCTACCAGGATCGCGTGATCGAAGAGCAGCGGGTGGCGCAGCACTTGATGGAGCGCATCGTCAACAGCGCCAAGCTGGATGATCCGATGCTGGATTCCTGGATCTCTCCTGCCGAGTTTCTCTCTGGAGACTTGCTCGCAGCAGCACGCACACCGGGTGATGTGCTGTATGTGATGCTGGCCGACGGGGTGGGGCATGGTTTGACGGCCGCGCTGAATGTGCTGCCGGTGACGCAGCCTTTCTACACCATGACCGAGAAGGGCTTCTCCATTGCCGAGATTGCGCGCGAGATCAACAGCAAGGTCAGGCAGATTCTGCCGCGCGACCGCTTCATCTCGGCGGCGCTGGTGTCCGTGGACATGCTGACCAACCGGCTGGAAGTCTGGAATGGAGGCATTCCCAAGCTGCACCTGCTCAATGCACAAGGTGAGGTGGTGTTGCTGTTTCCGTCGCGGCATCTGCCCCTCGGCATCCTGCCGGAAATGCAGTTTGACTCCAAGACGGAATCCTTTGCGCTGCAAGAGCCGCTACGGCTGGTGATGTGCTCGGATGGTCTGGTTGAGGCGGAAGACCACGACAAGGCCCCCTTTGGTTATCCACGGCTGCTGCAAGCCGTGCAGCAGGCCCCACAAGGGGGTGAGGTCGAACAGGTTCGCCAGTCCGTGGTCGACCATCTGGCCGGCGAGCCGCACCATGATGATATTTCCCTGGTCATTGTCCGCTGTGATCAGGAGCTGGCCGACCGCATCAGCGCGGGTCAGCGCGAGCATGATGATGTGTCCGGCAGTGTGCAAAGTGGTTGGCGCATGGCGCTGACGCTGGGGCCGGAGGAACTGAAGTATGTGAATACGGTGCCGCTGTTGATCCATGTGCTGGATCAGGTGCGCATTACGCGGCGGCAGCGTTCTGAAGTATTCCTGATCCTGACGGAACTGTTCGCCAATGCCCTTGATCATGGCATTTTGCTGCTGGACTCTTCACTCAAAGAGTCACCAGATGGCATGGACGAGTACTTCATGCTGCGCAGCGAACGGCTCACGGCCCTGACCCAAGGTGAAATCACCATCGAGCTGGCCATCTTGCAAGATGAGGCGGAGCCTGTCTTGCAGATCATGGTGACGGACAGCGGACGGGGCTTTGATCACCAGGGTAAACTGCAGCAGACCAATACGCTGCATGCAGTGCGGCCATCCGGCAAGGGTATTGCCCTGGTACGCAATCTGTGCCGAGATCTGAACTACAATACAGCTGGCAACAGGGTAACCGTCTCTTATCCGCTCAAGCACCGTCCACGGCTGTAAGGTACAATAAACCATGCCGCCCGAACCAGATATGCAGGAATGCCGGATACTGATCATTGATGACAGTGTCACCATGCAGCGTCTGCTCGGCAGCCTGCTGAAAGAGTGTGGTCAGATAGTGTGTGCCATTTCAGGTGCTCAGGGAATTGATCTGGCACGCACCCTTCGCCCACAGTTGGTCCTGCTGGATGTCGAGATGCCGGGGATGAATGGCTATGAGGTGTGTGCTGCCCTCAAGGCTGATGAGGTCACCCGTGACAGCGCCATCATTTTTGTCACCGCTACCAACAGCATGGAGAGCGAAGTGGCTGCCTTGGAGGCGGGTGCAGTGGACTTCATCACCAAGCCGATTAATCCTCCCACCGCTCTGGCCCGAGTCCGAACCCACATCAAATTGCAGCAGCATGCTTTGGCCATGCAGTATCTGGCACAGCGGGATGGCCTGACTGGCATTTTCAATCGCCGCTTCTTTGATGCGCAACTGGAGCTAGAGATTGCACGTCACCGCAGGCAGGGTTTGCCGCTCGGTCTGGCGCTGATCGACATTGACCATTTCAAGCTGTACAACGATCACTACGGACATCAGCTCGGCGATAGCTGCCTGCAAGCGGTGGCGAATTGTCTGGCCAACAGCACTCGTCGTCCGGGTGAGGTGATGGCGCGTTATGGCGGAGAGGAGTTTGTCGCCCTCTTGCCGTATTGTTCGGCGGAAGACGTGCTGAAGTATGGCACCCATCTGTGCGCGCAGGTACAGCAACTGCAGTTGCCGCATGCCGCGTCCACCGTGTGCGGTGAGGTGACCATCAGTGTGGGCGTGGCGTCGGTGTTGCCAGATGCGACGATGCTGGCGGCCGAGTTGGTGGGCAAAGCGGATGCGGCCTTGTATCGGGCCAAATCAGCAGGGCGCAATCAGGCGGTGCTCGCCTGATTGCGCTCGTCAATCCCTCAGTCCAGGTATTCAAAGAACCCGGTTACCACGCGTTTTACGCCAGATGTGGTGCGCGCCACTTCTACCGCATCCGCGCCTTCCTGTCGTTTGACCAGCCCCATCAGGAATACAACGCCATCTTCGGTGAACACTTTGACGTGATTGCTGTTGACCTTGCCAGAGTCCAGCAGACGCGCTTTCACCTTGGAGGTGATGAAGCCATCATTGCTGCGGCTGCCCAGGCTGCTGGTCGGGCCCACCACCATCTCATTGAATACGGTCCGAACATTCGGTACCGTCTTGACGATGCGTTCGATGTCCTGCTTGGTCTTGGCGTCCGGCACTTCACCGGTGATCAGGGCTTGCCTGTTGAAGCTGACCACGTTGATATGCACATTGCTGCCACTGAACTTCTCGCCGACCCGGTTTTCGGCCTTCAATTCGATGCCCTGGTCTTCCAGCTGGGTGGCCGTGGTGCGGCGATCATCCGCAGACGATGCCCCCAATACCACACCAGCGCCTACCACCACCGGGCAGCCGCTCAACATCGGCACCAATGCCGTGACCAGCAGCAGGCTGGCCAAGGTACGACGGGAAAACGTATGTTTCATGCTTCCACTCCTAGCAGCAGACAATCCAGTGCGTCGCATAGGCAATGCAACGCCAGTAAATACAGTTCATGCACCCGGGCCGGGTCGGTACAATGTACCTCCAGCAAAACATCCTGTTCCTGCAGTTGTGCGGCCAGCGCCGCACCCGCCGGGCCGACCAGTGCAATCACCATCAGCCCGCGCTCATGTGCTGCGGCAATGGCCCGCAGCAAACTGGGGCCGGGCTGATCGCTGCACAGCAACAGCAAGGCGTCCTGCTGGTGACCCAGCACTTCAATCTGCCGGGCAAACACCGTGTCCAGGCTGTCGGTCGCTTGCAGGGCGGCCAGCAAGCTGGCATCCCCAGACAGGTGCAGGGCAGCCAGACCCGGGCGTGCCAGCTGCAGGCGTGTCAGCAGACGGCTGGCGGCATAGCTGGCCAAGGCCTGGCAATGCGCATCGGCACACAGCAGGATCTTGCCATCCTGCAGCAGGCTCTCCACCAGTTTTTCTGCCGCCAGCGCCAGCGGGGTGGCCAGCTCTTCACCATACTGCAGGATCTGCGTGGCGCTGTCGGCGCAGTGTTGGTTGATACGGGCAATCAGATCCATGACATCCGCAATATGGGTAAGGGTTGGTCTGGCATAAAAAGTTCCGGCGGGCCGGTGTGTCACTGGCCGTGGATGGCATCCTTCAGCCAATGCCATTCAGTACCTTCCCGCGCCAGCACATCAAAGCGGCAAGCGGGTAGCTGTGGCAAGCCGGCCAGATAGTGCTGGGCGGTCAGCCATAATTTCTGCTGCTTGCGAGGGTCCACGCTGGCAGCAGCCCCTCCAAACCGGCTGCTGCTGCGGGCGCGTACTTCTACAAACACCAGCGTATGGCCATCGCGCATGATCAGGTCAATCTCGCCATGGCGGCAACGGTAATTGCGTGCCACCAGCTGCAAGCCTTGCTTCTGCAGCCAGTGTGCAGCCGCTGCTTCGGCTTGGCTGCCGTCAATCACGGCTGCAGCCGGACTTCATCATTCTGTATTTCGGCGCCGGTCAGCTCGCGCTGGAACTGACCGTCCGGCAGCAAGACCAGACGCCCGCTCACGCCGTCCAGCTCCAATGGCTGTTGGCTTTGGTGGGTCAGCATCTTTTCGGCCAGCCGCCAGGCATCAATGCCCAGCGCATACAGGCGTTCGTTGCTCAGTGACAACGGTACCGGGCTACGGCTGTAGATCATCACCGCCGGATGATCCAGCTGCAACAGCCACGGCATATCGTAGAAACGCAGGTTACGCAGGTCAAAGTTGGCGGGCGACTTGATCTGGCCGGTATAGGCTTGCGAAGTGGCGTACACGGCCACATCCGGTGGCAGATAGGGGCGAATGGTACGGGCGCGGGTGGCGTCGGTTGCCAGGAAAAACACATCGCACTGGCACTGGGCCAGCATCGGTTTGAGCGACGGGTAGTTGGGCTTGACCGTGGGGACATTGACCTGACTCACCATCGTGCCACCCAGCTTCTCCCATTCCGCCACAAACGCCTGTTGCATGCGCTGGTCTACGGCCGAATCCAGGGCCAGCGTGGTGGCGCGCTTCAGGCCAGCCTGCCAGGCTTTGCGTGCGACCAGACGGGCTTCAGCGGCCCCAGACAGGTTGAGCAGATACAGTTTTTCCGGAGCGGGCTGCTCGCTGCTCAGGGTGTTCAAGCCCAAGGTCGGGACGCTGATGGCCTGACGATCCACCAGTGTTTTCAAGGCAGGGATGGTCAAGGGGCCTACCACCACGCGGGCGCCACTACGTACGGCGAGCTGGTAGGTATCCACCACCTCGGCACCTTCGTCCGCCATCGGGTACACCACATACGGCAGCGCGTTGCTGCTGGCGCGCTCGAAGCCTGCCATGAAGCCGGATTTGATGGCGTCGGCTGACGGCCCCAGCGCCTTGGACTGCAAGGGCAGCAGCAAGGCGATGTGTGGCGTCTGCGGGGTGGCCGCAGGCACACTGGCCGGATTCTCCTCGGCCTGACTGGCGAGGGACAGGCCGAGGCCGTATAGTAAGGCGACAGCAACACGAAACAAGGCAGAAAGGCGCATGGCGCAACCTGATAACAGAACAGTCGGCACATTATATGTGGTCGCTACCCCGATTGGAAATTTGCAAGACCTGACCGTTCGCGCGCGCGATGTGCTGAGCCGGGTGACCTTGCTGGCCGCCGAGGATACCCGGGTGAGCAGCGGTTTGATGCGCCATATCGGTGCGCAGCCCCGCATGTTGGCGGTGCATGAGCACAACGAACGTGCGGCGGCGGAAAAGCTGTTGCAGCATCTGCAGGCTGGGGAGGATGTGGCACTGGTGTCGGATGCCGGCACGCCGGGTATTTCCGACCCCGGTGCACGGGTGGTGGCCGCCATGCATCAGGCAGGGGTTCGGGTTGAACCCTTGCCGGGACCCTCCGCCGTTGTGACCGCCCTCTCGGCCAGCGGCTTTGAGCGTACCGCCTTCCGCTTTATCGGTTTCCTGCCCCCCAAACACAACGCTCGGCTGGAGGCGATCCGCGCACTCAGCGATGTGACGGAGTTGCTGGTGTTATATGAGGCACCACACCGTATCCTGGATTGCATGCAGGACCTGCTGACCGGGCTGGGTGCGTCGCGAGAAGCGGTGGTGTGCCGTGAGTTGAGCAAGACGTTTGAAACCATCCGCCGTGGCACGCTCGGTGAGCTGCTGCCCTGGATGCAGGCGGACCCCAACCAGCAGCGCGGCGAATTTGTCATCGTGCTGGATGGCGCGCCGGAGCGGGTCAGCGAGGGGCTGGAAGAGGAGCCGGAGCGGGTGTTGCAGATTCTGCTGGCCGAGCTGCCGGTTAAACAGGCGGTGGCACTGGCCACCCGCATCAGCGGTGCGCCGCGTAACCTGCTGTACAGCCGCGCGCTGGAACTCAAGGCACAGGAGGACTAATGGCGCTGGCGGTGCTGTACAGCCGGGCGCTGGCGGGCTTGCACGCGCCGCTGGTGACGGTAGAGGTACATCTGGCCAATGGCCTGCCCTCGTTCACCCTGGTGGGTTTGCCGGAGGCCGAGGTCAAGGAAAGCCGCGACCGGGTGCGGGCTGCGCTGCAGACCGCCGGGTTTGAATTGCCGGCACGGCGTATCACCGTCAACCTGGCGCCGGCAGATTTGCCCAAAGAATCGGGCCGTTTCGACCTGCCGATTGCGCTCGGTATCCTGCTGGCCAGTGGTCAGCTGCAGGCAGATGGGGTGGAGCACTACGAGTTTGCCGGTGAACTGGCCCTGACCGGTCAGCTCCGCCCGATTCGAGGCGCGTTGGCCATGGCACTGGCCACCCAGACGGCCGGACGGCAATTCATCCTGCCGCGCGACAACGCCGATGAGGCCGCGCTGGTACGCGAGGCACAGATTCTGCCCGCCGACACGCTGCTGGCAGTGTGCGCCCACCTGAATGGCCGTGAGCGGTTGCCGGGCTGGCAGGGGCAAGCGCAAGGTGTCGCGCGACACTATCCGGACCTGCGCGACATCAAAGGCCAGGCCCAGGCCAAGCGGGCGCTGGAAGTGGCGGCGGCAGGGCAGCACTCCTTGCTGCTGTTTGGCCCGCCAGGAACCGGGAAGTCCATGCTGGCCCAACGGCTGCCCGGCCTGTTGCCGCCGATGAACGAGCAGGAAGCACTGGAAGCCGCCATGGTGCAGTCGCTGGGTTCCGGCGGCTGGCAAGCCAAACACTGGGGGCAGCGGCCCTACCGTGACCCGCATCACAGTGCCAGCAGTGTCGCGCTGGTTGGGGGTGGCAGTTCACCGCGCCCCGGTGAGATCAGCTTGGCCCATCACGGCATCCTGTTTCTGGACGAGTTGCCCGAGTTTGACCGCAAGGTACTGGAGGTCTTGCGCGAGCCGCTGGAGGCCGGGCGCATCACCATTTCACGTGCGGCGCAGCAAGCCGATTTCCCGGCGCGTTTTCAGCTGGTGGCCGCCATGAACCCTTGCCCCTGTGGTTACCATGGTCATCCGTCCGGGCGCTGCCGCTGCACGCCGGATCAGGTGCAACGCTATCGCGGGCGCTTGTCCGGCCCGCTGCTTGACCGCATTGACCTGACGCTGGAAGTGCCCAGCGTGCCGCCAGAGCAACTGGCGGCCATGCCGGATGGCGAATCCAGCGAGGCGGTGCAGCAGCGGGTGGCGCAGGCGCATGCTCGGCAGCAGCAGCGACAAGGCATGCCCAACGCCCGCCTCGGTAGCCGTGAGCTGGAACAGTTCTGCGTACTGGACCCGACTGCACAGAACATGCTGACCCAGGCCAGCCAGCGACTGAACCTGTCGGCCCGTGCCTACCATCGCATTTTGCGGGTAGCCCGCACCGTGGCCGATCTGGCGGGGCGGGACGCCTTGCAGGCCACCGATGTGGCGGAAGCCATCCAGTACCGGCGAGGTTTGTAACCTCGCTCACGATTCAGTGTGTGCTGAGCTGGAATCGTTGTACCGCCTGCAGCAAAGAGGTGCTTTGTTGCTCAAGGGCGTGGCTGGTGGCGCTGGCTTGCTGCAGGGTGGACAGGTTGGTGCTACTCATGTCAGCGACCCGCTCGGTATCCTGTGCCACCAGATGATTGGCCTGAACCTGCTCCTGCAATGCAATGGTGATTTCTGACACTGAACTCAAGGCCGCCTGCACATGGCTGCCAATCGCATTCAACTGCTCTCGAGTGGTGGTGGCAGTCTCCATGGTGGCCTTGACCTGACGAACATTGTTTTGCATGCGCTCCACGGTCTGCCCCGTCTGCTGCGTAATGCGAGAGACCACTTGGGTAATGTCACTGGTGGCAGTGGCGGTATGCTCAGCCAGTTTGCGAACCTCGTCTGCAACCACCGCAAAGCCTCGCCCCATTTCGCCTGCACGCGCAGCCTCAATGGAGGCATTCAGCGCCAGCAGGTTGGTTTGCTCGGCGATGGACGCAATCACCTTGACCATGCCATTGATTTCAGTACTGCTCTCGGCCAAGGTATGTACCTGCTGTGCGGAGTCCTGGATGGAGTGACTCAGGCGCTCCAGCTCCAGATGCATGTCTCCAACACGAGTTAAAGCGTGCTGGGCGGCGGTATCGGTAGCTTGAACCCCTTCACGGGCATGTGTCGCGTTGTCCTTGATCACGGCTATGCTGGTGGCGGACTGCTCAACCGCTGCCGCAATCGAGCTGGTGGCTTCGTCCAGGGTATCGGTAGCCGAGACGGCATGATTGACCGATTCGCCCATATGTCGGGATTGGTCGTTCAATTGTCTGGCCAGGCTACTGATCTGTTCTACCAGAGCATGAAGCTGTTGCCGCATCACACCCAGCGAGGTCAGCAACTGGCCGGTTTCATCCTGGCTGGCGGCAGGGGGCAAGGCGCTCAGGTCGCCTTGCGCAATGGTCTGTGCATAGTGTACGGCTGCTTTCAGTGGCCCCACGATACTGCGGGCGATCCAGCGACTGAGCAACAGGCTGATGGCAATTGCTGCCAGCAACAAACCGATGCTGATGGTGAGGGTGCGCTGGTATTGCTGCTCGCCGTCCTGATAGAGTCGCTGTGCTTCGCGTAACTGCAAGTCAATCAGCTCAGAGATTTTGCCAGACACCGGGTCGATGACCGGGTACATGTTCTTTGCGGCATATTGAGCCACAGCCTCTGCATTATTCTGCCGAATGAGGCCCAGCAGCTGGCTGATTGAGGTATCCGCCTGTTTCATCAAGGTGTCCGCCTCACTGGCCAGACGTGCTTCATCCGGCGTCAGATAGGTGCTGCGATAGGCCTGCCATTCCTTGGCGATGGTTGCCCGGGCGGTTTCGATGCTTTGCTGGGCTGCCGTGGCATTCAGGTTGCCATTGCGCAGCTTGTGCGTGGTATCAACGATGTTGACCGCATACATGTCGGCCACCACTTTCAGCTGCTTGAGTGGAACCACCCGGTCATTGTAGGTGCTGGCAAAATCCTGATTGATGGCGCGCATGTTATAGAGGCTGATCAATCCGGTGAGTACAATCAACAGCAATAGACAGCCTCCCAGCAAGTACAATCGGGAAGCGATATGACGTTTGAGCATGTTGCACCCTCCGGGCAGGGATTCAATCAGATGGAACCACTTTCTTTTCAACCTAGCCCATGATCAGGGAAATGCAATGCTGGCCACAGTTTGCGGCCGAGACGGGCAAGCTACTCCCCGTAACTGAAGGAGCCGAGATGACGGTTGACACACGACACACCATTCTGCGATTCATCGTGGCACCGATCGAACGCTTCACGGCGCTGTCTGCCGCCAGTGGTATTGTCCTGATGCTGGCGACAGGCGCCGCCTTGCTGTGGGTGAACCTGGGTGGGGAGCATGCTTACCATGCCTTGTGGGAGCTGCCGGCCGGGCTGAGTCTGGCCGGGCTTGGCTTGCAGTTGCCGCTGCATGCCTGGATCAATGATGGCCTGATGGCGGTGTTTTTCCTGCTGGTCGGGCTGGAGATCAAGCGAGAGTTGCTGGTGGGCGAACTGGCCAGCCTGCGGCAAGCGGCGCTGCCGGTGGTGGGGGCCATTGGTGGCATGCTGGTCCCCGCGGCCCTCTATCTGTATTTCAACCCGCACCCGCCGGCTGCCAACGGTTGGGGAGTGCCGATGGCCACCGACATTGCCTTTGCGCTGGGGGTGCTGACCTTGCTGGGCAACCGGGTGCCGCCATCACTGCGGGTGTTTCTGGCGGCACTGGCGATTACCGATGACCTGGGTGCGGTGCTGGTCATCGCGCTGTTCTACAGCGGTGCCTTGCAGTGGGACATGCTGCTGGCTGCAGGTGGGGTGTGGGTGGTGCTGCTGCTGGGCAACCGGCTGGGGGTGCGCAGCCTGTGGTTTTACCTGTTGCCGGGGGTGGCCCTGTGGTATCTGGTGCTGCAATCCGGGGTGCACGCCACGGTGGCAGGCGTGTTGCTGGCGTTTGCCATTCCGGCCCGCCCGCAGGTGGCGCCGGGGCTGTTTCTCAAGGACGCACAGCGCCTGCTGAACGATCTGGCACAGCGCGACCCCAACCGCCTGTCGCTGTTGCTCACCGATCAGGAAGCACAAAACATCGTGCATGGACTGGAGGCGGGCTGCGAAGCCATCCAGGCCCCGCTGCAACGGTTGGAGCATGGCTTGCACGGCGTGGTCGCGTTCCTGATCATGCCGCTGTTTGCGTTTGCCAATGCTGGCATCCATCTGGATGCCAGCCTGCTGACTACGCTGCAGCAACCGCTGGCGCTCGGTATTGTCGCCGGGCTGGTGCTGGGCAAGCCTTTTGGTATCCTGCTGCTGTGCGGGCTGGCGCGGCTGCTCCGTTTGGCGCGGCTGCCCGAAGGTGCACGCTGGCGTGACCTGTTTGGTGTTGGCTTGCTGGCGGGGATGGGCTTTACCATGTCGATCTTCATCGCCAGCCTGGCCTATCCGCTGCCTGAGCAACTGGAGCAGGCCAAGGGCGCCATTCTGCTGGCCTCGGTGCTGGCCGGGGTGCTGGCGACGCTGTGGTTTGCTGTACTGGGCCGTCGTGCCGGGTGAACGGACGGCGCGCCATGGGGCTTTGTGATAAAATCGCCCCATTTAATCAAGTATTTGCCCGCCCTCGGTGGGTAGGGTCCGTAGCATGAGCAAGAAACTGTATATCAAAACCTTCGGCTGTCAGATGAACGAGTATGACTCGGACAAGATGGCCGATCTGCTGAACATCAGCGAGGGCCTGTCGACCACCGACAACCCGGACGAAGCCGATGTGATCCTGTTCAACACCTGTTCGGTGCGGGAAAAGGCGCAGGAAAAGGTGTTTTCCGATCTGGGGCGGGTGCGTCACCTCAAGCAGCAGAACCCCGGCCTGATCATTGGCGTGGGCGGCTGTGTGGCCTCACAGGAAGGCGAGGCCATCGTCAAGCGTGCGCCGTTTGTCGACGTGGTGTTCGGCCCGCAAACCCTGCACCGCCTGCCGGAAATGATGGCGAAGCGGCGGCAGAGCGGCGAAGCGCAGGTGGACATCAGCTTCCCCGAGATCGAGAAGTTCGACAGCTTGCCACCGGCCAAGGTGCAAGGCGCGACGGCCATGGTGTCGATCATGGAAGGGTGCAGCAAGTACTGCAGCTTCTGTGTGGTGCCTTACACCCGTGGCGAAGAAGTGTCGCGCCCGTTTGATGATGTGCTGACCGAAGTTGCCGGTCTGGCGGTGCAGGGGGTAAAGGAAGTGACCCTGCTCGGGCAGAACGTCAACGCCTATCGCGGCGTGATGAGCGATGGTGAGATCGCCGATTTTGCACTGCTGCTGGAGTATGTGCACGAAATCCCCGGTATCGAACGCATCCGCTTTGTCACCAGCCACCCGAAGGAAGTGACGCCACGGTTGATTGACTGCTTTGCCCGTCTGCCCAAGGTGGCTTCGTTCTTCCACCTGCCGGTACAGGCGGGTTCGGACCGGGTGCTGATGAACATGAAGCGGGGCTATACCGCGCTGGAGTACAAATCGCTGGTACGCAAGCTGAAAGCGGCGCGGCCGGACCTCAGCCTGTCATCCGATTTCATCGTGGGCTTCCCCGGCGAAACCGAGGCGGACTTCGAGAAGACCATGCAGCTGATTGAAGAGATGGGGTTCGACCAGAGCTTCTCCTTCGTGTACAGCCCGCGCCCCGGCACGCCTGCGGCAGACCTGACCGACGATACCCCGCAAGAGGTCAAGCTGGCACGACTGGCGCGCCTGCAGGCCCGCATCAACGAGCAGGCGCGGGCGATCAGTGAAAGCATGCTGGGCACCGTGCAGAAAGTGCTGGTGGAGGGGGTGAGCCGCAAGAGCGACAGCGAGCTGTTTGGCCGCACCGAGAACAACCGCACGGTGAACTTCCCCGGCAACCCGCGCCTGATCAACCAGTTTGTCGATATCCGCATTACGGCGGTCAACCCCAACACCTTGCGTGGTGAGGTGGTGACCCACGAAGCGGCATGAAGGAGTATGTGTGACGGTACTGGAAACCGCGTTTACCCCGGTCGATAACCAGAAGCTGGCCAATCTGTGCGGCGCACTGGACGAAAACCTGCGACAGATGGAAAGCGGGCTGGGGGTGCAGATCAACCGCCGTGCCGAGCAATTCCGCATTGAAGGCGCGCCGGACAAGACCGCGCGGGCCATCGAACTGCTGGAAACCCTGTATGGCCGTGCCAATCGGCCCATCGAGGTTGAAGAGGTGCAGCTGGGGGTGCTGGAAACGCTGCGCCCGGATGCGGGCGGGCCAGACAGCCGTGGGCCGATTCTGCTCACCCGCCGCCCCGACCTGCGTGGGCGCACGGCACGGCAAGTGAGCTACCTGCAAGCCATCCAGCAGCACGACATCACCTTTGGCATCGGCCCGGCCGGGACTGGCAAGACTTATCTGGCGGTGGCCAGCGCGGTGGACGCGCTGGAGCGCGATCTGGTGAAGCGTCTGGTGCTGGTGCGCCCAGCGGTGGAGGCTGGCGAGCGGCTGGGCTTCCTGCCCGGAGATCTGGTGCAGAAGGTCGACCCCTATTTGCGCCCGCTGTACGACGCGCTGTACGACCTGATGGGTTTCGACAAGGTGCAGCGCTGCTTTGAGCGCAACCAGATCGAGATTGCCCCGCTGGCCTTCATGCGTGGCCGTACCCTGAATCACGCCTTCATCATTCTGGACGAAGCCCAGAACACCACGCCCGAGCAGATGAAGATGTTCCTCACCCGTATTGGCTTTGGCAGCAAGGCGGTGGTGACCGGTGACGTGACCCAGGTGGACCTTGATCGCCGCCAGAAGAGTGGTCTGGTGGAGGTGCAGCAGATTCTGCAGGATGTGCGCGGGCTGTCCTTCCATCACTTCCAGGCGGAAGACGTGGTGCGCCACCCACTGGTTCAACGCATCATCCACGCCTATGACCAGTGGCAGGGAGAGGGCGCATGAGCCGCAAGCAGTTACACCTGACGGTGCAATGCGAGAGCAAGGCCAGTGATCTGCCCAGCCGCAAGCAGTGGCAAGACTGGGCCACGGTGGCCTTGCCGGAGACGGTGCCGGTTGAGCTGACCCTGCGCATTGTCGATGCGGAGGAAGGTCAGCAATTGAATCGGGAGTACCGGGGCAAGGATTACGCCACCAATGTACTGACCTTCACCTTCGACGACGACGGCCCGCTCATCGACGGCATGCCGCTGTTGGGCGATATTGTGCTGTGCGCACCGGTGGTGGCGCGTGAAGCGGCAGAGCAGGGCAAGGCCCTGCACGACCACTACGCCCATCTGCTGATCCACGGCATGCTGCACCTGCGTGGCTATGACCACCTGGAGGACGACGAAGCCGAGGAGATGGAGGCACTGGAAACCCGTCTGCTGGCCGGCCTCGGCATTGCTGATCCGTATATCGAATCCGACGGGCGCGCCATTGACGACTGAGTGGCTCAGCGGCATCCACCATGTGGCGCTGATCGTCAGTGATCTCGCGGCAGCCCGGCATTTCTATGTCGAGCTGCTGGGGTTGCGGGAGCGGGCCGCGCACTACCGTGCTGAGCGCGATTCGTGGAAAGTGGATCTGCAGCTGCCGGATGGTCGCCAGCTGGAGCTGTTTACCTTTCCGCAGGCCCCGGCGCGCCCCAGTCGGCCCGAAGCGCTGGGCTTGCGTCATCTGGCGTTTCGGGTTGGCGATCTGGATGGGCTGATTCAGCATCTGGCTGCTGCGGGTGTGACGTGCGAACCGGTGCGGGTGGACCCTTATACCGGTGCCCGCTTTACCTTCCTGCCCGATCCGGATGGCTTGCCGATCGAACTGTACGAAGCGGTAGCGGCCCCGCTGTCATGAAAATATCGCTTGCCCGCCGCGCAAGGTTACACCGTATAATCAGCCACATCTGCATTTCTGCTTGTCCGACCCAATGGAAGGTTCCCCTAAGCCGCCGGCCAAACACTCCTGGCTGGAACGGCTCTCCGCATTCCTGATGCGCGAACCCGAAGACCGTGAACAACTGGTCGAACTGCTGCACGCTGCCTTTGAACGTAACCTGATGGATGCCGACGCCCTGTCGATGATCGAGGGAGTGCTGCAGGTGTCCGACCTGCGCGCGGGCGACATCATGGTGCCTCGGGCGCAGATCGATACAATTAACGTGGCGGAGCCGATTGCCCGCTTCATGCCGATGGTGCTGGAAACCGGGTATTCCCGTTTTCCGGTGTACGAAGGCAACCGCGATCAGGTGATTGGCATTCTGCTGGCCAAGGACCTGCTGCGCTACTTTGTTGATCCGGACAGCTTTGACCTGCGCGACAGCCTGCGCCCGGCGGTATTCATCCCGGAATCCAAGCGACTAAATGTGCTGCTGAAGGAGTTCCGCGCCAACCGCAACCATATGGCGGTGGTGGTGGATGAGTACGGCGGTGTCGCGGGTTTGGTGACGATCGAAGATGTGATCGAGCAAATCATCGGTGATATCGAAGACGAGTACGATTTCGATGAAACCGAAGACCATCTGCTGCAAGACCGCGATGGCAGCTGGCGCGTCAAGGCGGTCACCGAGGTGGCTGATTTTAACGAGGCCCTGGGGGTCGACCTGCCCACCGACGAGTTTGACACCATCGGTGGGCTGGTGGTGCACCAATTTGGGCACCTGCCCAAGCGGGGCGAGCGCGTTGAGGCGTTCGGGCTGCAGTTTGAGGTGTTGCGGGCTGATAGCCGTCGCCTGTACTCACTGCAGGTGAGCCGTGCGCGCCATGGCGGGCCGGATGCCGCGTGATCACGCGGTGTCCATGACACCGCCCCGCCTGCCTCGCAGTATTCCTTCCCTGCTCGCCTTGCTGGCGGGGAGTACAACGGTGTTCACTTTCGCCCCCTTCCTGGCCGGCTGGCTGGCACCGCTGCCCCTGTGCGTGCTGTTCGGGCTGTGGCTGCACCACGCCCCCAACCCGCGTCGGGCAGCCTGGCTGGGTTTTCTGTTTGGCCTTGGCAGTTTCCTCGGCGGGGTGCACTGGGTGTACGTCAGCATGTCGGTGTATGGCGGCATGCCACCGGC
Organism: Leeia sp.; assembly: GCF_041909055.1. Lineage (NCBI taxonomy): Bacteria > Pseudomonadati > Pseudomonadota > Betaproteobacteria > Neisseriales > Leeiaceae > Leeia > Leeia sp. The sequence continues at coordinate 356,294 of NZ_JAYREC010000003.1, read as the reverse complement.
ACTGGCTGCGCTGAGCACCTTTCTGTTTTGTGTCTATCTAGCGGCATACCCGGCGCTGGCCGGGTGGTTGCAGGCCCGTGCCGCTCAGTCAGCGCCGCTTGGCTGGCGTTGCCTGCTGCTGATGCCGCTGGCCTGGACCCTGTGTGAAGCCTTGCGTGGTGTGTTATTGACCGGGTTTCCCTGGTTGTCGCTGGGCTTTAGCCAGACCGACACCCTGCTGGCAGGCTGGGCCTCGGTACTGGGGGTGCATGGGGTGAGCTTGCTGTTGGCGCTGGTGGCCGGCGGCCTGCTATGGATGGGGAGCTGCCGACGCGGCCCGGTGTGGCGTCGCGGTGGTTTGCTCATTGCGCTGATCTACGGCAGTGGCTGGGGCTGGCAGCACATTGCCTGGACCACGCCGATGGGTGCACCCCTCTCGGTGTCCCTGCTGCAAGGCAATATCCCGCAAGACCTGAAGTGGAATCCGGACAATACCCGGCTGTCGCTGGAGGTCTATCAGTCGCAGATCCATGCAGCGCGCGGTCGCTTGCTGATACTGCCCGAGACGGCCTTTCCACTATTGATGGAACAGCTGCCGCAGGGCTATCTGCAGGACTTGCAGCGCACGGCCCAGCAGAAAGGAGCCGCGCTATTGCTGGGTTTGCCAGAGCGTGGGCCGAGCGGGGACTACTACAACAGCATGTTGCTGCTGGCGGCGAACGAGCGGCCACAGTGGTACCGCAAGGTGCATTTGGTGCCGTTCGGCGAATACCTGCCGCTACAACCTTTCAGCAGCTGGGTGCTGCGCATTTTGCATATTCCGCTTGCGGACATGTCCCCCGGTCAGCCTGCGCAGCCACCCATTACGTTGGGGGGGCTGCGCATTGCAGGCAACATCTGCTACGAAGACCTGTTTGGCCATGAGCTGCGCAATGGGGCGCATGATGCGCATCTGCTGGTCAATGGCAGCAATCTGGCCTGGTTTGGCAATTCTGTGGCCTTGCCGCAGCATTTGCAGATTGCCCGCTTCCGCAGTCTGGAGATGGGCCGCCCCATGCTGCGTGCCACCAATACCGGCATGACGGCAGCCATTGAGTTTGATGGCCGGGTCGTCGCGCAGGCCGCACCCTTCCGTGCGGCAGTGGTGGAGGCGACTGTACAGCCTCGCAGCGGACTGACCCCCTATCTACGATGGGGGGACCACTGGCTGTGGCTTGCACTACTGCTGTTTCTGACTTCCGGGCGCTGGCGCCGGACAGTGTAACGCGCGGCACGGCACCGCAGTGTCCGCATGTTTGCCACCGAGGTAGCCCCCGGCACTGATCTCCTTATTACCCCTCCTGAATGCCGTACTTTGTGCGGTGCTTGCAGGCTTGCAGTGCGCGCACTTTCGACGTGGGGCATTGCAGTTTTCTTACGCCTTGCTTACTGAATACAATATTCAAATGTAACGTTTTAATAAAAATGTAATAATGACAAATGAGAGATTTACTCAATGCAGCGCTGCCTGGCACTGCGGTCAGCACCAGAAGCCAGCTGCCAGCTGGAACACAGCGTGGTTTTGCCGGGCAAACACGATCTCTAAATAGGGTTTCGTTTTTCCCAAAGGCATCTAGGATAAAAAAGTAACCTGCAGCAGGCAGGAATAACGGGGCGAGGGAATAATCATGATGCCAGTCATGTTGCGGCAGAAGATACGTTTGGGTTTTGCGGGTTTGCTGGTGATGCTGGTGGTGGTAGGGCTGCTGGGCTGGCAAGGTTTGCGGGTGCAAGGTGCGGCAGCGGGGCATAGTGATGCTGTTGTACGGGTGATGCTGACCTCGCTGGCGAATTTCAGGGCTGAGGTTGGCAATTTGCGTCGCTTCGAGAAAGACATGCTCATCAATGCCGGTCTGGGGGATGCGGGCAAGGTCAAGGAGTATCGCGGCAAGTGGGAGGATTCAGTCAAAGCAGCGGAAGCGCAGCTGAATGTACTGGGCAGTGCCGACCCGATGTTGCAAGGTGATGCAGATAAACTGAAACAGCAAGCTGACCAGTTCCGTGGCTTGCTGTCGGCTTACGCCGGCGGGATGCGCGGTGTGGCAGATGGCATGGGCGCGGGGGGGGGACCTGAAAGCGCTGTATGAGGCGGTGAAGAAGGTTCGTGAACCGACTCATCAGCTGGAAGATGCAACCGCCAAGGCCTATGCTGCAGCCCTCAAGGAGATTGAAGCCAATACGGAAGAGCGGAATGCGGGCCAGCAATCCGCTATCCGCTGGAGTCTGCTGGTGTTGCTGGCTGCGGTGGTGCTGGGTACGGGCTTGGCCTGGAAGATCTCGGGCGACATCGGTACGCCACTGGGGCGTATGGAAGCGGATCTGGAGCAGGCCGCAGCCCAGCGTGACCTGCGTCATCAATGGGTGGTCAAGGCGCAGGATGAAATTGGCCGGATGACCCAGGCGCTGGGTAGCCTGATGCAGGCTTTGCGCAATACCTTGCAGGAAAGCCAGCGCATATCGGCGGAGGTGAAACAGGCCGCTGGTGGCATGAGCCAGCGTGCCGGGCAGGTTGAGACGGTTTCCGCCGAGCAGGCGGATGCGGCCGCATCCACGGCCTCTGCGGTGGAGCAGCTGTCCGTCAGTATCCGGGTGGTGTCGGACAATGCGCGCGGTGTGGCCAACGATGTGGAGCAGGTGCAACATGCGGCTAGCAGTGGCAGCCAGGTGGCTACCGAGGCCGCCCATGCTCTGCAGGGTATTGCCGGGGTGGTGACCGATGCGTCGCGCGGGGTGGATCAACTCGGCCAGCGTTCGATCGAGATCGGCGGCATTGCCCAGTCGATCAAGGAAATTGCTGATCAAACCAATTTGCTGGCCCTGAATGCCGCCATTGAAGCCGCGCGCGCCGGTGAGCAGGGCCGTGGTTTTGCGGTGGTAGCGGATGAGGTGCGCAAGCTGGCAGAGCGGACCGGGCAGGCCACCAATGAAATCACCCGTATCATCGCTGCGGTGCAGGATGATACCCGCCAGGCGGTGGGTTCCATGCAGGAGGTCAGCAGCCGGGTGCAGCATGGTGTTGGGTTGACGGCCTCGGTGGCGGATTCACTGCAGCAGATTCGTGGTCTGGCCGAGCAGTCGGTGGTCAAGGCGTCGGATATTTCCACCGCGATCTCCGAGCAGGGGGTAGCCAGTGACATCATCAGCCGCAATGTGGAGCAGATCGCCAGCATGACCGAGAGCAATCATGAGGCCATGACTCAAGTACGCAGGCTTAGCGATGAGCTGTCGGCCCAAGCCACTGAGCAGGACCGACTGATTGCCCAGTTCAAGATCTAACAAGAAATGTAAGCTGATGAGGCGGGCGGGAAACCGCCCGTTCAGCGTTTCAACAGGGCGTTGCGCTCACGTTCCAGCTGGGCAATGAAACGCTGCAGGATATTCTGCACACTGGAGCGGGGGGAGATAAACAGACAACCCATGCGATGGCTGATGCCGCCGCCGCGATGCTCAATGGTGACGACATTGCGCACTTGCAATGCCAGTGGCAGGATGCCGAACTCACGTAAGTCCAGTTTGCAATCCGGTAATTCCTCCAGAAAGCTGAATAGTGCCGGGTTGCCGACGGTCAGACCGACGCCACCCAGGCTGATGTCGTGCAGAGGCAAGACATGCTCCCCTGATTCATGCCCCTGCACCGTGAGCAGGTAAGGGTTGCTGATGGGCGTTTCCAGGCGGAAAAACTCTCGCCGCTGCAGCTTGATGGCGGTATCCGGAACCGCAACAGAAAAGGCAGGGCGGCCATTGAAACTGACCTGTTTGGCCTGGGTGGTGACGAACTGGATTTTCACGCCACCGGGCGAGGTCACAAACACATTCCGTTCGCTATTGAGGAAACGCTGATTGGTCGCTTCGCTACCGCCCCAGTCCAGGATCAGCTGACCTTTGGCCGGATCGACATCCAGCAAGGTGGTCAGCATGAAGTCCTTGCCATGGTTGAAATACACCGCCACCATCTGCCCGCTCTTGATCAGCGTGCGCAGGACGTACACAACTTCCACGGCGGAATGCAGTGTATAGCGGGCCAGATCATCGCTGGTCGCAAGGGGGACGGGGTTTTCCGTTTCGGGGCTGTCGGTCATTTTTCCTCTTCAACCGCAAGCGGCACATTGGCAGGTGAACCTGATGGAATTATTGCACAAGCTGCCCCGTTCTGGCTGCCAGTCTGTTCGACCGGGTGTCGGCTGGTGCTGCATTGTGTCATGTGTTGCGGCGGACGTTACGGTATCATGTCTCATATTCCGGATAAAGCAAGCGCTGCACTGACAGCGTGACCCTATGGCCAAAGTCAAAACACACGAAGAAGCCAACCGCCGTACCGATCTGGTGCGTGCTGCCGCCCGCCTGTTTCGCGAGAAAGGGTTCGAGCGGACCACGGTGCGCGATATTGCCAACGCGGTAGGCATGCAATCGGGCAGTATTTTCTATTACTTCAAGAGCAAGGAAGAAATCCTGCTGGTGGTGATGGAAGAAGGGCTGTTACTGGCATTGCAAGACCAGGAAACGGCCCTGCAAGGGGTGAACACGGCGCGTGAGAAACTGCGCGCGCTGATGCGTGCTCACCTCAAGACCTTGCTCGAGCGTGGCAGCGATTTCATCCCGGTGCTGCTGTATGAGTGGAAGTCGCTGTCTGAAGAGTCGCAGGCGCGCATTGTGAACCTGCGTGACCGCTATGAGCAGTCGTGGAATGAAACCCTGCAGGCGCTGAAGGACGAGGGCGCGATTCCCACCTCGGTACGCATCACCCGCCTGTTCGTGTTTGGTGCGCTGAACTGGACTGCGCAGTGGTACGACCCTAACCTGCGGCTGGACATTGATGGGGTGGCCGACCGCGCACTGGAGCTGTTTGTCCGTTGATCAGCTGGAGCAGCTGACGCAGATTTGCGCCGCCCAGTCCGGCGGTGCCTCTGCATAGTGCGCCAGCTCCGGCTGTTCCTCAAACGGCTTGGCCAGCAAGCCCAGCAAGCGGTTTACTTCACTGAAATCCCGATCATCTTCGGCACGCCGGATGGCCTGCTCCGCCAGATGATTGCGCAGAATATACTTTGGGTTGACGGCACACATGGCAGCTTGCCGCTCGCTATCCAGACCCGATACCAAGGCCAGCCGCTGTCGATAGCCATGCAGCCAGGCGTCGCAAGCGGCCGGGTCTTGAAACAGGGCGCGCAGATTCAAGTCCGCCGTCCCGGCCTGCCGCCCGACATGGCTGAGCTGTCGCCAGAACCGGGTGTAGTCCACCTGCTGTTGCTGCAGTAGCTGCAAGGTGGCCTCAATCAGCGGGGCATCCTGCTCGACTGGCTGGCTGCCTGCCAGCCCCAGTTTGGCTTGCATGCGCTGCAGCCAGGCCGCTTCAAACTGTGGTGCATAGTCTTCCAGCGCGGCAATGGCGGCGTCCCGGTCCAGCAGTGGCAGCATGACGCTGGCGAGAATCTGCAGGTTCCATAGCGCCACGCCCGGTTGCTGGTCAAACGCATAGCGCCCGCCGTGGTCGGAGTGATTGCAGATGTGTCCGGCGTCGTAGCGGTCCAGAAAACCGAAAGGGCCGTAGTCCAGCGTCAGCCCCAGAATGGACATATTGTCACTGTTCATCACGCCGTGACAGAAGCCCACCGACTGCCACGCTGCCATCAGCTCAGCGGTACGCTGGATCACCCGTTGCAGCAGGGCCAGGTAGGGGGTTGGGGTGTCTCGCAGGTCAGGCCAATCATGGTCAATCACGTAGTCAGCCAACTGGCGTAGCAAGTCGTGCTGCTGGCGTGCGTAGTACCACTCGAAATGACCAAAGCGAACAAAACTAGGGGCCAGCCGCACCACCACGGCAGCAGGTTCTGCTCGTTCCCGATAGACCGGCAGGTCACTACCTACCAGCGCCAGCGCGCGGGTGGTCGGGATGCCGAGCCCGTGCATGGCTTCACTGCACAGGTATTCCCGTATCGACGAGCGCAGCACCGCGCGGCCATCGGCATGGCGGGAGAAGGGTGTCATGCCTGCGCCTTTCAGTTGCACCTCCCATTGACCCTCCGGCCCTAAAACTTCGCCCAGCAGCAGCGCACGGCCATCTCCCAGTTGCGGTACAAACACACCAAACTGATGGCCGGCATAGGCACTGGCCAAGGGCTGACACCAATCAGGCAGCTGATTGCCGCTGGCCAAATTCAGCAATTCCGGACCGATGAATGTGGCCTCATCCAGCCCCAGCAAACGGGCGGCAGCCAGATTGGCGCTGACCAGCCAGGGGGCGGGCAGGGGATCGGGTGCTTGCCAGGCAAAAAAGCTTTCTGGCAGGCGGGCAAAGCGGTTTTGGTGGGTTAGTTGTGACAGGCTAGGCATGGTGACTCCGTTTCACCCCATGGTAACGGGGCTGCGAGCTACGCTCAAGCGAGCGCGTCCCTGGTCCCCCAAAAGCAAATGGCCGGCTTGTGGCCGGCCCGCGGTAGGCTTGTGGCCTGAACCCGCTAAACCTGTGGGTTGACCTTCTGCTCCTGACCCGCGAGGCGAGCCAGTGCGTCGAGGTAAGCCTTGGCGCTGGCCACCACGATGTCGGTGTCTGCGCCTTGTCCGTTGACTACCCGTCCCGAGCGGGATAGTCGTACCGTCACTTCGCCCTGGCTGTCGGTACCACTGGTGATGGCGTTGACCGAGTACAGCAGCAGCTCGCTGCCAGACTGCATCAGATTCTCGATCGCCTTGAACGCGGCATCGACTGGGCCGGAGCCGCTGCTGGCGGCACGCTGCTCGTTGCCGTTCTGGCTGATGACGATCTCGGCCTGCGGCACTTCGCCAGTCTCGGTATGCACACGCATCGACACCAGTTTCAGCGCGTCGTGCTCGTGTTGGGTGGCTTCGTCGCTGACCAGTGCCTGCAGGTCCTCGTCGAAGATTTCCCGTTTCTTGTCGGCCAGCTCCTTGAAGCGGGCGAAGGCAGTGTTCAGTGCTTCCTCGCTGTCGAGCACAATGCCCAGTGCTTCGAGCTTGGTGCGAAACGCGTTGCGGCCAGACAGCTTGCCCAGCGTCAGGCGGTTGGTACTCCAGCCGACCGACTCTGCGCTCATGATCTCGTAGGTTTCCCGGTGCTTCAGCACGCCATCCTGATGAATGCCGGATTCGTGGGCAAAGGCATTGGCACCGACGATGGCCTTGTTCGGCTGCACCGGGTAGCCGGTGATGGTGGACACCAGCTTGCTGCTGGGCACGATCTGGGTGGCATCGACACCGGTGTGTACCCCAAAGATGTCCTGCCGGGTTTTCACCGCCATCACCACTTCTTCCAGGCTGGCGTTACCGGCACGCTCGCCGAGGCCATTGATGGTGCATTCCACCTGGCGGGCACCGCCCAGCACGGCAGCCAGTGAATTGGCCACCGCCATGCCGAGGTCGTTATGGCAGTGGGCGGACCAGATCACCTTGTCGCCACCCTTGGTCTTGCCGATCAGCTCGCGGAAGAAGGCTTCGGTACGTTGCGGCACCGCATAGCCAACGGTATCCGGTACGTTCAGGGTGGTGGCGCCCGCTTCGATCACGGCGCTGAAAATGCGGGCGAGGAAGTCGATGTCCGAGCGCAGCGCGTCTTCGGCAGAGAACTCCACATCGTCGGTATATTCACGCGCCAGTTTCACGGCGGCCACGGCGGCTTCCACCACCTGATCCGGCGTCATGCGCAGCTTCTTCTCCATGTGGATCGGGCTGGTGGCGATAAAGGTATGGATACGGCCACGTGCGGCCGGGCGGATGGCTTCACCGGCGGCACGCACATCGTTCGGGTTGGCGCGGGCCAGCGAACAGACGGTGGAATCCTTGATCACTTCGGCAATGGCGCGGATGGCATCGGCATCGCCCGGGCTGGCGGCGGCAAAGCCGGCCTCGATGATGTCCACTCCCAGCTTTTCCAGCTGGCGGGCAATGCGGATTTTCTCATCCTTGGTCATGGCCGCGCCGGGGCTCTGCTCGCCATCGCGCAAGGTGGTGTCAAAAATATAGAGGCGGTCGCTCATGTTCGATACCTGTGGCTGGGATGCTGTGACCACCGGGATGGTCACAGCAGGGCTGCCTTCGGCAGCCAGATAATGGTGAATGCTGAAACTGCGCCCCTGTTGCTGGGCAACCACGCTCAGGCGGTTGACCTGCGCCAGAGGGATGCTGCCGCGCTCGCGCCATTTGTAGATGGCGGCGCGTGACAAAGGATCGTCCGGGAAGGCCTGGTTAAATGCCTCGCATAATACGGCCGGTCCGCCAAAGTCACTGATCAGACGTTCGATGTCCAATTGCACGGTGCTGTCCTGTCAAAAAGCTGTTCCCACTGTAGAGGGCGTTAGACATTTTGTCAAATACACATTGCAAATTTGTCTAACGGCATTCGTAAAATTAGACAAAATGTAGAATTTGATGGCGGTATAGTCACCTCAGCGTCGACTCAGTGCACTGAAAACCGCCCGCAGGGCCGCTTGCAGACTGTCGCTGTGGATGCTGGCGCCTAGGCGCTGCTGTCCATCCACCGACAGGGCCACAAACGCTACCGCGTCCGCTGCACGACCCTCGCTGCGGGCATGCTCGTGGAAGTCGAGGATGTCCAGTGTGCAGTCGAGATGGCGGGACAGGGCATTCACCAGGGCGTCGAGCGGGCCATTGCCTTCAGCGCTGAGGCTAAGGGTCTGCTCGCCATCCTGCACCTGAAACTGCAGCAGCGGTTCAGCTGCTGCTCCCGTATGCAAAGCGGGCGAGCTGCCCAGCAGCTGGAAGCGTCCGGCGGACAGATACTGCTGCTGGAACAATTGCCACAGTGTATGGCTGTCCACTTCCACGCCACTGTGGTCGCTGTGCTGTTGTACCGTCTGGCTGAATTCCACCTGCCAGGCACGGGGCAGCTGCAGACCGTGACATTCCTGCAGCAACCAGGCGCTGCCGCCTTTGCCGGACTGGCTGTTGACGCGAATCACCGCCTCATAGCTGCGGCCCACATCCTGCGGGTCAATCGGCAAATACGGTACCGCCCACGGCCCTTCGCGGTCCTGCGCGGCAAATCCCTTCTTGATGGCGTCCTGATGCGAACCGGAAAAAGCGGTGTAGACCAGCTCGCCGGCGTAGGGGTGGCGCGGATGCACCGGCAACTGGATGCAGTCGGACACCGTGTCGCGGATATGGTCGATGTCCGAAAAATCGAGGCCGGGATCAATGCCCTGGCTGTACAGGTTCATCGCCAGCGTCACCAGGTCGACATTGCCGGTGCGCTCACCATTGCCAAACAGGCAGCCTTCCACCCGCTCAGCGCCAGCCAGCTGGGCCAGTTCGGCGGCGGCAACTGCGCAGCCTCTGTCATTGTGCGGATGAACCGACAACACCACGCTGTCACGCCCGTGCAGATGACGGTGCATCCACTCGATCTGGTCGGCGTAGACATTGGGGCTGCTCAGCTCCACCGTGGCGGGCAGGTTGATGATGGCCTTGTGTTGTGGCGTCGGCTGCCAGATGTCCAGCACCGCATTGCAGATGTCGCGGGCAAATTCCGGTTCGGTGGCGCTGAAGGTCTCTGGCGAGTACTGGAACACCCACTCGGTTTCCGGGTGACGGGCCGCGCGCTGGCAGATCTGCTGTGCCGCCGTCACTGCCAGGTCCAGAATGCCGCCCTTGTCCTTGCCGTACACCACTTTGCGCCACAGCGGGGCGGTCGGGTTGTACAGGTGTACGATGGCGCGGCGCGCACCCTGCAGCGCGTCGAAGGTACGCTCGATCAGCTCACCTCGCGCCTGGGTAATTACCATCAGGGTGACATCGTCCGGCACTTCGCCCTCGCTAATCAGCTGGCGAACAAAGTCGAAATCGGTTTGCGAGGCGCTGGGAAACGCCACTTCAATTTCTTTGAAACCCATGGCCACCAGCAGGCGGAACAGCCGCAGTTTGGTATGGCCGTTCATCGGGTTGGCCAGCGCCTGATTGCCATCGCGCAGGTCAGAACTGCACCAGATCGGCGGGTGGGTCAGCTGGCGGCTGGGCCATTGCCGATCCGGCAAGGCCAATACGGGCTGGGGTGGGTACTTGTGTGCAGCAGACTGCATGGTGGGTTCTCCAGGTCATGGAACAACACAGCAAAAACCAGCCAGACCGGTCAGGTCGGGCCGGAGGTGAAACGCAAATTGTGGGGAGGGGGTGGGGTTATTTGCGCGCGCAGCGCAGCAGCGCCAGCAGCAGGCTGGCGTGCAGGGAAATCAGCAGAAAGTGGCGGGAAAAGGCACACATGGTTTTTTCAACATAACCCGAATATCCGCCGCTTGACAAGTGGGGGCGAACCGGCACGCTACGCACGCTTCCGGTACAATGGCGGCCATGACTTGATGGAGGACGCATGGACACCCCGAACATTGATGCCCAGCAAAAAGCCGGCATTCTGGCAGAGGCGCTGCCGTATATCCGCCGCTTTGCGGACAAGACCATTGTCATCAAATACGGTGGCAATGCGATGACCGATCCGCAGCTGAAAGAAGGCTTTGCCCAGGATGTGGTACTACTGAAGCTGGTGGGCATGAACCCGGTGGTGGTGCACGGTGGCGGGCCTCAGATCAACGATCTGCTGGCGCGCGTGGGCAAGCAGGGCGAGTTTGTGCAGGGCATGCGGGTGACCGATGCCGAGACCATGGACATCGTGGAAATGGTACTGGGCGGTCTGGTCAATAAAGAAATTGTCAGCCTCATCAACAAGCATGGCGGACGTGCCGTCGGGCTGACCGGCAAGGATGGCGACATGATCCGTGCCCGCAAGCTTTACCTGCCGGATGAGCAGAACGATACCCCGCTGGACATTGGCCAGGTGGGCGAAGTGGCCGATATCAATCCGGAACTGGTGGCCTTGCTCGACAGCGGCGACTTCATCCCGGTGATTGCGCCGGTGGGGGTGGGCGAGCAGGGCGAGGCCTACAACATCAATGCTGATCTGGTGGCGGGCAAACTGGCGGAAACGCTGGGTGCGGAAAAACTGATCCTGATGACCAATACGCCAGGGGTACTCGACAAGCAGGGCAATCTGCTGACCGGCCTGACACCATCACGCGTGGACGAACTGGTGGCCGATGGCACCCTCTCCGGCGGCATGCTGCCGAAGATCAGCTCGGCACTGGACGCGGCACGTGCAGGTGTGCCCTCGGTGCACATCATTGATGGGCGGGTCAAACATGCGCTGCTGCTGGAAATCCTGACCGACGCCGGGGTCGGCACCATGATCCGGGCGCGCTGAATGGCGGAATGGTTGTGGATCTTTGATCTGGACAATACCCTGCATGATGCCGGTAGCCAGATTTTTCCGCGCATCAGTCTGGAAATGTCGCGCTACCTGCAGCACCATCTGGGGCTGGATGAGCAAGGGGCGCAGGCCCTGCGTGACCGCTACTGGAAACACTATGGGGCGACCTTGCGTGGCTTGATCCGGCATCATGGCGTGGATTCGGCGCATTTTCTGCGCGAAACCCACCCCTTGCACGAGTTGCTGGACTGCCTGCAACATGAGCCCGGTCTGTCACGCCATCTGGCGCGGCTGCGGGGACGCAAGGTGCTGTTCAGCAATGCGCCCCGGCATTATGTGGATGGTATCTTGCAGCGGGCTGGAATCGAGCGGCAGTTTGAGTCGGTGTGGGGCATTGAGGATGTGCGGCTGCAACCCAAGCCCGCGCCCTCGGGCTATCGACGCATCATGCAGCAGCTGGCCGCTTCGCCCGGCAGCATGATCATGGTGGAAGACAGTTTGGATAATCTGCGCACCGCCAAGCGGCTGGGCATGCGTACGGTGTGGATTAGCCGCGCCCGTCACCGCCCGGCCTTTGTCGATGCGGTGGTGCGTAATATTGCGGCCCTGACCCGGGTCGGCTGGGTGCGGCGTGGACCGAAGGAGGCATCATGCTGATACGCAAGAAATTCGGTTTTGAGAGTGCGCACATCGTGCGCAATTGTTCCAGCGACCGCTGCCGTCGCTCCATTCATGGCCACAGCTACAAGGTGGAAGTGCTGCTGGAGGCGCATGCGCTGGATCATGGCCAGATGGTGTACGACTTCGGGCTGATGAAGGGCAGTATCCGCGATCTGGTGGATGCGTTTGATCACGCGGTGACCTATTGGGATCGTGACGAGGCCGACTACATCGCCCTGTGCCAGCGCTTCTCGGCACGCTGGATTGCCATGCCGGTATCGCCGAGCGCCGAGCAGTTCAGCCGGGTGTTTTTCGTGATGATTGATGCGCTGCTGCAGCAGACGGTGATGGTCAACGGGGAAGCCGATGTGAAGCTGCACTCCATCATCGCCCATGAGACGGAAACTGGCTATGCACAATGCTTCCGTGAAGACGCCTACAACCCGCGCATGGGCACCATCCGCCTGCAGGACATTGTGTTCTCAGACCAGGTGAAGGCCGAATGGCATGACCCGCAGCTGTACGACAAGTTGTTGGCCGGGGGGCAATTCGTGAATCCGGCGGTGACCTTGCAAGTACATACTCACGACGACGACTGAGCAGGGTAAAAAAAGGCAATGGGGGGCCTGACCCCCTGTTGTTCCATCTGATCCACAGCATGAGGCGGTGTCTCTCGCCAGTCATGCGCGACGATGCCAGTCCTTAGACCACGGCCCCTATTGCCCAGATCGGGGCATAGCATGCCACCCCTATCAGGCCGACCCACAGAAACGCGAGCACCAGCAAGACACAGGCAAGGTAAAACGCCTGATCTTGCTGCGTTTTCTCCTGTTGCCGCGAGAGCAGCACATTGAGCCCGCCGGCCAGCACCAGAACCACCAGCAGCAACGCAATCAGCTTGCCGTAGGCAAACACAATGCGGGTAATGGCGGGCAGGTCACTACCGAAGGACTGGAACAGCTCCGCAAAAGCCGGGACGGTGAAGTGCGCTACCAGCAGCGATAGTACGGCAAGCAGCAAGGCAGCGCCGCAGACGAGCGTGGTCACGATGCCACGCCCATAACGGCTGAAATAGCCAGGCGTCGGTGAAGATGTCAACTTCCGCTCCAAAGATGTCCAGGGGCAGCCCCCTGCGAGCCTGTCTTTGCCGTGTTCACCGCACCACGCGGCGGCCTGGCTTCTGATTGTGTGACGCCCACCACATCCACAGGCCGATCAACACCATCGGCAAGGACAGCCATTGGCCCATGGACAGATTGAATCGCAGCAGGCCAAGGAAGTTGTCCGGTTCACGGGCAAACTCGGCAATGAAGCGGAAGCTGCCATAGCCGATCATGAACAGTGCGGACACAGCACCAGTCGGACGTGCTTTGCGGGCGTACAGCCACAGCAGGATGAACAGCAGCAGGCCTTCCAGTGCCATCTGATACAGCTGCGAGGGGTGGCGCGGCAGGCTGCCATATTGTGCAAAGAACGTATTCCACTCCGGGTGTGCCATCAGGTAGCTGGCGTCATCGCTGCGCGCACCGGGGAACAACATGGCCCAGGGCAGCTCTGCCGACGCCACCCGGCCCCACAGCTCACCATTGATGAAGTTGCCAAAGCGCCCCACCATCAGGCCCATGGGCACGGTCGGGGCGATGAAGTCAGTCACCGTCAGCCAGGTCAGCTTCTTCTTGCGGGCAAACAGCAAGGTGGCGAGGAACACACCCAGCATGCCACCGTGGAAAGACATGCCGCCTTCCCACACTTTGAAAATATTCAGGGGCTGGGTCAGATAGTCGGAAAACTTGTAGAACAGCACATAGCCCAGCCGCCCGCCGAGGATGACCCCCAGCGCGCCGTAGAACAGCAGATCGTCCAGGTCGCGGGATGTCAGCTCCAGATGCTTCATCTGACGCAGGCGTAGCCGCCCGAGGCCGAGAAACAGCAAGAAGGCGGTGAAGTACATCAGCCCGTACCAGTGAACGGCAAGCGGGCCTACCTGAAACGCGATCGGCTGGAATCCGAGGTCGGCGTGATTGAGCATGCGTGCAAGTCGCTTTTCTTTTAGAATCGGGGGATTATACCCGTTTCTCGGTGTACGGCATGTGACCGTCGCCACGGATACCACAAGTATCCGGTTTCCGGCTGGCAGCCGCCTTCGGCGTGCTGCTGCGTATCCGTGCTACGACAGAGTGAATCATCATGCCGCAATACCGTTCCCGTACTTCCACCGCTGGTCGCAACATGGCTGGCGCACGTGCCCTGTGGCGCGCCACCGGCATGCAGGATGCCGATTTCGAAAAGCCGATCATCGCCATCGCCAACTCCTTTACCCAGTTTGTGCCGGGCCACGTACACCTGCAGAACCTGGGGCAGCTGGTGGCGCGTGAGATTGAAAAAGCTGGCGGGGTTGCCAAAGAATTCAACACCATTGCAGTAGACGATGGTATTGCCATGGGCCACGGCGGCATGCTGTACAGCCTGCCCAGCCGTGACCTGATTGCCGACTCGGTTGAGTACATGGTCAACGCCCATACCGCGGATGCGCTGGTGTGTATCTCTAACTGCGACAAGATCACCCCCGGCATGCTGATGGCGGCGCTGCGGCTGAATATTCCGGTGGTGTTCGTGTCAGGTGGGCCGATGGAGGCTGGCAAGGTTAACTGGAATGGTGGTGTACGCAAACTGGATCTGGTGGATGCCATGGTCGAGGCTGCCGACAGCAAGGTGAGCGATGCCGACGTGGCCAGCATCGAGCGCTCGGCCTGTCCGACCTGCGGCTCCTGCTCCGGCATGTTCACCGCCAACTCGATGAACTGCCTGACCGAGGCGCTGGGCCTCAGCCTGCCGGGCAATGGCTCCACGCTGGCCACCCACGGCGACCGCAAGCAATTGTTCCTGCAGGCGGGTCGCCTGATTGTGGAGCTGGCCAAGCGCTACTATGAGCAGGACGATGCCTCGGTACTGCCGCGCAATATCGCCACCCAGGCGGCATTCGAGAATGCGATGAGTCTGGACGTGGCGATGGGCGGCTCGACTAACACCGTGCTGCACCTGCTGGCGGCGGCGCATGAGGCGGGTGTGCCGTTCAACATGCAGGATATTGACCGCATTTCACGCCGGGTGCCGTGCCTGAGCAAAGTGGCCCCTGCCACGCAGAAGTATCATATGGAGGATGTGCATCGTGCCGGTGGCGTGATGGGCATTCTGGGCGAGCTGGATCGCGCCGGGCTGATCCAGCGCGAGGTGCCGACCGTGCACAGTCCGAGCATGGGAGAAGCGCTGAACCGCTTTGACATCATGCGTGACAGCTGCAGTGACGACACCCGTACCTTCTACCGTGCCGCACCGGGCGGAGTGGCGACCACCATCGCCTTCTCGCAGTCGATGCGTTACCCCGATCTGGACAATGACCGTGCTAACGGCTGTATCCGCAGCCGTGAGCATGCCTACAGTCAGGACGGCGGTCTGGCCGTGCTGTACGGCAATATTGCGGAAGACGGCTGCATCGTTAAAACCGCCGGGGTGGACGAATCCATCCTCTGCTTTACCGGCCGTGCCCGTATTTTCGAAAGCCAGGATGCGGCTGTGGCGGCCATTCTGGGTGACCAGATCGTGGCCGGTGATGTGGTGGTGATCCGCTATGAAGGCCCCAAGGGTGGCCCCGGCATGCAGGAAATGCTGTACCCGACCAGTTACCTGAAGTCCAAAGGGCTGGGCAAGGCGTGCGCGCTGCTGACCGATGGCCGTTTCTCGGGCGGGACCTCGGGTCTCTCCATTGGCCACGCCAGTCCGGAAGCCGCCGAAGGCGGTGCCATTGGTCTGGTGGAAGAGGGCGATACCATCGAGATCAACATTCCGCAGCGGACCATACACCTGGCCGTGTCGGAAGCCACGCTGGCGGCGCGGCGGCAAGCGATGGATGCCAAGGGCAAGGCGGGCTGGAAACCGCTCAACCGTGAGCGTACCGTCTCAGCTGCGCTGCGCGCCTACGCGGCGATGACCACCAGCGCTGCGACTGGCGCGGTGCGCGATGTCTCCCAGGTTGAAAAATAAACCGGCCTTGACGCCTCACGCGGCCATCCTGCAGGTGGTGGCCGCCATTCCCTGCGGGCGAGTGGCCAGCTATGGTCAGGTCGCCCTGCTCGCTGGTTTACCGCGCCGAGCTCGGCTGGTCGGCAAGGTGTTGCAGGATGCTTGTGATCCAGACCTGCCCTGGCACCGGGTGGTCAATGCGGCAGGCCGCATCAGCCCGCGCGGGCTGGACGGCAGTGACGAGCTGCAACGCGTGCTGCTGGAGGCAGAAGGGGTGGTGTTCTCCGCCAGTGGGCGCATCGACCTGCGGCAGTTTGGCTGGGGCACCGCAAGCTAGCGCTTTGATCTGCCTCAGCCGGTGCTGATGCTGGCCTGACGTGCGCCATGACAGACGCTACACTGCACATATGGACCTGATGACCTTTTTATTGCACGCCCTGCTGGCCTTGCTGCTTGGCTCGCTGATTGGTGCCGAGCGGCAGTGGCGGCACCGGCTGGCCGGTTTGAAAACCAATGCGCTGGTGTGTGTCGGGGCGACCCTGTTTGTCGGTGCGACGCCGTTCTTCAGTGGTGAGCCGGGTAGCAGCCGCATTGCGGCGCAAGTGGTGACGGGTATTGGTTTTCTGGGGGCCGGGGTGATGTTTCGCGACGGCATCACCATCAAGGGGCTGAACACTGCGGCGACGCTGTGGTGTGCCGCTGCCGTCGGTGTGCTGTGCGGCAGTGGAGCCTGGCGTGAGGCATCGGCTGCCACGGCGGTGATTGTGCTGGCCAATATTGTGCTGCACCGGGTTGCGGTGCAGATGGACATGTCGATGGGGCTGAGTGAAGCCAGCAACAGCCGTTACCAATTACGGGTACGGCTGCCGCTGACGGGCTTGGTCGAATGCCGCCAGCAATTGCTGCGGCAGGCCGAGACACTGCAGCTGCGCATCCTTTCCCTGCAGGACAGCAGTGATGCCGAGCGGGGAGAGCTCACGGTGGTATTGCAGGCCGAGCAAGCCAATTTCCAGGTGATCGAACGGTTAGCGCGCAGCCTGCAGAAGCTGGGTGCGCGCTGTGACTGGGCCAGCCTGAGTCAAGGCTGAGGTACCCACCCGCCAGGCGAGGCCCGGCGGGCGGGGGGCACTTATTCGGCGGCAACCACGCCTTCCCGCCGTGGGTCAGCACCGCCAACCCAGCCCTGCTTGGTACGAACAATGGCGGAGAGGCCGCTGGTCATCTCGATCAGCTTGACCTCATGGCCTTTGGCCTTCAGTTGCTCGGCCAGCCCTTCCAGCTTCTGGTCCTTTTCCAGCTCGGTGGCGCCATTGCGATTGCCATAGTGCGGCATGGAAACCGCTTGTTGCGGGTCCAGCTTCCAGTCCAGCAGGCCCACCAACGTCTGCGCGACATAGTTGATGATGCTGGAGCCACCGGGCGAGCCGGCTGCCGCGTACAGTTGTCCTGACGAATCGAACACCAGCACGGGTGACATCGAACTGCGCGGGCGCTTGCCGGGCTCTACCCGATTGGCCACTGGCTGACCGTTGTCGGTGGGGCTGAAGGAGAAGTCGGTCAGCTGGTTGTTGAGCAAGAAGCCACGCACCATGATGCGGCTGCCGAAGGCATCCTCAATGGTGGTGGTCATCGACAGGGCGTGCCCCTCCTTGTCTACCGCCACAATATGGCTGGTGGAGGGCAGCTCGATGGCATTGTCCTTACCCAGTGCGACCACTGCACCGGGCGGGGTGCCGGGGCTGGCTTTGCCCATACTCTTGGTCGGATCAATCAGCTGGCTGCGCTGGGTCAGGTAAGCCGGGTCCAGCAGGCCCGCCGTCGGAACGGGAACAAAATCCGGGTCGCCCAGATACTTGCCACGATCCGCAAACGCCAGCCGTCCGGCTTCGGCAAACAGGTGGCCGGATTCGACAGAGAGCGGCTGCTGGCTGGCCAGCGGGAAGCGCTCCATCAGCTTGAGCATCTGCAGCACCGCAATGCCCCCGGAGCTGGGGGCGCCCATGCCGCAAATGCTAAAGCTGCGGTAGCTGCCGCATACTGGCGCGCGCTCCTTGGCGCGGTAAGCTTGCAGGTCGGCCAGCGTCATGTCGCCCGGATTGCTCGGGTGGCTGCTGATGGCCTTGAGCATGTCTTCGGCAATCGGACCACTGTACAGCGCAGCCGAGCCGCGCTTGGCAATCTCGCGCAGGGTGGCCGCATATTCCGGATTGCGCAGCAGGCTGCCCTGAGATTTGGGGCTACCATCGGCCTGATAGAAATAGCTGCGGGCGGGCTCCGCCAGCTTGAGGTAGTTTTCCCCTTTCAGCAGGGTATACAGGCGCGGCGAGATGGGGAAGCCTTCTTCTGCGCGGCGGATGGCGTCGTCAAACAGGCTGTTCCATGGCAGCTTGCCATAGCGCTTGTGCGCCAGCTCCAGTGCCGCAATGGCACCGGGGACGCCAACCGAGCGACCGCCCACTACCGCATCGTAGAAGGACATTGCCTTGCCCGCCTGATCGAGAAAACGCTCCGGCTTGGCGGCTGCGGGGGCGGTTTCGCGACCATCAAAGGTGGTCACCTTGCCGCCATCAAAATGCACCAGAAAGGCACCGCCACCGACGCCGGAGGATTGCGGCTCGGTCAGGCCCAGCATGGCCTGTGCCGCGATGGCGGCATCAATCACACTGCCGCCACGGCGCAATACGGCCATGCCGGCCTCGGTCGCCAGCGGGTTGGCCGTGACCAGCATCATGCGCTGGCCGGTGACCGGGGCTTTGCTGGTCCAGCCTGAGGCGGCTTCGGGGGCAACGGCGTCAGACAGCGCCGGGGTAGACCACAGCAGGCTGCTGCCGAGCAAAGCACTGATCAGGGATAGCTGGAAGAAACGGACAGGACGGTTCACCACACACCTCCGGATTCGGGACAGAACCCGCATCACATCACCTTGCCCTGTTGGCGTCAATGACCGATTTCGCCAAGCCGCCATGAAAGCAAAACGGCCACCGCAAGGGTGGCCGCCGGGATACTGCAAGGGGACTCAGTGGTGAATCTTGGACAGGAAGCCCTGCGCCCGTTCGGAGCGGGCTGACAGGTCGCCAAAGAACTCATCTTTGGCACAATCTTCGATGATGCGGCCCTGATCCATGAAGATCACCCGGCTGGCGACCTTTTTGGCGAAGCCCATTTCGTGGGTCACGCACATCATGGTCATGCCTTCCTGTGCCAGCTGTACCATCACGTCCAGCACTTCGTTCACCATTTCCGGGTCCAGCGCGGAGGTCGGTTCGTCAAACAGCATGACGATCGGGTCCATCGACAAGGCGCGGGCAATCGCCACCCGTTGCTGCTGCCCACCGGACAGCTGCGCCGGATACTTGGCGGCGTGGGCGCTCAGGCCCACCCGCTCCAGCAAGGCCAGACCTTTGGTTTTGGCCTCATCCTTGCTGCGGCCCAGCACCTTGACCTGTGCCAGCATCAGGTTTTCGGTAATGGTCAGGTGCGGGAACAGCTCAAAGTGCTGGAACACC
Organism: Leeia sp.; assembly: GCF_041909055.1. Lineage (NCBI taxonomy): Bacteria > Pseudomonadati > Pseudomonadota > Betaproteobacteria > Neisseriales > Leeiaceae > Leeia > Leeia sp. Next base: position 336,866 of record NZ_JAYREC010000003.1, on the reverse strand, counting down.
ATGCCGACGCGGCTGCGCAGCTTCGGCAGGTTAGTCCCCTTGGCGCCGACCGAGGTGCCGTCCACAATGATCTCGCCCTTCTGGAAGGGTTCGAGCGCATTGACGCACTTGATGAGGGTAGATTTACCGGAGCCGCTGGGGCCGCAGACCACCACCACTTCACCTTTCTTGATGCTGGTGGTGCAGTCGGTCAGCACCTGGAACTGGCCATACCATTTGGAAATGTTCTTGATATCAATCATGAGAATTCTCCTGGGCGCTCAACGCAGCACGGCGTAGCGTTTCAGCAGCGTGCGGGCTGCCATGGAAATCGAAAAGCAGATGCCAAAATAGATCACGGCAATAAACATGATCATCGGCGGCAGCGCACCATTATTCTTGCCAACCACCTCGGCAGCATGGAAGAAATCATAGACGCCGATCACCGAGGTCAGCGAGGTATCCTGAAACAGGATCACCACCTGAGTCACCAGCACCGGCAGCATATTGCGGAAGGCCTGGGGCAACACGATCAGCGACATGGTTTGCCCATAGGTCAGCCCCAGTGCACTGGCGGCGGAAACCTGACCGCGAGAAATGCTCTGAATGCCGGCGCGGATGATTTCGCAGAAGTACGCCGCCTCAAACACCGAGAACGTCACAATGGCGATATTACCCACCTCCAGCCGGATACCGAAAAACGGTAGCAGGAAGAAGAACCAGAACAGCACCAGCAGCAATGGTACCGAGCGGAACAGGTTGACGTAGCTGGAGGCCAGGAAGGAGAGGGGCTTGATGGAGGACAACCGTGCCATTGCCAGCAGTGCGCCGCCAATCATGCCGATCACGCTGGCAATCAAGGTCAGTTTCAGGGAGAACAGCAGGCCTTCAACGATCAGGCCTTTGTTGGCGACTACCAGTTCCCAGTCAATCAAGGGCATGCTCATTTGCCACCTCCGGCGATCAGGCCCGGAATCCGCACCGCCCGTTCCAGCCAGGCCATGAAGCGGTTGACGATCAAGGCCAGGGCAATATAGATCAGGGTATACACAGCGATGGTTTCAATCACCACACTGGAATACTCCACCATTTGCCGCATCTGGAAGACCAGTTCGGTCAGGCCAATACCCAGTGCCACCGAGGAGTTTTTGAAAATGCTCATGAACTCACTGGTGAGTGGCGGGATGATGATGCGGAACGCCTGCGGCAGCAGAATCTTCAGGTACACCTCGGTGCGGGTGAATCCCAGAGCCAGCCCAGCCGCCGCCTGACCACGGGGCAGCGATTTGATGCCCGCGCTGACCTGTACCGCAACCCGTGCGGCAGTGAACAGACCGAGGCCAATGATGGCCGTGGTCAACTCTGGATAGGGCAGGTCCTGTTTCAGCCAGCGGCCCACCGCTTCCGGCAGTACTTCCGGCAACACAAAGAACCACAGGAACAGTTGTACCAGCAGGGGGATATTGCGGAATAACTCCACATAAGCATCGCCCAGCCAGACCAGCAGTTTGTTGGGTACGGTGCGCAGAATGCCGATCAGCGAGCCGACCAGCAGCGCAATCGCCCAGCCACCGAGACTGACCAGTACGGTCCACTTGGCACCATCCAGCGCCAGCTTCCAGTACGGGCCATCTCCGGTGGGGGACTCTTCGAGGAATACTCCCCAGTTCATGTCCATAAGACCTCCACAACAGATGCACGTACACCTGCCGGGCCAGCATTGCTGGTCAGCAGGTGCGTTGCAGACAAGGTACGGGGGGCATTAGCCCCCCGTTGCTGCTTCCGTAGCGACTACGGGAATCAGGCGCCCTTGTCGTTCGGGTTGTCGAACAGCGCCTTCAGCTTGTCGCTCATTGGCATGCGCAGGTTCAGGCCCTTCGGCGGAATCGGGGACTGGAACCACTTGGCATAGATGTTGTAGATTTCCTTGGACTTGTAGACGGCATTCAGCGCGTCATCCACCGCCTTCTTGAACTGAGGGTCGTCCTTGCGCAGCATGATGCCGTACGGCTCGCCGGACAGGATTTCACCAACGATGGCAAAATCAGCCGGGTTACGCGAGTTGGCGATCTTGGCCGCCAGCAGGGTGTCATCCATCACAAAGGCGGCGGCACGGTCAGTTTCCAGCATCAGGAAGGACTCATCATGGTCCTTGCCGTACAGGTTCTTCACGTCGATCTTGGAACCGACTTCGTGCTGCTTGATGTAACGGTCAGAGGTGGTGCCGGTGGTGGTCACTACCGGCTTGCCGTTCAGGTCAGCCAGACCCTTGATGCTGGAGTTGGCCTTGACCGCCATCCGCACGTTGACCCAGAACATGTTGTTGCCGAAAGCCACCTGCTTCTGGCGCTCCATGCTGTTGGTGGTGGAACCGCACTCGAGGTCGATGGTACCGTTCTGCATCAACGGGATACGGGTTTGCGAGGTCACCGGCTGGTAAATCACGGAGAGGGCGCTCAGCTTGAGCTGCTTCTTCACCGAGTCCACAACCTTGTTGCACAGGTCTACCGAATAGCCCACGTACTGCTTGTCATTCAGCAGGTAGGAAAAGGGTTGCGATGCATCACGCACGCCGACGACGATACGGCCGCTGTCTTTGATCTTTTTCAGGGTGCCGGTCAGTTCTTCAGCCAGGGTCGGTTGGGCGATGAAGGCAGCCAGTACCAGGGTGGACAGCAGTTTGGGGGTAACACGCATGTTCAGATTTCCTCTCAGCCTAGTGTGGGACGTAAGCCTGCTCGAATGGCAGGTGGCTCGCGTTTGGGGCGCTCCCGGCCCGACGCGTATGCAATATCGATTTTGTTTTGGTCATTCTGCCTGTTCTGCCTCGAGCGAGGGTAACAGACAGAATGTGCGGCCGATTATAGAGTGGCCTGACTTGAGGGGCAAGCCGCTTGCTTTTTGCGCTGCAGCAGGGGCGGGCTTGCAGTCGCAGCAGGCTCGGCTATGCTGAATCAGAGAACGCCCGCCGTGGAGGAAACGGATGGTCAAGGCATGGATCTGTGCGCTGCTGTGCTTGTTCAGCCTCCCTCTCCGGGCTGAGTTGCTGGATGACGTCCTCAGCAAGGGCGTGCTGGTGGCCGGGGTGCGCGACGGCTATCCCCCGTTTGGGTTTCTCGATGCCAAGCGGCAGTATCAAGGCTATGAGATTGACCTGGTGCGTGCGATTGCCCGCGCCCTCAAAGTGCGGGCGCAGTTTCTGGCCGTCTCCACCCAAAACCGCTTCCAGATTCTGCAAAACAACTATGTCGACGTCGTGGTGGCCATGACCACCCGTACACCGGAACGGCAGAAGGGGTTTGATTTCAGCTATACCTATTTTGTCTCCGGACAACAGTTCATGGCCCGGGTCGATCGGGTGCACCAGCTTTCGGATCTGGCCCATCTGCGGATCGGGGTCGCCACCCATTCCACCAGCTATGACAACCTGCTGAAACTGCTGCCAACTGCGCGCATTGTCAAGTACGACGACAGCACCGCTGCGACACTGGCCTTGCTGCAGGACGAGGTGGACGCCGTGACCACCGATGGCCACATCCTGATGTCTTACCACAAGACCATTCCGAACCCGCAGGATTATGAAATCCCTGCGCTCACCATTTCACGCGAGCCCTATGGCGTGGTCGTGCGCAAGGGCAATCCCCGGCTGGTGCAAGCCATTAATCAGGCACTGCTTGAGCTGGAGCGCAGTGGCGAGGGCAAGCGGCTGTATGACAAGTGGTTCGGGCCGGGCACCAGCTACAACCTCAAGCGCAACTTTACCTTTGCGCCCTGATTTAAGCGTGTCCGCCTCTTGTCCTGTCTGGCGCTTTGCTCTAGCCTTCGTGCAGCTTTGAACAGAGTTCCGGAGTGGTCATGGTCTGGTTGCGTCGTATCCTGCTGGTCAGCGTATTGCTGGTGCTGCTGACGGTGGCAGGTGGCTGGTTGTGGTTGTTGGGACGTGCACCGCAACGGGAAGGGGAGCGGGTGCTGACCGGCCTGCAAAAGCCGGTCGACGTGCAGTTTGATGTCTGGGGCATCCCGCACCTGACCGCCAGCAACGAAGCGGATGCCATGCGAGCATTGGGTTACCTGCATGCGCAAGAGCGTTTGTGGCAAATGGACCTGATGCGCCGTGTCGCGCAGGGGAGGCTGGCGGAGCTGGTGGGCGAAGCCGGGCTGAAAACCGACAAGTTGTTCCGCACCCTGGGTATCCGCGCTGCAGCCACCCGGCAGGCCGAAGCGCTGATTCGTCAGGGTGGCCCGGTGCGTGAGGCGGCTCAGGCCTATGTGGCGGGCATCAACCAGTATATCCGCGAGCAGCGGCTGCCGGTGGAGTACGCGCTGACCCGCAGCAAACCTGCCCCGTTTACGGTGGTGGACAGCCTCAGTATTGCCGGTCTGATGGCCTACGGTTTTTCCCAGGGCTTTCAGGAGGACCCCATGGTCAGCCAGCTTTCTGCACGGCTGGGTCCGGCCTATATGAAGGAGCTGGTATATGACTGGCCCGGTGCCCAGACCACACCGGTCACCAAACCACCGCTAAAGCCCAGCGCAGCTTCCCCCGCGGTACGGCCAGATCCGGTGACGGCACCGGAACCGCAGCCTGCGGCCTCTGTCTCGGTGGCCATGGCGCGACTGGTGACCGAGATCAACCAAAGCTTGCCGGTACCGCAACTGCAAGGCAGCAATAGCTGGCTGATTGCGGGCAAGCTTAGTGCCAGTGGCAAGCCCTTGTTTGCCAATGATCCACACATTGGCTTTCATGCGCCTGCGGTCTGGTATGAAGCCCAAATCCACACCCCAGATTGGCAAGTGTATGGACATTTCTTGCCCGGTATTCCGTTTCCGCTGCTGGGGCACAATGGCCATCACGCCGTGGGCCTCACCATGTGGGAAAACGACGAGGTGGATTATTACCAGCTGGCGCAGGATCCCGCCGTACCCGGCCGTGTGAAGGAGCGGGGGCGCTGGGTGCAGCTGGGCGGGCGGGTAGAAACCATCGTGGTGCGCGATGCCGCACCGGTTACCCTGCATGTGCAACTGGCCTTGCACGGCCCGGTGGTCAATAGTTTGTTTCTTGCCATGAAGGACAGTCCGCCGGTGGCCGTGAACTGGACCTATCTGGATCCACGTAATCGCCCGTTTGATAGCCTCTATGCCATCAGTCATGCGACGGATTTGAAGTCGATGGAGCAGGCCGCCAGCCAGCACTGGTCGCCCGGCCTGAATCTGAGCTATGCCGACGAGGATGGCAATATCGCCATGTGGGCCATCGGACGGCAGACCTTGCGTCCGCTGGGGGTGAACAGCCATCAGGTACTGGATGGCAGCAGTGGCAAGCAAGAGCCACTGGGCTTTGCGCCCTTTGCACAGAACCCGCGCTATGTGAATCCGCCTTCCGGCATTATCTATTCGGCCAATCATCCCTATCCTGCTGCGCTGAGTGCCGGTGGTATTACGGTGGCGGGCTATTATCCGGCGATGGACCGCGCGCTGCGGCTGAGTCAGTTGCTGGCGCCGCGTGAAGCGGCCTGGACTTTGCAGGACCTGCAGCGTATCCAGACTGATGTGCGCAACCCGGTGGCGGCAAGTCTGTGCCAGAGCTGGACGCACCAGCTGGATGGCACCCGCCTGCCCCCCACCGAGCAGCAGTTGCTGGGCCTGATCGGCCGCTGGCAAGGTGATTACCCGGTCAACAGCCTGGCGGCAACCGTGTGTGACCGCTGGAAAGGGGAGCTGGTCAACAGCCTGTTTGCCGACAAGCTGAGCGCCGAGGATTTGCTGGTCTGGCGCCGCCTGTTCCTGCTCGATAAATCGCTGTATGGCATCAGCCGCAATCCACAGTCACCCTGGTGGGATCATCTGCGTACACCGGCTGTGGAAACCCGCGACCAGCAACTGCAGCATAGCTGGAAGCGTACGGTGGCTGGCCTGACTGCACAACTGGGGCCGGATATCCAGCAATGGCGCTGGGGCAAGGTGCATACCCTCACTCATGAGCATGGTTTGGGCAAAGTACCGGCACTGGCCCCCTTCTTTAATGTCGGACCGTTCCCGGTGGCAGGTGCGCGCGACACCATCGACAACCAGTACACCCGGATGGAAACCGGGGGGGCACCGGTGGTGTCCGGCCCCTCGACCCGACGGCTGATCGACATGGCGGAGCCGGAGGCGGCCGTAGGTATCAACCCGATCGGGCAAAGCGGCATCCTGCTGGATGAGCACCACCATGATCAGGCTGCACTCTTTGCAACCCAGCAATACCGGCCCATGTGGATTTCCAGCCGGGATGTGGAGGCGCACCAGGCTTCCCAGCTGCGTTTGTTGCCCTGATCTGGTTGCAGAACGATGGATCGGTCACAATAGACGCTTCCCTGAAGCTGAAGGCAGACATGCAGCAAACCACCCTGACTGTGCGCGGCTACCACATTGATGTGTATGGCCATGTCAACAACGCCCGCTACCTGGAGTTTATGGAAGACGGGCGCTGGGCGCTGTTTTCCAGCATGACCGATCTCAATGCCTGGTCCGAGCGCGGGCTGGCCTTTGTGGTGGTCAACATCAATATTGATTACCGGCGTGCCGCCCACATGCATGATGTGCTGACGCTCACGACCCGACTGGTGGAGATCGGTAGCCGCAATGCCGTGCTGGAGCAGCAGTTTCACCATCAGGAGAGCGGGCAATTGCTGGCCAGTGCCCGGGTGACCTTTGTGGTGGTGGATACCCGCCTGCAGAAGGCCATCAGCATCGAAGGCGAGATGCTTGATATGCTGCAGGCCATGCAGGCGGCGGGGCAGGCATGACACTGGCCGCACCGCGCCCCTTGGTGTTCGATACGCTGCGAGCACTCAGCACCGAACAGTTCTGCTCCGGCGAAGCCCTCGCCGATCAGCTGGGCGTATCGCGTGCTTCGATTTCGCTGGCCCTGCAGCAGGCGCGCGAGCTGGGGGTGCCAGTGCACAGTGTGCATGGGCGCGGTTATCGCCTCAGCCAGCCGGTGGACTGGCTGGACGCTTCACAGATTCAGGCCATGCGGCAAGCGGGGGCACCACCGCTGGAAGTGCTGAGTGTGGCGGATTCAACCAACAGCCAGCTGCTGTCACGGGCGGCGCAGGCCGTGCATGGCCTGTGCCTGACGGCAGAGTTCCAGACCGCCGGGCGGGGACGCCGCGGGCGCAGCTGGCAGGCTGCATTGGGAGGCAGTCTGGCTTTTTCTGTGCTGTGGCGTTTCCCCGGTGGGATCAGCCAGCTGTCCGGGCTCAGTCTGGCGGTAGGGGTGGCGGTGGTGCGGGTACTGCACCGCCTGGGCCTGCAGGCCGCGCAACTGAAATGGCCAAACGATATTCTGGTGGATGGCCACAAGCTGGCCGGCATCCTGATTGAAACCCAGGGCGATGCGCTGGGGCCCATCCAGGCGGTGGTCGGCATCGGCATGAACGTGCGGTTGCCCGACAACCTGCAGCAACAGATCGACCAGCGTACTACCGATCTGGCCGCACATCTGCCGCACCTGCCTTCACGCAATGCCTTGCTGGCCTTGCTGCTGGATGAGTTGCAAGCGGTGTCGGCGCAGTTTGTGGATGCAGGTTTCGCGGCTTTCCGCGAGGAATGGCAGTATTACCACGTCTGGCAAGGGCAGCCGGTACAGGTGTGCTACCACGATGACCACTGTCTGGCCGGAGTGGCCATGGGCGTGGATGCGGCGGGTGCCTTGCTGCTGCATGACGGGGTGACGGTGCGGCCGGTGGCCGCCGGTGAGGTGTCCTTGCGCGCAGCGAAAGACCGGACATGAACGGTGTGCGTCACTTGCTGCTGGATGGTGGCAATACCCGCCTGAAGTGGGCCTGGTGCCATGAACGGCAGCACTTGCAGCCGGCCCAGGTGGTCGACTATGCCGCATTGCAGGCCCAGCCGCCTTGGCGGGCGGACCCCGCGCCGCTCGAGATTTGGGGGAGCTGTGTCACCGGCGCGCAGCAACGCGCACTGGTGGAGCAAGCCTGCCGGGCCTGCTGGCCGGAGGTGCCCATTCATTGGGTGGTGCCGCAGGCGGATGCCGCTGGAGTACATAATGGCTATCTGGACCCGACACAGCTGGGGCCGGATCGCTGGCTGTCCTTGCTGGCGGCGCGTCGGCTACACGCGGGTGATGCGCTGGTGGTGAGCGCTGGCACGGCGCTGACGATAGATGCCCTGACAGCAGCCGGGCAATTCCTGGGCGGGGTGATTGCACCGGGACTGCAACTGATACTGGAGGCGCTGGCAGGGGGTACCGCACGGCTGGCGCGTCGCCCCGGGCAATACGTGGCCTTTCCCCAGACAACGGGTGATGCGCTGTATAGCGGGGCACTGCAGGCGATGGCCGGTGCGGTGCAACAGCAAGCGCGCCTGATGCAGCAGCGCGGGCAGACGCCGGTCTGTCTGCTGTCCGGTGGCGATGCCAGCCTGCTGGCGCCGTTGCTGACGCTGCAGGTCAGACAGGTTGACGGGCTGGTGCTGGAAGGGCTTCTAAGCCTGTTGCAGGCCGATCGCGGACAGCCCCTTGCCGAAATCCCCTTGCAGGACAGACAATCCTCCTCATGAAGAAACTACTGTTGCTACTGTTGCTGGCCAATGCCGGTTTCTATGCCTGGAGTCGCTGGGGTTATCAGGCCGAGCAGCCTGAACCACCGCATGCCGAGCTGGCTGCGTCCCACGTCACCTTGCTCAAGCCGGAGGGGATCCCGGCCAGTCAGGCGGAACCTGCTTCGGTGCAAAGCCCCGCCTCGGAGCTTCCGGCCAGTGAGGTGGCGGTGGCGGAGCCGCCCGCCAGCATCGCCGTGCCACAACAGGTCTGCATGCAATGGACCCAGCTGGATGATGCGGGCTGGCGCAGCTTGCGGCCACGATTGCAGGCTGCCCGTCTGCAGCCTGTATCGGCGCGTTCCGAACCGTTTGCCGAGAAGTACTGGGTGTATATCCCGCCCTTGGGCGACAAGACGCTGGTTGAGAAAAAAGTCGAGCAGCTACGCTCATTGGGTGTGACGGATCTGAGCGTGATCGAAGACAAAGGGCGGTGGGACAGTGCCATTTCGCTCGGAATTTTCTCCAGCAAGGAAGCTGCAGATCACCACCTGGAGGCCTTGAAGAATCAGGGGGTGAAGTCGGCCCAGGTGCGACCGCGCGATCCGGTGATCAAGCGCTGGACCCTGCTGTTTACCAAGCTGGATGAGGCCGGGCGTGACAGCCTGAAGGCGCTGTCCGCTGAGTGGCCGGGTAGTCGCTTGCAGGTTCAGCCCTGCCCCTGAGTATTGGCAGGGTTGTCTATGGCCGGCGGTGTTCCGCCAGCTCAATGCGGGCCACCATGCCGCCGACGGTTAGCCCTGCTGCATTGTGTAATGGCGGCTGATGCCAGGCGGCCAAGGCCGTGCGTTCCGGGTGATCAAGCAGCCCCAGTTGCTGCAGCAAGGTCAGGGTAACGGTGTGCAGGGCACGTGCATTGCCATCGGCAATCTTGATGGCAATGCCATAGCCTGCGTGCTGCACCGCGATGGCCTGCACCCCATCCGCGCCCCCTTTAGCCACCCAGCGCCCCTCACCCTGTCGGGTCAACGCCAGATCAAAGCGACCGCTACCCGATACCATATCAGGGTGGGTCTGCATCGCCTGGTACAAGGGCTGCAAAGGTGCACCCGCCATCCCGGGCACGACACCTGCGGCCAGCCGGGCATAGCCGGTGGCCAAGGCGCGCAAGGGCAGCGCGTAATTGGGGGCGCTGCAGCCATCGATCCCCATCGGCATGTCAGCCGGGTTGACCTGACAGGTTTGCGCCACCGCTTCGCGTATGGCCTGCTGCAACGGGTGGCGGGGTGAGAGGTGGTTGCTGGGGTCGTGCCCATGCAACTGGCAGTAGGCAAGAAAGCCGGTGTGCTTGCCTGAGCAGTTGTGGTGAAGAGGCGTAAATGTTGCATCTGCTGGCAAGGCATGATCGGTATAAAACAAAGGCACCTGACACCCGCACTGCAGTTGCGAGACCTGCCCGCCAACCTGTGCCAGCATGGCGCTGACGGCTTCAACATGCATCGGCTCACCGGAGTGGCTGGCGCACAGCAGGGCCAGTTGCCGGGCGGTCAGACCAAAATGCTCCACCCCACCGGAGTTCAGCAGGGGCAGGGCCTGGAAGGGCTTGAGGGTGGAACGGGTGAACTGCGGTGTGTCCACATCGCCGGCGCGATACAGCAGATGACCCGAGGCATCACACACAGCTATCGAGCCATAGTGCACACACTCGACCCAGTCGCCACGCTGGCTGATCGCCAACGGGACATGTTGGGGCAGGGCGGCAACCGGTTTCCAGACGGACATCATCATCACTCCCGCATACAGGCATGATGGCAGTATAAGGGAGGGTCGGTGTGCTTGCTGGCGTATTGCGGCCCGACTTGATCTGCCACAAGCGCCAGTCTGGCTTGACGGGGCGGGCCGATGTGCCAGACTGAAAGATCGGGGGATTGTTGAATGCGCTATTTATTGCTCTTGTGTGGCTGGCTGGTGCTGATCACGCCGCTGATGGCGGCACCGCAAGTGGTCATCATCTATTACGACGAGAACTACCCGCCGTATTCCTATCAGGATCATGGCCAACCGGCGGGTTTATACAATCACATTCTGCAGGCTGCATTCAGGCGCTTGCCGGACTATCGCTTGCAGTTGAGGCCCGTAGCGTGGGCGCGCGGTCTTGCCATGCTGCAGCAAGGGTCTGCGCTGGCGTTGATCCCTCCCTACCGCTGGCCACAGGAGCGACCCTATATCGACCCCTATGTGGGGCCGCTGGGGGAGGAGGATGTGGCCCTGTACTGTCGCCAGGGTTTGCCCCTGCCAGGCTCGCCGCGCTGGCCACTCGATTTTCGGGGGCTGCAGATAGGCGTCAACCAAGGCTTTCTGATGAGTCGCAGCCTGAACCAGCCGTTTCAGGACGGGGCGGTCCTGCGGGTGGAGTTCCGTGATGCCATGGAAGGATTGGCCGCGCTCAAGGTCGGGGCGGTGGATTGCTATGCCAATGACCGCCTCAGCGTGGAATGGGCGTGGCGACAGGCCAAGCGAGACAGCAGCCGGTTGGCTCGCATACCGGCTGACCTGCGACCCACGCTGGTGCTGGACCGGCAGCAGGCCTTCATTGGCTTCAGCAAGGTCAATGCCCAGCAATACCCGTGGCGACCCGCACTGATCCGGCAACTGTCGCAGGTATTACGGCAAATGACCAGCCAGGGCGAGATTCGACAATTGCAGGAACGGGTCTTGCAGCCGAAGGGTTAATGCCAGAGCAGCCACAGTACGCTGCTGCCGAGCAAGAGCAGGGCCAGCTGCCAGGCCAGCCTGTCCAGGCTGGCTCGGGTGCCGGGTGCAAACAGCATGCGGTAAGCGAGGCTGAAGCCCATTCCCAGCAATACGATGAACAGGACCCGGCCCAGCCAGCCACTCATTGTGGCTTTTTCTTGCGTTCAGCATCCGCCGCTGCCCAGGCCTTGTCCAGCCGACTATCGGCCTGTGCCAGTGCGTCGGTCGCTTTTTTCAAGGCCTGACTTTGCTTGTCCAGCTCCAGCTTGGCGGCCTCAGCCGCCTTCTGCGCTTCCTGCAGTTTTTGCTGGGCCTGCTGGTACTGGCGGGCGGCGTCCTGCTGCTTGGCGTTGGCGGCTTGCCATTCGCTGTTCTTTTGCTCACGCCAGTATTGGGCATGGGTGACCTCGTCATCGACCGGGCTGGCCCATACCCAACCCGCGGACAAGACGGTAACCATGACGGCGGTCAACGTGTGGTGTCGCATATGCTTTACCATTCAAATGTAAGAGGGCGTGTCTCAGGCTTTGATCAGCCAGGTCGAGGTGAGTTTCCCGGTGCGGCGTTCAAATCCCGAGCGTTGCTCCTGTGCTACCGCCTCATCCCGGCGGCGGCGCTCACTGCGACGGCGGTCTTTGCTGTTGTGCCGATTGTCCTGCGCATGATACACCGGGATCGCACTTGCGTAGGGGTCTTGTACCGTGCGCACGGGCTCGGTATGACGTTCCGCTCGCGGCGCGAGGGTGGCAGGCAGGGGCAGGAGGTGCATGATGGCATGTGCAATGGGTGGACGGCTTGTAAGGTTTATCGACGCACGCGTCGTTAACTTTAGGATGAACGCATGAGAACAGGGACGATGAGGTGGTTATCCGGGGTTTGGTGGTGGTCCCACCGGCTAATGCACCATCCGCTCTACCGCAAGATTTTCTGGTTTCATGGCCTGCTGCTGGGCTTGTTACTGACCGGCATGATGGGTTATCACCTGCTGGAAGACTGGTCCTGGTTTGACAGTCTGTACATGACCGTCATCACACTGGCCACCATTGGCTACGGTGAGACCCATCCGCTGTCGGATGCCGGCCGCTGGTTTACCATCCTGCTGATTGTGTTTGGCTCCGGGCTGATGCTGTACACCGTGTCCGGTTTCATTACCTCGCTGCTGGACGGCGACATTCGCAAGGCTTTGAAGCATATGACCCTGCAACGTACCCTGGCTGGCATGTCCGGCCACATCATCCTGTGTGGCTACAGCCAGACCGGGCAATACGCAGTAGATGAGCTGCGCCGGGCGCAGCGCCCCTTTGTGGTGATCGACATGGACCCCGCCAAACTGGAGGCCCTGCAACAGCAGCAGGTGCCTTGTCTGCTGGGCGATGCCACCAGTGAGGCTTTGCTGCAGGAGGCCGGTATCGAGCGGGCACACGGCCTGATTGCCACCCTGCATCACGATGCAGATAACCTGTTCGTGGTGCTGACCGCCCGAGGGTTGAATCCGGCGCTGCGCATCATCGCCAAGGCCGTCGAAGAGAGCTCCTTGAAGAAGCTCAAGCAGGTGGGGGCAGACAGCGTGGTGATGCCCAATTTCATCGGCGGCTTGCGCATGGTATCCGAGATGGTGCGCCCGAATGTGGTGACCTTTCTCGACATGGTGCTGGGGTCGGACAATCAGACGGTGCGGGTGGAAGAGCTGCTGATCCCGCAGGGTTCGCCTGTTGCCGGACAAAGCCTGCAAGCGCTGGGGCTGGGGCATGAGGAGGGGGTGTCGCTGGTAGCTTTGCGTACCGGCCAGCAGTCCCAGCATATCTTCAATCCGCCCCCCTCCACGGTACTTGACGCACTTGATACACTGATCCTGATAGGCGATGCCGAACGGATTGCTGCCCTTAACCAGCGGCTGGGCCTGGCTCCCAGCCACCGCCACAGGACCTGACATGGAACTTACCCTGACCCGCCCCGATGATTGGCATCTGCACCTGCGTGATGGTGCCGCATTGGCCGCTGTACTGCCGCACACGGCGCGGCAGTTTGCCCGCGCCATCGTCATGCCCAATCTGAAGCCGCCGGTCACCACCACTGCCCAGGCACTGGCCTACCGTGAGCGCATCCTGGCCGCGCTGCCTGCGGGTTCTAGCTTTGACCCGCTGATGGTGCTCTACCTGACCGACAAGACGCCAGCGGAGGAAATCGCCCGCGCCCGGCAAAGCGGGGTGGTGCAAGCGGTGAAGCTGTATCCGGCGGGTGCCACCACCAACTCGGATGCCGGGGTGACCGACTTGCTGGGGCGGTGTGCCGATACGCTGTCTGAGATGGAACGGCTGGGTATGCCCTTGCTGGTGCATGGCGAAGTGACCGATCCGACGGTGGACGTGTTTGATCGGGAGGCCGTATTTATTGACCGGGTGATGCAGCCCTTGCTGCAGCGCTTCCCGCGGCTGCGGGTGGTGTTCGAGCACATCACCACGGCAGACGCCGCACAGTTTGTGCAGCAGGCGCCGGACAACGTCGCCGCCACTTTGACCGCTCACCATTTGTTGATGAACCGCAACGCGCTGTTTACCGGCGGTATCCGGCCGCATCATTACTGCCTGCCGGTGCTCAAGCGTGAGCGTCACCGCGAAGCCTTGCTGGCGGCTGCGACCTCGGGTAGCCGCAAGTTCTTCCTGGGTACCGACAGTGCGCCACACGCCAAGGGTGCCAAGGAGCATGCCTGCGGCTGTGCCGGCATGTATACCGCGCTCAGCGCCATCGAACTGTACGCTGAGGCGTTTGAGTCGGTGGGGGCGCTAGACCAGCTGGAAGCGTTTGCCAGCTTCAATGGCCCGGACTTCTATCAGCTGCCGCGCAATCAGGAGCAGATTACGCTGCGCAAGGAGCGCTGGACGGTGCCGGATAGCCTGCCCTATGACGGAGATGTACTGATCCCGCTGCGCGCGGGCGAAGCGGTGGATTGGCGGTTGGTGACTGCGTAAAGCCGCCCCGGTCGTCAAGCAACCGGGGCGCGTGGCTTAATTCACCCAGTACAGATGGCGCAGGAAGGCCATGCTGGGCACGTTCGGATTCTTGTCCTGCTGTGCGACGTACTCGGTCAGGAAAGCAAACAGTTGGGATGCCGGGTGTTTGCTGTCCACCGCCCGGCACACCTGACGACTCAGTGCCTGCTGCGCTGCCTGTTTTTCCAGCGCGAAGGGATAGCGGACTGGCTTGTGGAAGACCGCTGCGATATCAATGCCCTGGCTGGTGGGGCAGAATTCGGCCAGCGCGGCCAGCAGGCCATCGTCCTGTTCCGTTGCGATCAGCAGGGTTTGGCCCGACCAGGCCGGAATCACATGGTCAAACAGGGTTTTCCAGGTCTGGAAAGTCTGCTCGTCCATGGGCAGCGGAAACACCGTTTGCTTCTGCTTTGGGTTCGGAATCCACTCAGCCGCATCATCGGTTTCCGCCAGCAGGGACGTACGCAGCGCGTCGGAGGTCTTGAGGCCAGCCAGCACCTGCTGGTGCGCGCGGGCAACCCCTTGCGGTGACTTCAGCTCCAGGATGCGTTCAAATGGGGCATCCCAGTGGATGTCGTAGGACAGTACCAGTTCCAGCACGCCTTGGGCGAACTGGTGATAGGCCAGCGCCCACTGCACGTCAGACTGATCGACCTGGAAGCGGGCATCCAGATTGTGCTCAGCCTGGTAATAGGCTTCATCATTGCTGGGCGCAGCCAGCAACGGAGTCTGGTGGCCCCGTTTGGGAATTGCCAGCAGGTGGCGCTCCCACACCTCGATCTGACCATCGCCATCCACATCAAATGCCCAGCGGCCGGGCTGCACCCAGACCCCTTCGCCCGGTTGCAACTTGAGCGATTGCATGACTGCAGATTGCGTTTTCAGCTCACGCAGCACATAGGTCAGCTCTTGCCGGATGATGCGCTCCAGGGCTTCGTACTGGTGTTCGTTATACAGGCGCTCAAGGCGCTTGAGGTCGCCATAAACCACCTTGCCGGCATGCTGCAGCACGGCGATGTCACGACAAATCACATAGCGCTGGCGCTGATCATTGTCGCGCAGCTGGCTGGCCTGTTTGGGCAGTCCACGGCAAGCGGCCGTCAGTGTGGCGGTATCTTTCAGGTTGCTGCTGGCAGCGGCCAGCAGGGGCAGGCATAGCAGTACGGCAAGCAGGCGGCGCATGGCCCGTCCTCTTCATGACAAAGCCATGATGTTACGCGAAGCGTTCAAACGGGCCAACTGCTGTCGCATGGCTGTAACAAAAACGCCCACCATTTGGTGGGCGTGGTCTGGCAGTTTAGCGGGCTCAGTAGAAGCCGAAGTGTTCGGCGTCCAGCGCCAGCATGCTTTGGGCTCCGGCCTTCAGTTGTAGCTTGAGGGCTTCCACCTCCGGGAACAGGCGGGCAAAGTAGAAGTGGGCGGTGCTGATCTTGGCTTTGTAGAAGTCGGCTTCATTGCCATTTTGCTGTGCCAGCGCCAGCTTGACCATGCGTGCCCAGAAGTAGCCATAGACCAGATGGCCAAGCAGGCGCAGGTAGTCGACCGAGGCCGCGCCGACTTCCTGCTGGTTCTGCATCGCCTGCATGCCAATGGCCATGGTGATGTCACCCAGCTCTTTGTTCAGCTTGGCGACTGGAGCGATGAATTCAACCAGCTCGGCGTTACCGGCTTCGGCTTCGCAGAACTTGTGCACCATCTTGGTGAACTTGCGCAGCTTCTGGCCTTGGTCCAGCAGAATCTTGCGGCCCAGCAGGTCCAGCGCCTGGATGCCATTAGTGCCTTCGTAAATCTGCGAGATACGGCAGTCACGTACGTACTGCTCCATGCCCCATTCACGGATGAAGCCGTGACCACCGAAGACCTGCATGCCCATATTGGCGGCGATGTAGCCGTTGTCGGTCATGAAGGCTTTGGCGATCGGGGTCAGCAGCGCCACCAGATCGGCAGCATCCTTGCGCTCTTCTTCGTTGGTGGCGCGCTCTTCCACATCCAGCAGCATGGCCAGCCAGGTGGAGAAGGCTCGGCCTGCTTCGGTGTAGGCCTTGCCGGTCAGCAGCATGCGGCGCACGTCCGGATGCACAATGATCGGATCCGCGGCTTTTTCC
Source organism: Leeia sp. (assembly GCF_041909055.1). Lineage (NCBI taxonomy): Bacteria > Pseudomonadati > Pseudomonadota > Betaproteobacteria > Neisseriales > Leeiaceae > Leeia > Leeia sp. The sequence goes on along the minus strand of NZ_JAYREC010000003.1, from coordinate 320,494 downwards.
GGGGCTTGGGCACCGCCGAGTGCGCGCATTTGCAGGCGCTCCTTGGCGTAGGTCAGCGCGTTCTGGAAGGAGGCCTCACCAATGGCCAGACCTTGCATGCCGCAGCCGAGACGCGCGGCATTCATCATGGTGAACATGCAGGACATGCCCTTGTTCACTTCACCAATCAAATAGCCTTTGGCACCGTCCAGGTTGATCACGGCGGTGGCATTGGCCTTGATGCCCATCTTGTGTTCGATGGCGCCACAGTACACGCTGTTGCGCTCACCCACGCTGCCATCCGCGTTCGGCATGAACTTCGGCACGATGAACAGGGAGATGCCCTTGATGTCTTTCGGCGAATCTGGCAGGCGGGCCAGCACCAAGTGGATGATGTTGTCCGACATGTCGTGCTCACCGGCCGAGATGAAGATCTTGGTGCCGGTGATGCTGTAGCTGCCGTCGGCATTCGGCTCGGCCTTGGTCTTCAGCAGGCCGAGGTCGGTACCGCAGTGCGGTTCGGTCAGGCACATGGTGCCGGTCCAGCTGCCGTCCACCAGCTTCGGCAGGTACTGGGCTTTCTGCTCGTCGGTACCGTGGGCGTGGATGGCGCTGTAGGCACCGTGGGACAGGCCCGGATACATGGCCCAGGCCACGTTGGCCGAATTCATCATTTCCATCATCGGGAAGGACAGCGTCTTCGGCATGCCCTGGCCACCGTAGTCCGGGTCGCAATCGATGCTGGTGAAGCCCAGCTCGCAGAATTGCTTGTAAGCTTCCTTGAAGCCGGCCGGGGTCTTGACGCTGTGGCTGGCCGCATCGTAAGTGCAGCCCTCTTCGTCAGCGGCACGATTAAGCGGGGCCAGCTCGCTTTCGCAGAACTGGGCGGCGGCTTCCAGATACTGCTCGAACACATCGGCGGTGGCTTCTTCCAGCCCCGGCAGCGTGGCCATTTTCTGGTCCGCTTGCAGCAGTTCGAACAGTACAAACTTCATGTCGCGCATCGGCGCTTTATAGTTGGCCATCTGAGTGCTCCCGTCATCTGTAGGGGACCGTCTCCGGACACGGGGCGGACCCTGGCATGCTTCAAGTATAGTTGGGTTTCAAACAAGTGTTTGATCAGGTTCAACTATTTGCGTCTCAAAAAATCAAGCAAGCGCTTGATTTGGTAAGTTTCACAATAATGAACCACAATTCTCTAATAAGCATAGCCGGGAAAAAGGGTCCTGACAATCGGTCCGCCTTACTTTTTTCGCGCGGCGGGTAAGGGGTGGACCCTCAGCGGCTGACGGCCGCCTTGATGCGCGCCACATCGACCTGCTGGATATAGCTGCGGATATTGTCCCACACCGGATGGAAGCCATAGCCACCATTGATCATTTCGTCGATGGCCGCCTGCTTGTCCCAGCCTTGCACGACGATGCGATACATGGCCGACACCACGCCGGTGCGGTCGGCACCGTGCTGGCAATGGATCAGCACTGGTGCCGCCGGAGAGGCTTGCTGCAACACCTTCAGGGCCGCCACCACGTCTTCGTCTTCAATATGCCAGGCATTCATCGGCACCCGCACCATTTGTACCGAGGTGCCCTTGAACAGGTACTCGTCTGAATGAAAGCGGCGCAGGTTGAGTACCGTCCGGATGCCCAGTTTCTTCAGGCTGGCCACATCAGGGCCATCCAGCTGCGCACTGCGATAAATGCTGGGCGAAATGCGGTACAGGTTGATGATCTTGCCATTGCCTACCGGCTGCGCCCATTCACTGGGGCGTGGGGCCGCCCATGCCAGCAGGGGCAGCACAAACAGTAACAGCAGCAAATGGCGTAAGGACATGGCGATGATCTCAACTTGCAGGAGGCAGAATCCAGCCCAGGGTAATCCCGGTATGCAAACTGAGTATAAACACAGCTTGTGCAGAGAGCCAGCCAGCGGCACCCAGCAGGGATAGCCACAACCAGGGCGCACCAGTCAGCTGACGCAGCCCGCGCAGGATGGCAAACAGGCAATACAAGGACAGCAAATCGCTCAGCGCCGCACCGGCGGCGCCCAGCTGCCGTAGCAAGGGCATCAGGGCATCCGGCAGGCTGCCCATCACCAGCACGGTGAGACAGGCCAGCCACGGCAGACCGGGGACCATGCGCCGCAACACCTGCCACAGTACGCGCGCCAGCAGCAGGTTGCTCAGCAGATATGTGCCACTGAAAAACAGTACCCGCAGCACAGGCCCGGCGACAAACTCAGGTGCCGGATTGGTATTGACCACCCCCAGCAGCCACAGAACCAGCAGCAGCTCGCCATGCTGCCAGTGATAAGGCCAGGGCAGCAGGGGGCGCCCCAGCAGCAGGTGGGCGCAATCGTCCCACAGCTGATGCAGGCGGGCGGTCAGGCGAGCAATCAATCAAACACCACGGTCTTGTTCTTGTAGACCAGTACCCGGTGATCCAGATGCCAGCGCACCGCACGCGACAGCACCACCTTTTCCAGGTCGCGGCCTTTCTGCAGCAGGTCGTCAATCGCATCACGGTGGCTGATGCGAGCCACATCCTGCTCAATGATGGGGCCATCATCCAGGATCTCTGTCACATAGTGGCCGGTGGCGCCGATCAGTTTCACCCCGCGCTCAAAGGCACGATGATAGGGGCGGGCGCCATGGAAGGCGGGCAGGAAACTGTGGTGGATGTTGATGATGCGCTGCGGGTAACGGGCGCAGAACTCGGTGGAGAGCACCTGCATATAGCGGGCCAGCACGATCAGGTCGATCTGGTGTGCGTCCAGCAGGCGCTGCTGCTCGGCTTCGGCCTCTGCCTTGTTGTCACCATTGACCGGGATCACCACAAAGGGGATGCCGTAGAACTCGGCCAGCCGGCGGGTATCCTCATGGTTGCTGATGATCAGCGGAATGTCGCAGGGCAGCTCGCCACTCTGGTGGCGGTACAGCAGGTCCACCAGGCAGTGGTCAAAGCGGGACACAAAAATCGCCATCCGGCTGCGCCGCCGGCCATCTTCCAGCCGCCAGTCCAGCTGATGCCGCTCGGCAATCGGGGCGAACGCCTCTGCAAACTGCTCCAGCGGCAGGGTGAATTCCTCCAGATCCCACTCCACCCGCATCAGAAACAGGTTTTCCTGTGCGTCCTGGTGTTGATCCGCGTGCAGGATGTTGGCGTTGTGCTGATAGAGAAAGTCGGCAATCGCGGCGACCAGCCCTTTGTGGTCGGGGCTGCTGATCAACAGGGTGGCGGTATTTTTCATGATGTCGAGTGGAGAAGTGTCATGCGGGGCCGTCGTAGCCGTACGCGGCATGGGGTTATCGGAGGGGCGGGAGCAGTGTAGCAGAAATGCACTGCGCGTCGTGTTGCGGGGCACACTAGCAACCATCGGATTTCTCAGGCCGTTGGCATAACGGGGCGGCCCTCTATACCGCATTGCGGCGAAAAATCAAGCTTGCGCGAAGCGGCTCAGGCTACTAGAATTTGTGACATCAAAGCAGGGTCTCCACTAGATATAGTGGATTCCCACAGATTATCCACAGCTTGCCCACACCTTTTGAGACGTGTTCCGGCGGGCTGTTTTTCGTGCGCCATCAGGAGCCTACGCATGCAAACCGTCGCAGAATCCACCGCATCCACCCCGCTCAGTCCGGAGGCAGACATGAACGCAGCCTACGCCCAGTACAAGACGATCCGCCGTAACGGGGATGTGGTGGCTTTTGAGCCGGTGAAGATTTCCGTGGCCATGACCAAAGCTTTCATCGCCACCCATGGCAGCCAGGCTGCGGCCAGCGCCCGCGTGCGCGAGCTGGTGGAGCAGTTGACGCAATCGGTGGTGAACGCCCTGATGCGCCGCAAGCCGGATGGTGGCGCTATCCACATTGAAGACATCCAGGATCAGGTCGAACTGTCGCTGATGCGTTCCGGCGAGCATGACGTGGCCCGCGCCTACGTGCTGTACCGCGAGCAGCGCAAGGCCGAGCGTGCCGCCAAGCCGGACACGGAAGCACATGCCACCATCCACGTGGTGGAAACCAATGGCAGCCGCAGCCCGCTGGACCTGAAAAAGCTGCGCGCCTTGCTCGACTCGGCCGCCGAAGGCTACGAATCGGTGGTGGACGTGGAACACCTGCTGGCCGAAACCCTGAAGAACCTGTACGACGGGGTCCCGGCGGACGAAGTGCGCAAGTCGCTGGTGCTGGCCGCCCGTGCCATGATCGAGCAAGACCCGGCCTACAACTATGTGACCGCCCGCCTGCTGCTGAACACCATCCGCCGCGAAATCATCGGCGAAGAGCTGAGCCAGCAGGAAATGGCCGAGCGCTATGTCGACTACTTCCCGCGTTACATCAAACAAGGTATTGAAGCTGAGCTGCTGGACCCGCGTCTGGCCCAGTTTGACCTCGCCCGCCTGGGCGCCGCGCTGGACGCGCACCGCGATTACCAGTTTGGCTACCTCGGCCTGCAGACCTTGTACGACCGCTACTTCCTGCACGTACACGGTCGCCGTATCGAAATGCCGCAAGCTTTCTTCATGCGGGTGGCGATGGGCCTGGCCATCAACGAAATCGACCGCGAAACCCGCACCATCGAATTCTATGAAGTGCTGTCGAAGTTCGACTTCATGTCATCCACCCCGACGCTGTTCAACTCCGGCACCCTGCACAGCCAGCTGTCCAGCTGCTACCTGACCACCATCGCCGACGATCTGGATGGCATCTACGAGGGCATCAAGGAAAACGCGCTGCTGTCCAAGTTTGCCGGTGGCCTGGGCAATGACTGGACCCCGGTGCGGGCGCTGGGCAGCCACATCAAGGGCACCAATGGCAAGTCGCAAGGGGTGGTGCCTTTCCTCAAGGTGGTGAACGACACCGCCGTGGCCGTCAACCAGGGCGGCAAGCGCAAGGGTGCAGTCTGCGCCTATCTGGAAACTTGGCACGCCGACGTGGAAGAATTCCTCGAGCTGCGCAAGAACACCGGTGATGACCGCCGCCGCACCCACGACATGAACACCGCCAACTGGGTGCCGGACCTGTTCATGAAGCGCGTGATGGAAGGCGCAGACTGGACCCTGTTCAGCCCGTCAGAAGCACCGGACCTGCACGACAAGTTTGGCCTCGCGTTTGAAGAAGCCTACACCGCCTACGAAGCCAAGGCCGAGCGCGGCGAAATGCGCGTGCACAAGAAGATTCCAGCGCTCACCCTGTGGCGCAAGATGCTGACCATGCTGTTTGAAACCGGCCATCCGTGGATCACCTTCAAGGATCCGTGCAATGTGCGCAGCCCGCAGCAGCACGTGGGCGTGGTACACAGCTCCAACCTGTGCACCGAGATCACCCTCAACACCAATGACAACGAGATTGCCGTGTGTAACCTCGGCTCGGTCAACCTGCTGGCGCACCTGAAGGACGACGGTACCGGCAGCAAAGTGCTCGACCATGACAAGCTCAAGCGCACGGTGAAGACCGCCATGCGCATGCTGGACAACGTGATCGACATCAACTTCTACCCGGTGAAGAAGGCACGCAATGCCAACCTGCGCCACCGTCCGGTGGGTCTGGGCCTGATGTCGTTCCAGGAATGCCTGTTTGAATTGCGCGTGCCGTATGGCTCGGAAGAGGCCGTCGAGTTCGCCGACCGCTCGATGGAAGCACTGGCCTACTACGCCTACTGGGCATCCACCGAGCTGGCGCAGGAGCGGGGCCGCTACCACTCCTACCAAGGCAGCCTGTGGGACCGTGGCATCCTGCCGCTCGACTCGCTCGACCTGCTGGCCGAAGCACGCGGCGGCTACCTGGAGGTAGACCGTTCGCAACGCATGAACTGGGACGCACTGCGTGAGCGCGTCAAGCAGTACGGCATGCGCAACTCCAACTGCCTGGCCATTGCCCCGACCGCGACCATTTCCAACATCGTGGGCGTGTCCGCGTCGATCGAGCCGACCTACCAGAACCTGTTCGTCAAATCCAACCTGTCCGGCGAGTTCACCGTGGTCAACGACTATCTGGTGCGCGACCTCAAGGCCGCCGGCCTGTGGGACGAAGTGATGGTGGCTGACCTCAAGTACTTTGATGGCTCGCTGGGCCGGATCGACCGCATCCCGGCCAATCTGCGTGCGCTGTACGCCACCGCATTTGAAGTGGACCCGAAGTGGCTGGTGGAAGCCGCCAGCCGCCGCCAGAAGTGGCTGGACCAGGCACAATCGCTCAACCTGTATGTGGCCGGCGCCTCTGGCAAGAAGCTGGACGACCTCTACAAGTTCGCCTGGGTCAAGGGCCTGAAAACCACCTACTACCTGCGCACGCTGGCCGCCACCTCCGCCGAGAAGTCCACCGGCCAGGGCGGTGAGCTGAATGCGGTGCCGGTGAGTGGTGGCGTATCCGCCGCCGCCCAGGCCGCCACCGCCATTGCCGCTGCGCAATCGGTGAGTGAACCGGCGTCTGACGTGAAATTCTGCAGCATCGACAACCCGGACTGCGAAAGCTGCCAGTGACTGCGGCACCCTCGCCCCCTGCCGCTGTGGCAGCGGTGGTGGCGATGGCTGACCGTCTGGCGGCGGGCTGCAACAAGCTCCCCCGCCGCCTGTCCAAACTGCAGCCCTGTCCTGCAGACTGAATGAACCGAGGGTGGCGCCGCGCGCCACCGGCTTAGAGAGATAAAGGAAAGACCACCATGCTGAACTGGGATGACGAAGTGGCAAGCCCGAGCAAACCCGCTGCGCCGCAAGCTGCCGCGACGCCTCGGCCCGACCCGGCCCCGGTCTATGCCGCCGAGCCGGTGGCCGCCAGCAGCCTGCTGAGCGGCGGGGCTTCCAACCGCGTCAACGCCGTCGACAAGCGCATCATCAACGGCCAGACCGACGTCAACCAGCTGGTACCGTTCAAGTACAAATGGGCTTGGGAAAAATACCTCGCCACCTGCGCCAACCACTGGATGCCGCAGGAAGTGAACATGCAGCGCGATATCGAGCTGTGGAAAAGCCCGAACGGCCTGACCGAAGACGAGCGCCGCCTGGTCAAGCGCAACCTCGGCTTCTTCGTCACCGCCGACAGCCTGGCCGCCAACAATATTGTACTCGGCACCTACCGCCAGATCACCGCGCCAGAATGCCGCCAGTTCCTGCTGCGGCAAGCGTTTGAAGAGGCCATCCACACCCACGCCTACCAGTACATCGTCGAATCGCTGGGGCTGGACGAAGGCGAAGTGTTCAACGCCTACCACGAGATCAAATCCATCCGCGACAAGGATGAATTCCTGATCCCCTTCATCGACGCGCTGACCAACCCGGAATTCAAGACCGGCACCCCGGCCACCGACCAGCAACTGCTCAAATCGCTGATCGTGTTCGCCTGCATCATGGAAGGCCTGTTCTTCTATGTGGGCTTTGTGCAGATCCTCGCCCTCGGCCGCCAGAACAAGATGACCGGTGCTGCGGAGCAGTACCAGTACATCCTGCGCGACGAATCCATGCACTGCAATTTTGGCATCGACCTCATCAACACCATCAAGCTGGAAAACCCGCACCTGTGGACCGACAGCTTCAAGGCCGAGCTGGTGGAGCTGTTCAAGAAAGCTGTAGACCTGGAATACGCCTACGCCGAAGACACCATGCCACGCGGCGTGCTCGGCCTCAATGCCGGCATGTTCAAGGAATACCTGCGCTTCATCGCCAACCGCCGCATGCAGCAAATCGGCCTCGACCCCCTCTTCCCCGGCGAAACCAACCCCTTCCCGTGGATGAGCGAAATGATCGACCTGAAGAAAGAAAAGAACTTCTTCGAAACCCGCGTCACCGAGTATCAGTCGGGTGGGGCGTTGAGCTGGGATTGAGGGTTAGCCCATCGGGTGACAGTTAGTTTTTCATTTATGTCGTACCATTCCCATTGTGCTGCCAACAAGAAGCCCCGCTTTTGCGGGGCTTCTTGTTATGATGGAAATCACTTTGGCTACTTCCAAATCTGATCAAGCGCCAGAGCTGCAGCGAGCTTTTCGCGCAGTGCGTACCGTGGGGACTGCATATTGATCTCGCTATTTTCCAAACGTGGTATAGGGGAGACCGCTGTGGCTGGCCCCTTGAATCGAATCATGTATTTACCCGTATCGTTATACGGAACAATGGTTTCGACCTCGGCAATGTGAGTAATGGCGGCAACAGGGGCAACCTGATAAGCCGCGATGTACTTCAGTTTTGAGATGTGCTTCGCATTGATCCGAACCGCAAACCAGCAGTTTTCGTTCAAGAAACGTTGTTTGAATCCTTCCTCACGAGCAGGGACAACGATGGTGTCGAACTTATCGCTTTCTGCCCCGACTGGTTGTACTTGATCGAGCGGATCTTCTTGCTTCGGTGGTGTGAACGCGTTGATCCCAAGCATTGGCAAGATCAACAGCATGTCTGCTAGGAAGGCCTGTGCCGTTGCCTTTGCTGCAGGAGCCATCGTTGGTGAGGTAGGACTATTCTTGTTTAACAGAATTGCGCGACCATGCTTCTTGGCCAGCGTCACCAGTGCCGATTCGAGATACTGAACTTCCGTTTTTCCAATCTTGTGGTTTCGGTCAAAAAAGTAAACGCCCCAGACCCATCCTTCCTTGTTCGAGACGTGATTCTTGAGCCGATCCCCGACCGGATCGGCCTCACCGATATAGATGGTCTCCTCAGCGGCGTTGCCTACAAGAATATAAACACCTGCCTGAGAAAAGCCGGGCTCTTGTTTCAGTTGATGAAATAGTTCCCGGTTGAACACTACGCCGTAGCCTGACCAGTTAGATTTGTCGACATGGCGAATACCCTCAGGGTCACCGGTGGTAGCAAACAGGGTGATTGAAAAAGGCTGCATGATGTGCTTTGTTGGTCCTATTTCGGATCATAAATTATCACTGCGCAGAAACCGATTTTACCGTGTACGCTCGGTATTGAGTACGCTACGTGCACCCACTATCGGGTGCCTCGCATGGGTATAAAAATGCCATTGACATTTTTAGTTGACTTGGCCTGTTTGATCTTCTCCAAAAGAATGCCGATCCCGAGTGTCAGGGCGATTGCCGACGTACTACTCTCGACTCACGCCTTGCGCGTGCCTACATGCTCTCAAGCTCAGTAGGCGCAACTCCGCCTATCCTTTTGATCAGGTTCCGCTGCTAGCGTGCAGATTTCCTCAAGCGGTGTTGGCATTCCCACGCTAGCACAGTAAAGTAAGCGATATGTTGCGATGCAATATTTTCATGTGGGGGTGCGATGAGTCTCAGCAAACAGCGGTTTAGCCATGAGCGGTGGGCGGAGACGGTGGAGGCGATTGATCTGGAGATCGTGCAGTTGTGCGTGATGAGTCAGGTGCGGTTGCTGGAGCCGGGGATGATTGATCGGGTGCTGGCGAATGACCTGAGTGTTTGCAATGGGCATGCTTCCGCTTTTGAGAAGCTGCGCGGCTTGCTGGTACTGCACTATGAGGCGCAGACGCATCTGGTGGAGGAGCTGGGGCGGGCGGATGCGGCGGAGGTGCGGTTGGCGGTGTTTCGCCATTTGTCGCACCGGGTGGGGGACCAGCTGGGCGATGTGGCGCTGCTGGAAGGGCGAGAGCCTGCGGCTTCGGCGTGAGGTGTCTGTGCGGCCAGGTCCTGTGCGCTAGTGCGCGGGGCAGGTCTCAATTACATGGCACCACATGTTCTCTAGCTGCTGGGCTTGCAGGCGGCTGTTGAGCGGCGGGCGCTGGCGCGCGTGTTGTACCTGCTGGCGTAGCGCGGCCAGCCCTTGTGGCTCGCGGGCCAGCTGCAGTGCTCGCGCGCTGTAGTCTGCCAGACTGTGGCAGATCAGCGTATCCAGGCCGAGGGCGTGCAGGATGCTGGCGCCTTTGCGGGTGGAGGGGGTGTTGCCGCACAGGGTGAGGGTGGGCAGGCCGCTATAGAGGGCATCGAGCAGGGTAGTGCCGGTGTTGCAGCAGGCGGTGTCGAGGAAGAGATCCGCTTGGTGGTAGCGGGCTAGATAGCGAGGCAGGTCCGGCTCGTAAGGGCTGAAGATCAGTCGCTCTGGCGGGATGCCATGCCGCTTGGCTTCCCGCCGCAGGTGTTCTGCCACGGCGGGCAGGCGCGGGGTTTGCCATAGCACGCTGCCGGGCACCGCGTGCAGCAGCTGCATCCAGGCGGCGAAGAGGGTCGGGTCCAGTTTGTAGTCGGAATGGATGCTGCAAAATACGAAGCCCTGCTCGGGCAGGCCCAGTTCGCTGCGGCTGGGGGTGGCGGCGATGGCTTGCTGGTCGTCATACAGCCACAGGGTTTCCGGCATGCGCAGCAGGGTTTCCCACCAGTAGCGGTCTTCGCCTTGCGGGGCCATGATCGGGTCCAGCAGCACATGGTCCAGCCCGGCACCGCCGCAGGTGCTGAAGTAGCCAAGCCAGCCCAGCTGGCGGGGGGCCGGGCGGTGCTTGAGCAGGGCTGGGCGAAACTGTGAGGTCCAGCCGCTGAGGTCGATCAGCAGGTCCAGCTGGTCTGCGGCAATGCGCTGGGCGGCGTGCAGGTCGCTCAACCGCGACAGGTCGACCAGCGGGGCGTGTGCCTGCATGGCGACAACCGGCGGGTAGGCCACAGGCGGCGCGCTGGCGTAGCGGATATAGCGTACGCGCGGGCTGGCATGGCGCAGTAGCGGCAGGATCAGGCGGGGGGCCGGGTGCGGGCACCAGTCTGCACTCAGCAGGCCGATACGATAGGGGCCATCGGCACGCGCAGTGTTTGCCTGTCGTACCGGCGTTGCAGGCAGGCGGGCAGCCAGTGCTTCTGCACGCTCACGCAGGGTCATGCGGTCATGCGGTCGCCACAGCGCCTGAAACCACAGCACGTTGTCCGGTGGGTCGCCCAGCGGCGCGGGCAGGGTGTCCAGCGCCAGCGGGGCGCAGTGGGCGGGGTCGTGCCAGCTGGCATGACAGCGTTGCTCGTTCAGGTAGTGCAGGGCCAGCGTTTCCGGGAGCAGGCGGGCTTGCTCGCATTGCTGGGCACTCCAGCCCGGCGCCCGCTTGGCAATGGCCTGACGGGCAGTCTCCGGGGCCTGGCTGAAAGCATGCCCGGCTGTATCCATATCGCCCGCACAAGCGGCAGCGATGCCCAGCAGGGCGAGTCGAAGCGGTTCTGGCGGCGTATCGGTGTCTGTTTGGCTGAGGCGTGCTACGGCCTGCTGCGCTTGCCCGGTTGCCAGCAGACATTCGGCTTGAAGCAGCCGGTGGGGCAGGTCGTCAGGGCCGTCATCCGCCAAGGCCAGCGCAGCGAAGAGCTGGCCTTGTTGTTGCAGCAACAAGCAGGCTTTTTCACGGGCGGGCAGGTGCGCGGGCCAGCGCTCCAAGGTGTGCCGATAGAGTGTCAGCGCGGCATCCGTTTGTTGCAGGCTGCGTAGCAGCCATGCCTGTGCGGTGTGCAGGTCTGGGCTATCCGGAAATTCAGTGCACCATTGCTGGCAGAGGTGTAGCGCTTGAGTGAGCTGCCCGGCCTCACTCAAAGCCTGCAACCCTGCCAGCCGGGCCGGCAATAGGCTGTTATCCCGGTGCAAGGCACACTGCAACGCCTCCCAAGCCGGCAGGGGCTCCCCGGCCAGCCGCAGCGCGTGGCCGAGCAACAGCCAGTAGGGGGCAGGAGCGCTACTATCTGCCGCCGCCTGCAGCACCCGCGCAGCCTTGGACGGGCGATTCTCCGCCAGCAGCTGCTCAGCTCGGCGTGCAGCTTGCTGCTGTATGGACACGGTTACTGCTGGAAGGCGGCGACGCCGTTCAGCCAGTTCCCGACAATATCCAGTTTGTAGCTGAGGCCAACATTTTGCGCAGCGTTGCCTGCAAAGAAGCCGTCGCCATTGAACGTGCACCCCGCACAACTACCGCCGGGGTTGCTGCTGCTGATCGAAAACACGTTGGTCAGCGAGCCAGAGTTTGGGGCGATAAAGCTATAAGTATTGGCCCCCGAGGTGATGGAGCCGGTCAGCTTGACCTGATTGAGGCCGAAATCCACACTGAGAGACCCACTGAAACTGTTGCTGGTCAAGCCAGTGCTGGCGGTGGGCGTGGTGGAGCCCATCAGGCTGTAGGTATAGCTGCCGGTGCTGGGCATGCTGCCTGCAGCGGTGGGCTGCCCGACGATGTAGTGAAATGCTTGAGTTGCACCACTATAGGATTGACTGGCCAACAGCCCGGTTCCACTGGTTGAGCCATTGGTCCAGCGCCCCCAGCCCAGGATGCTGTTGTTGCCAGCATCAAGAACCGTCGTCGTACCGGTATTAGTGGTATTGCTTAGATCGGTAAAAGTGGTCAATTTGGTGCCACTGTCACTGAACGTCGCTGTACTGCTGCTGGCAGAACCTAGCTGGGGTGTGCCATAACTGGGCGAGCCCGGGTTGACATAGGAATAATTCACCCGGTATCCCGAGCCATCACTCATGGAGGGCAGCTTGATGGTGCTGTTGCCATTGCTGTCGACCGCATTACCGGTAATCAGCTGATTATCCAGCGGCTTGCTGTCTTCCGGCAGAGTTTGTTCGTCTTCCTGCTGGCTAACGACGATGGCACTTTTCTCTACTGGCTTGGGCTGCGTCTTTGGGCCGTCTATGAACACACTTTCGCCCGGTTGCAGTACGACATCGGCGACTTCATTGGTCACCACCACTGAACCTTTGGCCACAGCGACTTTTAAACCATCCGTTTGCTCTGCCGTGTATTCTGTGCCACGGATGCCGATGGTGGCCGTCGGCGTGGTCACCTGGTAGGCTTCACGCCGCCCCTTGCCAATCAAGCCAGTCACGGTGCGCATGCTGCCGCGGAACAGGCTGAAGAAACCTTGCTCCTCGCCATCATTTTTGCCGTTGAACTTGTATTGGGTGATCTTGAACTGGGTGCGCGGGGCCAGCGACACATAGCCCCCGTCGGTAAATCGCACCTGTATCCGGCCATTCTGGGTATTGATCAGGTCAGCGACATCCAGTTCGCTGCCTCGGCTCAGCGTACGGGTTTGGCCGTTGCTGCCCGTGGCAATGACCTCACCGCTGACAAATTCCACTTTGCCTGCAGCGGCCCAGAGGTGGAGTGGCAACAAACCAGCAATCAAGAGCGCTGCAGAGGTTCGGGTGAGGGTAAACACGCGTGGGGTCATGGCAAACCTCGCTATCACTCAAAGTCATAACGCACGGTCAGATCAGCCTGAGTGCGTCGATAATCGTGTATGCCGATGTTGGAGCGGCTACGTGTCCAGCTCAGCGAAGGGGTCAGGGTCAGGTTTTTGATCGGGGTATAGCTGAGGCCAATACGCAGGTCCAGCTGCCGGTCACGGCGGCTACTCTTGAACAGGCTTTCCTGTCCGCCGTAGCGGCGGCGCTCAAGGCTGCTCTGAATGAACAGCTTGAGGTCCGGGCGCAGATTCCACTCGCCGCCTAGCCGGAAGCCAAACAGTTTGTGCCCCAGCTGCGGGTAGTTGCCGTTCCGGACGGCTTCACGCCCCAGATAGACGCTGCTGTACATCATGCTGTCATCGTCCAGCTGTTCGGCGTAGGCCGCGCCCAGCACGCTGCGGTTGGCATCGCGCGCGGACTGGCCGGGGTAGTGCAGGCGGGCCAGCTGGGCATACAGGCCAATCTGGGCTTGCGCATCCAGCGCATGGATCCACTGGCCATTGATGCCCTTCAAGGTGCGATAGCTATTGTGGTCGACTTGCAAGGTTTGCCCCACCAGCCCCATGCTGTAGCTGTCGCTCGGACGTAGCCAGGTCAGGCCGGTCTGTGCAGTCAGGCCGTGAACGTCAAACGCATCCCAACGGTGATTCTCGCGCCATTGGGCATCCACGCTGCCGGTCCAGACCAGGTCATCATCAAGGTTATGACGGATATCAAACCCAGCACCCATGCTGACATAACGATCACGCTGAGCAAGGCTGTTATCTGACAGGTTGACTGTCAAACCGCCCAGCAACGGGATGGCGACCTTCTGAATGGTGGTCGCGCTGTTGACATTGCTGTCGCGACCGAGGCCCGCCTGCACATAGCCATGGATACGGGTTTTACCGGCTTCAGGGCCGTCTATGGCATTCAGGTACTGGTTGATGGTTGAGAGCGCTGCTTTGGGCGGGTTAGCATCCTTGACTGTCTGGAAGGCCTCACGAGCAGCAGCTTTCTCGCCCAGCATGAAGTGGGCGCGGGCGAGCTCCAGGCGAGCGGGCTGGTTGTCCGGCTGGGTATCGACCACCCGTTCCAGGGCAAACACGGCCTCCGTCGGGTTGCCGCTGTCGAGTGCGGCGATGCCGAGCAGATAGTCAAATTCGGGGTCGCCTGAAAGCTGTGGGGCCAGCGGCGCCAGCAATTTGAAGGCGGCTGCTGGCTGTTTCCGCGACAACATTTGTTGCGCAGAGGCCAAGGCCGGATGGCCAGCAGCAAACAGGGCCGATGAGGCCAGCAGACAGCTGGCGGCCAGCAAGGTACGGGTCAGGCGCATGTCCGGATGATCCTGTCGCGGATAGATCTGGCAAAGCCGCAGGCACGAGTGCACAGACCGCGGCAGTGGATATGTGAACAAGTATAGTCGACCGTTGAGTGTGCTGCACCAGACGCAGCGGTCTGGCAGCAAGGCCCCGGCCAAGGCTGTGGTGTACATGCTACGGTCCGGGCTTGATGCGGCCATAGTGCACAACACGGGGGCTGCCATGAGCGGCAAAGGCTTGATGCAGGTCGCCCTGGCAGCCAGTGGGGATCGGGTATAATGCACTTTTTGCTGACGACGGACCGCCACCATGACTGCTGTGCTTCAGAACGACCGTTTCCTGCGTGCCCTGCTGCGGCAGCCGGTGGATCAGACGCCGATGTGGCTGATGCGGCAGGCGGGGCGTTACCTGCCGGAATACTGTGCTACCCGCAAGCAGGCTGGCTCCTTTCTGCAGCTGTGTCAGAACCCGGCGCTGGCCACGGAAGTCACCCTGCAGCCGCTGGAGCGCTATGCGCTGGATGCCGCCATTCTGTTCTCGGATATTCTGACCGTGCCGGATGCCATGGGGCTGGGCCTGTACTTTGCCGAGGGCGAAGGTCCGCGGTTTGAACGCCCGCTGCGGGATGAGGCCGCCATCCGCCAGCTGCAGGCGCCCGATCCGGAGCTGGAACTGCGTTATGTAATGGACGCGGTGCGGGAGATTCGCAAGGCGCTGCAAGGCCGTGTACCGCTGATTGGCTTCTCGGGCAGCCCGTTCACGCTCGCGTGCTATATGGTTGAAGGCCGTGGTAGCAGTGATGGCTTCCCGGTGACCAAAACCATGCTGCATGACCGGCCAGACCTGTTTCACCATATCCTGCAGGTCACGGCCACTGCCGTGACCGCCTACCTGAACGCGCAAATTGCAGCCGGGGCACAGGCGGTGCAGCTGTTCGATACCTGGGGTGGTACCCTGACCAAGGCGGCCTATCAGGAATTTTCCTTGCACTACATGCAGCAGATCATATCGGGGCTCACGCGTGAAGCAGAGGGGCGCAAAGTCCCGGTGATTGTGTTTACCAAGGGCGGCGGGCAATGGCTGGAGATGATCGCCGATACCGGGTGTGACGCCGTGGGGCTGGACTGGACCACAGACCTCGGCGATGCTCGTCGCCGGGTGGGGGATCGCGTCGCACTGCAAGGCAATCTGGACCCGAGCACCCTGTTCGCACAACCGGCGGCCATTGAGCGTGAAGTCATGCGACTATTGGACAGCTACGGTCAGGGGAGCGGCCATGTGTTCAACTTGGGGCATGGTATTTCCCAGTTTACCCGCCCCGAGCATGTCACCGCGCTGGTGCAGGCGGTACAGCAGCATAGCCGCGCTTACCACCGTGCCGCAGTTTAAGCTGTCGTAAAATGGTCACAGCGCTGTTCTGAGTCGTCATGCGCCAGAGGGTAATGTCAACAGGTTTTTTTGCATTCACCCTCTTGCAAAGTGCGGCATTTTAAGTTCCACGACCAAAGTTATGCACAGTTTGCTCAGGTCATGCGGTGCAGCACACTGAAGCATGCAAAAGACATTCAGTGTTTTTGCAAGCTATTGATATATAAAGAAATTAATCTTTGCTTAAAGAATGTGCAACCTGTCGGTAACCTGCATGTTCTCGAAACTTGACCCGGCTGCCCCCGTATTTTCCACATAGTTATCCACAGAAGCTGTGGGTAAGGCAAAAATCGCTTTTGCGTAAAGGGTTTGCCGGTGTTTGTCACAACTTACTTTAACTTTCGCTGCCAAGTCCCTGACATGGGCAAAGGGTATGGATACCGGATCAGGAGCTTGCATGCAGATTGCCCGGGTGGCGCTGGATGTGCCGCTGCCGCAACTGTTTGATTATCGTGCGGAAGGATTGAACGAAGCCCACCTGGGCTGCCGCGTGCTGGTCCCTTTTGGGCGACGGCAGCGCGTGGCAATCCTCATGGCGCTGGATCAACACAGCGAGATAGATCCTGCCCGGCTGAAATCGGTGATGACCCTGCTGGATGAGGCGCCTTTGCTGGACTCGGGGTTGCTGCAGTTGCTGACCTTCTGCAGCCAGTATTACCAGTACCCGCTGGGCGCCACCCTGTTCACCGCCTTGCCGGGGCGCTTGCGGCAAACCGAAGCGCTGCGCGAGTTGATGCCACAACAGGTATGTCTGACGCCTGCCGGGCAGGCCGCTCTGGCCGCGCTGCCCGCACAAGCCCGCTTACAGCGGCAACTCTTTCAAGCACTCCAGCAGGGTGGCGACTGGCAGGTGCTGGCCAGCATGGGGGCAAGTGCTCCTGCATTGTTAAAGCACTGGCTCACGCAAGGCTGGCTGGAACCGGTCAGGGGCGTGGCCCCGGAGCTGTCACCGACTGACGGGCCTACCCTTTCCCCTGACCAAGGCCATGCCGTGGCGGCCTTGCGTGAGTTGGGGGCTGAGACCGCGCTCCTGTTCGGCATTACCGGCAGTGGCAAAACCGAAGTGTATCTGCAGCGGCTGGCCGAGGTGCTCGCAGCAGGCCAGCAGGGCCTGGTGCTGGTGCCGGAAATCAACCTGACGCCGCAACTGCTGCAGCGCTTCCGTCAGCGCTTCCCGACCGCACGCATCGCTTGCCTGCACAGTGAGGTCAGTGATGCAGAACGCGCCCGGGAATGGCTGGCCTGCCAGGCCGGTGAGCGGGACCTGATTCTGGGCACACGCCTGGCGGTGTTCACGCCCTTGCCCCGGCTGGGGCTGATTGTGGTGGATGAAGAGCACGACGCGTCCTACAAGCAGCAGGAAGGCTTGCGCTACTCGGCGCGGGATGTGGCGGTCATGCGCGGACGGCAGGCCGGTGTGCAGGTGCTGCTGGGCTCGGCCACGCCTTCGCTGGAAAGCTGGCATAACGCCCAGCAAGCACGTTATCGCTTGCTCTCGCTGGGACAGCGCGCCGTAGCGGGGGCGCAATTGCCGGAAGTGGTGCTGCTGGACACCCGACGGGCACCGCTGCGCGATGGCCTGTCCGAAGCCTTGCTACGGGTGCTGCGGCAACAATTGCAGCGTGGCGAGCAGAGCTTGTTATTCCTCAATCGGCGCGGTTACGCCCCCGTATTGTTCTGTGATGCCTGCGGCTGGCAGGCCTCCTGCCGCCGTTGCAGTGCGCGCCTGGTCTGGCATCGAGGCGAGCGGCGTCTGGTGTGTCACCATTGCGGGTGGGGTCAGGCGGTGCCGCAGCACTGCCCGGATTGCGGCAATCAAGACCTGAAGCCGGTGGGCAGTGGCACCCAGCGGTTGGAAGCGGCGCTGGCTGAGGCCCTGCCCGATGCGCGCCTGCTGCGGGTGGACCGCGACAGCATGCGGCGTAAAGGCAGCTGGCAAGCGGCGCAGCAACAGATTGTGGCGGGCGAAGCCGACATTCTGATTGGTACTCAGATGCTGGCCAAAGGGCATGACTTCCCCAATCTGACACTGGTGGCGGTGGTGGGCGCAGATGGCAGCCTGTACAGTGCGGACTTTCGCGCCAGTGAGCGGCTGTTTGCGCAATTGGTGCAGGTGGCGGGTCGGGCGGGTCGGGCGGACAAGCCGGGCCGTGTGCTGGTGCAGACGGCTTTCCCGGATCATCCGCTGTATGTGGCGCTGACACAGCATGATTACCCGGCGTTTGCCACACAGTTGCTGGCAGAACGGGCGCAATGCCTGTTCCCGCCGCTGGCATATCAGGCTATCCTGCGGGCTGAGGCGCGTACGCTCGAGCAGGCCTTGCAGTGGCTGCAGCAGGCACGACAGTTGATGCTGCCCGAGCAGGCGGCCGATACGGTCGAAGTGTTTGAACCGGTTCCGGCGCTGATGCTGCGGGTGAATGGCCGGGAGCGTGCACAGCTGATGCTGCAATCCACCACACGCGCCGCGCTGCAACAGCGGCTGCGCGCTGTGACGCCACAACTGTATGGCTTGCCCACCCCGGGCGTGAGCTGGACACTGGAGGTTGATCCGCTTGATGTCTGATATTCCTGTATGCCGTCTGGTGGAAGCCGTCGCATGATACGGCTGTGGCCCCGCTGGGGCGGTCACCGCGCGGGCTGGTCCTTGTTGCTGCGGGAATGGTTGCTCAGCCTGCTGC
This sequence comes from Leeia sp., assembly GCF_041909055.1. Classification (NCBI taxonomy): domain Bacteria; kingdom Pseudomonadati; phylum Pseudomonadota; class Betaproteobacteria; order Neisseriales; family Leeiaceae; genus Leeia; species Leeia sp. The sequence goes on along the minus strand of NZ_JAYREC010000003.1, from coordinate 301,986 downwards.
TGATGGGGGGGCTGGTCGGCTGGCTGGGCTGGCAGAATGGGCTGGGGCGGCTGGACCAGACCCTGTATGACGGCTTGTTGCCCCAGTTGCAACGCTCGGCGCGGCCCGACATCACCCTGGTGACACTCGACGACGCCAGCATTCATGTGCTGGGTCGTTGGCCGTGGCGCCGTGCCGTACTGGCTGCCTTGCTGTCGCGAACCGCACAGGCCAAGGTGGTGGGGCTGGATGTGATCTTGTCTGAGCCAGACCTGAACCAGCCGCTCGACGATGTCTTGCTGGCAGAGGCAATGCGGCAGCATGGCAGGGTGATCCTGCCGGTGGTACTGAGCCAGCGCGGCGGTCAACTGGAACTGCTGGAGCCGATTCCGCTGCTGCAACGCGCTGCAGCAGGCCAAGGTCACATTCACCTGGAGCTGGACCCGGATGGTCTGGCGCGCAGCGTGTACCTGCAGGAAGGTTTTGCCAACCGGACCTATCCGCACCTCACACTGGCCATGCTGCAATGGGCAGGTCACAAGCCTGACCGCATACCGGGCATGCGCCGTCCGGCAGGGGGGGCAGCCCCCGGGGTCTGGCAGCGAGACTACTGGATGCAGGTGCCGTTTGCAGGCCCGGTCGGGCATTTCCGGCAAGTGTCGGCGCTGGATGTGTTGCAGGGCCGGGTCGATCCGGCCTCGTTTCGTGACCAGTATGTGCTGATCGGCGCGTCGGCTGTGGGGCTGGGGGATGCCTATCCCACCCCGGTATCGGGTACGTCCCGGGCCATGCCAGGCGTGGAAGTGATGGCCAATGTGCTGGACAGCCTGCTCGGCGGGCAGCGACTGGAGCGGGTGACGCCGCTGTGGTCCATGCTGTTTGCCTTGCTGCCCCTGCTGCTGGCCTATGTGGCCTTTCTCAGCCTGTCGCCACGCTGGATCCTGTTGACCACGGTGGCACTGGCACTGGCAGTGCTGCTGGCGACAGTGTGGTTGATGCGGGCGGGTTGGTGGCTACCGCCTTCCGCTGCCTTGATTGGGCTGGGCATCGCCTATCCGGCATGGAGCTGGCGAAGGCTGGAAGCCGCCCTGCGCTATCTGGGCGAGGCGTTTGAGCGTTTGCGCGACGAGCCGCAGCCGTTTGGTCTGGTCGATGCCGCGCCTGAACAGCTGACCACGGTTCTGGACCAGCGCATCATGCTGGTGCGGCAAGCCATGGAGCGTGCGGCAGACTGGCGACGACTGGTGTTCGATGGTTTGAACAGTTTGCCGGATGCCACCTTGATTACGGATGCGGCAGGCACCATCCTGCTGGCGAATCAGGCGGCGGCACGCCGCTTTGAAGCTGCGCTGACCGAGCCGCTGCCGGGGCGGCATCTGGCCCACCTGCTGTTGCCGTTGCAGCCGCAGGAGGCCAGCAATATCCTGGCCTGGCTGGATTTGCTGGACCCCGGCAAGATTGCCGAAGTGGCCGATGGCATTGAAGTCGGGGCGGGTGATGGCAGCCGCTTGCTGGTCAAGTGCGCGCCGTTCTTCAATGCGCGACGTGAGCTCAATGGCTGGATTGTCAATCTGGTCGATATCTCCAGTCTGCGACAAGCTGAGCGGGGCCGCGATGATGCCTTGCGCTTCCTGTCGCACGACATGCGCTCGCCGCAGGCCTCTATCCTGGCCCTGATCGAATTGCAGCGCAGCCCGGGGCGTGCACTGCCGCAGGAGGAATTCCTGCAGCGGCTGGCCCAGTACGCCGGCCGGGCTCTGGGTCTGGCCGAGAACTTTGTACAGCTGGCTCGCGCTGAGGCGCAGCAGTATCATTTTGCAGAAGAGAACCTGTCCGAGCTGTTACTGGATGCCCTCGATGAGCTTTGGGTCAATGCGCAGGAGAAAGGGGTGACCCTGGTCCAGCCCGATACCCACCCCGAAGCCCCTGTGCTGGCCGACCGGGTGTTGTTGACGCGGGTCTTGATTAACCTGCTGTCCAACGCCATCAAGTACAGCCCGGCCGGTACCTCGGTATTCAGCCAGATCCACTATGAGGGAGGCTGGTGGTGGTGCAGTATCCGTGACCAGGGTTATGGCATTCCGCCTGAGCGGCAGACCGAGCTGTTCCAGCGTTTCAAGCGTTTTCGTACCTCTGGTCAGCCGGAGGAAGAGGGGGTGGGGCTGGGTCTGGCATTTGTCAAGACCGTTCTCGACCGGCATGGTGGTATCATTGAAGTAGACAGCACGATAGGTCAGGGTACAACGTTCCGGTTTGCCCTGCTGTCGGCGGCGGGTGCTGACGCAGGTGAAACAGCAATCGCACCGCCAGCGGTGCAGACTGAGCATGCAAGGATGGATGATGCGGATAGCAGTACTGGATGACGACGCCAGTCTTGGAGACTACGTCAGTCAGGTGTTGGGGGAAGCCGGGCACAGTTGCCATACCTATCAGGAAGGCCGCCGGCTGGTCAACGAACTGCGCCGGGAAAGCTTTGACCTGCTGATTCTGGATTGGGAAGTGCCGGATATGTCGGGGCTGGAAGTGCTGACCTGGGTACGCAGCTCCATCCAGGACCCGTTGCCGGTGCTGTTCCTCACCTGCCGCAGCGAGGAAACCGACATTGTGGCCGGGCTGGCTGCCGGGGCCGATGATTACATGGTCAAGCCGATGCGGCGAGCCGAACTGATGGCACGGGTGTTTGCCCTTCTGCGGCGCGCTTACCCGCAGCAGCAAGGGGTGCAGCAGCTCACCGTCGAGCCGTTCGAGTTCGACTCGACAGCCAAGACCATCGTGCGGGATGGGGTGACGCTGGAAGTGACGCACAAGGAATTTGACCTGGCCTTCCTGCTGTTCCGTAACCTGGGGCGTTTGCTGTCGCGCAGCCATATCCAGGAAGCCGTGTGGGGGCATGACCATGATCTGCCCTCGCGCACCATGGATACCCATATTTCCCGGGTTCGCAGCAAGCTGCAGTTGCGCCCTGAGCACGGATTCCGGCTGACGCCGGTATACAGTTTCGGCTATCGACTGGAGCAGGTGGGTGCGGATGTTTGAGGGGTGGTACCGGGCCTTGCCCGTCTTGATGCTGGGCGCCAGCCTGACTGTGGTTGCGGCAGGCTTGCCGACGCCGTCGCCGGATGACCTGCAGTATCAGGTCAAGCCGGGCGACTCGGTCTATTCGGTCAGCCACCAGTTGCTGGACCGGCCTGAGCGCTGGGCGGATGTGCAGCGCTACAACCGGGTGCACTTGCCGACCCATCTGCAACCCGGCACCATCCTGAGCATTCCGCTGATCTGGCTGAAACCGCAACCGGCAACCGGAACGGTGCTGTATGCCCGTGGCGCCACCGTCAATGGGCAGGTGGTCACGGCCAACAGCAAGGTCAATGAGGGCGATGCACTGCTGACCCAGCCGGATGGCACGCTTGCCTTGCGTTTGCCGGATGGCAGTATTGTCCAGCTACAGGGCAGCAGTCGTGCACGCTTGGAGCAACTGCGCCTGGCACCGGGTGGGCGGGGTGATAACCGCGTACAGCTGCAGCAAGGCCGGATCGAGGCGCATGCCAACCCGGACAAGCGCACAGGCAGTCGTTTTGACGTCAATACCCCGCTCGTCGCCGCCGGGGTTCGTGGCACCCGCTTCCGGGTGGCGTTTGATGAGGCCCAGCAGCACAGCCAGAGCGAAGTCACAGAAGGGCGAGTGGAGCTGCAAGGGCAGTCAGGCCGTTCGACCCAGCAACTGACGGCAGGACAAGGCAGCTGGGCTGATGCGCAAGGCAAGGTTGCGGTGCCGATCAGCTTGCCATCCGCCCCGGACCTGAGTCAGCTGCCACCCCTGCACGAGCGGGTGCAGTTCCGGCTGGAGTGGCCTGCGGTGAGTGCCGCACAAGCTTATCGGGTGCGCGTGGCGCGGGATGAGGGGCTGAACCAGGTGCTGTTGTCCCTGTCGGCTACGCAGCCGCAAACCCGGATCAGCGGGCTGGAAGATGGCCAGTACGTTTTGGCCATCCGCGCTGTGGATGCGCATGGGCTGGAAGGCCCGGACCAGCTGCACCCGTTCACGCTGGCCGCACGGCCGGAAGCGCCGCTGCCTTCCGAACCCCGCACGGGCAGCAAGGTGGTAACGGGCGCTGTGGCGTTCCGCTGGGCCGAGCCGGAAGGGGTGTTGCGCTACCGCTGGCAGCTGGCAAGTGATGCCCGCTTTCAGAGCGTGCAACAGGATCGGCAGGTGTCGCAGCCGCAGCTGCAGTCGGAGCTGACACCGGGCCAATACTACTGGCGGATGGCGACCGTGGTGCGGCAAGCGGATGGCAGCGAGAAGCAAGGTCCGTATGGCGATGTGCAGCAGCTGACGGTGCGACCGCTGCAGCTGATCCCCTTGCAGCCCAAGGAGCGCAACGAACGCCTGTATTTCAGCTGGCCAGGAGAACCGGAGCAGCATTACCGGGTCCAACTGTCCGAGTACAAAGACTTCCGGCAGATCAAGCTGGAACAGATGGTGGCCAAGCCTGAGCTGGACCTTGCGCGGCCCGATGCCGGTGAGTGGTTCCTGCGGGTGCAGGCGATCGATCCGGATGGCTTTACCACGCCGTACTCACCTCCGCAGCGGTTTACCGTGGCCCGACGTCTGGTGACCAGTGATGGTACCCCCGTCACCAGTGGCAACGGCCAGCCGATCACTGCCCAGTAAAAATTCAACATTATGTTTGCCGAGGCCAGATCACGCGATCTGGCTTCTGTATTGGGGAAGTCATGCGTTCGTGGATTGCATTGTGCCTGTTACCCTTGACGGTACTGGCCGCAGAAGGAGAGCTGCCTGCAGAAGTTCAGCAGGCCATGAAGGCGGCCAAGCTGCCTGCCGACGGTCTGGCCGTCTATGTGATGCCGGTACAGGGTGGCGCGCCCTTGTACCAGTATCGGGAGCAGGTTGCCGTCAACCCGGCCTCCACCATGAAGCTGGTGACCACCTTTGCCGGGCTGGAACTGCTGGGGCCGACCTATAGCTGGCGTACCGAGCTGTACGGGCAAGGGCGGCAGGAGGGCGAGCGCTGGGTGGGCGACCTCTACCTGAGAGGCTATGGTGACCCCAAACTGACCCAGGAAAGCCTGTGGTTGCTGGTGCGGCAGCTACGCCTGCGCGGCATTCGTGAGATCAGCGGCGAGCTGCGGCTGGATCGCCGCTACTTCCCGCCGCAGCAGGAAGACGATGGGCAATTTGACGGCGCGGCAGATCGGCCCTACAACGTGGTGCCCGACCCCTTGCTGGTCAATTTCAAGACCTTGCGTGTACGGCTGTACGGCAGTGCCGACGGGGTACGCCTGCTGCCAGAGCCCGCGCTGCCGCGCCTGCAACTGGTCAACAAGCTGAGGGTGGGGGGCGGTGATTGCACCACCTGGCGCAACAAACTGAAAGTCGACAGCAAGACGGCGGCCAATGGTGAAACCCAGATGACCTTCAGTGGCGAGTTCCCCGCCAGCTGTCAGGACGCCACCTATAGTGTCGCGCTGGGTAATCATGCCGACTTCATCGCCGCCAGTGTGCGCGACACCTGGCGTGAGCTGGGCGGGCGCTGGAGCAAGCTGGATGCCCAGCTGTCGCTTGGCAGCGTGCCAGACGGTGCGGTCCCGGCAGAGGCAACCCTGCTGGCCAGCCAGGGATCGCCGGTACTGCGTGAAGTGATTCACGACATCAACAAATTCTCCAACAACCTGATGGCGCGCCAGCTGTTTCTCACCCTGGGGGTGGAGTCCGGGCAGGCGGGCGACCCCCTGCAAGCGGCCCGCGAGCGCATCCAGCAGTGGCTGCGCAGCAAATCCCTGCAGTTCGGTGAGCTGGTGATGGAAAATGGCTCCGGGCTTTCCCGCATCGAGCGTATCAGTACCCAGCATATGGCGCAGCTGCTGCGCGCGGTGTGGCAATCGCCGTATATGCCGGAACTGATTTCCTCCCTGCCGATTGCCGGGGTGGACGGTACCATCCGCAAGCGCTTTGCCGAAGATTCGGTCGCCACCTCGGCGCACATGAAAACCGGCACCTTGCAGGATGTGCGGGCCTTGTCCGGGTTCGTGCGTGCGCGCTCCGGGCAATGGTGGATCGTAGTGGCGGTGTCGCATCACAAACTCTCCGAGCGGGCCGCGCCGGTGCTGGACGCGCTGGTGAGCGAGGTGTACGAAAACCACTGATCCTGTGGACCATTTGTCAGGTAAGGACTTGTTCTGACAGGGGAAATCTGCCAGACTGCGCGACCCTTGATGCAGGAGTGGCAAGATGACGTCGGTGTGCGGTCTGGATTTCGGAACCTCCAATTCCACAGCGGGATGGGTGGTCGACGCACAGCCACGGCTGCTGGCGCTGGAGGACGACAAATTCACCCTGCCTAGCGCAGTCTTCTTCAATGCAGAAAACCAGCAGGTGAGCTTTGGCCGCGCGGCGCTGGCCGAGTACCTTTCCGGTGAAGAAGGCCGTCTGATGCGCTCGCTGAAAAGCCTGCTGGGCAGCAGCCTGCTCGATGGCCATACCGAAGTGCTGGGCCGCAAGATTCCGTTCCGCGACCTGCTGCGTTTCTTCATCCAGGAGCTGAAGCGGCGAGCAGAGCAGGCCGCCGGGCGCAGCTTTGAGCGTGCGGTGCTGGGTCGCCCGGTGTTCTTTGTGGACGAAGACCCGCAGGCAGACCAACTGGCGGAAGATACCTTGCGTCAGACCGCGCTGGACTGCGGCTTTCGCGAAGTCAGTTTTCAGTACGAGCCCATCGCCGCCGCGTTCGACTATGAACAGCAGGTGACGCGAGAGGAACTGGTGCTGATCGTCGATATCGGCGGCGGTACCTCCGACTTCTCGCTGATCCGTGTTTCCCCGCAGCGCCGCCATCTGGATGAGCGGCGGGACGATATCCTCGCCAATGCCGGGGTGCATATCGGTGGTACCGATTTCGACCGTCGCCTGAGCCTGGCGGCGGTGATGCCCCTGCTGGGCTACCGCAGCAAGCTGCGCCATCGTGATGCAGAAGTGCCGTCCAGTTATTACTTCAATCTGGCGACCTGGCATACCATCAACCAGGCCTATACCCGCAAGGTGTGGGCAGAACTGCAGGATGTGAAGCGCGATGTGGCGGAACCGGGACGTTTCGCCCGCTTGCTGCAGCTGGTGGAACAACGCGCCGGACACGCGCTGGCCATTGCGGTGGAGCAGGCCAAGATCGAGCTCTCCAGTCAGCCTGAAACGGTATTGGAGCTGGACCAGTTATCGCCCCCGCTGCAGCATGTGCTGAGTGGGCAACAACTGGCGGATGCCATCGACGCAGACTTGAAACGCATCACGCAAACCGTCACCGGCTTGCTACAGCAAGCCGGTGTGCGTGCCGAGCAGGTCGATACCGTATTCTTTACCGGTGGGGCCAGTGGCGTCAGCTCGCTGCGCCAGCAGGTACAGCGCCTGTTGCCGGGGTCGCGACCGGTGGAAGGTGACCTGTTTGGCAGCATCGGTGCCGGCCTGGCGCTGGCGGCACACCGCCGCTATGGCGGCATGAACGCATGAGTCGCCACTCCAAAACCAGCATCTATACCCATTTGTACTTCCACCTGGGGCCGGACCGCGCCACCATCGACGCGCAAGGCATACCACACCGGGTGGTGCTGGATGATTGGAGCTATACCTTCTTCGAGCGCTACTTCGACCGCGCCCAACTGGATGAAGCAGACGATGCCTTTCTGGATCAGGGCGGCGAGACCTGCCTCTCCGGCTATCAGCTATACCGGTTACAGGTAGAGCTGCAGGAGGCGCTGCTGGACCTGTCGGCGCGACCGGACGAATTCAAGGTCCTGTTTGGCTGGCGTGGCCGTGAACGTACGCTGGAGACTGAGGTCCATTACACCCTTCGGCGCGACGAACTGCTGGAAGAAACCCGGCAACTGCTTGATCTGCTGCAGGAGGCCATCGACCAGCAGCAGTCGGTGATGGCGCTCAGCAGCGAATTGTACTGGGTTGCTGCCGCGCCTGACCCGCAGGACTGAGCAGTACGCAGACCGCTGGCCTACACTGCAAGCAACGGGGCTGGATGGGGTATACCATGCGTAGCATGCTGATCGTGTTGACTCTGGGGTTGACGGCCGTTCACGCTGCGCCTGACCCGCATCATCTGCCACTGGGCGATGGCAAGATCAGCAGCCAGCCTCAGCGTGGCTATGTCTACGTCTGCAACAGCCGCTTCGATGGTGGCGGTGCCCAAGTGAAGGGCGACTGGATTCAGGGTGCCTTCTGGGACGAGACCCGCAAGCTGAGCGTGCAAGGGCAGGTCAGCTGGCCGGATGCACGCTTCAGCATCAGCCTGAGTGCGGACAGCCGCTTGCTACAAGGCAATGGCCTGCCATTGGGACATGTAACCGGGGTGTTTCCGGTGGCACGGAGCGACCCGGCCTACGCGGTGGACCGTAACCCCAACCGCATCAGCAGCCATACCGTGCAGATTCGCCTGCCGCGCCAGCCGCTGCGGGCAGCACAACCCAGTTGTGTGCCGATGGGCATGATCGGCGTGGCGCTGAGTGGTGTAGCCATTTATAATGCGCTGGACGCCGGGGGGCGTGATGCGGTGGCACATGAGGTGCAGGACCGCTGCAATGGACATCCGCAACGGGAAGGGGAGTACCACTACCACGGTCCTTCACCCTGTCTGGAAGGGGCCAATGAGCGTGGCAAGCTGCTGGGCTACGCGCTGGACGGGTTTGGCATCTACAGCAGCGTTGACGAGTCCGGTCGCGAACTGGGCAATGCGGACCTGGACGAATGTCATGGCCGGACCGCACCGGTGTGGTGGGAGGGGCTGCGGGTCATGCTCTACCATTATGTGCTGACCCGCGAATACCCCTACACCATGGGCTGTTTCCGGGGCACGCCGGTGCGGGTCGCCAGCCGCTCCGGCAATGGGGAAAATGGCGCACCTGGCATGCCGGGCAATGCGCCTGCCGGTGGGCAGGGGGGTGCGCAGCGACAAGGTCAGGAAGGTTACGCCGGGGGAGGGCGGGTTCCCCCGCCGGAAGCACAGGTCGCGTGTCAGGGGCAAGCAGAGGGGAGCGGTTGCCGCTTCGTCACTCCGCGTGGCGACGTCTTGCACGGGCAATGTCGTCAGATGCCGGGTAATGTGGTGGCCTGCGTGCCAGCCAGTCGTTAAGGACCGTCAACCGGGCAAGGGCTGTACGCTGACCTCTGCCCCCCACAGCAATCGGGTGATTCGCTCGGCTTCGGGTCCGGCAGCGCTGCTGAAGAAATGGTCTTGTGGTGTGGTGTTGGTTGTGTTGAGCAGACCCAATTCCGTCAGCCGGCGTTGCAGCTGGCGGGCCACTGCGCTGCCAGTGTCGATCAAAGCCACGTCCGGACCGGCCAGCCCACGGATCAGGGGGGCCACGAAGGGATAGTGGGTACAGCCGAGCACGATGGTATCCACCCCGGCCGCCAGCAGGGGGGCCATATAGCGCTGCAGCAGGGTGCGGGTATCGTCCGCCTGCAAGGCACCCTGTTCAATCAGTTCTACCAAGCCGTGGCAAGGCTGGGTCACCACGGTAACCCCGCTGCCAAAGCGGGCCAGCAGCGCCGCAAACTGAGCGCTTTTCAGCGTACCCTCGGTCGCCAGTACCCCAATCACCTGATTGCGGCTTTGTGTCACAGCGGGTTTGACGGCGGGTTCCATCGCCACGATCGGCACATCCGGATGCTGCTCACGCAGCCAGGCCGCCGCCGCAGCTGTGGCGGTATTGCAGGCGATCACCAGTGCCTTGCAGCCTTGCGCCAACAGAAAGCGGGTAATGTGTTCACTGCGCTGGATGATGTAATCCGGCGATTTGCTGCCATAAGGCACATGCGCCGAGTCCGCCACATAGCACAGCGACTCCTGTGGCAGGGTGGCCCGCACATGCCGTAAGACCGACAGGCCACCCAGGCCGGAATCGAATACGCCGATCGCTGCGTCAGTCATCCTGCTTGCCTGTCCGTAGGGTTGATTGCATTTGCTGATTATATCGTGACATGCCCGCTGTGCAGACAGTAACAGCGGCTGCCCAAGACATGCAGAACAGGGCAGCATGGTCAGGGGTGTATGACAGCCACCACATGATGCTGACCACGCTTGACCCACCGCGTTCCAATATATCGGGGAGCGTGTGAATAAACCCTCTCTTGATATGTTGTGTGCTACCTGTTACAGTGCCAGCATTCCAGATTTGAACAGGGATGTTTCCCGATGTCGCAACCACAGTCTTTTGAGCTGAGCAGCCGCGCCCGCATGGGTGTGCAGCTGTACTTGTTGCGCGTATAGCCTTCCAGGCCAGGCTTGGGAGGCGCAAGCCTGCCGGGCCATCGTCCCAGACCCCGGCAGGAGCACCCCGCCGGGGTTTTTGTTTTCTGGGGCTGACACGGAAAGTATTGATCATGCGTACCTACGACAAACTGATTGCCACGATTTACCTCGGCCAAGGACGCGGCGGCTTGCGCGCGTCCTTTGGTCCGGTGCGGGCGGATGTGTCGTTTGCGCAGCCATCCCGTCGTCAGATCACGCAAGCCATGCACTAGCCGCAGCATTCCTGCGGCTTTTGCCCGCAGGGTCACGCGCAACCCCCCTGCTGGGCAACCCCCACAGGGGGTTTTTGCTGGTAGTGAGAAATCAACATGGAAAACAGAAAACTTCGCAACATTGGCATCATTGCACACGTCGACGCAGGCAAGACCACCACCACAGAACGGGTGCTGTATTACACCGGCGCGCGTCACCGGCTGGGTGAGGTACATGATGGCGCTGCGGCTATGGACTTTGACCCGCAAGAGCGGGCGCGAGGCATCACCATCAACAGTGCGGCCACCACGGTGCATTGGCGGGAACATCAGATCAACCTGATCGACACCCCGGGGCATATTGACTTCAATATCGAAGTCAACCGCTCGCTGCGGGTGCTGGACGGTGCGGTGGTGGTGTTCGACGGCGTGGCCGGGGTGGAGCCTCAGACCGAGACCAACTGGCGTCTGGCCGATCGTTACCGGGTACCCCGGCTGGCCTTCGTCAACAAGCTGGATCGGGTGGGTGCGGACTTCCACCGGGTGGTCGGCATGATTCGTGAGCGGCTGGGGGTGGAGGCACTGGTGACCCAGTTGCCCATTGGCCAAGAAGACCAGTTCATCGGTCTGGTGGACCTGCTGAGCCGTGAATCCTGGCTGTGGCCTGACGACAAAGCAGGCCCGGCGCAGCGTTTGCCGGTGGCGGAAGAGATGCAGGCAGAAGTGGAGCAGCACCGTGCCCTGCTGGTGGAAGCACTGGTGGGTCATGATGATGCGCTGCTGGAAGCCTGGCTGGCGGGGGAAACCCTGCCGCTGGCGTCGCTGCGTTGGGTCTTGCGGCAGGTCACGCTGCAAGGCAAGGCGGTGCCGGTACTGCTGGGTTCCGCATTCCGCAACCGGGGCATCGAGCCGCTGCTGGATGCAGTGGTGGACTATCTGCCTGCGCCAGAGGATGTACAGCGCGAGCTGGAAGCATCGGTCACCGGGCCGTTTGCAGCACTGGCGTTCAAGGTGACGCACGATGACCACGGTACCCTGACCTGGCTGCGGGTATACCGGGGCCAGCTGGAAGCAGGCTCGACGCTGCTCAATGTCAACCGGCAGCGCCGCGAGCGTGTTTCGCGGGTGTATGAAATGCACGCCAGCGAGCGGGTGGAACGGCCTCGCCTGCAAGCGGGCGACATTGTGGCGGTGACCGGTCTCAAGGACACCGTGACCGGTGAAACGCTGACCGCGCTGGACCAGCCGCTGCTGCTGGAGCAGATTGAAGCGCCAGAACCGGTGCTGGATGTGGCGGTAGAACCGCGCAGCCGGGCCGATCAGCAGAATCTGCTCAAGGGCTTGCAGGTGCTGGTGCAGGAAGACCCGAGCCTGCGCTTGCGCACCGATCCGGAATCCGGGCAGTTATTGCTGTCCGGCATGGGTGAGCTGCAACTGGAGGTCACGCTGGAAAAACTGCGTAGCCGCTTCCGGGTGGAGGTGAATACCGGTCAGCCCCGTGTGGCGTATCGGGAAACCCCTACGCAAGGGGTGGTGCAGCGGCAGGTGTTCCGCAAGCAGACCGGTGGCCCAGGCCAGTTTGCCGAGGTGCAGCTGCAGCTGGAACCCTTGCCTCGCGGTGAAGGGCTGCAGTTTGAAAGCCGTATTACCGGCGGCGCCATTCCACGGGAGTTCATCCCCGGGGTGGAGCAGGGGTTCCGCCAGGCCGCGCAAGCGGGGGTGCTGGCGGGCTACCCGGTGGTGGATTGCAAGGTCGTTTTGCTGGATGGCAGCTACCATGAGCGCGACTCATCGGTGCAGGCCTTCGAGCAGGTGGCAGCGCAAGCCTTCCGGGCGGCGATGCTGCAGGCGAAGCCGGTATTGCTGGAGCCGGCCATGACGGTGGAAGTGGTCACCCCGCTGGCGTACGTCGGCGATTGTATTGGTGATCTCAACCGCCGCCGTGGGCAGGTGCGTCAGCAGGAACCGCAAGGGACGGGCATGGTGATCGTGGCGCAGGTGCCGCTGCGGGAAATGTTTGGCTATATCGGCCAGCTGCGCGCCCTGACCTCCGGGCGTGCCAGCTTCAGCATGCAGTTTGACCAGCTGGAGCCGGTACCCGTCCAGGTACAAGCCAGCTTGCTGGCATGAAGCAGAAGGGGCAGACCGCAAGGTCTGCCCCTTTTTTCAATCCAGCATGCTGCGCAGCATCCAGGCGGTTTTCTCATGCAGCTGCATGCGCTGGGTCAGCAAGTCGGCGGTGGCTTCGTCGTTCACTTCATCTACCAGCGGGAACAGGCTGCGGGCGGTACGTACCACCGCTTCCTGCCCTTTCAGCAGGATGGCCAGCATCTCCTGCGCCTTGGGCACGCCTTCGACCTCGGCAATCGAGGTCAGCCGGGCAAAGGACTGGTAGGTGCCCGGTGCGGGGAAGCCCAGCGAGCGGATACGCTCGGCAATCAGGTCTACCGCCAGTGCCAGTTCGTTGTACTGCGTCTCGAACATCAGATGCAGGGTATTGAACATTGGCCCGGTCACGTTCCAGTGGAAGTTATGGGTTTGCAGGTAGAGGGTGTAGGTGTCAGCCAGCAGGCGGGACAAGCCCTCGGCAATCTGTTGCCGGTTGGTTTCAGGAATCCCCAAGTTGATCTCCATGATGCGTCCTTTCTGCAGAGTAATGACTGCATTGTGGATGCTGGGCCGGATTTTGTGAAATGGTTAATTCTTTAGCCTGTCATAGTTTATGGCTATGGCCTGGGCAGATCGGACAGCAGTTGCCACCAGCCGCTGACCAGGATCAGCAAACCCAGGGTATGTCGCACGTTCAGCTGCATGATGGCCTCCGCGAGAAAAGGCGGGCCGCCGGGCCCGCCGGGGTGATCAACTTTGCAAGGCAGCCGCCACACCGGCCGCATAGGTCGGGTCTGCTTTGGCAAAATGCGCCAGCATGCGCTGCTGGATCTCCACAGGTACAGGGCGCATCGAGCGGGCGATACTGCCAAACAAGCGGGCCTGCTGGCCAGCATCCATCAGGCGGAACAGGGCACCGGGCTGGCTGTAGTAGTCGTCATCCACCCGGTGATCCCAATGCCCTGCGCTGCCGAACAGGTCCAGATTAGGCTCAGCCTGTTGCGGCTGGTCCTGCAGGGCGCCGGGCAGGCTGCTCGGCTGGTAGTTTGGACCGCTTGGGGCCGCCAGTCGCATGCCGCCATCGCGGTGTACGCTGTGGAAGGGGCAACGTGGTGCGTTCACCGGGATCTGGTGGTGGTTGACCCCCAAGCGGTAGCGCTGGGTGTCGCCGTAGGAGAACAGGCGGCCCTGCAGCATGCGGTCTGGCGAGAAGCCAACGCCGGGTACCACATTGGCCGGGGTAAAGGCGGCCTGCTCGACTTCAGCAAAATAATCCTGCGGATTGCGGTTGAGTTCGAGGATGCCGACCTCCATCAGCGGGTAGTCCGCGTGTGGCCACACCTTGGTCAGGTCGAACGGGTTGATGCGGTATTGTTGCGCCTCGGCTTCCGGCATCACCTGGACCATGAACTTCCAGCGCGGGAAGTTGCCCGCTTCGATGGCGGCAAACAGATCACGCTGGGCGCTTTCGCGGTCAGAACCGACCACGTCTGCGCCTTCTGCGTCGGTATAGAAGCTGTGCCCCTGCATCGACTTGAAGTGGAATTTCACCCAGAAGCGTTCATTGCGGGCATTGATGAAGCTGTAGGTATGGCTGCCATAGCCATTGAGCTGGCGGTAGTTGCGTGGCAGGCCACGGTCGCTCATCAGAATGGTCAGCTGGTGCAGGCTTTCCGGATGCTGTGACCAGAAATCCCAGGCAGCAACCGGGTTACGCAGGTTGGTTTGCGGGTCCCGTTTCTGGGTATGGATGAAATCCGGGAATTTCAGCGGATCGCGCAGGAAGAACACCGGCGTGTTGTTACCCACCACATCCCAGTTGCCTTCTTCGGTGTAGAACTTGAGGGCAAAGCCGCGTACATCGCGTTCGGCGTCGGCGGCTCCGCGTTCCCCGGCCACAGTTGAGAAGCGCAGGAACAGCGGCGTCTGTTTGCCCACCCGGCTGAAAACGGCGGCCTTGCTCCAGGCCGTGATGTCCTGGGTGATGGTCAAGGTGCCATAGGCACCGGAGCCCTTGGCATGGACCACACGCTCCGGAATGCGTTCGCGATCGAAGTGGGCCAGTTTCTCCAGCAACCAGACATCCTGCAGCAGCACGGGGCCACGCGGACCGGCACTCAGGCTGTTCTGGTTGTTGATCACGGGGGCGCCAGCAGCGCTGTGCATGATGGGCTTGGACATGGTTTGCTCTCCTCAGGGTCAATGGGCAACTGCGGCCAGAATGGCCAGAATGTGTTCCCGCAGGGTGGTTTGCGTGTTCATGGTGTGCTCCTGCGACGTGTTGGATCGGAGTATGGCGGGAGACGGTAAATTGGTAAAATTGATTGTTTAAAACAATTTAATTTTAAAAAACTATCGATTGAAGCAAAAACAGCCACCCGAAGGTGGCTGTTGCGGCGCGACGGGGCGGATCAGGCTGCGACGGCGGCAATGTCCTGCTGCGCGGCTTGCAGCGCCTGCTGGCGGAGGCTGTCCCCCATGTTGACGCCTTCAGCGCGGATGATCTGCACATCGCTCAGGCCCAGGAACTGGAACACCGTCTTCAGATAGGCTTCCTGATGGTCCATGGCGTTGGCGCTGCCATACAGGCCGCCCCGGCTGGACACGATATAGACCGTTTTGCCGCTGAGCAGGCCGACCGGACCGGTTTCGGTGTACTTGAAGGTGGTACCTGCTACCGAGATGCGGTCAATCCAGGCCTTCAACTGGCTGGGGATGGAGAAGTTGTACATCGGGGCGCCAACGACGATGGCATCGGCAGCCAGAAACTCGGCAAGGATGGCCTTGGCGGTTGCCACATCCTGCCGCAGGGTCTGGCTCCATTCTGACGGGTCTTGCTGGGCGGCACCCAGTTCGCTGTAAGACAAGTGGCTGGGGGCGTTCTGCGCCAGATCACGATAGGTGAGGGTGGCATTCGGGTTTTGTTGTTGCAGCTGGCTGACCAACTTGGCGGTCAGCTGGCGTGACACCGAGTGGGCCATCAGCGGGCTGGAATCGAGATGCAGGATGTTCATGGAAAGCTCCGATAAGTCGTGTTGAAGTGAGCCCATTATCATTGGTGTGGCATGTGGTGATAAGCCTGCATTTTTCGGATATATTGTCCTGTATATGGAACAATGGTGCCAAATATGACCGCTCCGACTTTGCCGCAGCCTAACCCTGACTGGAATGACCTGTTTTTCTTCAGCCAGGTGGTTCAGCACGGTGGCTTTGCGGCCGCCAGCCGGGTACTCGGGGTGCCCAAATCCCGCTTGTCGCGCCGGATTGCCCTGCTGGAGCAGGCGCTGGGGGTACGATTGCTGCAGCGGAGTACGCGGCGACTGGCACTGACGGATATCGGTCACCAATACCTGCAGCACTGCTTGAGCATGCGCCTTGCCGCGGATGCGGCGCAGGAAACCGTGCAACGGGTGCATTCCATCCCGCGTGGCCGGGTACGCTTCAGTTGCCCGATCGCCATTGCGCAAGGGCTGCTGCTGCACACCCTGCCGGAGTTCATGCTGCGCTACCCTGAGGTCAGCGTTGAGGTGGAGGTCACCAGTCGGCGAGTGGATCTGATTGAAGACGGCTTTGATTTCGCCTTGCGGGTGCGGCAGGAGTCTGATGAGGACGCTGGGGTTGTCGTCAGGCGGCTATCCCGCTCGCAGCCAGTGATGGTGGCCAGCCTGGCCTGGCTGGCACACGCCGGCTGGCCACAGCAGCCGCAGGATCTGCTGGGCAAGCCTACCGTCAGCCTGCGCCCGCATGATGGTCGCTTCCAGCTGCGCTTCAGTCATCCGGATGGGCAGCAGGTGCTGGTGCCGCACCAGCCCCGGCTGGTGTGCGACGACATGCAGTTGCTCAAGTCTGCCATCCTGAGCGGAGTCGGTGCGGGCTGGTTGCCTGCCTACTTGTGCGGCAAGGAACTAGCGACCGGTGACTTGCAGCTGCTGCTGCCGGACTGGCAGCTGCCCAGTGGATTTTTCCACCTGGCCTACGCCAGCCGTCGCGGCCTGACGCCTGCGGTACGGGCATTGATCGACTTCCTGGTGGATACGCTGGAGGCAGTCAGCCTGTAGGTTGCTGTGCCTCCGCCAGCAGCCAGGCTTTGACCGTGCGTGCTGCGGTGGAGAGCTGCTGCGGTCGATGTACCACGTGGTAGCCGTGGTTGAGTGGCAGGCGACAGGGGAAGGGTTCGATCAGGCGGCCACTGGCCAGCTCATCGGCCACCAGCACCGGGCTGATCATCAGCATGCCTTGGCCTTGGCCTCGGCTGCAGGCTTCTATGGCAATCACGCCCTGATCGACGTGGATCTGCGGTATGGCCTGCACGTGTTGGGGTGTCAGGGTACTGAAGCGGTCAAACCATGCTGCCCAGTAGGGCTGCAGCGGGGTGGCATAGAGCGTGGCACGGCTGAGGTCATCGACCTGCCGTAGCGACAGCTGTTGCTGATAGCTTGGGCTGCAGAAAACGCGCACTTCGTCCGGGCAGAGTAACTGGCTTTCCAGCCCCTCGTCCTCACCGGTGAAGTAGCGGATGGCCAGATCAAAGCCTTCCTGTACCAGATCCATGGGCTGGATCGAGGTGTGCAGGTGCAAGCGTATGTGTGGGTGTTGCCGGGCCAGGTGCTCCAAGCGGGGGGCCAGCCAGCGGGAGGCAAAGCTGGGCGGCAAGGTCATGCGCACCGTATCGGTATGGGGTGACGCCTGATGCAGTGCCTGCAGTTGCTGCAAGATGGGTTGCAACTGCTGCCAGTAGGTTTGGGCCGCAGCTGTGGCCCATATCTGACGGGTGCTGCGCTGAAACAAGGGGTAACCCAGCATGGCTTCGAGCTTCTGGATCTGTTGCCCGATGGCCCCGGCGCTGACATGCAGTTCTGCCGCGGCAAGCGTGAAGCTGCCGCTGCGCATGACCGCAGCAAAGGCTTGCAGGGCTTTCATGGAGGGCAAGTGCATCATGGCGCAGAAAAACTGGGCAATAGCTGTAGTTTAACTGATTTGTCAGCCTGCGCCTGAAGGCTGACAATGCCGTATACGCCACAACATGCTGCGGAGCCTTCCATGTTTGCCAGTTTGAGACAACGTGATGTGATGGTGGTTACCCTGGCCGCGGCCGGTCTGCTGATGGTGTCCATGGGGATTCGCCAGTCGCTGGGGCTGTTCGTGGGGCCGATCAACCGGGCGACCGGCATGGGGGTGGCGACCATCAGTCTGGCGCTGGCCATTGGCCAGTTTGTGTGGGGGGCGGTGCAACCCATTGCCGGGATGGTGGCAGACCG
The DNA here is from genome assembly GCF_041909055.1 of Leeia sp. Lineage (NCBI taxonomy): Bacteria > Pseudomonadati > Pseudomonadota > Betaproteobacteria > Neisseriales > Leeiaceae > Leeia > Leeia sp. The sequence continues at coordinate 284,121 of NZ_JAYREC010000003.1, read as the reverse complement.
TAAAGGCCCGCAACAAGCGCTGCTGGTAGGGGTCTTGCTGCTGGCTGCGGGGTGTGCGCTGACACCGCTGGCGGGGCAGGGCTGGGCCTTGTCGATCACACTGGGGCTGTTTGCCGCGGCGGGTTCCGGCATCGCCGGGTTCTCCGTTCTGCTGGGGGCGGCTTCACAGCGCCTGCCAGCCAGTGCCCGCGCAGATGCGTCCGGAGTGATCAATGCAGGCGGATCGTTTGGCCAGTTTGTGTTCGCTCCCTTGCTGCAAAAGCTGATACTGGGCATCGGCTGGATGGGGGCACTCTGGACCATGGCACTGGCGGCGTTGGCCACCTTGCCCTTGATTGGCAAGCTGGGCGGACGAGAGCAGGCCCTGCCAAGCGCAAGTGCCGAGGCACAACCGCTGGGCGCGGTGGTGCGGCAGGCGATGCAGGACCGCAGCTATCTGCTGCTGCATGCCGGCTTCTTCACCTGCGGTTTCCACATTGCCTTTCTGGTTACACACCTGCCGGGTGAGGTGAATTTGTGTGGGTTACCACCTCAGGTGGCCAGCTGGTCTCTGGCCATTATCGGACTGGCCAATATTTTTGGTAGTCTGTATGCCGGGCGTTGCATTGGCCAATACCGCAGCAAGTATGTGCTGGCGGCCATGTATGGTTCGCGGGCCTTGCTGGTGGGACTGTATCTGCTGGCACCACGCACACCGCTAACCTATTACCTGTTTGCTGCCGGGCTGGGTTTTACTTGGCTGGCGACCGTGCCGCCTACTGCCGCGCTGGTCGGCAAGCTATTCGGCACCCGCTACCTGGCCACGCTGTTTGGCCTGACCTTGCTGTCGCATCAGGTGGGCGGCTTTCTGGGGGCGTGGCTGGGCGGACAAGCCTTGGTCAAACTGGGGAACTTCAATGCCATGTGGTATGCCGACATGGCATTGGCTGCGCTGGCGGCCATCGTGAACTTGCCGATTCGAGAGCGGCCGGTGCAGGCCGCTCAACCGGCTTGAACTCAGGCCGCCTGCAACTGGCGTTCCCGGTGCTTCAATACGGCGATGACGTCATCAGGGGGCTGCGGTGACAGACGGCGGTAGTCCCGACAGTCGTCACTGCGGCTGAGCAGGCCCAGCCCGACCAGTTCCCGGCGCAGCAAGGCCGGGTCACCGAAACGATGGTGCTGGTTGAGCAGGGTATTGACCTCCCGCTCGTGGTAGCTGCGGCGGCGGTCAAAGCGACCCCACAGATACCACAAGGCCAGTTGCTGCAGGGGGCGGCCCGATGGCCAGCGGGTCAACTGGCCCTGCGCATCCAGCAGCTGCATGAATTTTTGCGCCAGCGCCGGTACCGGCGGGTGGGATACCTCGGTTTTCTGCGGGCGCAGCGCGTGCTGGCGATAGCTCTGAAAATTGCTGAAACCGGCGCAGCGTGCCAGCAGGTTCAGCATGTCGACCTGACCTGGCATGTCGGGCTGGCTTGGCCAATGGCGGCGCAAGGCGCGTGCCAGATCAGACACGTCGGGCACAAGGTAAGGTACAAGGGTTTTGGACACGGTCAGACATCCTTCGCTGTAACGTGCCACCGACAATGCGGGACTGGTGATCGCCGACTTCCAGTGAGGCACAAGGCAAAGAATGTGTTCCACAGGATGCTGCGGGCAGGTTTAGCACTCCTGGACAGGAGCGGCGATGCCTGGGTGAACTGCCGACCGCCGATTATTATGGCATGCCTGCCAGTCCGGCTCAATGCGCTTCATGGTTGTGCATCGTGCCAGGCCTTTTGCAAGGCATCCAGTCGCCCTTGCTGTGCCATCAGCTGCAGCTGCTGCCGCAGGGCGCTGATCAGGCGCGGATCGGTCTGTTTGTTGGCTGCGAGCCACAACGGGGTGCTGAGGGCATCCAGTCGGAACACGGGCTCCAGCTGGCGCGGATCAACCCGTTGCTCGCGGGCGCGGAGGCCCAGGCTGATGTCCGGGTGAGCAAAGAAATCGATGCGACCCATCACGGCTTTGCCCAGGTTGAGGGCGTTCTGCGGAACTGGGTCGAGCAGGGTATTGTCTGGTGGCTGGCCAATCCCTTGCTTGAGCAACCATTCCTGCACATTGCTGCCATCCTGCACGCCGATGCGATAACCCCTGCCGCGCAGGGCCAGGATGTCCGTGGGTTTGGGCAGGGTGCTGCGTTTGCGATACAGCCAGATGTCGTAGGGGGATACCACGGCCACCCACAGCATGTCTTGCTCCCGATCCGGCGTACGTGCCACGCTGAGCAGCAGGCTGTTGGGCGTGGTTTGTACATTCAGCAGGGCGCGCTTGAGCGGTAAAAAGCTGAGGGGATCGGCTTTGAATGTGACATCGGTGCCCAGTTGCTGTTGCGTACGTTGCAGTGCTTCTTGCAGAAGCTGGTGGACATAGCCTTGCGCATCGCCATCAGGCCCCGGGTACTGCAAGGGCGGGAATTCACTGGCAAACAGTTTGATGGCCAGTGTGTCCGCCACAGCGGGCAGGGTCGTGAGCAGCAGCAGAATCGCGCAGAGGCAGGAACGCACAACGATCACCCCGATCCGGTGGCAATAACACAAGAATAGCAGTAATCCTGAGTCAGCAAGCTTGCAGATGTGCAAATGGAAGCAGCCCGCATGAGCGGGCTGCAGGGGGTGGGCGCATGGCAGCTACCTTGTCAGACAGGCGATGGACCGATGGGTCTATCCCTTGGGGTCAGTGCTGCAGGGCCACAGGTTTCGCGCAGATTGCGAAACCATCCATCAGGGATGGATCAGTGGAAAATGCGGTTGCCAGCCGGACGACGGTCCAGTTCGCGCATGCGGTTTTCCAGGTCAAACAGGTCTTGCGCTTCAGCCAGCCAAGCTTCGTGTTGCTCGCGCTCACGGTCTTCATTGGTGCTGAACAGCAGATGGAACAGGTTCGAGAACATGGTTTTACTCCTTGGTTATGATGCAATGCACAAATCATATCATGTCTCTTAAATTAGTCAACTAATAATTCGCAAATTAATCAAAATGCCATATCCATAACATGTTTATTTACAGCATTTTACAAGGGTGTGAAGAATGAATGAAACCGGTTAAAGGGCGCACTCAGGTCGTAGTGCAGCCGTGACAAAGCCACGGGAGGAAGCAGGAGGTCAGGTGATGCCTGCCTGTAATGCTGCAAAGCAAAAAAGCGCCCGCAGGCGCCTTTTTGGGGGTGAAACCGGTGAAACTTACTGGTATGCGTCCATCGGGATGCAGCTGCAGAACAGGTTGCGGTCACCGTAGACATTGTCCACCCGACCTACGGGCGGCCAGTACTTGCGCTGACGCAGGCCTGCCACCGGATAGGCGGCTTGCTCACGCGGGTAAGCATGGTTCCACTCATTGGCCAGTACCGTTTGTGCGGTATGCGGCGCGTGCACCAGCGGGTTGTCCTGCAGCGACAGGCGGCCTTCTTCCACCGCGCGGATTTCTTCGCGGATGGTGACCATCGCTTCGATGAAACGATCCAGCTCTTCCAGCGATTCGGACTCGGTCGGCTCAATCATCAGCGTGCCGGCAACCGGGAAGCTCATGGTCGGGGCATGGAAGCCGAAGTCCATCAGGCGCTTGGCCACATCGTCTACCGAAATGCCGCTGCTGTCCTTCAGCGGGCGCAGGTCGATGATGCACTCGTGCGCGACCAGCCCGCCCGGGCCGCTGTACAGCACCGGGAAATGCGGCGACAGCTTGCGGGCCAGGTAGTTGGCTGACAGGATGGCGCTCTCGGTGGCGTACTTCAGGCCTTCGCCGCCCATCAGGGCGATATAGGTCCAGGAAATCGGCAGGATGCTGGCCGAGCCGAATGGTGCGGCGGACACGGCGCCAATCTGCTGCTCGCCGTTTTCCAGCACACGGTGACCCGGCAGGAAACGCGCCAGATGGGCACCTACCGCCACGGGGCCGACGCCCGGGCCGCCGCCACCATGCGGAATGCAGAAGGTCTTGTGCAGGTTCAGGTGCGACACGTCGCCGCCGAAGTGCCCCGGTGCAGCCAGGCCGACCAGTGCGTTCATGTTGGCACCGTCCACATACACCTGACCACCATGCTGATGGATGATGTCGCAGATTTCACGCACACCTTGCTCGAACACACCGTGGGTGGACGGGTAGGTGATCATGATGGCGGCCAGGTTGACGCTGTGTTGCTCGGCCTTGGCGCGCAGGTCAGCCACATCCACGTTGCCGTTCTCATCACACTTCACCACCACCACCTGCATGTCCACCATCTGGGCGGACGCCGGGTTGGTACCGTGGGCCGAGCTCGGGATCAGGCAGATGTTGCGGTGGCCTTCGCCACGGCTGCGATGGTAAGCCTGGATGATCTGCAGACCCGCGTACTCGCCTTGTGAACCCGCGTTGGGCTGCAGCGACACGGCGGCATAGCCGGTGGCGGCACACAGCATGTCTTCCAGCTGTTTGATCATGCTGCGGTAGCCTTGGGTCTGGCTGGCCGGGGCAAACGGGTGGATCTGGCCAAATTCCGGCCAGGTCACCGGGATCATTTCGCTGGTGGCATTCAGCTTCATGGTGCACGAGCCGAGCGGGATCATGGCGCGGTCCAGCGCAATGTCCTTGTCCGCCAGATAGCGCAGGTAGCGCAGCATCTCGGTTTCAGAGTGGTACTGATGGAATACCGGATGGTCGAGGTAGCTACCCTGGCGCAGCAGGCTGGCCGGGAAGGCATCCGTCACATCGGCTTCCACACGGTCGAAGTCCGGCAGGCTGCTGCCCGCCGTGGCGAACAGGCCCCACAGGGTTTGCACGTCAGCGCGCGTGGTGGTTTCGTCGAAGGACACGCCAATGTGGGCGTCGTCCACCACCCGCAGGTTGATGCGGGCAGCGGCTGCTGCGGCGTGAATGCTGGCGGTGCGGTTGCCGGTCTGTACCGTGACGGTATCAAAGAAAGTGGCGTTGCTCAGCCTCAGGCCCAGGCTCTTCAGCCCGGCGGCAAAGGTGCCTGCCAGACGGTGGGTGCGCTGGGCGATGGTCTTCAGGCCCTTGGGACCATGGTAGACCGCATACATGCTGGCAATCACCGCCAGCAGCACCTGTGCGGTACAGATATTGGAGGTGGCCTTCTCGCGGCGGATATGCTGCTCGCGGGTTTGCAGTGCCAGACGGTAGGCGGGCTTGCCGTGGCTGTCCACCGACACGCCGACCAGACGGCCCGGCATCTGGCGCTTGAATTCATCACGGGTCGCCATGTAACCGGCGTGCGGGCCGCCAAAGCCCATCGGCACGCCGAAGCGCTGGCTGTTGCCCACTGCCACGTCGGCACCCCATTGGCCGGGGGCAGCCAGCAGTGTCAGGGCCAGCAGGTCGGCTGCGACGATGACCATGCCACCACGAGCCTTGTAGCGTTGTACCCAGTTGGCGTAGTCACGTACGTCACCGTTGACCCCGGGATATTGCAGCAATACGGCGAAGGAGTCGTTCTCCAGCGCTTCGTCGCCGCTGCAGATACGCACTTCAATGCCCAGCGGTGCCGCGCGGGTCTGGATCACGTCCAGCGTTTGCGGCAACACGTCGTCGGCCACATAGAAGACATTGGACTTGGACTTGCCCACCCGCAGCGCCAGCGTCATGGCTTCGGCAGCAGCGGTACCTTCGTCCAGCATGGAGGCGTTGGCAATGTCCATGCCGGTCAGGTCGCTGATCATGGTCTGGAAGTTGAGGATGGCTTCCAGACGACCTTGCGAGATTTCCGGCTGATACGGCGTATAGGCGGTATACCAGGCCGGGTTTTCCAGGATGTTGCGCAGAATCACCCCCGGCGTATGGCTGCCGTAGTAACCCATGCCAATGTAGGACTTGAACACCTGATTCTGCTCAGCCAGCCCGCGCAGTTCCGCCAGCGCTTCCGGCTCGGTTTTGGCGCCCGGCAGCGGCATCGGTTCGGTGCGGCGAATGCTGGCCGGAACGATGGCATCCATCAGGCTGTCCAGCGAGCTGTAACCCAGCTCAGCCAGCATCTTGGCCTGGTCTGCACGGGAAGGGCCGATATGGCGGCGCTGGAAGTCGTTGTGCTGTTCCAGTTCAGCCAGCGAACGGCGGGGGGTGGTCATGGTGCGGCTCCTGCAACGGTAGGGGTGGGTCTGGTCAGGCAATGGCTGCCCGGCTGGCCAGCACAGTGGCCAGTCCAGCGCAGTCACACAACATCAGGCGCCGATATGGGCCTTGTAAGCAGCTTCGTCCATCAGGCCATCGGCTTCGGACAGATCGCTCGGCTGCAGGCGGACAAACCAGCCCGCGCCTTCCGGGTCTTCATTCACCAGCGCCGGGTTGTCCACCAGCGCTTCATTGACGGCCAGCACGGTGCCGGACACCGGCATTTTCACGTCGGCCGCAGCCTTGACCGATTCGATCACGCAGGAGGCGTCACCCTTGCTGACGGTGCTACCCACCGCAGGCAGCTCCACAAACACCAGGTCGCCCAGCGAATCCTGTGCGTAGTGGGTGATGCCAATGGTGACGCTGCCGTCTGCTTCACTGCGCAGCCACTCGTGATCTTCGGAAAATTTGGTGCTCATGTCGGGCCTCTTTATCGTCCATGGACTGGGGGTAGAAAACCCCGCAAAAATAGGGTTTGGCAACGCATAAGTCAAATCAATAGTTATAATGGTTTGATTAGTCCTGTTAATCCAAAGCCGGGAATGCATGAAAAACCTGCCTACTGACTTGCTGCGCACCTTTGTGACTGTTGTCGACGAAGGGGGATTCTCCAGCGCCGGAGACCTGTTGGGTCGCTCGCAACCGGCCATCAGCCTGCAGGTCAAGCGGCTGGAAGAGCTGGTCGGTGTACCGTTGTTTCAGCGCTCCGGCCGCAGCTTCCAGCTCTCCGAGGAGGGGCATGTATTGCTCAGCTATGCGCGCCCCATGCTCAACCTGAACGACGAACTGCTGGCCCGCATCAACAAGACCAGCCTCTCCGGGGCGGTACGGCTGGGGGTACCCAACGAGTTTGCTGACTCCTTCCTCCCGGATATTTTAGGACGCTTTGCGCAAAGTTACCCGGAAGTGATGCTGGAAGTGGGCTGCGAACTGTCGACCCACCTGCTGGCCAAGCTGGAGAAAGGGGAATACGACCTGGTATTTGGCCTGCACGCCAACTCCAACGTCAAAACCACCAACGAAGGCTGGACCGAGGCACTGGTGTGGATCGGCAGCCCGCAGCATGCTGTCTACAGCAAGAGCCCGCTGCCCTTGATCGTGGCACCGATGGGCTGTGTTTACCGTCAGCGCATCCTGGAAACGCTGGAGCAGATTGGCCGTCCATGGCGCATCGCCTATACCAGCCCGAGTTTTGGCGGCATCAAGGCCGGGGTGCTGGCCGGGCTGGGCGTCACAGTGCTGGCACGCAGCGCGGTGCCGGAGGGGGTGCATGTGCTGGGCTCGCTGGAGCGCATGCCCAAGCTGCCGGACATCCGTGTACATCTGCATTATGACCGCAGCCGCGCCAGTGAAGCGGTGCTGGCGCTGGTGGATTACATGTCGGCGCGCTTGCAACATACCACGGGTGGCACCAATCCCACCTGACCATGTCGTCATCTGCAAGCCGTCATTCCTGCGCTATAGTTAAGACGCATTGCGCGGTGTTGCGCCCCTCAAGGATGAATGCTCATGTCTGAACCTGCAGCAGAAGCCGCCGCCCCCGCGGCAGACAACAAGAAGAAAAAGTGGTTAATGATCGGCCTGATCGGCGGTGGTGTGCTGCTGATCGTCCTCAGTGTGGTACTGGCGGTGGTGCTCAGTCATGGCAAGAGCAAGAAGGGCCAGAGCAAGGCGCATGACACCGAGCAGCAGGCGGAAGAGGGCGATGCTGAAGGGGGTGGCGAAGAACACGCCGATGCGGGTGAGCACGGCACGAAAGAGGGTGGGCATGAAAAACCCAAGGCTGAGCATGGGAGCGCCGAGCCTGAACATGCCACCGAGGCACACAAGCCCGGCGAAGGCGGCAAACCGGGCGATGAAGCAGCCCTGAAGGCCGAAGCGGATCAGCTCAAGCAAGATATCGCCAAGTTGCAGCACGAGATGGACCAGCAAACCGAAATGCTGACCCTGTCGGATGAGGCGGCCAAGCTGAAAAGTGAAATCAATGCCCTGAAGGAAAAGAAAGCCTCGCTGGAGGGGGACAAGCAGAAGCTGGCCGAGGGGGTGAAGCAGATCCGCTCGGGTGAGAAGAAGTGTGCCATCAGCGGTAACCCGGACAAGCGGCTGGAAGAGCTGCGGGCTTGCCTCGGCATGAGTCAGCATGGTGAGCAGAAGCCGGGTGAGGCCAAGCCCGCGGGCGACAGCCACGAAGTGCACTGGAGCTATAACGGCGAAAACGGGCCGGAGTTCTGGGCCAAGCTCAAACCAGAGTGGAAGGTGTGTGCCGAAGGCCGCACCCAGTCACCGATCAATCTGGTGGGGAAATTCGGGAGCGGCGTACCGGCGCTGAGCTATGAATACAAGAGCAGTGCGCTCACCGTGGTGAACAATGGCCACACCATTCAGGCCAATGTCGCGGAAGGGGGCGGCGTGGTGCTGGAGGGCAAGCGCTACAAGCTGCTGCAATTCCACTTCCATACCCCGAGTGAAGAGCAGATCAATGGTCGCGCCAATGACATGGTGGCGCACTTGGTGCACAAGAGTGAGGATGGCAAGCTGCTGGTGATTGGCGTGCTACTCAACCGGGGCAAGGATAATCCGGTGCTCAAGCCGGTGTTCGACAATATGCCGGGCAAGGCCAGTGAAGAGAAGGCGGTGCCCAGCGCGGGCTTTGACGCCAACCGCTTGCTGCCTGCCAGCCGTAATTACTTCCATTACGATGGCTCACTGACCACGCCGCCGTGCTCAGAGGGGGTGAAGTGGTTTGTGCTGAAAAATGTGGGCAATATCTCGCCAAAACAGTATGAAGCCTATACGCAGCTCTATCCCTACAACGCCCGCCCGGTACAGGCGGTGAATGGCCGAGCCATTGTAGAGAATTGAGGCTATCGCGGCTTGGCGCGGACGTAGACTGCCTGCATAATCCGGATCAGGCCGCTGCAGGGGCAGCGGCCTTTTTCTTTGCCGGTTCTGCTCACTGATGCTGATACTGCCCGTACCCCGAGCGCCCGACTGGCGCCGCCGCCCACCCTGGATGACGTTGCTGCTGATCATCAGCTGTACCTTCATTTTCTTTGTGCTGCAGGGCAAGGATGAGCAACGGACAGATGCGGCCTGGACCTACTACCTGCAATCGTCTTTGCCCGACATTGAATTGCCGCTGTATGTCCACTATCAGAACCAGCATGGCAAAGCCGATGTACGCGAGCCGGAGGCACCGAGCGAGGTGGCGGCCATGGCCCAGCAGCTGCAATACGACCCCGGTTTTCAGCGCGCGCTGAAGTCGGGTCAACTGTTTTCGCCCAGTGGCTTGGCCCCTGAAGGCTGGCAGTCCGCGCGCAAACAGTTCGAGACCTTGCTGGCCAAGAGCGTGACTGATCATTACGGCTTTGTTCCGGCGCAACCCCGCCCGGTGACCTGGTTCAGCCATATGTTCCTGCACGGTAGTGCGGATCACCTGTTTGGCAATATGGTGGTGCTGTTCATCGTCGGCTATCTGGTCGAAGAAGCGCTGGGCGCGGGGCTGTTCCTGCTGTGTTACCTGCTGGCCGGGCTGGGCGCCAATGCCCTGGATCTGGCCCTGCACAGCGAGCGGCTGGTGGTCGGGGTGGGGGCCTCGGGCGCGATCTCGGGCGTGATGGCCATGTTCGTGGTGCTGTTTGGCCTGCAGCGCATCCGCTTCCTGTACTGGGTGGTGGTGTATCTGGACTTCTTCATGGCCCCCGCCCTGCTGGTACTGCCTGTCTGGATGGTCAACGAGGCTTACCAGATGTGGGCCGACAAGGACGGCATGATCAATAACACCGCTCACTTGGGCGGCTTTGCGGCTGGGGCCGTGCTGGCAGGGCTGTATCGTTTGAGTCGGCGCAAGGATGAGCAACCGGTGGTGCTGGATGCCGGGCCTTCCGAGGCCGAGCAGCTGGCCGCGCAACTGCACAAGGTACACCTGCTGCTGGCCGATCTGGCCTTTGACCGCGCACGCACCCTGCTGCGCCCCCTGGTGCAACAGCACCCGCAGCAGGCCGAGCTGCTGCAAGCCTACTATCAGGCCAGCCGCTGGCAAGGTGATAGCGAGGACTATCATCTGGCCACTGGCCGCCTGCTGGCCTGGAATGCGCTGCCGGTTGAGCAAGCGCGCGAGGTACTCAATCACTACCTGACGCACGCACGGCCTGTGCCGCGCCTGTCTGCCAGCCTGATGGCCAATCTGGGCAAACGGCTGCTGCAGGCGGGTTTCCTGCCGGAAGGGGTGCGCCTGTGCCGGGCCTTGCTGGCGCGCGACCGCCAGCATCGTGCCCTCCCGGCCCTGTTGCTGCTGGTGGCCCGCGCCAGCCGTGAGCAGGGCGATACCGCCCATACCCAGCTGGCGCTGACCCTGCTACGCCAGCACTTCCCCGGCTCCGCCGAGGATCAACTCAGCGCGCAGTGGTAGGGCGCTGGCCGAGCACAGGCTACTGTGGAAGCCGAGCTGGACCGAATCCGGCTCCAGCAGGGCCAGATAGTCTGCGCAGGCGGGATGGGACACCCACATCCCGCAGAGTGCCTGGGCGCGGGCCTCGCTGTCGGCCAGCAACAAGTCAATATAGCCGCCCTCACTATCGCGCAGCACCGCATGGCCCTGAAAGCCGGGTTGATGCCGGAGCAAGCCATCTACCACCCTTTGCGCAGCGGACATCAGTTGTGCTTCCGTCACGCCGTGACGCAGGCGAAAACGGGACCATTCCACGCCAGCAAAGGGCAGAGGGGGCAAGGGTTGAACTGGATTCATGGGCGTGGGCTCATCGTGGTTAAGGGAGGCCCAGTATGCCGGGGCGTGCTGACAGCCTGCTGTCAGCAGATTCACCTTGATAGCTGACTGGCAACCCAATTAAAATGGGCGCGCCACCATGATTGAAACCTTCACCCGTAACGCCAACCTGCTGACCCGCTACCAGCCTGCCCTGCACGGCGGCGGCCTGCCCCTGCTCACCACCCATGTGGTGCTGGATCAACGCGGTAACCCCACCAGCTATGTGACGGCGGAACTCAACCGAGGCAGCTCCTGGTTCAGCCTGCCAAACCATGTCCTGCTGTTCCATGGCAGCTTCGAGAGCCTGCGGGCCTTGCTGGGCGGGGCCGCCATCATGGATGGTCGTGCTCATTAAGCCCGCTCATGGCAGGGCGCGCTCCGCACCTGAAGTGACAGGTTCTGCTGCTGTGCGCTGCTTGACCAGAAATTCGGCATAGGGCCGGTAGTGCTCTGCCAGCGGGTCGTACCACAGGATGTTGCCCTCAGCCCCCACCCGGAAAGCGTCCAGCAGGGGAATACTGCCGGGGTCACCCGGACACGGTGCCTGATGAATCTCCCGCGTTTCCAGATCAACATACGCTGAAGTGCGGACATTTTCTTCGATCAGCACACACTGCATCCAGTCACCCTTGGGCTGCAGCGCACGGTACACCCCATCCTGACGCAGCTGCGATCGCAAGCGCGCATCTGCGTGTAGCAAGGCGTCCGTTCGACAGGCAGACAAGACCAACAGTACGCCAGCCAGCAGGGAATATCGCAGCATGCCAGAGTCCGGCAAGGAAGACCCTGGATGGACCCGTCTGCGCATCAGAAGTTGCGCCCGCTATCGGACGAGTGGGTGTGAGGCCGCTTGTTCCCGGACGAACAAAGCATGTAGAGCCTGCACATAGCCATGCAGCTCATGAAACGGCACCGGCTTGTGCATGCGGGTCACTCCGGCAGGCAGACCACCACGGCTGGCAATCACCTCGTCCTCCAGCCCGCTGACCGCCACAATGGCCATGGGTTTGACACGCGGACTGGTGCGCAGGGCATTGAGCATGGCAAAGCCATCCAGCTCCGGCATGATCAGGTCAGTCAACAGCAAGTCAGGCGGTTGACGACCCATCTCCAGCAGTCCTTCCAGGCCGTTGCTGACCATTCGCAGTTCAACCGGCATGTTCCAGCTCTGGACTTGTCGTTCGTACAGCAGCCTCAATGCAGGATCATCTTCTACGATGAGAATCTGAATGCATCACCCATGTGACGAGGCTAACGCAAATCGCATCATCTAAATAACGCTGTAGTACATACAATTAGCTCTTGATCCTGTGGGCGGTGAGTCAAGTAATTTGGTAAGGATGGTCTACACTGAAACTACCGATTGCATGGATGTTGACACTTTACTCGATGGAATGACTGGGAGGGTGAGTGATTAACAAGAAAGCCTGTTTCACGCTGTTTGGAATTGTACTTTCTGGTGTCGCCCTCAGTGGGCTGGCATGGTGGTACTACCACGGTTCGGTGCAGACCCTTGAGCGTGACATTACTGCCAGGGAGCAGGAAGTGCTTGCTGTGCATGCCAATGAGATGGACCTTGAACTGGACCGATATGCACGTCAGGTCAAACTGTTGACCTATACATTGGGAGGTGAGCGGAATGATCCGGAGTCATTGCAGCAGCGCATGCTGCAAGCTTTGCAGGGTCTGGACAATACCCAGATATTCGGGGTCGGGATCTGGTTTGAGCCGGGGGTGTTTGCCAGTGATGGCAAGCCGTTTAACCGGTTTGTCGGTCATGATGACATTGAAGCGTATAAATATGGAATCCAGGTAGACTGGCTGCACAACCAGGAGGATTTCCGGACCAAGGAGTGGTATCAGTCCACCCTCAAGAACAAAGGCCAAGTTCTGATCTCCGAACCTTATTTTGATGTTTCAGAACCGTATGTAACGGTAGCACGAAGTTTCAGCAACGAGCAGGGGAAGCCGGAGGGGGCTGTTACGATAGATGTGCTGCTGAGCAGCATTCGGCAGGAACTGCTGAGCAAGTTTTCACGCAATCAGCAGTGGGTCATGCTCTTCAGCAGCAGAGGATTACTGCTTTATCACCCCAACCACGCCGGTATTTTGCAAGTGGCCAACTCGCAAGGCTGGGGTGTCAGTGACATGATGGAAATCAAGCCTGGACAGGTCAGGAAAATCGCTGCCATGGAGCATGGTGCTTTGCTGAGACCTGCCGGGTACCGCTACCTCCGTGCAACGGTGGTGAAATCGGGCTGGGTCATGGAAGCAGCCATTCCGGAGAGCTACTGGTCTGTGCCTGTGGCGAGGCTGTGGAATGACCATATCATCATTCAGCTGATTATCTGGATGGTTACGGCTATTGCCTTGTTTCTGTTCCGGATCATGTCCCGGCACCAGGTACGGCTGGAAAAGGCCAAAGAAGAGGCAGAGGCACAACGTTCAGCATCCCAGCTGGAAATATGGCAGATGGCCGAGCGGTTTGAAATCCTGTTTCTGTCCAATATGGATGCGGTGTTTCTCCTCAATGACCAAGGGATCAGCGAGGTGAACCGGGCTGCCGTAGGCATGTTCCGCGCGCGGTCGAGTGAGGATGTCCTAAACCACGATTTCAAGGCTTTTTTTCCGCATCGGCAGGAAAACGGGCAGTTTAGCTGGCCTGCTTTTTTGCGCAAGGTGCGTGAGGCGGAAAGTCGGGGTAGCTGCAGGTTTGAATTTGAATTCAGCAGATTTGATCAAGAGACGTTTCATGCTGAAGTCGTCATCAACAATACCCATCTGGATGACGGGTTTATGCTGCAGATGATGCTGCGGGATATTACGGAGCGCAAAGTCAATGAACAGCAGCTGTGGCAGGAAAGGGAAGCACAAAAGCAGTTGATCTATCAGCTGGAGCAGGCTCAGAACCAGTTGCTGCAATCGGAGAAGATGGCTGCCATCGGGCAGCTGGCCGCCGGGGTGGCGCATGAAATCAACAACCCGACCGGCTTTGTGGCCTCCAACCTCAATTCACTGGGTAAATACCTGAACGACCTGACCGGGCTGAACCAGATCTACCTGAATGCAGAAGGTGAGCTGAGCGAGGCCACCCGGGGCGAGGTGGCGCGCTACAAGAAGCAGATTGATTATGACTTCCTGCTGGAAGACACCACCGCCTTGCTGACAGAGTCACGCGATGGCATCGACCGGGTCAAACGCATCGTGCAGGACCTGAAGGACTTCTCGCATGTGGATGAAGGCGAATGGCTGCTGGTCGATCTGCACAAAGGACTCGATTCTACCCTCAATGTGGTACGCAATGAAATCAAATACAAGGCAGATGTGATCAAGGAGTACGGAGAAATACCGTCCGTCGAGACCATTCCGTCGCAACTGAATCAGGTTTTCCTGAACATTCTGGTCAATGCGGCCCAAGCCATTGAAAGCTTTGGCACCATCACCTTGCGTAGTGGTGCTGCGGAAGACCGGGTCTGGATCTCCATTCAGGATTCCGGCAAGGGGATCAGCCCGGAAAACCTGAAGCGCATCTTTGAACCTTTCTTTACCACCAAGCCGGTCGGGCAGGGCACCGGGCTGGGTTTATCACTGGTGTTTGGCATCATGAAGAAGCTGGGCGGCTATATTACAGTCAGCAGTGAGGTGGGCGTGGGTACCTGCTTCACCATCCATTTGCCGGTTCGCCGGGGCGAAGTGCTGGTTGCCGCTGAGGCATAGGAGACGGTCATGTTTGAAGTCATGCTGGTTGATGATGAAGCCAATGTGCTCAATGCACTCAAGCGGGAGCTGTTGTTTCTGGTCAAGGCGGCAGACAGCGCCTTCCAGATCAGGTTGCATACGTTTACCGAGCCCGCACAGGCGCTGGCCCATGCGTTTGAGAACCCGGTGGATCTGGTGGTGAGCGACTATCGCATGCCGGAGATGAATGGGGTGGAAATGCTGCGCAGCCTGAAGCAGATCCGCCCGGATGCTGCCAGCATCATCCTCTCCGGTCAGGCGGACATGACGGCGGTGCTGCGGGCCATCAACGAGGTAGGCATTGCCCGCTTTGTCAGTAAACCTTGGGAACGTACGGACCTGTTGATGCACCTACTAGAGGTGATGTCGGATATGACTATTCGCCGCGAAAACCGCAGGCTGGCGGATGAAATGCGGGCTCTGATGGGGCAAGATCGCTTGAATGATGGAGAAAGCGGGGTCGAGCATATAGAAGCGTGATAGTGCCATTTACTTTGAGGTATGTATGCAATGGAGAAAGTTCTGCTGCTGGTTGATGATGAAGAGAATGTACTTGCTGCATTGTATCGCCTGCTACGAACTGAAGGGTATACCATTCTTCGGGCAAATGGTGGGGCCGAGGGATTGGCGTTGCTGGAGCAGTACCAGCCAGGCGTGATCATCTCCGATCAACGTATGCCCAACATGACGGGCGTGCAGTTTCTTTCAGAGGCAAAGAAGCGCTATCCGGATAGTATTCGGATTGTCCTGTCAGGTTACTCAGACCTTAAATCCATTACCGATGCCGTCAATGAAGGGGCAATCTATAAATTTCTGTCCAAGCCTTGGGACGATGAAATGGTGAAGGCGACGGTGGTTGACGCTTTCAGAATGTACGGGGTCATTCAGGAGAATGGCCGGTTGAACAGCGAGCTGATGGCGGTCAATCAGCGCATGACCGAAATGGTCATGACAAGCAGGCAGGAATCCAGGCTGAGTAATGCCGCGCTGGATGTGGCAAAAGAGATTCTGGAAGTGATGCCATTCCCGCTGGTCGGTGTTGCTGAAGATCTGACCATTGCGATGGTTAACCAAGCATTCATCAATTTGCAGTTGGGAGTGGACAGTGTAGGGGCAGAGGCATTGGCGGTTTTGCCTCATGAGATGTCGCGTTTGTTGCGGTCACCTTTGTCTGAAAATGGGAAGCCAGTCCAGGTCAATGTGAGCCCCGACAAAAAGATGCTGGCGAGTGTATTTGAGATAGGGCGTGACAGCCAGGGCAAGGGCCGGGTCATTATCTTGCAGGCCATGGACGATATGAAATGAATCCCAAGTTATCCGCGTATCTTGAGACGGGAATAAGCATCAAAGGCTCACGGTTTGTGGCCATAGAACTTATCCGCATGCTGGACAATGCCGACGTGAGCATGCAGGATGTGGGCATGTGCATCAGCAAGGATCAGGCGCTGCTGGTCAAGGTGCTCCGCTTGGCCAATTCATCCTTTTTTGGTGTGTCCGGCCGGGTAGGAACGGTACAGGAAGCCATGACGGTGCTGGGTATGCAAACCATTCGCAAGATGGCCATCAGCCTGGGAATGGTGGGGGCATTTTCAGAAAGCACGGACCTCAAGGCATTCTGGAAACACTGTCTGCAAACAGCTTTGAACGCAGACTATCTGGCAACAATGCTGGATTTTCCCAAAGAAGTCTGTTATGTGGCAGGTTTGTTTTGTGATATTGGCTTGTTGTTCATGTATGAAAAAAATCCAGACCTTCTGAAGGCGGCGCTACATTGGGAGGTGGAGGAGGCGGAGCTCTTGGCCCATGAGCGCGAGATCCTGGGTTTTGATCATGCCGAGCTGGGCGAGGCGATGAGCATTCACTGGCATCTGCCCGATTGCATTAGCTACAGTATTGCCAATCATCATTCGGAGGATGCTTGGAGTGCCGGGCCCATCAGTGCAATTGTATACTGTGCCGACAGATTGACCCATGCGATGCTCGCCGGTAAGCCTTTCAGCGTAGAGACGATCCTGCCGGCTTCCATGTTGGCTTTTTTGCGGCTGGATGAAGCCCAGTGGCAGGAGCTGGTCAACAAGCAGGCCGTTTTTGCACAACAAGCAGCTTTTCTTTCCTAGTTAGGGCGAAGAAATGGAACCCCTGACCATGACTCCAGATGTGTCCGACATGGCAGGCAGCACGAATGCGCCAGTACTGCTGTTTGTCGATGATGAAGTCAACATTCTGTCTTCCTTGCGACGATTGTTTCGCCCGCATGGCTATCAAGTGCTGACTGCAGAGAGTGCGGCCATGGCGCTGGAGATCCTGCAGGCTGAACCGGTGGATCTGGTGGTGTCTGACATGCGCATGCCGGGCATGAATGGGGCTGAATTTTTGGCCCAGGTGCGACAACGCTGGCCGGAGATCCCTCGCATTCTGCTGACCGGCTACGCCGAACTGGGTGCCACCATCCAGGCCATTAACGATGGTGGCATCTACCGCTACGTTGCCAAGCCGTGGGATGACAACGATATTGTGCTGACCGTGGCTGGCGCGCTGGAAAAGCGGCAACTGGAGCGTGACAAGGCACGTCTGGAAGCACTGACCCAGGCACAGAATGACGAGTTGAAGCAGCTCAACAGCAACCTGGAGGTCACGGTGCAAGCCCGCACCGAAGAACTGCGCCAGACCGTGCTGTTCCTGGAAAATGCGCAGGATCGGCTGAAGAAGAACATCTTCACCATGCTCAAGGTTTTCAGCAACCTGCTGGAGCTGCGAGGCGGCAATATTGGCAGCGGCAACCGCGTGGGTGAGCTGGCCCGGCGGGTCGCCCGCAAGCTGGGCCAATCTGACCAATTGGCGCAGGAGCTGATGGTGGCGGGCTTGCTGCACGATATCGGCAAGATTGGCCTGCCGGATGAGATTCTCGCCAAGCCGTTTGACCAGCTGACGCCAGATGAGCGCAACCTCTATGCGCGGCACCCCGAGAAAGGCCAGATGGCGCTGATGCCCATCGAGCAGATGGCGGCGGCCGGCAAGCTGATTCGCCATCAGCACGAGCGCTACGATGGCAAAGGCTTCCCCGATGGTCTGGCCGGAGAGCAGATCCCCCTTGGTGGCCGTATTCTGATGCTGGTGGTGGATTTTGAGGCCCTGCTGAGCGGCAGCCTGATCGGCCATGTGCTCAAGAGCGAAGACGCGCTGCAATTCCTGCGTAAGTACAGTAAAAGCCGCTACGATCCTGCGGTACTGCAAGCCTTTGAAGCGGTGCTGGCGGAACCGGATGCCTTGCTGGTGGGCGGCACGCAGCGGGTAGATCTTGCCAACCTAAAACCCGGCATGAAGCTGGCCGAGGACCTGCGTACGCCAGACGGCGTCTTGCTGCTGTCGCATGATCATGTGCTCAATGCGGCGCAAATCCAGCAAATTCAGCGCTTTGCCCATACCGAGGGTAAAGTGTTCCCGGTGGTGGTCTACACCGGCAGTTGACCCGCAATCGTCGTTCGCTGTGTCGCTGCGGCGCCATCTGGCATAATGGCGCCGTATGCATAACCCCTGTCTTCACGCACCGGATGGTGACGGCTGGTCACAAACCTTGCCACGCATCGACCGGGTGCAGCAACAATGGCTGTCTGCGCCCGGCTCGCTGACCTGGCGCTTGCGCAGCCTGTCCAGCCGTTTCGCGGTGCGCCATGTGGTGTCTACGGTAGGCATGCCGCATGCCGATGAATTTCACGCTGTCGGGCTGCTGCGCCGTTTGCGCACCCTGGTGCGTGATGTCACGCTGACGCTGGATGGTCAGCCCGTGGTGGTCGGCCACAGCATTGCCCCGCTGGCCGCCATTCGCGGCAGCTGGCAACCCGTCCTGCACCTGGGTAATCGCCCGCTGGCGGAGGTGTTGTTTACCGATCCGCGCGTCAGCCGACAGGCGCTGTGCTACCGGCAGATCAGCGCCCGACACCCATTGCACCGACAAGCCGAGCGTGCTGTCGGGCAACGTTGCGGAACCCTGTGGGCGCGGCGCTCCGTGTTCCTGCTGCGGGGCGCGCCCTTGATGGTCACCGAAGTCTTTTTGCCCACCTTGTGGGAGCGATTGCATGTCGAATACTGACTGGCGGCGTACGCTGTGGGCCTATGCCCGGCTGACCCGCTTTGACAACCCGAGTGGCACCTTGCTGCTGCTGTGGCCTACCCTGTGGGCGTTATGGCTGGCCGGGCAGGGCCAGCCGCAACCGACGGTGGTGCTGATCTTTGTGCTCGGCACCATCCTGATGCGGGCAGCAGGCTGCGCCATCAACGACTGGGCTGACCGTGATTTTGACGGTCACGTCAAACGCACGCTGCAACGGCCGTTGGTGTCGGGTGAGCTGAAACCGCGTGATGCCCTGCTGACCGCAGCCGGGCTGGCGCTGCTGGCCTTGCTGGTGGCCTTGCCGCTGCCCGCACTGGCGCTGTGGCTGACCTTGCCTGCGGCCTTCATTGCCGCCAGCTACCCCTTCTTCAAGCGTTTCTTCGCCATCCCGCAAGCGTATCTGGGCATTGCCTTTGGCTTTGGCATCCCGATGGCCTACGCCGCCCTGCAAGGGCGGATTCCGCTGGAGGCGTGGTGGCTGCTGCTCGCCAATGTGCTGTGGACAGTGGCCTACGATACCGAGTACGCGATGGTCGACCGCGATGACGACATCCGCATCGGCATCCGCACCTCAGCGCTCACCTTTGGCCGCTTTGACGTGCTGGCGGTGATGCTCTGCTACGGCCTCAGCCTGCTGCTGATCACCCTGCTAGGCCTGCAGCTGCTGCGCGGCTGGCCCTACTACGCTGGCGTGGCCGCTGCCGCCGCGATCGCCCTGTATCACTACCACCTCATCCGCCACCGCAGCCGCGAAGGCTGCTTCGCCGCCTTCCGCCACAACAACTGGTTTGGCGCTGCCCTGTTCGGCGGCATCTTGCTGGATAGTATGCTGCACTGAGGGGTTCAGGCGGCCTGCTGGGCAGGGGCGCAAGCTTGCTGTAATTTGCGGGTAAAGTCGGAGTCCTGGCTGGCGGTCAGGATCAACTGCTGCATGGCACGCGTCATGCCGACGTACAAGACACGGGCTTGCTCGTTGGCATCGTGACTGGCATAAGGCAAGTCCCCCAGGCCGGACAGGGCTACTGTCGAGAATTCCAGCCCTTTACTCGCGTGCATGGTCAGAACGTTGACGGCTTCCTTGCCCTGCTCAGCCGCTTTGCTGGAGAGGACCTGTGCCGGAATACCCGATTGCTGCAGCCAGTCGGTGACCATGCTGACTTGCTGTTTGCGGTAAACCAGTACCGCCATGTCTTGCAAGGCTGTACCCGCCTCATTGGCAGCACGCAGTTTGTCGGCCACCAGCAGGATCTCTTCACGGAAAGACGGGAGCTGAATAAACTCAGGCGCTGGACCGTGTCGCCCCGCACTTTGCGGTGCCACCAGCGGCACCCCGTCTTCTTCCGCCTCTTCGGCGGTCAGCAGCTCTTGTGCGAAGGCATGCGCAACCCCGAGTACCTCGGCAGTATTTCGGTAATTCAGGCGCAAGATGGTGGTTCTGCCCTGTGCCTGGATGCCGACGCTGGCAAAGCTGAAGCGCCGTTTGCGGGTTTTCTGGTAAATATCCTGCGCACTGTCGTACATCACCAGCAAGGCGTTGGTATCCGGGTCGACCATCTGCACGATCAAGCGGAACCACTCGGGTTCAAAGTCGTGACCCTCATCAATCAGTACCGCACTGTACTGTCCTGCCGGTACCTGCTGCTGGTTCACGCCGTCAATCACGGTCTGCACCATGGCGGCAAAGCGGCCCTCATCCTGCGGCGGGCGGGGTAACTGGTAGGTGGTGATCATGTCACTGCACCAACTGTGCAGGGTACGTACGGTGACACGCTGCTCCAGTCCTTTACTGATCATCCAGCCCGTCAGTCGCTGCGCCAGCGCACGATTGAAGCAAAGAATCAGGATGGGCTTGCTGGCCGCTTTCGCCAGATATTCGGCACGGTAACCCAAAATCATGGTCTTGCCTGATCCGGCCACACCATGGATCACGCGGTGGCCTTCGCCCAGACTGCGTGCCAGTTGCTCCTGTTGCAGGTCCATAATGCGGATCAGGTCCGGTGCCTGAGGGACTGTCGTATCATCAGCATCAAACAAGGTGTGCTGATGAACGATACGTACATCCGGAAACAGGTGCCAGCGAATACGGTCGATCTGCGGTAGGGTCAGACGACAGGAAAAGGGTTGGGGGAACATGCCCCATAGCTGCAGCTGGAAGGCTTCCGCTTCCATGCCCTCGGTCATTTCGTCCTGACAAATGACCAAATGGGGGGCCAGGACATCCTGCAGGCCGGATTCCATAAAGGCCTTGCGATTGATCTTGCTGAGCACCAGGCCATAGCCATAAGGCATGCACAGCTTGCCTGCGTGCCGACTGTCTGGTGACTGCAGCAGGAGAGGGTCCCGCTTTAGCAGGTCGACCGTGACATTCATGAAGTCGCGTGCCTTGAGCAGCGGGTTCACATCCCGTACCAAGCGACCATTGAATTCAGCCTGGACCAGGGTAGGGTCAATGGACTGGATGCTTTCCAGCTTCCAGTCCTTGACCTCCAGCGCCAGCAGGCCACGGTGGGGGTTCAGAATCAGAAAATCCGGCCTGCGTCGCTTGACGCCCACCGTCACGTCATACCAGCAGAGATAGTCGTCTTCCAGCAAGGCCTCAAGGCGGCGTGCGAAACGCTTTTCGCCGGAGGTCATGCGTGGAAGGCAGCTGTTCAGGTTGGGGATCAGGGTGGCCAAGGCGCAATCCGGGCAGGATAGACAAGCGCGGGATGCTAGCACTGCAGCAGCAAGGGCGCCTACTGGCCTTTAGTGAAAAGCGCCACCTTCTAAGGTGGCGCTTTGCTGTAGCGTGACCGCCCTGTCTTACAGCTGGATGGCGGTATCGAGGGCGATCTCGATCATGTCGGCAAAGGTTTTTTGCCGCTCTTCGGCGGTGGTGGCCTCGCCGGTGCGGATGTGGTCGGAGACGGTGAGGATGCCCAGCGCACGGGCGCCGAACTCGGCAGCCAGGCCATACAGACCGGCCACTTCCATTTCAACCGCCAGCACCTTCATCTTCTCCATCACGTCGAACATCTGCGGCTGCGGGGTGTAGAACAGGTCGGCAGAGAACACATTGCCCACCCGCACGGCCTTGCCCTGGGTTTTGGCGACGTTGACGGCGGTCTGCAGCAGGTCAAAGTCGGCAATGGCGGCAAAATCGTGGTCCATGAAGCGCATGCGGTTGACCTTGCTGTCGGTGCTGGCACCCATGGCAATGATCACGTCACGCAGCTTCACGTCGGTCGACAGCGCGCCGCAGGAGCCGACGCGGATGATGTTCTTCACCCCGTACTCACGGATCAGCTCGGTGGCGTAAATGCTGGCCGATGGAATGCCCATGCCGTGTGCCATGATCGACAGGCGCTTGCCCTTGTAGTGGCCGGTGTAGCCGAACATATTGCGCACAGAAGTAACCTGGCGCGCATCGCTCAGCCAGGTTTCGGCAATCAGCTGCGCGCGCAGCGGGTCGCCCGGCATGATCACGGTTTCAGCAAAATCGCCCGGCTGGGCGCCAATATGAGGTGTAGGCATGGAAAGGCTCCGTGTTCAGTTCAGGAAGTTGCTGCCATAGTCCATCGGACTCAGGCCAAAATGGTGGGCGATGCTTTGGCCAATGTCGGCAAAGGTGCTGCGCTCGCCCAGCGGACCCGCAGCGACCTGCTTGCCATAGCACAGCACCGGGATATGCTCGCGGGTGTGGTCAGAACCTGGCCAGGTCGGGTCGCAGCCGTGGTCGGCGGTCAGGATCAGGATATCGTCCTCGCCCATCCGGGCCAGCAGCTCCGGCAGGCGCTGGTCGAATTGTTCCAGCGCACGGGCATAGCCCAGGGTATCGCGGCGATGACCATAGCTGGAGTCGAAATCCACAAAGTTGGTGAACACCAGGGTGCGGTCGCCCGCACGGTCCAGCTCCGCCAGTGTCGCATCCCATAGCTCGGGAATGCCGGTGGCCTTGACCTTGCGGGTGATGCCGACGTGGGCATAGATGTCGGCAATCTTGCCGACCGAGACCACCTCCCCCCCGGCTTCCTGCAATTTTTGCAGCACGGTGGGCGCGGGCGGTTCCACGGCCAGATCCTTGCGGTTGCCGGTACGGGCAAAGTCGTCCGGGCCGTGTCCCACAAAGGGGCGGGCAATCACCCGGCCAATATTGTAGGGGCCGAGTTCTTCGCGGGCGATGCGGCACAGTTCGTATAGCCGTTCCAGCCCGAAGCTTTCCTCATGGCAGGCAATCTGGAACACCGAATCCGCCGAGGTGTAGAAGATCGGCTTGCCACTTTGCATGTGTTCCACGCCGAGGCGGGTGAGGATGTCGGTGCCGGAAGCGTGGCAGTTGCCCAGATAGCCAGGCAACCCTGCGCGGGCGACCAGCTTGTCCAGCAGTTCCTGCGGGAAACTGTTGGTCTTGTCGCTGAAATAGCCCCAGTCAAACAGCACGGGCACCCCGGCGATCTCCCAGTGGCCGGAGGGCGTATCCTTGCCGCTGGAGAGTTCGCGGGCGTAGCCCCAGGCCGAGATTGGCGCGGCGCGGTCCATGCCCTCCGGAAAATAGCCGGACGAAGCCTCGCAGGCATGGGCCAGCCCCAGCCGGGAAAGGTGAGGTAGCGTCAAGGCATGGCCTGCCTGGGCGGCAGTCTGCGCAATATGCCCGAGGGTATTGCTGCCGACATCACCAAAGCGAACGGCATCGGCCGTTGCACCGATGCCCAGCGAATCCAGTACCAGAATGATGGCGCGTTTCATGCGGCTTCTCCTGCGGATGCCGGACAGACATCCGCGTCAGTTCATGCGAGGTCTTGCAGGCGAATCTTGCGGTACACCTCGGGGTGTGCCGCCGGCTTGGCATCAGCCAGCGTAATGGCTGCCCGTACCGTGGCCGCTGCAGCTTCATATTCGGCGTCATTGCGGGCATGTACCATCGCCAGTGGGGTATCGCTGCTGACCGATTGACCCAGCTCGACGAAGTCGGACAGGCCCACACTGTAATCCAGCTGATCGCTGGCGGTGCGGCGACCGCCGCCTAGCGCCACCACCGTCAGACCCAGCTCACGGGTATCCATCGCGCTGACAAAGCCGCTACGTTCAGCATAGACCGGCTTGATCACGGCGGCCGTCGGCAGGTGACGGTCGAAATGCTCTACAAAGTCAGCCGGACCGCCCAGCGCCGCGACCATCTGACCAAAGCAGGCCGCTGCGCGGCCAGAGTCGAGCGCGTCCTGCAGTTTGGCGCGGGCTTCGGCTTCGTTGTCGGCCAGTTTACCGGCCAGCAACATTTCCGCACACAGCGCCAGCGTGATTTCATGCAGGCGGGCCGGTCGGATGTCGCCCCGCAGGTAGCGTACTGCCTCGCGGCTTTCAATGGCGTTACCGGCGCAGGTGGCCAGTGGCTGGTTCATGTCGGTCAGCAGGGCGGTGGTGGCCATGCCGGCACCGTTACCGACACCGACGATGCTGCGTGCCAGGGCCTCTGCCGATTCATAGGTGGGCATGAAGGCACCGCTGCCGGTTTTCACGTCCATCACCAGCGCCTGCAGGCCGGCAGCCAGCTTCTTCGACAGAATGGAGGCGGTGATCAGCGGGATGGATTCCACGGTGGCGGTAATGTCCCGCGTGGCGTAGAAGCGCTTGTCCGCCGGGGCCAGGTCACCGGTCTGGCCGATAATGGCCACGCGGTGGGCTTTGACCACACGGCGGAAGGTCTCATGGTCCGGCGTGGTGTTGTAGCCGGGGATGGCGTCCAGCTTGTCCAGCGTGCCGCCGGTGTGGCCCAGGCCCCGCCCGGCAATCATCGGCACCATGCCGCCGCAAGCGGCGACCATGGGGCCCAGCATCAGCGACACCACATCGCCGACGCCACCGGTGGAGTGCTTGTCAACAATGGGGCCATCAAAGCCCATGTCATCCCAGCGCATCACCATGCCGGAATCGCGCATCGCCAGCGTCAACGCCACGCGTTCGTTGATCGGCATGTCGTTGAAGTAGACCGCCATGCCAAAAGCGGCAATCTGGCCTTCGCTGATGCTGCCATTGGCGATGCCTTTGACGAAGAAGCGGATTTCCTCGTCAGTCAGTGGCTGGCGATCGCGTTTTTTGCGGATGATTTCTTGAGGCAGGAACATGGATCAATACCCTTGCGTGGTCGATGCCGTGCCGTGACCGAGGGTCGCCAGCAGGTTGTTAAGCAGGCTGGATGCGCCAAAGCGGAAATGGGCCGGGGTCACCCAGTCGGCCCCCAGCAGCTGGTCGGCCAGCGACAGATAGCGCGCAGCATCTTCTGCTGACTTTACGCCTCCCGCTGCCTTGAAGCCACACCGCCCGCCGGTTTCTGCAATCACTTGCAGCATCACTTCAGCCGCTTCCAGTGTGGCATTGACCGGCACCTTGCCGGTCGAGGTCTTGATGAAATCCGCACCGGCGGCGATGCTGATCTGGCTGGCCTGGCGAATCAGCGCCGGGTCGCGCAGCTCACCGCTCTCGATGATGACTTTCAGCAAGATATCGCCACACGCGTCCTTGCAGGCGCGCACCAGCTGTTCGCCGACGGTGGCATGACCGGCCTGCAGTGCACGCCACGGGAATACCACGTCCACTTCGTCGGCACCATAGGCGACGGCCGCGCGGGTTTCTGCCACGGCGATCGCGACATCCTCTTCGCCCAGCGGGAAGTTGGTGACGGTGGCAATGCGAACATGGGGCGTGCCTTGGGCCAGCAAGGTTTTGCGGGCGATGGGGACAAAGCGCGGGTAGACACAGACGGCGGCCACCTGGCCCGCCGGACTGTCAGCCTGCTGGCAGAGCGACACGATCCGGGCCGGGGTGTCGTCGTCGTTCAGGCTGGTCAAATCCATCAATTGCAGCGCGCGCAGGGCGGCTGTCTGAAGATCGGACATGGATTGCTCCAATGGAAGGCGGCTGGCGCGGCCAGCGAACCTATATATTGTCAACAATTTGAATTTGTGTTGTCAACAATTTACCGGCAAAGCGCGCAAGATCAGGGCAGTTTGACCTGCTCGGCCAGCCAGGCATAGCACACCGCCACCCGACGCTGGTGGCGGGATTCGGCATGGGTCAGCAGCCACAGGTCGGTCTGGCATTCCGGCAGCTCGTCGCTCAGCCGTTGCAGGCCCGGCTGCGGGTCCGCCAGAAAACAAGGCAGGATGCCCACCCCCAGCCCGCGCAACACCAGCTCTTGCACGCTCTGGATGCTGTTGACCCGGTAGGTGGGTTGCAGGCGCGGGTAATGCTTGCGGCGCCAGCGCACCGAAGGATGTTCCGGCAGCGCGTCATCCGGGGTAATCCACGGCAGCTGCCCCTGGCAGGCTTCTGCCATGCTGATGCGGGTCCCGGCAGGGGCGTAGAGGGCGACCCGAATCGGCCCCAGCCTGCGCCCTACCAGATGCGAGGGCGGCTGGCGCGTGGCGCGCACGGCCAGATCGGCATCGCGGCGGGTCAGGCTGGCCAGCTCATTGCCGGTATGGAGTTCAAATGCCAGCAGCGGGTGTTGCTGACGCAGGCTGAGCAGGGCAGGGGCCACCAGCCCGTGCAGGAGGGTGTCGGTGGTGGTCAGCCGCACGCTGCCATTGAGTTGCTCGGGCGCTTGCTGGGCGCTGGAGCGCGCGGTTTCAATCGCCATCTCGATCTGCTCGGCTTGCTCGGCCAATTGCAGCGCCAGTTCGGTGGCGGCGTAGCCTTGGCGAGAGCGGACAAACAGATTGCAGCCCAGCCCGCGCTCAATACGCTGAATGCTGCGAAACACCGTCGAGGCATCCACGCCCAATCGCTCCCCCGCTTGTGCCAGCTTGCCGGTGCGGACCAGGGCCAGCAGCAGGATCAGGTCATCCGCGCTGAGCTTGTATTGCGTTTTTGCATGCATGGTTTGTGATGGTGCTTATTTTCATTGCATGAGTGCAAATATAGTCTACACCCACTGTTCACAACAAGGAGTGATGAAATATGTCTGCTCATACGCAACAACAATGGGGCGCCACTTTGCTGCGCTGGAGCCTCGGCATCATGTGGATTTCACACGCGCTGCTGAAGCTGCTGGTGTTCACCCTGCCGGGCACTGCGCAGTTTTTTGCCAGTGTCGGCTTCCCCGGCTGGATGGCGTACCCGGTCTTTACGGTGGAATTGCTCGGGGGGATAGCCTTGCTGCTGGGCATCTATGCTCGTCAGGTGTCCTTGCTGCTGCTACCGGTGATGCTGGCAGCAGCCTGGGTGCATCTGGGCAATGGCTGGGTCCACACCAGCCCTGGTGGCGGCTGGGAGTATCCGGTGTTCCTCAGCGTGGCCTCGCTGGTGCAATGGCTGGTCGGTGATGGCGCCCTGACGTTGCGTAGCCGTGCGACCGTGGGAGGTGCCGCATGAAGCTGACCCTCATCAGCCATCGGCTGTGCCCCTATGTGCAGCGCGCCGCCATTGCCCTGCAGGAGAAGGGGGTGCCGTTCGAACGGGTGGACATTGACCTCGCCCACAAGCCGGACTGGTTTTTGGCGCTGTCACCCACCGGCAAGACTCCGCTGCTGCTGGTAGAAGGGCAGCCGATCTTCGAGTCGGCCGTCATCTGCGAGTATTTGGAGGATACGGCCCTGCCTGCATTGCACCCCACGGACGCGCTGCAGCGCGCCCAGCACCGGGGCTGGATCGAATTTGCCTCGGCCACCCTGAACGATATCGGCAGCCTGTATGCGGCTGTCGATGAAGCCGGTCTGCAGCGCGCAGGCCGTGCGCTACGGGCGCGGTTTGAGCGGCTGGAGTCGGAACTGGGGGCGGGACCATTCTTTGCGGGGAGTGCATTCTCGCTGGTTGATGCTGCATTTGCCCCGGCCTTCCGCTACTTTGAGGCTTTGACCGAAGTGGCAGACCTGCAGCTGTTTGCGGATTTGCCCAAGCTGCAAGCCTGGCGGCAGGCGCTGGCGGATCGCCCGTCGGTGCGGCAGGCGGTGGCCGCAGACTATCTGCGCGGGTTGCGGGCGTTTGTCAGCCAGAAAGGCTCTGCGCTGGCGCGGCGGATGCAACTAGCGGCCTGAGGCGGAGGGGAGCAGTACAAGCAAACGGCCCACCAAGGGGTGGGCCGTTTGCGTATGATGCAGAAGGCATCAGGCTTGCAACAGCACCAGGTTGTCGCGATGGATCAATTCCGGCTCGTCGATATAGCCGAGAATGGGTTCCAGCTTGGCGGTAGGCTGGCGCAGTACCTTCTGCGTTTCCAGACTGGAGTAGTTGACCAGGCCGCGTGCCACTTCCACTCCTTCCGGCGACAGGCAGCGCACCACCTCGCCGCGCAGGAAATCGCCATTGACCGCCACCACGCCGACCGGCAGCAGGCTGGCGCCACCACGCAGCGCCTTGACCGCGCCTTCGTCCAGCGTCACGCTGCCTTTGACCTGCAAATGATCAGCCAGCCATTGCTTGCGGGCGGCCAGCCGCGAGGTGCCTGCGGTCAACTGGCTGCCGATCGCCTCGCCCGCGGCCAGCCGGGTCAGTACCTGAGGCTCGCGCCCGCTGGCAATTACGGTATGCGCGCCACTGAGCGCCGCGCGCTTGGCGGCAATCACCTTGGTGTACATGCCACCGGTACCGACCGAAGAACCGGCACCACCAGCCATCTGCTCCAGCTCGGCAGACCCCGCCACCGCCTCGTGCACGAATTCGGCTGCCGGATTGTTGCGCGGGTCGGCGGTATACAGGCCGCGCTGGTCGGTGAGGATGATGAGCGCATCGGCGTCGATCAGGTTGGTCACCAGCGCACCCAGCGTATCGTTGTCGCCGAACTTGATTTCGCTGGTCACCACCGTGTCGTTTTCATTGATGATGGGCAGCACGCGGTGCTGCAGCAAGGTGAGCAGGGTGGAGCGGGCGTTCAGATAGCGGGTACGGTCGGCCAGGTCTTCGTGGGTGAGCAGGATCTGCGCAGTTTGCAGGCCATGCTGACGGAAGCAGCTCTCATAGCCTTGCACCAGCCCCATCTGGCCGACGGCAGCAGCGGCCTGTTTTTCGTGCAGCATGCTGGGGCGCTTGGCCCAGCCCAGCCGCTTGACGCCTTCGGCAATCGCCCCGCTGGATACCAGCACCACCTGCTTGCCCATACGGGTCAGCGCGGCCATTTCCTCCGCCCAGCGCGCGAGTGCGGCGTGGTCCAGCCCGCGACCCTCATTGGTAACGAGGCTGCTGCCGACCTTGATGACGATACGCTGGCACGACTGGATGACGGACTGCATTGCTTCCCCCTGATAATGGCGGACCATTATAGGGGGAAGTGCTGCTGGTGTCTGTCTGTAGCCGACCGTTCCTGGCTTAACGCGCCAATGCGGCCCGCTTGCGGCGTGTCTGCAGCAGCGGTGGTGCCCAGCTTTCACCGGGGCGCTTCTTGCGGGTGGTCAGCGTCAGTTCAGAGGGCTCGAAGATGTTGACGTTGTGGGTGTTGGGCGAGGTGATCAGGTACTGCGCCTCGGTGGCCTTGAGGAAGGCACCCACGCGGTCAATGTTGAAGATGTCCAGGTGGGCGAACGGTTCGTCGATGAACACAAAGCCGGAGGGCTGGCTGTCGTTCATCATCAGCCCGATCAGTAGGATCAGCGACTTCATCACCTGCTGGCCGCCGGAGGCTTCGCCATCGTTCAGCCCCATCATGCCCTTCTGGTCGAAGTTGAACTTCACCACCAGCCCGGCCTGTGCCAGCACCAGATCGTCGTTGTCCAGATGCGGCAACTCGCTTTCCACTTCGATGCCGGCCAGCGCACCCAGCTGCTTCACATTGCGGCCATAGGCCCGCACGGTGGACTTCAGCTTGTTGATGTAGGCACCGCGTGCGTCTTCGGTCAGTGTACGGGCGCGGGCCAGCGAGATGCCGATGGCGTCGAGCTGCTGCTGGCGCTCCTGCAGCAGCTGTTGCAGCTTGTCTCGCCGCAGCAGCACGGTTTCATCGGTAATCCACTCGCCGCGCGCCAGACCGGCATCCAGTCGGTCCCGCTCCACCTTGATCTGGGCGCGCACCTGCTCCAGCGATTGATATTGCTCGCACAGGGTGCGGCGGGCGTCTGCCAGCAGCCAGCTGGCAGGCATGCCATGGCGCACTTGTCGCAGCTGGGTCAGCAGATCACGCAATTGCAGGCGGCGCTGGGTGAGCAGGCGGCGCGCCTCTTCCAGACTGGCTTCCAGCGTGTACTGCTGGCGGCGTACGCCATCGCGTTGCTTGTCCAGCGCGTTGCAGGCGTCACGTTCCAGCCGGGTAATGTCCTGCGCGGTGGCCAGTGCCTGCCCGGCGTCCTGCCGCAGCTGGGCCATGCTGGCCAAGGCTTCTTCGGCGGTGGCGAAGTCATCCGTGCGCAGGGCCAGCTGATGGGCCGCGTCCACCCCATCCAGCATCTGCTGCAGTGGTGACAGCTCACGATTCAGTGCGCTGATGCGGCGCTGCAGTGCCATGTCCTGCTCGTGCAGGTCGGCCAGCTCACGGTGGACCGCCTGCTCGCGCTGTTTCTTGACGCCGGTACCCAGACAGTAGTCGTGGGCTTCGACGCCAATGTGGCGGCTGCCACGCCGTTCCTTGAAGTAACCATCCGGGGTGATCCAGTCGCCCTGTACGGTCTCCCCGTCGGCCACACTGTCCACCCGGCTGATGCGATTGAGTTGCTCGACCAGCCAGCCCGGCGCATCGGCATTGAAGCGGATGGCTTCGAGCAGGCTGCCGCGTTTGGCCGTGCCGACCGGCTCACGCTCGTCGACGATGAAGTGGCGATAACGGGCGCGCTGCGCCAGCTCGCGGGCACGGCGACGGTCACTGCTGCGCTTGAGCAGCACCAGATAACGGTTGCCGCGCAAGATGCCTTCGATGGCGGCCTGCCACTGAGGGTTGGCAATATCGACGATGTCGACCAGCAGGTCATGCGCAATGCCTTCGCTGTCCAGCATGCGACGGAACTCACTCACCTCACGCGGCAGCGGCATTTGCCCGGTCTGCTGCAAGGAAGTGAGCGTGGCGTTCAGCTCGTCGCGGCGCGACAGCAGCTGCTCGCGTTCTTTGTTGCACTGGCGCAGCTGGTTGCGCAGGTCTGTCACTTGATCGGCCAGCTGGTCGGCGCCGGGGTGCGACTTGGCGAGCTGGGTCAAGCGGTCGCGCAGCTTGAGCAGCTCTTCGTGCTGCTGGGCGTGCGACTGCAGTTCGGTAAGGTGGCGCAGTGCATCACGTTCGATACGCTCGGCCTGCTCGACCGCGCTCTGCGCCTGTTTCAGGCGCTGGGTGAGCTCGATGTGCTGTTGCTCCAGCTCGTGTGCCTGCCGCCCCTGCTCGCGCAGGGTATGCCAGGGCAGCCGATAGTCCTTCCAGCGCTGGCTGAGGTCTTGATACTGGGCCTCCAGCCGCATGCGTGGCAGCACTTCGCTGTCCAGTGTCAGCAGATCGTCCGACAACCGTTTCCATTCCAGATACTTGTCCGCACGCTGGCTGGCAGTGGCGGCCTCATGCTCCAGCGCCTTGCTGGCACGGTCCAGCTCTTCCAGCTCGTGTTCGACCTGCTGTTGCTGGGCTTTGGCTTCGGCGTAGTGGTCCAGCACGGCTTTGTCGCCAAAGACCTGGAAAACCAGATCCAGCAAGGCTTTCGGGCTGTACTCGCACAGTTTGTCGGTATCACCTTGCTCCAGCGCCAGTACCTTGGCAATGGCGGGCGTTAGCCCGGCCTGCTCCAGCCGCCGCCGGTATTCCTGCACGCCCAGCCATTCCAGCGTCGATTCACTGTCCTCATTCAGCGGCACGTCACCGTCGGCAATGGCGTATTGCCGCACCCAGTCACCGCCTTGCTTGCGGATGCGACAAAACAGCGTCACTTCCGGGCTTTGGTGTGGCCAGAACGGGTAGGGGAACAAGCCGCTGGTGCGCGGGTTGGCGACGCGGCCACGCAACCAGGCGAAAGGGGTCTTGTTATTGCGCACATAGCGCTTGTAGTCACGGCGGCCGGAGCAGTCCAGCGCCAGCATGGTGCGCAGCGCGTCCAGCAGCGTGGTCTTGCCGGAGCCATTGGGGCCGATGATGGTGACAATCTGGGCATCCAGCGGCACGCTCACGCCTTGCCAGAAATCCCAGTGAATCATGTCCAGTTGCAGGATGCGGAACATCAGGCGTCCTCGTCTTCCGGTTCGTCGTCGACCTGCGGGCCGGGCTGGTCCGGCAGGCTGCGGCCCAACTCGCGCAGCACGTCGCCCAGTGCGCCGTCGATGATGCGCGGGGCCAGCTTGCTGTAATCCAGCGCCAGGTCCAGCAGCGGGCCTTCGCCTATGCCTTTCTGGCGGCGCTGGATGAAGCCCAGCCGTGTCAGCAGGCCGAGGTTCAGGTTCATGCGGGTCTTGCCACCCAGCAGTTTGCCGAAATCGGCGAACAGTGCCTCTTCCGACAGGGTGGTGGACACCTCATCGCCGTGCGGCAGCGGCTTGTCACTGCCAAACATGTCTTGCTGGTCGGCCTGCTCCTTGCTGCGGCGGGCGTGTTGGCGCTGTCGCTTGGGCAGGATGATCAGCGCCCACAGTACTACCAGCAGCGCGATGGCATCGCGCGGCAGGCCCAGGTTATTCGATTGCCAGACATCGTCCTGCCCGAAAACGGCGGCTTCCTGTGCGCCCAGCAGCGCCAGTGCGATGTATTCCGAGTAGGGATTTTCCAGCAGGCGCAGGCCAACGGCAGCCAGGCGGGCATCCAGCTCGGCGCGGAAGCGCTCATCGGTCAGGGCGCGGCGGGCCAGCGGGTCCTGACGGGGAATGACGCGATGCGCCAGCAGGCGCGCGGTCAAGGTAGCAAGGGAATCGTTCATGCTGACTCGTCAGTAGGGTTCAGCGGGCGCAGCAGCCCATGGCTGATGCTCTCGATAGCATGGTGGTCGGTGACAGTTTCAATGCGGCCATCACTGTCCAGCTGCAAGGGAAGCCGGGCCAGCTGCGCGACCACGCTGTGGTCAGTCGCCGTTTCCGGGTCGCCCAGCAGAGAGAGCAGGGACAGGCGATAGGCGGTGGTGGCGTAGCTGTCCGTCAGCACCGCGTCCAGCAGGCGGGTATCGCTATGCACTGCCTGCAAACGCTCAAACAGACGCTCGGCGGCAATCAGGCGCTCCACGGTGGGGGCGTCGGCATCGGGGGCGGTCTCGACCGGCGGCAGACTGGTGGCCAGTGTTTGCGGGCGGTCGCGGTCGATCAGTTCGAATTCGGCCACATCCAGCAGCTCATCGCTGGTCAGGAAAGCGGTATCCGGCAATGCGGGTAACAGTGCTTCCAGCAGGTTGGCCAGCCGGGCCTGGCTTTGCTGTTGCAGCCAGGCGGAGATATCGCGGGTGGTCAGGCCACTCTGTCCCAGATGCACCCGCTGCTGCTGCAATTGCGCCAGCCGGCGCTTGAAGGTGCCGGTCAGCGCCAGCATGCGGCTCTGTGCCAGCGAGATGGCCTGCGCAGTGTGCACGATGCTGACGGGTTGCTCTTCGTCGCTGTAGACGGTACGGGCCACGGCGGTGGCTTTCTCCACACTCTGCCACACCCGCTCCAGCTTGCCCTGTGCGGCCTGGATGCGGAATTCAGATTGGGACTCCAGTGCGTCGGTGAATTCCTGGTGCAGGGTATTGAGGCCACCCAGCAGATGGCGCAGCGCCTCTTCCGACACTTTGCCCACCGCCTGACCGGCGGCCACTTGCGAGGTCAGGTAATCCAGTTCCTGATCGGGGTCGCTGGCAAAGCTGAACAGGGTAGAGAGGGCGGCGAGGGCGGCGCGGGCTTGCTCGGACAGGGCGTAATCGCCACTGTCACTGTCCCAGATCAGCAGATCATGCTCGCGCAGGCGCTTGAGCACGGTATCGAGCTTGACCGGATTCAGATAGCTGAACTGCTGCTGCAGCGCTTGTGGTGACCAGCGGGGCAGGTCGGCGCGTGCGCCAATCTCGCGCAGTACCAGCAGCCGCACCATCACCTCTTCTTCACCGCCACGGAACAGGGCAATGAAGGCCTGCAGCAGGGGGCGCGCTGCCAGCAGCGGGCGCAGCATCGGCAATTCGCCAGGCGGCAGATCGGTGCTGAAAAACTCCGGCAGGCCGGAAACAAGGTCGCTCATGGGGCTGCTGCAAAAAAATCAGGCCGCATTATACTGCTTGCGGCCCAGAATTGCCCGCTTGTCATGGCGGGCCGAGAGGAGAGGTGGATGAAGCGAAATCAGTTCAGGTTATAGCGCACGGTCACTACCACGCGGGCCAGTTTGTTGATGGTGGATTTGTCGTAGACGCCACCATAGTCGTCACTGTTGTCGTTCTGACCGTTGGCGGGCAGGATGTAAAACGCACCCTGTGAGGCCGAGCGCATGCTGCCGACCGTTACATTGCCGTGGCGGGCAAACTCTTGTGCGCGGCTGCTGGCATTGTCGGTGGCGGCACCGATCAGCGACATCTTGACCTGCTCCAGATTGCTGACCAGATAGGCTGCCGGCTCATGGCTGACCGGCAAGCCGGCTTCCTGCAGCTGCAATACATCGTGTTCGGTACGGGCAATGCGCTGTACATCCTTGCTGTGCAGGGTGTAGCTCTGCCGGGCGAGGTAGTAGTCCAGCTGCTCGGTCTGCCGACCTTCGTCGTCCTTTTTGTAGACCGGCTCAAAGCTTTCGTTATCCACTTCGATATCCGGCTTCTGAAACTGGTGCTGCTGGATGAACTGCTCCAGCTGCGGGCGCTGTTTGCGCAGAGCCGCCAGTGCTTCCGGCAGGGTGGCGCCTTGTCCCGACAGGGTGAGCGCCAGCTCGCCATGATCGGCGGTCACCGGTTTCTCGGCCAAGCCCTTGACCTCGATGCTCTGCTGGCCGGTGGTGGCCGCCTGCCGGGCTTGATAGCCCAGGATGAAGGCCGCACTGGCCATGCCAATGGCCAAGGTTACACCCAGTCCAGTCAGGTGAAAGCGGTTCGGGGTCATGCAGGGCTCCAATATCACTACTGAGCAGTGTAGGGGCTGGGTGCTGTCATGCCAAAGGAATGTATGGGGAATGGCGTGAAGGAATCTTCACGCGCCACTGGGACGCTTGCTCAGTGTGGTTCTGCGAGTAAACCCAGCAATGAAAAACCCGCCAGCAGGCGGGTTTTCAGGTGTCAGGCTCAGCTCTTGGTCGGGTCCCACGGCTCCGGCTCTACCGGGGCTGCTTCGCCTTCAGCAGCCTGGTGCTGTGGCCGGGTCGCTTCCAGGTAGTCCATGATGGCAAAGGTCAGTTCACGGGTGCCTTCGCCAGTGAGGCCGGAAATGACAAAGTGGCGGGCGGCCTGTGGGTCAAAAGCGGCCAGCGGGTCCGGGTTGGCGGGCCACTCGAAGCGGGTGAGGAAGTCGGCTACTTTGGCGTCACGCTCATCTTCCGCGATCATGTCCAGCTTGTTCAGGACCAGCCAGCGTGGCTTCTGGTACAGCGCTTCATCGTATTTGCGCAGTTCTTCCACGATGGCACGGGCTTCCTGCACCGGGTCGATGCTCTCATCGAACGGGGCGAGGTCGACCAGATGCAGCAGCACGCCGGTGCGGGCCAGATGCTTGAGGAAGCGATGCCCCAGCCCGGCCCCTTCGGCGGCACCTTCAATCAGGCCCGGAATATCGGCCATCACGAAGCTGCGGTCGTGGTCGATGCGCACCACACCCAGATTGGGGTGCAGCGTGGTAAATGGGTAGTCGGCCACCTTGGGCTGTGCCGCAGAGACGGCGCGGATGAAGGTGGACTTGCCGGCGTTGGGCATGCCCAGCAGCCCCACATCGGCCAGCACCTTCAGCTCCAGCATCAGCTCCCGTTGCTCGCCTTCCTCACCATGGGTGAACTGGCGTGGGGCACGGTTGGTGGAGGACTTGAAATGCAGGTTGCCCAGTCCCCCCTTGCCGCCGCGGGCCAGCACCACTTCCTGACCATGGTGGGTCAGATCGGCCACCAGATCGCCGGTTTCGCGATCAGAAATGACCGTGCCGATCGGCATGCGCAGATAGACATCTTCCGCGCTCTTGCCGTAGCAATCGGCGCCACGGCCATTTTCACCGTTGCGGGCACGGTAGTGTTTGACGAAGCGATAGTCGACCA
This sequence comes from Leeia sp., assembly GCF_041909055.1. Classification (NCBI taxonomy): domain Bacteria; kingdom Pseudomonadati; phylum Pseudomonadota; class Betaproteobacteria; order Neisseriales; family Leeiaceae; genus Leeia; species Leeia sp. The sequence goes on along the minus strand of NZ_JAYREC010000003.1, from coordinate 248,338 downwards.
GGGTGTTGACGTTTTCATCCGCCACCACAATGATGCTGCCGCCGCGACCGCCGTCGCCGCCGTCCGGGCCGCCGCGCGGCACGAACTTTTCACGGCGCATGCTGGCGGAGCCGTTGCCGCCTTTGCCGGCCTGGACTTCGATACGGGCTTCGTCAATGAATTTCATGTTGTTCCTGCTTGCCTGGCTGCCTGTGGCAGCATAGGAAGAAAAAAAGCCCTATTCAAGCGAATAGGGCTTTGCGGTGCGAGGCTCGGATCAGGCCGGAACCACGGTCACCGTCTTGCGCTTCAGCGGACCCTTGGTCACGAAAGCCACACGACCGTCCACCTTGGCGAACAGGGTGTGGTCCTTGCCCATGCCGACGTTTTCGCCAGCGTGGAACTGGGTGCCGCGCTGGCGGATGATGATGCTGCCAGCGGAAATCAGTTCGCCGCCGTAGGCCTTGGTGCCCAGACGCTTGGAATGCGAGTCGCGGCCGTTGCGCGAGCTACCGCCTGCTTTTTTGTGTGCCATGAGAGTTTACTCCTGTGCTGACCGTCTGCTTAGCCGTTGATGGCGGTGATTTGCAGTTCGGTGTAGTTCTGACGATGGCCTTGACGCTTCTGGTAGTGCTTACGACGGCGCATCTTGAAGATGCGAACCTTGTCGTGACGACCTTGGGACAGCACGGTGGCCTTCACCGAGGCACCAGCAATCAGCGGCGTACCGACCGCTACCTTCTCGCCATCGGCGATCAGCAACACTTCTTCGAGTACGATTTCGCTGTTGATGTCTGCCGGTATCTGTTCTACTTTGAGTTTTTCGCCAATGGCAACTTTGTACTGTTTGCCACCGGTTTTTACGACCGCGTACATAAACGAGCTCCAGTTCTGGATTCTTCAAATTAAGCTATTCCACGCCCGGCAATGCGGCTGCCAGAATGTGGAACGCGACATTTTTCCTGAAAGTCACTGATTTGTCAACGGTTTTTATGGGTGCGCCGTGGGTGCGCTGCCAGATGGGCCGTTTTGCGGTACACTGGCGCGCAAACCCTCAGACTGATTGGCTTGTGTTGTGATTGCCCAACCGATTTCCTTCCAGACCTTGCGCGCGAGTTTCGCGGCTGACATGCAGGCGGTGGATGCCTGCATCCGCTCCCACCTTGGTTCCGAGGTGGTGTTGGTCAACCAGGTGGCCGAATACATTATTGGCAATGGTGGCAAACGCCTGCGTCCCTTGCTGACCTTGATGACGGCCCGTGCCTGCCAGTACCCGGGGCAGTATCACCATGTGCTGGCTGCCGTAGTGGAGCTGATCCACACCGCCACCTTGCTGCACGATGACGTGGTGGATGAGTCCGGTCTGCGCCGTGGCAAACAGACGGCCAATGCCATGTTCGGCAATGCCGCTGCCGTACTGGTGGGGGACTTCCTGTACTCGCGCAGTTTCCAGATGATGGTGACCGTCGGCCAGATGCGGGTGCAGGAAATCCTGGCGGATGCCACCAACCTGATCGCCGAAGGCGAAGTGTTGCAGTTGATGAATATCGGAAACACCGATATTGATGTGCCGGACTACTTGCGGGTCATCCAGTACAAGACGGCCAAGCTGTTCGAGGCGGCTGCCCGTCTGGGTGCGGTGCTCGCCGGGGTGTCGGTGGAGCAGGAGGAGAGCCTGGCGCGCTACGGCATGCACCTGGGTACTGCGTTTCAGATCATCGACGACGTACTGGATTACTCGGGTGATGCGCAGACCATCGGCAAGAACGCCGGAGACGATCTGGCCGAAGGCAAGCTGACCCTGCCGGTGATTTACGCGCTGCGCCGTGCGCCGGAAGCGGAATTGCCGGGGTTGAAAGCCGCGATCGTGGCGGGCGACTTGGGCATCATGCCTCGCTTGCTGGAGCTGATGCAGGAGACCGGTGCGGTGGCCAGCGCGCGGGAGGTGGCCATGGGTGAGGTCGAAGCCGCCATTGCCTGCCTGCAGGGAGTGCCGGACAGCGAAACCCGAGATCAGCTGCGGCAGCTGGCGCTGTTGTCCATTGAGCGGGACGCCTGATACCGCACCTTGTGATGGTGCGTTGTGTGTGACCGTAGAATCCATGATTGAGGAGACGCTGTGTCACGTCGCCCCTGGCTAGTCACCGGCGGAGCCGGTTTCATCGGTTCCAATTTCACCCTGTATGCGCGGCAAGTACTGGGCCAGCCGGTGGTGGTGCTGGACAAGCTCACCTATGCGGGCAACCTGTCCAGTTTAGACCCCTTGCGCGGCGATCCTGACTTTACCTTTGTGCAGGGCGATATTGGTGATGCCGCGTTGCTGGCCGACTTGTTCCGCACGCATCGACCTGCTGCCATTGTGCACTTCGCTGCTGAAAGCCATGTTGATCGCTCCCTGCTGGGGCCACGCGACTTTATCGACACCAATATCGTCGGGACTTTCACCTTGCTGGAAGCCGCACGGCAATACCAGCAGACGCTGCCACCGGAAGGTCATGCCGTATTTCGCTTTCTGCATGTTTCGACCGATGAAGTGTACGGTTCGCTGACGCCTGAGGCGGCTGCCTTCCATGAGCGTACGCCCTACGCACCCAATAGCCCCTATTCGGCCTCCAAGGCCGCCAGTGACCATCTGGTGCGAGCCTGGCATCACAGCTATGGTCTGCCGGTACTGACCACCAATTGCTCCAACAACTATGGACCGCTGCAGTTCCCGGAAAAGCTGATCCCGCTCATGCTGTGCAAGGCGCTGGCAGGTGAGGCGCTGCCGGTTTATGGTGATGGGCTGAACGTACGCGACTGGCTGTATGTGCTGGACCATTGCAAAGGCATTGCGCGGGTGCTGTCACAAGGGCAACTGGGGGAAACCTACTGCATCGGCGGCTGTAATGAGCAGACCAATCTGTCGGTGGTCGAGACCCTGTGCCAGCTGCTGGATGAACGTCGTCCGCGGGCGGATGGGCTATCCTATCGACAGCAGATTCAGTTTGTGGCGGACCGCCCGGGCCACGACCGCCGCTATGCCATTGACGCCAGTCGTATGCGGGACGAGCTGGGCTGGCAGCCGGAAGAAACCTTCAAGACCGGGCTGGCCAAAACAGTGGACTGGTACCTGGCCAATGAGGCTTGGCTGCAGCGGGTGCAAAGTGGCGCTTACCGCCAATGGCTGCAAACCCAATATGGAGATCAGGCATGAAAGGCATCATCCTTGCGGGGGGCTCCGGTACCCGGCTGTATCCGGCCACGCTGTCGGTATCCAAGCAACTGCTGCCCATCTATGACAAGCCGATGATTTACTACCCGCTCAGCACGCTGCTGCTGGCGGGGATCCGCGACATCCTGATCATCTCCACCCCACAAGACACGCCCCGCTTTGAGGCACTGCTGGGCGACGGTAGTCAATGGGGTGTTCGATTCAGCTACTGTGTACAGCCCTCACCCGATGGTTTGGCACAAGCCTTCATCCTGGGAGCGGATTTTGTCGGGCAGGAGCCTTCGGCACTGGTGCTGGGTGACAACATCTTCTACGGCGCAGATTTGGCGGTGCAACTGCAGTACGCCGCACAAAAAACCGAGGGTGCAACCGTGTTTGCCTATGCCGTGAATGACCCGGAGCGCTATGGGGTGGTCGAATTTGACGCGCAAGGGCAGGCGGTCAGTATTGAAGAAAAACCGGCACAGCCCAAGTCACGCTATGCGGTAACCGGCCTGTACTTCTACGATGCCCAAGTGGTTGAAATGGCACGGTGCCTGAAACCTTCCGCACGAGGCGAGCTGGAAATCACCGATCTGAATCGACTTTACCTGCAGCAGGGGCAGCTGGAAGTGGCCAGCATGGGGCGGGGTTACGCCTGGCTGGATACCGGCACGCATGAGTCCATGCTGGAAGCCTCCCAATTCATTGCCACCATCGAAAAGCGTACTGGCCAGAAGGTCGCCTGCCCGGAAGAAATTGCCTGGCGCATGGGCTATATCGATGACGCGCAGGTGGTGCGGCTGGCACAGCCGCTGAAAAAGACCGGCTATGGGCAGTATTTGCTGGATCTGGTCGGGGCGGTGTGACATGCAGCTGATTCCGACCCGCTTGCCTGATGTATACATTCTGGAGCCACGCGTATTTGGCGATGCACGCGGTTTCTTTATGGAGAGTTTTCACCAGCAGCGTTTTGAAGCGGCGACCGGTTTTAGCGGTGCCTTTGTGCAGGATAACCATTCCCGTTCCAGCCGGGGGGTGCTACGCGGCTTGCATTATCAGCTCCCGCCCTTTGCGCAGGGTAAGCTGGTGCGGGTGACGTCTGGTTGCGTGTTCGATGTGGCGGTAGACTTGCGGCGTGATTCTCCCGCCTATGGGCAATGGGTGGGGGTGGAGCTGAGTGCAGAGAACCATCGACAACTGTGGATCCCACCCGGTTTTGCGCATGGTTTTCTGGTGCTCTCCGAAACGGTGGATTTCCTCTACAAAGCCACGGCCTACTACGCACCCGAGCATGAAGGTTATATCCGCTGGGATGACCCAACCCTGGCGATTGATTGGCCACTGGAAGGGCTGACGCCGTTGTTGTCTGGCAAAGATCTCGATGCGCCCACTTGGGCGGAGGCAAAGCCGTGGCCGTGATGACTGCCGACATCCTGCTGACCGGGGTGACTGGGCAGGTGGGCTTTGAATTGGCGCGTACCCTGTCGACCCTCGGCAAGGTCTGGGCACCGACGCGCACGGAGCTGGATCTGCTGGATCCTATTGCGGTGGCGGCGGCGGTTCGAGGGTGCCAGCCACGCTGGATTGTGAATGCGGCGGCTTATACCGCCGTAGACAAGGCGGAAACCGAGCGAGAGTTATCTCAGCGGCTCAACACCGCCTTGCCGGGTGAGCTGGCCCGCCTGGCTCGTGAACTGGGCTGTGGCTTGGTGCATTTCTCCACCGACTACGTGTTTGCGGGTGAGGGCGAGCAGGTCTACCGGGAAACCGACCCCTGTCAGCCACTCAATGCCTATGGCGCGGACAAACACGCCGGTGAGCAGGCCATTCTGGCCAGTGGCGCGGCAGCGCTGATCTTTCGCACCAGCTGGGTGTATGGCAACCGGGGGCGCAACTTCATGTTGACCATGCTGCGTTTGGCCGCGGAAAAACCCGAGCTGGCGGTGGTGGCAGACCAGGTCGGTGCACCGACCTGGAGCCGCCATATAGCGGAGGCTGTGGCGCAAGTGCTGGTGCAGGTGTCGCCGACGACCCTGGGTGAGCGTGCAGGCATCTACCATCTGGTCAATGGCGGGGAAACCAGCTGGTGTGGTTTCGCCTCGGCCATCATGGCACAGTCCGGGTTCAGTACGCCGGTACGGCCGATCACCAGTCAAGACTTCCCCTCACCGGCCCGCCGGCCCGCCAATTCGCGGTTGAGCTGCGACAAGCTGGCTGAGGTATTCTCGATACGTTTGCCGGATTGGCAAACCGGTCTGCAACAATGCTTGCAGGCGCGCGGGTCAGCGTAGTTGAGGCTGGGCATCCGGTGCGATGTCCGGCTGCTTCTTCGGATCACTGACGTTATTGACCAGCTGTTGCACACGCGGGTACTTGAGGATCTGCCGCAGCGCCGTCTCCAGTTCAGCACGGCGGGTAAACCAGGGTGAGTTGCGCGACAGGCTGATCTGGCGTGGAGCGGAGGATTCCATGGCGTAGGGTGCCCGCACCAGTTTGCCATGAAACTCCGGGGTGCTGAGCAGGTAATCCCCTTGTGCAGAGGGCACGGCAACCACGTCCAGCCGACCAAACACCAGCTTGCGGAAATTGTTGTAGGCACTGCCGGTGGTGTCCTTGCACAGGCTGGTGTCGTTATCAAAGGCGCTGGAGAACTGGCTGCCCAGCACCACGCCGATACAACGCCCTTTCAGATCGCTCAGCTGCCGGATCGGCTGCGTGTCATCACGGCGCTGATAGAAGGCGGTATTGCTGCCCCAGGCAAACGGCGGGGTCAGGAAATAGAGGAATTGCTCCCGCTCGGGGGTGGCACGCAAACCGATGGAGACATCGGCTTCACCAATTTCCAGCAGTTTCAGACAGCGCATCAGCGGGCATTCCTGAATCTGCAGCGGGATCTGCATTTCCCGCCCCAGCTCCCGGATCAGGTCGATATAAGGTCCCGCAGGTCGGCCATGCACATCGGTGTAGCGTAGTGGCGGCATGACGCTGTAAACCAGCACCAGAGGCCGTGCGCTCAGCCACAAGGGGCTCAGCAGCAACACACCCAGGCAGAGCCGGGCGCAGAGGGACCGCAGCGTCATGATTCCGGCGGTTGCCGGTCTTGGTCCGGCAAGTGGTGGGAGAAGGTACGCAGGTGCCCTAGCTGTTGCCGGAAGTTGCGGCAGCTGCTGCACAGCCCCAGATGCCAGCGCAGCCAGAAACGTTCCCCCAGACCCAGCGGCTGGTCGAGCGAGCGGGATAGTAATTCAGTGGCCTTGCGGCAGCTACGCGGTTCGGGCTTCACCATCAAACCATTTCTCATTCAGACAGGTACGCAACCCCATGCGGGCCCGGTATAACAGCACTGAACAATTGGTCGCTGTCACCTCCAGCGCCTTACAGATTTCTGCAATCTCCAGCCCCATGACCTCGCGCATCATGAAGGCCTGCGCAGTTTTGACCGGCAGCCGCTGCTGACACCATTCAAACAACTGCCAGAACTGGCTGTTGCTCAGCGCGTGCTCGGGCTTGCTCCAGTCAGACACATTGGGGGTCGCCCAATGGCCGCGCTCATCAAACAAGGTTTCCAGCTCGCCCAGCCCCTCTTGCGCCAGCTGCTGCTCTTCACTGGCCAGCGGTTCGCGGCTGCGGGCCCGGATCACGTCAATGATCTTGAACTTGAGGATGCCGGTTAACCAGGTTTTGAGGCTGGATTTACCGGCAAAACCGGATTTCTGCTCAACGGCGGCCAGCAGGGTTTCCTGGGTGACATCCTCCGCCTGATCCGGATCGCGTAGCTGTAACAGGGCGTAGCGATACAGATAATCGCGGTGCTGTTGCAGTTCGATCAGAAAGTCGGCCATGTGGAGCGGGTTCCTCAAACCGGCAAGGGCGGGGTTTCCCGCACATGCTGGGCCAGAATGCGATGGAAATGCCGTGGGTCTTTCGGCTGGTTCATCTCAGCCGGACGCGGCAGGAAGTAATCGTACAGCCGGGACAACCAGAATCGCAAGGCGGCTGCACGCAGCATCATCGGCCAGGCTTCGGCTTCGGCGGCAGTAAAGGGCCGGGTGGCGTGATAGTGCTGCAAGAAGGCTTGCAGGCGGGCGGTATCAAACCGGTAATCATTACCCATGCACCAGTCGTTGACGGTGATGGCCACATCGTAGAGCAGCAGGTCGGTGCAGGCAAAATAGAAGTCGATCACCCCGCTGACGGTATCGCCGACGAACAGAATGTTGTCGCGGAACAGATCGGCATGGATTGCCCCCGTGGGTAATTCGCTGCGGTCAAAGGTGGCTTGCAGGGCGACCTCGTTCTCCATCAGCCCTTGTTCGGCAGGGGTCAGGAAGCGGGACACCGCAATGGCGGTGCGGATACGCCAGGCATTGCCATGGGTATTCTCGCGTTGCTGCGGGTAGGCTTGCCCCGCCAGATGCATGCGGGCGAGCAAGCCGCCCACCTGCGCACATTGCGCCACATTGGGCCGCTCGGTCCAGTCGCCATCCAGTCGCACCACCAGTGCGGCTGGTTTGCCATTGAGCTCACCCAGATACTGCCCGTTGCGATCCCGTATCGGAGCGGGGGAAGGCAGGCCTTGCTGAGACAGGAACTCCATCAGCTCCAGATTGTAGGGCAACTGCTCGGCTTTCAGGTTTTCGAACAGGGTCAGCACAAAGTGGGTCTGATCGGGCCAGTTGCCGGAGCGATCTCCCTCGGTAGTGACAAAGAAATTGCTGTTGTCGATGCCGGCCAGAATGCCCTTCAGCTCCCGCAGGGGCCCCAGGGTGTAGGCGCGCAGCCAGTCGGATAGTTCAGCTTCGCTGACAGGGGTAAAAACAGACATAAGGATTCAGGCTCGGATAAAGGGTGGATCAGAATTCCATCACCACCCAGCGGGGGATTTGCAGATTAACATCAACACGGTCACGGCGCTGGAATTGCCCGCTGCCTTTGTCGTCGACCAGGTAATAGCTGTTGCTGCCGTTGGCCGGGGTAATCTTGATCATGTAGAGCCGACCCCGGATGCGGAATTGCTCTTCCCTGACGTCGCCTTTCTGGACGACTGTCACTTCGGGCTCATTGTCCGGATCAATATTGACCAGCGGAGGGGGCACATCCGGCAGCGGCTGCAAGCCGGGCGGCAAGGGCTCAGCGGCGTGCACGGCAGGTCCTGCCAGTTGCAGGAACAGGCCTAAGCTGGCCGCGATCAGGGTAGTGCGCATGCCCGCCCTCACAGTGAAAAAGTCGAGGCCCGCTCGGCCAGGGTTTGGCCCCGGCTGCGCGCTTCGTAATGGTTGAAGACGATGTCGACCACTTCTTGCGGGTCGTCAGTAACTTTGACCAGATCCATGTCTTCCGGGTTGATCATTTTCTCGCCCACCAGCGTACTCTGGAACCAGTCCAGCAAGCCTTGCCAGAAACTGCGGCCCACCAGGATCACCGGAATCTTCTTGGCCTTGCCGGTCTGGATCAGGGTCAGCGCTTCGGAGAGTTCGTCCAGCGTGCCAAAGCCACCCGGCATCACCACGTAGGCGGTGGCGTGCTTGACGAACATCACCTTGCGGGCAAAGAAGAACTTGAAGTTGACGCTGACATCCTGATACGGATTACCCCCCTGCTCATGGGGTAGCAGGATGTTGAGGCCAATCGAGGGCGAGGTGCCGGCGAAAGCACCCTTGTTGGCCGCCTCCATGATACCGGGGCCGCCACCGGAGATGACCGCAAAGCCGGAATCCGACAGGCGGCGTGCGATGTCCTCCGTCAGCTGGTAATACGGGTGCTCCGGCTTGGTGCGGGCGGAGCCAAAAATGCTGACGGCAGGCAGCACCTTGGTCAGCTGCTCGATGCCGTCCACAAATTCGGACATGATTTCCATCAGCCGCCATGATTCTTTGGCGGAGTAGGGCTTGTTCTGCGCGCGCGGATCGACTACCTTCGGTAGCTTGTCCCTCAAACTCATTGGCAACCTCCAAATCCGTTCTGGGCGGGCCTGTTCAGGTCCGCGGGGTGAGGTGGCCGCATGCCGGAAAGTCTCGAACCCCATGAAAAAGCTGGTACTGGTCGACGGTTCATCCTATCTCTACCGCGCCTTTTATGCCTTGCCCGATCTGCGGGCCAGCAGCGGCTTGCCGACCGGTGCCATCAAGGGCGTGGTAAGCATGCTGCGTCGCTTGCTGAAAGAACAGCCGGCTGATTATACCGTTGTGGTGTTCGACGCAAAAGGCAAGACTTTCCGCGATGACCTCTATTCGGAGTATAAGGCGCATCGGCCACCGATGCCGGACCAGATGCGACCGCAGGTCGAGCCTTTGTACGACATTATCCGCGCCATGGGCTTGCCGCTGATTGTAGAGCCAGGAGTCGAAGCCGACGATGTGATCGGTACCCTGGCGCAGCGGGCCGCCGCAGAAGGCATGCAGGTGGTGGTGTCTACCGGCGACAAGGACATGGCGCAGCTAGTGACCTCGCATATCACCCTGGTCAATACCATGACCGAGGAGATGCTGGACCACGACGGCGTGATCGGCAAGTTTGGCGTCCCGCCCGATCGCATCATCGACTACCTCACCCTGATTGGCGACAGTGTCGACAATGTACCCGGTGTGCCCAAGTGTGGCCCCAAAACCGCGGTCAAATGGCTGAGCGAGTATGGCGATCTGGCGACCCTGATGTCTCGTGCGGATGAGATTGGCGGGGTGGTCGGGCAGAACCTGCGCGACAGCCTGCAATGGCTGCCCTTGGGGCGGCAACTGATCACCATCAAATGCGATGTGGCCTTGCCGCCCGGCTGGGATGCGCTGCAACCACAACCCAAGGATGTGGCCGCCTTGCAGGCTTTGTTCCAGCTGTGCGAATTCAAGAGCTGGGTGCGCGAGCTGGACAGTGAAGCTTCTGCCGCCAGCCCACTGGTGGGCGCAGCCGTTGAGGCGGCTGCAGTGGCGACGGCAGCCATTGCGGCTCCGGCGGAGTGTCAGTACGACTGCATCACCGAGCTCGGGCAGTTGCAACGCTGGCTGCAACGCCTGCAAGCAGCCCCCATGGTGGCGCTGGATACCGAAACCACGGGTCTGGACGGCATGACCGCCCGCATGGTCGGCATCTCGTTCTCGGTGCAGGCGGGCGAAGCCGCCTATCTGCCGCTGGCACATGACTATCCGGGCGCCCCTCAGCAATTGCCCATGGACGAGGTGCTGGCCCTGCTGAAGCCCTGGCTGGAGGACCCGGCGTCACCCAAGGTGGGGCAAAACCTCAAGTACGACCGCCACATCTTTGCCAACCATGGCATCACCCTGCGTGGTGTGGTGGACGACAGCATGTTGCAATCCTACGTGCTGGCCAGCAATGAGCCACACAATATGGACGATCTGGCCAGCAAATACCTGGACCTCACCACCATCAAGTACGAAGACATTTGCGGCAAAGGCGCCAAGCAGATTCCGTTTGCGCAGGTCAGCGTGGAAGATGCCACCCGCTATGCGGCCGAAGATGCGGATGTGACCCTGCGGCTGGTGCAACAGTTTCAGCCTGAGCTGCAGCGGCAAGCCTCGCTGGATTATGTATATCGCCAGCTGGAGCTGCCGGTGGCTGAGATCCTGTTCCGCATGGAGCGTCATGGCGTGTTGCTGGACCCGGCGCTGCTGCAACGGCAAAGCCACGAGCTGGGCCAGCGCCTGCTGCAACTGGAGCAACAGGCGTATGAACTGGCCGGACAACCGTTCAATCTGAACTCGCCCAAGCAGTTGCAGGAAATCCTGTTTGGCAAGCTGGGCATCCCGACCAAAGACGTGAAGAAAACCGCCAGCGGCGGCTTCTCCACCGACGAAGAAGTGCTGCAGAAACTGGCGCTGGATTACCCCTTACCCAAGCTGCTGCTGGAAAACCGCAGCCTGTCCAAGCTCAAGTCCACCTACACCGACAAGCTGCCTTTGATGGTCAACCCGCAGACCGGACGGGTACATACCAACTATGCGCAAGCGGTGGCGGTGACCGGGCGGCTGGCCAGCAACGACCCCAACTTGCAGAACATCCCGGTGCGTACCGCCGAAGGGCGGCGTATCCGCGAGGCCTTCATTGCGCCAGCCGGCCATGTGCTGATGAGTGCGGACTATTCGCAAATCGAGCTGCGCATCATGGCGCACCTGTCGGAAGATCCCGGCCTGCTGCGTGCGTTTGCCGAGGGCCTGGACGTGCATCGGGCAACCGCAGCAGAAGTGTTTGGCACTAGCCCTGAGGCGGTATCGTCCGACCAGCGCCGTTACGCCAAGACCATCAACTTCGGCTTGATCTATGGCATGTCCGCCTTCGGCTTGGCCAGCCAGCTGGAAATCGACCGTGGCACGGCACAAGGTTTTATCGACCGTTACTTTCAGCGCTATCCAGGGGTGAAGGACTATATGGAGCGCACCCGCAGCCAGGCGCGCGAGCAAGGCTATGTCGAGACCGTGTTCGGTCGCCGTCTGTGGCTGCCGGAAATTCAGGCCGCCAACCCAATGCGCCGGCAGGGTGCGGAGCGCGCAGCCATCAATGCGCCGATGCAAGGCACGGCGGCAGACCTGATCAAGCTGGCGATGATTGCGGTGGACCGCTGGTTGAGCGAGCAGCAGTTGGCAAGCCGTCTGGTGATGCAGGTACACGATGAGCTGGTGCTGGAAGTGCCGGATGCTGAGGTCGCGCGCGTGCAGCAGACGCTGCCGCAGCTGATGGCCGATGTGGCCAGCTTGCGGGTGCCGCTGCTGGCGGAAGTAGGCCTGGGCCCCAGCTGGGAGGCGGCGCATTGAATGCAGTCTGATCAGGATATCCAGACCTGCCGGGATGACACCGGCCAGCCCTTGTTGCGGTATCAGCAGCAAGCGGGCTGGCTGCAGGTGACCATGCTGGCCGAATCCACCTTGCCGCACACCCAGAACATGATGCAGGTGTTCTATCACGTGCTGGACAAGCTGGACCCGGATCGGGTCCGGGTGGATAACCGGCAGTTGAGAGGGCGATTGTCGCTGGCGGACAGCTATGTGTTGCTGCACAGCCTGCCCTTGCCGCGCCGCCGCCGGCGGATGGCGGTGGTGGAAGATCCGGCCTGGGCGGAGCAGGTGCGTTTCATGGAAACGGCGGTCCGCAATGCCGGGGGAATGCTGCGCTACTTCTATGATGAGGAACAGGCCTTGCAATGGCTGCTGAGCGAATGAGCCCGCCGGGCAGGGTGCGACGGGCCACATGGGCCGATTTGCCGGTGATTTGCCAGCTGGGTGCCGTGTTGCAAGCACAGCACCATCAGGCGGCACCCGAATTGTTCACCGCGGTGACGGACCCGATGCGGGATGCCGAGTTCTGGCAGCTTCGGCTACAGCGGCAGGAGGCGGGGGAGGGGGCATTCTGGCTGTGGCAGGTGGATGGCCAAGTGGTGGCCTTACTGGTAGCACGCTTGCTGGATGAACGCAGCATGCCGCACCTGCAGCCGATGCTGGCATGCCAGATCCAGAGCGTGGCGGTGTTGCTGCCATGGCAAGGGCAGGGCATCGGCCATGCTTTGCTGCAACAGGTCGATGACTGGGCACGTGAGCAAGGCGCACAGGAAATGCGGCTGGACGTATTCCAGTTCAACCAGCATGCCATCGGGCTTTACCAGCGATGTGGCTACCAATCCCGCCTGCAGCACATGAGCAAGCGCCTGGCCTGAGCCCCGTCAACGCAGCTGGGCCAGCGTCTGCAAGGTATCGCGATTAGGGCAGAAGGGTTCCAGCGTTTGGTCTACGCGGTCGTGCGCCAGATCGTCCACACATTGTTGCCCTTGTGGGCAGGCGCGACACTGCTCGCCGAGGTGTTGCATTAACTGGGGCTGGCTCTGAGCCAGCTCGGCAGCGGGAAGCCCTAGCAGTTCCAGGGTGGCTTCCAGCGGGGCGGGGGTATCGGGTGTCACACTCATGACGCACTCCTCGGGTTATGACGAGCAGTGTGCGCATCCTGGCGGACAGGGGGCTTGATGCGGATCAAACCAACGCGTTCTGACCACGGCGGGCGGGCAATGGCTCGACTGGGTGGGGCGGGATGCTTACACCACCAGCGGACCTTCCTGCATCGCCGCGATTTGTTCGCGCAACTCCAGAATGCGCTCTTCCCAGTAGCGCTGGGTATTGAACCAGGGGAAGGCGGCAGGGAAGGCGGGGTCGTGCCAGCGCTGGGCCAGCCAGGCGCTGTAGTGGATCAGGCGCAGGGTGCGCAGCGCTTCCAGCAGATGCAGTTCCGCCGGGTCGAATTCACAGAAGTCTTCATACCCGGCCAGCACGTCCAGCAGCTGTGATTGCATCTGGGCACGGTCGCCCGAGAGCAGCATCCACAGGTCCTGCAGCGCAGGGCCCATGCGGCTGTCGTCAAAATCGACAAAGTGCGGTCCGGCATCGGTCCACAGCACATTCCCGGCGTGGCAGTCGCCATGCAGGCGCAGCAGGGTGAGGTCACCGGCGCGGGCATAACAAGCGGCTACGCCTTCCAGCGCCTGATCGACCACGCTCCGCCACGGCTGGAGCAATTCGGGGGGCAACTCGGCATGCTGCAGCAGGCTGTCCCGCGCCTGATGACCAAAGCTGTCGAGGTCCAGCCGCGGGCGGTGCTGGTAGGGCTGCAGACGCCCCAGCGCATGGATGCGCCCCAGAAAGCGGCCCATCCAGACCAGGGTGTCGGGCTGGTCCAGCTCCGGCGCACGGCCGCCACGTCGCGGGAACAGGGCAAAGCGGAAGCCTTCAAACGCATGCAGCGTGCGGCCTTGCAGCAGGAGTGGCGCGACCACCGGGATTTCCTGTTCGGCCAGTTGCTGGCTGAAGGCGTGCTCTTCCAGGATGGCGTCGTCGCTCCAGCGTGCCGGGCGGTAGAATTTGGCCACTAGCGGCGGACCTTCTTCCATGCCAATCTGGTAGACGCGATTCTCGAAACTGTTCAGCGCCAGCTGGTGGCCGCTACAACGCAGGCCCAGGCTTTCGACTGCATCCAGTACCCGGTCCGGGGTCAGGTCCGCATAAGGCGGCAGCAAGGTGTCATTCATGCCGCCATTGTACGCAGATTAACGAGGGCTTGCCGGTCTGGCCCGAGGCAGCACGCCAGTAGCCAGTGCCACCCCGAGCAGGATCACCAGCCCGCCCAGCAGCATGCGCAGCGTCACCGTCTCATGCAGCAACAGATAGCCCCACAGGATGCCAAACAACGGAATCAGGTAGGTGACGGCCAAGGCGCGCGCTACCCCGACCTGACTCAGCAGGCGAAAATAAAGGATGTAGGCAATACCGGTACAACCCACGCCCAGCATCACCACCTGCCCCCACTGCGCTGTGCTGGCGTGAACTGCTGGCCACTGCCAGAGTGCCAGCGGCAGCAGGCAGAGTGCGGCGCCCAACTGGCTGCCACAGGCCACCGCCAATGGGCGGACACCCGCCAGCTGACGTTTGACCAAGTGTGAGGCCAAGCCGTAGCAGAAGGTGGCCGCCAGCCCGGCTACCACTGCCAGCCCGCTGCCACCGGGCTTGAACGACACTTTATCCCACACCAGCAAGGCCACGCCGGAAAAGCCGACCAGCAATCCCAGCAAGCGACTGCGCGCCAGTGGCTCCTGCCACAGCAGGTAGCCGAGCAGCGCGCCCCACATCGGTGCCGTGGCATTTAACACCGCAGCAAACCCAGCAGTCAGTGACAGGGTGGCGTAGGCCAGCAGCACGAAGGGGATGGCGGTATTAATCAGCCCAGCCAGTAGCAGACGGAACGGATGCTGCCGTAGCGCGCTGCCACCGCCCTGCATCAGCAGCAAGGGCAGCAGGAACAGGCTGGCGATGCAAACCCGCAAGGTAATCAGCGCAATGGGGCCAAACAGTGGCGCGGTGGCGCGCATGAACAAAAATGATGCCCCCCATAAAGCGGCCAGCAGGAACAGGTCAATCAGGCTGCGCAGTGGCATGGTGTGTCCTCAGGGTGGTGTGTTCCAGTTGCAGCAGGGCTTGCTTGCGAGGCAGTCCCCCGGCGTAGCCAGTGAGCTGCCCCTGCTTGCTGAGCAGACGATGGCAAGGAATGAGCAGCGATAAAGGGTTTTGCCCGGTGGCATGGCCCAGCGCACGTGCAGCGGTGGGGCGACCGAGTGCGGCGGCCAGTTCGCCATAGCTGCAGGTGTGTCCATACGGGATGCGGGCAATGCCTTGCCACACCCGGTGCTGAAACGGGGTGCCAAGCGGGTCCAGCGGTAGCGTGAACTGCTGCAGCTCGCCCGCAAAATATGCCGTCAGCTGTTGCTGTGTTTCGTGCAGAAGCGCATGCCCCGGCGTAGTGGCGAAGGCGTTGGCATCGGCCGGAAAATAGCGCTGTCCGATGAACCATACACCGCGTAGCCCCTGCGCACTGCAGCGCAGCAGCATCTCGCCCAAGGGGCTGGGCCACACGCATTGCCAGATCGTTTCAGTGGTCTGCATGGCGGTGCCACAGGTGCATGACGGCGTAAGCACGCCACGGTCGCCAGGCTTGGCTGATTTGCTCCGTCTGGCGGGCGTCGCGGCAGCCCAATGCTTGGTACAGGCCGACATCGGCCGCCGGAAAAGCATCTGGCCAGCTCAAGGCGCGCATGGCGATGTACTGCGCAGTCCACGGCCCGATGCCGGGAATGGCTTGCAATTGCTGCAGGGTACGCGGCAGGTCGCCGCCGGGGCGCAGCAGTAATTGCCCATTCGCCACCTGTTCCGCCAGCGCGATCAGGCAGGCACTGCGCCGCCGCAGGATGCCCAGCTCACCCAGTACCTCGGGTGCGGTGGCGGCCACCGTGGCCGCGCTGGGGAACAGGTGGGTTACCGGCCCGGCATCCGGCAGTGGGTCGCCGAGACGGGCCACCAGCCGGGTGACCAAGGTACGCGCGGCTTTCACCATCACCTGCTGGCCGAGGATGGCACGCACCGCCAGTTCAAACCCATCAAAACTGCCCGGCACTCGCATGCCGGGCTGGTTTTCGGCCAGCGTGCCGAGCACGGCATCAATCTCGTCCGGGTTGCAACACAGATCGAACAGCTGACGGACCCGAATCAATACCGGCGGGATGGCGCGCGCCAGCCCGGGCCCCAGTTGCAGCAGCAGGCTGGGGCGGCCTGGCATGGGCTGCACCTGCAGCCAGCCTTGGTGTGTCTGCCCTTGGTATTCCAACCGTACACTGCGACGGTAGACCTCTCCCTCCCAATGTTCGACACCGGGAATGCAGCGGTGGGACAGAAAGTCCCGCAGGGTGGCCCAGTCATAGGGCGGGCGGTAGCTGAGCTCAAAGCGCAATGGCGCGTCCGGTGCAGTATCTTGTACCGGCTGCTGTCGCAAGTCGCTGGGCGCCATGCGGTAGCAGCTGCGAAACAGGCTGTTGAAGCGCGACAGGCTGCCAAAGCCACTGGCCAGAGCCACCTCGGTGACCGGCAGCGTGCTGTCGGTCAACAGGCGCTTGGCCAGCAGCAGGCGTTGGGTCTGGGCGTAGGCATTGGGACTAACGCCGTACTCTTCCTGAAACACCCGCCGCAGGTGACGATCACTCACCCCCAGTTGTGCCGCCAGCTCGGGCAGGCGCATCTGGCTCAGATCACCCGCCTCGATCCGGCGGGCGGTGAGGATGGCAAGCCGGGCGGCACTGTCCATCGTTGATTTGCCGGGTGCCAGCTCCGGGCGGCAGCGACGGCAGGGGCGAAAACCAGCGGCCTCTGCCGCTGCCGCACTGGGATAAAAACGGCAGTTAGCCAGCTTGGGCGTTTTCACCCGGCACACCGGGCGACAGTACACCCGGGTGGAGGTGACGCCTATGTAGAACTGGCCATCAAAGCGATGGTCGTGGCTCAACAGGGCGTGATAGCAGTGGTCAGGATCGAGCAGCATGAGCCCATTATGCGCGTGCCTGCCGCGCCCCGCTCACTGTTTTCGGACATCAAACCGGCACAGGGGTGTGCTGCAGGAAATGCTGGACCACACCGATCTGGGCGGCATCGTGAAACATCGGCGCATGCCCCACTCCGGCGATTTCCGCCGCTTCGGCCCGGGGGCCACATGCCTGCATGTGTTGCACCGTCTCACGGCTCAGCAAGTCCGATTCGGCACCACGGATCACCAGTGTCGGGCAGTGAATCTGCTCATATAGTGGCCACAGTGGAATATCGTTGCCGCCCACCAGCGCCTGAAAGCTCTCTGCCAGTTTGGGATCGTAGCGCATCACAAAGCCGCCCTGCGGATGAGGGCGCACGCTGCTGAGGGTGAAATCACGCCACTGCGCATCACTGAGTGCGCCAAAGGGGGTCGAGACGCGCCGGATATGCGCTTCGGCGGCAGCGAGGTCCGGAAACACCGGCTCTTTGCCAATGTATTCGGCAATACGGTTGATAGACACGGCGGAGATCAAGGGGCCGACATCGTTGAGCATCAGCCGGGCAATCGGGTTACCCGGCAGGCTGGCGAGCGCCATGCCGATCAGCCCGCCCATTGACGTCCCCAGCCAGTCCACCCGCTCGACCCCCAGCCGGGCAATCACCGTCACCAGGTCGGCCACATACTGCGGCACCGCATACAGGCTGGCTTCGGGCAACCAGTCGCTCAGCCCACGTCCGGCAACATCCACACTGACTACCCGGTAATCCGCACTCAGGGCCTCGGCCAGATAGCGGAAATCCAGCCCGTTGCGGGTGACCCCGTGCACACACAGCAACACGCGCGGGTTGGCCGGGTCGCCCCACTCGTAGTAATGCACACGGTGCAGGCCGCCAGGCTGGCTACACAGCACAAAGGCTTCTCGAGGCGCATTCATGGGCCAGCTCCAGCGGCAGGGAATGCTTCATTCTAGCAGCTGCTGGCCAGCGCGTAGCCTGTACGGCCAGCGTGGTAGCATGGGGCTTTTGCCGGGAGCATGGCGGTGCGGGTGACATTACAGCGGGTGAAGCAGGCGGCAGTCAGCGTGGAAGGTGAAGTGGTCGGGGCGATTGGCATGGGCTACCTGCTGCTGGTCGGGGTCACCGCGGATGACCAGCCAGACGACATCGACTGGTTGACCCAGAAGCTGGTCAACCTGCGGCTGTTTTCAGATGCAGAGGGGGTGATGAACCGCTCCGCACTGGAAGTCGGCGGCCAGATGCTGGCGGTGAGCCAGTTCACCCTGTATGCATCGGTCAAGAAAGGCAATCGGCCGTCCTGGAGCCGCGCCGCGCCACCGGAGGTGTCCCGTCCGCTGTTTGATGCCTTTGTCCGCACCCTTTCCGAACGGCTGGGCCGTCCGGTTCCGACTGGGGTGTTTGGCGCCGACATGCAGGTATCGTTGCAAAACGACGGCCCGGTCACCCTGTGGCTGGATTCCCGCCAGCGCGAGTAGGGGCTTACAGCGGCAGCTGGGTGGTGGACAGCACCTGCTTGAGCACGATGAAGGAGCGGATCTGCCGTACGCCGGGCAAGTGCAGCAGCTGTTCGGCGTGCAGGCGGTTGAAGCTGTCGTTGTCGCGGGTGCGGATCAGCATGAAGTAGTCGAATTCACCGGTGGTGACGTGGCATTCCATGCAGCCAGAGACCTTGACCACCGCTTTTTCAAACTCGGTAAACGACTCTGGCGTGGAGCGGTCCAGTACCACGCCGATCATCACCAGCATGCCCGCATCCAGCGCCTTGGCATCCAGCAGGGCAACCACGCCACGGATCAGCCCGCTTTGTTTCAGGCGCTCTACCCGCCGCAGACAAGCGGGCGGGCTGAGGTTGACGCGCTGCGCCAGCTCCACGTTGGAGAGTGATGCATCTCGTTGCAGGTGGCGCAGAATGGCGCGGTCGATACGGTCCAGCGGCGTGGTAGTGGGTTTGGCAGGGTTTGTCATTAATTTTATTCTGCTTTTTAGTGAATTGTAAGAATATTAATAATTCAAATTATTTTTTGATGTTTCATTGTTTTGCAGGTGTGGATTTTTTTGCAATGTAGTGCTTTTTGGCTTTGCTTACAATGGTTTGGTCACCGCAGCGAACCCTGCGGTACCTGATAACCCTTTGGAGGCAAGCTGATGAACCTGTCCGCATTTCCACGTTACCCGCTTACGTTCGGGCCATCACCGATTCACCCGCTGCAGCGCTTGAGCCAGCACTTGGGCGGGGCGGTGTCGTTGTATGCCAAGCGTGAGGATTGCAACAGCGGGCTGGCGTTTGGTGGCAACAAGACGCGCAAGCTGGAGTACCTGATCCCGCAGGCCTTGGCCGAGGGGTGCGATACGCTGGTGTCGATTGGTGGCATTCAGTCCAACCAGACCCGGCAAGTCGCCGCTGTGGCAGCGCATCTGGGCATGAAGTGTGTGCTGGTGCAGGAGAAATGGGTGAACTATGCCGAGCTGGGCTATGACCAGGTGGGCAACATTCAGCTCTCCCGCATTCTGGGGGCGGACGTGCGGCTGGATCCGGCGGGCTTCGATATCGGCATCCGGCCCAGCTGGGAGCGTGCCATGCAGGAAGTGCGCGAGGCAGGGGGCAAGCCGTTCCCGATTCCGGCGGGGTGCTCCGAGCATCCCCTGGGTGGGCTGGGGTTTGTGGGCTTTGCGGAAGAGGTGCGGGCGCAAGAGGCCGCGCTGGGCTTCCAGTTTGATTACATTGTGGTGTGCTCGGTGACCGGCAGCACCCAGGCCGGCATGGTGGTGGGTTTTGCGGCAGATGGTCGTGCCCGGCGCGTGATCGGGATTGATGCCTCAGCCACCCCGGACAAGACCCATGCGCAGATTTTGCGGATTGCCCAGCAAACTGCGGATCGGGTTGCGCTCGGTGTACCGATTACGGCGGAAGATGTGGTGCTGGACCCGCGCTTTGCCGGGCCGGAATATGGCCTGCCCAGCGAGGGTACACTGGAGGCCATCCGGTTGTGTGCGCGCCTCGAAGGCATGCTGACCGACCCGGTGTATGAGGGTAAATCCATGCAGGGCCTGATCGGCTTGGTGCGAGAAGGCTTCTTCCCGGCGGGTTCACGGGTGCTGTATGCCCACCTGGGCGGGGTGCCTGCGCTGAACGCCTACAGTGAGCTGTTCCGTCAGGGCTGAGCGCGGGTTAATGCAGCAAGCGGAAGGGGCGCTGGTAATGGATATCCCACTCCCCTTCGCCAATCTGTTCAAAGCCATGCTGCCGGTAGAAGCGGTTGGCGTCACTGCCGCGTAGTGCATCCACCCGCACGGTGACCTGAGCCTGGTCTGCTTCCTGTAGCAACTGTCGCAGCAGGTGGCTGCCAATGCCGCAGCCCTGGGCGCTGGGATCAAGGTAGAGTTGTTCCAATGCCCACGGGTCCTGGCTGCGATCTACGGTGATCAGGCCTATGCAGCTGCCTTCCAGCTCAATGCGCAGGGTGCGGGCCGGTGAAAAGGCCTGACGAAAGCGCTCGCGGGCGCGCTGTGGGTCAAAGCGGCCAAGGGCCTCCAGGCTGGGGCGCAGGGCACGAATGCGCAGGGCCAGCAGGGTTTCAAAGTCACTGTCTTGTGCCGGGAGGAGCTGCAGCTGCATGACGGTTACTCCTTCTGCGCGCATGCGTTGGCTTGATTTGTCCGCACGCTGGCGGTTACGGCTATGGCGATGGCCGTCCGCTTGCCTCACCATCTGCTTACCCGGATCAACCAGGGCAACGGGCCGTGTCGGGGCACAGTAGCAAACTGTCTGTCGATTGTGCCGGTACAGTGCAGATGAATTTGCCAGCCGCTGTTCCTGTTGTGCAAGCCGGGCTGACATGCACAGTATGGTACAAACGAAGGGTGGTGAAAAGTGCGTACACGGGATATCGGGCTGGCGGGTTTGATCGTGCTGGTCTGGGGTGTCAATTTTGCAGTCATCAAGGCCGGGCTGCACGGGGTGCCGCCTTTGCTGCTGGGCGCATTGCGCTTTGTACTGGCGGCGTTGCCGGTGCTGTTTGTGCCGCGTCCGAAATTGCCCTGGCGCTTGTATATCCTGTATGGGCTGACCATTTCCGTGGGGCAGTTCGGCTTCCTGTTTTCCGCCATTCATGTCGGCATGCCAACGGGACTGGCTTCGGTGGTGCTGCAATCGCAGGCCTTCTTTACCCTGCTGCTGTCCCTGCTGTGGCTGGGTGAGCGCTGGCGTACAAGCCAGCTGCTGGGCTTGTTGCTGGCGGCGGGCGGGCTGGCGCTGATCGGCATGGCGCACGGTCTGGGCATGCCGCTGCTGGGTTTCCTGTTTACCCTGTGTGCGGCCAGCATGTGGGCCTGCGGCAATATTGTCACCCGGCAGGTGGCCAAGCATGGCCCCGTCAACATGTTTGCCTTTGTGGTCTGGGCCAGCCTGATACCGCCGCTGCCCTTCCTCGGCTTGTCGCTGGCGATTGAAGGCCCAGAGGCGATCCGGACGGCCCTGACCGGATTTTCCTGGCCTTCGCTGCTCGCCGTGGCCTATCTGGCTTGGGTGGCCACCTTGCTGGGCTATGGTTTGTGGAGTCGCTTGCTGGCGCGCTATCCCGCCAACCAGGTGGCACCGTTCAGTTTGCTGGTGCCGGTGGTGGGACTGATTACGGCGTGGGTGGTGTACCGCGAGCAGTTGAATGGCCAGCAATGGGGTGGGGTGGTGTTGCTGATGGCGGGCCTGCTGGTCAATTTGCAGGGCGCGCGTTTGTGGAGCCTGCTGCGTGGTCAGCCGGCGCCGGCAAGAACGGGATAGGAGGACAACGTGGCAGACGGGCGTACGATGGGCAGGGTGCCGGTGTATTTTGTGCTGACACCGCAATTCATGATGCTGGACATGGCAGGGCCTGCGGAGGCGTTTCGTGTGGCCTGTGCCAAGGGGGCGCCATTCGACCTGCATTGGGTAGCCCCCAGTGAGCAAGTATCCTCCTCGCTGGGTTTGCCGGTGGCTGGGGTGTCCCCGCTGCCATCGTATCTGCCGGAGCAAGCGCTGGTGATGCTGTGCGGCGTGACCCAGTCCATCGTTAATTACGCGCTGCCCGAGGCGCAGCAGGTGGTGAACTGGCTGCGATCCACTGTGGGTTCGCGGCATCAGGTGGCCAGCATCTGCTCGGCTGCATTGTTGCTGGCGCGTGCAGGTCTGCTCAATGGCCGCCGCTGTACCACCCACTTTACGTTGCTGGAACGGCTGCGCCTGCAGGCACCGCTGGCCAGGGTGGAAGATGACCGTATCTTTGTTGAAGATGGCCCTATCCTGACCAGCGCCGGCGTGACGGCGGGGATCGATCTGGCGCTGTACCTGATTGAGCAGCATGCCGGACCTGAGATTGCGCAGGCGGTCGCGCGGCACTTGGTGGTCTATTTGCGGCGCAGCGGGCAGGACCCGCAGTTGTCGCCTTGGCTTGCACACCGTAACCACATGCACCCTGCGGTACACAAGATACAGGATGTGATCAGTGGCAAGCCGGATCGTCACTGGTCCCTGCCTGAGTTGGCGGAGCAGGTGCACATGAGTGTGCGTAACCTGACCCGGTTGTTCCGGCAGCACGCCGGGGTGGGGGTGGTGGACTACCAGCAGCAGATTCGGGTTACGTTTGCCCGGCAGCTGCTGGAAAATCCGCGCCACTCGGTGGAGAAGGTGGCGGAGTTGGCGGGCTTTGGTTCAGCACGGGATTTTCGGCGGGTATGGGCCAAGTTTGACCCGGTGCCGCCGGGGCAACGACGCCAGCAGCTGGAAGCGGCGTGACGATGTCGCCATCCGGAAAAAACAGGCCCGCCATCTGGCGGGCTTTTTGCTGGATCAGGCGCGCCGAGCGGCGTTCAGTCCTGACTCAGCCAGCGACGCTTCGGATTGCTGAGGAACAGCGGGCTCAGTTCCTGCTCCGGTTCCGGTGCAGGGGCCGGGTTCAGTTCTTCGTTCAGACGGTTGCGCATCAGCATATAGGCTGCAAGCAGGCCAAGGTCTGTCATGGTGTTGCTCCTTTCGTCATGCACCTCATGAGTGCAGAGCTAATGTAGCAAAATTTGTTGTGCAATGCAATATGTTTAGGTGGCTAATTTTTGTATTTTGGTGTGGATAGTAGCAGAGAATTTTTATTTTATTGTTATTTTTCAATTGATTGTTTGTATCTCGGTTGTTTTTATTATTTTATTATTACGCTAACAAAGTAATTAAACTACCAAAAAACAGTCTGGGCGTGCATGGTGCCCGCTCGGGCGGCGGTTGACGGGCGGGGTGGGTGCGCGTAGATTTCATGCCATTGGATGCCTGTGCATCCCGCGCGGATTTGAAGGGACAGCTTGCCGGCGCGCTATAAATGGGGCTAAAGCGTAGGGTCATCCTGTTCCGCCACGTTGCGGAATCCAAGAACACCCGCACGCGATGCCTGCGGGTGTTTTTTATTTCAGGCCGGGCCACCATGCCAGGCCAAGGAGTCAGGATGAGTCAGGATAAAGGCGGCTCGGTGGGCTGTGTGGTCCCGCAGACTGCCCAGTTTGATCAGCCCTTGCTGCTGACCTGCGGGGTGACCGTGCCCCGCTACCAGCTGGTGTATGAGACCTATGGTGAATTGAACGCAGACCGCAGCAATGCGGTGCTGATCTGCCATGCCCTCTCTGGCCATCACCATGCCGCCGGTTTGCACCATGAGGACGACAAGGCGGCAGGCTGGTGGGACAACATGATCGGGCCGGGCAAGCCGATTGATACCGAGCGCTTCTTCGTGGTGGCCTTGAACAACCTGGGCGGTTGCCACGGCTCCACCGGGCCCTCGACGATCGATCCGGAAACCGGTACCCCGTTCGGCTCGCGCTTTCCGCTGGTGACGGTGAAAGACTGGGTGGATTCCCAGGCACGCCTTGCTGATCAACTGGGAATTGCGCAGTGGGCGGCAGTGGTGGGTGGCAGCTTGGGGGGCATGCAGGCCCTGATGTGGACGATGAGTTTCCCGGAGCGCATCCGCCATGCGGTGGTGATTGCTTCTGCACCGCGCCTGTCGGCACAGAATATTGCGTTCAACGATGTGGCCCGACAAGCCATCCTCACTGACCCGGATTTCCACGGTGGTGACTATTACGCCCACGGCGTGGTGCCCACCCGTGGCCTGCGGCTGGCGCGCATGCTGGGCCACATCACCTATTTGTCCGATGATGGCATGGGCTCCAAGTTTGGCCGCCTGCTGCGCGGCGAGCGTTTCAACTACAACTTTGATGTCGAGTTCCAGATCGAATCCTACCTGCGCTATCAGGGGGACAAGTTCGCCGGGTACTTTGACGCCAATACCTATCTGTTGATGACCAAGGCGCTGGACTACTTTGACCCGGCTCGCCGCTACGGCGAGGGTAATCTCAGCCGCGCCTTGTCGCGTGCCAAGGCGTCCTTCCTGATTGCCGCGTTCGATTCGGACTGGCGCTTTGCACCGGACCGCTCACGCGAGATCGTCAAGGCGCTGACCGATAACCGGCTGCCGGTGACCTATGCCGAGATTCGATCGGTGCACGGACACGATGCCTTCCTGATGGACGATCCCCAATACTTTGCCGTGATGCGGCGCTATTTTGACCGCATTGCGGCGGAGGGGGTGTGATGCTGACCTTGCGACCGGAATTCCTGCAGATTGCCGAACAGATTGCGCCCGGCAGCCGCGTGCTGGACCTGGGCTGTGGTGATGGCAGCCTGCTGGCACTGCTGCAGCGCGAACGGCAGGTGACGGGTTACGGTGTGGACCGTGACGACGCCAATATCGCCGCTTGCCTCGACAATGGCGTGCATGTGATCCAGAGCGATCTGGAGAGCGGGCTGTCGATGTTCGAGAGCGGCAGTTTTGACTATGTGCTGCTCAGCCACACCATCCAGTCCATGCACGATGTGGAAGGTATCCTGCGTGAAATGGCGCGGGTCGGGCGCGAGTGTATCGTGTCCTTCCCCAACTTCGGCTTCTGGCAGAACCGCTGGCAGATCCTGTGCGGGCGCATGCCGGTGTCCGACCTGATCCCTTATCAGTGGTATGACACGCCGAACATCCACTTCTGCACGGTGAATGATTTTGATCACCTGGCAGGCCAGCTGGGCTTCCGGCTGCTCGACAAACGGGTGATGCACCGAGGCCGCTTGGTGCGCTGGTGGCCGAATTGGCGCGGCAGTGTGGCGATTTTCCGCCTGGGCCAACGCGCCTAGCTCTGGCGGAATGGCAGGGCGGCTCCGGCTGGCGCCACCCTGCGGCAGGCGGCTTAACCCGCCGCGCTGGCCAGCGCTTTCAGCGGGCTGATTTCTGCACTGTCCCGACGCGACAATGGCTTGTCGGGCTCCGCCGACAGTGAGCGGACATCGCCAGACAGCTGGCCGCCTTCCTCCACCAGCAACTTGCCATAGCGCAGCTGGCCGTTGACCTTGCCGGTGGCGTGGATCACCAGCTGTTGGCGGGCTGTCAGTTCGCCATCAAACTGGCCGTGAATTTCCGCCACGTCGATGCTGACCTTGCCGGAAAACGAGCCATTGGCTGCGATGCGCAGCACCCGGCTGTCCATGGTCGCCTCGACCCGTCCTTCCACCACCAGAGTGTCGCAGTCGAGGATTTCCGCCCCTTTCAGCTTCACATTGGGGCCGACGATCAAACGCGCGCCGCTCTCGGTTTCCGCCGGGCTGACCGGGGCTTCGGGTTGCGCCACCAGCGAGGCGGGTGGCGTGTTGAGCGGGCTTTGCTGCAGCGGACGGCCTCCCAGCGGGTTACGCACATCACGCTCGGTGGATGGGGTCGGGGTGTTCTTGTTGAACATGTCAGCTCCTAGCAGTAATCAGGGGATATCCAGGCACCCCCAAGGGGGTTGATCACCCTCTTGCAAGCGCTGTGCCAGAATGGATTTTCCTTTTTAATCAATGAATTGATTGCCATCCTTGTGAAGGAGCGCCTGTTTTTGTCGTGTCGCCCCGACAGTCTGTTGCGCAACTTTCTGGCCGGTGGCTTGCCCTAGGCAGGATGACTTCCCGCTTTTTCCGCTGGCGACACCCTACCTTTCGCCAGGTCCTGCTGCTGAGCATGCTGCTGGTGGCCTTGTTGCCCAGCCTGGCGCTGCTGCGCAGCCTGCTGTTGCTGGATACCCAGGTCAGCAGCAACCGGCTACTGACCCGCCGTGCCGTGCAGGTGACGGAGGACGTGCAGCAATTGCTGATGCAGGGGGTCGCGCTGGAGCGCAGCGCCCGCCAGTATCTGTTGCTGGATGATGCCAGCCTGTTGCAGAACTACCGGGCACAGTGGCTGGAGAGCCAGCAGCGTGCGCAACGCCTGCTGCAGCCGCTGGAAGGGGCGGCGCATCAATCCTTGCAGCACTGGTTACAGCTGGGACGGCTGGTCTACGCCAATCTGCCTGCGGCCAGTGGCCATCCGGAGCGGGTGCGACCCTTGCTGACCTTGCTGCAGCAGATGGATGAAACCATGCAGGCGGTGTCACGCACCAGCCAGCAAGCACTGGCACTGCGGCAACAGCAGCAGGACCAGCAGCTCGATCGTGAGCGGCAGCAGCTGCTGGTCTGGATTGTCGCCGCGCTATTGGGGGTGATCCTGCTGGCGGGGAGCTTGGGGCGCTGGTTGAATCGCCCGGTGCGGCAGCTGGAACGCGCCATCCATCAGCTGGGAGAGGGCCGCTTGACTGACCCCGTGCAGTTGCAAGGCCCGCGTGACCTGTTGCAGCTAGGGCAGAGGCTGGACTGGCTGCGCCAGCGTCTGGCGGCGCTGGAGGATGATCAGGCGCGGGTACTGCGCCATGTGTCACACGAGCTGAAAACCCCGCTGGCGTCGCTGCGTGAGGGCAGTGCCCTGCTGGCGGAAGATGGCGTGGGCGAGCTGAGCGCTGCCCAGCGTGAGGTGGTCAGCATCCTGCAGCAGAATACCTTGCTGCTGCAGCGGCGGATCGAAGACTTGCTGCAGTTACAAGCTGCCGCGACCCGGCATGACCCGCTACGGCGTGGTGTGTCACTGCAAGCCGCATTGGAGGCGGCGCTGCGCCGCCATGTGCTGCCGTTGCAGTCACGCCAGTTACGGGTCGAACTGATGGTGCCGGATGTGCAGCTGGCGCTGGACGAGGCGCGCTTTGCCATGCTGTGGGACAACCTGCTCTCGAATGCCATCCGCTTCAGCCCGCCGGGCGGGTTGATCCGCATGGTGGGTACCCGGCTGCAGCAAGAGGGACGATCCTGGCTGCAGCTGGACTGTATTGACCAAGGGCCCGGTGTGGACCCGCAAGATCATGCCCGCATCTTTGATCCCTTCTTTCAGGGGCAGCGCCAACCGCTGGACCGGGCGACCGATGCCGGTCGTGGCAGCGGGGTGGGGCTTTCCATTGTGCGCGAGTGCGTGCTGCTGCATGGTGGCCGCGTTCGTTTGTTAGCCAGCGCGCAGGGCGCGCATTTTCGGATTGAATTGCCTGATGATCATGATTCAGAACATTAACCGTCTGCTGGCGGCCTTGCTGGCATGTGGTTTGCTCAATGCCTGTGCGGCACCCCGACGCCCGGCGGCGCCGGTGGTGAGCGCCGAGCAACAGCGCCAGCAAAAAGCGGATCAGGCCTTGCGTGAGTGGCTGGTGTTGTACCAGCGCTATCAGGGCATGAGTCCGGCTGAGCTGGCCAAGGAGGCTACACGGCTGGGCGAGCTCAAACGCAGTGAAACGGTACAGGTACAACAAGTCATGGTGTGGTCGCAGTTGCGAGGGCCGGGAGACCTGGCGCGTGCCGTGCAGCAGGGTGATGAATTGCTCAAACGGGCGGAGAGCGCCAGTTGGCGACCCCTGCTGCAAGTGTTGCAAACCCAGTGGCAGCAACAGCGCAAGCAGGAGGAACAGGTGGACCGTGTGAATGCGCAGTGGAAAGACGAGAAAAAGCGGGCCGATCAGTTGAACGACAAGCTGGAAGGTATGAAGGCGATCGAACGCAGCCTGGCCCCCAAACCGCTACCCACACCGGAGGCCAGCCGATGAGCAGCACACCCTATATCCTGTTGGTGGATGATGATCCTGACCTGCGCCGTCTGGTGACGCTACGCCTGCAGACTGCCGGGCATCAGGTGGTGGCCGTCGAGCATGCCGAAGCGGCGCTGGCACAAATGGCACTGTCCCTGCCGCAGTTGCTGATCAGCGACATCCGCCTGCCGGGCATGGATGGCATGCAGCTGTTCGAGCTGGTGCGTGCCAGCCACCCGGGTTTACCTGTGATCCTGCTCACCGCTCATGGCAGCATTCCGGACGCGGTGGATGCCGCACAGCGCGGGGTATTCGACTACCTGAGCAAGCCGTTTGACGGCAAGTTGCTGCTGCAGAAGGTGGCTGCCGCCATGAGCATGCTGCCCACCCCGGCGGCGGGCGATGATGAAGGCTGGCGCGCCGGCATCCTCAGCCGCAGCGCGGTGATGCAAACCTTGCTGGCGGAGGCCCGCCTGCTGGCGCAGAGCGACGCCAGTGTGCTGATCCAGGGCGAGAGCGGCAGCGGCAAGGAGCTGCTGGCGCAGGCAGTGCACCGTGCCAGCCCGCGCCGCAGTGCGCCTTTTATTGCAGTGAACTGTGGGGCGATACCGGAATCGTTGCTGGAGTCCGAGCTGTTCGGCCACGTCAAAGGCTCGTTTACCGGTGCGGTACGCGATCACGAGGGGCTGTTTCAGGCCGCCGACGGTGGTACCCTGTTTCTTGACGAGATTGGCGACATGCCCTTGCCCTTGCAGGTGAAATTGCTGCGGGTGCTACAGGAGCGGGCGGTGCGCCCGCTTGGCGCGGCGCAGGCGCGCAAGATCAATGTACGCATCCTCTCCGCCACCCACCGCAATCTGGACGAGGCCATGCAACAAGGCCAGTTCCGCGAGGACCTGTATTACCGGCTCAACGTGGTGTCGCTGCACCTGCCGTCGCTGTCCGCGCGGCGGGAAGACATCCCGCTGCTGGCCAACCACTTCCTGCAGCAGCAGTCGCAGCGTTACGACAAACTGCTGCAAGGGTTTGTGCCGGAAGGGATGGAGATGCTGGTCAGCGCGCCGTGGCCCGGCAATATCCGCCAGCTCTACAATGTGGTGGAGCAGGTGTCCGCGCTGGCGACTTCGCCCCTGATTCCGCTGGGGCTGGTTCAGCGCGCACTGCGTCAGCCCAGCATGGAGAGCCTCAGCTATGCCGCAGCCAAACAGGCATTCGAGCGGCAATACTTGATTCAATTGCTGAAACTGACCGATGGCAATGTCGCCGAAGCCGCCAAGCTGGCAGATCGTAACCGCACTGAATTCTACCGTCTGCTGCAGCGCCATGCGCTGACCCCCAGCCTGTTCCGGGGGGAGACGCTGGGCGAGGCCAGCAGCGGTTGAGGTTTGACCTGTCGGGCTGGGACGACGCCAGCAGGCTTGTCCTGCAAGATCCCTGTCCAGGCCGATGGTTAACCCTTTGAATTTAAATGATTGCCATGGGCTGGCATGCCCTTTGCTGAATGGTGGGTGGCACCGTGATTCGGTGCGCTTTTGTGTTCAGTAAAAGGAGTATGACGCATGTGGAATCGTAAAGCCGTATTGGGATGGTCTGCTGTGCTGACACTGGCATTGGCCAGTGCAGGCTGGGCGACCAGCAACAAGCCCAAGGTCAAAACCGGCAAAGCCGCCACCGTAGCCCCTGTCGCTGCCATGCCCGCCGAGGTTGCCGCCTCACCGGCAGCGGTCAGCCCGGCGCAGCCGAGTGACCAGGCGCTGAGCGAGCAGATCAGCGCAGCCTTCAAGGCCGATCCCTTGCTGGATGGCCAGAGTATCCAGGTGGAGGCACGGGGCGGCAACATCACCCTGCGCGGTGAGGTGGCTTCTGATGTGCAGTTGAATCATGCACTGGACCTGGCGGGGGCCATCCCGGGCGTACGGGCGGTTGAGAACGCCATGCTGGTCAAGTCCTGAGCGTGAACCGTGGCCCGCATGGCGGGCTACTCCGGCCCTGACCCGCAGTCAGGGCTACGGGTTCAGGACAGTACCCCGGTCTGGCCCAGTTGCAAGGCGGCCTGCATGCCGATCTCCAGCATGGCGTCAGCCTCGGCGCGGTCAGTGGTGGTTCGGGCCAGCAACAGTGTCCCCAGCATGGTGGCCAGCACCGCCTTGGCTGGCCGACCCGCTTGCTGCTGTGTGGCGGGTGGAAGCTGTGACTCGATCAAGGCTATCAATGCCTGGGTTTGTTCGGCAAAAGCGGCGCGGGTCTCTTCGGGCTCCCGGCTGACTTCAGCGGCCAATGCCGCAATGGCACATCCATCTGCCGGGTTGTCCCGATGGTCGGCACCCAAGTAGGCGTGTAGCAGGGCCGCGAGGCCACCCTGTGCGTGGGCCACTTTCTCCAGATGCTGGCGGGTGTCGCTCAAGGCCGACACCAGTGCCTCACGGATCAAGGCTTGTTTCGATGGGAAATGCCCATAGAAACCACCGTGGGTCAGTCCAGCCTCGCCCATCAAGCTGGCTACGCCTACTGCAGACAATCCTGACTCACGAAAGCGGCGCGCCGCCAGCCGGACCACCCGCTGATGGGTTGTTGCCTTGTGTCCTTTGTCATAGCGGGCCATGGGCCGACTCCTTGTGTGCCTGCAGCATGCCGGATTCAGTGGCATCCCAGGGTAATGTTGGACAATGTGACTTCGACCACGCAGCGCGCCTTGTTGGCCTGATTGTCCGGGCCACGCGGGTAAGCCCGGCGCTGGGTGGGGATGCGCAAGCCAGAGCAATCCTGAGGGGCAGACATATAGTGTGCCACTGGAACGCCACCCATGATGTCAGCCTGATAATCCAGCCGTCGCAGCTGACGTGCCTCATCCACGTAGAATACCTGCTGCCTGGAGTGGGTGGGGAAGCCTTCGGGAAAGGTGACCTGCAGCCGCCGCCACAGCTCACCTTCCTCTTCCCAGCCATCCCCTTCCGTGACCGTGAAGCCCGGCCCGCTGAGAAAGAAGGGCGCGCACAGGTAATTCCAGATGGCGTAGCCGCCGAAATAGAGTAGCGAAAGGTCATCCCAGCTGGCGGATGCGGCGGGATCAGAAAACGCCTCACGTGGCTGGGTGCGGGTACACAGCACCGCGTCATCGTGGCTCATAATGGCGACACGGGACGGCTGGAAAATGCCAGTCTGACCCACCGCCGGGAATGGCGTGTAGATCGCACGAGGCTGGTGGCAGCTGACTTCCACTTCGACATCGGCCAGTGTGTCCGGGTGCCCTTTGGCCGAAAACAGGCCACCTGTCGCCGAAACCGAGGCCCGGATTCGGGCTGTCTCCTGCCACCGCGCCATGCCACCGTGCGCCTCAATGACTTCTGCCAGTAAGTGTGTCATCACCGCCCTCCTTTTGAATGATGAGCATAATATAAAATGATGACTATAATGTAAACAGGTTCAACCTTTTGCGGCGTGGCGTCCTGCTCTGCGTGTGTTAGGCAATGGCTTACTGCGAGTGGTTGATGTCGTACAGCGCGCGGTAGAGGGGTTGCAGCCGCTTGTACAGCTGGCGGTAGACCCGCTGGTAGAGCTGCTGGTAACGATGCTGCCGGGCGGGATCGGGCAGGAAGGTCTGCCCTGGCTGGCACATGGCCTTGACCGCTGCCGCATGGTCGGCATGCAGGCCGAGGCTGACGGCCGCCACCATGGCCGCACCCAGCGCTGAGGCTTCGTACAGGCGGGGGCGGGTGGCGGGCAGGCCGAAGATGTCTGCCGTCAGCTGCATGGCGGCATCGCTCTGCGAGCCACCACCGGCAATCCGCAATTCGGTGATACGGGTACCGCTGCGCTGCTCAATCCGCTCCTTGGCTTCCCGCAGGGCATAAGACAAACCCTCCAGAATGGCGCGATACAGATGGGCGCGATTGTGGCTGTCGGTAAAGCCGATGATGGCACCACGCGCCTCCGGGCCGGGCTGCTTGACGCCGGGGGACCAGTAAGGCTGCAGCATCAGCCCCATGGCACCGGGTTCGGCGGTATCGGCCAGGTGTTCAAACAGCTGCTCCGGCGTCACCCCCAGTTCTTCTGCCAGCGCTTGCTCCGGGTGGCCAAACTCTTCCTTGAACCAGCTCACCATCCAGTAGCCGCGGCTGATCTGGATTTCGGTATTCCAGGCATCCGGAATGGCCGCGGGGTAGGGCGGGATGAAGCGCAGCGGTTCGATGTAGCGGGTCTGTGTGGTGTTGATGGTGGCGGTGGTACCAAACGACAGGCAGGCGATATGCGGTTGCAAGGCACCACTACCCAGCACCTCGCAGGCTTTGTCGGCCGCGGCGGCAATCAACGGCAGCCCGGCTGGAATGCCGGTGTGGCTGGAGGCGGTGTCCGTGATGTGACCCAGTACACTACCCGGTGGCAGCAGCTCGGGCAGCTGCTCGCGGCGCAAGGCGGGCAAAGCTTGCCATTTCCAGTCCCAGGCAGCGGCCCAGCGGTGATGCTTGAAGTCATAAGGCACATAGCCGACTTGGCAGCCGGTACTGTCTCGAAAGTGTCCGGTCAGTTTCCAGGTCAGGAAACCGGACAGCAGCAGATAGTGCGCCGTGCGTGACCACAGCTCGGGCTGCTGTTCGGCCAGCCAGTTGCAGTCGGCCTCACGGTGGAAGTACTGTACTGTGTGCTGCAGCCCCAGCAGGCGGAAGGCGCTGCGCCAGTGCCAGCGCAGACGTGGCAGGGTATTGGCGCGTCGCTGGTCGGGCCAGACGATGGCTGGGCGCAGGGCCTGACCCTCGGCATCCAGGGCCACCATGGTGGCGCGCTGGGTGGTGAGGCTGATGCCGATCAGGCGGTGGCGTGCATCTGCCGCAGCGCTGGACCACAGCTGCTGGCAGACTGCCCCCAGCACTTGCCAGAAGCCGTCGGCATCATGTTCCATCCAGCCGGGCTGTGGCGCCTGATAATCGTTCAGCGCCAGCTGGGCCTTGCCATGAACCGCGCCGTGCGCATCAAACAGCATGGCGCGCACGCTTTGGGTGCCAAAGTCGAGGGACAGGATCAGGGCATCAGCAACCATCTGCAGGCGGTCAAGACAAAAGGATGCATTGTGCGCCAATTCAGCGCAGACTGCAGCGATCATGATCACGCTACAATCGGAATTTTCGAACCCCGGAGGACGAACATGACGACTGCTTTCGATTTTTCGGCACAGACTTTGAGTGGTGAAACTGTGGACCTGGCGCGCTTTCGCGGGCAGGTGCTGTTGATTGTCAATACCGCGAGCGAATGCGGCTTTACCCCGCAGTATGCTGGCCTGCAGGTGCTGCACGAGCGCTACGCCGCCCAAGGGCTGGTGGTACTGGGCTTTCCCTGCAACCAGTTCGGCAAGCAAGAGCCGGGGGACGCCAGCGCGATTGGTGCATTTTGCGAGCGTAACTACGGGGTGAGCTTTACGGTATTCGACAAGATCGAGGTGAATGGGGACGGTGCACACCCGCTATATCGCTTCCTCAAGTCTTCTGCCCCCGGCGTGCTGGGTACCGAAGGCATCAAATGGAACTTCACCAAATTCCTGGTGGGGCGTGATGGTCAGGTACTGGACCGCTATGCCCCCACCACCAAACCCGAGGATTTGCAGCAGGACATCGAAAAGGCCTTGCAGGCCAGCGCGTGAGCACCCCCATGCGGCCCTTGCGTG
The DNA here is from genome assembly GCF_041909055.1 of Leeia sp. NCBI lineage: Bacteria > Pseudomonadati > Pseudomonadota > Betaproteobacteria > Neisseriales > Leeiaceae > Leeia > Leeia sp. The sequence goes on along the minus strand of NZ_JAYREC010000003.1, from coordinate 214,683 downwards.
TGCTGTTGTGCCCGGACAGTTTCAAAGGTTCGCTGGATGCCGTGCTGGTCGCGGAAGCGATGGCGGCTGGGGTTCGACAGGTCTGCCCGGGTGCCGAGGTGGCCTGCCTGCCGCTGGCCGACGGCGGTGAGGGCAGTCTGCAGGTGCTGGCGCAAGTGTTGGGTGGCCCGCAGTACCGCGTGCCGGTGGTCGATGCCTGCGGGCAGCCATGGGAGGCACCGCTACTGTGGCTGTCCGAGCGTCATGCGCTGCTTGAAGTGGCCACCGTGGTGGGTTTGGCACAGGCAGGCGACACTGACCCGATGCAGCGCAGTAGCGCCGGGGTGGGGCTGCTGATTCGCCAGGCGCTGGACGCGGGGGCCACACACATCAGCGTGGCGCTGGGCGGCAGCAGTGTCAACGACGGTGGCCTGGGGCTGCTGGTGGCCTTGGGCGCACAGCTCACGCCGCGAGCAGCCGCAGCTTGGCCCACGGCGCAAGACCTGTTGTCCCTGCAGACACTGGATACCCGAAGTCTGGACCCCCGATTGGCGCAGCTCACGCTGACCCTGCTCAGCGATGTGGACAACCCTTTGTGCGGACCACAAGGGGCGACCAGGGTGTTTGCCCGGCAAAAGGGTTTCGAACCCGCCCAACAGGAGGCGCTGGAGGCGGCCATGTGTCACTGGGTCACGCTGGGCGATGCCTGGGCGGGATGGTCCGCCAGTGCGGCCACCGGAAGCGGGGCGGCGGGCGGTATCGGTTATGCGCTGCGGCTGCTGGGCGCCCGGCAGCAATCCGGTGCCGACTGGATGCTGCAGCAGCTGGGGGCCGAGGCCAAGTTGGCCTGGGCCGACTGGGTGGTGACCGGGGAGGGGCGTAGCGACCTGCAAACGTTGGGTGGCAAACTGCCCTGGCGCGTAGCCGTTTGGGCACAACGCCAGCCGGTGCCGGTCAGCCTGCTGTCAGGTGGCATTGACCCTGCGGCACGTGAGGCGCTACAGGCACGTTTTCAAGGCTGCTTTTCCATCGCCGATGGCCCGGCGGACCTCAGCGCGATGCAGGCTGCGACGCCGCGCTTGCTGCAGCAGGCTGCGGCTTCAATGACGCAGCTCTTTTGCGCTGGATGGCGGCCACCTCAGCCTTGATCTCGTCCAGCCGCTTCTGACTGGCGACCTGATATTCGGCATAGAAGGCCTTGAGTGCCGGGGTGGGCTCGGAGCGCACGTACATGTTTTCCAGATAGCCGCGATCCTTGGGGTAGTTGCGCAAACCGGCAGCCAGCCAGAAACGGGCTTCCTTCAACTGGCCGGCCTGGGCCAGCAACAAGGCGCGGTGGTAGACCACGCTGGCGAAAGGCCGCCAGCGCAGCAGGCGGGTATTGCGTGCCAGCGTATCCGGCAGCGTGCGCAGATTGGCGGTATCGCCATAGCTGTACTGCATCTCCGCATCCAGCGACAGTAGTGGGTTATTCAGCGCCGGGCGGGCCAACTGGCGGGACTGGCTGACATTGCGTGAGGTAAAGTAAGCGTGATAACTGGCGTTGATCTGCTGTGTGCCCAACCATTGCTGATAACCGCCCCAACCCAGCAGGGTAAGTGCGGGCGCCAGCAGGAGCACACTACCCGGTACCGACAGGCGCAGATGCCAGCGGCTGTCGTCGTTTAGCGCCAGCAGCAGGGTGAACGGGATCAGGAAATACCAGTACCACAACGGAAATTCCAGCATGCTGTGGGTCAGTAGGATCAGCACCCCGGCACAGCCCAGCAGGCGCGGGCTATCTATCTTCTGCCACACCTGCTGGATGGACCACCACCACAGAAAACCGAGCAGCAAGCCCAGACCGATCAGACCCTGCTCGGCGAGCACCTCGAAAAGCAGGTTGTGCGGGTGGGTGTACAGTCGCTCGCGTGGGATTTCGTTGAAGGGTGCCTGCTGTTGCAGGACAAAGCTATGGTAAGGGAAGCGTACGGTGCCGACGCCGGTGAGCGGGTGTACCTGCCACACCTGCACCGCCTTTTTCCACTCGTCGGTACGCAGGCGGGCGCTGGCGGTGGCCCCTGCGGCCTCTACGCGTTGCAGTACGCTGCGGTTGGTGGCACCGGTCAACTTGGCGAGCGCCGGTGGCAAGGTAAATTGCGACACCAGCGCCAGCAGCATGGCGAGCAGCAGGCTGAGCCCAAAGTGCTTTTGCCGCTGATAACGGCCCAGGATCAGCGCGGCAATCGCCAGGCCACTGAGCAATACCAGATTGATGAACATGGTGCGCGAGCCGGTAAACGGCAAGGTGCAGCCGAACACCAGCGCCGCCAATAACCAGCCACCGATTCGCCACCAGCGAACTTGCAATGCGGGCAGCAGGTAGAGGGTTGCCGTCCAGCCCAGTAACAGCATGCTGGCGTACAGATTCGGCTGGCGAATCAGGGTGCCGGCAATCTGCTGGTTGGCAAAGCGGGCTGAGCCCATGGCGCTGAGCAGCTGTTGCGCCCCGTCGACAGCAACCACCGTACCGCCGACGCACAATGCCGCAGCCAGCAGATCGGTCAGCGTTTCGCGTTCCAGCCAGCTGCGTGCCAGCAGGGTGAGAAACACCAGCGCGGTCAGGCCGACAAACACCAGGGTGTATTGCACCAGTGCAGAGTAGCCGGGGTCGACAAACAGGCAACAAAAACCGAGCAACAGACTGGCGAGGGTGGTGAACAACAGGCTGGGGGTAAGCGGAAGCGGGCGCATGATGACGGCGTAGTGGCAAGTCGCGCTATCTTAACAGAGCAGGCCGCTGCCGGCATGGGCATGCATGGATGCTGCGATGGAGTGCCTCTGGATGTGCACGCGACTACATCAAACTGACGCAAAATTATTAGTTTTGTTACTTGTAATTGAACTACATTTGGACTAGAGTAGTCTCAACCGTTCCATGCGCGCTGGTGGCTTGTTTGCATGCAAATATTGTCGGAAATTCCTGACAATCAGCATGTTGCGATGCACGAATCGTTTGCGCTGCAGTGTTGGAAACAAAACTACATCTGTATTGAAGTACTGTGGAGGTGAGCATGAGCATCCGGGTTGCCATCAACGGCTATGGCCGCATTGGCCGCAATGTACTGCGGGCCCTGTACGAAGGCGGCAAGAAACACGATATTGAAATCGTGGCCATCAACGATCTGGGCAATGCCAACACCAATGCTCACCTCACCCAGTACGACACCACCCATGGCATGTTCCCGGGGCAGGTGTCGGTGGATGGTGAATATCTGGTGGTCAATGGCGACCGTATCCTGACCACCGCCGTACGTAACCCGGCCGAGCTGCCGTGGAAGGCGCTGAATGTGGACGTGGTACTGGAATGTACCGGCCTGTTCACCAGCAAGGAAAAGGCCGGCCTGCACCTGCAAGCGGGGGCCAAAAAGGTGATCATCTCCGCGCCGGGTGGCAAAGATGTGGATGCGACGGTCGTTTACGGCGTCAACCATGGCGTGCTGAAAGCCAGCGACACGGTGATTTCCAATGCCTCCTGCACCACCAACTGCCTGGCACCGCTGGTCAAACCGCTGCACGAGAAGATCGGTCTGGTGAACGGCCTGATGACCACGGTACATGCCTTCACCAATGATCAGGTGCTGACCGACGTATACCACGAAGACCTGCGCCGCGCCCGTTCGGCAGTATCGTCGATGATCCCGACCAAGACTGGCGCCGCCGCTGCCGTCGGTCTGGTGTTGCCGGAGCTGAATGGCAAGCTGGATGGCTTTGCCGTACGCGTGCCTACTATTAATGTGTCGCTGGTGGACCTGACCTTTGTCGCTGCCCGGGATACCACGGCGGATGAAGTCAATGCCGTGCTGAAGGCCGCCGCGGAAGGCGAGCTGAAGGGCATTCTGGCGTACAACACCGCGCCGCTGGTGTCGGTGGATTTCAACCACAACCCGCACTCCAGTATCTTTGATGCCACGCTGACCAAGGTATCCGAAGGTCGTCTGGTCAAGGTGTCGAGCTGGTACGACAACGAGTGGGGTTTTTCCAACCGCATGCTGGATACCACCGTTGCCTTGATGAAGGCAGCGGGCTGAGCGACGCGAACAGCGTCACATGACCGGTTCACGAGTGGGGGGCACGGGGTGGCCAGTGTTTCTGGGGGGAAACGCTGTCTGTCTTGTGCCCTTCTTTTTATTTGACCGGCGCTTACCTGCGTCCGGTTTTCGTTCCACGGGCCTGCCGACCATCCGTCCAGCCCGAAGCCAGGAGGCGCGCTAAGGGCGCGTAATCAGCCATGTTCCGTAAAACCAAGATTGTTGCCACCCTTGGCCCGTCCAGCACCAGTCCGGAGGCCCTGGAGGGCATGCTCAAGGCTGGCGTGAACGTCGTCCGCATCAATTTCTCGCACGGCACGGCCGAAGAGCATACCCAGCGGGTACGGCTGGTACGTGAAATCGCCGCCCGACTGGGTTGTGATGTCGGCGTGATGGCGGACCTGCAGGGGCCGAAGATCCGTATCGGCACCTTTGTGGAAGGCAAGGTTCACCTGAACAACGGCGAGCGCTTCATCCTCGATGCGCATGCAACCAGCGGTGATTTGAACCGGGTCGGGCTGGACTACAAGGAGCTGGTCAACGATGTGACCGAGGGCGATACCCTGCTGCTGGACGATGGCCGCATCGAGCTGCGAGTGGAAGATGTGCGCAACAGCGAAGTGCATTGCACCGTGGTGCACGGCGGGGTGCTCAGCAACAAGAAGGGCATCAACAAGCTGGGGGGCGGCCTCACCGCGCCAGCGCTGACCGCCAAGGACATGGAAGACATCAAGACCGCGGTGGCGTTTGAGGCCGACTTCATCGCCGTCTCCTTCCCCAAGAACGGGGCTGACATGTATATGGCGCGTGAGCTGATGCGTGCTGCCGGTGGCCATGCGCAGATGATCGCCAAAGTGGAGCGTACCGAAGCGGTACGTGATCTGGAGGACCTGCTGCAAGCCTGTGATGGCGTAATGGTGGCGCGCGGTGACCTCGCGGTGGAAATCGGCGATGCGGCGGTGCCTGCGGTACAGAAGAAGCTGATCCGCATGGCCCGCGAGCATAACAAGCTGTCGATCACGGCGACGCAAATGATGGAGTCGATGATCTCCAGCCCGGTACCGACCCGTGCCGAAGTGTCGGATGTGGCCAATGCCGTGCTGGATGGCACCGATGCGGTGATGCTGTCCGCCGAGACGGCGTCCGGCCAGTTCCCGATCGAGACGGTTACAGCGATGGCCCGCATCTGCGTGGAAGCGGAAAAGTCGGCCCATATCACGCTGGATACCGATTTCCTCAACCGCACCTTTACCCGCATCGACCAGTCGATTGCCATGGCGGCGCTGTTTACCGCGCACCATCTCAAGGTCAAGGCCATTGCCGCGCTGACCGAATCGGGCTCGACCGCCCTGTGGATGAGCCGCCTGAACGCCGGAGTGCCGATCATTGCGCTGACGCCGCAGGAAAGTACCCGCCGACGTCTGGCACTGTACCGTGATGTGCGTACATTGCTGATGGAGGCCAACTATGTGGATCGCGACGCGCTGCTGGCCGATGCCGAACGCAAGCTGCTGGAAGCCGGATTGGTGGAAGTGGGCGACGCCATCGTCATCACCAATGGCGAGCCCCTGGGCAAGCCGGGTGGCACCAATACCATGAAGATCGTGCGTGTGGGCCATGGTTTTGATACCCCTGCCGCCCCGAAACGCAAGGCGCGCAAACCGGCATGAAACCGCTGACCATTGCCCTGATTGCGCATGATCGCAAGAAGGACGATATGGTGACCTTGGCGCGGGCGCACGCAGCGCTGCTGCGTCCGCATCGGCTGATCGGGACCGGTACCACCAGCCAGCGTATCCGCGAAGGCACCGGTCTGATGGTGGAGGGCCTGCTGTCCGGCCCGCTCGGAGGTGACCAGCAGATTGGCGCCTGGGTGGCTGAGGGGCGGGTGGGCATGGTGCTGTTCCTGCGCGATCCTTTGCAGGCCCAGCCCCATGAGCCGGACATCACCGCCTTGCTGCGGGTGTGTGATGTCCACAACGTGGCACTGGCCACCAATCTGGCCACGGCGCACGCCTTGCTGGCACGCCTGCCTGCGGTGATTTGATCCGGATCAAGCCGGGCGACGCGGCACACAGCATTTTTTTTCTCTTTTGCTAGACTGAAGCTGTTACCTGCCGGGGTAAGCCGATGTCCGAGCAATCTGCTGCTGCAACCGAACTGGTCGATATGGTGCATCTCAATGAGGGCATCAAAGAGGTGGTGGTCATCGCCTTCCAGATCAACATCATGGCCTTGAATGCCATCCTGCTGGCCAACCGGGCAGGGCGTGCCGCGCTGGGCTTCAGTGTCATCTCCAAAGAGCTGCGGGTGTTGTCGGTGGAGTTGACCCGTCTCATGCAGCTGCTGAAGCAGGATGCCTACCGCTCGGTGGCACTGATCACCGACCTGCTGCGACAGGAGCGACGGGCCAAGTTGATGCAGACGGCCAATGCGTTGTCTGGTGAACAGTGCGGAGCTTTAAAGCAGCGGCTAGGTCAGCAGAAGCAGGCTTTTTCCCGCATCCGCTCCGATATCCGCCAGTATCGACGCGAGTTGCGGGTCAAGCTGGATGACGCGCAGAAGATCTGCCAGTTCGGTATTGCCATTTCCCGCTCGGCCAAGATTGAGGCCGCCTACGGTGCTGCTTACAGCAACCAGCTTAGTGAAGTGTCACAAGATTTTGATCAGAACATCCAGGCCATTGTTCCGGCCCTGGCCGCTTTGCATGATGGTTTGGGGAGGCAGGCATGAAACAGGCAACCGTCATCTTCCAGCAGGGTGACCACCGTTGGACCTTGATTGCACGCGACCCGGACAAACACGGCTATGTGATTGATACCAACGAGTACCTGATTTCCAGTGGTAACGACAATCTGCTGACCGACCCCGGTGGCAGCGAAATATTCCCGGCGGTGTTTTCCGCCATCAGTGCGGTGGCGGACCCGCTGTCGATCCGCAGCCTGTTTGCCTCACATCAGGACCCGGACATCATTTCTTCGCTGGGGCTGTGGCTGGATTTCAACCCGCAGCTGCGTTGCTATATCAGCCGCCTGTGGGCCACGTTCATTCCACATTTTGGTGGTGACGATCAGACGCTGATTTCCATCCCGGATGAGGGAATGACCTTCCGCCACGGCCAGCTGGAGTTGCAAGCGGTTCCGGCCCACTACCTGCACTCGTCCGGCAATATGCAGCTGTATGATCCGGCCGCCCGTATCCTGTTCTCCGGTGATGTCGGCGCGGCCTTGTTGCCCGAAGATGAGAGTGGTCTGTTTGTGACTCAGTTTGACCAGCACATCCGCCATGCGGAAGGCTTCCACCGGCGCTGGATGGGGTCCACCGAGGCCAAGCTGGACTGGTGTGAGCGGGCCGCCAAGCTGAACCCGGACATGATGTGCCCGCAACATGGCGCGGTGTATCAGGGCGGGGATGTGATGCGCTTCATTAACTGGTTTGCGGCCTTGCCGGTGGGTAGCGGCATCAAGCGTTAGCACCGGGCAGCCGCAAGGGGCCGCCCGGTGTGTGTTACATCGGTGTGAGCGCGACGGGGCAACTGTTGCCCTCGCGGAAATCCACCACCCGGGTTTTGCCCTCGATGATGTTCTTCCGGGCCTGTTCCACGGCCGCCTTGGTGGCGGGGCTAATCAGGCTGGTGTTATACGTGTCCAGCGACCAGTCCACCCCACCTTCTTTCAGGCCCAGTTTCAGAATGCCCGGCTTCCAGCTACCTTTGCTGGAGCTGGTCAAGGCCTGGTAGACCGCAGTGTCGATGCGCTTGACCATGGAGGTCAGCACCCGTCCGGGCAGCATCCAGTTCTGGTTACTGTCTACGCCAATGGCGAAGGTATTGGTGTCGCGGGCCACCCGCAGGGTGCCTAGGCCGCTGGCGCCTGCTGCGGCATACACCACATCGGCACCTTTCTCGATCTGCTTCTTGGCCAGCAGCGCTGCTTTGGGCGGGTTGCTGAATGCCTCGCCAGTGGTGCCGATGGTGCTGGTGAACACTTCAATATTGCTGCGCACCTGTTTGGCCCCTTGGGCATAACCGCAACCAAACGCCTGCAGCATCGGAATGTCCATGGCGGTGATGAAGCCCAGCTTGCTGGTTTTGCTGCCATAGGCCGCTGCCATGCCGACCAGAAAAGACCCCTCATGCTCCTTGAACACAATGGACTGCACATTGGGGCCTTCCACCACGCTGTCTACCAGCGTGAAGCGAACCTTGGGGAATTCCTTGCTGGTTTTGGCCACGGCATCCGAGAAGGTGAAACCAATCAGGATGATGTGGTCTGCGCCCTTCTGGATCATGTTGCGAATCTGGTTTTCTGCGTTGTTTTCATGGGTGGCCATGGCCTCCAGAAAACTGATTTTGCTCTCGGCGCGGAATTTCTCCGCACCCACAAAAGCTGATTCGTTAAAGCCTTTGTCGAATTTACCGCCCTGATCGTAAATGATGGCGGGGGTGAGCGCGTGGGCGACGGTGCTTGCCATGAGGGCAAGCGACGCCAGCGCGGGTGCCCGCAGCAAGCCATGCATACCTTACTCCAATACCAGTTTGACTTAGCCGGGGGGCAGTGGGCATGGTATGCGGCACGCCTGGTTTGGGCAAGCACCGCTCGTCATGTCAGCCCGGCGCAGCCGTCATCGGGACCGGTTGCGTACGTTGCTGTTGCAGGCGCAAGCCCAGTAGCAGCAGCATGACGCCAGCCACGGCGATGCCTTGCAGTGATAGAAACAGGGCCGTGTTTCCGCCCCACTTCAGCAAGGCGCCGCACAGTACCGGGCTGAGCGCCGCACCCAGCATCGACAGCTGGCTGGCACCATAATAGGCCCCACGCGCATCAGCCGGGGCAATCTGGTCGATCAGCTGGTATTCGGCAGGCACCAGTACCAGCTCGGCCAGGGTAAACAGCAGGATGGCCGCGCACATCATCGGCAGGCTGGTGGAGACCTGCAATATCCACAAAGCGGGCAGCAGGCACAGGCTGGCCCACAGTAACCATCGTGCCAGATGACCCCGCAACAGCCAGCGGCTGACCGGGTACTGCAGCAAGACTACGCCGAGCGTATTGGTCAGGATCATGCTGGTGAGGTAGCGCTGGCTGAGCATGGGGCTGTAATGGTTCAGCAGCCACAGCATCAGCCAGGCGCTGAACCGGCCATAGATCATCGAGTGGCAGAAACTGACCAAGGTGTAGCACACCAGCACGTGGTCCTGGCGCAAGCGGCTGAGGGTGTCAACAAAACGGGCCGTACTGCGGACATCGGCATCCTGCTGGACAGGAAACCTGCGGAGCTGCCGCAGCACAGGCAGGGTCAGACCCACACTGATGCCTCCCAGCCAGAAGGGAATGGCAAACTGCAGGCCGGCCAGCTGCAGCCCCAAAAGCGGTCCAAGCGAGAACATGATGTTGGAGAGCAGGTAGCCGGTAGCGTAGACCTTGGGGCGCTCCTCGGTTGTAATCCAGCGTGCCAGCATGGCCTTGAACGACACCAGGATGACACTCATGGCACTGTCCACGCTCAAGATGAGGAGGGCGGACATGGCGGGATGCGGTGAGAGTGTCAGGGCCGGCAAGGTCAGCGCAATCAGCAGTACCATACTGCGCAGCAGCCGGGCCGGCCCCATGCGGTCTGCCAGATGCCCCCCATACAAGCCAATCAAGGTGGCGCTGATTCCGCACAGGGAGAGAATGAGACCGATCCATTCGGTGGAGAGATGCAGGCGGTGCAGCAACAGAACAAACAGCGGCTGGGTCAGCGCGCGGCTGAGCACCAGCAAGGCTTGGCATAGCAGAAGCAGACGGGTGGCGGTCATGGTGGCGTCTTGAGGCGTGTAATGACCGGGCAAGTGTGCAACAATAAGCGGAATGAAAATAAGGGCTAAAACAAGGGTTCTGTTCCGCTTTTTACATCATGTCGCTGGCACGCTACTTCCAGAAACTGTATCAGACCTACGGTGAGCAACCGGTTCAGCCCGGCTTGCCGGAGCTGGCTGCGCAACTGTGCGTCAGCGAGCGGCACGCCCGGCAACTGCTGGGACGCATGCAGGGCGAGGGCTGGTTGACCTGGCAAGCGGGCCGTGGACGTGGGGTGCGCTCTACCTTGCAGCTGCATGGCAAGGCGCTGCAGCAACTGGAGCAGGAGCTGCAACAGTTGTTGCAGCAAGGCGCACTGTCGCAGGTATTGCAGCGCCTGCCTGCGGCAGAGCGGCAGCAATGGCTGGATAGCCTGCCGCGCTTGCTGGCGCAGCACGACGCCGGTTCCCGGCTGCGTATTCCCTTGCCTCGCGCGCTCAAATCACTGGACCCGCTGACGGTGGCGTTCTGGCTGGAAGCCAATCTGGTGCGGCAGCTGTTTGACCGTTTACTGGAGGCGGACCCACAACGCGGGCTGGTGGGCTCGCTGGCACACCACTGGGAGGCGCAGCAGCAGGGGCAGTGCTGGCGTTTCTGGTTACGCCCCCGCCTGCAATTTCATGATGGCAGCGTGCTGGATAGTGCAGCCGTGATGGAAACCCTGCTGCGCTTGCGGGATGAGCCGGGCCCGGCGCAGTGGCAATACAGGCATCTGCGGCGGGTGGTTTGCCACGATGCGCTCAGCTTCAGTTGCGAGCTGGAGCGGCCAGACTGGCTATGGCCGCACTGCCTGACCAATGGTCCGGCGTCCATCGTGCCACGCCGCCGCCGTCAGTTTGGCGAGCAGCCGGTGGGCAGTGGGCCATGGCGCTTGCTGCAGCGGCATCCGGGGCGCTTGCTGTTGCAAGCCATGCCCCATCACCATCGCGGTGCACCGCTGCTGGAGCAGATCGAGCTGTGGATTCTGGATTTGCCGGATTACCCGGCACCCTTTGATCTGGTGTGGCAGCGGGAAGAGGGCCAGCCAGTTCACAAGGCGGGGCTGCATTGGCCGGAAGGCTGCCATTACTTGATCCTGGGGGAGTCTGACGACCAGCGGCGACAGCAGTTGGCGGCGTGGCTGGCGCATCCCCCGCTGGTGGCAGACGACGAGGTCTGGCGGCGCCCGGCCCACCATTTGTTGGCGAGTTGGCCGCCCGCAGAATGTCTGCCATCCGGGCAGACGTTCAGACACGCTGCACAGGCTGTAACCCTGCAGCATTTCGGGGTGCCCCAGGCCGCCGTGTTGTTGCCACGCATCCGTCAGCGGCTGAACCTGGCAGGCATCACGCTGACGGTCTTGCCGCGCGATGCGGCCTTGTTGCAGGGAGGTAGCGCCTTCCCGCGCGCCGACCTGACGCTGCAGGGTGAAATCCTGTCCGAAGATACCGTATTCAGCCTGTATGAATGGCTGGGCGGTAATATCATTGAGCATTTGCCACCTCTGCGGCAGCAAGCACTGTGGCGAGCCCTGGCCAGGATCCAGGCGATGCCGGGGCAGGCCGAGCAACTGGCGGGTTTTCAACAGGAAGCCAGCCATCTGGTCCAGGAGGGCTGGTTGCTACCGTTATCGCACGAAGCCAATTGCCTTCACCCGGCGCCATGGCTGGCGGGGGCTACGCCCGGCAACAATGGCTGGGTGGACTTCAGCAAGCTGTGGGTGCGAGGGGACGACGCTCAGCCATCGTAAAAATGGCAGCCCCAGCCTTGACGTTTGGGGTTGGCAATCCATGGTCCGATCACCTGCTGCATGACATCTGCGCCAGCGGCCTTGTCGATGAAGCGGACATCCAGCAGGCCACCGCCATCTTCCCGACGCTGCTTTGCGTTCCCGGTATGCGGTTTGAGCTGCCATTGGTGGGCCAGCCGGGCCATGTCGCCCTCAAATTCCGCCATGAAAATGCCGCCGCTGTCCGCCTGATAGAACAAGGTTTTGATGCGGACGCCAGCGATGGTAATGGGGGACTTGAAGCGGAAGACCTGATCCGGAGGGCCTTCCGGGTCATGGTCAATGATGCGGACACCCTGCTGCTGCAACCATTTTCGCGTCGTCGGGTTGTGCGCGTCCAGCGGCTCGGCCTTGCAGCGCAGGGCCAGTTCAATCCGTGTGTGAATGGGCAAAGCGGCGTGCGCCTGTAGCGCGCTGAGCAGCAGTACGACAACCAGCAAATGCCTCATGGCAGCACTTCCGTCCGTTACCGTGGTATCCGGACGGAAGTGTAGGGGGAGATGCCAGGAGGATACCAGCGACTGACGTGAGCTTGTGCTCACGCCTCAGCGGCCAGCACCTGTGCGGTGGCGTTGATGACGGCGGCAATGCGGCCGATATCGCGCAGTTCCGAGCTGCTCATGCCCTCTTGCTGCAGTACTGCGTAGTGGGCAGAGATGCAGAAGCGGCATTTGCCGACAATGCTGCTGGCCAGTGCGTACAGCTCGAAGCGCCGCTTGTCGACGCCACCATGGTTCTGGTAGGCGTTCATGCGCAACTGGGCGGGCAGGGTTTTCAGCTCGTCGTTATCCGCCATGTCCAGATAGCTGTACCAGACATTGGTCATGCCCATTAGGGCGGCGGCGGTGTGGGCGGCCTCGGTTTCCTCCGAGCTCAGGATGCCGCTGTCGCGGAAGGCCGCAATCAACGGGGCGGATTTGCTGGCAAAGGCAGCCGCCAGGGCTGCCCCAACGGCGTCTGCCGGGCTCAGGCTGGAGCGGGCCAGGACGCCGTCCAGATTCAGGCGGACATCCTTGGCATAGTCCGGGATCAGTGCTTTGATGGGGTTCAGGAATTCCATGATGCAGTCTCCAGCCCGGGGCGGCAGTGGCCGCCCCGGGGCATGATGTGGGGGATTACAGGGTCTGGCCGCCGACCGCGCGGTTGCACGGGCACAGCTCATCGGTCTGCAGGCCATCCAGCAAGCGCAGGATTTCCTGCGGGTTGCGGCCCACATTCAGGTTGTTCACCGAGACGTGCTGGATCACATTGTCCGGGTCGACGATAAAGGTGGCGCGCAAGGCGACCCCCGCCTGGGCATCGCGTACGCCCAGCATATCCACCAGCGAACCGGTGACATCGGCAAACTGCCAGTGGTTCAGGCGGTCCAGGTCTTTGTGCTCGCGGCGCCAGGCCAGTTTGACGAATTCATTGTCGGTCGAGCCACCCAGCAGCACCGCATCGCGATCGGCAAAGTCGTTGACCAGCTTGTTGAACTCGACGATTTCTGTCGGGCAGACAAAGGTGAAATCCTTGGGGTAGAAGTAGATGATCTTCCACTTGCCGCTGAAGGACTGCTCGGTCAGGCTTTCAAAGGCGGAAACGCCATTTTCTTCATGATGGTTGAAGCCAGGCTTGACGCCGGTGATGTGGAAGGCTTCGAGGGATTGTCCGACGGTTTTCATGCTGAGGCTCCTGCGTTGAGTGAAGATGCCTCATTATGATTTGAGCTATTGATGCTGTTAAATTGATTGTTGTTATCTATTTAATAGGGGTAAGCTATCGCTATGGCTGCTGTCATTGCAAGCCTAGTCCCGGATCCAGATGGACTTGGCGTTGGTGAACTCGCGGATGCCCAGCTCGGACAGCTCACGGCCATAGCCCGAGGCTTTGATGCCGCCAAACGGTAGCAGATTATTGGAGCGCAGCTGGCTGTTGACGTAGGCCATGCCGGATTCGATACGGCGGGCAAAGGCTTCGGCGCGTTCCAGATCCCGGCTCCACACCACGCCCCCCAGACCATAGCGGGTGTCATTGGCCAGCCGTAGTGCGTCCACTTCATCCTGGGCGCGAATCACCGCCGCCACCGGACCAAACAGTTCCTCAAAATAGGCGGGCGCATTGTCGGGCACCTGATCCAGCAAGGTGGCCTGGAAGTAGTAACCGGCACCGGGCTGGCGTTTCCCGCCCAGAATCACTTCTGCGCCGGTCGCCACACTGGCATCCACCTGCCTCTGCAGTTTGTCGAGCAGGTCCTTGCGGGCCAGCGGGGCCAGGCGGGTAGCCGGGTCTTGCGGGTCACCCGGGGTCAGCCGTGCAATGCGCTCGGCCAGTAGCGCAACAAAGCGGTCGGCAATCTCGGGCACCACGATGATGCGCTTGGCGGCGGTGCAGGCTTGCCCAGCGTTGATGAAACGGGCTGCCACGGCTTGATCGGCAGAGGCTTCCAGATCGGCATCATGCAGCACCACCCAAGGGTCGGAGCCGCCCAGCTCCAGCACGCACTTTTTCAGATAGCGACCTGCAGTCGCCGCGACCAGTCTGCCTATGGTTTCCGAGCCGGTAAAGGAAATGGCCCGCACGGTAGGCTGGGCAATGGCCCGGTCGACATCGTCATTTTCCAGCAGCAGGGTCTGGAAGGTTTGCGCGGGCAGACCGGCATCGTCAAACAGCTGCTGAATCGCCAGTGCACACTGCGGCACATTGGCTGCGTGCTTGAGCAAGCAGGCATTGCCCGCCAGCAGCGCAGGAATCGCAAAGCGAAAAACCTGCCAGAAGGGATAATTCCACGGCATGACCCCGAGCACGGTGCCCAGCGGCTGGTGGCTGACATAGCCGCGGCCACTAGGCAGGGCGACCGGCTGGTCCGCCAGCATGGCGGGCGCATGGTCGGCGTAAAAGTCGGCCAGGTCGGCACATTTGCCCAGTTCTGCCACCGCTTCGCGGCTTAACTTGCCCATCTCCTGGCTGATCAGACAGGCTAATGCACTTTCCCGGGAACGCAACAGGCGGGCGACCTGTCTCAGCGCTTCACAGCGTGCTGGCAGTGGCCAATCTGCCCAGCGTTTCTGGGCTTGCGTGGTGGCAGCAATGGCATCGTGCAAGTCCGCAGAGGGCAAGCTGGCGAACTCGGCCTGCAGGGCTTCCGTGGCCGGGTTCAGGCTGTAATATGGCATTGTGTTATCCTGTAAGGCCACCTGAATAGGTGGCCCGTTTCCACGATCCCGGCGTGAGCCGGAAGCTATGTGACATAGAGTACATGAACCGACTGCGTCATTTTACCCCGATTTGTCTGAGCCTGACCGGCCTGCTGATGCTGGCAACGGCCCATGCCGGTATCCCTGAAGACCTGAATGCGGCCCGTGATGCTTTCCGTGCCAAGGATGCGGCACGTCTGGAGCAGCTGGCCAACCGGCTGGATGGCACCCTGGGCGCTCCTTACCCGCGCTATTGGCAATTGGCGCTGGATCTGGACAACGCTGCCCCGTCGCGGGTGGACGCTTACCTGAAGCAGTATGCGGATAGCTGGATGAGTGAGCGTTTGCGGCTGGAGTGGCTGCTGTCGCTGGGGCGTCGCCAGCAGTGGAGCGTCTTCAACCAGTTTGATGCCAAGCTGGGCAATGAAACCCAGGAATTGAACTGCTACCGGCTGCTGGCACGGCAAGCCGGGGGTACCGCCTTGCCTCCGGCTGAACTGAAGGCGCTATGGTATAGCGGGGCCGAGCAGGCCAAAGGCTGCCTGACCTTGCTGGACAGCTGGCGTCGGCAGTCCGGCCTGGATAGCACCGCAGTGTGGGACCGCATGCGGCTGGCCTTGCGCGAAGGACGAATCACCAAGAGTGACCGGCTGGATGCCGCCCGCGCTACCAATGACTGGTTACCTGCCGGTGAGCAGCTGGACCTGCGCCAGCTGGAGAGTATCTATAACAGCCCGACCAGCTATCTGGCGCGCCTGAGCGAATTCCCCAAGCCCCGTGCAGCACGGGAAGTGGCCTTGTTCGCCTTGCACCGGCAAGCCATGCTGGACCCGGCACAGGCTGCTGCGCTGCTGCAACGCTGGCAGGGCGGCATGGAGGCTACTGACCGCAAATATGCCTGGGGTCTGGTGGCCCACTGGGCGTCATTCAAGCTGATGCCGGAAGCAGTGGAGTGGTACCGCCTGGCAGGAGACACCGTGCTGTCGGAAACCCAGCTGGGGTGGAAGGTACGGGCGGCATTGCGCGGCAAGGACTGGGCGATGGTGAAGGAAGCCATCGCCGCCATGCCGGAGAAAATGGCCAGTGAAAACACCTGGCGCTACTGGAAGGCACGGGCGCTGGCGGCCCAGGGCAATCTGGACGAGGCGCGCGAGCTGTACCAGGGCCTGGCCGGGGAGTACACCTACTATGGCCTGCTGGCATCGGAGGAGCTGGGCCAGAACACTCTCAATCTGCGTGAAAGCTACAAGCCCACCGAGGCCGAGGTGAAGCAAGCCTCACAAATGCCGGGCTTTGCGCGTGGCATGCTGCTGTACCAGATGGACTGGAAGTTTGAAGCCAACCGCGAGTGGCTGCTGACCCAGCGGGAACTGGACGACAAACTGCTGCTGGCTGCTGCCGAGTATGCCCGCCGCAACCAGTGGTATGACCGCGCCATCAACACGGCTGATCGCACCAAGCAGCTGCACAACTTCTCATTGCGTTTCCTGAGTCCCTACCGGGATGTGATGAAGCTGCATACCGAGCGGCTGGGGGTGAATGAGGCCTGGGTGTTTGGCCTGATCCGGCAGGAAAGTCGCTTTGCCAGCGTGGCGCGCTCCGCAGTGGGGGCCGCCGGGCTGATGCAGCTGATGCCGGGTACCGCCAGCTGGATTGCCCGCCGCATTGGCCTGGCCGGTTATCAGCAAAGTGCGGTGCATGATATCGACACCAATGTGCTGCTGGGTACCAGTTATTTGAAGTATGTGCTGGATAGCTTGGGCCACCCGGTGCTGGCGACAGCGGCCTACAATGCCGGCCCGGGGCGTGCACGTGCCTGGCTGGGTGGCAAGCCGCTGGAAGGGGCCATTTATACCGAGTCCATTCCGTTTGATGAAACCCGCGACTATGTGAAGAAGGTGATGAGCAACGCCGTGTTCTACGCGGCGGTGCTGGGGGATCCCTACATCAGCCTGAAAAAGCGCATGGGCACCATGCCGGTAAGGGGTAGTGTCTCCCTGGCACCGGATGCACAGTAAGGGTGACGCTTACGGCACCGGGGAGAGCTGGTAGCGGCTCATGATCTGTTGCAACTGACCACTCTTGCGCAAGGCATCCAGTGCGGCATCCAGTTGCTCCAGGGTAATGGGTGCTTTGGGCGAGAGCAGGCAGTGGGTGGGGTAGGTGGTCAGGTCCTTGTCGCTGACCACAAACTTGCCCTGCTCCGTCGGACGGCGGCGTAGCCAGGCGGCGATTTCATCGCGGGTGCTGATCAAGGCGGTCAGCTGGCCGCTGCCCAGTTTGCGGAAATTGCCATCTAGTGAAGGCTCGTCCCGTCGCAGGATGCTGCCTTGCTGGAAAAAGGGTTCAAGGTCCGGGT
This sequence comes from Leeia sp., assembly GCF_041909055.1. NCBI lineage: Bacteria > Pseudomonadati > Pseudomonadota > Betaproteobacteria > Neisseriales > Leeiaceae > Leeia > Leeia sp. The sequence goes on along the minus strand of NZ_JAYREC010000003.1, from coordinate 197,491 downwards.
AGCGGTAGCCCAGAATGGTGCCGAGTGATCCGCCTTTCAGGTCCTGCGGCTCGCGGATCGGCTTGCCCACCTGCTGTCGCGAAACCAGGGTTTCGGCGTGGGCGTAAACCGGCTTGCTCCAGTGATAGCGCTCGGGTTTGTCCATCCAGGCCGGATTGGTATTGCAGGCAATGTGAGCATCGCCGTTCAGCAAGGCCATTTCGACACGCCGTCGGGAAAATTCTACAAACTGCAGCTGGACTTTCAGCTGCAAGGCCAGTGCCCTGCCCAGGTCATAGGTCACGCCACCGCTCAGCGGGGCATTCGGGGCCTTGCTTTCAAATTCGACGATGGGCTCGCCATCGGCGTGGCCAAACATCATGTTGAGGGTCACGGCGGGGGCTGCTGGGCTCAGGCAAAGCAGCACCAGCAGGGTAGACCAATGGCGCAGGGGGGTGGAGTGAGCGTGGTACAATGCAGGCACCTCCATAGGTTTCCTTTAGGTCTAGCACCGTACTGTCATGAATACAAGCGCACCCGCCACCATCGTCAACCGCCGCCCGGAATTGCAACGTCTGCTGGCAGAGCGCATTCTCATCCTCGATGGCGGCATGGGGACCATGATCCAGCGTCATCGCCTGGAAGAAGCCGACTATCGCGGTGAGCGCTTTGCCGATTGGCCGCATGATCTCAAGGGTAATAACGACCTGCTGGTGCTGACCCGCCCCGACGTGATTGGCGGCATTCACCAGGCCTATCTCGATGCCGGGGCCGACATCATCGAGACCAACTCCTTCAACGCCACCTCGATTGCCATGGCCGATTACGGCATGGAATCACTGGTGTGGGAGCTGAATTTTGCGGCGGCACAGCTGGTGAAATCGCTGTGTGCGGCGGAGACCGCGCGCAACCCGTCCAAGCCACGTTTCTGTGCCGGGGTGCTGGGGCCGACCAACCGCACCTGCTCGATCAGCCCGGACGTCAACGACCCCGGTTACCGCAATGTCACCTTTGATGCGCTGGTGGAATCCTACACCGAGGCGATTGATGGTCTGCTCAAGGGCGGAGTGGATCTGCTGCTGGTGGAAACCATTTTCGACACACTGAACGCCAAGGCGGCGGTGTTTGCCATCGAGCAATACTTCGACCAGCACGGGGTATCGGTACCGGTGATGATCTCCGGCACCATTACCGACCAGTCTGGCCGTACCTTGACCGGTCAGACCACCGAAGCTTTCTACAACTCGCTGCGTCACAGCCGCGCGCTCAGCTATGGCCTGAACTGTGCGCTGGGTCCGGATCTGTTGCGCCCCTATGTGGAGGAAATGGCGCGTATCAGCGAGAGCTGGGTGTCGGTGCATGCCAATGCTGGTTTGCCGAATGAATTTGGCGGTTACGACCTGACGCCGGAAGACATGGCGCAGCATGTGGCGGAATGGGCCGACAGCGGCTTGGTCAACATTGTCGGTGGCTGCTGCGGCACCACGCCGGACCATATCCAGGCGATGGCGCAGGTACTGGCGACCAAGCCACCTCGTGTCCTGCCGCAGATTGAGCCCAAGTGCCGCCTGTCCGGGCTCGAGCCGTTCAATATTGGTGACCGTGACCTGTTCGTCAATGTGGGCGAACGCACCAATGTGACCGGCTCCAAGGCCTTTGCCCGGCTGATCCTGAACGGCGACTACCCGGCAGCGCTGGAAGTGGCGCGGCAGCAGGTGGAGGCCGGGGCACAGGTGATCGACATCAATATGGACGAGGGCATGCTCGATGCCCACAAGGCCATGGTCACCTTCCTCAATCTGGTGGCCGCAGAACCGGATATCAGCCGGGTGCCGATCATGATCGACTCCTCCAAGTGGAGCGTGATCGAAGCCGGTCTGAAGTGTGTGCAGGGTAAGTGCATCGTCAACTCGATTTCCCTGAAGGAGGGTGAGGAGCAGTTCCGCCACCAGGCTAAATTGCTGCGCCGCTATGGCGCCGCCGTGATCGTGATGGCGTTTGACGAGCAGGGCCAGGCCGATACCTACGCCCGCAAGGTGGAAATCTGCCAGCGCAGCTATGACATGCTGGTGCACGACATCGGCTTCCCGCCCGAAGACATCATCTTTGACCCGAACATCTTTGCGGTGGCCACCGGCATCGAGGAGCACGCCCGCTACGGTCTGGACTTCATCGAGGCGACGGGCTGGATCAAGGACAACCTGCCGCACGCCAAGATTTCCGGCGGCGTTTCCAATGTGTCCTTCAGCTTCCGCGGCAATAACAAAGTGCGTGAAGCCATTCACGCCGTGTTCCTCTACCACGCCATTCAGCGCGGCATGACCATGGGCATCGTCAATGCCGGGGCGCTGGAGGTCTACGAAGAAGTGGACCCGCAACTGCGTGAACGCATTGAAGATGTGGTGTTGATGCGCACGCCCAAAGAGGGCGGTGATGCCACCGAACTGCTGATCACGCTGGCGGAAAGTTTCCGTGGTGACGCCGCGCAGAAACAGGGTGAAGACCTGAGCTGGCGCCAGGGCAGCCTGCAGGAGCGCATCACCCACGCGCTGGTCAAGGGTATTACCACCTATATTGTGGACGATACCGAAGAGGCCCGCCTGCAGGCCGAGCGCCCGATCCATGTGATCGAAGGCCCGCTGATGAATGGCATGAACCATGTGGGTGACCTGTTTGGTGCCGGCAAGATGTTCCTGCCGCAGGTGGTGAAATCGGCGCGGGTGATGAAGGCTGCTGTTGCCCATCTGGAACCCTTCATTGAAGAAGAGAAGATCCGGTTGGGGTTGGCCGATGCGCCCGCCAAGGGCAAGATCATCATGGCCACCGTGAAGGGCGATGTGCACGATATCGGCAAGAATATTGTTGGCGTAGTGCTGCGCTGTAACAACTATCAGGTGATCGACCTGGGGGTGATGGTGCCGGCGCAGACCATTCTGGACGCGGCCAAGGCGGAACGGGCCGATATCATCGGGCTGAGTGGCCTGATTACGCCGTCGCTGGAAGAAATGGCGCACATGGCCAAGGAGATGCAGCGGCAAGGCTTTGACATTCCGCTGCTGATTGGCGGCGCGACCACCAGCAAGGTGCATACCGCCGTCAAGATCGAGCCGAACTACCCGGCGGGCTGCGTGGTGTATGTGCCGGATGCCAGCCGTGCAGTGGGTGTGTGCTCCAGCCTGCTGTCTGATGAACTGAAGCCGGCTTTTGTGGCCGGTGTGCAGGCGGAATACCAGAACATCCGCACCATTCATGCCAACAAGGAACAGGCCCGTTTTCTGAGCATTGACGCTGCCCGGGCGAATGGTTTTGCCCCGGCGACCGGCTTCGACTGGTCGCAGTATCAGCCACCACGCCCGCGCCAGTTGGGGGTGTTCCGCTTTGAGGATGTGCCGCTGGCCGAGATCGAGCCCTATATCGACTGGAGTCCCTTCTTCAACGCTTGGGAGCTGTTCGGCAAGTATCCCCGCATTCTGCAGGACGAGGTGGTCGGCGAGTCGGCGCGCGCCCTGTTTGCCGACGCGCAGACCATGCTGCGACAAATGGTGGCCGAGCGTTGGGTGCAGGCCAATGGCGTGGTGGGTTTGTTTCCGGCGGCCACCGTCGAGCACGACGATATTGAAATCTACCACCCGGAAACCGGCGAGCGGCTGATGACCTGGCACAATCTGCGGCAGCAGAATACCAAGGCCGCTGGCAAGCCAAACTGGTGCCTGGCGGATTTCATCGCGCCCAAGGGTAGTGGCGTGCAGGATTACATCGGTGCCTTTGCGGTGACCGGTGGCATCGGCATTGACCCGCATGTGGCGCGTTTTGAGGCGGCCAATGATGACTACAGTGCCATTATGGTCAAAGCGCTGGCCGACCGTTTTGCCGAAGGCTTTGCCGAGTACATGCACGCCAAAGTGCGGCGCGAGCTGTGGGGCTATGCCGCCGATGAAAGCCTGACGGTAGACCAGCTGACCGACGAGGAATATGTGGGCATTCGTCCGGCCCCCGGTTACCCGGCCTGCCCGGACCACGTCGCCAAGGCCGATCTGTTCCGCCTGCTGGATGCGCCAGCCATCGGCATGACCCTGACCGAAGGCTACGCCATGCTGCCCACGGCAGCGGTATCCGGCTTCTACTTCAGCCATCCGCAAAGCCAGTATTTTGCCGTCGGCAAGATCAACCGTGATCAGGTGGAGGACTACGCCCGCCGCCGTGGTGTTACACAGCAGCAGGCGGAGCGTGACCTGGCGCCGGTGCTGGGCTATGTCAGCTGAGGCTGGTTTCCGGCATCGCCACGTCAGTCGTGCGAGAGAGCTCCTGTAGCTTGCCTTGTTGCAGCAAGACCACCCGATCTGCAGAGGCGATGGTTTGCGGGCGGTGTGCGACGATGATGCGGGTAATCTGCAGTGCCTTCACCGACTGGTTGACGAGGTGCTCCAGCTCCACATCCAGGCTGCTGGTCGCCTCGTCCAGATAGAGAATATGCGGGCGCTTGTAGAGGGCGCGCGCCAGCAGCAGGCGCTGCTTCTGGCCGCCCGACACGGCGGTGCCCATGTCGCCGACCAGGGTGTTGTAGCCCATGGGCATCCGCAGGATATCCTCATGAATGGCAGCACGCTGAGCACATTCCTCTACCCACTCGCGGTCTGCATGGGGATCAAAGAAGCTGATATTGTCCTTGATGGAACCGGCAAACAGTACATCATCCTGCATCACGGTGCCGACCAGCTGCCGGATGGCATTGGGCCCCAGCTTCTTCAGGCTGACATCGCCAATGCAGACATCGCCGGATTCCGGGGTATGGATCCCCAGCATCACATGAATCAGGGTGGTTTTGCCGCAGCCTGAGGGCCCGACAATGGCGACGGATTCCCCTGCGTTCACCTTCAGCGAGGCGCCATCCAGCACCCAGCTTTCATGGGTGCCGTAACGGAAGCGAACCTCCTGCAGGGTGATGTCGGCTGCGCCGGTGATCGTTTCCGTCGGTTCTGCGTGCTCCCGTTGCAGGGTTTCGGGCGGGGTCAGCGCGATATCGGCTAGCCGTGCGCCTTGCAGCTGCAGCATCTTGAGCTCAAAGTATTTGTTGATCAGGCTGCTGACCCGGCCATCAAACTGGGTTTTATAGGCAATGAATGCCATCAGGGCACCCGCGGTGTATTCGCCAGCCAGCACGGCTTTGGCACCGACCCAGATCATCACCACATGCACCAGCCCGAACAGCAGGCTGTTATACACCTCATACGCAATGCTCATTTGCTGGGTACGTACACCGGCATTGACTTGCTCGGCTTGCAGGGTGAGCCAGGTCGAGCGGCGGATGTCCTGCCGCTGAAACAGCTTGATGGCCTTGATCCCGCGTATGGACTCGAGAAAATGACTCTGCTGACGCGCGGCATACACAATCTGGGCTTCGGTGGCATTGCGCAAAGGTCTGAACCAGAGCGCGCGGCCCACGGCATAGGCCAGCATGGCCAGTACCGCGATGGTCGCCAGTGCCGGGCTATACAGGTACATGACGGTCAAGGTGAGCAGGGTCATGATCCCGTCGAGAATGGCCTCCATGAAAGAGGTGGTCAGCGTTTGCTGGATGGCATCAATGCTGCCGAAGCGTGACACCACATCGCCGACATGACGTCTTTCAAAGTACTGCACCGGCAGGTTCAGCAGGTGGGTGAACAGATTGCTGCGCCATTGCAGGTTCAGGGTGGTCCCCAGATACAGCATCACCCATTTCCGCAATGCATTGATGGCTTGATTGAAAACGGTCAGCGCGAGAAAGCTGATGCCTAGTGTGGTCAGCAAGTCCAGATCACCGGTGGTCAGCACATGGTCCAGCACCCACTGCATCATCAACGGGGTGATCAGGGAAAACACCTCCAGCGCGGCGGAGAGGCCGAGGATTTGCAGCAAGGCCTTGCGAAAACCGCCAACCTGCCCCATCAGTTCCCGCAGGCGTACCCGCTGTACTTCGGTTCTGGGTTGAAACGGCTTGCTGGGCCACAGCTCCAGCGCCACACCGGTAAAGCTGCGCGATGCTTCTTCCCAGGAGACCTGACGCTTGCCCAGCGCGGGGTCGTGGATGACAATGCCACGCCGATTGACCGCATGCAACACCACAAAGTGGTTGAGGTTCCAGTGCAGGATACAGGGGCGGCGCAGCTGGTCCAGCTCGGTCAGCTCCAGCTTGAGCGGACGGCTGTTCATCTCCAGCTGGTTGGCCATCTGTATCAGATTGGCGAGGGTGACCCCCTTGAGCGAGATGTTGAAGCGATTGCGCAGGGTGGGCAGGTCAACGCGATGGCCATGCCAGGAGGACACCATGGCCAGACAAGCCAGACCACACTCCGCTGCCTCGGTTTGCAGAATGATCGGCAGTTGCGGCGACATGCTGAAACGCAGATGCTGAAGGATGGACATGAGCACGGATCCGGAAAAATTTATTGCAAGCGGTCGCTAAAACCGAACAAGGGCTCCAGCGCCCACTCATACAATTTGCGACGTTCCTGCTGTACCTCCGCCTGCAGCCGCATGCCGGGCTGCAAGGGGAAATGCCCGCCACGGCTGACAAAATCCTGCTGCGCCAGCTGCACGGTAATCTGGTACATGGGTTCGCTTCGCGTGTCGGCAGCGGCAACCCCGCTTTCCTGCAGGTTGATGCTGGTGCGCGAGACAGAAATCACCTTGCCGGTCTGGTGGCCGAACTTCTGGAAGGGGTAAGCTGCATAGCGCAAGACCACCCGATTGCCGGGGCGGATGAAGCCAATATCCTGACTGGGGGCGTACAGCCGTGCCTGCAGGCGGGCATTGGCCGGGATCAGGCTCATCAGCGGGCGTTCCGGGTTGACGGGCTGCCCTTGCTCGGCAAGCACGGCCGTGGCGATGCCATCTTCCGGGGCGGTCAGTGTGATGGTGCGGCGGGATTCACTCTCCATCCACTGCTGGTTCAGCTCGGCCAGCTCCCGCTCCAGTCCGGAAAGCTGGTTCTGCTGTTGCCCCGGCAATTGCTGCAACTGGCGCTCGGTGTCGGCAAATTGCCGTTGCAGACCGGCTTGCTCCTTTTCCAGTTGCTGCAGGCGGCTGCGTTGATCCAGCAGCTCTGATTGCTTCTGGGCTAATTGCTCTGCTGAGACAAAGTGCTGTTCCACCAGCGACTCGTAGCGTTTGACCACGCCCTCCGCCAGTCGTGTCCGCTCCTGCTGCATCGACATGGCCATTTTCAGCTTGTCCATTTCGTTGCCCAGACTGGAGAGCTGGGTCTGCAAGCGCTGCTGTTCCTGTAATTGCAGGGCCTGGGTCCGGCTGCGCTGAGCCTCCAGACTTTGCCTGCGTTTGGCAATCTGTTCACTGATGGCTTGCTGGATGGCGGGCTGGCTGGAAGCATCCCGGTCGCTGCCCAGGATGAACAACGCCTGCCCCTTGCGCACCGTCTGGCCTTCCTGCACCAGCTTGCGCAACACCAGCCCGGATTGTGGAGCGCGAATACTGAGGGTGCCTTTGTCGGGCCGCAACTCGCCATTGATGGTGCTGTGCCGGGTATAACTGCCAAAGATCAGCAGCGCCAGCAGCGCGCCTGCCAGTGCCAGTGCCAGCCCGGTCAGCACCCACGTCGCCAGGGGCTGGGTCAACAGGATGTCTCCCAGCCAGCGAATCTGCTGGTGGCGCAGGGCTTCCTCACGAAACAGGGGACGCATTTCAGTCCTATCCTTCAACAAACAAGCGGGCCGCACCCGTGGACCGTCTGGCTTGCCGCAGGCGGCATGCCGCGCATCCGGACCGGTAAGGGAGGGTAAAGCCCGGACGGGGCAGACGCAAGCGCCTGCCCCGAACGTTCTCCAGCAGTGACGCCGGAGAAAGCACACCCTTACGGCAAGGGGTTGCCGAATGCATCGACTTCATTGGGATTCGCGGTTGGCGTGGGGCTCGTTGTCGAATCGGGGGTGTTGTGAGGGAAAATGGCCCCTGGTGTTGGCACCATAACCCAAGTACTCGCACCCCCGCCTAGGCCTGGGTTAAGCCTTGGGATTTCTACCCATGTGTACATGGAATAGTTGGCCCCTAATTCGCGGGTATCAATCTCGGTCCAAGCCTCGTCGCCCCCACCTGAAACCCATGTAGTTTCTTCTTGGCTCAGGGTCTGCAAGGCGCGCTGTTGCTGTGTCATGGTTCACTCCTTGATATGAATGGTTCTGCTTTTTTTAGGCATGGTATGGGTGTGACGGGCGGGGAGGGTAAGCGTGTATTGGCTCGTTCAGCACCCGACGGCAATGACCATGACCGGCTTCAGAGGCGGGCTCGGCATGTGTTAGCCCGTCTCTGCTTTGATCCACCTACCCGGTGCGAGGGTTGCCCTGTGCTGCCGGGATGAGCCGCAATGGGGGCACCCCCTTACGGGTGGCTGGATGCATTGCGTATGGCGTTAATGAAGTCCAGACGCTCCTCCGGGGTCATCCCAGCCATCCCGACGCTTTGGTAGGTGTAGGGGGGCAAATACCCAGGGTACCCGCCTCCTCCCGCGCTAGGTGGCACAGCATCACCCATGCCGCGTGGTTCACCGAGGAGATCGGCCACCCAGTTGTCACGCGCTCTTGCTCCGGCGACTTGCTGAATTTCCTGTTGCAACAACATTTCCATTTGATCACTCCCTTTTGAGATGCCCGAATGGATCGGGTCTATCGTTTTCAGACTGCCTTGCTGCTTGATCAGGCAAGCAAGGCAGCCGCTGGCCCTGCGGATCAGAAGTGGAGCGTTACACCCGCATTCCAGCTACCACCGCTGCCGAAACCGCCAGAGAACGTCCAGTTGCCGGAGTTGTAACTCCCTCCGGCGCTCCAGCTGCCATTACCCCAGTTGTAACTGCCATTGACCGAGCCGCTGCCAAAGCTGTACGTGCCGCTGATGGAGCTGGAGGTAAGAGAAAAGCTAGGGTTGGTACCACCGGCCACGCCGTTCAGTTCTTCGTGAGACAACATTTCCATTTTTGCTACTCCTGTTCATTTGCAGGCTGATATGCGTTTGCCTGGGCGTGCACTTCGGTATGCTCGAAGGCCCAGGGGCATATGCATGTCACATGAGAAAGCCAAGTCTTGTCGCGGGCTTAAAAGCTGAAACGAACGCCCACGCTCCAGCTGCCATTGTCCCAGTTGTAGCTGCCAAACAAGCCGCCCCCGGCGTCCAGCTTGATGGATGAGGGGGTCAGAAAAAGCCATTGCTTGCCTGGATCTTGCAGGCCGCCATTGACGTGAGCGATTTCTTCCATCGACAGTTCTTGCAGGTGCTGGGAATGCTGTTGCATGTGGTGCTCCTGTTTTGTATGTGGTTAGAGGGTTAACTGACTTCACCCAACTGGTCGGATAGCGGACGCGGTGGGTGCACAATCCTAGTTTTATTCTATCTTTATGTAAACTATTATTTTTACTTTTGTGGAAAATTGGTGACTCCATTTTTTATGGAAAGAATATTCGCATGAGTAAGTGGGTGCGGGACACCCCACACGAGTGGATGCGATGAGCCAGGATGATGCGAGGCGAGGGGCAGGTGGGTGAGGGCGGCGGGGACTTGATGTGGTTGATGCTGGATGCTGTTGGTATAATGAGGGATTGTCACCTCACCCTCGAAAGACACTGATGCGTACCTTGCTGTTGTTGTTGGTTGCTGCGATGAGCAGTAGTGCTGCCCTGGCGGCAGCGACGACCATCCCGGCCCCCTTTCGTGGCAACTGGGTGGATGTGACGGCCAAGCAGGGCTGCAAAGCTGTCCTGCCGGACGATGACGTGGGTTATGTCATCGACAGCAAGACCCTCATGCAGTATGAGCAAGTGTGTACCCTGAAGTCGCCGAAGGTCAGTACGGCAACCTTGCTGGAGGGCACGTTCTCTTGCAATGAAGAAGGGGAGGTGTACAAGGCGCCATTCACACTCAAGCTGTCCCCTGACGGCAAATTCCTGCTGGTAAACGACCGCAAGCTGCAACGCTGCAAGTAAATCCCGCCATGCAGGTTCGCACGATCTGCCAAGTGTTCAGGCCGCGCGCCGCTTAATCTGATGCTACTCAGAAGGAGTGTGGATGATGCGCGATGCGCGGCGTTGGCAGCAGGTGTGGCACAGTCTGGAACATCATCTGGACCAAAAGCAGGGGCGTGAGGATTTGAGTCAGCTGGCGGCCTGTTCGCCCTGGCATTTTCACCGCCTGTTTAGCGCACGCTTTGGTTTGAGCGTGCAGGCCTTCCGGCAAGGGGCTCGCCTGCAGCGTGCGGCGGCCTTGCTGGCTTGGCGGCCCCGCCATAGCATCACGCGCATCGCACTCGATCTGGGCTATGACAGCTCTGCTTCCTTGTCACGTGCGTTTCGCCAAGGCTTTGGTATCAGCCCGAGCCAGTTCCGGCGTCAACCGCAGTGGCAACGCTGGCAGGGTGTTTTTCAGCCTTTGCATACTGCACGGAGTGCCATCATGTTTGAACCGGATGCCGACATCCTGATTCGTGATTTTCCCCTGACACGGGTCGCTATGCTACCGCATCGCGGACCGAGCGCCTTGCTGGGGGAAAGCCTGCAACGCTTCATTGCCTGGCGCAAGGCGCATCACCTGCCGCCCAGCCGTTATGCCACCTACAATGTGTGTTACCACCATCCGGACGATGTTGCCCCTGAAGACTACCGCTTTGACTTGTGTGTGGCCTGGGACGGCGAGGTGGCAGACAACCCGCAAGGGGTGGTAGCGGGCACATTGCCGGGTGGGCGCTGTGCCGTGTTGCGCCATATTGGCCCGGATGAGCAGCTGGAGGGGGCCATCCTGCATCTGTACCGACATTGGCTCCCCGGCAGCGGAGCGCAGTTGCGGGACGCGCCGCTCTTCTTGCAGCGCGTCTGCCTGTTTCCGGATGTGCCGGCACATGAAGCGGTGACGGACATTTTCTTGCCCATCCAATAAGCGTCAGGCTGGAAGGGTGGCCTCTTCTACGGCTTCTTCGTCGGCTTCTTCGCCGAGGAAACCACCGCTCTGATGCGCCCACAGTCGGGCATAGATGCCACCCAATTCCAGCAGCTGCTGGTGGTTCCCCTCTTCCACCACCCGTCCCTTGTCCAGCACAATCAGCCGGTCCATGGCCGCAATGGTGGAGAGCCGGTGGGCGATGGCAATCACCGTCTTGCCTTCCATCAGTCTGTAGAGGCTGGCCTGGATGGCGGTTTCCACTTCCGAGTCCAGGGCACTGGTAGCCTCATCCAGCAGCAGGATGGGGGCATCTTTCAGCATCACCCGTGCAATGGCAATGCGTTGACGTTGCCCGCCAGACAGCTTCACGCCACGCTCACCAACGTGGGCTTCATAGCCTTTACGACCCTGCGGGTCCGAAAGCTCCAGCACAAAGTCATGGGCTTCGGCACGCTGTGCGGCGTGGACGACCTGTTCATCACTGGCGTCCGGCCGGCCATAGCGGATATTGTCATTCACCGAGCGGTGCAGTAGCGAGGTGTCTTGTGTCACCATGCCGATTTGCGCCCGCAGGCTATCTTGTGTTACGCCTGAAATATCCTGCCCGTCGATCAGGATGCGACCTTGCTCAATATCGTAAAAGCGCAGCAGCAGGTTGACGATGGTGGACTTGCCCGCACCGGATCGGCCAACCAGCCCCACCTTCTCGCCTGGGCGGATATTCAGTTGCAAGGCCTCAATCACCGGGCGCTTGCCGCCGTAGTTGAAGGTGACGTGCTCGAAGTGGATGTCCCCCTGGGTCACCAGCAAAGGTTTGGCGTCTGGGCGGTCCACCACACTATTGCCCCGGCTCAGCGTGGCCATGCCATCCTGTACCGTGCCGATATGCTCGAACAGGCCCGCCATTTCCCACATGATCCAGTGTGAAATGCCATTCAGGCGCAAGGCCATGGCGGTGGCCGCCGCCACCGCACCGACCCCGACCTGGCCTTGCGTCCACAGATACAGGGTGGCACCGGCGGTGCTGCCAATCAGCGCAATGCTCAGGATATGGTTGATGATGTCAAACCCGGAGGCGAGCCGCATCTGGGCATGTACCGAGGCCATGAATTCCTGCATGGCAGAGCGCGCATAGTGCGCTTCACGCTGGGCATGCGAGAACAGCTTGACGGTGGTGATGTTGGCGTAAGCATCGGTAATGCGGCCGGTCATCAGTGAGCGTGCGTCAGCCTGCCGCTGGCCAACCTTGCCCATGCGTGGCACGAAGAAGCACAGGGTGGCAATGTAGAGCACCAGCCAGCCAAGGAAAGGCAGCAGCAGCCAGCGGTCCAGCTGACCGACAATCGCCACCATGGTGACAAAGTAGATCACCACAAACACCATGATGTCGATGACCGCCATCCAGGCATCCCGCACGGCCAGAGCAGTCTGCATCACCTTGGTGGCAATGCGGCCGGCGAATTCATCCTGGTAAAAGCGCATGCTCTGATCGAGCATCAGACGGTGAAAGTTCCAGCGTAGTCGCATGGGCAGATTACCTTGGAGCCCCTGGTACTTCAGCAGGGCATGCAGGGCAATCAGTAACGGGCTGGCGAGCAGCAAGCCGCCAAGCAGCAGCAAGGTATCAGCATGTTGGGTCCACAACTGGGACGGGGTGACGTTACTCAGCCAATCGACCACTTCGCCCAGCATGGCAAACAGCAAGGCCTCAAAGGCACCAATGGCCGCTGTCAGAATAACGATCAACAGCATCCACTTGCGTACGCCTTGCGTCCCAGCCCATAAGAAAGGCAACAAGGTTTTGGGGGGGCGAACCGGTGGGGTGTCGGGATACGGGTTAACCAGACGCTCGAACAGACGAAACACACTGAACTCCTTGGCAAAGAACGACGAAACACAGCGAAGGCTGCATTTCGGGAAAAACGTTTCCAATCTAACCACAGGGCTGACCCAGCGGTCAATCCATCTGCCTCGTGAACCGGCGCAGGCAGTCAAGCAACGCACCTTACTCTATACTGACACCATGTCAAACCGGTGAAAGGACAGTTGCAGGTGGAGCTTGACCCGGATTTTTCCCGTGCCGGCTTTCTGGTGGTCGACAGTGTGGCGGAGATGCGTACGGCGCTGTCGATGACCCTGTCGTCATTTGGTGCCAATCGGGTGGATTTTGCTTCGCGGATCCATGAGGCCTTGTCGCGGGTACAACGAGGCGATATTGACGTGGTATTGAGCGACCTCTCGCTCAGTCATCCGTTTGATGGCCTGCGTCTGCTGGAAGAGCTGAAAACTCGCAATTTGCTGAAGCAATCTGCCGTGTTCATGATTGTGACGGCTGAAGCCAACGCCCAGACGGTGCTGTCTGCGGCGGAGCTCGCGCCGGATGACTATCTGTTGAAACCCTTTTCGGGGGAGACCTTGCGCCAGCGGCTGGTGAAAGCCGTGGCCAAGAAGCAGGCGTTCAAGGTGGTGGACCAGGCTATCCTGCAACATGACTACCTGCGTGCATTGGCGGAGTGCAATGCCCGCATTGAAGAACGGGATCCCTACGTGATCGACTTCATGCGGCTCAAGGCACGTCTGTCCTTGTTGACCGGCGCCTTCCTTGAAGCGCGGCAAACTTATGAGCAGGTGCTGCGCATCCGGCCAGCACCGTGGGCGCGCATGGGCCTGGGCAAGTCGCTGTTCCGCCTGAAGGATTATCCCAATGCCCGCCGCGTGTTTGAGAGTGTGCTGGCGGAAAATCCCTATGCAATGGAAGCCTACGACGGTCTGGCGGGGTGCCTGGAGGCACAGGAAGATTTGCTGTCCGCGCAGGAAGTGCTGTCGCGTGCGGCGGCGCGCTCACCGGCGATCATCCAGCGACAGCGGCAACTGGGAGAGCTGGCACAGCGCAATGCCGACTGGCCGGTGGCGGTGGATGCGTTTCGCAACACGATCGAGTATGCCCGCTACTCCTTCCAGCACGACGCTGGTGATTATGCCCAGTTGAGCCAGAGCTTGCTGGCCAGTGGCGAGACCCAGTCGGCAGAGCAGACGCTGGCGCAGGTGCGACGGGCATTCCACACACCGCAGTCAGACCTGCTGGCCCATGTCATGGAGTACGGTATTGCAAGCGCACGGGGTGATGCGGTGCGGGCGGGAAAGAGTTTGCAGGCCGCACGGGAGCAATTTGCTGAGCTGAAGGATAACCTGCCAGGCACCTACAGCGTGGCACTGGCGGAAGCCTGCTACCGGGCGGGTGATGAGCAGGCTGGAAAGGAGGTTGTATCCAGTTTGCTGCGCAATCAGCACGATGATGTGGCAGTATTGCGAAAAGTGGAGCAGATGTTCGTAGCCGTTGGGCGTGAATCTGAAGGCAAAGCCTTGATCGAGGATCACGCCAATGATGTGGTGGAATTGAATAATGCCGCCGTGCGTATGGCGCAGGCGGGGGATCTGGAAGGGGCGGTACACCACTTTCTGTCGGCACTGGCAGAGCGGCCAGGCAGCATGCCGGTGGCCTTGAATGCCATCAGCGCCGTATTGGCCTATGTGGGGCAGCACGGCTGGCACGATGCGTATATGCAGCTGGCACAAGACCTGTTGGCGCGGGTGGGCGCACAAGACCCGACCAATGGCAAATATCAAAAAATGATGCAGGCGTATCGTATGGTACGCCAGCAGTTTGGAATCAAGGGAGCGTGATGCGGGCGAAGCCGCATCATGACAGGGTAGCCGATGACAGAATCTCGGGTATGGCTGGGAGAAGATGGTATTGTCCGCATCGACCATGGGGTGGACCCGGAATTGTCCCTTGACCTGATCCAGCGGGTGTTTGAAGCGCGGGCTCGCCTGTGCCCGCAGCCACATCCGGTCATGGTGTTGGGCAGGGGGCGCCCCAAGGTTAGCAAGGAAGCCAAGGCGTTTACCCAGCAGGCCATGGTCGCCCGCATGACCACCGCTATTGCCTATGTGGCCGATTCCTACTGGATCCGCAATATGGTCAAGCTGTACCTGCTGTTTGATACGCCGCCTTATCCTGCCTTTGTCGTATCCAGCGAGGCTGAGGCGGTGGCCTGGCTCAAGCGATACGTACCGAAAACCGGAAACGAAGCCGCCTGAAAGGGGCTCCGGACATGGGAGGCAAGCATGCGGCCACAAGTCTGGCTGGGTGCGGATGGCATCGTCAGGGTGGATCATGGCAATGATCCGCTGATCACACTGGAAGACATCCAGTGGGCGGTGGCCCGGCAGCAGGAACTGGCGGATTGTCCGTGTCCTGTCATCGTCTTCGGTAGCGGGCGGCCGTCTGTGCCGCCCGAGGTCAAACGCTACCTGTCCGGTCCGGCGCTATGCGGTGTGACCAGCGCACTGGCCTATGTGCTGGAAGGCTGGTATCTGCATCATCTGTTCCGTCTGTCACTGCTGTACAACCGGCCACAGATTCCCTGCTTTGCCTTCAGTAATGAGCCCGACGCGGTAGCCTGGCTGCAGCGTTACCTTACCCCGCCTGCGCAGCAAGCGGAGTAAGGTCAGCCAGACTTACCTAGCCAGCAAGCGCTGGATGTTGCGCAGGCGGCTGGAGTCTTGCGAAGCGGTTTTCTCAAAACCATCCAGCTTGTCACCCATCAGCTTGTCCAGCCGGTTCAGGCGGTCATTCGGCATCGGGTGGGTCGAGAACAGCAGCTCAAAGCCCGGGTCTTTGGCATTGGCGGCTGCAAACATCTGCAGCACCGAAGGCAGGCCATACGGCGAGTAGCCCGCACGGGTGGCCAGTACCACCCCCAACTCATCGGCCTCATACTCATCGGCCTGGTCCAGACCGGAGGTATAGACGTTCCTGAACAGATTGTTCATTGCCGCCAACTCCGGCGTACCTTGCTTCTGCGCATATTGCCCGATGGCCCCGCTCACCAGTTTGCCCATGCCCTTCTTCTTGGCCACTTGCACATGGTGGCGCTTGATGACGTGGGCGATTTCGTGGCCCAAGATCCCGGCCAGCTCGGATTCGGATTTCACCGACAGCAACAAGCCCTTGGTGACGAACACATAACCACCAGGTGCCGCGTAGGCATTCACACCCTTGTCGTCAAGAATGCCAAAGCGCCACGGTAGATCGGGGCGTTCGCTCTGCAGTGCAATCCACAGGCCCAGCCGGTTGACGTACTGCTCTGCCGCCGGATGGCGTAACAAAGGCCTTGCACCTAGCAGCAGCGCGGACATGTCCTTGCCCATGGCGCGCTCTTCTTCCGGGCTGACATCCGAGGTGGCCTCGGCTGCACCTTGCAGCATCTGCTTGGCGTTGCTGTCCGGCAAGTTGTTGAGTAGTTTCTGCACCTCTTTATTGTTGGCACAACCAGCCAGCAGCGCAGCACACAAGGCGGTCAGCAGCAGCGGGCGCAGGGGAAGACGGGCACGCATTACTGGCCTCCTTTCAGGTAATCTACTTTTTGTGCTTTCAGGCGGTTGGCCTGGGCGATTTGCCGGGCCTCATTGGCCGAGACGGCATAGCGTTCCATCTGGGCGACATCCGCCGGATTGGGGGTGGCATTCTGAATATCTGCCTTGGCCATGGGGTCGTCCTTGCCGGCTTTAGCACCCGTCGTAGAGGCCGAGCTCGTACTGCCAGAGCGGGTGGCACCGAGCACCTGCGCCAGTCCTGCGCCGGCGTTGCCACTCGCAGTGCTCTTGAAGCGAATCGCCATCAAGTTGACCCAGCCGCTCTTGCCGTCGCTGGTCTTCACTTGCACCCAGCGGCCTTCGCCGGGGGTGGCATCCACTTCGCTATTGGCCGAGAGGGTGGCGATGGTTGGTGCGTCGAGTTGCGGTTTGGCTTTCAGATCACTGCTACGGGTTACCGTGGCGGGAGCCGCCAGAGCCAGCCCCCCGGTCACCAATAGCGCTCCGGCCAGCAGGCGCGGCATGCGGTTCATGTTGTCTTCCTTTTTGGTTCAAATAGCCGGACCGGTTGTTCCCGGCCCTTGACCTGATGTTCACCGTGGTCGATGAATTCAAATTGTTCACCGCACGCCAGCCGGGTGGATTCCGAGACCAGAATGCGGGCGATACCTTTGGTTTGTCCTTCAATGCGGCTGGCCAGATTCACGGTATCCCCAATCGCGGTGTAATCCAGTCGCCGCTGGGTGGAGCCAATCAGGCCCACCACGGCGGGGCCGCTATGGATGCCGATACCGATATCAAACCCTTGTCCGGCCTCACCCAGCATGCGCTTGAACTGTTCCAGCCGGTCGGTCATGTCCAGCGCTGCGGCGACCGCCTCGCTGGCGTGATGCGGATTGCTGAGCGGCGCCCCCCAAAAGGCCATGATGGCATCACCGATAAACTTGTCCAGTGTGCCACCGTGCAAGTCTATCGCTTCTACCTGCAAGTCGAAATAACCGTTCAGCATCTGCACTACTTTTTCTGGTGGCTGCCGCTCAGACAGGGTGGTAAAACCGCGGATGTCGGAGAACAGCACCGAGATTTCCACTGCCTGGCCGACTTCCGCCTGGGCCAGCGCATTGCGGTCTACCAGCTTGCGCACCACACGGGGATCCAGAAAGCGGTTGAACAGCTGTACGGTATGCTCACGCCGCCGCCGCTCGGCCAGAAAGTACAGCAAGGCGCAGATGAAAAAATACAACCAGCATAGGGTCAGGTAGCTAAAGGGAAGCCAAAGAATGGTCCGCTGCAAGAGCAGATAGCTACCCAGCGTGCTGAACGCTGTTGCCAGCAGCAAACCCAGGGCAAGCAGGCTGACATGCCAGCCACGCCGCCAGCCCCAGGCCAGCAGGAACATCAGCAGGATGGCCAGCCCCAGCTCCGAGGCGCGCGGTGCCGGACGCAGCCAGTCGCCGTGTTGCAGGTTGGCCAGCGCGGTGGCCAGAATCTCTGGCCCGGCGGTCGGGGTGGGTGGATCGGTGAGGCGGCTGAGTGGCGTGGGGTGCAGGTCGGACAAACCTGAGGCATACGCGCCAACGATGATGATTTTGCCGTGTAGATCCGGCAGCGGGATGGGTTTGCTGAATTGTCGGCTCAATACCACATCTCGGTAGGAGAGTCGGGAGAAGGGCTTGCTGTACCAGTTCAGCAGAATATCGGTCTGTGGTGGCACCGCCCAGCCCTGATCGCGGGCGACCCGGGCAGGCAGGGAAGGGATGCGCCAGCCTTGACGTAGATAGTCAATATAGTAGCGACGCCCCACGGTATCCGGATCGGGCAGGAAGTTGATCAAGCCGGTGCGCCAGACATCGACCGGCAACGCCATTGGTGTCAGCAGTGGCGCACCCGCGTCGAGCTGGGCATCCGGGCCGGGGCGGACTGCCATGATCGGGGGCAGACGCTTGAATGGCGAGGGCTGCCCATCAGGCTGCACTACCAGCGGTAAATAGGCCGGGAATGCCCGCAGGGCCTGGGCAAAGGCGCGGTCACTCTCTGGCGCCGAGGGGTCACCTTCGGTGAAGGTGAGGTCAAAGATGACAGCCTTGGCACCCCGCTGCTGCAGTTCACGCAGCAGCTCGGCATGCACCATCCGTGGCCACGGCCAGTTGCGCCCGGCAAAGTCCAGCATGGCGTCGTCTTCCAGGCTGCGCTGGTCGATGCCGATCATCACGATGTTGTCGGGTGTAGGGCGCTGTGAAGCGTGCTGGCGGAGCAAATGGTCGCTGAAGTAGGTATCAAGCGGGGCCAGCAGACGCAGGCCCGCCAAGGCTTCCATCAATACCCAGAGCGCAAACAGACCGGCCAGCGCCAGGGCGGGCTGTAGCTGCAGGCGAGTGAGCCAGGGTCGCAAAGGGGAGGCCATATCAGGGTCCGCGAGGTTTCGCCGCTGATTATGGCAGGTTTGTGGCGCGGCTGCAGACTGGACGCATCAATGTGTTATGTTATAACATTGCATTTATAAGACCTGAGACCTTGCTGCCCTTTACCCCGATGAATTCCCTGCCCCTTGCCTTGCAGGCCGCCCAGCAGTGGTGCCTGAGTCGCGGCGAAAAGCTTACCGACAGCCGCCGTGAGGTGCTGGCCTTGCTGCTGCAGGCGGGAGGGCCGCTCAAGGCGTACGACATTCTGGCCTGCTTGCAGAAAGCCAAACCCACGGCTGCGCCGCCGACGGTGTATCGGGCGCTGGATTTTCTGGTCAGCATGGGGCTGGTGCATCGACTGGAATCGCTGAACGCCTTTGTGGCCTGCGAGCATGGGCTGACTCCCCATCATCAAGGTGTGCTGCTGATTTGTCAGCGCTGCCATCAGGTTACTGAAGTCGCCGGGGTGGCCAGCATGCGCCAGTTGCAACAGGATGCGGCAGCTGCACAATTCACCATCACGGCGCATGAGCTGGAAATCAAGGGCGTTTGCCACGCCTGCCAACAGGAAGCTACCGCATGAGCGGTCATACCCACTCGCACTCCCATACGCCCGACCGCCACACGGCGCGCCCGGTACCCCAGCGTGCACGCTGGAGTGTGCTGGGTGCCTCCGCCTTTCAGCGGGTGCTGTGTGTACTGCCCCTGCTGCTGCTGCTGTGGGGCGGGGTGTGGTGGGCGCTGAAGGGGGCGGCATGAGTGCGGTGACGCTGGAAAATGTGACGCTGGCGTACCACCGCCATCCGGCGGTGCACCATGTGTCCGGTCAGTTTCGTCAGGGGGTGACCACCGCCATCGTTGGTCCCAATGGTGCAGGCAAGAGCAGTTTGCTCAAGGCGCTGGTGGGTCTGCTGCCGGTGCAGCATGGCAGCATCCGCTTTGCCGACCCGACGCGACACATGGCGTATTTGCCGCAACTGGCGAATATCGACCGCAGCTTCCCGGTGTCGGTGCGTGATGTAGTGCTGCTGGGGCATTGGCGCAAACGGGGCTGGTTTGGTGGCGTGTCTCAGGCTGAGCGTGAGCAGGTGGAGCAGGCGCTGGCCACGGTGGGTCTGGAAGGCTTTGGCGACCGCAGTATCGGCAGCCTGTCCAGCGGGCAATTCCAGCGGGTGCTGTTCTCGCGCATCCTGCTGCAGGATGCGCCCATCATCTTGCTGGATGAGCCGTTCACCGGGGTGGATGCACGTACCACGGCCGATTTGCTGCGGCTGATCCAGCACTGGCAGCACGAGGGGCGTACCGTGATCGGGGTGTTGCATGACTTTGACCAGGTCCGTAGCCATTTTATGGACACGGTCTTGCTGGCCAAAGAGTGCATTGCCTGGGGCCCGACCCAGGAAGTGCTGACCCCGGCCTGCCTGCAGCGTGCCAACGCCATGGCGGAACGATGGGTAGATGATGCGCCCGTGTGCCATCGGGATGACCCTGTCAACCAGAGCGTGGCCGCATGATGCATACCTTGTACCAATGGTTGTGGCAGCCGTTTGCCGATTTCGCCTTCATGCGGCATGCGCTGGTAGGTTGTCTGGCGCTGGCGATGGGCTGCGCACCGATTGGCCTGCTGCTGGTGCTGCGCCGGATGAGTCTGGTGGGCGACGCCATGAGCCATGCCATCCTGCCGGGTGCGGCCATTGCCTTTATTGCGCAAGGCTTGTCGCTGGTGGCGATGAGTATTGGCGGGCTGATTGCCGGGGTGGTGGTGGTGGTGTTGGCGGGCTGGGTGACACGACAGACCCAGCTCAAGGAAGACGCCAGCTTCGCCGCGTTCTACCTGTTATCACTGGCGACCGGCGTGCTGCTGGTGTCCAAATGGGGCAAGAACGTCGACCTGCTGCACTTCCTGTTTGGCGCGGTACTGGCGGTCGATCCTGCGGCCCTGTTGCTGGTGGCGGGTATTGCCAGCTTCACGCTGCTGACGCTGGCCCTGTTGTACCGGCCACTGGTGCTGGAGAGTTTTGACCCGGACTTCTTCCGCGCCATGGGTGGCGGCGGCGCGGTGGCGCACTTTGTATTCCTGATTTTGGTGGTGCTCAATCTGGTGGCCGGTTTTCAGGCGCTAGGCACCCTGATGGCGGTGGGCCTCATGATGCTGCCTGCCACCAGCGCCCGCCTGTGGGCGGCCCAACTGCCGGGCCTGTTTGCGGTGTCACTGGGGCTGGCGGGTTTGTCCGGCTACCTCGGTTTGTTACTGTCCTATCATGCGGATCTACCCTCTGGCCCCAGCATCATTCTGGTGGCCGGGCTTGGCTACATGCTGTCGCTGCTGCTGGGCTCACAGGGCGGGCTGCTGTGGAAAGTGTGGCGTTTGCGCCATCTGGAGGCCTGAGCAGGCCTGCGGAGGGTGCATCGGTTTATTATTAAATGCAACTGGGTTGCGTAAGAAGAGGTGAACAATGCGTCGTCATCGTTGGGTACAACTGTCAGCTGCCTTGCTGCTGATCTGCGGGCTGGCAAAGGCGGAACGCTTGCCGGTAGTGGTCAGCTTCTCCATTCTGGGGGATCTGGTGCAGCAGGTGGGCGGGGAGCAGGTCAGCGTCACAGCGCTGGTCGGGCCGGATCAGGACGCCCATGTCTTTCAGCCTGCCCCCAAGCACGCTGCGTTGTTGGGGAAGGCTCGGCTGGTGGTGGTCAACGGTTTGGGATTTGACGACTGGCTGCCTCGGCTGGCCACCGCCGCACATTATCAGGGCGTACTCACCGTCGCATCCAAGGGCGTGCAGACCCTGGCCGGCGAAGAGCATGGTGTAGACCCGCATGCCTGGCAGGACCCGGCACGCGTCCGCCAGTATGTGCAGAACATCGAGCTGGCCTTGAGCAAGGTCGACCCGGCGCATGCGGCCTATTATCGCCAGCGCAGCAGCGCTTATCAGCAACGCCTGCAGGTACTGGAACAATGGGCGCAGGCTGCCGTGGGCAAGCTCCCGGCAGCCCGCCGCAAGGTCATCACCTCGCATGATGCGTTTGGCTACCTCGCACAGCGTTTCGGCATCACCTTCTTGGCGCCGCAAGGCATGAATACCGATGCCGAAGCCACCCCCAAGGCGGTGGCACGCCTGATCGAGCAGATCCGTCAACAGCAGGTCAAGGCCGTATTTGTGGAAAACATCAGCAACCCGCGGTTGTTGCAGCAGTTGGCCAGTGAAGCGGGCGTCAAGCCGGGCGGCAAGCTGTATTCGGATGCCTTGTCGGCAGCAACCGGTCCGGCGGCCAGTTATGAAGCCATGTTCCGCTACAACCTGAGTCAGCTACTGGCAGCCATGTGAGGGTGACACCGCAGGCGATAAGCTTTGCACTTTTTCTTGGTTCACCCAGCATGGGCTGAGCCGTACAGTGGCCTCATTCCACACGACATGAGGTCACACCATGAAACAATCTGTACGAATCCGCTCTTCCCGCTGGCTACTGGCGCTGGTCGCCAGTGTGCCACTGTGGGCGCAGGCAGACCTGCTCAATGTCTCCTACGACCCGACCCGCGAGTTTTACAAGGACTACAACGAAAAATTTGCCCGCTACTGGAAGGGCAAGACCGGCGAGGAACTGCGCATCAACCAGTCTCACGGCGGCTCTGGCAAACAGGCCCGTGCGGTGATCGACGGGCTGGAGGCGGATGTGGTCACGCTGGCACTGGCGTACGACATTGACGAAATTGCCAGCAAAACCGGTAACCTGCCTGCCGACTGGCAAAAACGGTTGGAACATAACAGTGCTCCCTATACCTCGACCATCGTGTTTCTGGTGCGCAAGGGCAACCCCAAGGGCATCAAGGATTGGTCCGATCTGGTCAAGCCCGGTGTGGAGGTGGTGACGCCCAATCCGAAAACCGGTGGCGGTGCCCGCTGGAACTATCTGGCGGCCTGGGGCTATGCTCTGAAGCAACCGGGCGGCTCCGAGGCAACCGCCCGTGAATTTGTACGCAAGCTGTATGGTAACGTCAAAGTGCTGGATTCCGCTGCACGCGGCTCGCTGACCACCTTTGCCGAACGCGGTATTGGCGATGTATTGCTGGCGTGGGAAAACGAGGCATTCCTCGCTACCCAAGAGCTGGGACCGGACAAGTTCCAGATTGTGGTGCCTTCGGTATCCATCCTGGCCGAGCCGGTGGTGGCGGTGGTCGACAAAGTGGCCAGCAAGCACGGACAGCTGAAGCAGGCGCAGGCTTACCTGCAGTATCTCTACTCTGCAGAAGGGCAGCGCCTGGCGGCAGACCATTACTTCCGCCCGGTATTGCCGCAGCTGGCGCAGCCGGAAGACCTCAAGCGCTTCCCCAAGCTGAACCTGTTTACCATTGATCAGGTTTTCGGTGGCTGGCAAAAGGCACAGAAAGTCCATTTTGCCGATGGCGGGGTGTTTGACCAGATCGCGGTCAAGTAAGGGAGACGCTGTGTCTCACGCCACCATTCTCATGGTGCCGGGCTACATGGGCAGTGGCCCGGCGCACTGGCAGAGCTGGATGGAGCAGCAGCTGCCGCAGGCGTGCCGGGTCACCGGCATTGACTGGACACAGCCGGTACTGGCCTGGTGGGCCAGCTCTGTACGCCAGGCCATACAGGAGGCCGTTGGGCCGGTGTATGTGGTGGCACACAGCTTTGGCTGCCTGGCCAGTGTGGTGGCGATCCAGGAATTGCCCGGCAAGGTGGCAGGGGCGTTGCTGGTGGCTCCGGCCAGCCCGGCGCGCTTTGACTTGCTGGGCTTGCACCCGGAGGAGGTGAGCTGGCAAGCCGGTGTAGCGGCCTGGCTGCCAGACAAACCTTTGCCCTGCCCCAGTGTGCTGGTGGCCAGCCGCAATGATCCGTGGATGCGGCTGACGTCTGCGGCATGGTGGGCGGACCGCTGGGGTAGTCGCTTCGTTAATCAGGGTATGGCCGGGCATATCAATGTGGAGGCCGGTTTCGGTCCTTGGCCTGCTGGCCTGCAATTGCTGCATGCCTTGCAGACTTGTCAGACCGGTATGCCCTTGGGAAATGATGATGACGCCCTCTATCTGCCCAAAGGGCGAGGTGGGCACCTTTCTCGCCTGCGCCATCACACCCGGCTCTTGCTGGAGCGGCAAACAGGTAGTCGTTTAGCTTAAATGCTTGTCAGTTCTTAGTGATATTGCTTCAAATCACTTTATTGAATAAAGAACGCAGTTTTTAATATTTCTCAAGCACTGTCGGGCTCCCTACACTGGCTTTCACCAATAACAGGGAGCGCATCATGCCAGCCGGTGCAGACGTGACACTGGAAGCCATACCGCACCATGGGCCATCCATCCGGAGGGCGCGCCGCCAGCGCTGGCATGTGCTGCCGGGCTTTCGCCTCAGTCTGGGTATAACCTTGCTGTATCTGCTGCTGATGGTACTGCTGCCCCTGCTGGCGGTGGTGCTGAAGGCGGGTTCGCTGGGGTGGGAGCACTTCTGGCAAGCCGCCACGTCGGAGCGCGTGGTGGCCTCTTACCGTCTGTCGTTTGGTATGGCCATGGCGGCAGCGCTGCTCAATACCGTGTTCGGGGTGCTGCTGGCTTGGGTTCTGGTGCGTTATCCCTTCCCGGGAAAACGGGTGGTGGATGCCTTGATTGATTTGCCCTTTGCCTTGCCAACCGCCGTGGCGGGTATTGCCCTGACCGCACTGTATGCCCGCAATGGCTGGTTGGGGCAGTGGCTGGAGCCCTTGGGTCTGAAGGTCGCTTTTCAACCGCTGGGGGTGTTTGTCGCGCTGGCGTTTGCCCGTGGTGTGGGCGAGTACGGTTCGGTCATTTTCATCGCGGGTAATTTGCCCATGGTCTCTGAAATTGCGCCGCTGCTGATCATCAGCAAGCTGGAACAATATGACTATGCCGGGGCCACCGCCATTGCGGTGGTGATGCTTAGCCTCTCGCTGATCATGCTGCTGTTGATCAACGGACTGCAAGGCTGGCTGGTACGCCGCCAGGGAGCGCCAGCATGAGTACGATCGTGATCCAGGCTGCCTCCCACCATCCGCTGGCCACCCGTGACCCACGCTGGGTGCGTCTCAGCCTGCTGGTGGTGGCGCTGGCCTTCTTTGCCCTGTTCTTGCTCATGCCGCTGGTTGTGGTGCTGGTGGAAGCCTTGGCCAAAGGCATGTCAGCCTGGTTGAGCGCCCTGCATGACCCGGAGGTCTGGTCTGCCATCCAGCTGACCTTGCTGGCGGTGGGCATTGCCGTGCCGGTCAACCTGCTGTTCGGGCTATGCGCTGCCTGGGCCATTGCCAAGTTTGACTTTCCCGGCAAAACCTTGCTGATCACCCTGATCGACATCCCGTTTTCGGTGTCGCCGGTGGTGGCGGGGCTGATGTTTGTCCTGCTGTTTGGTGCGCAAGGCTGGCTGGGGCCTTGGCTGGCCAGCCATGAGCTCAAAGTGATCTTTGCGGTGCCGGGCATCGTGCTGGCCACCCTGTTTGTGACCCTTCCTTTTATTGCCCGTGAGCTGATCCCGCTGATGCAGGCGCAAGGTCGGGAAGAGGAAGAGGCGGCGCTGGTGCTGGGGGCCAATGGCTGGCGCACCTTCTGGCATGTGACCCTGCCCAATGTGAAGTGGGGGCTGCTGTATGGCGTGATCCTGTGCAGCGCACGGGCGATGGGTGAGTTTGGCGCAGTCAGCGTGGTGTCGGGGCACATCCGTGGCATGACCAACACCCTGCCGCTGCAGGTCGAGATTTTGTACAACGAATACCAACATGCTGCGGCCTTTGCCGTAGCGTCCCTGCTGGCGGTGCTGGCTTTGTTCACCCTGGTGGTCAAAACCTGGGTGGAGCATCGGGCTGCACGGCAGATATCCTTGCTTCGGGAGGCTCCATGAGCATTCAGGTTCAGCATATTCACAAGCGCTTTGGCCAATTTGTCGCGCTGGATGACATCAGTCTGTCGTTTCCCTCTGGCGAGCTGGTGGCATTACTAGGGCCCTCTGGCTGCGGTAAAACCACCCTGCTGCGCATCATCGCCGGGCTGGAGCAGGCCGACGCCGGACAGGTGATTCTGGATGGCGAAGATGCCGTAGCGCGGCATGCCCGTGAACGGCAAGTGGGGTTTGTGTTCCAGCATTACGCCTTGTTCCAGCACATGACGGTGTTTGACAACATCGCGTTTGGCCTGCGCATGAAGCCCCGCCGTGAGCGCCCGTCGGAGGCCACCATCCGTGAGCGGGTGATGTCACTGTTGCAGCTGGTACAGCTGGACTGGTTGGCAGACCGTTTCCCTTCCCAGCTATCGGGTGGGCAGCGGCAGCGGATTGCACTGGCACGGGCGCTGGCGGTAGAGCCCAAGGTGTTGTTGCTGGACGAGCCTTTCGGTGCACTGGATGCCCAGGTGCGCAAGGAACTGCGCCGCTGGCTGCGCCGTTTGCACGATGAACTGCATGTCACTTCCCTGTTTGTCACGCACGATCAGGATGAGGCGCTGGAGGTGGCAGACCGGGTGGTGCTGATGAACCATGGCAAAGTAGAACAGACGGGAACGCCAGAGCAGGTCTACCAGCAACCGGAAACGCCGTTTGTGTATGGCTTCCTCGGCAACGTCAACCGCTTTGCCGGGCGCATCAATGCCGGGCGGGTGGAGATCGGCGCGGCCAGCTTGCCGCTACAGGGCAGCTTCGCCCAGGGCGAGGAGGTGATTGCCTTTGCTCGTCCGCATGAGCTGGATATTCTGCCGCAGGCGAGTGTGGGCGAGGGCATTGCTGCCCGAGTGGCACGGGTGTTGACCTTTGGTATCCGCAGCCGCGTCGAGCTGGAAAGTCTGGAGGGCCTGCGTGCCCCGATCGAGGTGGAGCTGAGCCGCGAGCAATTGCAGTCGCTGGCGCTGCAGGAAGGGCAACTGGTGGCATTGCGACCGCAGCGACTGCAGTTGTTTGCCAGGCAGCTGGCAACGGGAGTCGCCGCATGAATTTCCAGCAACTGCGCATCATCCGAGAGACGGTACGCCGCAACTTCAATCTGACCGAAGCCGCCAACGTCCTGTTTACCTCGCAGTCCGGGGTCTCCAAGCATATCAAGGACCTGGAAGACGAACTGGGGGTGGAACTGTTTGTCCGCAAAGGCAAGCGGCTACTGGGGTTGACCGAACCCGGCAAGGAGCTGGTCAATATGGTGGACCGCCTGCTGCTCGAAGCGGGCAACATCAAGCGGCTGGCCGAACAGTACAGCCAGCGGGATGAAGGGCAGTTGACCGTTGCCACCACTCACACGCAGGCCCGTTATGTGCTGCCGCAAGTGGTGACCGCATTCAAGCGGCGCTTCCCGCGCGTACACCTGAAGCTGCATCAGGGCAGCCCGGATGAGATTGCCCGCATGCTGATCGACGGGCAGGCCGATATCGGCATCGCCACCGAATCCCTGACTGAACATCCCCCCTTGGGCTCCTTTCCCTATTACCACTGGCATCATGGCGTGCTGGTGCCGGACGGGCACCCGCTGCTCGATGTACCCGAGCTCACGCTGGAAGCGTTGGCAGACTACCCGATCATCACCTATCACGAGGGGTTTACTGGCCGGGCCAGGATCGACCAAGCCTTTACCGATGCCGGTTTGCTGCCGGATGTGGTGATGTCGGCACTGGATGCGGACGTGATCAAGTCCTACGTCGAGCTGGGGCTGGGCGTGGGCATCATTGCCTCGATGGCGTTCAATGCCCGGCGCGACCAGGGTCTGCACCTGCTGGACAGCCACACCCTGTTCCCGCAGAACACCACCCGCATTGCGGTGCGGCGGGGTCACTATCTGCGGGACTTTGCCTATCGCTTCATTCAGCTGTGTGCCCCGGAGCTGGATGAATACCGCATCAGTCAGGTACTGGCCGAAGGCGAGGGGGCGGAGCGGCTGTCTGCGGTGGCCTGAGTCTCAGCAGCACGCTCAGCAAACACCGTGCGTGCCACGGTCAGCGCATTCAGTGCCGCCGGGAAGCCGGCATAGACCGACATCTGCATGATCACCTCCAGAATTTCCTCGCGGCTGAGCCCGACATTCAGCGCTGCATGCAGGTGGACCTTCAGCTGTGGCGCGGCATTGCCCAGTGCAGTCAGCGCCGCCACCACTGCGATCTCCCGCCCGCGCAGGTCGAGGCCGGGGCGGTTGTAGATGTCGCCAAACGGGTATTCGATCAGGTAACGGGCAAAGTCGGGAGCCAAGTCCTGCAAGCTGTCGATCACCTGCTGACCAGCATGGCCGTCAATCTCGGCCAGCTTCTGCAGGCCGCGCTCGTAACGTGTGTCATTCATGGTTGGGGTCTCCGGTCGCGGTGATAGCCAGCTCCAGCCGCCGGTAGTGGGCGATCTTTTCGTCCAGCCGGTGGGCGGACTGCTGCAATTGTCCGATTCGTTCCAGCAGGGCGGTCTGATACTGTTCCAGCATGGTTCGACGCTGCGCGAGCGTACTGTCACCAGATTGTCGAAGCCTGGCGTAGGTCTGCATCTCCCGGATGGGCATGCCGATCACGCGCAGGCGTTGCAGGAACGCCAGCCAGTGCAGGTCATCCTCCCGGTAGCGGCGCTGGCCGCCCGGTGCACGCGGTACCGGCCCGAGCAACCCGATGCGCTCGTAGTAGCGCAGGGTATGGGCGCTCAGCCCGGTCTGTGCACTGATGTCCTGGATGCTGTACATGGCGTTCATGACCCACTGTAAAAGTTGGAGTGTACTCAAAGTCAAGCAGGCTGGCTTGACGCGCTGCCAGCCTGCTGGCAGGGTAGGGTCATGACGACGCTTGATGATTTTCTGCAACAACACGGTATCGACAGCCCGTGCTGGACCCACCCTCCGGTCTTTACCTGTGAGGAAGCGGATCGGCTGGCGGCTGAGGTGCCGGGTTTGCCCACCAAAAACCTGTTTCTGTGCGACGGTAAAGGCCGCCAGCATCTGCTGCTGGTGGTGCCGTCAGACTATCAGGTGGATTTGAAGGCGCTTTCGCCGTTGCTTGGAGTGTCCGGCCTCAGGCTGGCCTCCGCAGAGCGCCTGCAACGCTATTTGCAATTGCAGCCGGGCTCGGTGTCGCTGCTGGCCCTGTGGCAGGATGCAAGCCGACAGGTGCGCTGCGTGCTGGATCAGGCAGTGTGGGATGCCTCTGCGGTACAGGCGCACCCCTTGGTCAACACGGCAACGCGGGTGCTGAGTCAGCGCGATGTGCGTCACTTTTTGCAAGCCACCGGGCATACGCCGGATATTCTCGACGTACCCCGGCGTGCCTGATCAAGCCACTTGCAGCCAGTGTATCTGGGGTGCGGTGGCCAGCAGGGATTGCACATGGGCCCAACCCCCGGAGGCTTCCAGCCGGGCGAAGTGGGCGGCATGGTCCTCACGGGATTGCCACTGCTCCAGTACGGTCAGCGCGTGGGGCTGCTCCAGCGATCGAAACAATTGAAATTGTGCGCAGCCGCCTTGGCCCGGCAGCGTCTGGCTGGCTTCAGTCAGCAATTGCAACAGGGCCGGGTAGTGCTCGGCTTGAGCGTTAAAGTGAATCAGCAGATGGGCGCTCATGGTCTGGATATCCTGAATGGAGGTCACGTTGACCGGGAGCGCCATTGTGCCCAGCGACGAGCGGCCTGCCGATGCCGGGAACGCCAGCCGACATGCCGGATTGTGCAAACCGGTAGCTCAGCCTGCCATCGCCGCCAGCGGCAGCACCGCTTGTCGCAGAAAGGTATCCGCATAGCGGCCAGGACTCAGGCCAAACTGGCGGCGGAAATCGCGCGAGAAATGCGAGGTACTGGCGTAGCCCGCCTGTTCTGCCGCCTGCGCGACCGACACCTGCTGGTCGAGCAGCAGCAGGCGAGCCGTCTCCAGCCGTAACTGGCGGGCATATTGCCCCGGCGGCATGCCGACAATCTGACGGAAGCGATGCCCCAGGCTGGAACGACTCATGGCCACAGCGGATGCGATCTCGTCGATCTCCGGCTGACGGGTGGCGTGGCGCTCGATGTATTGCATGGCGCGCAACACCTGCAGGTGCTCGCGGGTCAGCCCGGCGCGCAGCACGCTGGCCGCCTCAGAAGTCAGCAGCCGGACGGTGATTTCCTTCAAGTAGAGCGGTGCCAACAGGCGGCGCTCGGCGGGGTGGCCAAGGCAATCCAGCAGGCGGCACAAGGCATCTGCCAGCGGCGCATTCACTTCGCCGACAAAAGCGGCGGCAGCCACCTCGCGACGCGGCAACAACTGATCTTCCAGCAGCTCCAGCAAGGTGCGCCCCAACAGGGCCGGGGGAAGTTGTAGCTTGAGGGCAATATAGGGCGCTGCCGGACTGGCTTCCACCTCGGCCTGATAATGATGCCGACCGTGCAGCACCACATGCTGACGAGCATCGTTGAGAAACGTCTGTCCCTGACAGTGAATCCACTTGCGGCCACTGAGCGCAACCGCCACCTGGCTATAGGGGCTGTAGCCGCG
The DNA here is from genome assembly GCF_041909055.1 of Leeia sp. NCBI lineage: Bacteria > Pseudomonadati > Pseudomonadota > Betaproteobacteria > Neisseriales > Leeiaceae > Leeia > Leeia sp. Next base: position 167,387 of record NZ_JAYREC010000003.1, on the reverse strand, counting down.
TACCAGCGACAAGGGCTGGTCACTGCGGAACAACCACAGCTCTGGCAGGGCAGTCGCGGTGTGCCCGGGCTGGCTGGCCAGCGGGCGGGCCTGCTGTTGCAGGCTCAGCAGGGGATCGGGTGCGGCGTGCGGCATGGCGGGGTCAGGTCAATATCAGGCCACATCATCGCCTTTCCCTAACGTGCAATCAATAGCCGCCACCCAGTGCTGCATAGAGTTGCGACAGGCTTTTGAGGCGTTCCAGCTGAAGGTCCAGCCATTCCAGCTCGCCCTGCCTGCGGGCTTCGCTGGCGGCCAGCCACTCCTTGAGCGCCACCGCACCGGCGCGATAGCGCTGCTCGGCAATGCGCTCCTGCTGTTGCTGGCGCTGCACGATCTGCTGTTGCAAGCGGATTTGCTCGCCCAGCTGTTGCTGGTTCGACAGCGCATCATCCACTTCCTGGAAAGCGGTATACCAGCGCTTGCGTAGCAGAATGATGGCTTCTTCGTACTCGGCTTCGCTGGCTTGCTGCTGCAGCTGCAGAGTGGGCCACTGCATGAAGGGCAGTACCAAGCCAGCGCCCAGCAGTGCCAGCGGGTTACGCAGCACATGGCGCAGCTCCGGACTACTGCCACTGAGTTCGCCGGTCAGTGTCAGCGCTGGGTAAAACGCGCGTTTGCGTTCGTCGACATGGGCCAGCAGCGCCTGTACCCGTTGCTCGGCGGCCAGCAGGTCCGGTCTGCGGTTCAGCAGACTGCTGGGCAAACCAGCCTGCACCGTTGGCAGGGCGGATTGCAGGGGGAGTGGTGCGATGTCCGGATGAAAGGAACCCGGGGGCTGATTGGCCAGCAGTGCCAAAGCATTATAGTGGCTGGCCAGATCCTGCTCTTGGCCCAGGCGTTCCTGTTGGTATTTCAGCAGCAGCTGCTCGGCCTGCAAACGGTCCTGGGGAGCGATGGCACCCCAGCGCTGCTGCTGCTCCAGCAACTGGACTACCCGTTGCTGGTATTGGCGGCTTTGCTCCAGATACGCCAGCTTGGTGCGAGCCGCCGCGATGTCCCAGTAGCGCTCCGCCACCTGTCGGTCCAGTGTCAGCTGCAGTGCCCGATGATCTGCTTCGGTGGCCTGCCACTCCAGTGAGCCTGCGCGTTGGGCGGCATCCAGTTTCCCCCACAGGTCCACTACATACGACACCCCGATCGAGGATTGGTACTGGCGCTGCCATTGCTTGTCTTCTTCACCCAGGGTGCGACTGGCATTACGGTTGAGGCTGGCCGTGAAGCTGGGGTAAGCGTCACGTGCGCTGATACCTGCTTCGAGCATGGCCTTGCGGATGCGCTGAGCGGAAGCCGCCAGGTCCGGGTTGTCGCGGCGTACCGTTTGCAGCAGCTGCAGCAGGGTGGGGTCGCCAAAGCCCTGCCACCAGTCGGTGTTTGACAGCGGGGGCTGGCTGGAAGCCTCGGTTTGCCATTGCTTGGGGACCGTTGCCTTGGGCCGCTGCCATGGCGTGGGTGCGCAGGCGGTCAGCAAGTAGCTCAAGGTCAGTAACAGGGCAGGGCGGAACATGGTCATTCTCGAGCCAGCGCGTCTATCGGGTTAAGGCGGGCGGCACGGCGGGCCGGCAGGTAGCCAAAAATCAGGCCGATCAGGCTGGCACAGACGACCGCCAGCAGCACGGCACGCCCCGGCAGGCCAATCTGCCAGCTGGGCAGCAGCAGTCCCGCGACCGTAGCCAGCCCCCAGGACAGCACCACGCCGATGCCACCACCGACCAGGCAGACCAGCACCGATTCGGTGATGAACTGCTGCATCACATCCTGCTGCCGTGCGCCAACCGCCATGCGGATGCCGATCTCACGGGTACGCTCGGTCACCGATACCAGCATGATGTTCATCACACCGATGCCGCCCACCAGCAGGGAAATGACCGCAACCAGCGTCAGCAGCAGGCTGAGGGTATTGCTGACGGTGGTGACCTGTCGGATCGCGACGTCGATATTCTCCGTGAAGAAATCCTTGCTGCCGTGGCGCTGGGTCAGCAAACGGGTCAGCGCCTGCTCGGCCAGTACCGGGGGTTGACCGTCCCGCACCCGGATGGTCAGATAGTCAAAGTGAGAGCGTCCCAGCAGGTGGCTTCCTGCCGTGGTGTAAGGGATCAACACACGCAGGCTTTGGCCATCGCTGAACATGGACTTTCGGCTGGCCATCACCCCCACCACCCGGACCGGCACGTGCCCAAGCAGGATGACCTCTCCGATCGGGTCCCGGTTAGGGAAAAGTTTCTTGCGGGTGCGCTCATCAATGACAGCAACCTGGGCCTGACGAGCCACATCATCCGCATTAAAAGGCAGGCCGCTGGCGATGGTCTTGCCTTTCACACGGAAGTACTGCGCGCTGACCCCACTGACTTCGATGCTGGCATCCAGATTCCCTACCCTCCCACGCACTCCGGTGCCGGTAATAGGCGTCACACTGTCCACGTAGGGTTCATTGGCGAGGGCGGTCAGATCGCCCGCCTGCAGGCTGCGGATGCTATTGGCCTTGTCGTCTCCCCAGTCGCTGCCACGGCCGACGTCGATGGTGTTGGTGCCGTAGGAGCGCAGGTCAGTCAGGATGTAATTCTGGGCGGCATCGCCAATGGTGATGATCGACACCACCGAGGTGATGCCGATGATGATGCCCAGCATGGTCAGCAAGGTACGCAGGCGGTTGGCCAGCATGGCATGCAGTGCCATCTTGAAGGCTTCGGCCAATTGTCCCAGCATGGCCAGCGGGTTACGCTGCATGGGCTGATGCGGGATGGTTGCTGGTGGGGTGGCATCCTGATGCTGGTCACGCAGAATACGGCCATCATGAATTTCAATGATGCGGCGCGCACGGGCTGCCACCTGCGGGTCATGGGTGACCAGGATCACGGTATGGCCTGCGGCATTCAGCTCCTGCAGGATGCGCATCACCTCCTCGCCGCTGCGGCTGTCCAGCGCGCCGGTCGGCTCATCGGCGAGGATGATGTCGCCGCCATTCATCAGTGCACGGGCAATGGAGACACGCTGCTGCTGACCGCCAGACAACTGGCTGGGCCGGTTGTGCAGCTTGTCGCCCAAGCCCAGCCGCTGCAGCAGTTGGGAGGCACGCTCGCGGCGGGCCTCCAGCGGCAGGCCCGCGTAGACGGCAGGCATCGCCACATTGTCGAGCGCGCTCAAGTGGGGTAACAGGTGGTAGCGCTGGAAAATGAAGCCGAAGTGTTCCCGCCGCAAACGAGCCAGGGCATCCGGTTCGAAGCGGGCGGTATCCTCGCCATTGATCTGATAGTTGCCGCTGCTGGCCTGATCCAGACAGCCGAGGATGTTCATCAGCGTGGATTTGCCGGAGCCTGAGCTGCCGATGATGGCGACCATTTCGCCAGCATGGATGTCCAGCGAGACGCGGTCCAGTACGGTGACGTCCTGTTCGCCAGCCGGGAACCGGCGGCTGACCTCGCGCAGCGAGAGCAGCGGCTGACTCATGGCGCCACGCTCGCGGCCCCTTCGCCGCCGCCTGTAATCACCAGTTCGCCCGCTTTCAGGCCAGATAATACTTGCGCCCGGGTATTGGTCTGCATGCCGAGGCGGACCCAGCGGGTTTGCACCTGATGCTGGGCACTCAGCACTTTGACGGCATGCAGCCCCTTGGCATTACGGGCCCCCAGTGCGGACAGCGGGATGTTCAGCACTTGCTTGGCAGACGCGAGCAACAGGTTGACTTCAGCCGTCATGTCTACTTTGAGCTTGCCTTGCGGATTGGGCACCTCGAACAGGGCGCGGTAAAACACCGCGTTATTGATCCGCTCCGGCATCGGCAATACGGTACGCAGCTTGCCCCAGTAGCGTTGCTGCGGCGCACCCAGCACCGTGAAGTAGACCGGCATGCCGGGCGTCAGCCGCATCACGTCAGCTTCGGAAACCTGCGCCTTCACGGTCATCTCGCGCAAGTCTGCCAGCCGCAGGATTACCGGTGCTTGCTGGCTGGCAATCACGGTCTGGCCCTGCTGGGTGACGATTTCCACCACCTCGCCACTAATAGGGGCGGTGATGCGGGTATAACCCAGTGTTGTACGGTTACGATCGATATTGATCTGGGCGTTGCGAATCTGCGCTTTCAGCGCTTCGGTATCGGCCTCACCCTGGCGGACCTGGGCTTCGGCGGCTTCCAACTCCTTGCGTGCCGTCGCTTCGGTTTGCCACAGACCCTGTTGCCGTTGCAACTCTTTGCGGGCCAGCTGCAGCCCGATTTGCCGGCTGTTCAGCTGGGCTTGCAGCACATCACGCTGTGCCAGTGCCGACTTGAGGTCACTCTCGACCAGCTGGGGATCAATCTCCGCCAGCACTTGCCCCTGCTGTACTTTGCTGCCGGCATCGACCCACAGTTTGCGTAACTGACCGGAAGCCTGTGCACCCACATCCACCTGGTAACGCGCCTGCAACGTGCCCGTGGCCAGAACCGCCTGCTCCAGGTCGCCGCGTACCACTGGTGCCGTCAGGTATTCCTGCGGTGGCTCATAGGTCCATTGCCGATAGCCGTATACGCCCCCGAGCAAGATGATCGTGACGATCAATGCACGCTTCCAATACCGGGTAAACAGCTTGCTGAGTCTGGACATGGGTGAATCAAAACCGGGTTAGCACCAGCCTAGGCTGGATCAAGTGCGTGCAGTATGCCAAAAGTGCCCTTAGGCTGCCCTAAAAAAATACGCCTGCCATGCTGTAGATCGGCTCATGAGCGTGACAGCGTGTCTGAGATAAGCTTTTATTGGGCGGGTGGATGTACACAGAGGGGCTGGTGTTTCCACCAGCCCCTCTGTGTGGACTGCCCACTTACGGTGAGCAGTCGGGTCGATCCGGTAACAGGATCAGCAGATTACATCATGCCGTCCATGCCACCCATGCCGCCCATGCCACCCGGCATGCCGCCAGCCGGCTTGTCTTCCGGCAGCTCAGCTACCATGGCGTCGGTGGTCAGCATCAGACCAGCCACAGAAGCAGCGAACTGCAGTGCGGAGCGGGTGACCTTGGTCGGATCCAGCACGCCCATTTCCACCATGTCGCCGTATTCGCTGGAACCGGCGTTGTAACCGAAGTTACCCTTGCCTTCCAGCACCTTGGCGATCACCACGCTCGGCTCGTCGCCGGCGTTGGAAACGATCTGGCGCAGCGGGGCTTCGATCGCCTTCAGCACGATCTTCACACCGGCTTCCTGGTCACCGTTGATGGTTTCCACTTTGCCCAGGTTGGCGCGGGCACGCAGCAGGGCCACACCACCGCCCGGCACGATGCCTTCTTCCACTGCAGCGCGGGTGGCGTGCAGCGCGTCTTCCACGCGAGCCTTCTTTTCCTTCATTTCGACTTCGGTGGCTGCGCCAACCTTGATCACGGCCACGCCACCGGCCAGCTTGGCCTTGCGTTCCTGCAGCTTTTCGCGGTCGTAGTCGCTGGTGGCTTCTTCGATCTGGCGATCGATTTGACCCACGCGAGCCTGAATGGCATCAGCCTGGCCAATACCGTCGATCACGGTAGTCAGTTCCTTGCCCACTTCCACGCGCTTGGCTTGACCCAGCTCAGCCAGGGTTGCCTTTTCCAGCGACAGGCCCACTTCTTCAGCGATCACGGTGCCACCGGTCAGGATGGCGATGTCTTCCAGCATGGCCTTGCGGCGGTCGCCGAAGCCTGGGGCCTTGACAGCCACCACCTTCAGGATGCCGCGCATGGTGTTCACCACCAGCGTGGCCAAGGCTTCACCTTCCACGTCTTCAGCGATGATCAGCAGCGGACGGCCGGACTTGGCCACTTGCTCCAGCAGCGGCAGCAGGTCACGGATGTTGCTGATCTTCTTGTCGAACAGCAGGATGAACGGGTTGTCCAGCGCTGCGATCTGCTTTTCCGGGTTGTTGATGAAGTACGGGGACAGGTAGCCGCGGTCGAACTGCATGCCTTCCACCACGTCCAGCTCGTTGTCCAGGCTCTTGCCGTCTTCAACGGTGATCACGCCTTCCTTGCCCACTTTGTCCATCGCGTCGGCGATGATCTTGCCGATCGATTCGTCGCTGTTGGCGGAAATGGAACCCACCTGGGCGATTTCCTTGGAGGTGGTGGTCGGCTTGCTGATGCCTTTCAGTTGTTCAACCAGGGCAGCCACAGCCTTGTCGATACCGCGCTTCAGGTCCATCGGGTTCATGCCGGCGGCCACGTACTTCATGCCTTCCTGCACGATGGCTTGTGCCAGCACGGTAGCGGTGGTGGTACCGTCACCGGCCACGTCGGAGGTCTTGGAAGCCACTTCCTTGACCATTTGGGCGCCCATGTTTTCGAACTTGTCCTTCAGTTCGATTTCCTTGGCCACCGACACACCGTCCTTGGTGATGGTCGGGGCGCCGAAGGAGCGGTCCAGCACCACATTGCGGCCCTTCGGACCCAGGGTCACCTTGACGGCGTCGGCCAGAACGTTGACACCCACCACCATCTTGGCACGGGCTTCGTCGTGGAACTTAACTTGTTTTGCAGCCATGTTCGTTTCTCTCCGGATTGGAATGAGTTATGAGACGTTGCGGTTGCGGGAGGCTTAGCCTTCCACCACGCCCATCACGTCTTCTTCGCGCATCACCAGCAGTTCTTCGCCGTCCACTTTCACGGACTGGCCGCTGTACTTGCCAAAGATCACCTTATCGCCCACCTTCAGGCTCATCGGACGCACGGAACCGTTGTCCTGGATCTTGCCTGCGCCAACGGCTTCCACCAGACCCATGTCTGGCTTTTCGGCAGCATTGCCCGGCAGAACGATGCCGGAAGCGGTTTTTTCTTCGGCTTCCAGACGCTTGACGATCACACGGTCGTGCAACGGACGAATTTTCATAATCCAACTCTCCTGATTCACAAAAAACGAGACGGTCTACCGCTCGTTACAGAAAGATGCGGGTCCTGAGTGCCTGATACGCAAACACGTTTTGGCACTCCCCCGTGGCGAGTGCTAATGGTATGGGCGGCTTTTACCCTTTTCAAGAGGGCGGCTGTGAGATTTTTATCACAGGCGAGCCGCCACCCCATGCCCCGACATTGGCTGAATCCGCACTGAATGCCACAGGGCATCCCGACAGGGGGGGCAGAGGGGCATGCTACAATCCAGCCCCATGATGAACAGGTGTGCAGGGCAGGGTGTAATGAACAATCAGGCATGGCTGCAGCGCAGCCTGCAGGCGGTGTGGCACCCCTGCACCCAGATGAAGCGGCATGAAACCTTCCCGCTGGTGCCGGTGGCGCGGGCGCAGGGCGCGTGGCTGTATGACTTTGACGGCAAGCGCTATCTGGATGGCGTATCCAGCTGGTGGGTCAACCTGTTCGGGCATGGTCATCCGGCAATCAATGCCGCGCTGAAAGACCAGCTGGACCAGCTGGAGCATGTGATGCTGGCCGGGTTTACCCATGCCCCGGTGATCGAGCTCTCCGAGCGCCTGTCTGCCTTGACCGGTGGCGTATTGGGCCACGCCTTCTATGGCTCGGATGGTGCCTCGGCGACCGAGATGGCGTTGAAGAAGAGCTTTCATTACTGGCGCAATGTCGGTCAGCCGGAGAAAACTCGCTTCCTGCATCTGACGGACAGCTACCATGGTGAAACGCTGGGCGCGCTGGCGGTCACCGACGTGGCGCTGTTTCGCGATACCTATGCCCCGTTGCTGCGTGCCGGTGTCGCCATGCCGTCACCGGACCGGCGGCTGGCCTCGCCGGGAGAAGCTCCGGAGACCGTTGCCGCGCGGGCCATCCGGGCGATGGCGGACTATCTGGCTCTGCACCACAGTCAGGTGGCGGCTGTGATTGTCGAGCCGCTGGTGCAGGGGGCGGCCGGCATGGCGATGTATGGGCCGTGGTACTTGCAGCAGTTGCGCCGCTTGTGCGATCAGTATCAGGTCCATCTGATTGCCGATGAAATCGCGGTAGGCTGTGGCCGCACCGGCACCTTCTTCGCGTGTGAGCAGGCGGGCATCTGGCCGGACCTGCTGTTGCTGTCCAAAGGCATTACGGGAGGCTATTTGCCGCTGTCGGTGGTGCTGAGTCGGGACACGATCTATCAGGCGTTTTACCATGATGATGTCAGTCGGGGCTTCCTGCATTCGCACTCCTACACCGGCAATCCGCTGGCGTGCCGGGCCGCGCTGGCGACGCTGTCCCTGTTTGAGCAGCAGGATGTGTTTGCGCAAAATCGCCTGCTGGCGGCCCGCATTAACCATTTGGCGGAGCCCATTCGTGCCTTGCCCTTTGTGCGGCAATTCCGTCAGGCGGGGGAGACGGGGGGCGGCATGATCTGGGCCTTTGAGGTGGAGGACGCGCCGACCGGTTTTGCCCAGCTGCTGTTTGCGGCGGCACTCAAGCGTGAACTTTTGCTGCGCCCGATGGGACCAACGGTTTACTGGATGCCCCCTTATGTGCTGACGGATGAGGAGGCCGAGCACCTGGTGGCGGCGACCCATGATGCACTGCTGGAGGTGATGGGGGCCCCATGCGGCGTGCGCATGAAAACGGTATAATCGCCCAGCGTGCGGACTGTCCGCGCTAACCGGCCAACTGGAGGATCAATGAGCCGAGACCACAAGAATACCCCGCGTGCTCGTCCGTCCGGCAGCAATCGCCAAGGGGGCAGCAGCCTGTTTTCCGGGATTGTCATTGGCTTGTTCCTGGGGATTGGCATTTCCCTGGCCGGGGTTTATCTGGTCAACCGCAAGTTGCTGGGCAGTCAAGGTTCCAGCCTGCAGGTAGGGGCGTCTGCCGTACCGGATGGCTTGCCCAAGCCAGAAGCCAATGGTGTGGCTGTGGCCGACCCGAATGCGCCCAAGCCGGCCAGCAAGCCGGACTTTGAATTCTTTGAAATTTTGCCGGGGACCGAACAAGGTGCCTCCACGCCTGCTGGCAAGCCGGCGGATACTAAACCGGCAGACGCCAAGCCTGCAGACAGCAAGCCCGCTGACAGCAAACCGGCAGATGCGAAACCCGCGGATGCCAAGCCTGCTGAGGCTGGCGATGCCAAACCGGCTGAAGAGAAACCGGCTGACGCCAAGCCCGCGCGCGCCTTGTTGCAAGCGGGCTCGTTCCAGGATGAGTCTGACGCGGAGAGCCTGCGCGCCCGCCTGGCGCTGCTGGGGCTGGATGCCTCGGTCCGCAGCAAGGATATTCCCGGCAAGGGGGTATGGCATCGCGTGATGGTGGGACCGCTGAACAAGCAGGAAGACATTGACCGGGTCAAGGCTACCTTGCAGCAAAACGGGATTACCCCAACGGTCTTGCCGTTGAAGTAAGGGTACCTGGCCGGTGGGACAAGGTCCGGATCGGCTGAGCGAGACGTGAACTGAAACCAAGAGGATGAGCGTGATGAAAGCAGGATGGAAATGGTTGCTGGCTACCGTGGCACTGGCAGGCAGTCTGGTGGCCCAGGCGGCGCAGCCGTGGATCAATATGCCGAACCCGATGCCGGTGCAGGCTCCCAAGGGCAAGGTGGAAGTGATTGAATTCTTCTGGCTGGGTTGCCCGCACTGCTACCATCTGGAGCCAAAACTCAATGCCTGGCTGAAGACGCTGCCGGCCGATGTACAGTTCCGCCGGGTACATGCGGCCTGGAATGCGGGCATGCAGAAGCACGCCCAGCTGTATGCGACCATTGAAGCGCTGAAGATGCCGCAACTGGTTGGCCCTGCGTTTGACGCCATTCACAAGCAAGAGCTTGAGCTGCGTGATGCTGACGTGGTGAAAGACTGGGCCGGTAAGCAAAAGGTAAATGGCAAGCCGCTCAACGCCGCTACCTTCATGGGGGTGTACAACTCCTTCGGCGTTCAGACTTACGCCAACCGTGCACCCAAAGTCACCCAGGACTACGGTATCTCGGGTGTGCCAACCTTTGTGGTGCAAGGCAAGTTCATGACCTCGGTGACCGATGCCGGCGGTGAAGACCAGCTGTTTGCTGTGTTGAACCAGCTGATTGCGCAGTCACGCAAGGCACCGTGATGTTGAAAGGGAACCGGCATTGCCGGTTCCCTTCGTTTTGCCTGTGTGCAGGTGAATGAGCAGGGCCTTTCGGGTGGGCCCGGCTTAACCCCATACCTGAGGCGCGTGTACCTGTGCGATGCCACCCGCGCTTCCCTATCCCTCGATGTTTCCTGATGCGGCAAGCTCTACCATGACGCGGTTACGCCCCAATTCCTTGGCGTGATACATGGCTTTGTCGGCGCGGGAAAGCAGGCTGTCCAGACTGTCTCCTTGCTGTATCCGGGCAACGCCGAAACTGGCGGTGAGGCGCAAGGCTTTGCCATCCGGTAACGGGCAGGGGTGTTGGTGCAGGTGTTGCCGCAGCCGCTCGGCCAGTTGCTGAGCCTGCTCGACGTCGGTGTGCTCCAGCAGCAGGACGAACTCTTCGCCACCCAGTCGGGCCAGCAAGTCAGGCATGCGCAAGCCCTCTCGCAGCAGACCGGCTGCATGCTGCAGGGCCAGATCCCCCGCGGCATGGCCATGGCGGTCGTTGATCCGTTTGAAATGATCCAGATCGAGCATGAGCACGCAGAGTGGATGGCCCTGACGCTGCGCCTGCTGCAGGCGCAGGGCACCTTGCTCAAAGAAGTGGCGGCGGGTCAGCAGGCCGGTCAGCGCATCCGTAGTGGCTTGCTGGCGAAGCTCCTCTTCCAGTCTGCGCTGCTCGCTGACATCCAGGTACACATGCACATGACGGTCGCCAATGGCACGATAGTGAAACTGGATGTCCCGATACTCGCCATTCTTGCAACGTACCCGCCATTCCTGCGGCGCCATGTCGATATTGTACAGGCGCGCTTCCGCGATGGCGGTTTCCCAGGCGGCACGCGCGGTATTGCGGTACGCTACGTCCGGATAGCAATGTTGCCACCACTCATCCAGTGTGGGCAGATCGGCATCGGTATAGCCGAACAGCTCCACAAACTTGCGGTTGAGCAGCAGGGTCTGAAAGTTTTCCCGATCCACCTCCAGCCCCACCGGGAGCCAGTTGAGGATTTCCAGCCAATGCGCATCGGCCAAGTCGGTCGGTGGGGACTGCAAATCGCTGATATCACTGAGCAAGGCGAGGCCGCAGCCACCGGCTTGCGGGCTGAGGCTGAGCTGCAGCCAGCGCTGGCGGGCGGTGAAAAAGCGCAAGGCATCCAGTGCGACACCCTGGCTCAGGGCCTGCGACAGGATCACCAGATGGCGGGGGCTCAATTGCTGGGAGAGGGGTTCTGCGGTAGCAAATTCGGGCAGCAGCTGTTGCGCCGCTTTATTCAGTTGAGTGCATCGCAACTCACCCAGCGTATTGACACACAGCCAGAGCGCCGGGGTCGGTAAAGGGGCTACTGCGCGCCACAGCGGTGATGGCATCGACAGTTCCCCTCCTTGAATAGCGGCAGCGGGTCAGCGATTGGCCCAGACCCATTTCTGCCAGGTTTCAAACAGGCCAGGATCCAGTGCAGCAACCGCAGAACGGGTCCAGACCACATCTTGCCAGAACTGTGGTGATTGCAGGGTAGACATGCAGCCGCCTGCTTCTTGCAGGATCAATGCGCCTGCCGCGTAGTCCCACAGCTTCTGACCGCCATGTAAATATAGATCAAAGCGGCCTGCTGCGACATAACACCAGTCCAGGGTAGAGGCCCCCAGATTGCGCTGGCTGCCATAGGGGGCCACGCTCATCAGGCGGGCTGGCAGCTTGCCGGAGAGCCACTTGATCTCTACACCTGCGATGGCATCACACATGCGCGGTACATGGCGCTTCAGCGGCAGCGGCTGGCCGTTGAGCCAGGCCCCTTTGCCGGCCACCGCGCTGAATAGTTCATTGCTGACCGGATTGTAAATCACCCCCAGCACGCTGCGACCATGCTGCATCAAGGCGACCGAGGTGGCGAAGTAGGGCAGGCCGTGGATGAAGTTGGTGGTACCGTCGATCGGGTCCAGACACCACAGGCCAGAGTCGCCGGCCTGCCACAAGCGTTGCTGCTCTTCCTTGCTCATCTCCTCGCCCATCACCGGGAAGTGGATGATGCGGGTCAGCCCTTCAATCAGCGCAGACTGGGTCGCCAGATCAGCTTCTGTGAGCAAGCTGCCATCGACCTTGCGGGCATATTGCCCGCTGAGGAAGCGCGGCATGATCTCACGGTGCGCAACGGTGCGAACCAGGTCACACACCGCAGGAAGATAGCGTTCCGGGTCAAGCATGGCTGGCTTTCTGCGCGGTAACGGCCAAGGGGTGGAAGGACGGCGGCGGGAGGGTGGACAACAGCATGGTTCAGGCCAGACTCAGTATTGGCTTATACTGCCAGTCTTCCTGTCTTTACGCAATTTCAGCGATGCCTCGATTCTATTGCCCTCAACCGCTGCAGCCGGGTCAGCTGCTGCGTTTGCCGGAGACGGTGCACCGGCATGTTCAGGTGCTGCGCCTGCAGCCCCAGGACAGTTTGACCTTGTTCAACGGTGAGGGTGGCGAGTACCACGCTACCTTGACGCAGATGACGAACAAGTGGAGCGAGGTGCTGCTGGGCGCGCATGACCCGGTGGAACGGGAGTCGCCGCTGCAGCTGAAGCTGGTGCAAGGGGTGTCCAGTGGGGACCGCATGGATTACACCCTGCAGAAGGCGGTTGAGCTGGGGGTGGCGGAGATTCAGCCGGTGCTGACCCGTCGCGGCATCGTCAAACTGCCGCCCGAGCGCTGGGCGAAAAAGCAGGCGCATTGGCAGGGGGTGGTGGAGGCGGCCTGCGAGCAATGCGGGCGCAATCAAGTGCCGGTGGTGCATGAGGCGCAAGCCTTGTCCGCTTGGTTGGCTCAGCAGCATCAGGCGGGGCAGCGTGGGCTGGTGCTGCTGCCGGGTTCGACGCAGCGCCTGCGAGAGCAGACCGCGCCAACCGGCCAGTGGTTGCTGGCCGGGCCGGAAGGGGGGCTGAGTGAGGAAGAGGTGGCCCTCGCGTTACAATACGGCTGGCAAGCGCTGACCCTGGGGCCTCGGGTACTGCGTACGGAAACCGCAGCGCTGGCGGCGCTGGCGGCTATTTCTGCCCTGTGGGGCGATTTCTGAACAAGGAGTGGGAAGAGTCCATGAGCCGCATGCTGCCACATACCCCGATGGTGACTTGGTTTCGTGAAGCGGCACCCTATATCCGTGCCTTCCGAGGCCGAACCTTTGTAGTCGCCATTGGGGGGGATGTGGTGGCGGGCGGTCAGCTGGCTTCGCTGACCCATGATTTCAACCTGCTGGTCAGCCTGGGGGTGCGGCTGGTGCTGGTGCATGGTGTCCGCCCCCAAGTTAACCAGCGGGTGCAGGCCAAAGGCCTGCCTCTGAACTACCATCGCGGGGTGCGCATAACCGATGCCGACGTGCTGGAGTGCGTGAAAGAGGCGGTGGGCGTGGTGCGTGCCGATATTGAAGCCACCCTGTCCATGGGACTCCCCTCTACTCCTATGTCGAATGCCGGTATCAGGGTGGCGGGTGGCAACTTCCTGATTGCGCAGCCGCTGGGGGTGCGCGATGGGGTGGACATGATGTACAGCGGCGAGGTGCGCCGAGTGCATGTTGAAACCATCCAGCAGCGGCTGGGTGAAGGCGAGATTGTGGTCATTTCGCCGCTGGGTTATTCGCCTACCGGAGAGGCGTTCAACCTGACGGTGGAGGATACGGCCACCGCTGTGGCGACTGAACTGAACGCGGACAAGCTGATTTTCTTCATGGACGATCCTGGGCTGACCGACGCCCATGGTAGCGTGCGCCTGGAAGTCACCACCCGTGAAGCCCGCGAGGTGCTGAAGAAGCGCTCGGAACAGTACGATGACATCGGCTGTTATCTGCCTGCGGCCATTCGCGCCTGTGAGCTGGGAATTGAACGGGTGCATCTGCTGTCCCGCTTTGAAGATGGTGCCTTGTTGCTGGAACTGTTTACCCATGAAGGGGTCGGAACCCTGATTACCCGGCAGCGGCTGGAACGGCTGCGCCATGCCACCATTGATGACGTCGGCAGCATCCTGCAACTGATCGAGCCGCTGGAGTCGGAAGGCGTGCTAGTCAAGCGCGGGCGCGAATTGCTGGAAATGGAGATCGAACGCTTTGCCGTGCTGGAGCACGATAACCGGACCGTCGGCTGTGTGGCTTTGTACCCCTATGCCGAGTCCGGCATGGGCGAGCTGGCCTGTCTGGTGGTGGACCCGCAGTTTCGGGCGGCGGGCTATGGTGACTTGCTGTTGCAGGCGGTCGAACAGCGCGCGCTGGAGCTGGGGCTGCAGCAATTGTTTGTGTTGACCACCCGTACCGCACACTGGTTTTGCGAGCGGGGGTTTGCGGCGGCACCGGTATCGGATCTGCCGGCCAAGAAGCAGCAGCTGTACAACTTCCAGCGCCGCTCCAAGGTATTTATCAAGCCGCTCAAGCCCAGTGACCGGCCATTGGTACAGATTGTCAAAAAAATGTAATAAACCAGCAGTAAAGTGAAAGGAAACATCATGAGCAGAATGGTACAGTGCATCAAACTGGGGCGTGAGGCCGAAGGGCTGGACTTCCCCCCGCTGCCGGGAGAGCTGGGCAAGCGGGTGTTCGAGAATGTGTCCAAGGAAGCTTGGCAAGCCTGGGTTCGCCACCAGACCATGCTGATCAATGAAAACCGTCTTAACCTGGCAGACAGCCGGGCCCGGCAGTACCTGACTGCGCAACTGGAAGCCTATTTCTTTGGCGGAGGTGCGGATGCGGTTGCAGGGTATGTGCCGCCCGCCCCGTAAGGGGTCTGTCCGGGTGACCCGACTCACCCCTGACTGACTTCGGTATGACCCTCAAACTACGCCCGGATCACCTGCTCAACCGTGAGCTTTGCCTGATTGAATTCAACCGCCGTGTGTTGGCGCAAGCGGAAGATGACAGTAATCCGCTGCTGGAACGGTTGAAATTCCTGTGTATCGTCAGCAGTAATCTGGACGAATTGTTTGAGGTCCGCATCGCCTCGCTGCAAGAACACCTGCGCAGCCGGGGTGATGCAACCGAGGTGGATGGCTACACGCCCGCCGCCTTGCTGCAAGAGATCAGCGAACGTCTGCACGGTCTGGTGTCGCACCAGTACCGGGTACTGCGCGAAACGGTGTTGCCTGCGCTGGCTGCGGAAGGGGTCTGCTTCCTGCGACGCCCCAGCTGGAACGAGGCACAGCAAGCCTGGGTGCGAGACTACTTTTTCCGTGAAGTGATGCCGGTGCTGACCCCGATCGGGCTGGACCCGGCGCATCCCTTCCCGCGGGTACTCAACAAGAGCCTGAACTTTGCCGTCGAGCTGGATGGGCGTGATGCGTTCGGGCGCAATTCCGGGGTCGCCATTGTGCAGGCTCCACGTATTCTGCCGCGAGTGATCCCCTTGCCGCCAGAGATCTCTGGTGTCTCGCATGGCTTCGTGTTCCTGTCCTCCATTCTGCATGCGCATGTGGGCGAGTTGTTCTCTGGCATGGACGTGCTGGGCTGCTACCAGTTCCGGGTGACCCGTAACGCCGACCTCTCGGTGGACGAGGGCGACATGACCGATCTGCGCGAGGCGTTGCAGGATGAGCTGAGCCACCGTCAGTTTGGCGAGGCGGTTCGTCTGGAGGTGGCGGACAATTGCCCACAGCACATGGTGGAGTTCCTGCTGTCGCAGTTCAAGCTGGAAGAAGGGGGCCTGTTCAAGGTGGATGGCCCTGTGAATCTGGTGCGGTTGATGCAGGTGCCGGATCTGGTGAACCGGGCCGACTTGAAATACCCGCCCTTCCGCCCGGCCCTGCCTTCGGTGCTGCAAAAGCATCACGACATGTTTGAAGTCATGCAGCGTGGCGATGTGCTGCTGCATCACCCATTCCAGTCCTTTGGCCCGGTGGTCGAGTTGTTGCGTCAGGCCGCGCACGATGAGCGGGTGGTGGCCATCAAGATGACGGTATACCGCACCGGCAATGACTCGGCGTTGATGGACGCGCTGATCCAGGCTGCACAGCGTGGCAAGGAAGTCACCGTGGTGCTGGAACTGATGGCCCGCTTTGATGAAGAGGCCAATATTGGCTGGGCCGATCGGCTGGAAGAGGTGGGCGCCCACGTGGTGTATGGGGTGGTGGGTTACAAGACCCATGCCAAGATGCTGATGGTGGTGCGGCGTGAGGCGAAAGGGCTGCGCCGATACGTGCATCTGGGGACGGGTAACTATCACCCGCGTACCACCAAGTTCTATACCGACTTTGGCCTGATGACCTGCAATGAGCAGATTGGTGAAGACGTCAGCGACATCTTCACCCAGCTCACCGGGCTGGGCAAGGCCGGGCAACTGCACGCCTTGTGGCAGGCCCCCTTCACCCTGCACAGCGAAATCCTGCGGGCCATTGAAGCCGAGGTCCGCCACGCCAAGGCGGGCCGCAAGGCACGGGTCATCGCCAAGATGAATGCGCTGGTCGAACCGCAGGTGATCCGGGCGCTATACGCGGCGTCGCAAGCGGGGGTTCAGGTGGACCTGATCATCCGCGGCGTGTGTGCGTTACGCCCGGGCGTGCCGGGTTTGTCGGAGAATATCCGGGTGCGCTCGGTGGTGGGGCGCTTCCTGGAGCACACCCGGGTGTTTTACTTCCATGCCGACAAGGAAGAGAAGGTGTACCTGTCTTCCGCAGACTGGATGCACCGCAATCTGTTCCGGCGCATCGAGGTGGCGTTCCCTGTGCTGGAACCCAAGCTCAAGCGCCGGGTGATCCGCGAAGGCTTGCTGCCGTATCTGAGCGATAACCGGCAAGCTTGGGAAATGCTGCCAGACGGCAGTTATCGACAAAAAACGTCACGCCGGGGTGTGGCGCGTGTTGCCCAGCAGCACCTGCTGCTGGAACTGGGTGAGTCCGGCGCAGCTTAAGGGCTTGTTGCGGAGGGGGTTTCAGGCTGCATTCGGGTCTCCGGTGTACGATGGGGCAGGCTGGCATCATTTATGCTGGTTGATTGAAGATGTTCTGCCAGGACCTCATCCAGACTTGTGGTAGCGGGTTGGGCTTGCGGGTCTGATGCAGTCATCCTATAACCCAATCAAGCGGCATGCCGTTGTCAAGATCGGCATGCCAGCTGGACAACCCGACGGTCTTGAAACACGCCCATGAATGCGACGCTAGAATCCTTGTATGTACCTGAGCCGGTGGCCTCGCAGTTGTCATCGCACTTGGCAGATGCCAAGTCGTTGCACGACTGGTTGATCGGCCTGCCGCAGGTGCAGCCGCTGGATCTGGGGCGTACCCTGTTTGACGCCTTGTTCACCCTCAACCGCAGCAAGCTGGACCGGGATTTTCGCCTGCAGGCGCTGGAGCAGTTCCAGACCAAGATCGACATTCACCTGCCCGCATTGGAGCGTTTGTACCACGGTGTGGCCGTGCCGCAGCGCGAGCGGGCGGAGCAGGCCTGGCATCTGGCGCGCGACCTGTTGCTGGAGTTGATTTGCGCCTGCAAGCTGGTATTGCGTGAAGAGAGCAGCCGCCGCTTTGTGTTCGGGCAGCGCAATGCCGCGGGCTTGTTGCTGCGCCTGCTGCAGCTGAGCCAGCGGGTCTTGATGCTGTGCTATGGCAATTATTACCCGGTTCCGGAGCGGGTCTGGCTGGAAGTGCACCTGCTGTTCCGCCATGCCTGGGAGCAGAAAATGCTGGACGAGGTCCCGGAGGGGGCCAATGTCAGCATTCAGCAGCTGTACAAGCAGATCCTGCTGCTGGGACTGTCAGATCCGCACAGCCTGTTGCCGGGCGAGATCCAGAAGGTGCAGGAGTGGCTGCACAAGCTGGCTAATTACGCCACCCTGCAGGCGGTCTCCCAGCTGGCAGACCCCGCCGGGTTCTTCCTGATTCAGCTCGACCGTGATGTGCCGCCCCAGTTTATGGGGCACCGCCCGATGCAGCTGGACGGGCGGCATGCCATTCTGCTCAATACCTTTGAGGTGGTGCGCCGGTTGCACAAGGAGCTGGTCCCGCTGGAAAAGGTTGCAGCCTCTTCCAGCCATTTTCAGAAAGCCACCCACCATATTGACCTGCTGCGCCGCCTGATCCGCGCTTGGGGGATTACCCCGCAGCGCTTGTTCAACCGCATGCGCAACAACGCCAGTGTATTGCTGGTCTGTGGCTTGTGGTCTGCACATCAGCAGCTGCAGCGCGAGCGCCTGCAGGCTGAAGATGTCGGGGCACTGGAGCTGGAGCCTGCGGCTGTTGCCGCCGAGGAGGCTGTCGCCGAGACGGGTGACGAGGTGGTGCGGGTGGTACCGCCGGTGAGCCCGGAGGTGCATCTGTCGCGCTGGCAGGTGATCAATGTCAGCCCCGGGGGCTACGCCTTGCAGCTGGAAACGGCGCAGCCGGAAAGCATCACCGTGGGCAGTGTGGTGCTGATTCGCTCCGAGCATGTCGACCGC
Source organism: Leeia sp. (assembly GCF_041909055.1). Lineage (NCBI taxonomy): Bacteria > Pseudomonadati > Pseudomonadota > Betaproteobacteria > Neisseriales > Leeiaceae > Leeia > Leeia sp. The sequence continues at coordinate 148,991 of NZ_JAYREC010000003.1, read as the reverse complement.
TGGAATGTGGCAGTGGTGCGCTGGGTGCGGCAGGGACGCCTGCTGGACATTGGCTTGCAGCTGCTGGCGCCGTATGCGGAGGCCGTGCGGGTGCGCCGCAAGGAAAATGATCAGGTCGAGCACTACGAGCCGGCACTGCTGTTACCTTCGGTGCCGGAAATGAAGCAGCCTGCCAGTCTGATTGCACCTGCCGGGCAGTTTGCGCCGCTGCGGGAATTTGATGTGATGCGGATGACGGACGAGGTCAGCATTCGCGCCATCCGGCGCATGGACCATGGCATGAATGTGGACCAGTTCGAATTCATCACACCGGCCCAGCTGGAAGCCTTGCTGGAGATGCCTGCAGCGCAGGCCAGCAGCTTTTAGCACCATGGCGGCTTGAGCCGCCATGGTCAGCATACATCAACCCTTGCTGATGTCGTACTTGAAGTAGCGATCGCTCAGCTTCTTGAATGCACCGCTGGCCTGCACCTTCTTGATGGCATCATTGAAGCGTGCGGTCAGGTCCTGGTCTTCCTTGCGGAAAGCCATGCCAATGCCTTCACCGATGTACTTGGCGTCGGAAACCGGCGTGCCAATCAGGGCAAACTTGGCACTGTTCTTGGCCAGGAAACCCTGCTGGATTTCCATCTTGTCGGCAAACACCGCATCCAGACGGCCAGAAGTCAGGTCCATATAGGCTTCCGGGGTCTTGGAGTACTGGCGAACGTTCACGCCCTGGCTTTGCCAGCTTGCCAGAGCATAGTCGGCAGATACCGAACCGCGCTGCACGCCAATGGTCTTGCCTTTCAGCGCCGCTGCGGTGGGCAGCAATGGGCTGCCTTGCTTGGCAACCAGCTGCGACGGGGTGATGTAGTAGCGGTCGGAAAAGTTCACCTTCTGCTTGCGCTCGGCGTTGATCGACATGGAAGACATGATTACGTCGAACTTCTTGGCCAGCAGGCCGGGGATCAGGCCATCAAACTCACTGCTGACCAGCGTGCACTTCAGCTTCATTTCTGCGCAGTACAGCGCCAGCAGTTCCGGCTCGAAACCTTCGATCTTGCCGCTGGGGCTCAGCTTGGAAAACGGCGGATAGGATGGTTCCATGCCAATGCGGACTTCGGTCCAGTCTTTGGCCAGAACACTGCCGCTGACCAGCAGACCGGCCAGCAGGGCGGGGAGCAACTTCTTCATGGGATACACCTGTCAAACACGGCGGCATGCGGGATCGCCACATGCGCTTTGATCAATGGGACACGGCAGCTTGCATGGCAAGCGGTCGTGTTTACGCTGCACTGCAGCGAAAGCGCATTGTGCCACAATGCGGGGCAGGCGACCTAGGGCGCTTCCCGACGGAACAGCCAGCGATCCTCGCTCGACGCCTCGGGGGCAAAGCGATAACCCGCTTCATCAAAGCCTTGCAGCGCTTCGGCGTGCTGCAGGCGGTGGCGGATGGCAAAACGGGCCATCATGCCGCGTGCGCGCTTGGCGTGAAAGCTGATGATCTTGTACACCCCGTTCTTGCGGTCCTGGAACACCGGCTGGATCACCGGCGTGCGCAGGGCAGCGACGGGGACGGCCTTGAAATACTCATCCGAGGCCAGGTTGATGATCGGACCCGGTGCCTCTGCTTGTGCCAGCTGGTCCAGCGCCTGGGCGAGCTGTTGGCCCCAGAACGCATACAGGTCGCGCCCGGCTGAGGTGTCCAGTCGGGTCCCCATTTCCAGCCGATAGGGCTGGATCAGGTCCAGCGGGCGCAGCAGGCCGTACAGGCCGGAGAGAATGCGCAGGTGCTGCTGCGCATAGTCCAGGTCAGCATCGTCAAACTGGCGGGCTTGTAGCCCCTCATACACATCACCCATGAAGGCCAGCACCGCCGGGCGGGCATTGTCTGGCGTAAACGGGGTGTGCCAGTCGGCGTAACGCCCCACATTCAGTTGCGCCAGCTTGTCCGACAGTGACATCAATTCGGCCAGTGCGGCCGGGCTGAAGTGGCGCAAACGCTCGATCAGCTGCTGTGACTGGGGCAGGTAATCGGGCTGGCTAAAGCGGCGGGTGGTGAGCGGAGAATCGTAGTCCAGCGTCTTGGCGGGCGACAGCAGTAACAGCATGGGGTAACCTGCAGAAATTCAAGGCAGCAGTTTAGCAAGGAGCGGTCAGGATGGGCAGGGTCTGGTGGCTGGTATTACTGCTGTGGCATGGCGGCGCGGGGGCCTGGATGTCCCCCTATGTGCTGCGTGCACCCTTGCAGCCTGATAATGGCAAGGCTTGCGTAGCCACACCAGCGGCTCAGCGTGATGTCATCGGTGTCAGCTTCTATACCGATGCCCAGCACTCCGAAGCGGACCCTGCCTTGGTGGCGGCTAACAAGACGGCGGCCATGCCGCTGGATACCTACCTGCGACAGGTGCAGTCCTGGAGCAACCGTTATGTGCGCCTCGGGGATGCCGCTGCCGCCCGCTGCGCTGGACAATGGCTGCAGGACTGGGCGCAAGGGCAGGCGCTGCTCGGCAAGGTCAACCCACAGGGCGAGTATGAGCGCAAATGGCGTACTGGCGGGCTGGCGCTGGCCTATCTGCAGGTCAAGCCACAACTGCCGCTGGAACAGCGGCAGCAGATTGAGGGCTGGCTGCTGCAACTGGCAACGGCCGTACAGCAGCGCTATGCCGCTCGCAAGCGCGAATCGGACTTCAACAACCACGCCTACTGGGCGGGGTGGAGCGTGATGACCGTGGCAGTCGCCACCGAGCGACAGGCGCTGTTTGACTGGGCCTGTGACCAATACCGGCTGGGATTGGCCGAGCTGCAGGAGGATGGCACCTTGCCGCGTGAAATGGCGAGGGGCAAGAAAGCGCTGGCCTATCACCAGTTTGCGCTGCTGCCGCTGGTGTGGATGGCCGAGCTGGCGTCGCGGCAAGGGGTAAACCTGTATGAGGAGCGGGAGCGTCGCCTGTCGCGGCTGGTATCGCGGGTGCTGGATAGTCTGGCGGACCCCGGCTGGATGGCGCAGCAGGCGGGGCGACCACAAGAGCCTGTCAGCGTCAAAGGACTGAATGCATCCTGGATGTGGCTGTGGCAGCAGCATCATCCGGATGCGCGGTTGCAGCGCTGGCTGCAGGGGCTCACGTCCCTGCAGGCGTGGCAGGTGGGCGGCGATGTGCTGCTGTGGCAAACGGCGGAGTAGCCCGGTTCGTTGAGGAATCTAGTGTGTCCAGGACGGCAATACGGGCGCACCACACAGCAGCAGGCCAAGCTGACTGAGCACGTGCCAAGGGTCGTGCGGGCTGACGCCTTTGCTGGCGCGATCAGCCTCGGCACACAATGACAAGGCGCGGCGCAGGGTGGGGCCATCCAGCCGCCGTGCGGCGGGACCAACCCATTGCTGCTTGTCGCCCCATACCCGGTTCTCCCGCAGCAAGGCCGGTAATGCTTGCCCTTGGGCCAGACCGTGCGCCACCCGGTACAGCAGGTGGGCATCTTCATTGAGTGACCACAGCACCAGCGTGGGGGCCTCGCCCTCGGCCTTCAGACCATCCAGCATGCGCAGAAAACGGGCCGTATCTCCTTGCAGCACGGCTTCGGAGAGCTGAAACACATCAAAGCGGGCCACATTCAGTACCGCCTCCCGCACCTGCGCTTCGCTCAGTGCGCCTTCGGGGTAGAGCAGGGCCAACTTCTGCACTTCCTGATGCGCAGCCAGCAAATTGCCCTCCACCCGTTCTGCCAGAAAGGTCAGCCCTGCAGGGTCCAGCTGCTGCTTTTGCTTTTGCAGCCTGCCATTCAGCCAGGCGGGCAGCGCCTGACGCTCCACCGGCGGGGTGGCGATGGTGACGCCGGCCTGTTGCAAGGCCTGAAACCATTTGCTGGATTGGGTGGCTTTGTCCAGACGAGGCAAGGTGATCAGCAGCAGGTTGTCGGGGTTGAGTGACTGGCTCAGCTGCTGCAAGGCTTCACTGCCCTGGGTGCCTGGTTTGCCGGAAGGAATGGCGAGTTCAATGAACTTGCGGTCGGCAAACAGCGACATCGCATCATTGGCAAACAACAAGGTAGACCACTGAAAGCCACTTTCCACCACGTGGCTTTCCCGCGCCAGGAACCCGGCGCGCTGCGCGACTTCACGCAGCGCGTCACGCGCCTCGATCTGCAACAGGGCTTCATCGCCATGCAACACATACAAGGGGGCCAACGGCCCCTGCAGATGGCGCGACAACTGCTCGAGCTTCAACTCCACGGCGGCAACAATCCCACTCAGTGAGCAGCTGGCGTGCTGCCAACTGGCGCGTGGGCCAGACGGCGCAGCATCTGCTGCAGTGCGTCCTGCCGCATGTCCAGATACAGGCGGTTCTCTTCCTGCTCCTTGGCCAGCAAGGCATCGTCGCTATAGCTCATGCGGCGCACCAGCGAGATCTGGTTCTGCAGCAAGGTCTCACCCGCGGCGCTGCGCAGGCGGAAGGAGAAGGTGTATTGCAGCTCGTATTCCTTCACCTTGCCGTCGATGTTGACCGAGCGCAGGTTGCGGTTGCGTGACTCCTGCAGGCTGTCCAGCACGGGCGCATCGCTGCTGCTCTGCGCCAAGACCTCCACCCCGCCGCGCTCACTCAGGGTACGCTGCGCGTCGAGGTCCAGTTGAAACACGCCGGACTTGGCCAGGAACACCTGCTTGAACGGTAGCTCCACCGGTTGGGCACCACGCAAGTGGAAGCCACAACCGGCCAGCAAGCTGAGCAGACCGAGCAAGCACAGACGAGAGAGTAAGGTACGCATCAGCCGACCACCAGATTGACCAGACGCCCCGGCACCACCACCACCTTCTTGATGGTCTGGCCTTCGACGTGCTTCATCACATGCGGGTCGGCCAACGCGGCGGCCTCAATGGCGGCGCGATCTGCCGCCTTCGGCACGCTGATCTGACCCCGCAGCTTGCCATTCACCTGCACCACCAGCTCAATCTGGTCGCTGTCCATCGCCGCGGCTTCCGGTTCGGGCCAACTGGCGTTGACCAGCTCACCGGCAGTGGCCGCGTAGCCCAGCTCGGTCCACAAGGCGTGGGTGAGGTGCGGGCTGACCGGCGACAGCACGCGCAGCAGGATGCTGGCGCCTTCACGCAGTACCGAGGGTGCCACGGCCGCTGCACCTTCCAGCGTGTTCAGCAGCTTCATCGCACCGGATACCACCGTGTTGTACTGGAAGCGCTCGTAATCGTGGTTGATCTGCTTGAGCGTCAGGTGTACCTCACGGCGCAGTGCCTTGCTGGCGGCGTCCAGGCTGGCGGCGTCAACCGTCCCAGCGTCCTTCAGCGCGTCATGCTGCTTGTAGCACCAGGCCCAGACCCGGCGCAGATAGCGATAGGCGCCTTCCACACCGCTGTCCGACCACGCTGCGCTTTGCTCCGGCGGCCCGGCAAACATGGTGAACAGACGCGCGGTATCGGCCCCGAAGCGGCTGATGATGTCTTTCGGTTCCACCACATTGTTCTTGGACTTGGACATCTTCTCGATGCCGCCCATCTGCACCGGCTGACCATCTTCCTTGGCGACAGCGCTGACCGGACGGCCCTTGTCGTCGTGCTGGACCTCGACCTCGCTCGGGTAGAACCAGCGCTTCTTGCCATCAGCCTGTTCGCGGTAGTAGCTGTCGTTGAGCAGCATGCCCTGGGTAAACAGGCGGGTGAACGGCTCGTCGATCTTCACCAGCCCGATGTCGCGCATCGCCTTGGTCCAGAAGCGGGCGTACAGCAGGTGCAGCACGGCGTGTTCAATGCCGCCGATGTACTGGTCCATCGCCATCCAGTAATCGTTGCGTGCGTCCACCATGGTGGTGGCGTCCGGGCAGGCATAGCGCATGAAATACCAGCTGGAATCGACAAAGGTATCCATGGTGTCGGTTTCCCGCTGCGCCGGTTTGCCGCACTGCGGGCAATCGACGTGGAGGAAATCCGCACGGTGTTTCAGCGGGTTGCCCGAGCCATCCGGAATGCAGTCCGTTGGCAGTTTGACCGGCAGCTGATCATACGGCACCGGCACATCGCCACAGCTGGCGCAGTGGATGATGGGAATCGGCGTGCCCCAGTAGCGCTGGCGCGAGATGCCCCAGTCGCGCAGGCGGTAGGTGGTTTTCTTTTCGCCGTTGTTTTGCGCAGCCAGATCGGCCACTACGGCGTCGACAGCGGCTTCGTAGTCCAGGCCGTCATACTTGCCGGAGTGGACGCAGTGCGTCAGCTGCTTGTCGCCATACCAGCCCTGCCACTCCTTGGCATCAAACGGTTGGGTATCGACATGGGTCGTGGCAATCACTTGCTTGATCGGCAAACCATACTTATTGGCAAAGGCAAAATCACGCTCGTCGTGCGCCGGCACGCCCATTACCGCGCCGTCGCCATAACTCATCAGCACATAGTTACCGATCCACAGCGGTACTGCTTCGCCGGTCAACGGGTGGGTCACGGTCAAGCCGGTGTCCATGCCCTTCTTGTCCTGGGTGGCCAGCTCGGCTTCCGTGGTGCCGCCCTTCTTGCATTCCTCGATGAAGGCCGCCAGTGCGGGCTTCAGCTCTGCCGCACGGGTGGCCAGCGGATGCTCAGCTGCCACCGCGCAGAAGGTGACCCCCATGATGGTGTCTGCACGGGTGGTGAAGACAAACAGTTTGCCATCCTGAATCAGCGCGCCGGAGGCATCACGCACGTCGTGCTTGAAGGCAAAGCGTACGCCGGTCGACTTGCCGATCCAGTTGCGCTGCATGGCACGTACCTGGTCCGGCCAACCGTCCAGCTGGTCGATGCTGGAGAGCAGTTCTTCGGCGTAGCGGGTGATGGCAAAGTAATAACCCGGAATTTCACGCTTTTCCACAATGGCACCGGAGCGCCAGCCACGGCCGTCCACCACCTGCTCATTGGCCAGCACGGTCTGGTCCACCGGATCCCAGTTCACCACCTGGGTTTTCTTGTAGACGATGCCTTGCTCCAGCATCTTCAGGAAGAACCACTGGTTCCACTTGTAGTAGTCCGGGTCGCAGGTGGCGACTTCGCGGGACCAGTCAAAGCCCAGCCCCAGCGGCTGCATCTGCGACTTCATGTCTTCGATGTTGGCGTAGGTCCACTCCGCCGGTGAGCGCTGATAGGCAATGGCTGCGTTCTCGGCAGGCAGGCCGAAGGCGTCCCAGCCCATCGGCATCAGCACGTTGAAGCCCTTCATGCGCAGGTGGCGGGCCAGCATGTCGTTGATGGTGTAGTTGCGTACATGGCCCATGTGCAGCTTGCCGGACGGGTAGGGCAGCATGGAGCAGGCGTAGTACTTCGGGCGGTTCGGGTCTTCCACCACCTTGAAGGTCTGTGCGGCTTGCCAGTGGGCCTGAGCGGCCGGTTCAATCTCCGCCGGGCGGTATTGCTCTTGCATGGTGCGGTCTGTCCTTGCGTGCTGGGGGTCGCATCCGCGCGCATGCTTTCAGCATGGTTGGACTGGCGGTTTTGGCGCGACACCGTCATGATGTAAAGTGTTGATTATACCCACAGCGCTGCCAACTCTGGCAGTCTGCTAACGCGAATGACAGGAGACCTGCATGAATGCCTTGCAACGATTGGGTTTGCTCGCCGCTTTAGCCATGCCCATGGCCGTTTTCGCTGTGCCTGCCGTGCAGGTGGCCAGGCTGCAGATGCCCGCCTGGGTGCAGCATGCCAATGGCAGCCGTCAGGCGCTGACCCCGGCAACGGTACTGAAAGCGGGCGACCTGCTGCAGACCGGTACCGGCGGACGAGTGGAATTGCTGCTGAGTGAGGGCAGTACCGTCAAACTGGGCGAGCAGGCCCAGTTCAAGGTGAGCAGTGTGGTGCCTGCCGAGGAAAACCAGGGCCTGTTTGCCGCTTCGCTGGATGTGCTCAAGGGGGCGTTCCGTTTTACCACCAGCAGCTCGCAGAAGCTGGCGCGGCGTGATGTCAGCATCCGGGTGGCCACGGTGACGGCGGGCATTCGCGGCACCGACTTGTGGGGCAAATCCGATGAAGGGCGCGATCTGGTGTGTCTGATTGAAGGCAAGATCGGGGTTAGCCACGCAGGCGGCGCGTCTGCCACGCTGGACCAGCCCTTGCAGTTCTATGTGGCCAACCGGGGCAGCCAGCCCGAGCCGGTGAGTTATGTTGACCGTAACAAGCTGGAAACCGATTGGGCACCGCAAACCGAAACCCAGTCTGGCCGGGGCGTAGCTGTGGTGCGGGGTGACTGGTCGCTGTATCTGGCAGCCTATCCGAAAAAGGCCGTCGCGCAGGCGTTGGTGAGTACGCTGGATGAGGCGGGTATTCCGGCTGTAGTGCAGCAGCGCAAGTTCAAGGGCCGCGCGGTGTATCTGGTCAGCGTGCCGGACTTTGACAGCGAAAGTGATGCCAACGCTGCGGCCTCGCTGGTGCTGGGCGTGGTGCCAGAGTTGCAGCCCAAGGCCGGGCTGCGCTGAGAGCCGGTTCATCGTCTGCTGCGCGGCGCCGATATGGCGTTGAAAATGGCTTCGGAATGCTCATTTACCCCGAGTAAACTCCGCTTCCTTAGCCGTTTTCGCCTTGCCTCGGCCCCGCTGGCAAGACCATAAACCTGGCTCTGAGCGGCATTATTAAATAGAACGAGCGTTCTTGCCGGGTTTGCCCTTACAATACGCGCATTGTCCTGATCGGGGGTGGTAGCACCCCCTGCTTGTCATGCGTGATGATTTTCTGTCCGGACTGAATCCGGAGCAACTGGCCGCGGTAACCCTGCCGCATGAGTCGGCCCTGATCCTCGCCGGGGCGGGTAGCGGCAAGACCCGGGTGCTGACCACCCGCATTGCCTGGCTGGTGGACAGCGGGCTGGCCAGTCCCTTTGGCCTGATGGCGGTGACCTTTACCAACAAGGCAGCGCGGGAGATGCTGACCCGGCTGACCGCCATGCTGCCCATCAATACCCGGGGCATGTGGGTAGGTACCTTCCATGGGCTGTGCAACCGGCTGTTGCGCGCGCATCATCGTGAGTGTGGTTTGCCTGCGGCGTTTCAGATTCTGGACATGCAGGATCAGCTGGCGCTGATCAAGCGGGTGATGCGTGCCTTGAATGTGGATGAGGAGCGTACGCCACCGCGCCAGGTACAGCAGTTCATCAACAGTCAAAAAGAAAGCGGCATCCGCGCCAGCGCCTGCGAGAGCTATGATCCGCAGACCCGCCGCTATATCGACGTTTATGGCGAGTATGAGCAGCAATGCCAGCGCGAAGGCGTGGTGGATTTTGCAGAGCTGCTGCTGCGGGCGTACGAATTGCTGTCACGCAATGCCATGCTGCGGGAGCACTACCAGCAGCGCTTCCGCCACATTCTGGTCGATGAGTTCCAGGATACCAACCGCCTGCAGTACCAGTGGCTGAAATTGCTGGCCGGGCCGGATACCGCCATGTTTGTGGTGGGCGACGATGACCAGTCCATTTATGCCTTCCGTGGTGCCAATGTCGGCAATATGCGTGATTTCGAGCGTGAATTCCGCATCGGCAAGGTGATCCGGCTCGAGCAAAATTACCGATCCTTCGGCAATATTCTGGACGCTGCCAACGCGCTGATCGAAAACAATGAAGGCCGTCTGGGCAAGCAATTGTGGACGGCTGCCGGACCCGGCGAGCCGGTGCGGGTATTCGAGGCGCTGACGGACCAGGACGAAGCGCACTTCATCGTAGAGGAAGTGCGGCAGCTGCACCGTGAGGGTACGGCGCTGGCCGACATGGCGGTGCTGTATCGCTCCAATGCGCAGTCCCGCCTGCTGGAGCATCAATTGTTTGCGGCCGGGGTGCCGTACCGGGTGTACGGCGGGCTGCGCTTCTTCGAGCGGCAGGAAATCAAGCACGCACTGGCCTACCTGCGGTTGACCGCCAACCGGGATGATGACGGTGCCTGGCTGCGGGTGGTCAATTTCCCGGCGCGAGGCATCGGTGCGCGTACGCTGGAAGCGGTGCAGGTGGCGGCGCGGGAGGGGGGATTGTCCCTGTGGGCCAGTTGCTGCAGTCGTCCGCCGGGTGGCACGGCGGCCAACAAGCTGGCGGTGTTCGTGCGCCTGATTGACGAATTGTCTGCCGAGATTGCCGAGTTGCCGCTGCCAGAAAAGATCGACGCCTTGCTGGACCGCAGCGGCCTGCGCGATTCCTACCGCGCCGAGAAGGATGGTGAAGAGCGGCTGGAGAACCTGGAAGAACTGGTCAACGCGGCGCAGAACTTCCAGTACGAGGTGGAAGGCGGCACGGTTGAGGATTTTCTGGCGCATGCCTCGCTGGAATCCGGTGAATTGCAGGCCGAAGTGGCGCAGGATGCCCTGCAGCTGATGACGGTGCACTCCGCCAAGGGGCTGGAGTTTGACGCGGTCTGGGTCTGCGGTCTGGAAGAGGGGCTGTTTCCGCATGAAAACAGTCTCTCCGCCCACGATGGTATCGGTGAAGAGCGCCGCCTGATGTATGTGGCGATTACCCGTGCCCGCAAACGGCTATACCTGACGCTGGCGACGCAGCGTCAGCTGTACGGCCAGACCCGCTACAATCTGGCAAGCCGCTTCCTGCGCGAGATACCTGAGCCGCTGACGCAGTGGCTGAACCGTCGCCCGCCCAGCAGTGCAAACCATGGAGGCTACGCAGCACCCCGCGTGCAAACCGGCGCTGCCGTGTATGCGGGTACGCAAGACCTGCAAGGCTTTCGCATTGGTCAGAGTGTGAAGCACGGCCGCTTTGGCCAAGGGGTGATCGTGGCAGCTGAAGGCTCGGGTGACGACGCACGGGTTCAGGTCAACTTCCCGGAGGCGGGCGTAAAATGGCTGTTGCTCAGCTATGCTCGGCTGGAAGCCTGCTGAGCGTGTTTTATCAAGGTTAAAATCGTTCAACTCAGTTGGTTAACAAGGCCGGCGGTTTACCTATGCTTTGGCCTTGCAGCCCGCTGGTTAACTCATGCGTTGGGAATTTCGGAGGTTGAATGCCAGAGTACAAGGACATTGTCGCCATACTAGCGACTCTCGTAGCTTCATTCGTTGGTGCTTGGGTGGCGTTCTCCTTGGAAAGTCAGCGGCGCGATCGTGAAACTCGAGATCGCAACGTCGGGGCTGGTAGCCGGGCTCTGTACACGATATTCAATCTCTGGAACACGCTTGAGCAATACCGTAAAGAAGCCCTTGAGCCTTGCCGCGGTCGCGCCGACGCTTGGCTCAACCTCGCTGCACATCCAGCTCTTTCCGTGGGTGAGCACCGGTTCCAGGCGAGCGATCTTCAGTTTTTACTGCAGAGCGACCATGCACAGACGTATGCAGGTCTTTTTCTTGAGGAGCAGCGATTTGCGCTTGCGATTCAGTTAATTCGCATACGCTCAGAGCTTGTACTGAACGAAGTCTTTCCCAAGATGGCTGCTGCGGGCTTCCCTGTGGGAAGGAAAGTCGCACAGGACGATATTGAGCAAGTCCTTGGAATCGACCTCACTCACAAGCTCAAAGAGATAACAGCGTCCATCTACAAAAATGTTGATGAAGATCTTTTGTCACTGGTTGCACGGCATGACGAATTGCGCTCGGCGATCAAGAAGCTCTACCCTAACCAGAAGGTTATTCAGGTTGTGTTTTCCTTGCCGCAGACATAGCGCTTAACTGGGCGCGCTACCGGAGTAGCTGCGCCATATTCCTTTTACCACCTTTCATACCGGCTTTGTAGTTCCTTGCTGCCGTGCTCGGTTAACTTCATCGTTAACATCGGTGGGGCGAAAAGCTAGGCATTAGGCAGGGCGTTTTTTTTATGGGCGAAACCAGATGGCTTAGTCCACCAGCGCGATCAGCTGCTGTCGCATTTTCTGCAGGGCTTTTTGCTCGATCTGGCGAATTCGCTCGGCGGAAACGCCATACTCGGCGGCCAGCTCGTGCAGGGTGGCGCCGCTGTCATCGCTCAGCCAGCGTGATTCCACAATGTGGCGGCTGCGTGCGTCCAAGGTGTCCAGCGCCGCAATCAGGCCTTCGCCGTGCAGGTGGGCGATGGCTTGCTGCTCCAGCCGGGCGGTGGGTTCGTTGCGGGTATCGGCCAGGTAGGCAATCGGAGCCTGCTGGGCGTTGTCGTCATCCGCTTCGGTAGGCTCCAGCGAAATATCCTGACCGGACAGACGGGTGTCCATCTCCATCACGTCGGATGCCTTCACCCCCAGCTGCTCGGCGATATCCTGCGCCTCACGCTCGTTCAGGGCGCTGAAGCCGGATTTCATGCTGCGCAGGTTGAAGAACAGCTTGCGCTGGGATTTGGTGGTCGCCACCCGGACCAGACGCCAGTTCTTCAGGATGAACTCGTGAATCTCGGCCTTGATCCAGTGCACGGCAAAGGAGAACAGACGCACGCCCCGGCTGGGGTCAAAGCGCTTGACCGCCTTCATCAGGCCGATATTGCCTTCCTGGATCAGGTCGGCCTGCTGCAAGCCGTAACCGGCATAGCTGCGGGCGATGGACACCACCACCCGCAGGTGCGACAGCACCAGCTGGCGGGCAGCCTCCACATCGTTGTGGCGGTGCAGGCGCTCAGCCAGCGCCTGTTCCTCTTCCTGCGTCAGCAGGGGGAACTGGTTGACGCTGTGAATGTAGCTCTCCAGATTCCCCGTCGAAACGGTTAGCGGGATGACCGCAGTGGACGTCATGGATGTCTGCCTTTCTGCTTTCGGGTCTGACAAAATATTAGCACTCGGGCAATGAGAGTGCCAATCCTGTCAAAAGTTCAACCCCCGTAGGGGAACCTGGAGACAGGATGGCGACTGCAACAACAACGGTTTTGAATCAGGCGGCAAGGCTCAGGCAGCTTGCAGCTTCTCGTATTTGACCAGCAGCACTTCCCGGGTCTCGACGTTGTCCGGGTCGTGCGGAATACAGTCTACCGGGCAGACTTCCTGGCACTGCGGCGTATCGTAGTGCCCCACGCACTCGGTGCAGCGGTTCGGGTCGATCTCATAGATTTCCGGGCCCTGCGAAATGGCCTGATTCGGGCACTCCGGCTCACAGACATCGCAGTTGATGCATTCATCCGTGATCATTAAAGACATAGTAATTTCCTCAACTATTCAGTTCGATTCTGGCACGGCCTGCCGCGTCAATCAAGCGGGCTGGTCGGACCGTTGCAGCAAGGCATAGCTGACCCGTCCTGCCTTGCCTTGCCGCTGTATGGTCCATTCGGCAGGCAGCTCGGGCAAATGTTCACCTTCGATATACAGCCGCCCTTCCGGCTTCAGCCGCGCAGCCGCCAGGGGCAGCACAGCGGGCAGCAGGTTGGCGGCAAACGGAGGGTCCGCAAAAATCACATCAAACTGCTCGCTGGACTGGCGCAACCATTGCAGAGCATCACCCGGCACAATGTCGATCTGCTGTGCCTGCAGCAACTGGCGATTCTGCTTCAGTTGCCGTACCACGCTGTGGCTCAATTCCAGCGCCACCACCCGTGCAGCATGGCGGGATGCCGCCTCAAAAGACAATGCACCGCTGCCGGCAAACAAATCCAGGCAACTTTGTCCGTGCAGGTCTTGTCCCAGCCAGTTGAAAACGGTTTCCCGCACCCGGTCTGAAGTCGGGCGCAGGCCGTCACCGTCCGGAAAGCTGAGCAGGCGGCGGCGCCATTGCCCGCCGATGATGCGTACCTGATTGCGTAACATGCGATGTGCAGTCCGGGCGCGATGAAGTAGCGCGCCGGGGCCGGGCTCCCGTACAATACGTCATTTGCATGCCCGAACGGTCGGGCGGCAAATTGATCTAATAAAACAGGATATTATACCCCGATTGCGTGTCATCCGTTAAGCAGGATCAAACAGACGCCGGTCGCCACGTATCGGGACAGAAAGCCACGATGTTCAGTTTCTTCAAAAAAGACAAGCCCGCAGCCGATCCCGCCGTCAGCCAGCCTGAGGCCCCCGCGACCGAAGATGTCCCCAAACTGGGTTGGGCGGCCCGGCTGAAGCAGGGGCTGACCAAAACCCGTCAGCAATTCACCAAGCAGCTGGCGGGCCTGTTTGGTGGCGGCCAGATTGACGAAGACCTGTATGAAGAGCTGGAAACCGTCTTGCTGACCGCCGACATGGGCGTGGATGCCACCCAGACCCTGCTCAAGACCGTGCGTGACCGGGCGACTCTGCGTGAGTTGAAAGACCCGCGCGCGTTGAAGCAGGAGCTGCAGGAGGCGTTGACCGAGCTGGTGCTGCCGCTGGAGCGCCCGCTGGACATTTCGACCCACCATCCTTACGTGATCATGATGGTGGGGGTGAATGGTGCCGGCAAGACCACCTCGATCGGTAAGTTGACTCATTATTTCCAGTCCCAGGGCAAGTCGGTGCTGCTGGCCGCGGGTGATACCTTCCGCGCTGCAGCCCGCGAGCAGTTGATGGCTTGGGGCGAGCGCAATGGCGTCACGGTGATCGCGCAGGACGGTGGTGACCCGGCTGCGGTGGCGTTTGACGCCATCAATGCCGCCAAGGCGCGCAATATTGATGTGGTACTGGTGGATACCGCCGGGCGCTTGCCGACCCAGCTGCACCTGATGGAAGAGATCAAGAAGGTGAAGCGGGTGGTCACCAAGGCCGAAGGCAGCGCGCCGCATGAAGTGCTGCTGGTGCTGGATGCCAATACCGGGCAAAACGCGGTCGCGCAGGTCAAGGCGTTTGACGATGCGCTGGGGGTAACCGGCCTGATCCTGACCAAGCTGGATGGTACCGCCAAGGGCGGCGTGATTGCCGCGATTGCCCGTAGCCGCCCGGTGCCGTTGCGCTTTATCGGGGTTGGCGAGCAGCGCGACGACCTGCGCCCTTTTGTGGCCGCCGACTTTATCAACGCCCTGTTCGACGACGAGTAAGCCCATGTCGTTCATCAAGCTGAGCCAGGTCAACAAGCGCTATCCGGATGGTCATCAGGCACTGAGCAATGTCAGCTGCGAGGTGGCGGCGGGTGAAATGGTGTTCCTGACCGGCCATTCCGGGGCTGGCAAGAGTACCCTGCTCAAGCTGCTGGCCGCCATTGAGCGGCCCACTTCGGGTAGCGTGCTGGTAGGCGGGCAGAATCTGGCGGCGCTCAAGCCGTTCGCCATCCCTATCCTGCGGCGCAATCTGGGTCTGGTGTTTCAGGACCACAAGCTGTTGTTTGACCGTAGCGTGTTTGATAACGCCATGCTGCCCTTGTCCATCATTGGCTACCCGCCGAAAGAAGCCGCCAAGCGGGTGCGGGCCGCGCTGGACAAGGTGGGCCTGCTGAGCAAGGAAAAAGCGTTGCCGATTACCTTATCCGGC
This sequence comes from Leeia sp., assembly GCF_041909055.1. NCBI lineage: Bacteria > Pseudomonadati > Pseudomonadota > Betaproteobacteria > Neisseriales > Leeiaceae > Leeia > Leeia sp. The sequence continues at coordinate 133,751 of NZ_JAYREC010000003.1, read as the reverse complement.
GGCGAGCAGCAGCGGCTGTGCATTGCGCGGGCGGTGGTCAACCGTCCCAGCATCCTGCTGGCCGATGAGCCGACCGGCAACCTGGATGCTCAGTACGCCGAAGACATCATGCAGCTGTTTACCACCTTCAATCAGGTCGGCACCACCGTGTTGATCTCTACCCATGACGAAGCGGTACTGTCCCGCTACGCCAACCGACGCCTGCACCTGGAGCAGGGGAGGCTGGTGGCATGAAGGCATGGTGGTGGGCACATCGCAAGGCGCTGTTCAGTGGCCTGCGCAATCTGCTGAGGCAACCGTTTGCCCTGCTGCTGACATTGAGCATGATCGGGGTAGCACTGGCCCTGCCGACGCTGCTGTGGGTCATGCTCAGCAATGGTGAGCGGGTAGTGGCCCGCTTGCCGGTGCAACCGCAGCTGACCCTGTTTCTCAAGCCGGAAGTCAGTGCGGATGCGGCCAGGCAGCTGCAGAAGCAGATTGAGGCCAGCGGCGGTGTCAAGGTGCAATGGATCGGACGCGATGCCGCGTTCAAGGATCTGATCGGCCGCGCCAACCTGGCTGAGCTGGGCGATGCCTTGCCGGACAATCCCTTGCCGGACGCACTGGTGTTGCAGTTTGCCGATCCAGCGGCACCGGCTCAGCAGCAGGCGCAGTGGGCGGCACGCCCGGAGGTGGCCGAGGTGGTGCATGATGCCGCCTGGGTGGAACGGCTGGTGGCGATTACCCAGCTGGGGCGCAGCCTGATCGGCTGGTTGAGTGCGCTGCTGGCGATCGGCCTGCTGGTGGTGATGGGCAATACCGTGCGGCTGCAGATCCTGTTACGGCGGGACGAGATTGAAGTCAGTCGCCTGATCGGTGCCACCCGCGCCTTTATCCGGCGGCCTTTCCTGTACTTTGCCGGGCTGCAAGGCATGCTGGGCGGTGCCACCGCCTGGGGAATTACCGCGCTGGCCACCTGGCAGCTGTCAGCGCCGGTGCTGCATCTGGCGCGCCTGTACGGTACCGAGCTGACCCTGGCCTACCTGCCGTGGTGGCAAGGGCTATTGCTGATGGCTGCAGCCGGGGTACTGGCCTGGCTGGGGGCCTGGGTGGCGGTGACCCGCCACCTGCTGCAACTGGACCATCGCTGAACCGAGGCGCCGCAATGTCGGCGCTTACTCGATGTTCTGCACCTGCTCGCGCATCTGTTCGACCAGCACTTTCATGTCCACCGAGGTCTGGGTCAGCTCCAGCGAAGCCGCCTTGGAGCCGAGGGTATTCGCCTCGCGCTGCAGTTCCTGCATCATGAAATCCAGCCGCTTGCCGACCACGCCACCTTGCTTGAGGATGCGGCGCACTTCGCTGCAGTGTGCGCCCAGGCGTGACAATTCTTCGTCCACATCAATCTTCTGCGCGAACAGCGCCAGCTCCTGCTGGATGCGCTGATCGTCCGCCTGGCCGAAGACTTCCTGCAGGCGCTCCACCAGCTTCTGTTGATAAGCCTGGACCAGCTGCGGCATCTTCGGGCGAGTGGCTTGTGCCAGCGCTTCGATGCCTTCCAGCCGTTCACGCAGCACGTCCGCCAGCTTGGCACCTTCCCGCTTACGAGAAGCGACAAAGTCCTGCAGCGCCTGCTGCATGGCTTGCTGCAAGGTACGGCTCAGCCGCTCGTTATCGACCTCGGTAGCGGCCATGACGCCGGGCCAGCGCAGGATATCGGAGACCGACAGGCCGCGCGCGCCCCCAGCCTGTGCCAGCACGCGTTGCTCGGCGGCCAGCAGGGCGCTCACCATGCGGTCGTTGACCTCCAGCGCGGCTTGGGCATCAGGTCGGGCGGTGAGGTTGATACGGCATTCCACCTTGCCCCGGCTGATGGCGCCGGACAGCGCTTCCCGCAACAGCGGCTCGAAGGCGCGCAGCTCTTCCGGCATGCGGAACACGGCATCGAGGAATCGGTTATTGACCGCCCGCAATTCCAGCGTCATCATGCCCAGATCGGTCTCTGCGGTCACGGACGCGTAACCCGTCATGCTGGCGATCATCATGCTTCCTTTCTGCTATACCGGAGTGTGTGGCTCCGGCTTTACAAGGGGTTGGCGAACTAAGACAATGCGACAGTCATGCCGGGAGTGGCGGAGCCCTCCTGTTTGCAGCTGCCATACCGTCCGGTAACCGGACCGGTCACCGAACACGAATCTGGTTAGAGGGCATGGGGCAACAAACCAATCAACCGCTGCCGCGCGGTTATCAGCTGCTGAATTATACCATCGTGAAGCCCCTCAGCTCGGGCGGCTTCAGTATTGTCTATCTGGCGCACGATGAGAGTGACCAGCCGGTCGCCATCAAGGAGTATCTGCCCAGCTCGCTGGTGCTGCGCACTTCGGGCGATGTGGTGGAACCCTCCAATGCCGATTACCTGCCCACCTTCCGCTATGGCCTGAAGTGCTTCTTTGAGGAAGGCAAGGCGCTGGCGGGTATTCAACACCCGAATGTGGTGCGCGTGCTCAATTTCTTCCGCGCCAACGAAACCGTCTACATGGTGATGAACTATGAGCGCGGCCGCACCCTGCAACGGGAAATCCAGCTGCGGCCCGGTCCGGTCAAGGAAAGCATGATCCGGCTGGTGTTTGGCCAGCTACTCAACGGGCTGCGCGACGTGCATTTGCACAAGCTGCTGCACCTCGATATCAAGCCCGCCAATATCTATATCCGGCAGGATGGTACGCCAGTACTACTGGATTTTGGCTCCGCCCGCCAGACGCTGACGGACAACAATCCACGGCTGTCGCCCATGTTCACCCCGGGTTTTGCGCCACCGGAGCAATACCGCGACCGAGATAACCTTGGGCCGTGGAGCGATGTCTATGCGGTGGGTGCCAGCATTTTTGCCTGTATGGCCAAGCACGCGCCTCAACCCGGTGACGCGCGGGTGATCGAGGATAAATACCGCCCGGTCAGCCAGAACAAGGTCTGGCGGGAAATGTACTCACCGCAGCTGCTGGAGCTGGTGGACTGGTGTTTGCAGCGGGATTTCATGGACCGGCCGCAGTCGGTCCTGCAATTACAAAAAGAATTGTTGCGCACGGATTATCAGGTGCCTCAGGTCAGCATGTTCAAGCGGGTCAAGGAATTCCTGCAGCGTGACTTGATCAGCCGCAAGGACTGAACAGGATGAAATTCTCGATTTATCAGGAAAGCCGCCGCGGCGGCCGCAAATACAATCAGGACCGCATGGGCTATAGCTACAGCCGCGACTCGCTGCTGCTGGTGGTGGCTGATGGCATGGGGGGGCACCTGCAGGGCGAAATCGCGGCGCAGATTGCGGTGGAGCTGATGGTCAACCGCTTTGAGGAGCAGGCCAAACCAGTGGTGCGTGAGCCTGCGGCCTTTTTGTACGAGACCATACACCAGGCGCACGACGCCATTCTGGGCTATGCCAGCAAGAACCAGCTGCTGGAAACGCCGCGCACCACGGTGGTGGCCTGTATCGTGCAGGACAATATGGCCTACTGGGCGCATGTGGGTGACTCACGGCTGTATTTTTTCCACAATAGCGAGCTGGTGGCGCTGACCCAGGACCACTCCCGGGTCAAACAACTGGTGCAGATGGGCAAGATTACCGAGCGTGAGGCGGAAACCCATCCGGACAAGAACAAGATCTACAACTGCCTGGGCAGCATGCTGCCGCCTGAGGTGGAGCTGGCGCCGCGTCGCCCTGTCGCCAATGGCGACACCATTCTGCTGTGTACCGATGGCGTGTGGGGCGCGCTGGATTCCCATGACATGGTGCAATACCTGACCCATTATCCGGTGCTGTACGCGCTGCCACAGTTGATGGACCGGGCTGAATTCAACGGCGGCAAGCACGCCGATAACCTGACCGCGCTGGGCATCACCTGGCTGGAGGAAGAGGATGGCACCATTGCCACCGCCACCTCCACCCTGAAGATGAACCCCGATGTGGTCACCACCCAGATGGATACCCTGCGGGTTTCGGATGATGTGAAGGCCAGCGGCGAGGTCAGCGATGACGACATCGAGCGCGCCATTGCTGAAATCCAGAACGCCATCCGCAAATTTGCCAAACCCTGATTGTTGAAAGCTGCCATGCGCCCATCGCAACGTGAACCGGGGCAGCTGCGCCCGGTACGTCTGACCCGTCATTACACCCGCCACGCCGAAGGCAGTGTGCTGGTGGAGTTTGGCGATACCCAGGTGATCTGCACCGCCAGTGTTGAGTCCGGTGTGCCCGGTTTCCTCAAGGGCAAAGGGCAGGGCTGGCTGACGGCAGAATACGGCATGCTGCCGCGCTCGACGGGTAGTCGCATGAAGCGCGAAGCCGCGCAAGGCAAGCAAAGCGGCCGTACCCAGGAGATCCAGCGTCTGATTGGCCGTAGCCTGCGCGCGGTGGTGGACCTGGGCGCACTGGGCGAGCGACAGGTGCTGGTCGACTGCGACGTGATCCAGGCCGATGGTGGCACCCGGACCGCCAGCATTACCGGTGCTTTTGTGGCGGTGCACGACGCCTTGTCCCTGCTGGTGCAGCGTGGCGAGCTGCCCGCCTTGCCGATTCGTGACCATGTGGCCGCGGTTTCGGTCGGTATCTGGCAGGGCTTGCCGGTGCTGGATCTGGATTACCCGGAAGATTCCGACTGCGAAACCGACATGAATGTGGTGATGACCGGCGCAGGGCGCTTCATTGAGGTGCAGGGCACCGCCGAAGGCGTGGCGTTTGACCGTACAGAAATGAATCAGATGCTGGACTTGGCCAGCGCAGGCATTGCTCGCCTGATTGAGCTGCAGAAAGCCGCGCTGGCAGGCTGAGCCCACCAAGCGCTGCGTCTTGCTTAGCTGCGGGCCGGGGCCAGCACCACGGCCTCACCTTCCAGCACCACCGTGTCGCCCACGCGGCAAGTGGTGCTCAGCGTCACTTTCTTCTTGGCCGGGTCCAGCGAGGTGACTTCCACTCGTGCCACCACGGTATCGCCCGGGCGTACCGGTGCGCGGAATTTCAGCGACTGACTCAGGTAAATGGTGCCCGGACCTGGCAGGCGGGTACCCAATACCGCAGACACCAGACCGGCTGACAGCATGCCGTGAGCAATGCGACCTTTGAACAGCGTGCCTTCTGCGTACTGCTGGTTCAGATGTGCCGGATTGGTATCACCGGTGACACCGGCAAACAGCACGATGTCTGCTTCAGTGACCGTACGGCCGATCTCGGCGGCGAGACCGATATTCAAATCTTCAAATGCATACGATTGCTGCATGACCGTTCCTTGCGATTCAGCGGGAAGCTGCATTTTGCGGTGCAGCATGACGGCTTGGCAAGGGGGCACCTTGCAGGAATTTGCATGTTACGTTAACGTAAACGTAAATATGTGATGCTGTAAATTATTCAAGCGCTTGCTTTGTGAATTAAAATGCGCTAAAACAGCAAACTATGACGGCTGCTCAAACGTTTGTTTAAAACGGCAGGGCAGAATGCTTACCGGCAGGCGGCAAGCCTGCTAGACTTGATGGATTAACGTCGTCATGCCGCAGTGCGGCATGACAGTGCGCAGCGGCGGGGTGAGAGCCCGGTCGCCCATGAACGGGGCAGTAGACTGCCCAGCTGATACATCTCTGGAGGCGTATGAAGGTCCTGGTCGCAGTCAAGCGCGTTGTGGATTACAACGTCAAGGTGCGGGTCAAGGCAGATGGCAGCGGCGTGGATATCGCCAACGTCAAGATGTCGATGAACCCCTTTGATGAAATCGCGGTGGAAGAGGCGGTACGCCTGAAAGAAGCCGGCAAGGTCACGGAAATCGTTGCCGTCTCGCTGGGCGTGAGCCAGTGCCAGGAAACCCTGCGCACCGCGCTGGCCATGGGGGCAGACCGTGCGGTGCTGGTGGAAACGGCAGCCGAACTGCAACCGCTGGCCGTGGCCAAGCTGCTGAAAGCCATTGTCGACAAGGAACAACCGCAACTGGTGATCCTCGGCAAGCAAGCGATTGATGACGATGCCAACCAGACTGGCCAGATGCTGGCAGCGCTGAGTGGCATGCCGCAAGGCACGTTTGCCTCCAAGGTGGATCTGCAGACGGGTACCGTAGCGGTGACCCGCGAAGTGGATGGCGGTCTGGAAACCGTGGACCTCAAGCTGCCTGCGGTGGTGACCACCGACCTGCGCTTGAACGAGCCGCGCTACGTCAAGCTGCCGAACATCATGGCCGCCAAGAAGAAGCCGCTGGAAACCCTGAGCCCGGAAGCGCTGGGTGTGGATGTCACCCCGCGCCTGACCACCGTGAAGGTGGCCGAGCCGGCTGCGCGCAGCGCAGGCAAGAAGGTGGCCAGCGTGGCTGAGCTGGTGGAAAAACTGCGTAACGAAGCGAAGGTGCTGTGATGAGCGTCCTGGTTATTGCTGAACACGACAACACGCAGCTGAAGGCTGCCACCCTGAATACCCTGAGCGCAGCCCAGAAGCTGGGTGGCGACATCCATCTGCTGGTCGCAGGCCACCAATGTGGCGCTGTGGCGGAAGCCGCTGCCAAAGTGGCTGGCGTCGCCAAGGTGCTGGTGGCCGATGCGGCCCATCTGGGGCATCAACTGGCCGAAAACATCGGTAGCTTGGTGGCGGAACTGGCCAAGGGCTATGGTGCCGTGCTGGCTCCGGCGACCACCAGTGGCAAGAACTATCTGCCGCGCGCGGCCGCCCTGCTGGATGTGGCGATGATTTCCGAAGTGGTGGGCGTGGAGTCGGCGGATACCTTCGTGCGCCCGATCTATGCCGGTAATGTGCTGGCTACGGTCAAATCGTCCGACAGCATCAAGGTCATGACGGTGCGGACCACTGCGTTTGATCCGGTCGCCGCCAGCGGTGGTGCGGCTGCGGTGGAAAGCGTTACAACCGGTGCGGACAGCAGCCTGTCCCGCTTTGTCGGCGCGGAAATGACCAAGTCCGAGCGTCCGGAGCTGACCTCGGCCAAGATCATTGTGTCCGGTGGTCGTGGCCTAGGCTCGGAAGAGAACTTTCAGAAGGTGCTGGTGCCGCTGGCCGACAAGCTGGGTGCAGCAGTGGGGGCCTCCCGTGCTGCTGTGGACGCGGGCTATGCGCCGAACGACTATCAGGTGGGTCAGACCGGCAAGGTGGTGGCACCGCAGCTGTACGTGGCGGTGGGCATCTCGGGTGCGATTCAGCATCTGGCCGGGATGAAGGACAGCAAGGTGATCGTCGCCATCAACAAGGACGAAGAAGCCCCGATCTTCCAGGTGGCGGATTACGGCCTGGTGGGTGACCTGTTCACGGTACTGCCGGAACTGCAAGCCGAGCTGGCCAAGTAAGGCCCGGTTGGTTGGTTACCCGTAGTTGGGTGACCTGCGTTACATCGCCCCTGTCTGCAGCATGACTGCCGGGCAGGGGCGTGTTGTTTGTACGTTGGCAAGTTCGCAATTTGCCGATTGATCCTCCATGATTCAAGCGGGTCAGCGCACCCAAATAAAGCAAGCGCTTGACCATTACTTACTGCGGAGCCACGCCATGACTGCCTTTGCCACGCCTGTGCGCGACATGCTGTTTGCCCTGAAATCCCTGACCGACTTTGATCAGGTCGCCCGCCTGCCCGGTTATGAAGAGGCCACGGCAGAGCTGGCCGATGCCGTGTTTGAAGAAGCGGGCAAATTTGCCAACGGCGTGCTGGCCCCCTTGAATCAGCCGGGTGATGTACAAGGCGCGCAGTGGTCGGACTATCAGGTGAAAGCGGCGGACGGTTTTGCCGAAGCCTACCGGCAGTTTGTTGAGGCGGGCTGGAACAGCCTGGGAGGGGATACAGCATTTGGTGGACAAGGCCTGCCTGCCGCCATTTCAGTGGCCGTGAACGAGATGTGGTGCGCGGCCAATCTGTCCTACAGCCTGCTACCGTTGCTGACGCAAGGGGCCATCGAGTCCCTGCACCATCATGCGTCGGATGCGCTGAAAGCGACCTACCTGCACAAGATGGTGGAGGGGGTCTGGACCGGCACCATGAACCTCACCGAGCCGCAGGCGGGTTCCGACCTGAGTCAGGTGCGCAGCAAGGCGGTGCCGGAAGGTGAGCACTACCGCATCAGCGGGCAGAAGATTTTCATCACCTGGGGTGAGCACGACTGCGCTGAAAACATCATTCATCTGGTGTTGGCGCGCTTGCCGGATGCGCCGGCCGGGGTGAAGGGAATTTCCCTGTTCGTGGTGCCCAAGTATCTGGTAGGTGCGGATGGTGCACTGGGTGCGCGTAATGATGTGCGCTGTGTGTCGATTGAGCACAAGCTGGGCATCCACGCCAGCCCGACCTGTGTGATGCAGTTTGGCGAGCAGGGCGGAGCGATTGGCTATCTGGTGGGCGAGCCGAACCGTGGCCTAGAATACATGTTTACCATGATGAACCACGCACGGCTTGGTGTGGGCGTGGAGGGGGTGGCGATTGCCGAGCGCGCCTATCAGCAGGCGGTCTGGTACGCGCGAGACCGCGTGCAGAGCCGTGAGCTGGGCGGCAGCAACCCGGCGCCGGTAGCGATCATCCGTCACCCGGATATTCGCCGCATGCTGATGTCGATGCGCTCGCAGATCGAAGCCATGCGCGCCTTGTCCTACGTGGCGGCAGTGGCGCTGGACATGGCTGCCGTGCACCCTGACGCGGCGGCACAGAAGCAGCAACAGGCGCTGGTGGACTTCCTGATCCCGATTGTGAAGGCATGGAGTACCGAGCAGGCACAGGAAATCACTTATCTCGGCGTGCAGATCCACGGTGGCATGGGCTTCATTGAAGAAACCGGCGCGGCACAGTTCATGCGCGATGCGCGGATTACAACCATCTACGAAGGCACCACCGGCATTCAGGCGCTGGACCTGATTGGCCGCAAGCTGGCACGAGATGGCGGCGCGACCGCCAGGGCGGTATTGGCGATGGCCGCTGCCGATGCGGAAAAAGCGCGTACCTGCGGGGAAACCGGCGCCCGCGTTGCCGACGCCCTGCAAGCGGCACTCAAACTGGCACAGCAGAGCAGCGACTGGATGGTTGCCCAGTTCAGTGGCCAGCCGCGCGCGGCTGCCGCGGGTGCCGTGCCGTATCTGAAACTGATGGGGACGGTGCTGGGCGGCATGATGATGGCGCGCCAGGTGGTGGCGGCCACCCTGCAGCGCGACAGCGACCCGGCCTGGTTTGATGCCAAGCTGGCCACCGCCCGCTTCTACGCCGAGCACAGCCTGCCGCTGGTCAGCGGCTTGCATGTGCAAGTCACCGGCGGTGCCGATAGTGTGCTGCTGATGGATGATGCCCAGTTCTGACAGGACGCTGTGATCCCCCATGACAAAACGCCCGCAAGGGCGTTTTGTCATGGGGCGGGCGGTAATTGCTGCTGAAAGAACAGGGTGACGTCGTTGTTGATCCGGCGGTGGATGGCGGCGCGGTCAATGCCCGGCGCATCACTGCATATCTCCGCCAGTTCGGCGAGCAGGTTTGAGGGGCAGGGGGCGATGAAAACGAAGTGTCCCGCCTCGATGCGGTGGTCGCCACGAATATTGGGCAGCAGCTTGCGCAGGCGCTCCACACTGAACGGCTCGCGGATCAGGTGATCCTGGGTGGCCTGATAGAGCAGGACCGGTTGCTGCAACTGGCGCAGACGCTCATCGCTCAGCATGAAGACCCCCGCCGGGGCCATCAGCACCAGGGCTTTCAGGCGCGGGTCCGCCACCACCGGCAACACTGGCTCTACCGGCTGGATAAATCCTCGCTCACGATAGGCCTTGCAGGTTAGCGGGTCATCGCGCTGACTGCTGCAGTACGCGTCATAGCGGGCTTGCTGCACATCGCCTGCCGCACTGGCCAGCACGGTGTAGCCGCCTGCCGAGAAGCCGATGGCGCCGATGCGCTGCGGATCAACTCGGCTGGACAAGGCCGGGTCCGCTAGCACATGGTCCAGAACCCGCTGCAATTCACGCGGACGATCGTGTGATTGCAGGGTGGTGCCCAGCGCTTGCTGGTTCTCGTGATTGTCAAACGGATGGGTGAAGGTCACCACCACAAACCCGGCGCGAGCCAAGTGGTCCGCCAGATCACGGTGTGCCAGGCTGTTGCCGCCATTGCCATGCGAGATCAACAGCAAAGGGCGGCGGCCCTCAAGTGGCCGACCGTTGACAGCAACCTGCAGGCTGAAGCTGCCCACCCGCAATGTCTGCTCCGGGCTGTCGCTGGGATACCACATCTGGGCCGCAATCCGGCTTTGCCGTACCGGGTCCTGGACTTCAAAGCGTTGCAGGCCGATGGCCTGGCTCAATACGGGTAGCATCAGGCAAACACCAAGCAGGTGTAGAAATAATCGGGGCATGATGAGGCGCTCACAGGTCGACAGGCAGCAGCATATCCATCCGCAGCTGCTGGAGTTGAATGATCTGGTCCGAGGGGTAGTACTCCAGCTCGGGGCGGGCCGCCAGCTGTTGCCCGGACTGCGGCAGCCACACCGCATGCAGGTAATTGACGCTGTGCTGGATGCTGGCGACACTGCCCTGGTGCTGGAAGCGGGCATAGCGGCCAGCCGGTATCCGGCGCGCCTGCCAGCCTTCCGGAACGGGGCTGCCCTCAGGCCATGCAATGGCAGCCAGATAGCGCAGCTGGCGCTGGTCCGGGCTGATATCCAGCACCCCCCAGGCGGCAGACTGCTGTACTTGCGGGTGGGTGCGGAGCTTGCGCCACAGATCGGGGATCAGCTGGGCTGACTCATGGCCATACAACTGCAGGCCGAGTCCCGCGACGTGCCGCTCGGGAAGGGTTTGCCATTCCGGTGTCAGTGTGATGCCCTCAAAGCGGTGCAGCAGGTATTCCGGGGTGAGGCGGGGCCGCGGGAAGCTGGCGGGCAGCTGCTCGGCACGTCGATACTGGGTGGGAGAGCAATGAAACTCGCGGCGGAAAGCGCGGGTAAAAACCTCATGCGAGTCAAAGCCGCAGGCCAGGGCAATGTCCAGTACCGTTTGCTGACTGTACCGTAACTGTTCGCTTGCTTGCGCCAGACGGCGACGGCGCACATAGTCCATCAGGGATTCACCCACCACCGCCCGGAACAGGCGGTGCAGCTGCCAGACGGACAGCTGGGCGAATGCGGCCAGATCCTCCGCCTGCAAGGATTGGCCCAGTTCTGCTTCGATGTGGTCAACTACGCGGTTGACTTGCTGCAGGCTCAGCTCAAGGGATGTACGCATGCCCGGATTGTACCCATCGGTTTTGACGGGGGGCTTGAGCTTTTGTGCGACAGCTTATTGCTGTCCAGCGTACTCGATATGCCCGTTGCCCACCGCCTTGGCGGCAAACAGGGCGCGATCGGCCCGCATCACCAGCGAGTGGCTTTTCTCGTTGCCCTGCATTTGTGCAATGCCTGCAGACAGGCTGACCTGGATCTTGTCGTTCTGCACAAACACCGGCGAGCGGTGCAGGATCAGCTGCAAGCGGTCTAATACAAAACGGGCGCCCTTGAGGTCGGTCTCCGGCAGGACCAGCAGAAATTCTTCTTGCCCATAGCGCACCATGCTGTCGCTGTCGCGCATGACCGAGCGGCCTACCGTGACCAGATGCTGCAGCAGTTTGTCCGAGCTGTCGATGCCGTGCCGCTTCTTGTGCTCCTCGAAGCTGTCGATGGCGATCAGGGATACCGTCAGCTTGGTACGTGTCGACTGCGCTTTGCTGACCTCTTTGGCCAGCGTCTTGTCCATGCCCAGCCGGTTCTGTACCCCGGTAATCAGATCGTGTTCCATGTCGTGGTGGCTCATTTCCACTTCATGCTGCAGTTGCTGCAGGGTTTGGCGGGTTTCGTTCAATTCGGTGCGTGATGCTTCCACCGTTTGCTGCATGGAGCGGGTGGTACTGATCAGGCTGTTGAGCAGGTGCAGTACGCGAGTCTTGTCGTCAGCTTGGCTCAGGTCCTCTATGGAGGTTTCCAGCGTGGCATTCTGCCCGCCCAGGTATTGCACCAGCTGCAGGGTGGTCAGATTGGCGTCCTGTACCACCTGCTGTACCTGTGCAACCAGCTGCGCATCCTGCATCGCGGGCTGTGCGGTGCCGGTCACATCATAGTAAAAGCGGGCGTAATTTTCCGGGGTGGGGGGCAGGCTTTGTTCAGCCAGACGAATCAGGGCAATGCGGGCAATATCAGCAGGAGAGGCAGCCATAGGGTTCCAGTGTGTCGCACTATTCTTGTAGGGATCAGCGGCATCGCCAAAAGCGGACTGCGCGAGTCGGGGCAAGGATAACCAGCGGGCTGCATGAACGCAAGCCTGCAGGCCATGACGAATGCGTGGCTGTGGCCTGATTCGCAGCAAAGCCTGTTAGAATCAGCGCTTTACGCACGCAACGGGAAAAGCGGCATGCATATCCATATCATTGGCATTTGCGGAACCTTCATGGGGGGGATTGCGGCCATTGCCAAAGCAGCGGGGCATCGGGTAACAGGCTGCGATGCGGGGGTGTACCCGCCGATGAGTACCCAGCTGGAGCAGTTGGGCATTGAGTTGATTGAGGGCTTTGCTGAGCAGCAACTGGACTTGCAGCCGGATCTGTTCGTGGTCGGCAATGTGGTGTCGCGCGGTAATCCGCTGATGGAGGCCATCATGGACCGTGGCCTGCCCTATACCTCGGGGCCGCAGTGGCTGGCGGAGCATGTGCTGCGCGGCAAGTGGGTGCTGGCGGTGGCCGGTACCCACGGCAAGACCACCACCAGCTCGATGCTGGCGTGGATATTGGAGCATGCGGGTTTGAATCCAGGGTTCCTGATCGGCGGGGTGCCGATGAACTTTGGTATTTCGGCCCGGTTGACGGACAGCCCGTTCTTTGTGATCGAGGCCGATGAATACGATACCGCCTTCTTCGACAAGCGCTCCAAGTTTGTACATTACCACCCGCGTACCGCGATCCTGAACAATCTGGAGTTTGACCACGCTGATATCTTTGCGGATCTGGCGGCCATCGAAACCCAGTTCCACCACCTGCTGCGTACGGTGCCCCGCGAGGGGAGGGTGATCAGCAATGGCCAGTCGCCCGTGCTGGAGCGAGTGTTGCAGCGCGGCTGCTGGAGCAGCCTGGAACGCTTTGCGGTGGATGCAGGCTGGCAAGCGGGCGCGCCGGATGCGGATAATGGGTGTAGCGTGCTGCTGGGAGGCCAGACGCAGGGTGATTTGCACTGGTCCATGCTGGGTGAGCATAACCGTCACAACGCACTCGCCGCCATTGCGGCGGCACGCCATGCTGGTGTGACGGTGGCGCAGTCACTGGCGGGGCTGGCAGTCTTTCAGAATGTGCGGCGGCGGATGGAGGTACGCGGTACGGTGCGTGACATCACGGTGTACGACGATTTCGCCCACCACCCTACCGCCATTGCCACCACCGTTGCCGGTCTACGTCGCAAGGTGGGGCAGGCACGCATTCTGGCCGTGCTGGAACCGCGCTCCAACACCATGAAGCTGGGTGCCATGAAGGACCAATTGGCCGCCAGCCTGCAGGAGGCGGACCACAGTTTCTGCTATGCGCACAATCTGGGCTGGGACGCAGCTGCAGCTCTGGCCCCTCTTGGTGCGCGGGGACAGTCATTCGAGCAGCTGGACGCGCTGGTGGCAGCAGTGGTGCACATGGCGCAACCGGGTGACCAGATTCTGGTGATGAGCAATGGCGGCTTTGGCGGCATCCACCAGCTGTTGCTGAATGCGCTGGCCTGAATGGCATGGATACCAGCTGGTTTATCCGTAATCTGATCGTTGCTTTTGTATTACCGCCCTTCAGTCTGCTGTGGCTGCTGCTGCTGGCCTGGCTGGGGCGGCAGCGTTTCCCGCGCATTGCTAAAGTGGGCTTCTGGCTAGGGCTGTTCTTACTATACCTGACGGCGACCCCATGGTGTGTCAACCGCCTGGCGGCCGGGCTGGAGCAGGGGATGGCCTGGCAGGCGAATTCCAGTATGCAAGCCATTGTGGTGCTCGGTGGCGGACGCCGCGATGCCATGGCGGATTTTCATGAAGCCAGAACACTGGCAGAGCCCAGCTTGCAGCGTGTGCGCTACGCCGCCTGGTTGCAACGCAAGACGGGCCTGCCGGTGCTGGTGAGTGGCGGCGCACCGGATGGCGGCATGGCCGAGGCGGTGCTGCAGCAGCGGGTGTTGCAAGATGAGTTCGGGGTGCCGGTGCGTTGGGTAGAAGGGCGCTCTAATACCACGGCGGAAAATGCGCGCTTCAGTGCATCGCTGCTACGCCAGCAAGGCATCCAGCACGTCTACGTGGTCAGCGATGGCTGGCATTTGCGGCGCGCGCTGCCGCAATTCCAGCAGCAGGGCCTGCAGGTGCAGCCTGCGGGAGTGGCCTTCCACACGGACTATCAGCCCTGGTACCGCAACTGGGTGCCGGGAGCGACTTCATGGAGGGAAAGTGGTCAGATGCTGCATGAATGGTTGGGTATCGTGTGGTATGCCATTCGGCACTGAATGCGCCCGCCAAGTCGGGATGCAGCGCCAAAAAAGTGTTGTGTTGCCGCAACGGAAGAAACCTTCACATTTGGCGGAAATGGCGCCTGCCGCGCTTCAGGTGACACGCGGGATAAAGTAGCGATGATTTCTTTCGGGCAAGCATTGGCGCGGGTTGACGGCCGGTTTTGCCAAGTCTTCTTATGTTAAGGGCATGCTTGTTGTGACCCCGCAACACTTGCTGTGCAAAACCGGGCGAAACGTGAAAATCAGCTTGGCATGTCGGCGGTGGATGCGGTTAAATGCGCTGGTAGTTTCACAGAATTGGTGTCCGACAGAAGGCACTGATATTGTTGTTAACCATATGGAGTGATCTAAATGAAAAAGCTGATCGCAGTTGCTGTGCTGGGCGCCCTGGCTGCTCCGGCATTCGCTGATAGCGGCAACGTGACCATTTCTGGCTATATGCGTGGCGGCTTGCAGTTTCTGAACAAGCAAGCTACTGGCAAGAACGTGCGCGAAACCCGCGTTGATGGTCGTGGCCAAATCCAGTTCAACATGTCCGAAGATCTGGGTAATGGCCTGACTGCTGTGGGTCAAATCCGCTCCCGTTTTGCTGTTGATGGTTCTGGTAAAGACGAAGGCGGTACTGACCGCACCGGCCAATTTGGTAACCACAACACTTGGGTTGGCCTGAAGGGGTCCTTCGGTCAAGTGCGCTTGGGCAATGGCGAAGACAACTTCGGTGACGGCAAGCACGACAACCTGGAACTGTATGGTGATGAGCTGCATGGTCGCTTTAGCGACAGCTTCACCAGCAACATGATCCGTTACGACATGCCGGCAATGGGCGGCTTCACTGGCTCGCTGCAGTGGTCTACCAAGGAAGACAAGACCACTTCTTTCCGTGGCACTACCGAAACGTCCGTTCGCGTTGACTACGACGCTGCAAACTGGGATGTGGGTGCAGCCTATCTGCGTCAGAAAAACAGTGGTGGTTCTGCCAACACTTGGCAAGTTACCGGTGGCGTGAAGTTTGGTGACTGGGCATTCGGTGCTGAGTATCAGCAATGGAAGCCTTCTAACTTGGCTTCCAATCAGCGCAAAGCCAAGGCTTTCACTTTGTACGCCGGGGCTTCCTTTGGCAAATTTGACTTCCAGATTCAGGCTGGTCGTTTGAAAAACAAAGGTTATGCTGAAAACGTGAAGAAGAGCACCTGGTCGGTTGGTTTGAACTACAACCTGAGCAAGCGCACCAAGTTCTTCACCGAGTACATCCGCAACAAGGTGACCGATACCTCGGCAGAAACCAAGTTCTTCGTGGGTATGAAGCACTCCTTCTAATCGTTGCCTGCAACGGTTTGAAGTCTGAAAAAGCCGCCTTCGGGCGGCTTTTTCTTTTGCGTCTGTTGGCAATCTGGCTAACAATGATCAAGAAACGTCGCCTTGCTGCGACGAATGGGCGTTTTTGCGGCAATTTCCTGAGCGTGGTGCTTAAGCTGAGGGCGGGATTGCGGTAGAATGCGCAGGTTTAGGTCTGGCAGGAATCGAGCGATGAGTGATCAAACGGTAGACAGTGGCAAGCGCCGCTTTCTGCTCGCCGCATCCGGCGTAGCAGGTGGCGTGGCAGTAGCTGGTATTGCGACACCCTTTGTGGCCAGTTGGTTCCCGAGTGCGCGCGCAAAAGCAGCAGGTGCACCGGTGGAAGTAGATGTATCCAAGCTGGAGCCGGGGCAATTGCTGACGGTAGAGTGGCGTGGCAAGCCGGTGTGGATTCTGAGCCGCACCCCGGACATGCTGAGCGTGTTGCCATCGCTGGATGGCAAGCTGGCAGACCCGAAGTCGGAAGATCCGCAGCAACCGGATTACGCCAAGAACACCAACCGTTCGGTCAAGCCTGAGCTGTTTGTGGCGTTGGGCGTCTGTACGCACTTGGGCTGTTCGCCCACCCTGCGCAAGGAAATTGCGCCAGCCGATCTGGGCGCGGACTGGAAGGGCGGCTTCCTTTGCCCCTGTCATGGCTCTCGTTTTGATTTGGCGGGCCGCGTGTATGCCGGTTCCCCTGCCCCGAAAAACCTGGAAATTCCGCCCTACAAGCTCAGCGGTACTACCCTGCTGGTGGGTGATGACGGAAAAGGAGCGTAAGCATGGCGAACAGCGTGCAACAGGACCGAAACGGCCTGCTCGGCTGGGTCAATGAGCGCTTCCCGCTCACCCGCATGTGGGAAGAGCAATGGGGCAAATATGCTGCTCCGAAGAACTTCAACTTCTGGTACTACTTCGGTTCACTGGCGGCTTTGGTGCTGGTGCTGCAGATTGTTACCGGCATTTTCCTGACCATGAACTACGTGCCGGATGCACAGAAGGCATTCTGGTCGGTGGAATACATCATGCGTGATGTGCCGGGTGGCTGGCTGATCCGCAACATGCACTCCACGGGTGCCTCCATGTTCTTTGTGGTGGTCTACCTGCACATGTTCCGTGGCCTGCTGTACGGCTCCTACAAAGCGCCGCGCGAGCTGATCTGGATCTTCGGCGTGATGATTTTCCTGGCGCTGATGGGCGAAGCCTTCTTTGGCTATCTGCTGCCGTGGGGGCAGATGTCCTTCTGGGGCGCACAGGTGATCGTTAACCTGTTCGGCTCGGTGCCGTTCATCGGGCCGGATCTGGCCGTGTGGATTCGTGGTGACTATGTGGTGTCTGGTGTCACCCTGAATCGCTTCTTTGCGCTGCACGTGATTGCGCTGCCGCTGGTGCTGATCGGTCTGGTGGCTGCTCACTTGATGGCACTGCACGAAGTGGGTTCCAACAACCCGGACGGCATTGAAGTGAAGAAGCAGCCGAAAGACCCGAAGACCGGCCTGTATCTGGATGCGATCTATAGCCACCCTTACTACACCATCAAGGATATTTATGGTGTGGTGGTATTCCTGATCGTGTTCACCGCTATTGTGTTCTTCATGCCGGAAATGGGTGGCTACTTTTTGGAGTACAACAACTTCATCCCGGCAGACCCGCTGAAGACGCCACCGCATATTGCGCCGGTATGGTACTTCACCCCGTTCTACGCCATCCTGCGCGCGGTTCCGCCGATTCTGGGTTCCCAGTTCCCCGGTGTGGCCGCCATGGGCGCCTCCGTGCTGGCCTTTGCCTTCCTGCCATGGCTGGACCGTAGCCCGGTGAAGTCGATCCGCTACCGTGGCGTGCTATACAAGAGCGCACTGGCCCTGTTTGTGGTGGCCTTCTTGGGTCTGGGCTATCTGGGCACCAAGCCGCCAACTGACATGGGTACACTGATCGCCCGTATCCTGAGCGTGGTTTACTTCGCCTTCTTCATTCTGATGCCGGTGTTTACCAGCATCGACAAAGTGAAACCGGTGCCTAGCCGGGTAACCATGTGAGCAAGGGACGGATACGGTGATGAAATTGACCCGCATGATCAAGCAACTGCTGTTGCTGGCCTGTGTCGCCCCGGTGCTGGCTCTGGCTAATGAGTCGTCTGTGCAGCTCGACCACGTCGAGATCAACCCGCGCAATCAGGAATCCCTGCAGCGTGGCGCACAGGTGTTTGTCAACTACTGCTTGTCTTGTCACTCCGCCCAGGCCATGCGTTTCAATGGTCTGGCCGACATTGGCATTCCGGAAGAGCAGATCAAGGCCAATATGCTGTTCGCGGCCGACAAGGTAACCGACCCGATGACGGTGGCCATGAACGGCAAGGAAGCCAAGGAGTGGTTTGGCGCGGTTCCGCCGGACCTCTCCGTGATTGCCCGCACCAAGGACAACGGTGCCGACTGGCTGTACACCTACCTGCGCGGTTTCTACCGTGACAGCAGCCGCCCGACCGGCTGGAACAACAAAGTGTTCGACAAGGTAGGCATGCCGCACGTGCTGTGGGAGCTGCAAGGCGAGCAAGTGGCCGTCTACAAGACGGAGAAAGATCACGAAAACAAACCGCACCAAGTGCTGGAAAAGCTGGAACTGGTGAAGCCGGGCCTGCTGACCTCACTGAATGATGGCAAGGCCAACACCCTTGAATATGACCGTAAGGTGACCGATCTGGTCAACTATCTGGTCTGGATGGGTGAGCCGCATCAGGTGTTCCGCGAGCAGCTGGGCTACGGCGTACTGTTCTTCCTGATCCTGATCCTGCTGCCGTTTGTCTATCTGCTGAAGCAGGACTACTGGAAAGAAGTGCATTAAGCACACGCCGGTTTGTCTGGTGTGTAGAAACGGGGGCTTGGCCCCCGTTTTTTTATGCTGGTCGCAGCTATTATTTGGCTGGTTTTTCTTGTTTTCCTCTTTGTTTTCATGGACTTGTAATCTTTTTCTGGTCATGGGCATGTCCACTTTGCTAAAATGCCGCTTTCACGATTTGTTTGATGGAGCGACGTCCGCATCATGATGACCCTGTACTCCGGGACCACCTGCCCGTTCAGCCACCGTTGCCGCATTGTGCTGTTTGAAAAAGGCATGGATTTCCAGATTGTGGATGTGGACATTCACAACAAGCCAGAAGATCTGGCGGTGATGAATCCCTACAACCAGGTGCCGGTGCTGGTCGAGCGGGACCTCATCCTGCATGAGTCCAACATCATCAATGAGTACATTGATGAACGCTTCCCGCATCCGCAACTGATGCCGGCCGATCCGATCATGCGCGCACGTGCACGCTTGTTCCTGCATGGCTTTGAACGGGAGCTGTTTGTTCATGTCGAGGCATTGGAAGAGGGCAGCAAGGGCGTGGACAAGGCACGCGCCGCCATTCGTGATGGCCTGAGCAAGCTGGCCCCGATCTTCACCAAGCAGAAATACATGCTGGGCGAGGAGTTTTCCATGCTGGACGTGGCGGTCGCCCCGCTGCTGTGGCGCCTGGAACACTATGGCATTGAGCTGCCGAAGACGGCCGCGCCGGTGCTGAAGTACGCCGAGCGCCTGTTCAGCCGCCAGGCCTTTATTGATTCGCTGACTGCTTCCGAAAAGGCCATGCGCAAGTGAGTGTGATCACGACCACCCCTTACTTTATCCGCGCCATTCATGAATGGTGCTGTGATAACGGTATGACGCCGTATCTGGTGGTCGCGGTCTCCGCGCAGACTCGCGTTCCGGTAGAGTATGTGAAGGATGGTGAAATCACCCTCAACATCAGCCCGACGGCCACCCAAGGCTTGCAAATCGGGAATGAGGTGATTACCTTTTCCGCCCGCTTCAATGGGGCCTCCCGCCAGATTTATGTGCCGGTGAACCGGGTGCGTGCGGTGTTTGCCCGCGAGGATGGTACCGGCATGGCGTTTGAGGTGAACGACGATGGCCAGCCGGAGCCACCACCTACGGATGAAGGCCCGGGGGATGAGGTGCAGCCTGAGCCGGAGAAGGCCGAGCGCCCCAGGCTGAAAGTTGTCAAATAAGCATCACGCCCTGTACAGGGATGAGGCCTCGGTGTGGAATCCCCGTGCTGAGGCTTCCAATTTGCTGTTGCTTCTTTTAAACTAGCCGACCGCATCGGGTAACAGGTTGATGCGAATGCCGACGTAGCTCAGTAGGTAGAGCAGCGCACTTGTAATGCGAAGGTCACCAGTTCGATTCCGGTCGTCGGCACCACCCTGTTTCAGCAGCAAGGTTTCATTCAGCCTTCCCGGCCTGCCGCGAGTCGATCGGCCACAACGTGCCCGTAGCTCAACTGGATAGAGCACCAGCCTTCTAAGCTGGGGGTTACAGGTTCGATCCCTGTCGGGCACGCCATCTCACCCCATGCTGTTTAATGATCCTCCAGTGGTACCCACACCACGCCCTGCATCAGGCAGCGCGCCGTGCGCGTCATGTTCACCTGCCGCACCTGCCATTGGCCTGCCACCGACTCCACCGTCGCATCCACCTCGTTATAGCCCGATGGATGACCGAAGCGCACCAGACTGCCGTCAACCGGGCGGCTCAGGGCATGGGCCAGGGTGCCAGGAATCAAGGTGGCTACCGCCAGCGCCAGGCTGCCGGTGCCGGTAAAGGCATGGTGCAGCTTGCCCATCGACAGGATGCGGGCCGTAAGATGCTGCTGCTCTCGCCGGACAGGCTCGCCCGTGGTGCTGGCATAATCCTGCGCGACACTCAGCAGCGCCAGCTTGGGGGTGGCAGGCCGCAGTTGACTGGCTTCAGCCACGGTCCGGGCCAGTCCCATGGCAACGGCACCGCTGGCGCGAATCGTCTCCAGCCGGGCCAGTAAGCCCGCATCCGCGTTGATTTCTGCCGGTAACTCGGTTCCGTTCAGGCCCAGGTCCACTGCGCGCACCAGAATCAGCGGGTTGCTGCAATCCAGCAAGGTGGCTTCCAGGGTATTGCCATCGGGTAAGTGCAGGATGTCTAGCGGCTGCCCCGTCGGGAACAGCCCGGCGGACTCTCCTGCCGGATCCAGATAAGCCAGCTGGATGGCCGCCCCGGGAAAAGCCAGGCCATCAAGCTTGAAATCGCCCTCGCAGGCGGGCCAGCCCTGCTGCAGCGGGACGGTGGCGATGATGCGCTGCCCCAGGTTCTGCTGCCAGATACGGATGTCTACTTGCTCGCCTTGCGCGGGCAGCAGCCCCATCAGCAAGGCCGCCGGGCCTACCGCAGCACTCAGGTTGCCGCAATTGCCGGATTCATCCAGCGTGCCGCGCTGAATATCGACATGCCCGAACCAGTAGTCCACATCGCAATCCGGCTGGGTACTGCGCTGCAGGATCACCACCTTGCTGGTGCTGGAAATGCCGGTACCCATGCCATCCATCTGTGCGCCGTAAGGGTCCGGGCTGCCCACCGCACGGATCAGAAGGGTGCGGCGCAAAGCCGGGTCGTCAGGCAGATCGGCCTCATTGAAGAACAGCCCCTTGCTGGTGCCACCTCGCATATAGAGCGCGGGTAGTCGGTATAGGGTCATGATGACTCCTGCACATGATCATGAGGGCAATTATGCAACAAGCCTCAGCTGGATCGCGCGTTTCATGCAACGGTAACCCGCATGTAGGAAACGGTCGGTATAACGGAGGCCGATGACGCAAGCGTCGTTGCGCCGCAGCAGAGAACGGGATGCGCCTGCTCTGCGGTGTGCCCCGGTACGTTGCCGGGGTACGCCAAATGAAATCAATACTCAAGGGAATGATCATGCAAAAGAAACTGACGGTAGCGCTGATGGCTACCATGCTGGCCCCGGCTGCCTTTGCCGACAGCGGCAATGTCACCATTTCCGGCTATGTGCGTGCCGGTGTGCAGTGGAAGAACAAAATGGCTTCAAATGCTGCTGATGCCTCTGAAGTTGGCGTGGATGGTCGTGGCGAAATGGCCTTTTCCGGCACCGAAGACCTGGGCAATGGTCTGTCAGCGGTATGGATCGTGCGTCAGCGCTTTGCCATGGATGGCAGTGGCTACGACGAAAACGGCAAGTCGCGTGATGGGACCTTTGGTAACGATCGCGCCTATGTGGGCCTGAAGGGTGGCTTCGGTCAGATGGTGTTTGGCCGTGGCTACGACAACTTCAATGACGGCAAGCACGACCAGTTTGTGGTGATGGGGGCTGGCGGCACCGGCGGCAACAAGAATGCGGCCGATGGAAAGGCATCCGGCACGACCGTGTTTGGTCGTCCGGGCAGCACCAAGAACATGGTCCGTTACAACAGCCCGAACCTGAGTGGTTTCACCGGTTCGCTGCAATGGTCTACCGGTGAGGATAAGACTGCCACCACCAAGGCCACCACCTCCACCAGCCTGCGTCTGGATTACGATGCGGCCGATTGGGACATCGGTGCCGGTTACGAAAAGCTGTCGCAATCCGCAGGCAGCACCAATACCTATAACCTGACCGGCGGTGCCAAGTTTGGTGACTTTAGTGCCTACGCTGAATATCAGCGCAAGAAGGAACCGGGCAACAAGACCACCAAGGCCTTCGGTGTGTACGCCTACTACACCATTGGCAAGGTGGATCTGGGCCTGTTCGCTGCCCGCGAGAAGTACAGCTTCAACAGCAACCGCCGCAGCATTCTGTCGCTGCGCGCTGCTTACAACCTGAGCAAGCGTACCTCGGCCTTCATTGAAACCATGCGTGACAAGACCACCAACGAAGACAGCCGTAACCGCTTCTTCATCGGCATGCGCCACGCATTCTGATCGTTTTAGCTCGGTCTCCTATGGTCACTGCAGCCGGTGGCTGCAGTCTTGAAACCTCCCTTCGGGGAGGTTTTTTTATGCGATGGCAAAAGGTAAATCGACCTTTCGTCGGCTGCCGCAGGCACAGGTTCAAAATGACTGACCGTTGATCGGCTAGTCATGGTTTCCCCCTCGGGGACAGGACTAGGATAAAAACCGGAAGACCGGTTCGCCACGAAAGGAGGTGAGCTGTGAAACCCTCTCGGTTGTTCCTGTATATCACTTTGCTGCTCCCCCTGCCTGCTGTTGCCAGTCTGAGCATGGCACCACCACCTGATCCTGCAGCCCAGTCCGTGGAGTTTGTGTCGAGTACCCTGGCGTTGCCACCGGATGTGCTGCGCCGGGTGAGCATGGCGGCAGAGCAGGGCGATGCAGAAGCGGAATATGCCATGGGGCGCTTGCATGAACAGGGCTATGGTTTGCCGCTGGATTATCCATTGGCCCGGCAGTGGTTCCTGCGTGCGGCCGATCATGGCAGCGCGGATGCCCAGTTCAGCCTTGCCATGATGATGCTCAATGGGGTGGGCGGCAGCAAGGATGAAGCGGAAGCGCTGCATCGGTATCAGCAGGCGGCCCAGCAGGGCATGCCTGCCGCGTGGTACAACATGGGCGTGATGCTGGAAAATGGGGTGGCCGGGCCGCGTGATGTGCCCGCCGCGATGCAGGCCTACCAGAAAGCTGCGGTACTGGGTTTGCCACAGGCGCAATATAACTTGGCACAGCTGCTGGACAGTGGTGAAGAGGTGCAACGAGACGCAGGGGCGGCCTTCAACTGGTACCGGCTGGCCGCGGAGTCCGGCCTGCCTGCCGCCCAGAATAATCTGGCGACCTTCTATCTGGCGGGCGATGGGGTGGAGCGTGATCTGGTGGCTGCCCTGTACTGGTTCTATCAGGCTGCGCGGCAGAATTACCCTTTGGCCCGCGATAACCTGCAACGGCTGTGCGAGCATGGCTTGCAGCCCGCTTGCTCGCTGTATTGATGCCAGCGCTTTAGTGGAGAGGCTGAGTCCGGGTTGCGCCGGATCAAGCCTGTTGCGTCTGCTTGCCCGGGTGTGTGTGGATACCGTTACAATGAAGGCGTGGGGTGTTGTACCCCGCGCCTTTTGCCGGAGTCCACATGCTGTATCACACACTGGGCGACAGCCCGCTCAAGGTTTCCGCCATCTGTCTGGGCAGCATGACCTGGGGCGAACAGAACCATGAAGCCGATGCCCATGCACAATTGTCGATGGCGGCGGAGCACGGCATCAATTTTATTGATACCGCCGAAATGTACCCGGTCCCGGCGCGTGCCGAGACCGCTGGTCGAACCGAGCAGTATCTGGGCAGCTGGCTGGTGCAGCAGGCACGCGATCGTTTCATCATCGCCACCAAGGCGGCGGGCCCCACCCGGGGCATGGACTGGTTGCGTCCGCATGAGGCCATCCAGTACACCCGGCAGCAATTGCAGCAAGCTGTCGACCACAGCTTGCGCCGTCTGCAAACCGACTACATTGACCTCTACCAGCTGCATTGGCCCGCACGCCATGTGCCGATGTTTGGCGGCACCCGTTATCAAGCACAAAGTGACCCGGCGGATACGCCCTCGGTGCATGCCCAGCTGGAAGCCCTTTCCGCGCTGGTGGCGAGTGGCAAGGTGCGCTACATCGGGGTGTCCAACGAAACCGCGTGGGGGGTGATGCAATTCGTGCGGTTGGCCGAGCAATATGGTTTGCCGCGCATTGTCTCCATTCAGAATGCCTACAGCCTGGTCAACCGCAGCTTTGAGTCGGCACTAGCCGAAGTGGCGGACCGTGAGCGTGTGCCGCTGCTGGCCTACAGCCCGCTCGCCTTTGGCGCACTCAGCGGCAAATATCTGGACGACCCGGCTGCAAACGGCCGTTTGTCGGCCTTCCCGGCCTTTGGGGGGCGCTATCGCAAACCTCAGGCACAGCAAGCGATTGCCCGCTATGTGGCCTTGGCCCGTGAGCGGGGGCTGGACCCCGCGCAAATGGCGCTGGCCTTTGTCCGACAGCAATCCTTCGTCGCCAGCACCATCATTGGCGTGACCACCTGCCCGCAACTGCAGTCGGCACTGGATAGCCAGCAGCTGACGCTGGATGCCGAGCTGCTCGCCGCCATCGACATGATTCAACAGGATTCCCCCAATCCAGCCCCCTGAAGGGCTGCTCAGGACTCAATATGGACTATTTCCCGGTTTTCTTTCAGCTGCGTGACCTGCCAGTGCTGGTGGTGGGCGGTGGCGAGGTGGCAGCGCGCAAGGCACGCTTGTTGCAGGATGCACATGCGAAGGTGGAGATTGTTGCGCCAGAGTTGTGCGACGCGCTGAGAGCCGAAGTCGCGGCAGGGCGCATGCGCCATCAGCCGGCCTGTTTCCTGCCGGAGCACCTGCAGGAAGTGCGGCTGGTGATTGCCGCAACCAATGACCCGGCGGTGAATCGAGCGGTATTCGAGGCGGCTGAAGCACAACGTATCCCGGTCAATGTGGTGGACCAACCCGAGCTGTGCCGTTTCATCATGCCCGCCATTGTCGATCGCTCCCCGCTGGTGATTGCCGTCTCGACTTCAGGTGGGGTGCCGGTGCTGGCGCGTCATCTGCGAACCCGGCTGGAAGGGCTGATTCCCCACGGCTATGGCGAGCTGGCCAAACTGGCGGGGTCTTTCCGCAGTCAGGCGAAACAGAAATTGCCGGACCCGGCCAGCCGTCGCCTGTTCTGGGAGGACGTACTGGAAGGCACGGTGGCCGAGCAGGTGTTCGCCGGTCAGCTGGAAGCGGCCCGAGAGACGCTGGCGCGGCAACTGGAGGCGGCGGATGCCGCCCAGCTACAGCAGGGCTGTGTCTATCTGGTGGGCGGTGGTCCCGGTAACCCGGATCTGCTGACCTTCCGCGCCCTGCGCTTGATGCAGCTGGCGGATGTGGTGCTGTACGACAATCTGGTGGCCCCGGCCATTCTTGAGCTGGTGCGCCGCGATGCGGACCGGGTGTACGTCGGCAAGCGCAGCAACAACCACGCGCTGCCGCAACAGGACATCAATCTGCTGATGGTGGAGCTGGCGCAGCAAGGCAAGAAGGTGCTGCGCCTGAAGGGCGGCGACCCCTTCATCTTTGGCCGAGGCGGGGAAGAGATCGAAACCCTGGCCGAGCATGGCATCCCGTTTGAAGTGGTGCCGGGCATTACCTCGGCTGCCGGGGCCTCCTGTTATGCCGGTATCCCGCTGACACACCGCGACTACGCACAAGCCTGTACCTTTGTCACCGGTCATCGCCGCGAGGGTGAAACCCGGCTGGACTGGGCGCGGCTAAGCCACCCCAGCGAAACGGTGGTGGTCTATATGGGCGTGGCACAGGCGCCGGACATCTGCCGTCAGTTGATCGAGCATGGCCGCTTGCCGGAAACACCGGTCGCCGTGGTCGAGCAGGCCACCACCCGGCAGCAGCGGGTACGCACCGGCACCTTGGCGGAGCTGCCCAGCTTGATCGAGACACACGGCATTCGTTCGCCGGCGCTGATCATCATTGGTGACGTGGTGCGGCTGCACGACAAGCTGCGCTGGCACGACGACCGTGCCGATCCGCTCTAACCCGGGCGGCGTGTACGCCAGCGACGCCACAGGGCAGGGCCGGTGAGCAGCATCAGCAGCAGGCCCAGTCCGGCCAGCGACACCCGGTTCTGTGCTGCCCACTGTCCGGCAGATTGCAGGTATTCGGCGCGTGCGGCCTGTGCGGCCGCGTCAAAGTCCGGCTCAGGGCAGTGGGTACCAAAGCGGATGTTCTCACTGTCCAGCAGCATGCCTCCCTTGCCATCGAGCAAGGCGCCGTGCTGGAGATAGCGCAGATAGTAGGTACGGGATTGATCCGGATCGCTTCGCTGCACCCAGGCACCGGCCTTGCACAGCAGGGTGGCGTAGGCTTGCGTGTGAGAAGGGATGGCATCTGCGGCCTGTTCGGCCAGCCGGGCGGCCGTATGGCGATAGTGGAAACGCAGCTCTGGTGGCGCACTCTCACGCCAGTGGATGCGTCGCTCGATATTTCCCACAAAGGCATCGTTGGATTCCAGCGTGACTTCCGGGCCGTCGTACTGGCCGCCATTGGAAAAGTAATCCGGCGCCATTTCATAGCCCATCATCTCCATGCCGTGGTCACGCGCCAACCGCGCCGCACGGTACAGGGCTTCGGCACGCCCGGCGCGGGTCCAGGCGCTGCGGCTGTCGGCCAGAGCGGAGGCATAGGCTTCGACATGCTCCCTGACCTGCGGGTCCGCAAACCAGGCATTGTCCGCCGCGTGGAAGTAGGGCAGGGCCTCGGTGTAACGGCCATGCCGCACCAGCCGGCGTGCGAGCAAGTCCCGCAGCTGGGCGGCGGGCTGGGTGGCTGGCCAGCGCATGGCCGGGTTGTACTCGGGCTGCTTCTGGCCATCCACCATGCGGTACGCGGGTGAGGGTGGTTGCGGCACCTTGCGGTCCACAAACGCTTTCAGCTCCTCCACCGTCAAGACCCGCTCGGCCAGATACGCCGCATCCATCCAGTGCTGGTCGGCTTGCTGGTAGAGCAGCTGGAAGGCTTTAAGCGTTTCATCCCGCGAGAGGTGCAGCAGCGCGGCCTCGCCTTGCAGTTGCAGGCGGGTGCGGTCACTGTCGGCAGAGGTGAGCAGACGCAAGGCAGCTGCATAGTGTTGGGCTGCACGGCGCTGATTGCTTTCACGCAGGGCCAGCTTGGCCAGCACCCAGTGGTTCCACGCGCCTTTGCCACGTTCCGCCCAGGTTTGGGCCAGGGCATAGTCTCCCCCGCCGTAGGCGGCTGCGGCCAGACGGCCCGATTCGGGAAAGTCTGCCAGCCCGGCAGACTGGACCAGCAGGGTGAGCTGACGCAGTGGGGAGTCCTGGGTCCGCAAGTCGCTCAGATCGGGCTTATCGCCAAAGGTGGTTTCCCACTGCAGCCGGTTGCCGGCATGATCCAGCACATAGGCGGCCAGCAGACGTTGAACCAGTGGATTGTGCAGGATGAGGCGAGTGTCCTGCGGCTGTTGCAGCAAGGTACGGGCAAGTTGCTTGAGTGAACTGCGGCCACTGGCATCACCATAGCTGGCCTGGGTGGCATACAGGGTAAGGGCAGCTTCCAGCTTGCCCTGGTCCAGCAACAGGCGTGCCTCTTCACCATAGCTGGCCACCGCCAGAAACAGCGGGTCCGGCCAGCCTTGGGCTGCACGTTCCCGGCTGCGCGCAAATGCCGCGTGCGCCTGGGGGGCATCTCCATTCAGGCTGTAGAGTTTGCCCAACATATAGTACGCCCAGATGCCGCGACTGCGCTGTTCTGCCTCTGGTAACTGCGAGATGGCAGTAAAGCGCTGGAGAGCGGTATCAAAGTCATGTTCGCGATAGTCGACGGCGGCCGCGGTGTAGAGCCGTATGGCTTCCGGCAGGCCTTGACCCAGTGCGTAGGCGCGCTCACCGTTGCGCTCGGCGCGCATGGCTTGTACCTGTTTGAATTGGCTGGCGCTCAAGGTTTGCTTGTCGATGGATTCCCGATCCGGCAAGGGAGGCAGATCATACAACCCTTGCTCCCACTCTTTTTCCAGATCACGCCCTACGGGTAATTTCAACGCGGGCTTGGGCACCAGCCGCTGTGCATCGTGACGGAAGCCGCTGCTGGGTGGCGCTTGCAGGGTGAACCGGCGGTCGCTCAGCAGCAAGTTGAATTCCGGACCGCAGGCATAGACCACCAAGCCGAGCAGGGCAGAGCTGGCCAGCAGCAGGCGTGGGGACAACGGAAGACGAAGGCGCATGGGTGGGCTCAGTCGTGAATGATGAGGGAGGAAGGTGGGGCGCTGCAGCGCAACCAGCCAATGTTGAGCCGCTGACCGGGGCGCAACAGGCCGGCTTGCTGACGCTGCAACAGCAGGCCGTTGACGCCCTCTTGCGCGCGGTAGGGGCCAATACCATCGCCCGTGCCGCACGTGTAGGGCGCTTCCAGCATGGCTGGCAGGGGGGCATCCACATTGCCATCGTTGATCAAGGTCACATCATGCAGCCCAGCACGGTCACGGGCCGTCAGCCCGACCCGGATCCGGGGTAGTAAAGGCTGATTGTGGATTACCGCTTGCAAGGTGCTGAGCTGCCAGGCGCGCTGGTCCTCGCGCGTGGGCAGACGAAACCAGACGAAGCCGCTCAAGCCTTTGGGCGGGTCCTGCCGCAAGCGCTGCAGCAAGGCAGCAACCTGGGCGGGCGGCACAATCAGCTCCTGGCGCTGTGCACCGGTCACGCCGGTACGGGCTTCACTCTCAATACCGACCAGATTGCCCCAGTCATCAAAACTGACCATCGAGCCATAACTGGGCAAGGCGACGCGAAACGGTTGATCCGTCGAGCGGGACAGGCGGCGAATCCAGTCCTCAGCCTGTTGCGGGTGAAACAGGCCCTTGCGTGGGTTCTGTACGGCATGCACCTGCAGTACGCGCTGATCGCTGGCCGCGATGATGTGGCCCAGCTGCGCGCTATCCAGCCAGGCGGGCAGCATGGTGATCGACAACGGTAACTTGCCCTTAAGCTGCTGCCGCAAGGTCTGCAGGAAGCGGGTATAAGCGGGCAGGCTGTTCTCGCCACAATCATGGTCGATTTCCAGCCCGGCCAGCGGAATACCCAGACTTTGCCACTGCGCCAGGGTGTCCATGATGGTGCGCAAGGTGTCCGCTTCATTATATTGGCCGAGTGCGCCATTCATCCGCACCACCAGCCACACCGGGTGCGCCGAGCGTTGCAAGGCGGCAGCATTCACCTTGACCCGGTACCAGCTGCCGGACCGTGCGTCGCCCTCCAGCCCCAAGACTCGCCACTGCTGGAACAACGCGCCACCCTCTTGCACCGCCTGCAGCAGGGCCGGACGCCAGGCTCGCTGCCAGATATAGGCATCATGTCCCCACTGTGGCGCGGCCTGCTCCGGCTGGCAAGCCAGCAACAGGCAGCATGACAAACCGCACAGCAGACGATAAAGCCACATAAGGCAAACCCGGGGCAGACGCAGTGAACCAGAATGCGCTGAGTATAAGGGCTGCCACCGTGACACGGTGTGAAGGTTTACGCCGGGGGCGTGAGAGGGGCTTAACAGTCTGCGGTCATGGCTGGCATGGCATAGGTTAGAAAAAAATTTGCTTGTCATGATCGGGTTGGAAAAGAGTCATAAATCCATGTTATAGTTATGGGTTTATATATTTCCTTGGCTTAACTTCAGGAGTGTGTACGACATGAAAGCGATTTTTGCCGGTTTACTGTTGACCTTGGGCGTGATGTCTGCCGCGCAGGCTCGCCAATCGGCCCCGGTGATTGACTGGATTGACATCCCTGTGGCGACCGCATCCGGCAAGCCAGTCAAGGCTGAGCAAGTGCGTGAGGCGATCATCGCAGCAGGAAACGGGCTGACCTGGGAAGTGCATGCCAACCCGAACGGCAAAGGGCTGGTGGCAACTGTGCTGGTGCGTAACAAGCACACGGCTGTCGTGAATATCCCCTACGATGCAACCAAATACTCCATCCTGTATAGCAGCAGCATTAACTTGAACTATGAAGTGTCCAATCTGGATGTTTATCGGCAGATGGCTCCGAACGACAAGTCTCCTGACGGTATTCGCGTGATTCATCCGAACTACAACAGCTGGGTCAATAACCTGCGCATGGCTATTCAGCGGGAACTGAACAAGCTGTAAGCGGGGCTGCACTGTGTTGAGATGGCAAGCACCCCTGCTGGGCTGGGCAAGTTGGCCAGATCCAGCGATGGATGCCAAATTGGCAGGGGCGGAGGTTGAGCCCATGTTGCGCCGCAGATTGTCGCCTTTGGCGAGAGGCGCATCATGGGCTGCTGCTCAGTGCTGGGGGGGCTTGTCGTCTGTTGAATTGGTTTATGCCTCACGTCACGGCGAACTCAAACGGACGGTAGAGGTGGTGCAGGGATTGCTGAAAGGCGAGGCGGCATCGCCTACACAGTTCAGTTTGTCAGTGCTCAATGCACTGCCAGGTATCCTGTCGATTTCCCGACAGGATACTTCGGCCATTACTGCGGTATCGGCCGGTGCGGAAACCTTGGGCTGGGGATTGCTGGAGGCTTGCATTCGCTATGGGCGCAGCCCGTCCAGACCCGTGTTGTTTCTGTTTGCGGAGGAGCCCGCACCTCAGCCGTTTGCTGTGCAAAAGACAGACCCTGCCACACCTTGCGGGCTGGCTGTGCTGCTGGGCGGGGGAGATGGGACTCGGTTGCAGCTGACCTTTGATGACAGTGTTCGTGTGGATAGTCCGCTGCCCGCTGCTCAAGTTGATGCGTGCCTCACAGCACTGCAGGGAAAAGGGACGGCTACTTGGACTGGCCAGCGTGGCTCATGGACTTGGACCTTGCTGCCATGAGGACTTTGAGCCGTATGTGGCGCACCGGTATTCAAATCGCGTGCTTCAGCTTTTTTGCCATAGGTGGCATTGGCGTGTCCACCTTGTGCGTGTTGTATCGACTGTTATGGCCGGGCTCGGTGCAGAAGAAGCAGCGGCATGCCCGCAAGATGGTTAACTTCTTCTTCCGGGGGTTACTCGGCACATTGCGGGTTACCGGCTGTATGCAGTTGGTGGTGCACGATGTGGCACAGCTGGCAACGCTGCGGCAGAGTCTGGTGCTGGCCAATCATCCCAGCTACCTGGACGTGGTCGTATTGCTGGCGTTGATGCCGGAGGCCAATTGTCTGGTAAAAGGCGCGTTGTGGAAAAACCCTTTCTTCTGGGGCATCGTGCGGGCAACAGGGTATGTGCAGAACACATCGCCGGAGCAGGCGCTGGATGCGTGTGCCGAGGCCATTAGCGCAGGTGATGCGCTGATCCTGTTTCCGGAAGGGACGAGAACGGTGCCTGGTGAGTCCATGAAGTTCCAGCGTGGCGCGGCGCATGTGGCCTTGCGGGCTACGGCCAGGGTCGTGCCGGTGTTGCTGCACTGTACGCCACCGACGCTGACCAAGGGCGCATCCTGGTGGCTTGCACCGGCGCAACCTTTTGTATTTACGGTTCGTGTCCTGGCACAGACCGATGTATCGCAACTGATCGGTGAGGTTGCCAATCCCTCCATCGGCGCACGTAAGCTTTCCGAAGCATTGCATGCCCTTTTCCAATCGAGACTGACTGAGTATGGATACGCTTGAACACGAGATCAAACAACTGCTGATTGATGCCCTCAGCCTGGAGGACATGACCCCGGATGACATCGTGACGGACGCCCCGCTGTTTGGCGAGGGTTTGGGGCTGGACTCAATTGATGCGCTGGAGCTGGGCATTGCCCTGAAGAAGAAGTACCAGATTGAGCTGGAAGCCGGAGATAGCAGTACCCGGGAACACTTTCGCAGTATTGCAGCGCTGGCGGCCTTGGTACGCCAGCAAGCACACCAATAAAAACAAACGTATTGGAAGTACCTACCATGAGCATGACAGATCAAACCATTCTCGATCATATCAAGCAGATACTGAGTGAGAACTTCGAAATTGATCCAGAGCGGGTGCACGCTGGCGCCAATTTGTTTACAGAATTTGATCTGGACAGCATTGATGCTGTCGAGTTGGCCATCGGCCTGCAGAAGTTGACGGGTCGCCGCATTCAACCGCAAGACTTCAAGGAAGTCCGCACGGTTGGCGATGTGATTGCTGCGGTTCAGCAACTGCTGGCTGCATGACCTTGCGCGGGCATCGTCTGCTCAGTGGTCTGCTGGTACTACTGAGTCTGGCTTACCCGTTTGCAGTGTACTATGGCCTGCAAACCATACAGCCGCGTTGGCTGGGCCTCATGCTGCTGACACTCTTGGTGTTGCGCTATGGGCTGATGGGGTTGCGCTTCGTCATGAACATGGCGTGGGTGGAGTGGTTGGGCGTCATGCTGCTGGCCAGCCTGGCCACAGCCATTTCACTCAGCAACCGGGCTGAACTTCTGCTGTATTACCCGATTGCCGTCAGCAGCATCATGTTGATGCTGTTTGCCCGTACGCTCTGGGCCCCTCCCAGCATGATTGAGCGCTTTGCCCGCTTGCGGGAGCCTGCATTGCCCCCTGCTGCCGTGCATTACACCCGGCAGGTGACCAAGGTATGGTGTGGTTTTTTTCTGCTCAATGCCTTGGTGGCGCTGGCCACCACACTGCATTCACGGCAGGCCTGGCTGGTGTATAACGGTCTGGTCTCGTATGCGCTGATGGGGGTATTGTTTCTGGGCGAAATGCTGGTGCGCAAACGTGTCAAAGCAGGGGCTGCGGCATGACGCTCCCCTTGTTGGCACGCCTGGCGCCTGGCCTGCTTCCCGACAGCGTGGTGGCCTGTGCCGGCTCGCAGCGCATTACCGCATCGGTGTTGCATGAGGCCGCCCTCCAATCTGTGCGGGGTGATGGCCGACCTCGGCGCCGCCTGCTCACGGCTGCTGAGCCGTTGGCGTTTTTGTCCACGTTGATCGCGGCATTGGCGGATGGCGATATTGCTGTCATTCCGCCCAATTTTCAGCCAGCGACCCTGGCTGCCCTGCAGACGCTGCCGGAGCCCACCCCGGCAGATGTACATCAGATCGAGTTGTACACATCCGGAAGCAGTGGCGAACCCAAGTGCGTGCCAAAGCAGCTGGATCAGCTGCTGCGTGAGTGTGATGTGCTGGAACAGTGCTGGGGTTCACAGCTGGGGCGAGCACCTGTACTGAGCACGGTGCCGGTACACCATGTTTATGGCTTGCTCTTCCGCTTGCTGTGGCCATTACGTGCCGGACGAGTGTGGGACAACGACGTCGTCAGCGAGCCAGCCGGATTGATGGAGCGGCTGGAAGCCTTGCCTGGCGCCATACTGGTTTCATCCCCTTCGCAGTTATCCCGCCTGCCGGAGCTCCTCCGGCCCGAGCAGGTGGCAGGGCGACTCAAGGCGGTTTTTTCCTCCGGTGGCTTACTGTCGAGCATGGATGCGTGTCGGCTGCAGCAAGCCTGGCAACTTCCGGTTGTGGAGGTATTGGGCAGCACGGAAACTGGAGGCATGGCCTGGCGTGACCAGCAGCAAGATGCGCGCTGGCAGGCGTTGCCCACGGTCTTGCTGGATAGCAATGCGCAAGGCGCGTTGCGGGTACAATCCCCCTTTTTACCGCCACCGGGTGTCTGGCAAACCGAGGATGCGGTACGTTTTGCCCGTGATGGCCGGTTTGAGCTGATGGGGCGGCTGGATCGTATCGTCAAGATCGCCGAAAAGCGGGTCTCGCTGGATGCGATGGAATCCCTGCTACGGCAACATGACTGGGTACAGGAGGCTGCCTTGGCGCCAGTTGCCCTGGGCGGACGAACCGTTCTGGGGGGCGTGCTGGTACCCTCGCAGCTGGCGCCGCCGGTACGTACAGCGCTGCTGTCTGCCTTGAAAACCCACCTGTTGCAGCATTATGACCCGATATTGCTGCCGCGCCGTTGGCGACTGTGCAAGCAATTGCCGTATAACGAACGCGGCAAGCTGGTTCAGGCTGATCTGGTGCGCTTGTTGCAGGAGCCACAATGAGTGCATGGATGCCTGATGTGACGGTCATGACTGCGACGGCGGAGCATGTGGCGTTGCAGTTCCAGGTCAGCCCGACCCTTCGCTATTTCGAAGGTCACTTTCCCGGCATGCCCATTTTACCGGGGGTGGTGCAGCTTGATTGGGCCGTCCGGCTGGCACGGTTGCATTTGGGGCTGCCGCTGATCGCCATGTCTGGCATGAAAGCCCTCAAGTTTACCGCCCCTGTGCTGCCGGGTGACGAACTGCGCTTGCTGCTGTCCTGGCAGGCAACGCAGGCCCGGCTCGACTTTAAATACCTGGCGCTGGACAGCGACAAGATTTTTTCCATGGGGCAACTGCAGTTCGCTCCGGCTGAGGCATGATGCGTTTCAACCCCTGTATCATCATCCCGATCTATAACCACAAGGACACCATCGCGGCTGTGGTAGACCGGCTGTCCGTGTACGGCTATCCGGTGTTGATTGTCGATGATGGTTCGGACCAAGCAACCCGGCATATCCTGGTCCAGCTTGCCGAACAGCAGCCCACCGTCACGCTGTTTCATCTGCCGCAGAATGCGGGCAAGGGGGCTGCTGTTCTGCATGGCATGCGTCAGGCGCACCGGCTGGGCTTTAGCCACGCCTTGCAGGTGGATGCGGATGGCCAGCATGATCTCGATGATGTGCCGGCCTTCATGTCCGTGGGCGAAAGCAACCCCTGGGCGGTGATCTCGGGCAAACCGATCTACGATGCTTCGGCCCCGGCGGGGCGTCGCTATGGCCGATTGGTCACCCATTTCTGGGTGTGGGTAGAAACCCTGTCATTCAGCATCGGGGATTCCATGTGCGGCTTTCGGCTATACCCGGTCGCACCCACCGTGCAGTTGATTGACCGGGTCCGCATCCCCTCCCGCATGGCGTTTGATATCGAGATCATCGTCCGACTATTCTGGGCGGGCTTACCCGTCATCAACCAGCCGACCCGGGTGATTTACCCGGAAGGTGGCCTCTCTCACTTTGACATGCTGCGGGACAATGTCCGGATTTCAGCCATGCATACCCGGCTGTTCTTTGGCATGCTTTGGCGCAGCCCCCTGCTGCTGTGGCGCAAATGCTTCCCTCGCCGTTTTGAGGAGCAACATTGGTCGCGTCAGGACGAGCGTGGAACCTCGCTGGGGCTGCACCTTGTCATGCTGACGTACCGGCTGCTGGGAGATGCTGGTGCGCAGGCCTTGTTGCGACTGATCGTTCTCTGGTTTGCCTTGACCAGTGGGCGTGCTCGGCGCGCCTCATATGAATACCTTTCACGCTTGCATCAAGTCAGCGGTGGCGTGACCCCCGCGCCCGGCTGGTGCAATGCCTACCGGCACATCCTCAGCTTTGCCGAGTCGGGGCTGGACAAACTGGCGGCCTGGACTGGACGGGTGGCACACCGCGCCATCCGTTTTCCGCAGCAGCCCGCGTTTGAAGCCTTGCTGGCCAGTGGCAAGGGTGCGGTCTTGCTGGGTGCGCACCTGGGCAATCTGGAAATGTTGCGTGCCTTGGCCAATCTGAATGGCATTGCGCGTGTCAACGCGGTGGTGTACACCGAGCATGCCCAGCGCTTCAATGGTGCGTTGTCCAGTGTGAACCCGCAATTTCAGGTCAACTTGCTGCAGATCAGCGATATGGGGCCGGATACCGCCATTCGCCTGCGCGACAAAGTAGACCAGGGTGAACTGCTGGTGATCGTGGGGGATCGTACCCCGCCGGCGGACAATGGCCGAGTGGTGCCCGCCCAATTCCTTGGGCACGAGGCCTTGTTTCCGCAGGGGCCTTTTATCCTGGGCGCACTGCTGGAGTGTCCGGTCTACCTGTTCTTCTGCCTGAAAACTGACACCGGTTATCAGGTCGAGTTCGAGGCATTTGCTGAGCAACTGGTATTGCCGCGTGGCGAGCGACAACAAGCCATTTCCCGGTACGTACAGCAATACGCTGACCGTCTGACCTGGTATTGCCAGCAAGCGCCATTACAATGGTTCAATTTTTTCGACTTCTGGGCACGAAACCGGAAGCAATAAAGACAAAGTGGCTGAGTCAAACCGATGAAAACTGAACACTTCACAACGCTACCCGGCGGTACTCAAGCGAGCCCGGTGATGGTAGGCGGACAACGTATGACCATTGCTGAAGTGGCGGCTGTGGCACGCGGCGCACGTGGACTTTGCCTGTCTGACGATGCTGAATTTCAGCGGCAGATCCGGGCGGGTGCAGCGTATCTGGAAGCCCTGCTGGCGGATGGTGGCACAGTGTATGGTGTGACGACGGGTTACGGCGACTCCTGTACCGTGACCGTACCGCCTGAGCTGGTGGCTGAGCTGCCCTTGCATCTGACCCGTTACCACGGTTGCGGTCTGGGGGAGTACTTGTCTCCGGAGTGGACGCGCGCGGTGCTGGTGGCTCGGCTGGTGTCTTTGGCGCAAGGCTACTCCGGCGTGCGTTGGGCGTTGCTGGAGCGGTTACAGCAATTGCTGGCTGAGGATGTGTTGCCGTTGATTCCGGCGGAAGGTTCGGTGGGGGCCAGTGGCGACCTGACGCCCTTGTCTTACGTGGCGGCGACGCTGGTAGGGGAGCGACAGGTTCGTTTCCGCGGCGAGATCTGTGATGCGTTGCCGGTCTTGCAGTCGCTGAACTGGGCACCGCTCAAGCTGGCGCCGAAGGAAGGGCTGGCCATCATGAACGGCACTGCTGTGATGACCGGTCTGGCGTGTCTGGCCGTGGAGCGTGCAGAGTATCTGACACGGCTGTGCAGCCGTATCACGGCGCTGGCTTCCATCGCCATGCAAGGCAACCCGGGGCACTTCGATCCAAGACTGTTTGCGGTCAAACCGCACCGGGGACAGATCGAATGTGCTCAATGGATCTGGGAGGATCTGGCATCCCAGTCTCAGGCGGAGCAAGTCCGGTTGCAAGACCGTTACTCCATCCGTTGTGCCCCACATGTCATCGGCGTCGCCCGTGACGCGCTGGACTGGATCCGCCGCGATGTCGAGAATGAGCTGAACAGTGCCAATGACAACCCCATCATCAATGGTGATGAAGAATGGGTGTTGCATGGCGGGCACTTCTACGGCGGCCATATCGCCTTTGCCATGGATGGCCTGAAAACGGCGGTGGCCAACCTGGCGGACTTGATGGACCGGCAACTGGCGCTGTTGGTGGATAGCCGTTATAACCATGGCTTGCCGCAGAACCTGTCTGGCGCCAGCGGCCCAAGTGCTGCGATCAATCATGGTTTCAAGGCCATCCAGATCGGTGCCTCTGCCTGGACTGCGGAAGCCTTGAAGCTCACCATGCCAGCCTCGGTGTTTTCTCGTTCGACCGAATGCCATAACCAGGACAAGGTCAGCATGGGAACCATCGCGGCCCGGGATTGCCTGCGGGTGCTGGAGCTGACCGAACAGGTGGCTGCTGCACTGGTGCTGGCTGTGACGCAGGGTATTGAGTTGCGCTTTGCCGATAGCGAACCGATGTTGACGGCAGCTTGTGCTGCGTTCTGTCAGGAAATCCGGCAGCATGTGGCCTTCCTGGATGAGGACCGCCCGATGGAGCATGACCTGCGTCGCATGGTGGCCTGGATTCAGTCGCGTACATGGGCATTGTATGACTCCGCTGCATGAAACCATCTGGGTCGACGTCCCTTTCCATGATATTGATACCATGGATGTGGTCTGGCACGGCCACTACATCAAGTATCTGGAGATCGCCCGCTGTGCCTTGCTGCGCAAGCTGGATTACGACTACCCGCAGATGAAGGCTTCAGGTTTTGCATGGCCCGTGGTCGAATGCAATCTGAAGTATGTGCGGCCTGCACGCTATGGGCAACGCCTGGCGGTGACGGCGACACTGCTGGAGTACGAAAACCGGCTCAAGCTGTCCTATGAAATTCATGACGAGCAGGGTGCGCGCCTGACCAAAGCGGTCACCATCCAGGTGGCCGTCTGTCTGAAAACAGGGGAAATGCAGTTCGTTTCTCCCGCCTGTTTGCTGGAGCGAGGCAAAGCCTTATGCGATTCCTGATCGTCACCCTGCTGCTGATAAGCCAGCCGCTGTACGCCGCTTTGCCGCTTGCTGACGAATTGGCAAGCCGCTTCAGCCAGCGCCTGGACAAGAAGCCGGTGTTACGGGCTACCTTTGTACAAGAGAAGCAGATGGCTGCATTCAAAAAGCCGCTGATCAGCAAGGGGCGCTTTGTGTTTGTGGCGGGCAAGGGCGCACTGTGGAGCCTGGAGTCACCCATCAAGGTCAGC
The DNA here is from genome assembly GCF_041909055.1 of Leeia sp. Taxonomy (NCBI): domain Bacteria; kingdom Pseudomonadati; phylum Pseudomonadota; class Betaproteobacteria; order Neisseriales; family Leeiaceae; genus Leeia; species Leeia sp. The sequence continues at coordinate 95,371 of NZ_JAYREC010000003.1, read as the reverse complement.
TACATCATGCAGGATGACCGGGTGATTGAAATTGATGAGCAAGGCAAGCGGCTGGTCCGGACCAGTAAAGAGGTGCCTGCAATCGCCCAGGTCAGCAAGGTGTTCCGCAGTCTGCTGGGTGCGCAGACGCAATCCTTGCAAGACCTGTTCATGGTGCAGGCCAATGGGCAGGTAGAGGCTTGGCAGATGCAATTGCAACCCAAGCCGGGGCCGGTAGCGCAGTTCATGAAGCAAGTGCAAATGGCAGGCGGACGCAATGTAGAGCGTATCCGCATTGAGGAAACCAGCGGTGATGCAACCGTGATTACATTCCAGGGTGTTACCGAGGCGGAGCAGCTGACTGGCGATGAACGTGCGCTGCTGGGACAGCCTTGATGCGGCGGTGGTTACCATGGTGGTGGTTGGCATTGGCGGGCCTGTGTGGCGCCTGGGTGTTGAGTGCCTTCCTGCGTGGCGGCGTGCTGGAAACCGACTTGCTGCGCCTGCTGCCTGCGACCGAGCAGAACAGCCACGCTGAGCAAGCGGTCAATGCCCTCTACGGGCAGTTGGGCAACCGCATCCTGCTGCTGGCAGGGGCGAAGGATGCGCCGCAAGCACATGCTGCCGCGCACCAGCTGGCGAGCGCGCTGCGCCACAGCCCGGCGTTCCGCCGAGTGGTGCTGGAGGTCCCGACCTTCAATGCCCAACAACTGCTGGATACCTATCTGCCGTATGCGCCGGGCCTGCTGACGGCGATTGATCGGCAGCAACTGCAACAGGCCACGCCGGACATACAACACCAGTTGCTGCGTCGATTGGGGGCTCCTTTTCAGGACGGGATCCCGACCCCCCCTGCGCTTGACCCCTTCGGCTACTTGCAGCGCTGGCTGGGGCAGCTGCCACTGGCGCAAACCCGCCTGCAGCAAGAGCAAGGCGTGCTGGTCGCACGGCAGTCAGGTCAGACTTACGTGCTGTTGGTGCTGGAGCCACAAGGGGCGGCGTTTGATGCGGCGACGCAACGGGCCGTCATCACGGGTTTGCAGCAGGCTGAACGAGAGGTCAAGGCTCAGCACCCCGGGGTGCAACTGTTACGCACCGGCGCCCTGTTTTATGCCAGCAGTGCTCGGGAGCAGGCCAGTCATGAGGTGGACCTGATCGGTGGTGGTTCACTGCTTGGGGTCCTGCTGTTGCTGTGGTTGCTGTTCCGCTCGATCAAGCCTTTGCTGCTGGGCATGCTGACGGTCGGGATTGGCATGGTATTCAGCTGTGCGGCCGTCTTGCTGGTTTACGGCAAAATCCACCTCATCACCCTGGTGTTTGGCGTCAGCCTGATTGGCGAGGCCATTGATTACGCCATTCAGTATTTTGCCGCGCATCTGGAGGCCGGATCACGCTGGGAGGCGCGGCAAGGCATGCGCCGTGTATTACCTGGCTTATTGGTCGCCCTGTGTACCAGCCTGCTGGGGTATGGGGCGCTCACTTTGACGCCATTCCCGGCCATCAGTCAGATTGCCCTGTTTGCGTTTGCCGGCTTGGTTGCTGCCTGGTTATCGGTCGTACTGTTGTTGCCACGATGGGTGCAAAAGCCTGGTCAGCATGATGGATTGCGGCGGGTGCGCTGGCCTGCGGCCGTGTTGCATTGGTGGCTGGCCCGGATGACGCTGGGGCGAGGCGTGCTGTTGGTAGCTGCTTTGCTGCTGGCTTGTCTGCCGGGCTGGCTTCGCTTGCAAGGCAATGATGATATCCACCTGCTGGTATCCCATCCTGCGCAGCTGGTTGCGGAGGAGCGGCAGGTTCGACAGCTGGTAGGTATCAGCGAGGCCAGTCGTTTCTTTTTGACCGAAGGGGCGGATGCCGAGCAGGCCTTGCAGCGTGAAGCCGTGCTGGTCAGCCGCCTGCGCGCGCACCTCGGGCAGGGGGTGTCCGGGTTCACCGCTGTATCGGACTTGGTGCCGCCGGTGGCTCAGCAGCGTGGAGACCAGGCCTTGTTACGCCAGCGCTTACCGGCATCAGCAGTGCTGCCCGTCATGCAGGCACTAGGTTTTCCAGACGAGGCCATGAACCGCTGGCAGTCCCGCAGTACATGGCCGGTACTGACGCTGGATCACTGGATGCAGCAGCCACTTGCCGGGGTATACCGCCACCAGGTGATGTCTTTGCCGGGAGGGCAAAAGGGCTTGATCCTGATCCTGCAAGGTGACGATGGACGACTGGACCTGGATGCCGCGGCACGCGGCCTGCCCGGAGTGACGGTGGTCAACAAGGCCAGAAGTGTATCCCGCATGTTTCAGCAGTATCGACAATTAGGCTATTACTGGCTGCCAGGTGCCATGGGCATGGTGTTGCTGGTCTTGCTGGTACGCTATCGGCTGCGAAATGCCTGTGCCATCATGCTGCCCAATCTGGTGGCCCTGGCGGTCTCCTTGTCAGCGTATGGTTTGACCGGGCAGCCGTTTACCCTGTTCAGTCTGATGGGCTTGATGCTGGTGCTGGGCGTCGGGGTGAATTACGCGATTTTCTTGCTGGAGGCCGGGGTTCGTAATCCGGTGCCCTTCGCCGGGGTCTTGCTGTCGGCCGCGACGACTGTGTTGTCATTTGGCTTGCTCAGTCTGTCGAGCATGCCTGCCTTGAACCAGTTCGGCACCGTACTGCTGTTTGGCATTATCTGTTCGGTCCTGCTGGCTCCGCTGTCGCTGACATTCGGGAGGGCACGATGCGCTGGTGCGTGATGATCATGCTGACGGCCCTGTTACCCGCATGCATGAGCTTGCCGGAGCACTGCAGTCGGCTGTCGATTTCAGCACACTATTGCCTGAGTACCCAAGCAGGCCCTGCAATGGATGCGGATGGTCTGACTCAAGTGGCGCACGGTGATGACCGTTTCCAGTTGCTCAGTCGTTTGCAAGTCAGCGGGCCGCGGATGCAGCTGGCCGGGGTGAGCCCCTTGGGCCAGACCCTGCTGAAAGTCGATTGGGACAACGGACAATTGAGCGTATGGCAGCTTGACGCGCTGAAAGGCAAATTGCCACCCGCCCTTTTGCCCGCGCTCATGCAGCTGGCGTTCTGGCCGGTAGAGCAGGTACGGCGGGGCTTGTCTGACGGTGTACAACTGGTCGAAGACGCGGGTGGAAGACGACTGATGCAAGATGGGCAGGATGTGCTGCGCATTCAGTGGCAAGGATCACACCCGCCTTATTCGCGCTTGCGTTTTGAGTTGCCTGCTGCAGGCGTGATCGTGGATACCCGGCAACTGGAGGAGGGGAACGGCCCATGAAATCTTGCTATCTGACGCGGCCAGGTCTGCTGTGCGCGCTGGGTGCGGATACGGATACCGTTGCTGAAGCGCTGTTTGCGGGTCAGCAGCAGGGGCTGGTGCTGGAGCAGGGCTGGCTGGCTCATGATCACAATGCCGCTGTACGGGTCGGGCGTGTGGCGGCAGCGTTGCCGATACTGCCGCCAGCCTGGCAGGCCCGGGCCAGCCGGAACAACCGCCTGCTGCTGGCTGCGGTACAGCAGATCATGCAAGAAGTAGAGCGCTGCAAGCAACGCTACCCGGCACACCGCATCGGTGTGGTGCTGGGAACCAGCACCTCGGGGGTAGACCACGCTGAATGGGCGCTGGAAGCACATGCGGCACAGGGTCAGTTGCCCGAAGGGTTCCAGTTTGAACAGATCGACCTAGGTGATCCGGCACGGTTCCTGGCGGACTGGCTCGAGCTGACCGGCCCGGCGTACTGTATCTCCACCGCTTGTACCTCCGGGGGCAAGGCGCTGGTCAGTGCGCGAAACCTGGTGCAGAGTGGGATGTGTGATGCGGTCATTACCGGCGGCGTGGACACCTTGTGCCGTTTGACGCTGAATGGCTTTACGGCCTTGGAATCCACCACCAGTGAACTGACCAACCCGCTGTCCCTCAACCGGGCAGGGATCAACATCGGCGAAGGGGCGGCGGTGTTCATCCTGTCAGCCGAGCCGGGGGCAGTGCAACTGCTGGGTGCCGGGGAAAGTAGCGATGCCTATCACATCTCTGCACCAGAGCCAGAAGGGCTCGGTGCAAGCGCTGCCATGCAGGCCGCATTGCGCGATGCGGGGCTGGATGAAACGTCCATCGGTTACCTGAACCTGCATGCCACCGCCACGATCAAGAATGATGCGATGGAAAGCAAGGCGGTGGACCGTGTTTTCCCGCATGGGGTGCCGGTGAGTGGCACCAAGGGCATGACGGGGCATGCATTGGGGGCTGCCGGGGCGCTGGAGGCCGCATTTTGCTATCTGAGTCTGACGGATACCCAAGGTCGACTGCCTCCGCACTGCTGGGATGGTGTCGCGGATCCTGCGTTGCCTGCGCTGCCTCTCGTGCAAGTGGGGCAACATTGGCGTCCAGGGCCGCGCTACGCGATGAGCAATTCATTTGCCTTTGGTGGCAACAACCTGAGCCTGATCCTGGGAGGTGGCGCATGACAAGCTATCCAGCGATTGAAACGGTGCTGGGCCACCGAGGCGATATGCTGCTGGTGCATGCTATTGAGCATGTGGATGCCACACAGGCATGCTGCACGGCGAAGGCTGATTCAGCCGCATGGTATGCGTCCGAGGCCGGAGACATGCCGGCCTGGATTGGTATTGAGTTGATGGCACAGACGGTGGGGGTGCATGTTGGCATGCTGGCACGAATGCAAGGTCGCCCGCCGCGCCTTGGCGCACTGCTGGGGACACGGAAATATACGGCCATGATGGCATGTTTGCCTGCCGGAAAAGGATTGCGGATTCAGGCGACCCAAGCTTTTCGCGACGACACCGGAGTGGGTGCGTATGACTGCCGCATCGAGCTGGCCGACGGTGGAGGGACGGTGGCGGAAGCGACGCTGACGGTGTTCGAGCCTGACGACTTCCAGGCGTTTTTATACAAGGAGCGTACGCTGTGAGTGTGCGTCGAGTGTTGGTGACGGGTTCCAGCCGGGGTATTGGCAAGGCGGTTGCGCTACAGTTGGCTTCAGCAGGCTTTGCCGTCACCGTGCATTGCCGGCAACAGCGGGATGAGGCAGAGCAGGTCGCCCAGCAGGTGGCTAGCCTGAGTGGTCAGTCCGCCCGTGTGCTGCAATTTGATGTGTGTGAGCGGGATACTGTCCGTGCGGTACTGGAAGCGGATATTGAAGCGAACGGGGCATACTGGGGTGTGGTGTTGAATGCGGGCATCAACCGCGATCAGGCCTTCCCGGCATTGACCGCACCAGACTGGGACCAGGTGATTGATACCGGTTTGAACGGGTTTTATAACGTCCTGCATCCCTTGACCATGCCCATGATCCGCTTGCGGCAGGGGGGGCGGGTGGTGACCCTGGCTTCGGTATCCGGTCTGATCGGGAACCGGGGACAGGTCAACTACAGTGCGGCCAAAGGCGGGCTGATTGCGGCTTCCAAAGCCTTGGCCCTGGAGCTGGCCAGCCGGAAAATCACGGTGAACTGTGTGGCTCCCGGGCTGATTGAAACCGATATGGTGGCGCAGCTTCCCACCGAAGACATGATGAAATTAATCCCGATGGGGCGCATGGGCAAGCCTGAGGAAGTGGCAGCGACCGTGAGTTTTCTGTTCTCGGAAGGCGCGGCCTATCTGACCCGGCAAGTGATCAGCATCAATGGGGGGCTGGCATGAGGCGCGTGGTGGTAACGGGCATGGGCGGTGTCACAGCCCTGGGCAGTGATTGGGCCAGCGTTGACGCCCGGCTGCGTGAAGGGCGCAATGCGGTACGACGCATGACGGAATGGGCAGATCTGGAGGGCCTGAATACGGCGCTTGGCGCGCCGGTATCGTTTACCGTGCCCCCCCATTACCCACGCAAGCAGATTCGCTCCATGGGGCGTGTGTCTTTGCTGGCCGTACGCGCGACGGAGCTGGCCCTGACCCAGGCGGGTCTGCTGGAAGATGCTGTGCTGAAGCAGGGACGAACCGGGATTGCCTATGGCTCCTCTGCGGGCAGCATGGAGCCGGTACGTGCCTTTGGCGCGATGTTCGACCAGCGCAGCATGATGTCGCTGAATGCCACTTCCTACATTCAGATGATGCCGCACACCACGGCGGTCAATGCGGCCCTGCATTTTGGTCTGACCGGGCGTGTGATTCCGACCTCCAGCGCCTGTACCTCCGGTAGCCAGGCGATTGGCTATGCATTTGAAACCATTCGCATGGGCAAGCAGGACATCATGCTGGCGGGTGGGGCGGAAGAGCTGACTGAGGCCTCCGCCGTGGTGTTTGATCTGCTGTTTGCCACCTCGGTTCGCAATGATGAGCCGCACATGACGCCGCGCCCCTTTGACCGAAACCGGGATGGGCTGGTGACCGGCGAAGGCGCAGCGACCCTGGTGCTGGAAGAGCGGGAGCATGCCTTGGCCCGTGGTGCCACCATCTATGCAGAAGTCATTGGGTTTGCCACCAACTCGGATGGTGCCCACATCACCCAGCCGGAGTCGGACACCATGGCAGAGGCCATGCTGATGGCGCTGGATGATGCCGCGCTGCCCGCGTCGGCCATTGATTATGTCAGTGCCCATGGCACGGCAACCACCCGTGGTGATATCGCTGAAAGCCATGCAACACAGCGCGTACTGGGCGAGCAGGTACCGGTCAGTAGCATGAAGAGCTATCTCGGACATACGCTGGGGGCCTGCGGTGCGATTGAGGCATGGTGGTTGATTGAAATGATGCGGGACAAAGCCTTTGCGCCCACCCTCAACCTGACGGATCCGGACCCGGCCTGCGCAGCGCTGGATCATATTGTTCAGCAGCATCGCAGTCTGGATACCGAATACACCATGAGCAATAACTTCGCCTTTGGTGGTATCAATACCTCTTTGATTTTTGCCAGGGTATAAGACATGCGGCGGGTATGGGTGACCGGCATGGGCATCGTCTCTTGCCTGGGGAATGATCTGGCGACGGTGACGCGGGCCTTGCAGACCGGCCAAAGTGGTATCCGGCAGGTCCCCGCGTTTGCGGAGGCCCAGTTAAGCAGCCAGGTGGCCGGAGTGCCGGATCTGGGTGGACTGCCCATGATTGACCGCAAGTTACGCCGCTTCATGGGTGATGCCGCCGTGTATGCTTATCATGCCATGCAACAAGCGGTGGATGATGCAGCTTTACCGTCAGCGTTGTTGCACGATAGCCGAACAGCCTTGTTCATTGGCTCAGGCATGTCAGCGCCACAACAGTTTGATGAGGCGCTGGGCACCCTGCGCGGGCGCGGTATCGACAAACTGCGGCCTTATTACATTCCGCAAGTCATGTCGAGTACGGTGGCGGCCAATCTGGCGCAGGCGTTTCAGATCAATGGCCCCAGCTTTGGCATTACCGCGGCATGTGCCACGTCTGCGCACTGTATCGGGACAGCATGGGCGATGATACGCAGCGGTCTGATTGACCGGGCCTGGGTGGGCGGTGCGGAAGAGGTGAGTGCGGTCGCCACGGCTTTGTATGAACCCCTCGGGGCCCTGACCACCCGCTATAACCACACCCCGGCGCAGGCATGTCGCCCCTTTGCGCAGGACCGGGACGGGTTCGCCATTGCAGGCGGTGCAGGTGTCCTGCTGCTGGAGGCGGCCGATTGTGCCCGGCAACGCAAGGCGCGGGTCTATGCTGAGCTGAGCGGCTATGGGGCCAGCAATACTGCATCGGACATGGTTCAGCCTGATAGCGATGGCATTCTTCAGGCCATGCAGCAGGCGCTGGCGCAGGCCGGTGAGCCGGTGGTGGACTACCTGAACCCGCATGCCACCGCCACGGTGCTGGGCGATCGTGCGGAAGTGCAGGCCATTCGCCGCCTGTTTGGCGAGCATATGCCTCTTGTTTCGGCGACCAAGGGCCTGTCTGGCCACTCGATTGGGGCGATCAGTGCACATGAAGCCATTTTTTGCCTGCTGATGATGCAGCATGGCTTTGTGGCGGGCTCAGCCAACCTGGATCAACTTGACCCTGAGTTTGCCGATCTACCGGTCGTTCGCCAGAACACCCCATGTCGGCTGGACACGGTATTGTCCAACAGCATTGGCTTTGGTGGCACCAACGCCAGCCTGCTGTTTCAGCGCACCGACTGAGATCAGGCTTGCCCTTGGGCGGGCTTTCGGGCAGGCTCGGGGTTTGTGTGTGGTAAAGCGTCGCATGAATCGTTCGTCTTTGCGTGCCGATGGCCTGATGTTGCTGGCGGCGGCCATCTGGGGTAGCACCTTTGTTGCCCAGCGTCTGGGCATGGATGTGGTGGGGCCGTTTCTGTACACGGCGTCACGCTTTTTGCTGGGGGCCTTGTTGCTGACGCCGCTGGCACTGCAGCGACGGGCGCATCCGCCTGGGGTGGCAGACTCGTCACGTCGCAGCTTGTGGCTGGCTGGTCTGGTGCTGGGGGCGGTGGTGTCGTTTGCCATCAATTTCCAGCAGGTGGGCCTGCAGTCTACCAGTGTAACCAACGCGGCGTTCATTACTGGCTCTTACGTGGTGCTGGTGCTGCTGATCGGCTGGGTGCTCAAGCATCAGGCTGGTGCCGGGGTTTGGTTGGGCACGGGGCTGACGGTGGTGGGCATGTACTTTCTCAGCGTCACCGACCAGTTGACCCTGTCCTACGGCGATGGCCTGCAGATGGTCAGCGCCGCAGTATGGGCGGTGCATGTGCTGCTGGTGGGCTACTACGCGCGGCGGCATGATGCCCTGCAACTGGCCTGTATCCAGTTCTGGGTCTGCGGGCTGCTCAGCCTGCTGGTTGCGCTGTGGCGTGAGCCCGTCAGCCTGGGGGCGCTGTGGCAGGCCAAGTATGCCATTGCGTATGGTGGGGCCTTGTCGGTGGGCTTGGGCTATACCTTGCAGATGGTGGCTCAGCGTCATGCCATTCCGTCACACGCCGCCATCATTTTCAGCATGGAAGGGGTGTTTGGTGCGCTGGCGGGCTGGTGGGTGCTGGGTGAACGCCTGACCGGGCGCGGCTGGCTGGGCTGCGGGCTGATGCTGGCAGGCATGCTGACTGCACAGTTGTGGCCGCGCAAGGCAGCTGGCCCGGAGGCCGATTTGCCTCGGCACTGAGGGGGCTCAGCGCTCGGGCCACTTCCAGGCGGCGCTGTCGATGTCTTCCTGCAGCAGGGTCTCGCCCAAGCGCTTCTCCAGCATCAGGTGATGGCAGCGGCCTTCGCGTTCCAGTGTGGCGATCAGCCGGGGCGCATGGGAGACCACCAGCAGCTGGCTATACTGGCTGGCGTGGATGATCAGCCGTCCCAGCGCGGGCAGCAGGTCCGGATGCAGGCTGGTTTCCGGTTCGTTGAGTACCAGCAATTCGGGCGGGCGGGGCGTCAGCAGTGCTGCTACCCACAGCAGATAGCGCAGGGTGCCATCGGAAAGCTCCGCGCTGCGTAAGGGGCGCAGCAGCCCATGTTGCTGCATCTGCAGCTCAAAGCGGCCTTGCTGATTGTCGATGTGGATTCGGGCACCGGGGAAAGCATCGCTGATGGCAGCGTGCAGGGCGGCATCATCCCCGATTTCCAGAATGGTCTGCATGGCAGCGGCCAGGTCAGCCCCATCACTGGCCAGTACCGGGGTGCGGGTACCGATCTGCGGCTGTCGGGCGGGGGCTTCGCTGTCGCTGCGGAAGTGATCATAGAAGCGCCAGCCGCGAATTTTCTCGCGTAGAAGCAGCATCTCTGGGGCTTGTCGAGGGTCGGCCAGCTGGGTGAGCATGCTCTCGTATGTGGCCAGCCGCAGTGGACTCACCGACCAGTCCCCCTTGCCCTCACGCAGCTGTACATGCGCACCATGCCGGTCTACCAGCAAGCTGGCCGGACGGTAGACCGGACCATTCCAGATGCACTCGCGTTTGATTTCGGGGTCCAGTTCAAATGGCGAGGGGGGCGCTGATGGATCGGGATCTTTTTGAGGAAATCCCAGATCAATCGTGTAACTGTAATCGTCGCTGGCAAATCCGAGGCACAACCGTACCGGGTCTTTTCGCCGCAAGGGGGTGATTTCCTGTGTCCCCTGCAGCATTTGACGGGAGAATTGTTCGGGTCCGGCCCACAGGGTGGAGCTGAGGCCACCTTCCTGTGCCAGCGAGCTGATGATGCGCCCCTGCGCCACGTCGGCCAGCAGTCGCAGTGCACGGTAGACGCTGGATTTGCCGCTGCCGTTGGCGCCGGTTACCAGCGTGAGGGGCTGCAAGGGCAGGTGCAGCTTGCGCAGCGAGCGGTAATTGGCAATCGCCAGCGTATGCAACATACGTTCAGGGCTCGACTGCTTGTGGGCCGCGCTGTAGCTGCCGCACCTGGCAGGCTGCCGCCTGCAGTTGCGCTTGCAGCACCGCCAGCGCGCGCTCTGGCGCAGCATGCCCGCACATGAACAGGTCTACCGCAGCGTAAGCCAGCTCCGGCCAGCTGTGAATGCTGATGTGCGATTCGCGCAGCAACAGCATGCCGGTGACGCCTTGATTGGGCCCAAAATGGTGAAAGTGGGCATGCACCACATGCGCACCGGCGGCCTCCGCGGCGGCACGCAAAGCGTGCTCAATCTGTGCCGGGCTGGCCAGCCGTGCCGGGTCCGCCTGCGATAGTTCAATCAGCCAGTGCTGCCCTACAGCTACCGTCATTTATGCCCACCGGAGAACCAGCCGCTGCCGCCGCCAGTACTGCGCGCGCTGCTCCAGCCGCGTGCGCTCTGGCCAGTACTGCTGTGGTTATAGCTGGTGACGACGAGGACGATGATCACTGCATAAATGATATAGAGGCCCCGAAGCATCAGTCGTCATCCTCATCGGCACTGTCGGATTTGGGCGAGGTCAGCCAGATCGGGAGCCAGATCAGCACCAGCCCCACCAGCACGGCCACGCCGGCAGACGACAGTGTGGAGTCGCCGTCGTCATCGTACTCCAGCCAGCCAGAGGACAGGTTCAGCACCAGCAACAGTATGGACATGCCAATCGCCAGCCAGATGAAGGTCTTGCGGGCTGAGGTCGTGTCCGGGTCGCTGGCCGTGGCGGCAGCGACTTCCTTGCCGAACCAGCCGGATACCACGCTGGATGGCACCGTTTTGGCAGCGCTCCAGGTCAGCTCATGTGCGGTGTATTCCGCATACAGGCGGTCCGGAGGCATGCCGGTTTTGCCATCCAGGCGATAGCTGGCGATGCGGGTCTGGTCGCCCACCTGTACTTGCCAGTTGAAGGCGCCGGCTGCATAGCAGACCTCTGCGCCATATTGATACTCACTGGTATACAAATTGTCGCCATGGCGGACACCGCCCCGATTGACCTGACGAGGCCACCGGTTGAGCACTTCAATCCACTCCCAGCGCTCATCACTCTCACTCAGCCAGCAGAAGCCGCGCAAGGGGTTGAACAGCAGGTACTCCCACCACAGGCTGTACGCATCGCTGTCCAGCTCCCGGCATTGCTGCAGGCCAATCACCGTCCACGACTGCTGGTTGATGGTGGCTTGGTCGCCCAGAGACAGGGAGCCATGCTGCGCCTCATGCTGCTGGTGCTGCTGCACCAGTTGCAGCGCGCCACCCTCCTGCACGCTCTGGCTGTGGCAGGCCGGGCAGATCAATTGGGTAGCCAAACCAGCGGGCAGGGTAATGCCACTGCCGCAACCGGGGCAACTCAGGGTACTGAGCTCTCCGCGTACTGCTCCGGCTTGTTGCTGTATCTGCTCCTCTGTACGCAGGTTCTGGCATTGCAGCTCCTCCAGCCGGACGGCATCACCCAGATAGCCGATCAGCTGGCCTTCGGAATAATCCAGGGTCAGGAAACGGCTGTCGCAGCGGAAATCGGCAACGATGGCCTCCCAGCCTGCGCCCACGGTAAACGGCAGCTCGCCTTGTCCGGCGACGCACTGCGCGCGGCGCACGTCGGCCGCGCTATAGCGCTTGTTGTCGAGGATGAAGTCGCTGCCTGGCTGCAGGCTGTCAAAAGAGGGTGCATTGGGAACGTCGGGCAGCGGGCGGGTCAGCACATACTGGCCGTTGGCGTCGGATAGCCAGCCGGTGCTGCCGTCGTCAAACCACAGATACCACTCGTTCCATACCCCGCGTTCGTACTGCAGCTGGATGCGGCCGATCAGGCTGAAGTCCAGACCCAGATAGCGGCCACTGCTATGAATCTGCAGCGGGGAGAAATCTTCCAGCACCGCAGATTGCTTGCCCAGGTTGCGCACACTGTCCGCATCCCGGGCTACGGTGCTCTGGCAGTACTCGCAGATGGCCAGTACGGAGGTGGCCGAGCGAAAGCTCAGCTCGGCACCGCAACCGGGGCAGGCTGCCTTGAACATGGGCTTAGCCGATCAGCTGCTTGAGGATTTCCGCTTTGGCGCTGTCGTAATCCGCGGCGGAGATCAGGCCTTTGTCCAGCAGGCCCTTCAGCTTTTCCAGCCGGGCTTCCGGCGAAGTGGGGTCGGCGGCAGCGGCTGCAGGCGCTGCGACGGGTGCCGTTGCGGCAGCTGCCGTTGCGGCAGCCATATTGCTGGCGGTGCTATTTGCCATCATCTGCCCGAACTGCAGGCCCGCCGCGAGGCTGGCACCAATGCCGGCAATGCCACCTTCGTTCTGCGCCGCCAGCGGGATGGCCTGGGCGGTCTGGTACTGGGCGTAGGTACCCATATTGCCGATCATGCCCATCGAAATCCGGGTGTCGATGGCCTTTTGCAGCTCTTCCGGCAGCGAAATGTTCTCCACCACAAAGGCGTCCAGCGCAATGCCATAGTTGGCAAACGGTTCCACCAGGTGCTGCTTGACGGCGTCGCCCATCAGCAGCTGGTTGCCTGCCATGTCGAGGAATGGCACGTCGGAGGCGGCCAGCGTGTTGGTGATGGTGGCCAGCACCAGATTGCGCAGCTGCACTTCCAGCTCATCGCGGGTATACACCTCGCGGGTGCCGCTGACAGCGGAGAACAATTTGGCGGCATCGGTCACCGAGTAGCTGTAGCTGCCAAATGCGCGCAGACGCACCATGCCGAAGTCCTTGTCGCGGATGGTGATCGGCTGCGGGGTGCCCCATTTGCGGCCTAGCTGCAGCCGGGTGCTGACAAAGTAGACATCCGACTTGAAGGGGGACTCGAACAGCTTGTCCCAGTTCTGCAGATAGGTCAGCACTGGCAGGGTCTGGGTGGTCAGGGTGTGCATGCCGGGGCCGAACACATCGGCCAGCTTGCCCTCATTGATGAACACGGCCTGCTGGCTTTCCCGCACGGTCAGGCTGGCACCATACTGGATTTCGTTGTCTTCCATCGGGTGCTTCCACACCAGCACGCCGTCGCCATCCTCTGTCCACTGCAGGATGTCTATAAACTGCTTCTTGATAAACGATCCGAGACCCATGGTCGGCGTCCTTTCGAAAAGAATGAGGTTCAGTACAGGCAGGCGGCGTTGAGGATGCCGACCGCCAGTGAGGCCATGCCCAGCAAACCGGCCATACCGGTATTGTTGTCGGCAATGGCGCGCTTGAGATCTGGTACCAGCCGGGTCAGCGCAACATACAGCAGCAGCTGGATCAGCATGGCGATGCCCGCCCACAGCAGAAACAGGGGGTAGCTGTCGTTGTGCATGATGCTGGACGCCAGCGCGAGGGTGACCCCCAGCTCGGCGCCTCCCAGTGACAGCAAAGGCGCAGTTTCACCGGCACGCAGCAGTTTCAGCTCATCGTAGGGGGTGAGCTTGAGGTAGATCAGGGTAAACAGAAACAGCAGGGCCATCGCGGTCAGCAAGTACAACAAATAGGCTTGTAACGGGGGCATGGTCAACTCCTGCGAAACGATCACATGCATTTAGCCAGCATTTTGCGATACCCTCAAGCGTTTGCCGAACGGAATGTGAGTAATGCGTGACCGGATCCTGATTCTGTCCGTGTTTGTGGTGGCCTCCTGCGGACTGGCCTATGAACTGATTGCGGGTGCGCTGGCCAGCTATCTGCTGGGGGACTCCATCCTGCAGTTCTCCAGCATTATTGGCTGCTACCTGTTTGCCATGGGCGTGGGCTCGCATCTGGCGCGCTATGTGCCGGATGAGGACCTGTTGGGGCGCTTTGTCGATATTGAGTTGCTGGTAGGGCTGTTTGGCGGTGTGGCAGCCACCCTGCTTTTTGTGCTGTATGCCTGGGATGCCACCCCGTTTCGCACGGTGCTGTATGTACTGGTCTTCATCATTGGCTGTCTGGTGGGGATGGAGATCCCGCTGGTCATGCGGATCTTCAATCAGCGGAATACCGCTTTCCGGGAGCTGGTCAGCCGGGTGCTGACCTTTGATTACCTGGGGGCACTGGCGGTGTCGCTGGCGTTCCCGCTGGTGCTGGCCCCGCATCTGGGTCTGGGCCGCAGTGGCTTTCTGTTCGGTGTGCTGAATGCCGGGGTGGCATTGTGGACCTTGCAGACCTTTCGCGGTGAGGTGCGCCAGTTGCCCTTGCGCCGCCTGCGCGCAGTGCTGGTACTGGGGCTGCTGCTGGGTGGGTTCTTTCTCTCTGAACGGCTGACCCATTGGGCGGAGCAGAGTCTGTTCGGCGACCCCATCATTCATGCGGAGACTACGCCCTACCAGCGGCTTGTGGTGACCCGCTGGAAGGACGACACCCGGCTGTACCTGAATGGCAATCTGCAATTCTCTTCGCGCGATGAATACCGCTATCACGAGGCTTTGGTGCTGCCGCTGATGGAAAACCTGCCATGGGCGCGACGGGTGCTGGTACTCGGTGGTGGCGATGGCCTGGCGGTGCGCCAGCTGCTGAAATATCCACAGCTGCAGATTACGCTGGTGGATCTGGATGCGGCGATGACCGGCCTGTTCTCCCGTTCACCGGATCTGCTGGCACTCAATCAGCGTGCGCTGCGGCATCCCAAGGTCAAGGTGATCAATGATGATGCCGGACGCTGGCTGGAGCAGAGCAGCGAGGTGTTTGACGCCATCATCGTCGATTTTCCCGACCCCTCCAGCTTCGGGCTGGGCAAGCTGTACTCGGTACCGATGTACCGCTTGATGTCGCATCACCTCTCGGTCAATGGCTTGATGGTGGTGCAATCCACCTCGCCCTATTTCGCGCCACGCTCCTACTGGTGCATTGAGGCCACCTTGCGTGCGGCCGGGCTGCAAACCTGGCCGTATCACGCCTACGTGCCCTCCTTTGGCGAGTGGGGGTTCATCATGGCCGGGCCGATGACTGCCCGCTTTGCGCCTCCCGGGCGCTACCGGGTACCGACCCGCTTCCTCAATGCCGAGTCGACCCGCCTGATGTTCAGCTTCCCGCCGGACATGCCGCGCTGGAAGGTGGAACCCAACCAGCTCAATACCCAGGCGCTGGTGCATTATTTTGAGCAGGACTGGCGGCAGGTGTTGCGCTGATGGACCGCCGCCGGTTTTTGATTGGTCTGTCCAGCCTGGCGCTGGCGGGGTGTGAAGCGGGCAGCTGGCTGGAGGTGCCGACACGGGTCTATCAGCCGGGGATGGCGACGGGGCACGCCTTGCGCGATCTCAAGCAACTGCCGGAGCCGCAAGCCGTCTGGTGTACCGATACGCTGATCCTCGGCAGTGGTGCGGCTGGCCTGAGTGCAGGCTGGCAGCTGCGGCGGCAGGGCTATCGCAACTTTTTGCTGCTGTCGGGGCCAGAATGGTACGGCAATGGGGCATCCGGCCAGATGGGAGAGGTGCCCTACCCGCGAGGCGCACATTACCTGCCGCTCCCCTCGCTGGCGTCCTCCCATGTGCGGGAGATGCTGGCCGAGATGGGGGTGTTGCGCGGTGATCCGCAGGCGTTACGCCCGGAATACGACGAGCAGGTGCTGGTGCAGGCACCAGACGAACGCGTGTTTGCCAATGGGGTATGGCAAGAAGGGCAGCTGCCACAGCGTGGCCGCAGTGCGGACAGCCTGGCACAGCAGCAGCGCTTTCTGGCGCAGGTGGCTCGTCTCAAGCGGCAAGTGGGGCGGGATGGCCGGCCGGTGTTCAGCGTGCCGCTGGCGCTGTCATCGCAAGACCCGCAATGGTTGGCGCTGGATCGACTCAGTTTTGCGGCCTGGCTGGATCAGCAGCAGTTGACCGACCCCGTGTTACGGCGCTGGCTGGATTACAGCTGCCGCGATGACTATGGCGCGCCGTGCGATGAAGTCTCGGCATGGGCCGGACTGCATTACTTTGCCGCGCGCGGTGGGCATGCCGCCAATGGTGAGGATGGCGCAGTGTTGACCTGGCCCGATGGGCTGAATCCCGTGCTGCGCCACTTGCAGCGCGCGCTGGAACAGGATGGGCAGCAGCGGCTGCATCAAGGCACGGCATTGCATATCAGGCTGGAGCAGGGCAAGCCGGTCGTACTGTGCCGGATGGACGCCAAAGTGGTGCGCATCGAGGCGCAACAGCTGATCTGTGCCATGCCCTTGCATGTGCTGCAGCATGTATTGCCCACCTTGCCGGAGTACGGCTATCAACGGCAACAGGCGTTACCGCACGCGGCCTGGCTGGTGTCCAGCTTTGGCTTGAACCGGTTTCCCGAAGAGGCTCGTGGGGTGGAGCTGGCCTGGGACAATATCCTGCACGAAGGGCCGGGCCTGGGCTATGTGGTGGCGACACACCAATGGCTCCGTACCGCCAAGCCACAGCATACTGTGTTTACCGCCTACCAGGCCCTGTCCCGACAGGGGCCGGGTGATGCCCGCCGCTGGTTGCTGCAGGCTAATCGTGAGGTGCTGTACGACATGGCCATGTGTGATCTGCGACAGGTCTACGGCCGCATGGACTGGTGGCGTGCGGCCCGCGAAGTGGAGATCACCGTGCGGGGGCATGGCATGTCCACCCCCCGCCCCGGTTTCCTCACCCACCCCGGCTTGCGGGCGCTGCGTGAACACTCTGGCCCCATCCTGTTTGCCCATTCAGACCTTTCCGGCCTTTCGCTGTTTGAGGAAGCCTCCTGGTGGGGCGTGCAAGCGGCCAACCGGGTACTGGGGAATGCGGCTTAAGGTGTGGCTTGCCGTCCGCTTTGGTTCATTTTAGGTTTTCTCTTCTAGTCTTGCGGTTGTTCAAAGAGGTCAAGTCAAGCGTGGGTACGAGGGTTGGGGCATGGGTGCGCAAAAAGTGGCTATGGGTGGTCGCCATACTGCTGTCGCTGTTGTGCTGGCTGTTGTATCAGCACAGTTACGCCTTTGATGAGCAGCAGCAGGTGGTGCGCTTTGCGGATGGGCGCACGCTGGACATCACGGTCACCCTGCCGCAGGGTAGTGCGCGTAAGCTTGGAGTGGTGCTGTTCATTCATGGTGATGGCCCGGCCAACGCCAGCTATGACGACTACTATCAGCCGCTGTGGGAAGCGCTGGCTCAGGCAGGCTATGCCTCGGTGTCATGGAGCAAGCCAGGTATCGGCGGGTCCAGCGGTAACTGGCTGCAGCAAAGCATGGAAGATCGTGCCAAAGAGGCACAGTTGGTGCTGGACTGGGTGCGAAAGCAACCGCAGTTTGATACTCGACGTATCGGCCTGTGGGGGAGTAGTCAGGCGGGCTGGGTGTTGCCCAAGGTGGCCGCACGCGACTGCTGTATCCGCTTTGTGATTGCGGTCAGCCCGGCCATCAACTGGCTACAGCAAGGGCGCTATCACAGCGAGGCCACCTTGCAGCATCAGCACGCGGATGCCGCCACCCGCCAGCAAAGCCTGCAGCGCCGCCAACAGGTACTGGCCCTGCTGCAGCAGGGCGGCAGTTATGGCCAATATCTGCAAGTTGCTGGCAGCGAGCCGATGAGTGCAGACCGCTGGCAGTTTGTGCAACGCAACTGGCAAGCCGATGCCACCCTGGACCTGCAAGCGCTGGCAAAGCGCCCGGTCCCGGTATTGCTGCTGCTGGGGGCGCTGGATCGCAACGTGGATATCCTCAATACCGAGCAAGGTTATCGTCAGTGGCTCCCGGCCAGCCGACTGACCGTGATTCGCTACCCGGATACCTACCACGCCATGACACGGCGGCAAGTGGAAGACAGCGCCACGGTGGGTTGGCTCACCAGCCTGTTCCGGCCACGGGCTGTCTATAACCCGGACTACCTGCAGGATTTGCAACGGTATGCCGGGCAATTTTGATTCAGTCGGTTACGCGTTGAGGCCTATCTGATCCACTGGCAGAATCCTGGGCCGCATTGTTGACGGCTTGGCGTGGGGTAGACCGTAAGCGCACTAGACCAGGACCTTACCCGGATTCATCAGGCCTTTGGGGTCGAGGCTGGCTTTGAGCTGGAGCATCAGTTGCAGTTCCAGGGCGGACTTGTAGTGGGGCAGGGTGTCGCGCTTCAGCTGACCGATGCCATGTTCGGCGCTGATGCTGCCACGGTAGTGCGCGACCTGGTCGTAAACAATGCGGTTGGCTTGGGCTTCGTCGTCGAACAGATCGACATTACCGGGGCGGGTGTGGCTGAGGTTGTAGTGCAGATTGCCATCGCCAAGGTGGCCGAAGACCTGCAAGCGTACACCGGGGAAGGCGTGCTGCAGCAGGGCGGCGGTATCTTGCAGGAAGGCCGGGATGGCGCTCACAGGCAGCGCGATGTCGTGCTTGATTGACGGTCCGTCCAGCCGCTGGGCTTCCGAAATGCTTTCCCGCAATAGCCATAGCGCGCGTGCCTGCTGCTCGCTCTGGGCGATGGCGGCATCCTGCACCGGGGATTCCGCGAGGGTGGCGAGCAGGTCGCCTGCCAGACGGTCATCCGGCGCGCCGTCCGAGAGCTCCAGCAGGGCATACCAAGGGCTGGGGGCTTCCAGCGGTGAGCGGCTACCGGGGATGTGTTGTGTGACCAGCTGTAGGCACACGTCCGACACCAGCTCAAAGGCGGTCAGGCGGTCGCTGAAACGCTGTTGCAGCTGTCCCAGCAGTTGCAGTGCATCCTCCGGCCCGTTGAGTGCCACCCAGGCGGTGCACTGCTGCTGTGGGCGCGGGAACAGCTTGAGGGTGGCTGCTGTAATGATGCCGAGCGTGCCTTCCGCGCCGATAAAGCAGTGCTTGAGGTCGTAGCCGGTATTGTCCTTGCGCAGGCCACGCAGGCCATCCCAGATTTGCCCGTCCGGCAGTACCACTTCCAGCCCGAGGGTAAGTTCGCGCATATTGCCGTAGCGCAATACCTGGACGCCACCGGCATTGGTAGAGAGGTTGCCGCCAATCTGGCAGCTGCCCTCAGACGCTAGCGAGAGCGGAAACAGGCGCTGCTGTTGCGCCGCTGCAACTTGCACCTCGACCAAAGTACAGCCTGCCTCGGCAGTGAGCGTTTGGTTGACCGGATCGACTTGTCGAATCTGCCGCAGACGGGATAGCGAAATCACCACCGCATCGCCACGGGTATCCGGCACGCTGGCCCCGCACAGGCTGGTATTGCCACCCTGTGGCACCATCGACACACCGGCGTCATGACACAGGCGGACAATGGCGGCCACCTCGGCGGTGCTGGCCGGGCGCAACACTGCCAGCGCCTTGCCACGATAGCGTTTGCGCCAGTCGGTCAGATAGGGCTGTATGGTTTGAGGGGCGGTCAAGACATGGGCGTCACCAATCCGGTGAGCCAGTTGCGCAAGCAAATCAGACATAGTGATGGCCAAACAGGGTACGCATGCAGTCTAATCGCTGCGGGGCTTGGCGAACAGGGGCGACTGTGGTTTGATCATCCATTGCACGGAAGATGAGAACCATTCCGTGAGCGTTGATTCAACTCAAAGCCAGCCAAGCCGATTGCTGGCAAGCTTGGGCATCCCGTTGTTGCCCGGAAAGGGTGTCATGTCTTCGCATCAATCGCCGTTCCCCATGCTGGAACTGGCAGGCAAGTCCGTATTACCAATCGTGCAGGGCGGGATGGGGGTCGGGGTGTCTGCACACCGTCTGGCCGGTAGCGTGGCGCGTGAAGGGGCCATGGGCACCATTGCCAGTGTGGACCTCAAGCATCATCACCCGGACCTGCTGGCCCGCTGCCACAAGGTGCGCGATCAGGACGTGCTGGACCAGACCAATCTGGAGGCCCTCGACCGAGAGATTCGCATGGCCCGCGAGATTGCCGGGGGCAAAGGCATGATTGCGGTCAACGTGATGAAGGCGGTGCTGGATAATGCCGACTATGTGCGGCAAGCCTGCGAAAGCGGGGCGGATGCCGTGGTGATGGGGGCGGGCCTGCCGTTTGATTTGCCTGAGATTACCGCCGAGCACCCCAAGGTGGCCTTGATCCCGATTTTGTCGGAAGTGCGCGGTATCGCACTGGTGCTGAAAAAGTGGCTGAAAAAAGGCCGCAAGCCGGATGCCATCGTGATTGAGCATCCGCGTTATGCCGGAGGGCACCTGGGCGCGGCCCGGATCGAAGACCTCAAGGATGGGCGGTTTGACTTCCGGCTGGTGGTGGAAGGCGCACGGGAATTGTTCCGCGAGCTGGGACTGGAACGGGAGCCGATTCCGCTGATTCTGGCTGGAGGTATCAACAGCCACCAGAAGGTGAAGGAAGCCTTCGAGATGGGGGCGTCTGGCGTGCAGCTGGGTACAGCGTTTGCCGTGAGTCAGGAAGGGGATGCCCATCCTAATTTCAAAGCGGTGCTGGCTGGAGCGGGCCCGGAAGATATCGTCGAGTTCATGAGCGTGGCGGGCCTGCCTGCTCGCGGGGTGCTGACGCCGTGGCTGAAAACCTATCTGCGCCGCGAGTCTTTGCTGCAGAGCAAGGCCAAGTGTGATTCGGCACGTTGTACCACGGGGCTGAATTGCCTGTCCGTGTGCGGCCTGCGCGATGGTCTGGCCAAGATTGGTCAATTCTGCATTGATACCCAGCTGGCAGCGGCGCTGCGTGGCGAGGTCAGCAAGGGTTTGTTCTTCCGGGGCTCGGAGCCGCTGCCATTTGGTTCGGCCATCCGGCCGGTGCGTGAGTTGATTGACTACCTGCTCACTGGCATCAAGCCCGTCTTCACCCAACAGGAACACGATGAGCCTGCGCTTGCCGGGGCATGAAGAGCTCCCTTCACTGGAAACCCCGCTGGAGATGCTGCTGGCGTGTCACGGGCGGGTGCGCAAGTTCTGCCATGTGATCCAGCAGCTGGTGACGCATTTGCCGCAGCATGGCCTGACGGCCGATGCCCGCCAGGCGGCAGGCAATGTGATCCGCTACTTTGACCTGGCCGCACCACGCCACCATGCAGACGAAGAAGATGACCTGTTCCCGGCTTTGTTGCTGGCGGCGGGCGAACAGGTGGAGTTTGCGGGCATGCGGGCGGCCCTGCTGGCCTTGCAGCATGAGCATGAGCCGTTGGGCCTGCTGTGGCAGCAACTGCGCCCGCGCCTGCAGGCCATCCATGATGGTCACTGGCTGGAGCTGAACGAGGGGGAGCTGGCCAGCCGTTTTGTGGCGGACTATATCGCTCACGCGGCACGGGAAGAGGCTGAGGTCTACCCAGCCGCCACACAACTGTTGAGCACCGAGGCGCTGGCCCGGATTGCCGAGCAGATGGTGGCGCGTCGTCGTCACTAAGTGTGACAGCCTGAGGGCTTGTAGCTGGCCTGATAAACGGAATGATTCACATTTTGTTGGCGTTTGTTATTGCAGGCGCGGATAATACAAGCTGTCCAAGCGGGCAGCTTTTTCGGTTTTTCAATGTGATCAGGAGTGGCTTCATGTTGGTCAAGCGTTTTGCAGTGGTGGGTGCTTTGCTGTTGTCGGTGGGTGTTGCCCAGGCCGAAGACCTGTCGGTCAAGGTGGAGTTCAAGGATGGCGTGATGACGCCGCAAAAGCTGGAAGTACCGGCTGGCAAGCCCTTCGTGATTGAAGTGAGCAACACCGGCAAATCCGCTGCCGAATTCGAGAGCAAGACGCTGAAGCAGGAAAAAGTGGTTGCACCGGGCAAGACCGTGAAGCTGAAGGTCAAAGCTGTCAAGGCGGGCGAGTACAAGTTTGTGGATGAATTCCATGAAAACCTGCCGACTGCACAAGGCGTGATCATCGCCAAGTAAGGCAGTACACCGGGCTTGCTGCCCGGTGGTGTCAAATCAGCAGCGGGGCAGCCGTATGGATCAGGTTCTTTTCATCGTCTGGCGGGAAAGTGTGGAAGCGATGCTGGTGATCGGCATTCTCTACGCTTGGCTGCGGGGCAATCCCAATGCAGGCCAAGGCATGCGCTATCTGTGGGGTGGGGTGGCTGCCGGTCTGGGCTTTGCCTTTCTGCTGGGTGGCACCATCCTGTTGTTTGATGAAATGCTGCCGGAGGGGGCGCAGGATTACTTTCAGTTGGCCATGGTGCTGGTGGCGTCGGCCCTGATCGTACAGATGGTGCTGTGGATGAAGCGGCATGGTCGACACCTGAAGCGCACGCTGGAGCAGGGCATGCAGCAGAATGTAGACAACACCAATTGGTGGGGCATGCTGCTGCTGGTGGCCTTGGCGGTGGGGCGCGAGGGCAGCGAAACAGTCATTTTCCTCTACAGCTCCGGTGTGGCGCAGCAGGGCATGGCCTTGCTGCACTTCTGGCTGGCGGCTGCGACCGGGTTTGTGTTGGCACTGGTCACCTTCTGGCTGTTGCAGTTGGGCGGCAAAGTGTTTTCGTGGCGGCTGTTCTTCCGGGTCACAGAAAGCCTGCTACTGCTGCTGGGCGCATCCATGCTGGTGACGGGTGTCGAGAAAATGATCGGGCTGGAATGGCTGCCTGCGCTGGTGGACCCGTTGTGGGACAGCAGTGCCTTGGTGCCGGATGATGGCCGTTTGGGCGGCTTGCTGTCGGGCTTGACCGGTTACCGGGCACAACCGTCGCTGATGTTGCTGCTCTGCTACGCGGCATACTGGGCCGCAGTCTGGTTCCTGTTGCGCCGTGCGCAGCGCGCTGCAGCGGCCCCGGCGGTTGCGGCGGTGGCACAAGGTCAGCGCGCTTAGCGAATCGCTTGATGCGAGCCCGGCAAGTCTGGCCGGGCAAGACCGATGGGTGTCAGCCCAGCTTGCGTACCAGACCGACCATGACCCCGAAAATTTCCAGACTGGTGGTAGGCCGGATCACCGGATAAGCCGGGTTGCCCGGCTTGAGAATGAACTGGCCGTTTTCCTTTTCCAGGTATTTCAGCGTGAATTCGCCATCCACAATGGCGACCACGATGTCGCCTGGGCGGGCGGCGTGACGCTTCTCCACTACCGCCAGATCGCCGTCCTGAATGTGGGCGTCGATCATGGAATCGCCCCGCACCGTGATCAGGATGGTTTCTGCCGGGTTGTCGATCAGGTAGTCATCAATGGTGATGGCGTCGCGCATGCCATCATTGGCCAGGCTGGGCAAGCCTGCGCGCACTACGTCTTCCATCAGCGGGCGCGCAAAGAAGCGTTTGGTGGGTGCCAACCGCTTGTCCGGTGTCATCTCCAGAAAGTTTTGCAACTGCAGCCGCTTGACCAGCGCAGACACGGCCGATTTGGAGGCCAGCCCCAGCATTTGCCCCATCACGGCAAAGGAGGGCAGCGAGCGGTAGTCCGCATAATAGCCCTGCAGCTTGGCCAGATATTCGTGATCACGGTTCGGTGGGGGCATCGCCACTCCTTGCTAAACAAGAACGTTCGTTCCATATCATACTGCCGGGATGCGCCAGACGCAAGTCTGGGAACATTTTACGGCGTGCCCAGTCCTGTCGTAGATGGGGATCAAAGGAGCATTCATGCGCAGACTCTGGAAAGGGTTGATCATGCTTGGGGCAATGTCGTCTGCGGTGGCCAGTGAGGTGAGCTACGTCCTGCAGCGGGATGCCTGTCCGGCATACCAGTGCAAAATGTCGCTGGTGCGTATGCAGCAAGGGAAGCCGGAGGCACATGCCCGAGTCGATTGGCGAGTGCCGGGCTTGCCGGGTGAGCCTGCCTGGTCCACGTTCAGGCTGACGGCAGCGGTTGAGGCGCAAACCGCGCCACCTGCTCAATGGCTGCTGGCACAAGATGGGCAGCATGCCGTCAAGATCGGTCTACAGACCTGGCCCGGCCAGCATGGTGGCGCATTGCTGACGCTACGGTTCCTGGGGGCACCTGCGAAAACCGTGGTGCAGTGGTATGACGGTCCACCAGGCGTACTGGACTTGCAGGGGCAGCTGGAAGTGTCCGATGAGGCAGATCGTGCCTACTGGGTAGAGGTGCAGCCTCGCCGCCATCGGGATGGGCAATGGAGCCTGGTGCAGGCTCGCTTTAGCCGTCCACACGGGCAACCTGTCTGGCAGGATTTGGCACTCTGGGAGTGGCACCCCCAGCACGCGGAGCTATGGCAGCCGATTGCAGATGCGGGCTGGGGCGTGGTGTGGGCGGAGCGAGCGGCTGCTTCGGCCTCGGCAGAAGGCATGCTGGTTGAGGGGCGGCTGCTACACGCTGCAGCAGCAGGGCCCCAGTACTTACGCTGGGCAGCGGATGCGGAGGCCGCACGCCGCTTGCAGGCGCAACTGCAAGCGCTGATGCCAGCCGTGACCTTGCAGCGCATGCCCCTCCTGCAGGGAACGGCAAAGGGGGCAGGAAGTTACTGATTCTTTTCTGTTTTTTCGTTAGAATAACGCCCCTTCACCACGCAATCCGGACCTCACCATGTTACGCGCCCCTGAACTGTTGCTGCCTGCGGGCTCTCTTGACAAGATGCACGCTGCTTTCGATTTTGGCGCGGACGCCGTGTACGCCGGTCAGCCGCGCTACAGCCTGCGGGCGCGCAACAACGAATTCTCCACGCTGGAGGTATTGCAGGCCGGTATCGAAGGGGCGCATGCGCGCGGCAAGCAATTCTTTGTGGCCAGCAACATTTTTGCCCATAACGCCAAGCTCAAGACCTATCTGCACGACATGGCGCCGGTGGTGGCGATGAAGCCGGATGCGCTGATCATGGCCGATCCTGGCCTGATCATGCTGGTACGTGAGAAATGGCCTGAGGTGCCGATTCACCTGTCGGTGCAGGCCAATGCGGTCAACTGGGCGGATGTGAAGTTCTGGAAGTCCGTTGGCCTCACCCGGGTGATCCTTTCGCGCGAGCTGTCGCTGGATGAGGTGGAAGAAATCCGCCAGACCTGCCCGGACATGGAGCTGGAAGTATTCGTGCATGGGGCATTGTGCATCGCCTATTCCGGGCGCTGCTTGCTGTCGGGCTACTTTAATCATCGTGACCCGAACCAGGGCACCTGCACCAACTCCTGCCGCTGGGATTACAAGGTGCAGAACGCCAATGAAGATGCCAGTGGCGACCTCGCCCGCATCCCGGTGGAAACCCTGCGGTTCAACTACCAGCAGGCGCTGGAAGAAGCCAATCAGTCCTTCTCGGCACTCGGCCAGCAGGCCCGCCATCCGCTGGCCGATCGTCCCTATTTCCTCGAGGAAAAAGAGCGGCCCGGTGAACTGCTGCCGATCTTTGAGGACGAGCACGGCACCTACATCATGAACAGCAAGGACCTGCGTGCTGTACAGCACGTCGAGAGGCTGGCCCGCATCGGCGTGGATTCGCTCAAGGTGGAAGGGCGCACCAAATCGCTCTACTACGTGGCGCGCACCGCGCAGGTGTACCGACAGGCGATTGACGATGCGGTGGCGGGCCGTCCCTTCAACCCGGCACTGCTGGGTGAACTGGAAGGCTTGGCTAATCGTGGCTATACCGATGGTTTCTATCAGCGTCACCACACCCAGGAATACCAGAACTACCTTGCCGGGGTGTCGGAAGCACACCGTAGCCAGTACGTCGGTGATGTCCGTCAGGTGCAGGATGGCTGGGCTGAGGTGGTGGTGAAAAACCGCTTTGCGGTGGGCGACCGGCTGGAGGTGATCCACCCCAGCGGCAATCATCTGGTAGAGGTGCAGACCATGCGCGGGCTGGACGGGGCCCTGGTGGAAGTGGCTTCGGGCAGTGGTCACATCGTGCAGATTCCACTGGCGACCGGGCTGGACAAGGCACTGCTGGCCCGCCTGCTGTAAAGCCCCGTGCCCCCTCTGGTTACAGAGAGGGCACGGTAGGGTGCACCCTGCCGGCTTAGTTTACCTTGTCCAGCAGGGCGGCAATCTCCTCATCCGACAAATGGGCCAGTTCCGCCAGGATGGCGGCGGCCTCATCCTCTTCCGATACCTGTTGCTGCTCAAGCCACAGGGCCAGTTCCGCCAGTGTCGGGTGCTCAAACAGGGTGCGCAGGTTGAGGCTCAGCCCCAGTTCCGCCTCGATTTGAGCGATCAGCTTCATGGCCAGCAGGGAATGCCCGCCTGCGGTGAAGAAGTTGTCCTGGAGGCCAACCGGGCGCCCTAGCGCGTGTTGCCACAGCGGCTGCAGCCGTATTTCCATCTCGCTGCGCGGCGGCATGGCCTCTACCCGGTCTGGTTCCAGCCAGGGGAGTTGCAACAGGGCGCGGCGATCCACTTTGCCTTGCGCCGTCAGCGGTAATTGCGGCACTACCAGAAAAGCGCTTGGCACCATGTAAGCGGGCAAGGTTTGTTGCAGCTGCTGCTTCAACAGGCTGACCTCCGCGTGACCTTCCAGGCAGGCAACCAGCATCGGCTCACCCTGTTGCTCCCGAATGAAGACGACGCATGCCCTGACACCCGGACAACGCTGCAGTGCGGCCTCTACTTCACCCGGCTCGATGCGGAACCCTCTGAGTTTCAGCTGCTGATCCAGGCGCCCGAGGAAGTCCAGCTCGCCATCGACTCGCCAGCGAACCCGGTCTCCGGTGCGAT
Organism: Leeia sp.; assembly: GCF_041909055.1. NCBI lineage: Bacteria > Pseudomonadati > Pseudomonadota > Betaproteobacteria > Neisseriales > Leeiaceae > Leeia > Leeia sp. The sequence goes on along the minus strand of NZ_JAYREC010000003.1, from coordinate 68,769 downwards.
ACATGCGCTGCCCGGGCAGGTAGGGGTCGGGCAGAAAACGCGATGCCGTCAGCTCGGGCTGGTTCAGATAGCCTTGCGCCACACAGGGCCCACTGATGTAGAGCTCGCCTGCCACGCCCACCTGCACCGGCTGGCCGGACAGGTCCAGCACATGCAGCGGGCTGTTGGCGAGTGGGCGACCAATGGCGTGCCAGTTGCTGCCATCTGGTCGAGGTTCACACAGCGTGGCGTTGATGGTGGTCTCCGTGGGGCCATAGGCATTGAGCAGCCGAGGCAGGGGCTGAGGGCGTGCAAACCAGGCTTGCAGGGCCACCGGGCTGACGGCTTCGCCGCCAATCAGGATCAGACGCAGGCTGGGTGGCAGGGTGAGCGAGGCCTCCTGTGCCAGTGTGGACCAGAAGGCAGTGGGCAAGTCTGCCACGGTGATTCCTGCCTGACTGGCCGCGCTGACCCAACGCGGCAGACTATCCATCCAGGCCTCTTCGCGTAGCACCAGGCAGGCCCCTGCCGACCATGCCATGAAGATTTCGCCCACCGAGACATCGAAGGTCAAGGCGGCACTTTGCAGTACCCGGTCCGCTGTGCTGAGCGTGTAATGTGCCTGCAAGGCGGCCAGCTGGTGCAGGACCTGCTGGTGTCCGACCATGACTCCTTTCGGTGCACCGGTCGAGCCCGAGGTGTACAGGCAATAGGCCAGCCCGGCTTGCTCCAGCGCCAGCGGGTGGCTGTCCTGACCCGGCAGCGCCGCCTGCCATGCGGCAAGTGGGAGCTGCCGGACCGTGCACTGCGGCAAGGCGTCAACCCCCAGCAGCAAGACCGCCGCACTGTCGTGCAAGACCGCCTGCTGGCGGTCGGCAGGCCAGTCCGGGTCGATGGGCACATAGGCAGCGCCAGCTTTCAGGATGCCCAGCAGGGCTATCAGTTGCCACGGGGAGCGGGGCAGACAAAGAGCAATACGGCTGTCAGGTGCCAGTGGGTATGTCTTTAGAAGTCGCGCCAGCTGATTGCTCTTCGCTTCCAGCTCGGCATAACTCAGGGTGTGCGCGCCGTGTTGCACAGCACACGCCTGGGGGGTGTTGCGGGCGTGACGTGCCAAGGCCGCAGCCAGATGCACATCCTGCACGGCAACCGGTTGCGGTCGCCCCAGTTGCATGGTGGCCGCCTGCAGGGCAGCATCCTGCAAGGGCAGCTGGCCGATCGCACATTGCCGGTTCACCACCACCGCCTCAAGCAGGCAGAAGTAGCTGTCTATCATGCGACGAATGGTGGCATCGTCGAACAAGGCCGTCTGGTACTCCCAGATCAGGGTGATGGCCTCTTGCGTGCTGCCCCGTTGCTGCTCCACTCTGGGGATGGCCACCACATCGAGCGCGAACTTGGCGGAGCCATTATTGATGGCCTCTTCAATGTCGACTTCCAGACTGCCCCACTGGCGGTCCGGCATCGGGGCATCATGGAAGCTGAACAAGGTTTGGCAAACCGGGGCATGGCTGAGGCTACGCACTGGCGACAGTGCTTCCACCACCCGATCAAAGGGCAATTCCTGATGGGCAAACCCTTGCAGGGTTTGCTCACGTACTTGTTGCAGCAAACCGGTGAAGGACTGGTCTGGGCCAAGCTGATTACGCAGGGCAATGGTATTGACCAGCATACCCATCATGCCCTCGCTGGCTTTGAGCTGCCGGTTGGCGACAGCGGTACCTACGCAGAGATCATCACTGCCGGTCAGCCGATGCAGGAGGACCACATAGGCGGCATACAGACCGACAAACAGGGTGACGCCCTCCTGCTGGCAAAGCTGGCGCATGGCATTGGCCAGTCTGGCAGGGAGCTCTACCCGCTGGGCCGTGCCCTGGAACCGTTGGACGGGCGGTGCAGGCCGATCGGTCGGCAGCTCCAGCAGGGGAGGTGCGCCCCGCAGCAGCTGTACCCAGTAGTCCAGCTGGGCTTGGGCATGCGGGGTGTTCAACCAGTTGCGTTGCCAGTGCACATAGTCAATGTACTGAGCGCTGACAGGTGGCAACTGTGGTGCCTTGCCGGTACTTCGGGCCAGATAGCAGGCACGCAGCTCATTCAGGAAAATACCGAATGACCAGCCGTCATGGACAAAATGGTGCTCGACATGCAGCAGCACATGCCGCTCTTCGGCCTGCTTGAACAGATACCAGTAGGCCAAGGGCAGCTGGTCCAGCTGAAAGCGCTGGCGGACTCGCTGCTCGATTTCCTGTTTCAGCCGAACCTGCTGCTCATCAGCCGCCAGCATGCTCAGATCGAGCAGCGGCAACGGTACCTGCCACGCTGGGGCTACACGCTGGACTGGCTCGCCCCGTCCGCTGTGAAATGTGGTCCGCAGGATGTCATGCCGCTCGACCAGATCGGACAAGGCCTGTGCCAGTGCATCCACCTGCAAGGGACCTTGCAGGTGGAACGCGGCCTGTGCGTTATAGGCCAGCAGGTCGGTATTCAGGGTCTCCAGAAACAGCACCCGCTCTTGCGATAGCGACAGTGGGTGATCGCCTTCCCGTGCGCAGGGGCGGATGTCTTCCAGTACAGGGCGATTGTGTTGCAGCCGCTCCAGGAGCTGTCGAACGCTGGGCCAGGCCAGTGTGTCGGCCACTGAGAGCTCAAAGCCCAGTTCATTGCGGATGCGCGCGGTAATCTGGGTGGCGCGCAGCGAGTGTCCACCCAGCGCATAGAAGTCATCGTTCATGCCGATGGGTGCAATGTCGAGCACCGCCTCCCAGATGGCGGCCAGTTGCTTTTCCAGGACGGTTTCTGGCGCCACATACGGGGTGGTCAGCACCGGGCGGGAACGGCCGGGCGCGGGCAAGGCGGCGTGATCCACCTTGCCGTTTGGCGTGCGCGGCAAGTTGGGCAGCAGCACATAGGCCGTGGGCAACATGAAGGCGGGCAGTCGTGCCGCAAGCGCTGCCCGGATCCTGTCGCGGGTAGGGGCAGGGGTATCGGTGACCAGATAGGCGACCAGCTCCGGGGTGGCGCTGTCCTGCCGGACCACGACGGCCACTTGCCGGATAGCGGGCAGGCTGGACAGCGCTGCTTCAACTTCCGGCAGCTCGACCCGGTAACCGCGCACCTTGACCTGATGATCCTGCCGTCCGACAAACAGCAACACACCATCTGCGCGCTGTCGCACCAGATCGCCGGTGCGGTAAAGGCGTGCACCAGGCCGGAAGGGATGGTCGATGAAGCGGGCTGCGGTGAGTTCAGGTTGCTTGAGGTAGCCGAGCGCCAAGCCATCCCCACCGACGTACAGTTCGCCGGTCACGCCAGGCGGAAGCAGCTGTAGTTGTTCGTCCAGTACCAGGCACTCGGAATTGCCAATCGCTTTCCCGATCGGCATGCTGCCTGCCGGCAAGGGCAGGGTAAGCTGGTAGGCCGTACTGGCGGTGGTGTTCTCGGCAGGGCCGTAGCCATTGACCAGTTGAGTCCCCGGCAGCGCTTCCAGAAAGCGCTGGGCATGGGCGCGGGACATGGCCTCGCCCCCGGCAATCAGACGCTTGAGGCTGCCCAGTTTGGGCAGGTGCTGTTCCACCAGCTGGTGGAACAGGCCGGTGGAGCAGCCCAGATGGCTGACCTGCTCGCGAGCAATCACATCAGCCACACTTTCTGCTGTGATCTGCCCCGGCGGCATCCATTCCAGCCGTGCGCCATTCAGCAGTGCGCCCCAGATTTCCCAGGTGGAGGCATCAAACGCCATCGACGACGATTGCAGGCAGACGGCATCGGGCGGAAAGGGCCAACCGCTGCCCATGGCCAGTCGCAGTACACCCCGATGTGTGACCATGACCCCTTTGGGCACGCCTGTCGAGCCCGAGGTATAGATGCAGTAGGCGGGGTCTTCTGCCTGTGTCTGGCCATCCGGTACATGCAGAGGCTGTGCGGCACTGTGTGCAAGCAGCGACTCTACCTGCAGCACGGGGCAGGCCGGGGCTGGCATGCGTTCAGCCGTGGTGTGGTCCAGCAGCACCCAGGCGCACTCGGCAAAGGCCAGCATCCAGTCAAGCCGTTGTGCCGGGTAGTCCGGGTCGAGCGGTACGTAACAAGCCCCGGCTTTCAGAATGGCAAGCAAGCTGAGTGGCAGGGCCAGGCTGCGTTGCAGGCAGACACCGATGCGCATGCCGGGCTGAATGCCGTGTTGCAACAGCTGGTTTGCCAGCTGGCTGGACTGCCTATCCAGTTCGCCATAGCTCAGTTGAGCACCCTGCTGGCTGACTGCAATGGCATCGGGCTGGCGCATGGCGACCTGATGAAATTGCTCAGCAAGATGACTGTTCTGCGGGTAAGGCAGGGCAGTCTGGTTCCATTGCACCAGCTGTGTGGTGCGCTGGGCTGGCGTCAACATCTTCAGCTGACCCACAGGTGTATCCGGCTGCGTCAAGGCAGCAGAGAACAAGGTCCAGATCTGATCTGGCGCAGTACGCAGGAACGGGACATCCAGCACGGAGGCATCACAGGTCAGCTCCAGAGCGAGTGGCTCAAGGCTGAAACGCAAGCCCAAGGCCAGACCCTCCGGCAAGGGAGCGTCCAGGGTTGAGAGTTGCCAGTAGGCGGCCGTGTCACTGGCGGCGTTTTCCGGCAGGCCTTGGTGTAGCAGGTACTGCAAGCTGTGCTGTGGGCTCAGCTGCAGGTGAACCACCCGCATTCCGTCCGGGTGTTGCCAGTGCACATGCTGCTGCTCAAAGTGGGTGCACCGTGCCATCCAGATCAGGCCCGCATACTGCAGTAGCTGTGGCGCCCACTGTCCGGACGCTGCGCAATAGCGCTGCAGCTGTGCTTGCAGCTCAGTGGGGGCGGGTGAAGTCCATTGCTGCACACGAGAAGTGGTGGCTGAGGTTTCCGCGCGTGGCAGTGCTGGCAGCAAGCGCATTGAGGCAGCATGGGGTGCTGATGGGGGCATGTCGTCCTCTGGGTATGGTTTTTTGCTGGAAATGCTACACGAATTGCATGGGCGCGGGAGTGGAAATTTTAGCCTTACCTAATTTTTATGGGGGGGTGTTCTTGTCATTCAGACGTGCTGAATGATTCCAGCAAAACCTTTAGCTAACGCTGCACATGGAGATCTGCCTACCATGCCAGCAACAGCAGGAGGGGTGTCATGCAGTGGCGGCGTGCGGCAGAGCGGGGCAAGGCGGATCATGGCTGGCTGCAAAGCTGGCACAGCTTTTCCTTTGCGGGCTATTACGACCCGGCCTTCATGGGATTTGGGCCTCTGCGGGTGATCAATGAGGACATCATTGCGCCCGGTGCGGGCTTTGCCACCCATGGTCACCGCGACATGGAAATTGTCACCTGGATGCTCTCGGGCCAGCTGAATCATCAAGACAGCATGGGCCATCAAGCCAGTCTGCGGCCTGGTGAATTGCAGTACATGAGTGCGGGCAGCGGGGTGGAACACAGCGAATATAACGGTTCCACGACAGCGCCTGCACATTTGCTGCAAATCTGGATTGAACCCTGGGTACGCGGTGAAGCCCCCCGCTACCAGCAGACCCATGTGGATGCAGCGGCTTTGGCGCAAGGCTGGGTGTTGCTGCTGTCACCAGATGGCGCACTGGGGTCGATCTCGATCAAGCAGGATGCCCGTGTCTATGCCTTGCGCCTGAGCGGTGAGCAGCGCGGCATGGTGCCTGCCGGATGCCGCCGCTATCTGCATCTGGTACGCGGGCTGCTGCGGGCCAATGGGCAGCCCATGCAAGCGGGGGATGCCCTGATGCTGGACCCCGGTGATGTGCTGATGCTCGATCAGGCGGAGCAGGCCGAAGTCTTGCGCTTCGACCTGCCCTGAAACCGCGTCAGGCGGGCGGTTTCTCCAGCGCATAAGCCAGCCGGACCACCCGAAAGCCAACCTTGCGGTAGAGCGCCTGCGCGCCTGCGGCATCCGCCACGATGACCAGCTGACGTACGGGGAAGTGCTGCCGGACATGATGCCCGGCATCATGTACCAGGCGGGCGGCAATCCCCTGGCGTTGCCAGTCCGGGTGGGTGCCGACATTCTGATAGCGGCCATAACCTTCCGGGCTGACATAAATCCCCAGGGCAGCGACCAGCGTCTCGCCATGGAATGCACCGTAGTAGTGGCCGTGACCATCTGCAGCCATGCGCCGGTAGCGGGCGTGCTGGCGCAGCTTGAACTCACGGTAGGTGTCCTCGGCATGCTGTGGGCGGCGGTTGACGACGTCCAGCTCCAGTGCAGCCTGCCAGTCGGCATCGCTGTGCAGTGGGCGGACTTGCACATGTGTTGCCACGTCGTCAGGCAGGGTCGGCTCGGTACAGCTTAACTCCTGTGCTACCACCAGGTGGTAGCCCTGATCGCATAACTGCGCCGCCTCGCCTGCCTCGCCCAACCAGGCAAACACCCGATGGCTTGAGCCGGGCTGGCGCTGGCTGATCAACGTCGCAAACCGCGCCTCCCACTGCGGAAAGCGGCTACGCGTGGGGGGCTGCGGGAAGATCAGGTAATTGCCCCACCAGAAGGTAGGATTATCCGGGGTGAGGATGCACCAGCAATCGGGATGTGCTTCCACCTGCCCACTGTAGCGGTGAAACAGCATGGCGGTGGCTTCGGACAGCGAGCTTTCCAGAGAGAACATAGGGTATTCCGATCAATCAGCTTGCCATGATGGCAGTGCCGCAGCCCGTGTGTCCAGTTGCAGGATTTTGGCTTGAAGCGGGTCAGTGGCTCAGGCACTCAGTCCCGCAATCGCTCCGCCAGCAGACTGATCCAGTGTCGTACCGGTGTGCGGGTTCCGGCTTGCAGGTGGCACTGGCAGCCGATATTGGCGGTGGCAATCACCGCGGCCTGCTCCGCGCGCAATGCGGCCAGCTTGCGCTCGCGCAGCTGGCCGGACAGAGCGGGCTGCAACAGGCTGTAACTGCCGGCTGAGCCACAGCAGAGGTGGCTTTCGGTGACCGGTGCAAGTTGCCAGCCCAGCCGGACCAGCAGGTCTTGTAGCAGCGCTGCCTTGCGCAAGCCGTGCTGCAAGGTGCAGGGCGTGTGCAGGGTTAGTGCAGGACCGGCGGGTTTCAGCTGTGGCAGCAGCGGCGTCAGGTGTTGGTTGACCACTTCGGACACATCGCAAGCCAGTGCGCTGATCCGGGCTGCCCGCAAGGCATAGTCGGCATCCTGCGCGAGCAGCACAGCATATTCATGCAGTTGCACACCACAACCACTGGCGGTGGTGATGATGGCGCTCGCACCCGCTTCTACCAGTGGCCACAGTCTGTCTACCATCCGTCGCATGTCATCCCTACCCGCGTCCTGATCGTCCAGATGCCAGGCCAGCGCCCCGCAACACCCTTCGCGCGGCACGGTATGGACCTGAAGGCCCGCCGCCTGCAACACGCGCAATGTGGCCTCGTGGGTGTCCGGTGCCAGTGCAGCTTGCACACAGCCTTGCAGCACGATGACGCTGGGGGCGTTAGCGGGCAGCGCCGGCAGGGTCCACGCCGGCAGGGTGTGGCGCGGGGGGATGCCTGCGGTGGTGGCGCGAAACAGGGGGCGCAGGGTACGTCCCAGCCAGACGGCGGTACCAAACAGGGCGCGCTGCCGCAAACCGGTCTGCAACAAACGCCGGTATTGGCGATCACGCCAGCGGCGCAAGCCTTGCTGCTCCAGCAGACCGCGCCCGATGTCGGTCAGTTGACTGTATTGCACCCCGCTGGGGCAGGTGGTTTCACAGGCTCGGCAGGTCAGGCAGCGATCCAGATGCTGTTGCGTGGCCACACTGGCCGCTTCACCTTCCAGCAGTTGCTTGATCAGGTAGATACGGCCACGCGGGCTATCCAGTTCGTTGCCAGTCAGCTGGTAGGTGGGGCAGGTGGCGAGGCAGAAGCCGCAATGCACACAGCGGCGCAGGATTTGTTCAGCCTGCTGGCTTTCGGTAGACGAGAGGAGGTCGCTGCGCAAACGGGTCTGCATGATCGGCCTAGAGGGTCGGGTAAAACACGCTGGGGTTGAACACGCCTGCAGGATCGAACCGGGCTTTGATGCGTTGCTGCAGTGCCAGCAGTGGGGCAGGTAGCGGATCAAACACCTGTTGTGGTGCGCCTTCCGCGCGCCAGCACTGGCAATGGCCGCCGAGTGCCTGCACCCGTTGCCGGATGATCGCTTCGGTACTCAAGGGGGCTTTCAGCCAGCGCAGACCACCGCCCCATTCCAGCAGTGTCAGGCCGGGCAGTGCCAAGGGTGGCGCAGTAGGCGGCACACTCAAGCGCCAGAGGGCCTCGCCGGTATTCAGGGTTTGACGGGCAAAGTGCTGCTCACGCAGCGCTGACCAAGGGGGCGCCTCGTCCAGACCGCCCCCCAGCAGGCGGTGGGCCGCTGTCACACTGGCCGAGTGGCCGGACAGGCGTATCCAGAGCTGGCCATCCTGCCAGCCGCTACCCGACACGGGTAGCGGCTGCCCGGCCCACTGGTTCAGCCAGGTGATGGCTTCTTGCTCATGTGCGGCAAACACCAGCGTGCGTTCCTCCTCCGGCAGCGGCCACACGCGAAAGGTCAGCTCGGTGAGGACACCGAGGCTGCCCCTGCTGCCTGCCAGCATGCGGCTGACATCGAAGCCCGCCACATTTTTCATGACCCGCCCGCCAAAACGCAGCAGCTCACCCTGCCCATCAATCAACTGCGCCCCCAGCAGTTGATCACGCACCGGCCCCCGGTAGGCACGTCGCGGACCGGCGTCGGCGGTGGCGACCATGCCGCCGACAGTGGCTTGCCCGTCATGCTCAGGCGGCTCATGCGCCAGCATCTGCTGGTGCTGCGCCAGATGGGCGTTCACCACAGCGATCGGGGTGCCCGCCCGCACGGTAATGACTAGCTCCGCTGGATCGTGCTGGACGATGCCCTGATAGTCGCTGACCTGCAGGGTGGGGCCGGGGCCGGGTGCAGGCAGCTGCCCGGCATGACTGCCGCCACCACGGATGGCTAGCGGTTGGCCGGCATGACAGGCTTGGCGGACTTGTGCTTGCAGGGTATCCAGCATGATCAGAACCGGGGTAAGTCAGGAAAGGGCAGTTGCCCGCCATGCACATGCAGGCGGCCATGCTCGGCGCAGCGGTGCAGCTCCGGGATCGCCTTGCCGGGGTTGAGCAGACCCTGCGGATCAAAAGCCTGCTTCAGCTGATGGAAGCAGGTCAGCTCTGCGCGGGAGAACTGCACACACATGGACTGGATTTTTTCCACGCCCACACCATGCTCGCCGGTGATGGCGCCACCCAGCGCGACACAGGCTTCCAGAATGCGAGCGCCAAAGGCTTCGGTGCGTTCAAACTGGCCGGGCGCGTTGGCATCAAACAGGATCAGGGGGTGCAGGTTACCGTCCCCGGCGTGAAAGACGTTGATGCAAGGCAGTCCAAACTCGGCAGACAGGGCCTCGATTTCCTGCAAGATACGCCCCAGCTGTTGGCGCGGGATGCTGCCATCCATGCAGTAATAGTCCGGAGCCAGACGGGCTGCAGCCGGGAAAGCTGCCTTGCGTCCGGCCCACAGCTGCAGGCGCTCGGCCTCGCTGTCAGATACCGTGAGTTGTGACGCGCCACGCTCCTGCAAGACGCGCAGCATGCGCTCAATATCCCCCGCCACCTCCGCCTCGCTGCCATCGGCCTCAACCAGCAGCACGGCGGCGGCATCGGTGGGGTAGATCGGGCCGACCAGCGGGGTGACCGCCTGTACGGTCGCCCGGTCCATCATCTCTACGGCGGCCGGGATGAGGCCGCTTGCAATCAGCTGCGCCACGGCATCGGCCGCCCGGTCCACCGTCGGAAAGGCCGCCATGATGACCCTGGCCAGTGGTGGTTTGGGGAGCAAACGCACTGTGACTTCAGTGATAAAGCCCAGCAGGCCTTCGCTGCCAGTCAGCAGCGGCAGCAGGTCCAGCCCCGGCGCGTCGGGCGCCGTGCCACCCAGGCTGAGGACTTCGCCGTCCATGGTGACCACCCGCAAGGCCAGTAGATTGTGGACGGTCAGACCGTATTTGAGGCAATGCACGCCGCCCGCATTCTCGGCCACATTGCCGCCAATGCTGCAGGCAATCTGGCTGGACGGGTCGGGTGCGTAGTACAGGCCATGCGGCGCAGCGGCTTCCGAGATGGCCAGGTTGCGAACGCCGGGCTGCAGCCGGGCGGTACGGGCCAGCGGGTCGAGTTCCAGCAGGCGGTTCATGCGGGAGAGCGACAGCAGGACGCCACCGGCCACCGGCAAGGCCCCGCCGGAGAGGCCGGTACCCGCACCGCGGGCGACCACCGGAACACGATACTGGCGGCATAGCGCCAGCGTGTGCAGCAGTTGCGCTTCATCAGCGGGCAAGACGACGGCCAGGGGCAATTGCTGATAAGCCGACAAGGCGTCGCATTCGAAAACGCGCATCCGCTCACGATCCACTACCCGAGCGTCAACCGGCAGGCTGGCGGCCAGATCATGCAGGAACAGGTCAGTGGTCAGGGCTGGCATGGTGGGCGGGTGATTTCCAATGCAGCCAGCTTGCGCCGGTCTGACGCGCCGGACAAGCTGGGGAAAACCCGCAATGCCAGGCTCAGGGTGTCATCGCGGTCGACGGGCTGGCGGGATGAACTTTACGATCCCATGCCCGATCAAAAAAATAATGTACCACGGTGTTGACGGCGGGTTCGACAAACGTCACCGCACCACTGACCGCCAGATTGCCAGTCATCGCATAGGTCACCCCAAAAGCGGTGCCGACGTGGACCAGCCCAAACGCTGCACTTTTGGCCATGATGGTGCTCCTGTGTCGATCTTGGTGCTAATTGTGCGCACAGTGCCTTGATTGGTAAATTTGATTGTTTTTATGAAATAAATAGCTAATGACTAAATTTTCGGTAATTCGCCTGGTGGTGGTCGTTTGCCTGAGCTGGGGGCTGGCATGGCATGCCCATGCCGCCAGTCCGGCGCTGGTGCAGGCGGCCCGTACGCAAGTGGGCAAGACCCTGATCTATGACCCGCGCTACCAGCCGCTGGCTTATCCGAATGGTGATGTGCCGATCCTGCAGGGGGTATGTACGGACGTGGTGATCCGTGCGCTACGGCGCGCTTACCAGGTTGACCTGCAGCAGCAGGTGCATAAGGACATGCGGCAGCGCTGGGCGACGTATCCCAAGCTCTGGGGCGGCAACGGCCCCGATGCCAATATCGACCACCGCCGGGTACCCAATCTGCAGGTGTTTTTCCAGCACAAAGGCATGGCCTTGCCGGTGAGTGAGCAGAATGCGGATTATCAGGCCGGGGATATCGTGACGGTACGTCTGGCCAATGGCCGCCCACACATCATGCTGGTCAGTGACCGCAAGTCTGCCAGTGGCCGTCCTTTGGTGATCCACAACATCGGCTTTGGCGCGCGTGAAGAAGACTATCTGTTTCAGGACACCATCACCGGCCATTACCGCTGGCGGCTGGCGCGTTGAGCTTGCCGCACGTTTATTTCTGAGGTGGCCAGGTCCACCAGACAATCCCGACCAGTAAACCCACCGCAATTGCGGCCTCCAGCAGCAGCCAGCCCATCCTGTATCCCTTTTTTGTGCAGGTTTGCCTTGCAGGGCGCGCCGATGCCCCCATCTGCATGAGATCATACCCGATCTCCCGCCACGCTCCACTGGAAGCTCCACATGCGCATTTCCCATACCGGCCCCGCCCCGGCACGCCGTAACGACTGGCATACCCTGAAAACCCTGTTGCCATACCTGTGGCAATACCGGGGTCGTGTGATGCTGGCCATGCTGTTCCTGCTGCTGGCCAAAGTTGCCAACGTGGCGGTGCCGTTGATGCTCAAGGCCGTGGTTGACCATTTCGAGCATGCTCCCGGGCAAGTGGCCTTGCTGATTCCACTGGGGGCCATCATTGCTTATGGCTTGCTGCGGTTTGCTTCAAGCAGCCTGGGGGAAATGCGTGACGCCGTGTTTGCCAAGGTGACACAGGGGGCGATCCGGCGCATCGCCTTGCAGGTGTTTGAACACCTGCACCGGCTCTCATTGCGCTTTCATCTGGAGCGGCAAACCGGTGGCATGAGCCGGGACATTGAGCGTGGTACCCGTGGCATTGCCTTCCTGCTCAACTTCATGCTGTTCAACATCATCCCGACGCTGGTGGAAATCGTGCTGGTGGCTGGCGTGCTGCTCAGTCGCTACGACATCTGGTTCACCATTGTTACGTTTACCTCGCTGGCCATCTACATCGCCTTCACCCTGGGGGTGACCGAATGGCGCATGGTGTTCCGCCGCACCATGAACGACATGGATTCCAAGGCCAACAGCAAGGCCATTGACGCGCTGATCAACTATGAAACGGTGAAGTACTTTGGCAATGAGGCCTATGAGTCTCGCCGTTACGACCAGAACCTGCAGGTGTGGGAGCGGGCTGCCGTCAAGAATCAGGTGTCGCTGGCCTTCCTGAATGCCGGGCAGGCGCTGATCATTGCCACGGGCGTCACCGTGCTGATGTGGCTGGCCGCACGCGGTGTGGTGAACAAGACCATGACGCTGGGGGATCTGGTACTGGTCAACGCCTTCATGATTCAGCTCTATATCCCGCTTAACTTTCTGGGCTTTGTCTACCGGGAAATCAAGCACTCCCTGGCCGACATGGAAAAAATGTTCGACCTGATGGGCGAGCCGCGCGAGGTGGAGGATGCGCCTGACGCGCGAGCCCTGAACAGCCGGGAGGTAACGGTCAGCTTCGAGCAAGTGGCCTTTGCCTATGAAGAAAAACGTCCCATTCTGCATGACGTGAGTTTCAGCATTCCCGCTGGGCGAACGGTAGCGGTGGTGGGTACCAGTGGCGCAGGCAAATCGACGCTCTCCCGCCTGTTATTCCGTTTCTATGATGTGCAGCAGGGGCGAGTTTGCATCAATGGCGAGGACATCCGTAGCCTGAGCCAGGAAAGCTTGCGCCGCCATATCGGCATCGTGCCGCAGGATACGGTGCTGTTCAACGACAGTATCTATTACAACATCGCGTATGGTCGTCCCGACGCCAGCCGGGAAGAGGTGATTGAAGCGGCGCGCGCCGCCCATATTCATGATTTTGTCAGCAGCTTGCCGGATGGCTATGACACGCTGGTGGGTGAGCGGGGCCTCAAGCTCTCCGGCGGCGAGAAGCAGCGGGTGGCGATTGCGCGCACCATCCTCAAGAATCCGCCCATCCTGGTGCTGGATGAGGCCACTTCCGCACTGGATTCGCGTACCGAGCAGGCCATCCAGGAGGAGCTGCGGCAGATCGCCAGCAACCGTACCACCTTGATCGTGGCGCACCGGCTGTCCACCATCGTGCATGCAGATACCATTCTGGTGATGGAAGGCGGGCGCATCATCGAGCAGGGTACACACAGTGAATTGCTCGACCAATCAGGCACTTATGCGCGCATGTGGGCGCTGCAGCAGCAAGTTGAATCGTGATGTGTTACATAAAAATACTTGTATAAACCCTTCATTTTGTTTATTTTTATTGTATTGAGAATACTGAAATAGAGAGGGGCGAGCCATGGATGCACGCTTGACCTTCCCCCGATTGCTGCTGTTGGGCCTGCTGGGTGGGGTGTTGACCCTGCCGGTCGCCGCACGTGATGTCAAACCGGCTACCCGGCAGAAACCGGGTCACCGCGTCAGTGTGACCCTGCCGGGCAAGGCGCAGGCCGTCAGTCTGGACGCACGGCTGCCGACCGAGGCCATGGCCGAGAGCGAGGACACCCTGATCAGCTCGCTGGATGAGCTGCGCTCCTCCGCCGTACTGATCCAGCACGCCGATACTGGCGCAGTCATTTATCAGCGCAACGCCAAAGTGCGGGTGCCCATTGCCTCGCTGACCAAGCTGATGACGGCGGTTGTGGTGCTGGATGCCCATCTGGCTCTGGACATGCCGGTGACGGTGGAAGAAGACGATGTCGACCAGTTGCGGCATAGCAGCTCACACCTGATGGTAGGGACCACCGCCAGCCGGGAAGACATGTTGCGACTCGCTCTGATGTCATCCGAAAACCGGGCGGCAGCGTTGCTGGCACGCACCTATCCGGGGGGTACCGAGGCCTTTGTGGCACGCATGAACCGCAAGGCACGTAGCCTGGGCATGGTGAACACCCACTTTGTGGATTCCAGCGGGCTGGGTAACGGCAATGTCTCCACGGCTGAGGATCTGGTCAAATTGGTGGACGCTGCCGCACGCTATCCGCTGATCCGCCAGTACACGACAACCGAGAGCTATGTGCTGAATCCGCTGGCGGGAGGGCGGGTACGCCAGTTTGGCAACACCAACCCGCTGGTGCGCGACACGCAGTGGGACATCGACCTCAGCAAGACGGGGTTCACCAATGAGGCGGGCAAGTGTCTGGTGCTCAAAGCCCGTATCGACCGTACGCCAGTGGTGATGATTCTGCTGGATTCGGCTGGGCGCATGACCCGCGTAGGCGATGCGATCCGGGTCCGGCGCTGGCTGGAGCGTAATCCGGCTGCCCTGCATCAGAAAGTAGCACTGGTCAAACCGCAGGCACCGCGCAGCTAAGTGCTTCACCCCGAGGCAGGCGCGGTTTAGCGGCGGTCGTTGGCGGGCTGGGCGCGACGCAAGCCTGCCAACCATAGCAATGCTTGAATAAGATGCATAAGGCCTCCCGTAGTGGAGGCCTTATTGTATTTTAAATGAGAATTGTTTTCAAATATGCCACTACCGGCACAGTCGCGCCCTCTGGCATCAGCTGCGTACATCAGATCATCTGGAAGAGCTGCTGGAAATTCACCACCTGGAACACTTCCAGTACAAAGCCGGTACAGTTGGACAGCACCACGCTCTTGCCACTGACCGCCGCTTTTTCCTTCAACAGCAACAACATGCCCAAGGCTGAGCTGTCGACATACTCCACCTGTGAGAAATCAATTGTCAGCTGTTTGCAATCAGCCAGTTCGAGCGGCGCCTGATAGGCTTCACGGAAATCACGGTGTGCACTGAAGTCAAAACGACCAGACAGGTGCAGGGTGGCAGTATCGCCTTGGGTCTGAACTTCGATATGCATGGGCGGCTCCGGGGGCATTGCAGATAATGTGCTTCACTCTTATTGTGGCATGGATTCAGCGGATTGCCACTGCTGCACCACCAATTGCAGGCGGCTGCGCCCGGCATAGCGGTTGATGCTGATGCGATAGGCAATGCTGATACGGTCGGGCAGGAAGTCTACCTGATTGAACAGGATGGCATCAAAAGCCTGACCGTCGGCACTGGTCAGTTGCAGCTTGAGGTGGCGTTCACCCACCACCCGCTGGCTGCTGACCCGGAAATACCCACGGTAAACGGGCTCGGCAAAGCCCTGCCCCCAGACTTGCGATTCCAGCGCTTCCGCCAGTGGCAGAGTCAATTCATGAGGCGGTAGTGTGCCATCGGTTTCCAGTTGGCGTTGCAACTGGGCGGGCTGCAGCCACTGCTGGGCAACGTCTTCAAAGCACGCTGCAAAGCGGGGAAAGTCCGCTTCCGCCAGGGTGAGACCTGCCGCCGCCGCATGCCCGCCAAACTTGTGCAGCAAGTCGGGATGCTGCTTGCTGACCCAGTCCAGCGCGTCGCGCAGATGGAAGCCCGCGATCGAGCGTCCCGAGCCTTTGAGCAGGCCATCCTGCCCGCGTGCAAATACCAGTGTCGGACGGTGAAAGCGCTCTTTCAGTCGGCCAGCCAGCAGGCCCACCACACCCTGATGCCAGTCGCGGTCATACAGCACGATGCTGTGCTGTTGGCCGAGCTGTTCCAGATCGACCCGGTTCAGCGCCACCTCCTGCATGTCGGCTTCAATGTCCTTGCGTGCCTGGTTCAATTGCTCCAGTTCACTTGCCCAGCGGCGGGTCTGCGCCGGGTCGTCAGATAGCAGACACTGGATGCCAATCGTCATGTCCTCCAGGCGACCGGCGGCGTTCAGGCGCGGTCCCAGCACAAAGCCCAGCTCATAGTGTCCGGCAAAGTCCAGCGAGCGTCCGGCGGCCTCCGCCAGAGCCCGGATGCCGCTGCAGGCCTGGCCCGCACGCATACGGCGCAGGCCTTGATAAACAAGGCAGCGGTTAAGCGCATCCAGTGGCACCACATCGGCAACCGTGCCGAGTGCCACCAAGTCCAGCAGGGTGGCCAGATTCGGTTGATTCTCCGGGGTGAAGTGCCCGCGTTCGCGCAGGGCGGCGCGGGTGGCGAGCAGCACATAGAACATCACCCCAACGCCCGCCATGGCCTTGCTGGGGAAGTCACAACCGGGCTGGTTGGGGTTGACGATGGCCGCCGCTTCCGGCAGCTGTGGCCCCGGCAAGTGATGATCGGTAATCAGTACGGGCAACCCGCGTGCCTGAGCGGCGGCCACGCCGTCCAGACTGGCGATGCCGTTATCGACGGTCACCAGCAGATCCGGCAGGCGCTCGGCGGCCAGTTCAACGATTTCGGGGGTCAAGCCGTAACCATATTCGAAACGGTTGGGCACCAGAAAATCGACGATGCCCCCCAGCATGCGCAAGCCACGCACCGCCACCGCGCAGGCGGTGGCACCATCGGCATCATAGTCGGCAATGATGAGGATGCGTTTGCCTTGCTGCAGACAGTCTGCCAGCAATTGCCCTGCGGCTGCAGCCCCCTTCATGCGGGTAAAGTCCGGCAGTTGTTGCAGTCGATAGTCGAGCTGTTCCAGCTGGGTCACGCCGCGGGCGGCGTATAGCCGAGCCAGTGCGGGCGGAATGCGGGCAGCCAGCAGACGCTGCAGGGCGTCGCCGGGAATGGGGCGGTCGATGAGTTGCATGGGCGGCATTGTACGGCAGATGCCTGTGGGTTGCTTGTGTCGGCTTAGCTCAGGTGGTAACCGTCGGCGCGCAAGGCGGCCTTGAGCCACTCGCAAGCGGTGTCGGCCTCGGCAGCAGGACCGGTGACGCCAAACTCGATGACCGGTGGCTTGGGCTGCTGCGGGTCGATGCTATGAGGCAGGCTGGAGAGCCGTAGAGCCGGGTAGTGGGCGACAAACTGCTCCATCAGCGGCAGCAGCACGCTTTCGCGCGCGTCATGGCAGAGGAAACTGCGGGTTTGCTGCCGAGGGGCGTGCAGGTCAGGGTACACCTGTGCCAGTACCCAGCGCACCATGGGCCAGGCCATATTGGGGAAACCGGGCACAAAATGGTGATGTTGCCAGGAAAAGCCCGGCACCCGGTTGACGGGGTTGGGAATCAGTCGTGCGCCTTGTGGGAATTCGACCATGCGAACCCGGTTGGGCCAGGCTTCTGCACCAAACTGGGCCTCCAGCTCGCGGATACCTTCCGGGTGCTGCAACAAAGGCACACCTGCCGCCAGCGCAAAAGCCTGCCGGCTCTGGTCATCCGGCGTGGCACCGATGCCGCCGAAGGAGAACACGATGTCATCGGTTTGCAGGGAGCGGGCATAGGCGGCCGCCTGTTGCTCCCGGTCATCACCCAGATACTGGCACCAGCCCAGCTGCAGCCCCCGCTCGCTCAAGATGTCGATCAGCGCAGTGAGGTGTTTGTCCTGGCGGCGACCGGACAGAATCTCGTCACCAATGATGTAGGCACCGATGGCAGGCATGGTAAAGCTCGTTCAAGGCAAGACGGCATAGCTTAGCGCATGACGCGGGCCGCTGTCAGGACTTGGGTGTCGTTCAGGTGAGCAGCAGTGCGGTGATGCCTTCAAGGGGCTGGATGCGGGTCGCTGATGAAGCCGATTTGCTTCACGCCCTGGCGTGAGGCTTCGGCCATGATGTCGGCCAGCGCCTGGTAGCGGGTAGACTGGTCCGCGCGCAGGTGCAACGCCGGTTGCGGTTGCTGCCGGGCCAGCTGCTGCAGGCGAAGGCCTAACTGCTCGCGCGGAATCTGCGCACCATCCCAGAACAGCTGCCCCTGCGCATCCAGCGACAATTCCACCTTGGCGGGCTCGGGGGGCGTGGCACTGGATTGTGCGTTCGGCAGGGACAACCGTACGGCATGGGTCATCAGCGGGGCAGACAGCATGAAGATCACCAGCAGTACCAGCATCACGTCGATCAGTGGCACCATATTGATCTCAGCCTGTGGGCCTTGCGCGTGCCCGCCAAATCGTCCAAATGCCATGGCTAACTCCTCAGGCCTGACCGGCAACCAGTTTCAGCTCAGGATGCGGGGTTGCCGGTGCCCGCACCGGCTCGCCGCTGACCATGAAATTGAAAAGGTCGTAGGCAAAGGAATCCAGCCGTGCCTGCAGCACCCGGTTACGCCGGGTCAGGGCGTTGTAGGCGAGTACAGCGGGGATGGCGACACCCAGCCCGATGCCGGTCATGATCAGCGCTTCACCCACCGGTCCCGCCACTTGCTCCAGCCCCACCATGCCGCTGCTGCCGATGGACACCAACGCCCGGTACACCCCCCACACCGTGCCGAACAGGCCCACAAACGGTGCCGTGGCGCCGACGGAGGCGAGCAGGGTCAGGCCGTTTTCCATACGCGCGGTTTCTTCGTCGATGGACTTGCGCAGCGTACGGGTCAGATAGTCCCCCAGCGAGCCTGCCTCCGCCAGGCGGGTCGCGCCATGGCGTTTGTGCTGGCTGCGGGCATGCAATGCGTGCTGGGTCATCAGGGTAAAGCTGTCACGCGCTGGTGCCTGCTCCAGCGTGCGAGCAACTTCATCCAGTGAGGGTGCCGCCCAGAAGCGTTCCAGGAATTGCTGCGCGAGCTGACGCTCCTGCCAGGTCTGCCACAGTTTCATCAGCACCACATACCAGCTGCCCACCGACATCAGCAGCAAGACCGCCAGCAGGGTGTGCCCCACCGCATCGGCCTGGGAGAGAAAATGCAAGATGCCGGTTTCCGGAGTGTTCATGAGCTGACCTCTTCTGCTGCTTCCAGCTTGAAATGAATGGGAACGATGGTCCACGCTGACTGGGCGCGACCATTGATGCTATAGGGGCGGAACACAGCCTGGGCTACCGCGCGACTGGCGGCACGGTCCAGGCGGTTGAAGCCGGAGGAACGGTGAATCTGCACTTCGGCGGCGTGGCCTTGCTCATCCACCAGCACCTTGACCATGACGGTGCCTTGCTCCCCCAGTCGGCGCGAGGCCGCCGGGAATTCTGGTGCAGGTTCGCGCAGGTAGGCCACCCCACTGACCAGCCGCGGCCCAGGGGTATCGTCCTCACTGCTGCGGTTGTTGCCTGCTGCCGAGCCTGGGGCGGGGCCAGTGGTGGGTGGTGTGGCGGGTTTGGCCACTGCGGTGGCAGCAGGCGCACTCTCCGGCGCGGGCGACGCAGCCGGAGGCGTGGCGGGTGCTGGTGCGGCAGGGTCCGGGGTGATACGAGTGGGTGGCACGACCGGGGAAACGGGCTCCGGGCGAGCAACTGGCGTAGTGGCCGTAGGGCGTGGTGTGGGCGGATGCTTGACCTGCGGGGCCGCTGCCGGGGTGATGGCGGGGGCGGCGGCAAGGGGCGGCGCGGGTGTGGCTGGGTTGGGCGGATCTTCGACCAGACTGACCATCATCACACTGGCAGGTGAGGTTGCCGGGTGTGCGACCGTGAGCCGGGACATGCCATACAGCAGGGCCGCATGCAAGCTGATCAAAAGGGCCAGCAGTGCCGGTCTGCGCCACCCTGGCAGGGTAGGCAGACGGGGTGCGGTCAGGGCAAGGCTGGCATTCATGCTTAAATGATAATGGTTTTTGTTAACCTTATCAATCGCATATCTTGCCCAAAAAAAAACAGGCCGCTTAACGCGGCCTGCCTGCCGGATCGAACTCAGCGAGTACGGCCGTCCGCCTGCAAGCGAGCTTGCACATAGCGCTGCACGCCTTCCTGCACAGTCAGGAATTCGCCCTCATAACCGGCTTCACGCAGCAGTACGGTATCGGCCTCGGTGAAGCTCTGGTACTTGCCCTTCAGGGCATCGGGGAAGGCAATGTATTCCAGGATGCCTTGCGCCACCAGCTCGCCGAGCGGCAGTGCCGGTTTGCCCTCGGCTTCGCGGCAGGCATTGGCAACCGCCACGGCGACATCATTGAAGCTCTGCGCCCGACCGGTGCCACAGTTGAAGATGCCGCCCACTTCCGGGTGATCCAGAAAGTGCAGGTTCACCTTCACCACGTCTTCCACCGAGATGAAATCACGCAATTGCTCGCCATCGGCGTAGCCATCATTGCCTTCAAACAGCTTGATCTTGCCGTTTGCCCAGTACTGGTTGTACAGATGGAAGGCGACGGACGCCATGCGGCCTTTGTGCTGCTCGCGCGGGCCATACACATTGAAGTAGCGCAGGCCGACTACCGGTGCAGTGAGTTCCTCCATGCGGCGACGTACCACCTGGTCAAACAGGAATTTGGAGTAGCCGTAGACGTTCAGCGGGCCTTCAAACTCGCGGTCTTCGCGGAAAGTGGTGGTTGCACCGTAAACCGCCGCACTGGAGGCATAGATGAAGGGGATCTCTTCCTGCTGGCAGAAGTCCAGCAGGTGCAGCGAGTAGCGGTAGTTGTTCTCCATCATGTACTGGCCGTCGTGCTCCATGGTGTCGGAGCACGCGCCCTGGTGCAGGATGGCGGTGAGTTGCTCATCCAGGCTGCCATCCGCAATCAGGCTGATGAAGTCATCACGGTCCAGGTAATCGGCAATGTCGCAGTCCACCAGATTGCGGAATTTGTCGCCTTCCTTCAGGTGATCGACCGCCAGAATGTCTGTAATGCCACGCTCATTGAGGGCCTTGACCAGATTGGAGCCAATAAAGCCTGCTGCCCCGGTAACCACATACATATTTGCATCCTTTCCATGGGCAGTGACTGCCCGTCGTGCCTGTCAGGCAAACAATTCATCCGGCAGTGCGACTGCAGTGCCCAGCTTGCCCACCACGATGCCTGCAGCGCGATTGGCCCACTCCACGGCGTCTGGCAGCGGTTGGCCTGCCGCCAGCATCAAGCCCAGGGTGCCAATCACGGTATCCCCAGCGCCGGTCACGTCGAACACTTCGCGCGCCACCGTTTGCTGATGCCAGCTTTGATCGGCGCCGAACAGGGTCATGCCTTCTTCGCTACGGGTGACCAGCAGCGCATCCAGCCCGAAGCGCTGCCGCACTTCACGCGCCTTGTGGGTCAGCTCGGCCTCGTTCTGCCAGCTGCCTGCCACTTCGCGGAATTCGCTGCGGTTGGGGGTAATCAGGCTGGCGCCGTGGTAGCGTTGCCAGTCCGAGCCTTTGGGATCGACCAGCACCGGCTTGCCTGCGGCGCGGGCGGTCTGGATCATCTGCTGGATGTGGGCGAGGCCACCCTTGCCATAGTCCGACAGAATTACCACATCGTGCTTGGGCAGGCGCGCTTCAAAATCGGCCAGCTTGGCGGCCAAGATCTCGTGGCTGGGCTGGGTTTCAAAGTCGATGCGCAGCAGCTGTTGCTGGCGACCGATCACCCGCAGTTTGACGGTGGTGACAAAGTCGCGGTCGCGCAGCAGGCTGGTATCCACCCCTTCTTCCAGCAGCAGGCGCTGCAGGGTGCTGGCGGGTTCATCATCTCCCGCTACGGAGAGCAGGCTGACCTTGCCGCCCAGTGCGGCAATATTGCGCGCCACATTGGCCGCCCCACCGGGGCGCTCTTCGCTGCGGTCCACCTTGACCACCGGTACCGGGGCCTCCGGCGAAATGCGGTTGACGTCGCCGAACCAGTAGCGGTCCAGCATCACGTCGCCAACCACCAGAACGCGCGCCGATTTCAACCGTTCGCGCAGTGCGGCTGCTTGCACAGTCATGCGTATCCTGCTTGAGTACGTCAAAAGAAGAATTGTAGCGCGAAAGCGGGTGCAGCGGCGCAGCACACACAGCGGGTCACAGTGCTTGTCGCCAGCGGGGCAGGCCGGTAAACTCCGCCTATTTCAAGGCGTTATTGCAATATGGCCCTTGCCCCGACTTCCAACGTACCTGCGCTGTATGAGCTGAAAAGCGCCACACTGACCTTGATCGCAGTGGTGCTGAAAAGCGTCGATCTCGACTTGCTGGCCCGCGAGCTGGCCGAGCATCTGGGTAAAACCCCCAATTTCTTCAGCCACGATCCGGTGGTGATTGATCTGGGTGCCGTACGTGATGAAGGCGTGCCTGATTTTGCAGTCCTGCTGCCGCTGTTGCAGCAGTACAAGATGGTGCCGGTGGCGGCGCGTGGGGGCAATGACGCGCAAATGGATGCTGCGCTGGCCGCCGGGCTGACCGAAGCGCCGGAAACCACTGCGCCGCGTGGCGAGCCGGTGGAGGTGGTGCGCGAAGTGGTCAAGGAGGTGGTGAAGGAAGTGGTACGTGAGGTACCGGTTCCTGCTGCTGCCGCCACCACAGTGGTGGTCGACAAGCCCCTGCGTTCCGGCCAGCAGGTCTACGCCAAGGGGGCGGATCTGGTGGTGCTGGCCATGGTGAGCCATGGTGCAGAAGTGATCGCCGATGGCAGCATTCATGTCTATGCGCCCTTGCGTGGCAAGGCGATTGCCGGTGCGCGTGGCAATACGGAGGCGCGGATTTTCAGCACCTGCTTGGAGCCGGAACTGATTTCGATTGCTGGTATCTATCGCACCATGGAAACGCCGCTGCCTGCGGACATTGCCGGAAAACCGGCCCAGGTGCGGCTGGAAGGTGAAAAAATGGTGATGCTGCCGCTCAACCTGTGAGCAGCATCCTGCCGGGTGAACCGGCGCTGGCAACCGGGCAAGCAGCCGGGTTGCATGTTTGATCTGGAAAGGAAGAAGATTCGATGGCCAAAATCATCGTGGTGACCTCAGGCAAGGGGGGGGTGGGCAAGACCACCACCAGCGCCAGTTTTGCCTCCGGTCTGGCCCTGCGTGGCTTCAAGACAGCGGTGATCGACTTTGACGTCGGCCTGCGTAATCTGGACCTGATCATGGGCTGCGAGCGTCGGGTGGTGTACGACCTGATTAACGTGATCCACAACGAAGCCAATCTCAACCAGGCGCTGATCAAGGACAAGCAGTGCGACAATCTGTTCGTGCTGCCTGCCTCGCAAACCCGCGACAAGGATGCCCTGACGCAAGAGGGGGTGGAGCGGGTACTGAAAGACATGGCCGACATGGGCTTTGAGTACATCGTGTGTGATTCCCCGGCCGGGATCGAAACCGGTGCCTTGCTGGCCATGCATTTTGCTGATGAAGCGCTGGTGGTGACCAACCCGGAAGTCTCGTCGGTGCGCGATTCCGACCGCATCCTCGGCATGCTGGGCTCCAAGACCAAGCGTGCCATTGAAGGCCTGCCGCCGGTGAAGGAGCACCTGCTGATTACCCGCTATAACCCGCTGCGGGTGGAAGACGGGCAAATGCTGTCGCTGGAAGACATCCAGGAGATCCTGCGTATCGACCTGATCGGGGTGATCCCGGAGTCGGAGGCGGTGTTGCAGGCCTCCAACCAAGGGGTGCCAGCGGTGCACATGCATGGTTCCGATGTATCGGAAGCCTACAAGGATGTGGTGGCCCGTTTCCTTGGTGAAGACAAGCCGCTGCGCTTTATTGAGGCCGTCAAACCCGGCTTCTTCAAGCGACTGTTCGGCGGGAGGTAAGCATGTCCTTCCTGTCTTTTCTGCTTGGCGAGAAAAAGAAGTCGGCCAGTGTGGCCAAGGAGCGCCTGCAGATCATCCTGGCGCATGAGCGCAGCAGTCGCAGCGATGCCAGCCCGGATTATCTGCCTGCCTTGCAGCGCGAGCTGGTGGCGGTGATTTCCAAGTATGTGTCGATCAACCCGGATGACATCAAGGTGAATCTGGAGCGCCAGGATAATCTGGATGTGCTGGAAGTCAAAATCGAGCTGCCGGAAGTCAGTCGCTGATTCAGGCTTTGCCCCATGAAAAACGGCACCTGCGAGTGCCGTTTTTCATGGGGTAGCGCTACAAAAGACAACACCCCGCAATGCGGGGCGTTGCTTTACCGATTGCGGGCCGATCAGGCAGCGGCAGCCGGTTTGCGACGGGTGGTGCTGGTCTTGGCGGTCTCGCCTGCGGTGCTGACACCGGCTTCCACCAGATCGGTGGTGACCTTCTTGGCAGCTTGGCTCACGGTGTCGTAAGCGTTGCTGGCGGCAGCCAGGGCAGACTTGATGGCAGCCACGGCCACATCGGAACCCGCCGGCGCACCCTTCAGCAGACCATCCAGCGAACCGGTGAACTGCTTGTGGGCTTCCTGGGCTTCGCTTTCTACGAAAGCGCTGAACTGGCTTTGCAGCTCGGCCAGGGTTTCGTACACGGTGCGCGAAGCAGCAACCGACTTTTCCATGCTCGGCTGGGCCAGGTTACCCTGGAAGGCGAGCAGGGCTTGCACGTCTTTGATATCAAACAGGGACTTGAACAGCTGGGCTTGATCAGCCAGAAAATCCTTCGACAGATTCAGCTGCAGCTGGGCCAGTTTCTCGGCACCATTCAGGCCGATGTTGGCGAAGCGCAGGGTTTTGTCGAACTGGTTTTGGCCCAGTTGCACCCATTGTTCCAGCGAAGTAACAGCGTTAAACATGTCACACCCTTTCCTTGTTGGGGGGTCGTCATAAGGTTCGCACTTTGTGCAGTGCAATATTTGCTCGAATTGTATAGGTGTGGTCAACAATGTCAAGCGTTATTTTGCAATGCAACAATAATGCAGTGGGCTGATGATAAAGCACTTTTCTGAAAAATACATGACGAATGTGTTGCGCTGCTGCTGTGCTTTAGTTCAGGCCGTGCACCGGGTCGTAGTTCAGCAGGATGACGCGGCGCACCTTGACGGTGGCGCCTTGCATGGTGGCGGGAATGAAACAGCTGCTCTGAATGGCCTTGCCCGCGAATTCAGCAAACTCGGGGGGCAGGGTGCTGCTGAGGGTGCGGGTGGCTACCGCCTGACCAAACTCATTGATCAGGATTTCCATCTCCAGTACCCCACTCTTGGCGCGCAGGGCGGGGTCATCCGGATAGAGGAACTGCAAGGTGCAACCCGGAATGATGCCACGGTCAACAAAGCGCGAGTAGACAAAGCCATCGGCTAGGGAATCCCAAGGGAGCTTGAGAAAATCCGGGTTGACGGCGGTGTGGGCGTACGCGACGGAAGCCTCCGGCGGAGTATTGGCTTGACCGGGCGTCGGCAGGCTGGCAGCCAGCGGCAGCGAATCTGGCAAGGGGTCAGGCACGGAAGCGACCTGCACAGGCAGGCTGCTGGCAAATTCGGGCTGCTCGTGACTCAGGCCCAAGCCACTGCTTGGGGTGCCGGTACGCGCTGTCGAAGGCGATGCCAAGTGCTCAGGGCTGGGGCGCTGCGCCAGCAAGATAGGGGCTGCTGCTGCGTCACCGGCATGCTGAAGGGTGACCTGCATGGGGGCCAGCCGAACGGCCAGGCTCGGTGGGGCAGGGCGCAGGTAGCCGCCACTGGGCAGCAGCAACAGCATGTGCACCCCCCAGGACACCACCAGGGCGATGGCCATCCGGTTTTCATGCGGCTTGCTCTGCCACCAGCGTGCAGACATCAGCCTTCCTTTACCCTATCCATGCATGCCAGAGGTTCTCACCGCACGCCGGGCATCACTGGCCACTCAGGGCCTTCTCGATCTCCGCCAGCGGATACGCGCCCGGCATGATGCGGCCATCGGGTAGCACAATCGCAGGGGTGCCATCGACGCCCCAGCGCTGGCCGGTTTCGGCAATGCGTGCCAGCGGGCTGATGCAGCTGGCAGCGGCCTCGGGTAATGCCTTGTTGTCCATCCAGTTACGCCAGGCGGCCAGCCGGTTGGGCTGACACCAGATCAGGTCTGATTTGCGTGCTGCATCCGGATGTAGCTGGGGGATCGGGTACAGCAGCGTATAGATGGTCACGTCCGTCATCGGCTTCAGGTTTTGCTCCAGCTGGTGGCAAAACGGACAATCCGGGTCGGAGAACACCACCAGCGTGCGTGCGCCTGTACCGCGTACCTCACGGATGGCCAGGTCCAGCGGCAATTCCGAGTAGGCCGCCTTGCGCAAGCTGGTCAGCCGCTGCTCGGTCAGGCTCTGCTTGTGCTGGACATCAATCATCTCACCCTGAATCAGGTAATTCACCTTGCTGTCCACATACAGCACGGTGCTGCCATTGACCACCACCTCATACAGATTCGGCAGCGGGGTGGTGTACACGCCGTTGATGACGGCACGGGGCATTTTCTGGGTGACCAGGGTTTTGATCTTGTCCAGGTTCGCATCCTGCTTGCCCGCAGCCAGCACGGGAGCGGTCAACAGCAACAGGGGCAGGGAAAGGGCAAGCAAGGCCAGGCGCTGCAGGGGGCGCAGCGAGGTCAGAGACACAGTCATGAAAGAGACATCCAGTACGGGTTAACCGAGGGCGTGACGAATCAATTCCTGCTTCAACAGGGGCAGCCTGTCGGTCAGGGTCAGCCCGGTGTTGCGCAGCCAGCGGGGTAGCTGGCCCGGCTGATTGAACAAGCGGTGCAGGGATTTGGTCACACCATGCATGGCTAGGATATCGAAACGGCGCATTCGTTCATAGCGCTGCAAGAGAGACGGCAGGCCGGGGTCGACGGACGGGTGCTGCAACAGTACCTGCGCCAGATCTCGTGCATCCTGAAAGCCGAGGTTGACCCCTTGGCCCGCCAGCGGATGGACCAGATGCGCTGCATCGCCGATCAAGGCCAGACGGGGTGAAGTCAGCTTGGGCAGAACCAGCGCCCGCAAGGGGAAGGCCGCTGCCGGGGTGATCAACTGCAAGTCCCCCAACTGGTGTTGCCCTGCTGCTGCAACCTGTTCAGCCAGCGACGCCGGGTCCAGTGCCAGCAGCGATTGCGCCCGTTCGGGCGAACATGACCACACCATGGACATGCGCTGCCCCGGTAGCGGCAACCAGGCCAGAATGCTGCCATCCGGCTGAAACCACTGCCAGGCGGTGCCTTGATGGGGCTGGCTGCAGCTGAAATTGGCCACCACGCCGGATTGACCATAGGCTTCGGCCTGTTGCTGGCTGCCGGACAAGCGCTGCCATTGCTGGCGTACCCAGGATTGCGCCCCGTCTGCCCCCACCAGCAGCTTGCCATGCACGGTCTGGCCCTGGTCCAGCGTGAGGCTGACCCGGTCCTGGGTCATGTGCAATTGCTGGGGACGGGCGGGCTGGATGAGCGTGAGCCGGTCACGGTCCAGGCCCTGCCAGATGGCGTGCTGCAGATGACGGGATTCGGTAATGATGGCCAGTTCATTCAGGCCGGCGCCGTGTGCATCGAAACGCAATTCTGCACGCTGGTCGCCAAAAATGCGCATCTGGCGGATCGGCGCCAGCCGGGCGGGGTCCAGACGTTGCCAGGCACCACAGTCCTGCAGGAAGCGACGGCTGGCGCGGCTGATGGCGTAAATGCGCTGGTCCCAGTCGCCCACCGTTTCAAGGGATGAATGGCCTTCAATCAAGGCAACCCGGTGTTGACCTGCGCTCAGGCGACTGGCCAGACTGGCACCCACCAGCCCCCCGCCGACGACGATGATGTCAACCTGCAATTCACTCATGCGCGACGGACTCCCAGAGCCAGATGCTGCAGCAAGCGGCGCTTGACGCCTGGCAACAGATTGAGGGCGCTGAGGCCCGCGCCGCGCACATGGCCCAGACCCGGTTGGGCAAACAGGCGGATCAGGCTGTCGGTAAAGCCAACCCCGTTGAGCTTGTCCAGGCGACGACGTGCCGGGTAAGCGGCCAGCAGCTGCGGGTGATCCAGTTGCGGGGGCGACAAGGGGGCCAGCAGCTGGGTCAGTTCCCAGGCATCCCGCAGCCCCAGGTTCAGACCTTGCCCGGCGATCGGGTGCAGCGACTGGGCAGCGTTGCCGATCAGCACAAAACGTGGCCCGATCAGCTGGCGGGCATAGCGCAGCTTGAGTGGCATCACATGCCGCCGTTGCAGTTGGCGGAACTGCCCGGCCTTGTGTCCGGCCAGGCGCTGCAATTCCAGACACAGGGCAGTCTCCGGTGCCTGCTGCATTTCCTGCAAGCGGTTGAGCGGCTGGCTCCAGATCACGGCATAGCCACCGGGCTGGGGCAGCAAGGCCAGCGCCCCGCCGGGTACGAAGCGTTCAAAGGCGGTGTCGATGGGCGCTTGATCCGCCTCCAGCAGGCCGACCAGTGCACACTGCTGGTAGTCCCGCTCGACACAGGGTACCCGCAGCTGCTGCAACAGGCTGCCACCATCGGCCAGCACCAGCAGGCGGCTGGTCAGTTGCCGGGTTTGTCCCTGCCACTGAAACTGGACACTGGCGTAACCCGCATTGCTGTGTACCTGCTCAACGCGGGCACCGCCCAGCAGGGTGGCATTGTCCGGCAGGGCTTGTGTCAGCACGGTTTGCAGCGCCGGATAAGGCACCACATAGCCCAGCTGCTCGGCATCCATGTCAGTCGCCTTCAGGCGGGTATGGCCAAAAAAACCTTGCTGCGACACGTGCACATGGCGAATGGGGGACTGCATCAGCGATGCAGACCAGCAGGCTTGCTGTTCCAGCAATTGCTGGCTGCCCACCGAGAGGGCCAGCATGCGCGGGTCATCACGAACCAGCGCGTGCTCTGCTTCCAGCACCACCACGCGGTGGGCGCTGTGTCGCAGGGTATGAGCCAGGAAAAGGCCGACCGGACCACCGCCGATGATGGCGATGTCGCAGAGGCTGGGGGGCAGGGTCGCAGCAGTCATCTCGCGCGCTCCGGGCGGCCCGGCTTGGGCCGCCATGTGATGGGCTCAGGCGGCCAACGCCGCCCTGGCCTTATTCCTCGATGATCAGGGCCGAGGTGTAGACTTCCTGCACGTCGTCCAGCGATTCCAGTGCATCCAGCAGTTTCTGCATGCGGACCGCATCGTCACCGGTGAACTCGGTGACATTGTCCGGCTTCATGGTGACTTCGCCCATTTCCGCTTTGAAACCTGCTTGCTCCAGCGCTTCCTTGATCTGCACGAAGTCGTACGGCGGAGTGATGACTTCAATCGAGCCGTCATCGTTGCTGATCACATCGTCCGCACCCGCTTCCAGCGCCGCACCCATCAGGGCGTCTTCATCGGTGCCGGGGGCAAACACCAGCGTACCGCAGTGCTTGAACAGGAAGGCCACGCTGCCATCGGTACCGAGGTTGCCGCCGTACTTGGAGAAGGCGTGCCGCACATCGGCCACCGTACGGGTCTTGTTGTCGGTCATGCAGTCGACCATTACCGCCGCACCGTTGATGCCATAGCCTTCATAGCGCAGCTCGATGTAGTCCACGCCTTCCAGCTCACCGGCGCCGCGCTTGATGGCGCGCTCGATGTTGTCCTTGGGCATGTTGGCGTCCAGCGCCTTGTCGACTGCCAGCCGTAACCGCGGGTTGCTGCCGGAATCACTGCCGCCCAGCTTGGCGGCGACCGTGATTTCCTTGATCAGACGGGTGAAGATCTTGCCGCGCTTGGCGTCCGTTGCGGCTTTCTTGTGCTTGATATTGGCCCATTTGGAATGACCTGCCATGGTCCTTACCTCTGTAACTTGCCGGATTGAAAATCAGGCCGACATTCTAGCACAATGGCCTGCAGCCTACCCAGCCTTGCCGGTCAAACCAGCAGCATGGCCGCCACCACCCGACGGCCTTCGCTCATCAGGATGTTGTAGGTGCGGCAGGCGGCACCGATGTCCATCACGTCGACACCAATGCCCTGGCGGCTAAGCGGTGCCAGCAGGCGCGGATGCGGGAAGCGCAGCTGGCTGCCGGTGCCGAGCAGTACCAGCTCCGGTTGCATGGCGAGGATGTACTCGAAGTGGGCCGCCTCCAGGCTGTCAAAGTCGCGGGCGGGCCAGTCGGTGTCGATCCGGTCCGGGCTGAGCAACAGGTTTTGCCGGAGGATCTGATCGTTGACCTTGAGGAAGTCCGGGCCGTAATCGGCGAACAGGTAGCCCTGTTCCCGTTGTTCGTGCAATTTCATGGGTATGGTCCTGCGAAGTAACGGTGTCTGCCGGACCCGATGCGCCGTGGCTATTGCAGTGCAATAAACAAGCGTTGTCGGGGCTGGCTGCTTACAGTAGGATTATACCCAACACCGCCTTTTTCTTTGAAAACCATTGCGTTAGCAAACAGGATCGCCCACACCATGTCTGACCTTGGCCTACCATCAGGAATCTCCACCATGCGCCCGCTCGTCAAGTCCAGCAAACTGGCCAACGTCTGCTACGACATTCGCGGTCCGGTGATGGCGCAGGCCAAGCTGATGGAAGAGGAAGGGCACCGCATCATCAAGCTGAACATTGGCAATACCGCACCTTTCGGGCTGGAGGCGCCAGATGAGATCCTGCAGGACGTGATTCACAACCTGCCGCAGGCCAGCGGCTATTGTGACTCCAAGGGCTTGTTCCCGGCCCGCAAGGCGGTGGTGCATTACACCCAGCAAAAGCAGATCAAAGGGGTGGGCATTGACGATATCTATATCGGCAACGGCGTGTCCGAGCTGATTGTGATGGCGATGCAGGCATTGCTGAACGATGGTGACGAAGTGCTGGTGCCTGCGCCGGATTACCCGCTGTGGACCGCAGCGATTGCCTTGTCTGGCGGTACGGCCCGGCATTATATCTGCGACGAGGGCAGCGACTGGCTGCCGGACCTGGACGATCTGCGCAGCAAGATCACCCCGAACACCAAGGCACTGGTGGTGATCAACCCGAACAACCCGACCGGGGCGCTGTACCCGGACGCCATGCTGCGGGAGCTGGTGGAGATTGCCCGTCAGCACCAGTTGATCATCTGCGCTGATGAAATTTACGACAAGGTGTTGTTTGACGGCCTTAGTCACACTTCGATTGCTGCGCTGGCGGACGATGTGCTGTGCCTGACCTTCAATGGCTTGTCCAAAGCCTACCGTGCCTGTGGTTATCGCACCGGCTGGATGGTGGTATCCGGCGACAAGCGCCACGCCCAGGACTATATTGAAGGCCTCAACCTGCTGGCCTCGATGCGACTGTGTGCCAACGTACCAGCGCAGTACGCCATCCAGACCGCACTGGGCGGTTACCAGAGCATCAATGAGCTGGTAGGGCCGGGCGGTCGCCTGCGCAAGCAACGTGACCTGGCCTATGACCTGTTCAGTGCCATTCCCGGTGTCAGCGTGGTCAAGCCGAAGGGCGCCCTGTATCTGTTCCCGAAGCTGGACCCCAAGCTGTACCCGGTGGTGGACGATCAGCAGCTGATCCTCGAGTTGCTGCAGGAAGAAAAGGTGCTGCTGGTGCAAGGCACGGGCTTCAACTGGCCACGGCCTGATCATTTCCGGGTGGTGTTCCTGCCGAATATAGACGACCTGAGTGAGGCTGTTGGGCGCATCGCCCGCTTCCTCGACCATTACCGAAAGCGGCACAGCAAAGGATGAAGCTGATTACCGTCGCCGATGCTGCGGGGCGTGTGCTGGAGCCGGAATGGCTGGCGCGTGCTGAGCCCCTGCACCGGCAGTTGCGCCCGCAGCTACCCGTGGACTATGCGCTGACCCTGTACGGCATCATTGCCGACGGGGCTGAGATGGTGCTGCTGGTGGAAGAAAGCACGCAACAGGTACTTGGTCTGGCGCTGTTTCGCTGTTACCGTAACACCTTTAACGGCATTCACTTCTACGTCGACGATCTGGTCGTCGACGCATCCCGTCGCTCACAAGGCTACGGCAAGTGCCTGCTGGATCACATGTCCACGCTGGCGCTGCAACGCGGTGCAACCGTCCTTACCCTGGATTCCGGCACCCACCGTGGCCGTGCGCATGCCTTTTATTTCCGCGAGCAATTCGAGATTCGTTGTTTTAACTTTGAAAAGAAGCTGCAACCATGAAACCGATCAAGGTAGGCCTGTTGGGCATAGGGACAGTGGGCGGCGGTACCGCCGCCGTATTGAAACGCAACGCGGCGGAGATTACCCGCCGGGCCGGTTGCACCATTGAGCTGACCCATGTGGCCACCCGTACCGTGGCGCGCGCGCAAGGTGTGGTCGGTGATGAAGTACAGGTGTCGGACGACATGCTGGCCGTGGTCAATCACCCGGATATCGACGTGGTGGTGGAGCTGATCGGTGGCACCACGCTGGCCAAAGAGTTGATGCTGGCCGCCATCAACAACGGCAAGCACGTGGTGACCGCCAACAAGGCGCTGATTGCCACCCACGGTAACGAGATCTTTGCCCGCGCACGGGAAAAGAATGTGATGATTGCCTTTGAGGGTGCGGTGGCCGGTGGCGTGCCCATCATCAAGGCGATCCGCGAAGCGCTGACCGCCAACCGCATCGAGTGGGTGGCGGGCATCATCAACGGTACCAGCAACTTCATCCTCAGCGAAATGCGCGACAAAGGCAGCAGCTTTGCCGAGGTGCTGGCAGAGGCGCAGCGACTGGGTTACGCCGAAGCGGACCCGACGTTTGACATTGAAGGCAATGATGCCGCCCACAAGCTGACCATTCTGTCGGCACTGGCGTTTGGCATTCCTTTCCAGTACGACAAAGCCTATATCGAAGGTATCAGCACGCTGGATGCCGCGGATATTCGCTATGCCGAGCAACTGGGCTACCGCATCAAACTGCTGGGCATGACCCGGCGTACTGCGCAAGGCATTGAACTGCGGGTACACCCGACCCTGATACCGGAAAAACGCCTGATTGCCAACGTCAACGGCGTGATGAATGCGGTCCTGGTGAAAGGCGACGCGGTGGGCTCTACCCTCTACTACGGCCCGGGCGCCGGAGCGGAACCGACCGCCAGCGCCGTGGTGGCCGATCTGGTGGATGTGGCGCGCCTGCTGACCGCTGACCCTCAGCACCGGGTGCCGCTGTCCGCATTCCAGCCGGACATGCTTTCTGACGAGGCCATCTTGCCGATGGACGAGGTGGTCACCAGCTACTACCTGCGCTTGCAGGTGGCGGACAAGACCGGTGTGCTGGCCAATGTGACCGGCATTCTGGCCCGCTATCGCATTTCGATTGAAGCCATGTTGCAGAAAGAAGCGCAGGGTGGCGCCGCCGAGATTGTGATCCTGAGCCATCTGGCCAGGGAGAAGGACGTGAACGCTGCCATTGCCGAGATTGAGGCGCTGGACGCGTCGCGCGGCAAAGTGGTGCGCTTGCGCATGGAAACGCTGGGTTAATCGGGAGAACGCATCATGAAAAAGTGGTTTGCAGCATTGTGCTTGCTGCCTGTAGCGACAGTGGCGATGGGTGAGACGGCCTTCGAGAAGACGATGTACACCTCGTGCACAACAGAAGGCACCTTCAAGGAAATCCAGCAGCTGATTTTGCAGCAAAACGGGCAATACAGCGTGGAGCAGACCTGCCGCTGCCTGGCTTCCCGCGTGGCCGCCCAGCCTGGCATGGTGACCGCCATGGCCAGCGGTGATACGCAGTCGCTGGCGCACCGCCGGGCCATGCTGCAGATCTACCAGCAAACCTTTGCCTGCTCTGCCGAGGCGGCAACCCGCGCCCTGAAAGCCCTCAAGTAAACTGCGGATACTTTATGCGTTATGTTTCCACCCGGGGAGAGATGGCTCCCCGCGAATTCTCCGACATCCTGCTGTCAGGGCTGGCGCCAGATGGCGGTCTGGCCATGTGTGAGCAGTACCCGCAGGTGACTGACGCCGAGCTCAGCGCCTGGCGAAGCTACAGCTATGCCGAGTTGGCCATGGCCATCATCCGCAAGTTTGCCACCGACATCCCGGAAGCCGATCTGCGGGCCATGATCGAGCGGACCTATACTGCCGAGGTGTTTGGCAGTGCCGACATCACGCCACTGAAAACCCTGGCGCCCGAGCTGCATGTGCTGGGTTTGTCCAATGGGCCGACCCTGGCCTTCAAAGACATGGCCATGCAGCTGCTGGGTAATCTGTTCGAGTATGCCCTCACTCAGCGTGGGGCATCCCTGAACATCCTGGGGGCCACTTCGGGCGATACCGGCTCCGCAGCCGAGCATGCCATGCGCGGCAAGGCAGGCATCCGTGTGTTCATGCTGTCCCCCCATGGCAAGATGAGCCCGTTCCAGACCGCGCAGATGTTTGGTCTGCAAGACCCCAATATCTTCAACATCGCCATCGAAGGGGTTTTTGACGATTGCCAGGATATCGTCAAGGCGGTGAGCAACGATCACGCTTACAAGGAAGCCCATCAGATCGGTACGGTGAACTCCATCAACTGGGGCCGCATCGTGGCGCAGGTAGTGTATTACTTCCGTGGCTACCTGATGGCGACCAGCGAGAATCAGCAGAAAGTCTCCTTCGCCGTGCCAAGTGGTAACTTTGGCAATATCTGCGCGGGCCATATTGCCCGTCAGATGGGGCTGCCGATCGACAAGCTGGTGCTGGCCACCAACGAGAACGATGTGCTGGACGAGTTTTTCCGCACCGGCATCTACCGGGTGCGCCAGTCTGCCGAAACGCAGCAGACCAGTAGCCCGTCGATGGACATTTCCAAAGCCTCCAACTTCGAACGCTTCATCTTTGACCTGACTGGACGGGATGGCGCGGCGACTGCGGCCTTGTTCCGCAAGGTTGACCGTGAAGGGGGCTTTGACCTGCGGGATACGCCGTACTGGCCCAAGGTGGCCAGCTATGGCTTTGTATCGGGTCGCAGCAGCCATGCGGATCGGGTGCAGACCATTCGTGAGGTGTGGTCGCGCTATGGGGTGGAAGTGGATACCCACACGGCGGATGGCCTGTTTGTGGCCCAGCAACATCGTGAAGCCGGTGTGCCGATGATCTGCCTGGAAACCGCGCTGCCCGCCAAGTTTGAAGCCACCATGGTGGAAGCGCTGGGGCGTCGACCGGCGCGACCGCAAGCCTATGAAGGGTTGGAGGCCTTACCACAGCGCTTTGAAGTGATGGCTGCGGATGCGGAAGCGGTCAAGGCGTATATTCATCAGCATACGCGCTGAACGAAGGTCGGCCCCTGTGAGCGGGGTAAAGATCAAGCGGCCCGGCACTGACCGGGCCGTTGTTTCATTTGCGTTTCTTCTTGCTGACAGTCTCTTTGGCAGCGGTCTTGCTTTTGCTGGCCTTCTCCGTTTTGCCAGATTTGCCTTTGCGTTCGTCCTCTGCGGCGGCTTTACCCTTCTTGCTGCGGCTACTGGAAGTGGCTTCGTGCTTGCTTTGCGCGCAAGTGGTGGCTTTACGCCCTTTGCGACTGCTGGCAGGTTTGCAATCTGGCTCACTACGCTGTGATGCGGCGGTGCTGCCGTGTTCGCTGCGGGCTTCTGTTGCGCGGCTGCTGCTACCACTGCAGCGGGTTTCGGCCACGGCTTTGCTGCGGCGGGTTTTCTTGACCATCACGGTCTTGCAGTGACGCTCACCGTCTTCTGCGCGTGCCTCAGATGGCTCTGCGGTGCGAGACGGTTTGCTGCAGCGAGTCACTGGAACGGGCTTGGCACGGCGGGATTTCTTGACCATGACCGTCTTGCAGTCGGGCTTGTCGCTGCTGGCTTCTCCCGCTGGGGTCAATGGCTGAGGCGTTACAGCGGGCGGGGTGTAGTTGGGGTCGTCAAACGGCAGCGGCGCCGGGCCTTCGGCATGCAGGGCAAGGGGCAGGGACAGCAAGCTGCTGATCAGCAGCGTACGCAAAAAAACCATAGGGCGTCCATGAGTCAAATCGGGGCTACCCGTCACTCACTGGTTGCCCCGGTTAAATGTCTGCGTGATTGCACGATGATGACAGACCGGAGGGTGTTGTGCCGCCCCGGCCAGGATGACATGCTGCGATCGCGGGGTCAGTAGCGGCCCGTGACAAAGCGCGGCTTGCCGGGTGTGAGGGTAACAGAAACCCGGCCATTTGGCATGCTCACGGTTTGCACCTGACCATTACCCTGTGCTCGACCCATGTGATCCAGTACTTTGGGAACGTATGCCTGGGTTTCCTTGAACTTGGGAATGGCATAGCCGGCACGGATCACCGAGCCTTCGCCCGCATTGTAGGCGGCGATGGCCAGCGACAGATCCTGATTGAACATCTTCAACAGATCACGCAGGTATTTGGCACCGGCGCGCAGATTTTGTTCCGGGTTCAGCGGATCACTGGCGCCATAGCGTTCGGCGGTGGCCGGAATCAGCTGCATCAGGCCCATGGCGCCTTTGGGCGAGATGGCATCCGGGTTGTAACCGGATTCCGCTGTAATCACCGCGTCCAGCAGGGCGGGGTCGATCTTGACCTCACGCGCCACCTTCTGCACCAGCTTGGCAAATTCCTTGCGGCGCTTGACCAAGGTGGTGGATTCCGGCTTGCGTTTGGGCAAGTCGGCCTTGCTGGCAGGCAGGGGCTGGCTGTCCGACAGCGGGGCTTCCACCTCGCGTTTGAACAGCGTGTATCGATCGTCAACCTGGGTGTTGCTGTAGTGCGTGACCCCGTCATCGTCGACATAAGCATAGATGTCTGCGTGGGCGGTACCAGCCACCAACAGCACGGCCAGTGCCCAGCTTTTATATGCAAAAGTCATAACGTGAAGAATGCTTTTAAAACGGCATTCTACCTGAAAACTGATATTTTTCAAAAACTTGGCATCAACTCTGTGGTGAATTTGTCAATGACAAAAGCGTAGAGTAAGGTGTGGCGGGGCCTGCGGTGGCGGCAGGCGTGCGGAAAAAAACCGCGTAAAACGGGCCATGATTGCTGCTATGCAGCATAAAATGACCCGTGGTCATGAAGCGAATTGCCGTATGAAAAGCGCCTCAGGCAGCAGGCAGCGTGGACAAATCCCAGCGTGGCTTTACGGAAAACGCATAGTCGTGATTGGCAAAGCGCAAGCGCTGTGCGCCCGCGAAGGCAATCATCGCGCCATTATCGGTGCAGAAAGCCAGGGGCGGGTAAAACACCTTCAACCGACGCCGTTCTGCCGCAAGGTCCAGTTGCTGGCGCAGCTGTCGGTTGGCACCCACTCCCCCGGCCACCACCAGCTGCTTCATGCCGGTTTGCTTGAGGGCGGCCAGTGACTTCTTCACCAGCACCTCGACAATGGCTTCCTGAAACGCCAGCGCGATGTCGGCCTGTGTTTGCGGGTCCAGCGTGTCTTGTTGGCGCACCAGCGTCAATACGGCGGTTTTCAGACCCGAGAAACTGAAGTCCAGATCACCCGAGTGTAACATGGGGCGGGGCAGGGTAAAGCGCCCGGCCTGCCCCTGCTCAGCCAGTCGGGACAAGGCCGGGCCGCCCGGATAGCCGAGGCCCAGCAACTTGGCGGTTTTGTCGAAGGCTTCACCGGCGGCATCGTCCACCGTCTCCCCCAGCAATTCGTACTGTCCCACCCCGCGCACCGCCATTAACTGGGAGTGGCCACCGGACACCAGCAGCGCTACAAACGGAAATGCCGGTGCCGGGTCTGCCAGCAGCGGGGACAACAAATGTCCCTCCAGATGGTGTACCGGGATCACCGGCTTTTGCAGCGCAAAACCCAAGGCATTGGCAATGCTGGCCCCGACCAGCAGGGCACCGGCGAGTCCTGGCCCTTCGGTATAAGCAATGGCATCAATGTCACTGCGCTGGCAGTCCGCATCCTGCAGGCAGCGCTCGGTGAGTGGCAGTACGCGGCGGATATGGTCGCGCGACGCCAGTTCAGGGACCACGCCACCGTATTCGGCGTGCATGGCAATCTGGCTATGCAGGTGGTGCGCCAGCAGGCCGCGTTCTGTGTGGTAAAGCGCGATGCCGGTTTCGTCGCAGGAAGATTCAATACCCAGAACAAGCATGATGAGAGAGGCAGGTCATAATCCGGCAAGTCTAGCAGAAACGGAGCCCATACCGGCGACGGAAGAGACTGGAGGTGTGTGTTTCGATTTCTTCCGCGCCAGCCGCTATGATCCCCCGCCATGGCTATGGCATACTGCTGCCACCCATGTCATCAGCATGGGCTGACCGACGAGGGAGCGAAAACAATGAAACTGAAACACAAGCTAGGCGCACTGGCTGCGGTTGCGGCAATGGCCTTGCCGATGGCGGCACAAGCCAAGGGCATTTTCATCATCAACACCGGTGATGAGCTGTTTGAAGTGAAGGATTTACCTGCGGCTGAAGTGGCCAACTACCCGGCCAATACCAAACTGGGCTTCAAGTGCAGCCGCTTTGGCGTGTTCTGGGCGGATGTCTGGACCTGGGGTTGCCAACAGGCGCTAGTGGATGTGGAAGGTAATAGCTACGGCGACCTGCCCGCGGAGCTGAAAAGCGAGGCTAATTACACCATGTCCGACGCCAAGCGCGGCCTGTGGGAGCACTATGGCATGGTGGCCATCGTGGGTGGTTTGCTGTTGCTGACCTTTGGTGGTCGCTTGCTGCGCGGCAAGAAAGACGAAGCCAGCGCAGAAGCCTGAGCGTCAACCGTGTCGCCTGGCCCGGCGGGGTCAGGCGAAATAGCGGTTGGTAATCGGGTAACGCCAGTCCTTGCCAAAGCTGCGGGGCGTGATGCGGATGCCCACCGGCGCTTGCCGCCGCTTGTACTCATTGATTTTCAGCAGTTTCACCACCCGCTTGACATCCGCTTCCGCAAAACCAGCCGCCATGATCTCGGCCATGCTCTGGTTGTGTTCGACGTAGCGTTCCATGATGGCGTCCAGCACCGCATACGGCGGCAGGCTGTCCTGATCGGTCTGATCCGGGCGCAGCTCGGCTGAAGGGGGGCGCGTAATGATCCGCTGCGGGATCGGGTTGCTCAGCCCGCGTACCGAGATGCCGTTTCGGTATTCGCACAGCTGATATACCCACATCTTGCTGACATCCTTCAGCACCGCGAAACCACCCGCCATGTCACCATACAGCGTGCAGTAGCCAGTGGTCATTTCGGACTTGTTGCCGGTGGTCAGTACCAGCTTGCCGCTCTTGTTGGAGAGCGCCATCAGCAGGGTGCCCCGGCAGCGCGCCTGGATATTCTCTTCCGTCGTATCCGCTGCCAGCCCACTAAACTCAGGTGCCAGCGCGCCGACAAACTGCTCGTAGATCGGCCAGATGTCGATTTCCGAATAACGGCAGCCCACCCGCTCGATCATCTCGCGTGAGTCGGTCACACTGATGTCGGCGGTGTAGCGCGAGGGCATCATCACGGCGTGCACCTTGTCAGCACCCAGCGCGTCGATGGCCACCGCCAGCGTCAGCGCAGAATCCACGCCGCCAGAGAGACCCAGCAAGACACCCGGGAAGCCATTCTTGCGGATGTAGTCGCGCACGCCGACCACCAGCGCCTGATAGACGGCGGCTTCGTCTTCGGGCCAGGCATCGACCTCTGCTTGTTGCAGCTGACCGTCCTGATAGTCCACGCAGCGCAGGCTGCTGTTGAACATCGGCAGCTGGCAGGCCACGCTGCCGTTGGCATTCATGGCAAACGAACCGCCATCAAACACCAGCTCGTCCTGTCCGCCCACCCAGTTGCAGTACAGCAAGGCGAGGCCGCTTTCTTGTGCCCGGGAGCGGGCAATCTCCAGCCGCTCCTGCTCCTTGCCGCGGTGAAATGGTGAGGCATTGGGCACCAGCAGCAGTTCTGCACCTGCCTCGCGAGCCAGTCGCGGTGCCGTGGTGTGCCAGATGTCTTCACAGATGTTCAGGCCCATGCTCACCCCGTCCAGCGTGAACACGGTGGCGTGCTCGCCCGCGCTGAAGTAGCGGCGCTCGTCGAAGACTTCATTATTGGGCAGGTCCATCTTGCGGTAGTGTGCAATGCACTCACCACCATCGAAAACGCTGACAGCATTGTAGCGGTGACCGCCTGCCCACTCTGGCCAGCCGACAGCCAGCGCAATCTGCGTACTTGCTGCTTGCAGGCGGGCCAGTTGCACCTGTACATCCTGATAGAAGGAGGGCCGCAGCAGCAGGTCCTCCGGCGGATAGCCGCTGACCGCCAGCTCTGGAAACAGCACCAGTCGAGCGCCCTGTTCACGGGCCTGCTCTGCCAGTTGCAACATCTGCTCGGTATTGTCGGACAGGTCACCAACGGTGGCGTTGAACTGGGCGAGGGCGATACGCATGGTCAAACTCGTTCTGATGAAAGCGGGAGATTCAGGCCTGCAGCCACCTCAGACATCACCGCAGGTAAAGGCGCACGGTCTGGTGGCAGGAAGCGGGCACGGGCTGCCGCCTGTTCGCGGCACGCCGGGCTGTAATGGTAGTCGAAAAGCGCGTGGGCTGCATCTTGCCATGCGGGGTGTTGGTGCAGCAGGGCCGTCCAGTCCAGCGCCGGTTGTTGCTGGATGACCTCGGCCAGCAGCGTCAACCACAAACCGGTGAGCGTGGCGTGGTACTTTTCCGGCGCACCCAAGGCGGTGGCATAGCCTTGTAACAGCTGCGCAAAGGTCTGGCTGCCGCGCTGAATGCCATCACGTTGCAGGCAAGCCCAGCCGGCACGAAGGTGGGCGGCATGGTTGAAGTCCGCCCCCGGCAGGCTGTGATCCGCCAGTTGTGCCAGCAGGGCATGGTCTTGCGGGGTGAGCGGGCTCATCCTTGCACCGCCTCCGCCAGGCGATGGGCAAACTGCTCGTCATAGTGCATGCCATAAACGGTTTTCAGCTGCTGAATCACGGCGAGCAGCTCGGGTTTGCCCGCAAAGGCAGAGCGCCCGGCAAAAGCGTGCAGCACGATACCCTCCAGCAAGTCCCCCAGGCTGATGTCCAGATACTCGGCCAGCCCTTTCAGGACTTTCAGCATGCTTTTTTCCAGCCGGACCCCGGTCTGGAGGCGTTCAATCAACAGCGTGTCAGTCATGGTGGTGTTCCTGATTGTTACATTGGTAACAATATAACATGCTGCCCGCAAATGGCAAGGCTTGCCGTCGCCAAAGCGAGCCGCTAGGCTGCGGACATGACGACCCTGAAAATCATCCATCGCCTGGCTGAGCTGGACGCAGCGCAGTGGGATGCGCAAGCACCGGATCACCTGTTTGTCCGCCACGCCTACCTGAGCGGGCTGGAGGAGAGCGGCTCGGTGAACGCTGAGCAAGGCTGGCAGCCCTGCCACCTGACCTTGTGGGAAGGTGAGCAGCTGTGCGGGGCCATGCCGCTCTATCTGAAAAACCATTCCTGGGGTGAGTTTGTCTTTGACTGGGCCTGGGCACGTGCCTACGAGCAGCATGGGCTGGCGTATTACCCCAAGCTGGTGGCGATGGTGCCGTTTACGCCGACCACCGGGCCGCGGCTGTGGGCACGCGATGCCGACGGCCTGCAGCGCTTGCAGCAGGGGGCCTTGCAATGGGCGGAGGAGGTCGGGGCGTCCAGTTTGCACATCCTGTTTCCGGCCAGTGACAGTATGGCCGGTTGGCAGTCGCAGGGACTACTGACCCGGCAAGATGTGCAATTCCACTGGCAGAACGCGGACTATGTGGACTTTGAGCATTACCTCGAGCACCTGCAGCGGCATAAGCGCAAGAACGTGCGGCAGGAGCTGCGGCGCTTGCAGGAGCACGGCTTTCGCTTTCAGGTCTGGCAGGGCGACGCCATTGACGACAGCCTGTGGGCGTTTGCCTGGCGCTGCTATGTGCGCACCTATGCGGTGCGGGGTCGCCAGCCTTACTTGACGCCCGATTTCTGGCAGCGCTTGCGTACGCAACTGGCGGCACATCTGGTGTTGGTGGTCGCGTTGCGTGCCGGCCAGCCGGTGGCCATGGCGCTGAACCTGCGGGACGGCGACACGCTGTACGGCCGCTATTGGGGTACGCTCGAGGAATGGTCTGGCCTTCATTTTGCCACCTGCTACCATGAGAGCATCCGCTTCGCCATCAGTCAGGGCATTCAACGGTTTGAAGGTGGCGCGCAAGGTGAGCACAAACTGGCGCGGGGCTTGCTGCCGGTGACGACCCACTCCTTGCACTGGATTGCGCAGCCGGATTTTCGTGCCGCGATTGCCCGGCATGTGGTGCAGGAGTCACAGGGGGTGGGGGCGTATGTTGACGATCTGAATGATCATTCACCTTTTCGTGCGTAGTGCGTTTGCCTGCTGTAATCTCTGTGCTATGCTGGTGAAAGCGTATTCAACCAAACGCTTGTTTGAAATCACGAACATGTCCGCTGGCACCTCAGGCTGGCGGTGACAATCCGGAGAACACTGACATGGC
Organism: Leeia sp.; assembly: GCF_041909055.1. Taxonomy (NCBI): domain Bacteria; kingdom Pseudomonadati; phylum Pseudomonadota; class Betaproteobacteria; order Neisseriales; family Leeiaceae; genus Leeia; species Leeia sp. The sequence continues at coordinate 26,802 of NZ_JAYREC010000003.1, read as the reverse complement.
CATGCCGCAAACCGTAGACGAGATTTTCAACACCCTGCCGGGTCGCCTGAAGGCCGAAGAAGCCGCTGGCCTGACCTCGGTGTTCCATTTCAAGATCAGTGGTCCGACTGGCGGTGATTACACCGTAGCACTGGCGGACAATGTTTGCACCGTGAGCAAGGGGCTGGAAGGCTCGGCCAAGTGCACCGTGTCCATGTCTGATGAAACCTATGTGAAGGTGGAAACCGGCCAGAGCGCACCGGAAATGGCCTTCATGATGGGCAAAATCAAGGTGGACAATATTCCGGAACTGATGAAGTTCATGAAGCTGTTCCGCAAGCTGAGCTGATCGCTGCGCGTGCGACTGTACACCAGACGATGTGCTGACAACCCGCCCTGGAGGCGGGTTGTTGCTTTGTGGCCCCAACGCAGGTGAAAGCATGGTCTGCACTGAACGGCAAGCCCGCAAGCCTAAGCCCGAGAGAGCGGTGGCTCTTGCTTGGTTGATGGAAGCGCGAGGGCCGTTACGACATCCCGATATACCGCCCGGGGCGGTGGTTGACGGCAATCACCAGATTCATGGCGACTGCGCCGAGGATGGACAGCAAGACTTGCCGCACCGGCAGGGCGGCGAAGGCGCCCAACAGGATCAGCGCATCCGCGGCCATTTGCAGTTTGCCTGCACGCCAGCCTTTCTTCTCCTGCAGATACAACGCCAGCACCCCGATGCCCCCCAGGCTGCCACGGTGGCGCACCAGCATCAGCAAGCCGGTGCCGGCCAGCAGGCCCGCCGCGATGGCGGCAAAGGCGGGATGCAGTCGGTCCAGGTGGAAGACTTGGGGCAGCCACTCGCTATACAGGGACAACAGGCTGACGGCAGCAAAAGTCTTAAGGGTGAAGCCTCGCCCCATCGCACGCCATGCAAACACATAAAACGGCAGGTTCAAGGCAAAGAACAGGTAGCCAAACGGGATATGGCTGAGGTAATGCCCAAGGAAGGTCAGCCCGGCCGTACCGCCGGTCAGCAGCTGGGCATGGCGTAGCAGCTGCACGGACAGTGCCACGAACAGGCTGCCGATCAGCAGCGCCTGTATGTCTTCCGAGAGGCTGTGCCGCTCCGCAAGATGATCTGCATCCATCATGATGATTCTCCTTCAGCAGCCATTATGGCGTGCATCGTCGTGGTGTGTGCCGGGCAATGTCTGCCGCTTGACTTGAGTCAAACCGGGCAGGGGCAGGCTGTTGTCTTCCTGTCAGCGTGCTGGGCAGGGTGGGTATACCAGATAGGTCTTTGACCTGCGTCATGGCATACTGGGCTTATATATCGAATCATTCTCAATATCATGCTCATAAAGGTTTTCCCGTGACGCCTTACACCCTCGATACCCTGCCGGTGGGCAGCCGGGCCAAGGTGCTGGCATACCGCATTGCCAGTTCGCCCTTGCGGCGGCGGCTGTTGTCCCTGGGGCTGTTGCCTGGGGCCGAGCTGGAAGTGTTGCGGCGGGCGCCGCTGGGGGACCCGATCGAGATTCGTATCCGCCACACGCATCTGGCGCTGCGGGCGCATGAGGCCGCTGTGCTGTCGGTTGAACGCTTGGGAGAGGTGTAATGCGGATGCTGGAAATCGCCCTGATTGGCAATCCGAACTGCGGCAAGACCAGTCTGTTCAATCAGCTGACTGGCAGCCAGCAAACGGTGGGCAACTGGCCGGGGGTGACGGTAGAGCGCAAGACCGGCCGCCTCATCCTGGGTGGCGTGAGCCATGAGCTGGTGGATTTGCCGGGGCTGTACAACCTGAGCGAAGGCGGGGCCGAGGACGAGGCGCTGGTGCGTCGCTATCTGGGGGAGTCTGCGCCTGCATTGGTCCTCAACCTGCTGGACGCACGCCAGCTGGACCGCCAGCTGTACCTGACCCTGCAACTGATCGAAATGGGGCTGCCGCTGATCGTGCTGCTGGGCATGAGTGATCTGGCGGCGCAAGACGGCATCCAGATTGATGCCCCCAGCCTGTCTGCCCGCCTCGGGGTGCCGGTGATCCCGGTGATGGCGCACCGCGCCGAAGGTGTGGCCGCCTTGCGGCAACAGTTGCAGCAAAGCTGGCCGTCGGCACCACCGGCATTGCCCTATGCCCCCATGGTAGAGGCGGCGCTATCCGGTTTGCTCGCACAGGGCATGAGCCGTTTTGATGCCCTGAGTTTGCTGGAAGGGCGAGAAGCGACCCCTGCACTGCAGGCCGAGGTGACGGCGGCACGTCAGCAACTGGCCGCCGATTATGGTGATGACCCGGACATTGCCGTGGCCGATGCCCGCTACACCCGCATTGCTCAAGTAACCGAAGGGGTCCTGCGGCGACAAGGCGCGGTGCTGCCCGAGCGTGGACTGGACCGCTGGGTGCTGAACCGCTGGCTAGGTGTGCCAGTATTCATGCTGGTGATGTACTTGATGTTCAGCTTCTCGGTGCGTTTTGGTGGCGCGCTGGTGGATGCGTTTGATGGTGTTGCCGGTGCCCTGTTTGTCACCGGTGCCGGACAGTTGCTGCACAGCATGCACGCCCCGGACTGGCTGGTGTTGATGCTGGCGGGAGGGCTCGGTGAAGGGGTGCGAACCGTCGCCGGTTTCATACCGACCCTCGCTTGCCTGTATCTGGCCATGGGCGTACTGGAAGACTGTGGCTATCTGGCGCGCGCAGCGTTTGTGATCGACCGCCTGATGCGGGCGCTGGGCCTGCCGGGGCGGGCATTTGTGCCGATGATGGTGGGTTTCGGTTGCAACGTTCCGGCCATTACCGCTACCCGCACGCTGGACAGCCGCGCCAGCCGCATCCTCGCCAGCATGATGATCCCCTTCATGTCCTGCGGCGCACGTCTGCCGGTCTACATGCTGTTTGCCACGGCGTTTTTCCCGCAGCAGGGGGGCATGCTGGTGATGAGCCTGTACCTGGCCGGGCTGGCTGTGGCACTGGCAACCGGCCTGCTGCTGCGCCCGCTGCTGCCGCAGCAGGGTGCACCGTCCATCATGGAGCTGCCGCGCTGGCATTGGCCCAATGCGCGCAATGTGCTGCGCCAGAGTTTGACCCGGCTCTCCGGTTTTGTATTTGGTGCGGGCAAGCTGATCGTACCGATGGTGCTGGTGGTCAACCTGCTGTCCAGTATCGACACCCAAGGTCACCTGCGGCCAGACGCGCCGGATGACTCCCTGCTGGCAGCGACCTCGCGCCTGGCGACGCCGCTGCTGAGCCCGCTGGGCATCCGGCAGGATAACTGGCCTGCAACAGTAGGGCTGTTGACCGGTGTACTGGCCAAAGAGGCCGTCGCCGGTACGCTGGTGGCCAGCTACAGCCGCCTGTCCGGCAAGCAGGACAGTGAGGGCGGGGAAGCCACGGTGACGGGTGACCTGCGCAACGCCTTGGCCACCATTCCGGCCAACCTGAACGATCTGGCGCACAGCTTGCTGGACCCGATCGGGCTGGGCAAGGCCATTTCCGATAGCCAAGCCCAGGCCGATGAAGCCGGTGGCGCCATCCAGATGCTGCAGCAGCGCTTTGGCAATGCGCAAACCGCGTTTGCCTACTTGCTGCTGGTGCTGCTGTATACCCCATGTGTCGCCGCCCTGTCGGCCCTGCGCAGCGAAGTGGGCACCCGCTGGATGCTGGTGTCTGCTGTCTGGACCTTGAGTGTGGCCTGGTTGCTGGCCTGGCTGTATCAATGTAGCGCGGCAGTGATTGGCGTCATTCCACTCTGGGCGGTAGCCGGATGCCTGCTGCTGCTGACCCTGATCGGATTTGTCCAGCCGCAGCGCCAGCAGCTGCAACGCGCTTGAGGTAGCAGAATGATGTTGCTTGCCGCCATCCGCCAGAGCCTGCAGACCCATCATGCTTTGCCGCTTACCCAGCTCGCCGCCTTGCATGGCTTGACCGTTGATCGGCTGCTACCGCTGCTGGAGCCCTGGCTGCAGCGCGGCAAGCTGCAACTGCAGCCGCCGCCCAAAGCCTCATGCAGCAAGGGTTGTGGCCAGTGCCAGTCCTCGTCACCCTGCGAAGACCCGCGCTGGGCGCACTGGCTGGGCTGACCGACTGTCCAGTTCCGGTGGCAGGGTGATTGACGCCCCGGCCATTTCCCGGCACCCTCTGGCTAATCGTATGGCCTGAACCAGCAGGCCCGTGCGCTCCGGGTTGCACCCCGAATGCTATATCCATAACAATCGCGCCCACGTCCGGCGTGAGACAACTGGTTGCTCAACGATACGTCATAGTCTGTTCTTGTGAAGACAAGGAGTGATGATGTTCGTCCCTGATCTCTATTCGCAGCTGGATGCCCGGCAAGCTGACGCATTGGATGGCCGTATTCTTCAAGCCGGGCTGGAGTCCGGTTTCCGGGCCACGGCAGATTGGCACATGCTGGCCGAGCCAGTACAAGTATCGCGTGCAGCATTGAAGCAGCTGGGCCAGGACCTGCAGCTTTGCCTGGACAGCGCGGTGCTGTTGTCTCGCCTGCTATTCCCCACCCCCGAGGCGTTTTATCGCTACTGCGGCATTGCCGAAGAAAAATTGCCTTTTCTGGCGGCCTTGGCCGAGGTGGGCGACCCGTTTTTCTACCCCAAGCGCTGGGACGTGATTCCTGGCGCAGATGGGCCGATGAAGGCGGTGGAGGTCAACATCGGGCTGGCCATCGCCGGTATCAATCAGCGCAGCATCCAGCAAGTCTACGACAGTGTCCCGAGCGTCTCACCGGCGTGGACTGACACCTCCGGCTTCTATGTCCGGCGGGTGGCCGAGTGGGCAAAACGCCATCCGGGCCATCGTCTGGTGGTGTGTGACTGTGATGCCTGGTTTGATGATGACCTGAATTTCCTGCAGTCCCTGCAGCATTTGTTGCAAAGTCAGGACATTGAGGCGGAGCTGGTCCGCATGAGCGACTGGGAGGCCTTTGCCGAAGAGGATCGCTATGGTCTGATCGAGGTGTTCAATGCCCTGGATTTCACCTCCATGCAGCAAGTGGAGCGCTACCTCCGCTACCAGCGCCGGGTAGGGCAGGTGTTCTGCTCACCGGCGCAGATGCTGTGGTCGAGCAAGGCGATCTTTGCCTTGCTGTGGCAAGGGGTGCAGGACGGGGTGCTGGGTGACGAAGCGGTAGCCGCCGTACGGCGCGCCATTCCGTTCACCCGCATTCTGCAGGCCGCCGAGCGTGCAGCGGTACTGGCGCGGCGTGCCGAGCTGGTGATCAAGCCTGCCACTGGCCTGGGTGGCGATCGGGTCACGGTGGGTACCGCGGTGAGCGATGCAGAATGGGCGACTGAGGTGGATGCCGGCCTGACGAGTGCAGATGTGTTCGTGGTGCAGGATTTTTACGCGCCCGCCAGCCGGCCGTTTACCCGTCTGGTCGAGGGGCAGCGCTTCCCGCGCACGGAGTCGCAACTGATTTTGGGCATTTTCCAGATGGACCATGCCTATGCGGGCGGCTTTGCCCGCGCCTCCACCCGTAGCGGCGCCATCAATGTGATGCGTGGGGCCGGGCTCGGGGTGATGCGCGAGGTCTAAAAGATGCTCGGGTGGTCACGCTGCAGGCAAGGTGTGATGACGGGGCCGGGCGGCCCCGGTCTGCCCGCTCAGCTGCCGCTGCACCCGCAGCCCTGACCGCCACCCCCGCAGCCGCTGCTGCTGGCCGGCGCCTGCTCGGGCACCACCGCAAAGTCGATCACCACTTGATCCGGGTTGCGCTCCACATAGGCGTATTGCACCTGCTGCCCATAGCGCTGGGTGATTTGCTGTAACAGTGGCAAAGGGTCATGGTCGTTGACGAAACGCATGGTTTCCCCCCGGTGCAAGGACTCCAGCGCGCCAAAAATGGCCGCATGGCGGAAACGTTTGGCGACACCGCGGGCATCAAACAGATAGGTTTCGGTGGTATGCAGGGTCATGGCGGATCGCCTCCGTAAAAGCCCAGCTTACGACGCGGGTCGCAAGCGGGCCTTGATACGGAATAAGCAAATCAGCACCACGGCTGCTGCAGTAACACCCTGGCGTACATGTCATGGTCCACATTGCCGCCACTGATGACCGTGCCGACTTGTCGCCCCTGCAATTGCGACTGCTGCTGCAGGATGGCGGCCAGTCCGGCTGCCGCTGCGCCTTCCGCCACCTGATGGGTGTCCAGATACAGTGCACGCATGGCATCGGCAATCTCCTGATCACTGACCTGAACAATCCGACTGACGCCCTCGCGAATCCAGGCGAGCGACTCCGCCGCTGTACTGCGGCAGGCCATGCCGTCTGCCAGCTGGGTGGTCACGGGCGCGCTCTCTGCCTGTCCGCTGGCAAAGGCGAGCGCATAAGCGGGCGCATGCTGCGACACTACCCCCACCACTTCTACCGGATGCTGCAAGGCGGCCTTGGCCGCCAGCATGCCGCAGATACCCGAGCCCATGCCGATCGGCAGATAGACCACTTCCAGCTGCGGCAGTGCTCGGAGCCATTCCAGGCTGTAGGTGGCGACGCCCAGTACCAGATCTTCATGCACGGCAGGGATCGGGTGCCAGCCCCGGCTTTCCGCCAGCTGAGCGGCGTGCTCGCGGGCGCTCTGAAAGTCGCCGGGCACTTCGCACAGCTCGGCCCCCAGCGCCCGCATGGCTGCATTTTTTTCCACACTATTGCCTTCCGGCACCACGATGGTGACCGGGATGCCGCTTTGACGGGCGGCGAAGGCAATCGACTGGCCATGGTTGCCGCGGGTGGCGGTGACCAGCCCGCGGACTTCGCCTTTGGCCAGCAGACGGTTCAGATAGGTCAGCCCGCCGCGTACCTTGAAACTGCCGGTCGGGGTATGGTTTTCATGCTTCAGCCACAGGTTGCAGCCCGTCCGCTTGGCGAGCAAAGGCCAGGCATACTGCGGGGTGGGTGGAATCCAGGGGCGGATCAGCTGGCTGGCTTGTTCCAGTTCGCTCAGGGTGGGGTATCGCATGGGGTGCTCCTTGTGGTTGGCTTGGGCTATTATGTATGGTGTATATTGGTAAATTGTATGCATGACAATGTGGATTCCTGACCTGAATGCGTACTCGGGACCGCGTCATCAAGCGCTGCTGATGGCCTTGCAAGACGCCATCCAGAGTGGCCGCCTGCCAGCGGGCGCGCGCCTGCCACCGCAGCGGCGGCTGGCCGAACTGCTAGGCTTGAACCTGAGCACCGTCACCCGCGCCTGGCGAGAGGCCGCGGATCGACGCTGGATTGGCGGGGAAACCGGGCGGGGTACCTATGTGCTGGGGCCGCAGCTCGGCATCGGCCTGTTCGTTCCGCAAGATGCGGACAGCGTGATCGACCTGACAGTCAATGGCCCGGCCTACCCCAATCCAGATCATGATCTGAACGACAGCCTGCATCGCCTGATGCAACAAGACGGGCTGGCGGCCTGCCTGCGCTACCCCACGGCGCTGGACTGGCAGCGCAATCAACAAGCCCTGGTGCGCTGGCTGGCATGGCGGGGGATTGAGGCTGAAGCGCAGCAGGTACTGCTGTGCGGTGGCGCACAACATGCGCTGGCAGCCGCCTTGATGCGGCATAGTCAGCGCGGGGACACCGTACTGGTGGAAGCACTGACCTACCCGGGCATGATGGCAATCGCACGCCAGCTGGGCTTGCACCTGCATCCGCTGGGCATGGACCGTGCCGGAGTCCGGCCCGATGCGCTGGAGCAGGCCTTGCGGCAAGGCATCGGTCACCTGGCAGTGTTGATGCCTACCCTGCATAACCCGACCACCCTCACCATGCCCCTGGAGCGGCGCCGCGCACTGGTCGACGTATTGGCCCGTTACCCCGCGGCGCGGGTGATCGAAGAAGATGCCTACGGACACTTGCTGGCCGAACCACCGCCCGCATTGGTCAGCCTGCGGCCGCAGCAGGTCTGCCATGTTGGCGGACTGTCCAAGACCATTGCACCGGGGCTGCGTTTGGGTTACTTGCTGGAGCCCACCTTGACCGAAGCAGAGCTGCGCGACATGTTCCACCATACCAGCTGGCAGGTTACACCGCTGATGGCGAGGCTGGCGTGCCTGTGGCTGGAGGATGGCACCGCGGTGCGGCGCTTGCGCTGGCAGCAGGACGAGCTGGCGCAGCGGCGGCGCTTGGTGCAGGCCATTTGGGGGGGCGCACAGGGGCAGCAGCTGTGGCTGCCCGAGGGCAGTCCTCACGGCTGGCTGACGCTACCACTGGCGCGGGATGCCGAGCGGGAGGCCAGTCGCCTGCGTCAGGCCGGGGTCGCGCTGACCGCCGCCAGTGCGTTTGCCGCCAGTCGGCAACTGCCGGTCAACGGCCTGCGCCTGTGCATTGGCGCACCGGCCAGTCGAGGCCTCTTGCAGCAGGCGCTGCGGATCGTGCGCGGTGCGTTGCCCTGAAATGGTTACTGCGCAGGGTGCGGTACCCCAAAGCGCAGCATCAGTTGTTCCAGCCGCTGTAATTGCTGTTGCTGCTCAGCAATCTGTGCGCTGATCAATTGGTGTCGACGTCGCAAGGCGGCCAGCAAGTCTGCGCATTGTTCGGGTGGTTGCCGCAGTTTGGGAATGGCCGGGCGGATGTCCTCCAGCGTGAAGCCTACACTGCGGGCGGCACGGATGAAGTGCAGCTCGGTCAAGGTATGCGCGTCATAATCACGATAGCCGTTGGTCAGCCGCTTGGGCGGGCTGATCAGGCCTTGCTTTTCATAGAAGCGGACGGTGTCACGGCTCATGCCGCTGCGCTGTTCCAGTTCCTTGATGCGCATGGTGCTTGACTGTAGTGTAAAGTCCATACCCTACCATGCTTGTTCTGCTGTCGAACAGGAGTCATGCATGGAATACCTGAATACTGAAGATGGTTGCGCCCTGGCAACCGAATGGCTACAGCCGGAACAGGAAACGCTGGGTGTACTGGTGATCGCGTCCGCCACGGGCGTACGCCGCCAGTTTTACCGGCCCTTTGCGGAAGCCCAGCGACAGCAAGGGTGGCGGGTGTTGCTGTGGGACCCGCGTGGTGTGGGTGACTCCCGCTTATCCGCGGAAGCATTCTCTCGCGTGCGCATGCAGGACTGGGGGCAGCATGACCTGCATGCCATTCTGCAGCATGCCCGCAGTGAAGCCCAAGACTTGCCGCTCTATCTGCTGGGCCACAGCGCCGGTGGCAACCTCGCGGGTCTGGCACCCAGCCTGCCCCTGTGCGACGGGCTGTTGCTGGTGGCTTCCGGCACCTGCTACTGGCGCGATTACCCTTTGTGGCAGTGGCCACGCGTGCTGTTCAGCTGGTGGGTCTGGTTGCCGCTGATTCTGGCGCTGTTCAAGGATGTACCCGCTTGGGCGGGGGGCGGGCAGCGCTTGCCACGCGGTGTAGCCCGGCAGTGGCGTCAATGGTGTCTGCTGCCGGAGTATCTGTTTGACGATCCTGGGCTGAATGTCGAGGCTTATGCGCAGTTGCAGGTGCCGCTGCTGGCCTTATCCATGCCGGATGATCAGGATTTTGCGCCACTGGTGACCACTCGCAAGCTGGTGGCCCGCTACCGAGGTTGTCAGTCTGAACTCCGGCAACTACGGGCGCTACCCGGCGGCGGCCGGTTGGGACACTTTGACTTTTTCCGTACCCGCCACGCCGGGCTATGGCATGAAGTCAGCGACTGGCTGAAGCTGCAGCGGCAGCAGCAGTGTGTACCCCGCCGTGCGATCACGGACACCGTATGACCTTTGTACCGGGCCAGGGTGAGCCCAAGCCTGTGCTATGCTGCTTGCCACTTTGCCCTGCTGGAGCCGGTCATGCCGCACGCCCGTTTTGGACGCCAGATTCCACCACACCAGCGCTTGCCGGTGGCCTGGTATAACCCTGGCGTGTTGTGGCGCACGGTACGCGAGTTGCTGTCCAGTGACGAGCAATTGCGAACCTACGACCGGCGTGAGGTGCACCAAGGTCCCATCAAGGTGGCGGACCTGCGTGAGCGGGCTGGACCTGACGGCCTGCACTGGGATTTTGTGTCGGATCTGGGCGATGGGGGTTCGGCCACCTATGCCGTGGCTGAGGCGGTACAGCGCCCTGAATTGTCATTGGCTGACGGTACGACGTTACCGAACGGGCGGGTGCTGGTATTCGGTGGCGATCTGGCCTACCCGGGGGCCAGTCCGGAAGAGTATCAGTTCCGCTTTACCGAGATGTGGGAGGCCGCTCGCCCGGCAGTGATAGTGGAGCGAACAGTGCTGGCCATTCCACAGAATCACGACTGGTTTGATAACGCCTCTACCTTTTACCGCTACTTTGTCGACCACCAGAGCAGCCCGCTGCACGCCAGCGAGACGCCACAGGAGCGAGGCTATTTTGTGGCGCGCCTCTCTGCGCAATGGTGGCTGATCGGGCTGGACTTTGCCCTCAAGGGCGATATCGACCGCAAGCAGTTTCAGGCGATTCAGGCAGCGCTGGACGATTTGCCGGACTCAGCGCAACTGATCCTGCTCTACCCGGAGCCCTACTGGACCCGCCCCTTGGGCGACCATGCGGCAGAAGGCTATCCCAAACGCTATCAGCGGCTGGAGGCCTGGCTGGAGCATGAAAAGCGGGCGGCCATCCGTATCCGGCTGGCGGGAGACAGCCACCACTATTACCGTCGCTCGAATGGGGAGGGCGATCAGGCGGACCACCTCATTACCTGCGGCAGTGGCGGTGCCTTCCTGCACCCGACGCATGGTAGTGTAGAGGAAAGCCCACTCTGCCGGGACGCCAGTGATGACGATCAGGCGATGACGCCCGACCTGCGGGCACGGGTGCGGCTGGGTACGCTGGCCAGTGCCCAGCCCGACAGCCTGGACACCTTTACCGCCAAGCGCAGCTACCCCGATTTGGCAACCAGCCGCAAGCTGGCCTGGGGGAATCTGCTCACCTTCTTGTGTCCGCCAGTCTCGGCAGGTGCGGCAGGCTGGCGTAGCTTATTGCAGGGCAATCCGGCCTTCCTGCTGCTGCTGGCAGCGTTGACCGGCATGGCCAGCCTGTTCAACCATCTGGTGCTGCCCGCCCAGGCTTTGGTCACCGGGTGGGGCATCATTGGGGCGTGGCTGCCAACCCTGTGGCAGTCACCGCTGGCCGGGGTCTGGCAGCTGACGCCGCTGGTGCTGGCGATGATACTGACGGATGAGCTGCACGGCTGGCGGCGCGGGCTTGGGATCGTGTCACTCGGCATCGGACTGTGGCTGTTGCAGCCGCTGCTTTACCTGCAATGGCTGGAACTGCATACCGGATGGCAGCTGTCGGTCGCGCTCAGCACCGTGTTGTGGTTAGTGACTGCCATGCTGCTGGGTGGGTTGGGCTGTGGCCTGTGGCTGGCGGTGATGTCGCGCTACCTGGGCTTGCGCAACAATGGCTTTTCACCGATGGCGATAGCGGATTACAAAGGCTTCCTGCGTTGCCGGATTGATACAGACGAACAGTTGCACCTGTACTTCATCGGCTGCGATCGGGTGCCGACCGAGTGGCTTGATGCAGACGGCTCGCGCGCGCAGCCCTTGTGGCAGCCCAAAGCGGCTGCGGTCTGGCAGGTGCGTGACCAGCTTACGGTCGCGCCGCACCCACCCAGCCTGCCTGCAGGCGCGCACCACTGATCCGCAACTGGAACCAGTCTTCAATATCGCCCGCTACGCAGTCGCAAGCGCCAGGCAGGATATGGCGCACCAGTCGCACCCAGTAGCGTTGACTGCTTTGCTTGAGTAGCACAAAGCTGTCTTCGTTCGGCTTCAGCGCGCCCAAACGTGAACGCCGTGCCAATACCCGTGCCTGACGGGTGTCCACCAGCAGGGCTTCCAGTTGGTCGAGGCCCGGCCGGTCATCGCGTGACAGCAGCATCAATACACGGTGTGGCCCGACCGCGAAGGCGGCCACGCCTTCACACAGCGAACGGACATTCTCCAGCGTCCCTCGTGCATGATATTGCCCCGGCGGTAGCGCGAGTTGACGCTGCTGTCCATCCGGGTAGAGCAGGGTGATGGTCATGTCATCTTCGGCCAGATCGCCGGACAAGGAGTGAAAGCGGATACCTTGCAGGCCGCTCGACGGCTGGCAGCGTGCTGTCCAGTCCGGCGTGTCATCCGCCGCACGGGCGGTGGTGGCCAGCAGGCTGCTCAGCAGCATGAGCCAGATTAGGGGGTGGGAAAAGCGAGGCATGGTATTGGCTTTGTATGACAATGACAAATCATGTCATGCGGAGTCATCATCGGCAAGGTGGGGCATACCATCATCCAGGGCCTGCGCAACGTGCACCAACCAACGGCGAATCGCGGCATCCTCGTTTTCCGTTAGTCCTTGAACCAGAGCGGCTTCGAGGTGAGCCACCCTGATCTTGCACTGCTGCAGGACCTGCTGACCGGATTCGCTGAGCTGCAATTGCAAGATGCGCCCATGCTGGGTGTGGGCCTGCCGTATCAGCAAATCGCGCTTGAGCAGATTGCCCACGATCACGCAGACCGTGGGCGGGGACAGTTGTGACAGCCGCGCCAGATCGGCATTGGACAGCGCCGGGTAGGCTTGCAGCAAAGTCAGCACCGTGAACTGCGGCGGGGTAATCGCCAAATCTTGCAAGGCACGTTCCATGCGCAGCCGCTGGGCGGCGGCTGCCTGGCGCAGCAGATAACCGATATGGCCGTCGACACCGCGCTTGCCTTCCCCCACCATGGGTAGAGCCGATCGTTTTGGCATGGTGTTTGAGTTCTAATAATATGTTAGAGTTGACATACTATCATGTTACTGAGGTCAGGAATGAGCATGCAGATGGAGTGGAAATCTTTTGCCGCAATGGCTCCCGCAGTCAACTCAGCTTTGCTGGCCATGGGCAAGGCGATTGATGAATCCGGGTTGGAGAAATCGTTGACCGAGCTGATGAAGTTGCGTGCATCCCAAATCAACGGGTGCGCTTTCTGCACCCAGACACATTTGAACATTGCACGCAAAATCGGGCTGCCAGAGTCCCAGCTCGGACTGGTGGCGGTATGGCGGGAAGCAGGGGTGTTCTCCCCCCGCGAGCAGGCGGCACTGGCCTATACCGAAGCCCTGACGCTGGACCCCACTCACGGGGTCAGCGAGCGCATGCGAGAAGAATTGGCCAGCCATTTCAACGATCAGGAATGCGTATTCCTGACCGTTGCCATAGCCAACATCAATGCCTGGAACCGCATTGCCGGAGCCCTGCGCTTCAGTCCCCCGCTGCAGGGCTAGTGTCAGCGTCTGACGGGTGGCGTATCACCCACTGCTACCCGCAAGCGGGCATGCGCTTCTGGATCCACCGGCCGGTGAACGACCTTGTCACTGGCCGGATGATGGGACAGATCGTTGCCATTCTTCCAGTTATGACGGGGCCGAATGGGGCGGGGCACGAAGCCGCCCCCGCAATTCGGACACACATTGTGCAGTACCATCTCGACACAATTGCTGCAGAAGGTGCACTCAAAGGTGCAGATCATGGCCTGCTCACTGTCGGGTGGCAGCGCGGTGTTGCAATGCTCGCAGCTGGGGCGGAGTTCAAGCATGGTCAGGCTCCCTTTCGAGGTTCAAGGTTCCATGCCGGTTTTCAGCGTGAAACCCTCATCCAGCCAGCCGGTAATGCCACCGGGCATGACTTTCACCGGGCGGCCCAGCTTGGCCAGACGCACAGCACCGCGTGCTGCGCCGTTGCAGTGCGGGCCAGCACAGTAGGTCACAAACAGGGTGTCCTCCGGCCAGCCGGCCAGTTTGCTCGGGACCAGCTTGCCATGTGGCAGGCTGATCGCGCCGGGGATGTGTCCTTCAGCATACTTCTCATGGCTGCGAACATCCAGCAGGACAAAATCTACAACGCCACGATCAAACGCATCATGAACATCCCAGCAGTCGGTTTCGAACTCAAAGCTGGACGCAAAGCGCTCCAGTGCCTGGGCAGATGGGGCTGCGGCGACTTCGCTGACATATGAACGGCTCATGCGGTACTCCTTGTGGTGGGGTGAATGCGATGAGTGGCATTGTGCCGATCCGGTAAAGGGTGCGAAACTGTCGCATAAGCCAATATACGGTCAAAAAACGACAGAATGGAATCTACCCTCCGCCCCCGGCAAGTGACCGCACTGGTCTATGACCGGCTGTGCGCATTTGAATATGGCTGCGTGGTGGAGCTGTTCGACCTGCACCGGCCCGAGCTGGGCGTGCCGTGGTACCACTTTGACCGCGTGGCGGCGGAGCCCGGCCCCTTGCAGGTGTCGGGTGGCATGAGCATGGACGCCCCCTATCAATTGTCCCGTCTGGCGGAAACCGATCTGGTGGTGATCCCCGGCTGGCGGGATGCCGACGAGCGCCCGCCCCAAGCCCTGCTGGATGCAATACGTTACGCTTGGGATCAGGGCGTGGCATTTTGCACCATCTGTTCTGGCGTGTTTGTGCTGGCAGCCGCGGGCGTGCTGGCCGACCGTCGCGTCACCACCCACTGGCGCTACGCGGAGCGGCTGGCCGCCCGCTACCCCGAGCTGGAAGTGGATGCCGATGCCTTGTACATCGACGAAGGTCAGGTGGTGACGTCTGCCGGGTCCGCAGCCGGGCTGGACATGCTGCTCTACCTGGTGCGCAAGGATTATGGCGGCAAGATCGCCAATCAGGTGGCGCAGCGGCTGGTAGTGCCCCCGTTTCGCGATGGCGGGCAGGCCCAGTTTGTACCGAGGCCAGTGCCGGAGGAAGGGCCGGGGCGCTTGCAGGCCTTGATGGTCTGGCTGCGGCAGCACTTGCATGAACCCCATAGCGTGGACAGCATGGCCGCGCACGCCGCGATGAGTGCACGCACCTTGCAGCGTCAGTTTCTACAAGTCAGCGGCATGTCGCCGCTGGACTGGTTGACCCGCGAGCGGGTGGCGCTGGCGCAGCATCTGCTGGAGAGCAGCCAGCTGGAGCTGGCCGAGGTGGCAGAGCAGGCGGGCTTTGGCTCGGAGGAGTCGCTGCGGCGTCATTTTCGGCGTGTGGTGCTGACCAGCCCGGCGCAATATCGCAAGCAGTTTGCGGCTGCGATGCCGCAGCTCGCGTCATGAACCCGTAAAAAATCCTGTCCTGCCCTCTTGAAAACCGGGGTGGCATCGCCACCTTGGCAGCAAGGTTATTCAGGAGGTAAGCATGTCGCAGGACGTACACAACGATCAGCCGCAAGAACCCATCGAAACCGGTGACGGTGCGGCTACCCCTACACTGGACGAACAACTGGCTCGCGCCTTGGCGGACCTCGAACAGGCCAAGCAGGATGTGCTGTATGCCCGTGCGGAAGGCGAAAATGCCCGCCGCCGTGCCGCAGAGGAAGTCGACAAGGCCCGCAAGTTTGCAGTCGAGAAGTTTGCTGGGGAATTGCTGGCGGTAAAGGATTCGCTGGAGATGGCGATGAAGGACACCAGCAGTATCGAGAGCATTCAGGCCGGGGTAGAGCTGACCCTGAAGCAACTGGGCAGCGCTTTTGAGAAGTTTGCGGTACGCGAGATCAATCCGCTCGGCGAAAAGCTGGACCCGCACAAGCATCAGGCGATGACGGCGATTCCGGTGGCCGACAAGGAACCGAATACGGTGGTGGATGTGATGCAGAAGGGCTATACCCTGGCGGAGCGCGTGTTGCGCCCGGCGCTGGTGGTGGTATCCAAGGCAATGGATGCCTGATGACCCTGCTGCTGTCAGGGGCTTGAAAGCCCGGCGCAGCACCCCATTTACAGTACAAGACAATTGAAGCAGGCCCGAATGGCCTGAAGCGACAAAAGGATCAAGACATGGGCAAGATTATCGGTATTGACCTCGGTACCACCAACTCCTGCGTGGCGGTGATGGAAAACGGCGCGCCTAAAGTGATCGAGAACGCCGAAGGTGCACGCACCACGCCGTCCATCATCGGTTACACCGACGATGAAATTCTGGTGGGGGCCCCGGCCAAGCGCCAGGCGGTGACCAACCCGAAGAACACGCTGTTTGCAGTGAAGCGCCTGATTGGCCGCCGTTTTGAAGAGAAGGAAGTGCAGAAGGACATCGACCTGATGCCTTACGCCATCGTCAAGGCCGACAACGGTGATGCCTGGGTATCGGCCCGCGACAAGAAGATGGCACCGCCGCAAGTCTCCGCCGAAGTGCTGCGCAAGATGAAGAAAACGGCTGAGGACTATCTGGGTGAAGAAGTGACCGAAGCCGTGATTACGGTACCGGCGTACTTCAACGACAGCCAGCGCCAGGCCACCAAGGATGCCGGTCGTATCGCCGGTCTGGATGTGAAGCGCATCATCAATGAGCCGACTGCAGCCGCACTGGCCTTCGGTATGGACAAGAAGGAAGGCGACCGCAAAGTTGCCGTGTTTGACTTGGGTGGCGGTACCTTCGACATCTCCATCATCGAGATTGCCGAAGTCGATGGCGAGCACCAGTTTGAAGTGCTGTCCACCAACGGCGATACCTTCCTCGGTGGTGAAGACTTTGACCAGCGCCTGATCGACTATCTGGTGTCCGAGTTCAAGCGCGAGCAAGGCATTGACCTGAAGAACGATGTGATGGCACTGCAACGCCTGAAGGAAGCGGCTGAAAAGGCCAAGATCGAGCTCTCCTCCAGTCAGCAGACCGAAATCAACCTGCCGTACATCACCATGGACGCGACCGGCCCGAAGCACATGGCGCTGAAGATTACCCGCGCCAAGTTCGAGTCGCTGGTGGAAGACCTGATCGAGCGCACCATCGAGCCGTGCCGGGTGGCGATCAAGGATGCAGGCGTCAAGGTCAGCGACATTGAGGACGTGATTCTGGTCGGCGGCCAGACCCGCATGCCCAAGGTGCAGGACAAGGTGAAGGAGTTCTTCGGCAAGGAACCGCGCCGTGACGTGAACCCGGATGAAGCTGTGGCCGTGGGCGCTGCGATTCAGGGTGGCGTGCTGCAAGGTGATGTGAAGGACGTGCTGCTGCTGGACGTGACCCCGCTGTCGCTGGGTATCGAGACGCTGGGTGGCGTGATGACCAAGCTGATCCAGAAGAATACCACCATCCCGACCAAGGCCAGCAATGTGTTCTCGACCGCGGATGACAACCAGGGCGCGGTGACCATCCACGTGCTGCAAGGCGAACGCGAGAAGGCGTCGGCCAACAAGAGTCTGGGCCAGTTCAATCTGGAAGGCATCCCGCCTGCAGCGCGCGGCGTGCCGCAGATCGAGGTGAGCTTCGATATCGACGCCAACGGCATTCTGCACGTGTCGGCCCGTGACAAGGCCACCGGCAAGGAAAACAAGATCACCATCAAGGCGAATTCGGGTCTCTCCGAGTCCGAGATCGAACAAATGGTGCGCGACGCCGAAGCCAATGCCGACGAAGACCGCAAGCTGATCGAGCTGGTACAGTCGCGCAACCAGGCCGATGGTCTGGTGCATCAGGTGAAGAAATCGCTGTCTGAGCACGGCGACAAGATTGATGCCGAAGAGAAGGCCAAGATCGAGGAAGCCGTCAAGGGCGTGGAAGAGGTGCTGAAGTCAGATGACAAGGCCGCGATCGACGCCAAGGTGGAAACCCTGATGCAAGTCAGCCAGAAACTGGGTGAGCTGATGTATGGTCAGGCTGAAGGTGGCGAAGCCCCTGCCGGTGGCGAAAAGCCGGTAGAAGGTGATGTGGTGGATGCCGAGTACGAAGAAGTCAAAGACAAGAAGTAAGGGCTAAACCGGCGATCGCCGGTTTAGCCATGTCAGCCCGATGGCTGTCTGAGGCCGTGTTGCCGGGGTGGAAGTACCCCATAGAGGCAACGCGGCCTCGCCATGTCACCCGCAGTGGGTGACGGAAAGGTACCATGAGTTCAGCAAAACCCTCCCGCATCGTGTTTCCACCACGGGGCGCCTTTTTTGAAACCCTCAAGCAGCGTACCGAGCAGTACTTTCAGGAAGCCGGCCTGCGGCAAACCGGCAACTGGCGCCTGTACCTGAAAACGCTGGTCTCGGTGGGCTTGATGCTGGGCAGCTATGTCAGCCTGGTCTGGTGGGTGGAGCACTGGTGGTCGGCGCTGGTGGCCGCATTCCTGCTGGTGCAGGGCTTCGTACTGGTGGCGTTCAATGTGATGCATGATGGTGCACATGGCAGCTATTCGCGCAAGCGCTGGGTCAACTTCCTGGCGGGCAGTGCCATGGATCTGCTGGGCAGCAGCCAAACCCTGTGGAAACAAAAGCATAACCTGCTGCACCATACCTATACCAATATCGACGGAAAGGACGACGACATTGCCATCGGGTCTTTGATGCGGCTGTCGCCCAGCCAGCCCTGGAGGCCGTGGCATCGGCTGCAGCACTGGTATGCACCGGTACTGTACAGCATGCTGTCGCTGTACCTGCTGGCGTTCAGCGATTTTCACAAGATCATCACAAACCGTATCGGCGACACCCGGATGCAGCCGCGCGCCGCGTGGGAGCTGCCCTGGTTTCTGGCTGCCAAGCTGTTTTATTTTGGTTACGCGCTGGTGATCCCGATGCTGTTTCACCCGGTGTGGCAGGTACTGCTGTGCTTTGTTGGGGTGCATTTGCTGTTTGGTTTGACGCTGTCGCTGGTGTTCCAGCTGGCGCACACCGTACAAGGGGCCGACTTCCCGCTGCCCGACGCGCAAAGTGGCAAGCTGCCAGCCGAGTGGGCGGAGTTGCAAGTGCGCACCACCGCAGACTTTGCCCCGCGCAGCTGGTTGGCCACCTTTTACATGGGTGGTTTAAATTTCCAGGTTGAACACCATTTATTCCACAAGATCAGTCATATCCACTACCCAGCCTTGCGCCGGATAGTGCAAAAGACGTGTGAAGAATTTTCCGTGCCGTACTTGTGCTTCCCGTCGGTACGGGCAGCGCTGCGGGCGCATTTCGGCTTCTTGCGCAGCATGGGCCAGCGGCCACAAGCTGCAGTTTGACGAGCAGGTGAAAAACAGACATGTCCAAACGTGATTTTTATGAAGTGCTGGGCGTCAACCGCGATGCCAGCGACGACGAGATCAAAAAAGCCTACCGCAAGCTGGCGATGAAATATCACCCGGACCGCAATCCGGACAGCAAAGATGCGGAAGACAAATTCAAGGAGGCCAAGGAGGCCTACGAGATCTTGTCTGACGAACAGAAGCGGGCCGCCTACGATCAGTACGGCCACGCCGGAGTCGACCCGCAAGCTGGCATGGGCGGCGGTGCAGGCATGGGCGGCTTTGCCGATGCCTTTGGCGATATCTTTGGTGAGATTTTCGGTGGCGGCCGTGGCCGCAGCGGCGTCAGCCGTGGTGCCGACCTGCGCTATAACCTGAAGATTACGCTGGAAGAAGCGGCGCGTGGCTGCGAGAAGCAGATTCGCATCCCCAGCATGGAGCAGTGTGAGGTGTGCCATGGCAGCGGTGCCAAGCCGGGCACGCAAGCCAAGACGTGTCATACCTGCAATGGCCATGGTCAAGTGCGCATGCAGCAGGGCTTTATCGCCTTCCAGCAGTCCTGCCCCACCTGCCATGGTACTGGCAAGGTGATTTCTGACCCGTGCAAACCTTGCCACGGTGCAGGCTGGGTCAAACAGCAGAAGACCCTGTCGGTGAAGGTACCGGCCGGGGTGGACGATGGTAACCGCATCCGCCTGTCGGGCGAAGGCGAGCCCGGGCAGGGCGGTGGCCCGCGCGGTGACCTGTATGTGGTGATCGAGCTGATCCCGCACAGCATGTTCCAGCGCGACGGCAATGACCTGCACTGCGAGATGCCGGTCAGTTTTGCCACTGCTGCACTGGGCGGCGAGCTGGAGATTCCGACGCTGGATGGCAAGGCGAAGATCAAGATCTCCCCGGAAACCCAGACCGGCAAGGTATACCGCCTGCGTGGCAAGGGCATCAAGGACGTGCGTGGCAGCAGCTATGGCGACCTGATGTGCCATGTGGTGGTGGAAACCCCGGTCAACCTCACCGAACGGCAGAAGGAACTGCTGCGGGAATTTGAGGGGACCGAGGGCGGGGATGCCGCCAAGCATAACCCGCGTGCGCAATCCTGGATGGACAAGGTCAAGGCCTTCTTCGAGTAAACCGCATCCCGTGAGATAGAAACCGCCCGCCGGCTTGCCCGGCGGGCGGTTTTTTGTGGAGGGCAAGGCGTCAGAAGTCCAGTTCCTGCGCTTTCTCGACGCTGGCTGACAGGGCCTCAACCACATCGACCGTGTATCGGTAGAAATTGTCGCCTACTTCCACCTGGTCCTTGATGCGTATCATGCCCTTGTGGCCGTGGTAGTACATGCCGTAGGACTTGCCGATAACCACTTCCGGTTTCTCCAGCAGCAACATGGCTTGCTCATGGCTGTGCACGGAAGGCGGAATCCACACCCCGAACACATTATCCAGCGCGCCACCGGCATTGGTCTGCTCCCATACCGTCAGGCGCGCCTCTTCCACCAACCGGATGGATTGCGGTGTCAGGGACAGAATCTCCACCCCCATGTGCAGTTCGTTGGCGGTCTGGGTGTTGACCAGACGCCGCACGACGCCGACCACCCAGCGCGGATTGCCTTCGACCTGAATGCCGACCGCCAGCCCTACCTTGGCCCAGGCTTCAGCGGGCACGCGCAGGCCGATGCCGCTCTGGCTGATATCCTCCATCCGCGCCCGTTCGATGCCGAGATTGATGGTGCGGGTCCCCGCTTGTTCAAAGCCTGCCACCTTGCGGCGGATGGCAGGCAGGTCCAGCGCCAGAAACACAAACTTGTCCATCAGCTTGCGTTCATGCCGACGGGTAGCCACCTTGCCCATCCATTTGTCGCGCAATTGCCGCAAGGTCACCAGTACTTCGGTGCGGTGCAGGTTGCCGTCAAAATTCAGCTTGGTGGGGAGTTGCGCTTGCTGGGCGATCAGGGTTTCCAGTGACAGCAGTTCATCCAGTACCCGCTCGAACTGGATGTAGATCAGGCCATTGGAAGGCGGCGGCAATTTCCCCAGGTCCACCAGGGCGGGCGGGTGCGGCTGATGAATATCCAGCCAGTACTGGATGCCGCTGCGCGGCTGCTGGCTGAAACTGACAAAGGGCGCCAGCATGCCGACCAGCCGGTCGACAATGTCCACCTGGCGCACCTCCAGCTCGGCTGCCAGACCACTGCTGACCAGGCAAAACTGAGCTAGCGCCAGTCGGGCGGCCGGCAAGGCACTGGCGGGCAACTTCTCGCCCAGAATGGCCGGAATGGCAGTGTACAGCTCCCGCCACTGCGTCTGCTGGGCCTGCCGTGTGGTGATGAATTCCATCACCAGGCGTCGCGTTCCCCAGAACAGAAAGCCGGCATGCGGCGGAAACAGCTCATGGGGTTTCTGTACCAGTGACAGTTTGTACTGCTGGACGCAGGGCAGGTAAGCGCGGTAAAGCGCTTGCACATAGGGCTGAGCGGCATTGGCGTAGAGCTGCAGGCGCAGGCGAGTCAGCTGACCACGCATCAGCTCGCTGGCGGCGGCCGCCAGTCGCTCACGGCAGAGCGGGTCCAAGCCCCACAAGGCTTCCTGCATGCGAGTGGGTTGTTCCAGCAGGTTCTGCTGCTGCGGCAACCATCCTGCAATGAATTCCATGGCTGCGACCGGCGTCAGGCTGGGTAAGCCTTGGGTTGCCTCCAGCGCACGTTGCACTGGGTTTAACTGCCGGGTCAACGCTTTCAGTTTGTCAAGCATGGGGTCCTTCAGTGGAAGGCAGTTGGACAGGGTGTAGAGCGGCTCCCTACCCGACTATAGCAAAAGCGCAGCCTTTACGGAGGGAAGCAAATGTAAACCATTCCAAATTCCCCACCCGCCCAGCACCATGACCAGCAGGCCGGAGAGGCGTCGCAGCATTGGACGTTGCAGCCACGGTGCGAGCTTGCCCATCACCAGCAGGGTGGGCAGGGTTCCCAGCCCGAAGGCCAGCATTTGTGCCGCCCCCAATACCGGGGTGCCGGAGAGGAGGGCGCTGCTTAATGCGGTGTACACCAGCCCGCAGGGCAGCCACCCCCAGAACAGCCCTGCCAGCAAAGCCTGGCCGGGTGTGCGCAAGGGCAGTAATGCGCGAAAGCGGGGTTGCAGCACCCGCCAGAGGCGTGACCCCCACTTTTCCAGCCGGGGAATGAGGGTGGGGAGCCCGCTCAGATGCAGGCCTAGGATCACCAGCAAGAGCTGTGACAGCATGTACAGCAGCCATTGCAAGGGTAAAAGCCGCCCATAGCCATGCAGGGTGGCCCCCAGCAGTCCGGCCAGCACGCCTGCCAGCATATAGCTGAGCAAGCGTCCTGTGTTCAACAGACCCCAGTACAGCATGCGGCGGCGCGCAGGCAGCCCCATGCTGAATGCTGCGACCAGTCCTCCGCACATGCCGATGCAATGGGTGCCGCCGAGCAGCCCCACCAGCCACCACCCCAACCAGTCGTATTGTGTCGGCACCCGCACGCTCCCGCCCAAACACGGCATTGTAGCGCGTCGACCCTGTCATGGCGCACATGGCGATGATTTGTCTCGAAAAACAAGGGCTTTTACGGTATCATCGCGCCCGTCACGGTACCTCCGCTCCCAGCCGTGCCATCGCGGTTTTATTGCGGTAAGGGCCTGACATGATCGCCGTCCCCCCCGGTCGGCTCCGCTCATCTTGCCTGGTGCCCGCATGTCTCTGATCACGCCGCTGTTTGGCGCGCAAGCGCTGTCCGAATTTCGTCTGCAAAAACTCAACGCTACCCTGGCCCGCAACCTGACCAGCGTGCCTGCTGTACGCAGCTGCTGGGTGCATCTGGTCGAACATGCGCAGCCGCTGAGCAGTGCAGAGCAGGCGGTGTTGACCCGCCTGCTGACCTACGACGAATTCAAGCCGCACGTGGCGCAGTCCGGGAGCCTGCTGCTGGTGGTGCCTCGTATTGGTACCATTTCGCCGTGGTCATCCAAGGCCACCGACATTGCGCACCATTGTGGACTGGAGAATGTGCAGCGCATCGAGCGGGGCATTGCCTATTATGTGGACAGCACGGATCCGCAGGTGCTGGCACAGGTTACTGCACATATCCATGACCGCATGACGGAAGTGGTGCTGCGTGATCTGGCTGACGCGGCCCAGCTGTTCCAGCACCAATCCCCCCGTGACTTGCAAGCAGTGGACGTGCTGCAAGGTGGGCGCGAGGCCTTGCAGGGGGCCAACCGTGACATGGGTCTGGCCCTGTCTGAGGATGAGGTGGATTATCTGCTGGAAAACTTCCAGCGCATCCGGCGCAACCCGACCGACGTGGAATTGATGATGTTCGCGCAGGCCAACTCCGAGCACTGCCGCCACAAGATTTTCAACGCCGATTTCATTGTCGATGGTGAACCGCAGCCGCATTCGCTGTTCGGCATGATCCGTCATACCCACAAGACCCACCCGCAAGGGACGGTGGTGGCTTACTCGGACAACTCTTCGGTGATCGAAGGCGCACGTACCGCCCGTTTCCACCCACAGGGTGAGGGGCACGCCTACGGCTACCACGAGGCTGATACCCATATCCTGATGAAGGTGGAAACCCACAACCACCCGACCGCCATTTCGCCCTTCCCCGGCGCGGCTACCGGCTCCGGTGGTGAGATTCGTGATGAAGGCGCCACCGGCACCGGTTCCCGCCCCAAGGCGGGTCTGTGCGGCTTTACCGTGTCCAACCTGAATCTGCCGGAGGCGCGCCAGTCGTGGGAAAGCTATGCGGGCACGGATGCGGTGGAGGGTCAGTATGGCAAGCCGGAGCGCATTGTCACCCCGTTGCAAATCATGCTGGACGGCCCGATCGGTGCCGCTGCATTTAACAATGAATTTGGCCGCCCCAATCTGGCCGGTTATTTCCGCACCTATGAACACACGGTGGCCGGTGAAATGCGCGGCTACCATAAGCCGATCATGATTGCCGGTGGTCTGGGCAATATCGACGCCCGCCATGTGTTCAAGCAAGAAGTCGTAGATGGTGCGCTGCTGATCCAGCTGGGTGGTCCCGGCATGTTGATCGGCCTGGGTGGGGGGGCGGCTTCGTCCATGGACACCGGCGCCAACACCGCAGATCTGGATTTTGACTCGGTGCAGCGTGGCAATCCGGAAATGCAGCGCCGGGCGCAGGAAGTCATCGACCGCTGCTGGCAGCTGGGCGACGCCAACCCGATCCTGAGCATTCACGACGTCGGTGCCGGTGGTCTGTCGAACGCCCTGCCGGAGCTGGCGCATGGCTCAGAGCGCGGTGCGGTGTTCCAGCTGCGCGACATCCAGATCGAAGAAGCGGCCATGTCGCCCAAGGAAATCTGGTGCAATGAGTCGCAAGAGCGCTATGTGCTGGCCATCCGCCCGCAAGACCTGCCGCAATTGCAAGCGATGGCGGATCGCGAGCGTTGCCCGATGGCGGTGATCGGGACCGCCACCGCAGAAAAGCAGCTGCGGGTGGAGGATAGTCTGCTGGGTACCCCGGCCGTTGACATGAGCATGGACGTGCTTTTGGGCAAGCCGCCCAAAATGACGCGTGATGTCCGTCGCGTCCAGAACCCGCTGCCGGGCTTGCAGCTGCAAGGTGTCAGCCTGCGTGAAGCGGTGTACCGTGTGCTGCGCCTGCCTGCCGTGGCGGACAAGCACTTCCTGATCACCATTGGCGACCGCTCGGTGGGTGGCCTCACCGTGCGCGATCAGATGGTCGGGCGCTGGCAGATTCCAGTAGCCGATGTGGCCGTCACCCTGATGGGCTTCCAGAGTGATGCGGGTGAGGCGATGGCGATGGGCGAACGTACCCCGCTGGCGTTGATCGACGCTCCGGCTTCTGGCCGCATGGCGATTGGCGAGGCGATTACCAATATTGCGGCAGCACGGATCGGCCAACTGTCGGACATCAAGCTCTCGGCTAACTGGATGGCTGCAGCGGGTCATCCCGGTGAAGACGCCAAGCTGTTTGACACCGTGAAGGCCGTCGGGCTGGAGCTGTGCCCGGCGCTGGGTATCAGTATTCCGGTGGGTAAGGATTCCTTGTCGATGAAAACCGTCTGGCAACAAGACGGCAAAACCAAGACAGTGACCTCCCCGCTGTCGCTGATCATCTCTGCCTTTGCCCCAACCCCGGATGTGGCCCGCACCCTGACCCCGGAGCTGAAGGACGAAGACAGCCTGCTGCTGTTGCTCGATCTCGGGCAGGGCAAGCAACGACTGGGCGGCTCGGCGTTGGCCCAGGTGTATCAGCAGACTGGCAACTGCGCGCCGGATCTGGACAACCCGGCGCTGCTGCGCGGTTTCTTTGATGCGGTGCAGGCGTTGAACGCGGCTGGGCTGTTGCTGGCTTATCATGATCGCTCGGATGGTGGTTTGCTGGCGGCGGTGGTTGAAATGCAGTTTGCCAGCCGTCTCGGCGTGGCCCTGCAATTGCCGGTGGCTGACGAGGCTGCTGCCCTTGCCATGCTGTTCAATGAAGAGCTGGGCGCAGTGCTGCAAGTCCGCCGTGCGGATCGGTCTGCCGTGCAGGCGGTCTGTCAGCAACACGGCTTGAGTCACTGCCTGCTGGAGGTCGGCGAGGTGAATCGCAGCGACCGCTTGCAAGTGCGGGGCAGCCAGGGTGTGTTGCTGGATGAGGCGCGTACCGATCTGCAACTGGCCTGGTCGGAAACGTCCTGGCACTTGCAACGCCTGCGTGACAACCCGCAAGGAGCGGATCAAGAGCGAGCACGTATCAGCGATGCTGCCGACCATGGCCTGTTTGCCAAGCTCAGTTTCGACCCGCAGCCCGAGGCCCCGGTGGTGTTGAGTGGTGCTCGCCCGCGCATGGCCATCCTGCGTGAGCAGGGGGTCAATGGTCATGTCGAGATGGGTGCCGCTTTTGATGCTGCAGGCTTCCTCGCGGTGGATGTCCACATGAGCGACATCATCAGTGGCCGCGTCACCCTGCAAGATTTTGCCGGCGTGGTCGCCTGCGGTGGCTTCTCTTATGGCGATGTGCTGGGCGCAGGGGAGGGCTGGGCCAAGTCCATCCTGTTCAATGCGCGTGCGCGTGACGAGTTTGCTGCCTTCTTTGCTCGGCCAGACAGCTTTGCACTGGGTGTCTGCAATGGCTGCCAGATGATGAGCAATCTGAACGAACTGATCCCCGGTGCGCAAGCCTGGCCCAAGTTCGTGCGCAATGCTTCGGAGCAGTTCGAAGGGCGACTGGTCATGGTGGAGTTACCGCCGAGCCCGTCCTTGTTCTTCCGCGACATGCAGGGTAGCCAGTTGCCGGTGATCGTGTCACACGGTGAAGGTCGAGCCTGGTTCCGCCAGGATGGAGACCGTGCCATGAGCCTCACCGCCATGCGCTATATTGACAGCCAAGGGCAGGTGACCGAACGCTACCCGTTCAACCCTAATGGCGCACCAGAGGGTATTGCCGGGGTGACCACGCAGGACGGCCGCTTTACCATCATCATGCCGCACCCGGAGCGCACCTTGCGTCGCGAGAACTTCTCCTGGCATCCGGCAGAATGGCCACGTCACAGCCCTTGGCTCAAGATGTTCCACAATGCCCGTCGTCAGTTGGGCTGATGCTGCAATATATAAGCACATACAACAACACCGCCTTTTGGCGGTGTTGTTGTATGTGGCGCTGGAAGAGCGGGGCCAATTTTGTCAGAGTCCCCCTGTGAGCAAGCCCAGAAAGGGGATGGCAGAAGCCGTGTTTTTGCCCTGGAAACGCCGGTTGCTTGGCTGTCTTAACTCAGTATGCCCTGCTGTAGCCTGGATTTAGTGGGGCAGGGTTCATCAAACCGCAAAAAACTTTAGCTGAATAAACGCTGTCTCATCAATGGTTTGCTGGGGCTTGGAGGGGAGTTACAGCAAAAAGTGCGTATTGGGGTGTTGACGGCTGTGGCTGGTGTGCGTATAGTTCGCATC
>NZ_JAYREC010000002.1:37983-667732 GCF_041909055.1 Leeia sp. | reverse complement strand
AGGACAGTGAAACGACGTTGCGCCGATGATAGTGAGCAGATCGCTTGTGAAAGTAGGTCACCGCCAGGCTCCCATTTGAAGCCCCTGCAGACAGCTGCAGGGGCTTCTTCATTTGATGCTCTCAAAACCTACTCTTTAGCCAAACGGCTACAATCCTCGACTCATTCAGATTCGCCCCCATCGTGATGGTGGTTTTGCGATATGGCTATTTAAGCTATCAGCGATGCACTGAATAGGGCTGGATGGGACATAAAGCGAGGCTGATCAGGACACGCTTGAGCGCCAAAAAAACGCTTATGCTGCAGTCTAACAGCGCGTACGCAATGGATCGCCGCTATGCACTCATACCCTCGCCGCGATGCAGTGCATGGGAATAAGCCATATCGCAAAACCCACTCTGGTTTGGCTAATAGGCTGCTGTTCCAGTCCTTACTTGGTATCGCCACCTTCTTGCCAGATACGCAATAGCTTGTCGTAAGGGACGGTTTCTCCGCGTGGTTTTTCGTTGCGCA
Organism: Leeia sp.; assembly: GCF_041909055.1. NCBI lineage: Bacteria > Pseudomonadati > Pseudomonadota > Betaproteobacteria > Neisseriales > Leeiaceae > Leeia > Leeia sp. Next base: position 667,220 of record NZ_JAYREC010000002.1, on the reverse strand, counting down.
GTCGGGCTTTGGGGCCGCCGGGGCGGCCTAGCCAGTAGGTAGGGAGCTGTGGTGGGTTCAGGCGGGGCGGGCAGCGCAGGCCGGGTTGCTGCGAGAGTTTCTGCAGGGATTCATCCATCTGGCTGGCCAGTTGATCCAAGGCTTGTTGCGGGGTTTGTTCAGCGGCCAAGGCAGCCGCAATGCGTGGCCACCAGAATTCGGCCAGTTGCGGATAATCCGGAACATTGGTGCCGGTGGGCGTCCAGTAGACCCGTGACGGGCTACGGTAAAACTCGATCAGCCCCCCCAGCTTGGGCGCCAGTGCGCTGGCGGCTGGGGAGTGGATGTCGGATTCGCGGATGAAGGTGAGCCCGGTCAGCGACTTCTTCAGCGAGACGGTGCGGGACACGGTGAACTGAGCATAGAGCCAGGCCATGTCCAGCTGCGGCCGTGGCGTGTTTTTGAGGAAGGTCCATGCGCCAACGTCCTGATAACCGCGCTGCATGCCCTGTTCCCAGTAGGCACCCAGCGGAGCAGGGGCCATGCGCCATTTGGGCGTACCGTCCGGGTGATTGATGGGGAGTCCTGGCTTGGCCATATCGGCAGTGAATGCGGTGTACCAGAAGATTTGCTGCGCAATCTGACCTTTTCCCGGGATGGGCCCGGCTTCGGAGAAGGTGAGGTTGCGGGCTTCTGGTGGGGCGTACTGCTTGATCCAGTCCAGGTATTTCTGCAGGGCATAGACCGCTGCCGGACTATTGGTGCCGCCTCCGCGGCTGACACTGGCGCCTGCTGGATTGCAGCCCTCCACCCGAATGCCCCATTCGTCAATGGGCTTGCCATTTGGGTAACCGACACTGCCTTCTCCAGCCATGGATAACCAGGCATCAGTAAAGCGCCAGCCCAGGCTGGGGTCGCGCTTGCCATAGTCCATATGGCCGTAGACGCGTTGCCCGTCGATGACCTTAACCTGATGGGTGAAGAAGTCGGCGATGTCCTCATAAGCGGACCAGTTGAGTGGTACACCCAGTGCATAGCCGTAGCGCGCCTTGAAGCGGGCTTGCAAGTCAGGGCGGGTGAACCAGTCGTAGCGGAACCAGTACAGGTTGGCGAATTGCTGGTCCGGCAGCTGGTAGAGCTTGCCATCGGGAGACATGGTGAAGGCCAGTCCGATGAAATCTTCCAGCGCCAGGGTTGGCAAGGTGAGCTCGCGGCCAGCACCTTTCATCCAGTCGGACAGCACCACCGTTTGCCCCATACGCATATGGGTGCCAATCAGATCGCTATCGTTGATGAAACCATCGTACACTGCCGGGCCGCCCTGCAGCTGGTTTTTCAAGAGGCGTACCAGATCGCCTTCCGGCTTGATGTCATGAATGACGCGGATGCCGGTCAGCTCGGAAAATGCTTTGGCAAGCACCTGCTGTTCATAGCGATGGGTGGTGATGTCTTCAGATAGCACGCGCACGGTCATGCCGCGATAGGGACGAGCCGCCTGGATGAACCAGCTAAGCTCCGCCCGTTGCTGGGTGCTGGTCAGGGTGCTGGGGCGGAATTGATGGAGCCAGTAGTCGAGCCGGGTGGCGGCATGGGTAGGGGGCCAGCACAAGGTCAGCAGCAGTAGCCAGGCGGAGAGTCGGCGTGGCATGCTCAGTGCTCAGGCTGGATCATGGTGGCAGACAGTTGATACTTACGCAGGATCTCCAGATAGGCTGGACTTTGTTTGAAGCGGCGTAACTCAACTCCAAAGGCTTCTGCCAGTGTATCCAGACCCCGGGAGCGGGAGAATGCCAGATACAGCTTGGTGCGGGCGATCGGTGTGGGGTCAAAAGCCAACTGATTGCCCAGACTCATGCTTTCGGCCAGGTGAGTGCCCATGGCCATGTCTGCCACGATCAGGTCTACGCGGCGGGCTTTGAGTTTGTTCAGGTTGATGCTGACTGTTGGTGCGGGCTCCAGTGTCAGATAGGGCGCATGCGAGAAATCGGGAGGGTAGCTATAGCCCGCGGTGGTACCGATGGTTTTGCCGACCAGACTGGGCAAGCCCTGATAGCGAAAGCCATCTTCCTTCCGGTAAAACAGCACCAGTCTGCTGGCGGACAAGGGTTCAGGTGGGTACGCCAGATAACTCTCCCGATCATTCAGCAGGCCACGGCCAATCCCGATTACCGCATCGACATCGCCAGACTTGGCCATCAACAAGGCGCGCTGCCAGGGCACCACCTGAAACTTCACCGTATAACCCAGCCGCGACAGTACCCGCTGACAAACCTCCATGTCGGCTCCGGGGTTACTGGCGCGCTCATCCAGCACCAGCGGGGGCCACAGCTCGCCCACCACACTCAGTGTGCGTAACGGCGCACTGAATGTAGCGAGTGCCACAAGCATGCAGAGGCTGCCCAGGCACAGGCGGGCCAGAGGCTGAGGGTTGCGCATGGGAGAGTAAATGTATGGCTCTTGCTTGTTTTATAGCAGAACCATGAAGCAGTGATGACAGTCCGTCAAGGCGGTTACGTCACTCGCTCAAAGGCAAAAGCTGGGGAGCGAACAGGCGACTCAGCTCGCTGACCGGTTCCATGTCTTCCTCATCGAACAGGTGATCACCTTGGGCATCTTCCACGCCGGTGGTGTGCAGACCGGCAAAGTCAAACAGCGTGCGATCTGCCAGGTGGGAGGGTACGACATTGCACAAGGCTTTGAACATGGTTTCCAGCCGACCGGGATGCTTCTTGTCCCAGTCGCGCATCATGTCTGCCACCACCTGGCGCTGCAGATTGGGCTGGGAGCCGCACAGGTTGCACGGGATGATGGGGAACTGTTTCCACGCGGCATAGCGGACCAGGTCTTTTTCCCGCACATAGGCCAGCGGGCGAATGACCACATGCTCGCCATTGTCGGAGACCAGTTTGGGCGGCATCGCCTTCAGCTTGCCGCCGTAAAACATATTGAGGAAGAAGGTGGCCAGGATGTCATCACGGTGGTGGCCCAGTGCAATCTTGGTACAGCCTTCTTCCTTGGCGACCCGATAGAGAATGCCCCGACGCAGGCGGGAGCAGAGGCTGCAGGTGGTTTTACCTTCCTCCAGCACACTCTTGACGATGCTGTAGGTGTCTTGCTCGATGATGCGGAAAGGTACGCCGATCTGCTTCAGGTAGGTGGGCAGGACCTCTTCGGGAAACCCGGGCTGCTTCTGATCCAGATTGACCGCCAGAATGCTGAAGTCAATCGGGGCATTACGCTGCAGGCTGAGCAGGATGTCCAGCATGGCATAGCTGTCTTTGCCACCGCTCAGGCAGACCATGATTTTGTCGCCCTGCTCGATCATGTTGAAATCCACCACGGCATCGCCCACTTGGTGCCGCAGGCGCTTGTTCAGCTTGTTGCCCTCGTATTGCTGTTTGCGATCAAGGGCTTCGGTGTCGTCGGCAGGCGTAGCGGCATTCATGGAGGCGGGTCTGGCCAAAGGCAAAGGGCCAGTATTTTCCCATGAACTACAGGGTGTTGCAATGTATTGATTTGTAGATGTTTTCCGGCACCTTGTGGTGCCGGAAAAGCAGGGTCAGCTGCTGGTCTTGAGCAGGGAGTAAAGCTGGTCTTTCAGGTGCAGACGTTGCCGCTTCATGCCTTCTACCACATGGTCTGCCGCCGCTTCGATGCCATCTTCAGCACGGCATACGGCTTTATCAATGGCTTCGTACTCTCCCAGCAGGCGGGAAAAATGCGCGTTACCGGTTTTCAGCAGGTGGATCTGATCGCGCAGCTCAGGGAATTCTGCAGCTAAGGGATGATGTTCGACATGCATGTTTATGACTCCAGTAGGGGACGTTGCTGGAATCAGTGTAGGGGCTTGCTGTTGTTGCAGATTTGATCAAGGTCAAGCCTCTCCACCACTGAGAAGGCGTGGTGATCGCATGGACTGGCGATACTGGCCTGGGCTGGTACCCACACTTGCTTTGAAGCGGTGACTGAAATGGCTGGCATTGGCATAGCCACAGAGCTGGGCGACCTGCTCAAGCGGAAGGTCACTGTGCTGCAGCAGCGTACGCGCCAGCTCCAGTCTGCGGGCGCTGATCCATTGCTGCGGTGTCATGCCGAATGATACTTTGAACATGCGTGCCAGATGAAACTCGGACAGGTTGGCTTCTGCTGCCAGCTGCCCCAAGGTGAGTGGCAGCTGCAACTGGGCATCAATATAGTCCGCCAGGCGCCGCCGCACCGCGACCGACAGCCCTCCCTTGCTCGCCGGGGCACGCAAGGCCGATTGGCTGCGCAGCAGCATGCTGAGGATGTCGTGTGCTTGGCCGTTGGCCTGCAGCAGGCCATCCGGGTGTTGCCAGTCGGTTTGCACCAGTTGCTGGCAAGCGGCAGCCAGTTGCGGATGTTCAAAGTAGGTGCGATCCGCCAGCGTCAGCTCTCGGGGCTCACGGTCCAGCTCCTGTACGGCGCGCTGGGTAAAGTGCTCCGGCAGAAAGTAGAGGTGCAGGAAGCGCAGTTCACCGCGCACCCACCAGCGCGACTCATGCTCTCCCGGCAGGGTGCAAAGGTATTGAGGCGCGCCATAGCGGGGTACCCGCTCACGCTCGGTCTCCTCGCCGCCGTTCAGATAGAAAGACAGGGTGTGGTGACCGGGGTGGTTGTAGCAGGTCTCGTCCTCATCGGTCTTGCGATGCCAGACCGCAGCGGCCAGATGATCGCCCAGCCAGACAAAACGCTCCAGCTGCGCATTGGTGTCGTTCAGGGTGCGGAATACCGAATGCAACTGATCATCAGCTTGCAGCAGGGCAGGTGAGGTCGAAACGTCCATGGCTTCAGTATAGGGAGATGGCGTAAGGCTGTGAATGCCGTATGGCAGATATGCGCAAGAATGGACAACTGCGCACGGCTACGGTGTTCACAATGAAACGACAAGACAAGGAGTCGTTTCATGTTCAACCTCATGCTGTATGTTGTGACTGTATTGATCTGGGGGACCACCTGGCTCGCCATCAAGTGGCAGCTGGGCGTGGTACCGGTGCCGGTGTCCATCGCCTGGCGCTTTCTGCTGGCCAGCCTGGTGCTGATGCTGGTGCTGATGCTGCGCCGTGAGTGGCGCCTGCCGCCCAAAGCGGCCATGCCGTTTGTGCTGGCACAAGGGGTGGCGCTGTTCTGCCTGAACTTTCTGTGCTTCTACCATGCCGAGCAGACTGTGCCGAGCGGGCTGGTAGCGGTGATTTTCTCACTGGCCCCGATTCTGAATACCATCAATGGCAAGCTGTTCCTGAAGCGTGACATGCAGCCCAGCGTGCTGGTCGGCGCGGTGGTGGGGCTGGCCGGCATCGTTTGTCTGTTCCTGCCGGAATGGCGGCACTGGCAGGCGGGTATGGGGCAAGGCGTATTGGTGGCGGCGCTGGGTACCATCTGTTTTTCCAGTGGCAACCTGCTGTCCAGCCGGATGCAGGGTATGGGGCTGACACCGCTGTTTACCAATGCCTGGGCCATGCTGGTGGGGGCCACTATTCTGACGGTGGGCAGCTTGCTGGCAGGTTTGTCGTTTGAGCCGGAGTGGACGCCGCGCTACCTCTCGGCACTGGTGTATCTGGCCATCCCGGGGTCAGTAATCGGATTTACTGCCTACCTGATGCTGGTGGGGCGTATCGGGCCCGATCGGGCCGCCTACTGCACCTTGCTGTTCCCGGTGGTGGCGCTGGTGGCCTCCAGCCTGTTTGAACAGTATCAATGGACCGGCTGGACGGTATTGGGCCTGCTGCTGGTGGTTGCGGGGAACCTGATCGGGCTGGTGAATGCGCGCCGGGCCTTGTGGGCACTGTTGACCGGGCGGCAGTTCCAGCCCGGCTGACCCAAAGGGATGGTGGCAGCAGGAGTTTGGCGCGCAGGGGCTGGCTTGTGGTATGGTTCTGGCATGATCTTACCCTGCAAGGCTGATTCATGACTGCACTGCCGCCGCCCCGCCCCCTGTCGATGATCCGGGACTTCCATCTGGCTGACTGGTTCACCCTCAGCAATGCCATCTGCGGGGTGGGTGCGCTGTTCTCGGTCATGACCTACCTGCAGCGGCAGCAGGTATTACATGTGTATTTTGCCGGTGCGCTGGTGCTGCTGGCACTGATATTTGATGTGCTGGATGGCCGCATTGCGCGCTGGCGGCAAAAAAGCTCGGCGATGGGCCGTGAGCTGGATTCGCTGGCGGATGTGATCTCATTCGGGGTGGCGCCAGCGGTGCTGGCCTATGGCTGCGGCATGCAGGGCATGTATGACCGCATCGTGCTGGGCTATTTCGTGGCCTGCGGCGTGTCCCGGCTGGCCCGCTACAACGTTACGGCAGAGGCGCTCGCGGAGGGGGGAGACAAGGTCAAGTACTTTGAAGGCACGCCGATCCCGACCTCCATCCTGCTGGTGCTGATGCTGGTGATTGCAGCCGCCTGTGGCGCGCTGGGCGATCAGCTGTGGTTTGGTGTGCTGAAGATCATGGGCCACGACCTGCACCCGCTGGTGCTGGTCTATGCCGTGTCCGGTTCACTGATGATCAGCCGTATCCGCATTCCCAAGCTTTGATGAGCGAGCGCATGCCTCCGTTCAGGAGGCATGCCAGCCATCCGACCTTCAGTCTGCTCAAAAAAATCTTCTGCTGCTTTAACCCCGTCGGGCCACCTTGTCCGTTTCAGTCTGCAAGTGCTCCGGTAGGATGACAGCAAGCTGTCATGCCGGGGGTATCCCAGCCCATCAAAAGGAATGATTCCATGTCTCGTCAAGTTGCCTTGTCCATGCTTTTACTCGGGAGTGCCTGCATGACTGTCGCCGATGCCGCTGAACAAACCAGTAGCCTGAATGAGCAGCAAGAAGTGGCCGTGACCATCTACAACCAGGATCTGGCGCTGGTGAAAGACTTGCGCAATGTGAGCGTGAAGCGCGGCAGCCTCGCCTTGGCTTTCCGTGACGTCAGTGCCCGCATGCGCCCGGAAACGGCACTGCTGCGCAGTGTCACGTCACCGGGCAAACTGTCGGTACTGGAGCAGAACTTTGACTATGACCTGCTGACGCCACAAAAGCTGCTGGAAAAGTACGTAGGGCGCAGCGTCAGCGTGATCAAGACCCACCCAACCACGGGTGTGGAAACGGTCGAGCGGGCACAGGTACTGGCCGCTAATCAGGGCGTGGTGCTGAAGATTGGTGATCGTATCGAAACCGGCGTGCCGGGCCGTCTGGTGTTTGACGATGTACCGCCCAATCTGCGCGACCGGCCTACCTTGGTGATGCAGCTGGATAATCAGGGCGCAGAGCAGCAGCAGATGGAGCTGAGCTACCTCACCGGTGGCTTGTCGTGGAAAGCAGACTACGTGGTGGAGCTGGCCGACAAGGAAGACCAGCTGGATATTTCCGGATGGGTGACCCTGAACAATCAGAGTGGCGCCAGCTACCGCAATGCCAAACTGCAACTGGTGGCGGGGGATGTGAACCGGGTAGAAGAGCGTATGCGCGGGGTACCCAAGCCGATGATGGCGGCGGCACCGATGATGGACATGGCAAAGAAGGAGCGCTTCGCGGAGGAGTCGCTGTTCGAATACCACCTGTATACACTGGACCGTCCGACCACCATCGCTGAGAGTCAGACCAAGCAAGTGGCATTGCTGAGTGGTGCGGGGGTACCGGCGCGCAAGGAGCTGCTGCTGCAAGGTAATGACTACTACTACTCCAGCAGCTATGGTGACCTGGGGCAGAAAATGAAGGTGGGCGTGTTTGTCGAGTTCGACAACAAAGAGGCCTCTCGCTTGGGTATGCCGCTGCCGGCCGGGGTAATCCGTGTCTACAAGAAAGACCGCGCCGGTAATGCCCAGTTTGTTGGTGAGGATCACATTGACCACACGCCGAAGAACGAAAAGATTCGCCTCAAGCTGGGCGAGGCGTTTGATGTGACCGCCGACAAGAAGCAGACCGACTTCAAGAAGGTGGGCGGTAACGGCAAGTACAACTACATCTTTGAGGCGGCGTTCGAAGTGGTGCTGAAGAACGCCAAGAAGGAGGCGGTAACGGTGACGGTGCGTGAGCCGATGCCGGGCGACTGGCAAGTACTGAGCGAAAGCCACCCGCACCAAAAAACCGCCAGCAATACATCTGACTGGCGCATTACGGTCCCGGCTGAGGGCAGCACCACGCTGAAATACCGGGCATTGGTTCGTTATTGATCCGGCTTGAGAGGTCGCCTGCAGGTCAGCTCTGCCGACCTGCAGGGTACTCCCGCACTCAGTCTTGACGCAGAATGGCTTCGCGCAAGCTGTCCAGTGCGTCGGTAAACAGGCCATCTACGCCCCAGGACAGCAACTCACGGGCCCGATCGGCGTCGTTCACGGTGTACGCCATCACCCGATAGCCTGCTGCCTTGATGGCAGCCACCCGTTCCGCAGTCAGAATCAGGTAATCACAGTTAAACGACAGGCAGCCCAGCTCGCGCAGTCGGGCTTCCCAATCGTCTGGCCATTCTTCGACCAGCCAGCCGCGCGGCAGGTGGGGTGCGGCATCACGAGCGGCCACCAGTGCTTCCCACGAGAAGGAAGACAGCAGTGGAGGCACCGGCTGGCCCGCCCACAGCTGGGCCGCTTCGCGGGCCACCTGCTCGCCTGTCTCTCGATCACGGCCCGGGCAGGGCTTGATTTCCACATTGGCCAGCAGGCCATGTTGCTGGCAGTAGCGGGCGACTTCTGCAAAACGCGGGAAGACGGTGCCAGCGAAGCGGCTACCATGCCAGCTGCCGGCATCGGCTTGCTGCAGCTCGGCCAGCGTCATGCGTGCAGCTAGGCCGCGACCATTGCTGGTACGGTCGATACTGTCGTCGTGCAGCAAAAAAGTATAATTGTCGGACGAGAGTTTGACGTCAAACTCTACGGCATGAAAGCCGCGCGCAACGGCCTCGGCCATGCCGGGCAGCGTATTTTCGGGGGCCAGATAGCCACCCCCGCGGTGAGCAAACAGGGCAGGGTAGGGCCAGGCTTGCAGGGTCATGTACTTCCTTTCAGGCTACGACGACGGGATTTGGCAGGGCTCGCCACTTCGGGCTCAAGGTTTTGCTGCCGCAAGCGATTCTTGGTCAACATGCCTGCAGCGTCAAGGATCGGATACGCCAGCGCGCAGACGTGCGAGTTGATACGGCGCAGGTCACGGATGACATCCAGATGCAGTGCGCTGGTCTCCACACTGGGCAGCATATTGTTGGTCAGCCGCTGCAGGTGGTTCTCGGCGTACAGGCGCTCCAGCTCATTGAAGCGGGATTTTTCCTCCAGCAGGCGCTGGGCATTCTTCACATCCGGGTGCATGAACAGGTTCAGGCCCAGACGCAGATTATTGATCAGTCGGTCGTGCAGCTCGCGGATCTCCTCATTGCCGGATTCGGAGAAGCTGAGCTGGCCGCGAATCTTGCGCCGCGCCAGGTCCATCAGGTTCTTGTCGATAATGTCGCCGATATGCTCCAGATTGATGGTCAGCGAAATGATGTCGGCCCAGCGCTGGTTCTCAACCGTGGACAGCTCTTCGCGGTTGACCTGCATCAGGTAGAACTTGATCGCCTTGTACAGGCTGTCGACCCCGCTTTCCATCTGCTCCACCGGGCGGACCAGCTTTTCCTCGTTCTGACACAGCACCTGCTGCGAATGCCGCAGCATCTGGTCGATCAAGTCGCCAATGCGTAGTGCCTCGCGGGCGGCACAGCTGACCGCCACTTCCGGGGTATTGATCACATTCGGATCAAGGTAGCGGGGCTGGGCGGGGTCATCGCTACTGGCGCTATTCGGCAGGATGCGCTCGGTCAGCTTGGCAACCGGGCCGGTCAGGCCAATGAACAGCACCGCTGTGGCCAGATTGAACAGGGTATGGAAGTGCAGCATCTGCCGCGCCGGGTCGTCATCCAGCAGGGCCAGCCACTCCGGCAGATAGCGCAAGAACGGCATCACCAGCACACAGGCGCTGAGCTTGAAAATCAGGTTGGCCAGCGGCACCCGGCGGGCAGCATTACCCGTGCCTGAGCTGGACAGCATCGGCGTCATGGCACTACCGAGGTTGGCACCCAGTACCAAGGCAAAGCCTAGCCCAGGCGAGATTGACTCCGAGCCCACCAGTGACACAATCAAGAGAACGATCGCCAGACTGGAATGGGCCAGCAAGGTCAGCAAGGCGGCCAAGGCCATGTCCAGCAGCAGGTCACCGGTCAGGGTTTTGAAAATCTGCTGAATGATCGGGCTGTGGCTGATCGGCAGCATGGTATGCCCGATCAGTTGCAGGGCCAGCATCATCAGGCCCAGGCCAATGGCGGCGCGCCCTGCATTGCGTGAAGTGGTGGTGCGGTCCGCACGGAACAGCGCCACGCCAATGAAAATCAGCAGCGGCGAGATCCAGGTAATGCGCAGCGAGAACGCCTGGGCGATCAGGCTGGAGCCGACATCTGCTCCCAGCACGACGGCCATGGCGGCGTGGGTTTGAATCAGTCCTTGCGCCACAAAGGCCGACATCATCAGGGTGGTGGCCGTGCCACTCTGGATCAGGGCCGTCATGGTCAGGCCTGAGAGGAAAGCAGTGCCTTTGTGGTTGACGCTATGTCCCAGCCAGCGGCGCAGCGGTACCCCCCAGGCACGCAGGATGCCGGTTTGCACCATATGCGTGCCCCAGATCAACAGGGCAACGGCACCAAACAGATTCAGCAAGGTCAACATGGCTTGTTCCAGGTCATGTCTGAAGTCACCATTACTTCAGTGTAGTGTCTGATGAAGCTTGTGGCGAAACGAACATGGTCATTCTGTGTGCGACTTCGTGTGTGAGCCTTTCCGGATCAGTGTTTCTGGCGGGGGAACGCTGAAGTGCGAAAATGTTCGTTTTGTCATCAATATGTCACATTTAGCTATCAAGATGACCGGTGCGCATCAACTATCGGCTTTGGTTATTTTAAGTATTGAATTTTCCGATCAAAGGTGGTGTGCCGCCCCGATCAGTCATCATGCTATGATCAACGCATGAAACAGGACCCAGAACGCTTTGAGCTGCTGATCCGCGCGCATTACCCGATCATCGTGGTGGAAACCCATGAAGAGGCGCGCTTTCGTGACATGCTGGAACTCTTGGCCGCCAAGCATGACTGGCCCTTGTTTGGCTGGAATGTGGCAGACGGTCTGGCGCGGCTCAAGTTTGGCGAGCCCGAGCGGGTGCTGGATACCTATCAGCTGACGCTGGCACTGGGGCATCTGTACAAAAGCCCGCAAAACGGGGTGTTTCTGTTTTTCGATGCCCATCCTTTTCTGGATGACCCGGTCAACGTACGGCTGGTGAAGAACATTCTGCAGGGGCGGCAACGTACCGATCGTACCCTGGTTTTTATCAGCCATGCCTTGAGCCTGCCCCCCGAGCTGCAGCGTTTTGCCACCAGTTTCAGCCTGAACTTGCCCAGCTATGACGACCTCTATCAGATGATGCGGGAGGAGGCCGAGCAGTGGGCGCGCATGCATGGCAGCAAGGTCAAGGCGGAGCCCGCCGCCTTGCAGCAAATGAATCGGTTGCTGGTGGGCATGACACTGGAAGATGCTCGCCGTCTGGTGCGGGAAGCCATCCAGAACGATGGTGCCATCACCCGCGAGGATCTGGTACGTACCCAGCAGGCCAAGAATGACATGCTGAACCACGACAGCATCCTGTCGCTGGAGCCGGATACTGCCCGCTTTGCCGAACTGGGTGGCTTGTCTGCCTTGAAAGACTGGCTGGCGTTACGTCGCCCGGCTTTTTTTGGCGAAGTGCAGGGGCTGGATGTACCCAAGGGTATTTTGCTGACCGGGATTCAGGGCTGTGGCAAAAGCCTGGCCGCCAAATGTGTGGCAGGGAGCTGGGGTTTGCCCTTGCTGCGACTGGATTTTGGCGTGCTGTACAACAAGTTCTTCGGTGAAACCGAGCGCAACTTGCGCCAGGCGCTGGCTACGGCGGATGCCATGTCACCCTGCGTGCTGTGGATCGACGAGCTGGAAAAAGGCATCCACGGCGGTGATGGCAGTTTTGATGGTGGCTCGTCCCGCCGCATGCTGGGGACACTGCTAACCTGGATGGCGGAACGGAAGCGCCCCGTCTTTCTGGTGGCCACTGCCAACGACATCGACCCGCTGCCTCCTGAGCTGGTGCGCAAGGGACGGCTGGACGAAATCTTCTTTGTGGATTTGCCGGGTGATGCAGATCGGCAAGCCATTTTCATCATCCACCTGCAACGTCGCCAACTGGATGAGCAGCAGTTTGATCTTGCAGCGCTGTCGCAGGCTGCTGAGGGGTTTTCCGGCTCAGAGATCGAGCAGTCCATTGTCGCTGGTCTGTATGCGGCTCACGCCCAGCAAGCCACGCTGAATACCGCTATCCTGCAGACGGAGCTGGGGCGCACACGCCCGCTCTCGGTGGTGATGGCCGAAAAACTGGATGCCATGCGGGCGTGGGCAGAGGACCGGGCCGTGCGGGCGGACGGCTCTGCGGTAGAAGCTATCTGAGCGGCTTCAGTCGCCAATCGGCAGAAAGCCGCTGCTGACCAGTTCGTCGAACAGGTTGGCGTAATCCTTGGCGGCGCGGCTGGCCGGGTTGTAACTAAACACATCCTTGCCGCAGGCCAGCGCTTCCGCCAGGCTGGCACTCTCATGAATGCGGGTCTGGCACAGATCGTCGCCAAACGTATCCTGCAGCTTGCCGATAATGTCTTTCACGAACTTGCGGCGCTCATTGAAGCGGGTCAGCACATAGCGGCGTTTGATGGGGCGCTTGAGGACGGCCTCCAGCCCTTGCAGGGTGTTGCTGAGTTGTACCGCGCCCTGGTAGGACAAGAAGTCGGCGGCCACGGGCACCAGTACGCGTTCGCTGGCCACAATGGCGTTGACCGACAGCACCCCCAGCATTGGGCAGCAGTCCATGATGATGGGCATATCCGGCGTCGCCAGCATTTCATCATGAATGGCATGTTTGAGCTTGGTGGCAATCTTGGTTTCCTTGCCCAGCAACATGTCGATCTTGCACAGCTCAATATGCGAAGGGATCAGGTTCAGCCCGTTGGGCAATTGCTGGATCAGGTCCGTCAGGTATTTCTCACCCTTGTAGAAGCCGTATAGCGAGGTGCCGAGCTGGGTTTGTGCGCCAGACAGCATCGTCAGGTGGCACTGGGGGTCCAGGTCGATCATCAAGGGGTGGACATTGTCCCGGCGCATGGCTGCCGCCAGGTTGAAGGCTGTGGTGGTCTTGCCGACGCCACCTTTCTGATTGAATACCGCCAGCATGCTCATGGACGCGCGCGTTCCCTATGGGTGTGCAGCGGCACCAGATTGGTGCCGCTGCTTCGGATGGATATCCGTTTGACTATAGCGTCTCTGCTGCGTAATCGGCAAGGCGAGAACGCTCGCCGCGTTGCAGGGTCACGTGTCCGGAGTGCGCCCAACCCTTGAAACGGTCCACCACATAGGTCAGGCCGGAGCTGCCCTCCGTCAGGTACGGCGTATCAATCTGCGCGATATTGCCGAGGCAAATGATCTTGGTGCCGGGGCCGGCACGGGTGATCAGCGTTTTCATCTGCTTGGAGGTCAGGTTCTGGGCTTCGTCGATGATGACAAACTTGTTGAGAAAGGTGCGGCCGCGCATGAAATTCAGGGATTTCACCTTGATACGGGCTCGAATCAGGTCGCGGGTAGCAGCGCGGCCCCATTCCCCGGCTTCCTGGTCGCTCTGGTTGAGGACATCCAGATTGTCTTCCAGCGCGCCCATCCAGGGCGTCATCTTTTCCTCTTCCGTCCCCGGCAGGAAGCCGATGTCTTCCCCAACCGGTACGGTAACCCGGGTGACGATGATTTCGGTGTAGAGTTTTTTCTCCAGCGTCATCGCCAGACCGGCTGCCAGTGTCATCAGGGTTTTGCCGGTACCGGCCTGACCCAGCAGGGTGACGAAATCAATATTCGGGTCCATCAGCAGGTTGAGGGCGAAATTCTGCTCACGGTTACGCGCGGTGATACCCCAGACATTGTTCTTCTGATGGGTATAGTCCTTCAGGGTTTCCAGCACCACCGTCTTGCCAGTTTGCTCTCGCACGATGGCACTGAAATCCTCCTGGCCACCGCCAAACAAAAATTCATTGACCATCAAGGACTTGCACAGAGGTCCGCTCAGCTTGTAGAAGGTACGCCCTCCTTCCTGCCAACTGCTCATGCCCTTGCTGTGTGCATCCCAGAAATCGGCAGGCAATTCCTGGAAGCCGGTGTACAGCAAATCGGTGTCTTCCAGTACCTTGTCGTTGGTGTAGTCCTCGGCTGCAATGCCCAGCGCGCGGGACTTGATGCGCATATTGATGTCTTTCGACACCAGAATGACTTGCCGCCCAGGGTGCTGCTCGCGCAGGGCGGCGACCACCGACAGGATCAGGTTGTCGGCCTTACCGAGCGGCAGGTGGGCCGGGGTAGTGGGGGCGAGCGGGGCGGTTTGCAGGAACAGATTGCCGGTGGCACCACCTTGAGAGGGTTCCGCCAGCGGAATGCCCTGGTCCAGGGTGCCTTCGGTGCCGCTGACCATCTGGTCGAGGAAGCGGCTGGCCTGGCGGGCATTGCGGGAGACTTCCGACATGCCCTTCTTGTTGTTGTCCAGTTCTTCCAGCGTCATCATCGGCAGGAAGATGTCGTGCTCATCGAAACGGAACAGGCTGGTAGGGTCGTGCATCAGCACGTTGGTATCCAGAACGAACAGCTTGGTGGCGACGGGGCTTTTCTTGCTGCGCTTGGCCGGGCTACCCATGCGGATTTTCCTTTCGTTGTTGGACAAGGACACGCTACGGTGAACAGATTACGCTTGCATGACACGCGCTTTCAAGGCGGCCAAGACGTTGGCCGCATGGCCGGGTACCTTGACCCCGCGCCAGGCTTCCACCAGTACGCCTGCGGGGTCGATCAGGAAGGTGCTGCGTTCAATACCGCGCACCTGTTTGCCATACATGTTCTTCATGCGGATCACGTCGAACAGGGTACACAGGGCTTCATCGGTATCCGCCAGCAGCGGAAACGGGTAGCCCATCTTCTCGCGAAAGCGGTCGTGGGATTTGACCGAGTCACGCGAGACGCCCACCACATCGGCTTGCAGGCTGGCAAATTCGGCGTGCAGGTCGCGGAAATCGTTGCCCTCGTTGGTGCAACCGGGCGTGCTGTCTTTGGGGTAGAAGTAGAGAACCAGCCAACGGCCTTGGCCGGGTGAGAAGTGAAACGGATTTACGCCACTGGCTGCGGCGGTGAACGAAGGTACAGTCTGGTTCAGCATGCAGGACTCCATGAGGCTTCAGTGTTCAGCATCGCTGATTCTGTGCGGGGATGCAAGGGGTTCGCGCAGCCTGATGGCAGACTTGACACGACATGCCCGCCACATAATATAATGATAATGGTTATCATTAATGTATGGACGCAAACATGAACGCCATGATCATCGGTGCCGATACCCTGGGTAACATTCCGCAGCTGCTGCTGGACCATGGCATCCAGATTTCACGTCACATCACGGGTCGCAATGCATCGCACCAGCGCAAGCTGCCGGGGCTGCCGAAGGATACCCAGTTGCTGATCCTGTTCACGGATTTTCTGGGCCACAATGTGATGCGCCATTTCCGTGCCCTGGCGCAAGAAAATGGGGTACCGGTGATGGCGTGCCGTCGCTCCGTCTGTGCCATCAAGGAGACGTTGGTGCAGTGTGGCATTGGCCAGCCGTGCCAAGGTTGCCCCAAGCAGTCTGGCAAACGCAACCATTGAGCGGGCCAAACGGGGAAATACGGTTCACCACCCTTTAACCGGCGGGCCGGGTAGTTTAAAATGCCGCTTTGCATAAGCCGTGAATCCCGACCATGTCGAACGCCCATATTGAAGCCCAGCGCGTACTGGATGAAGCTGATTGCCTGCATGACCACGCCGAGGTCGAGGCAGCGCTGGCCCGCATGGCCAGCCAGATTACCAGCCGGCTGGCAGATCAAGATCCTTTGTTGTTCTGTGTGATGAATGGCGGGCTGATCGTTACGGGTCAGTTGTTGCCGCGTTTGACCTTTCCCCTGCAGTGCGAGTACCTGCATGCCACCCGCTATGGCAAGGAAACTTCGGGTGGGCGTCTGGCCTGGGTAGTGAAGCCGACGGAGCCGGTCAAAGGCCGTACCGTTCTGGTGGTGGACGATATTCTGGATGAAGGGCATACCCTGGCAGAAATCGTGCGTTACTGCCGAGAAGAAGGTGCAGCCGAGGTGCTGGTGGCCGTGCTGGTGGACAAGCTGCATGATCGCAAGGCACCGGGCATCAAGGCCGATTTCATCGGGCTGGAAGTGGCCGACCGCTTCCTGTTCGGTTTTGGCATGGATTACAAAGGTTACTGGCGTAATGCGCCAGGCATTTATGCGGTGAAGGGGCTGTAGAATTGGTTAGCCTCGCGCCGCCAACAAAAAACCGGCCAACTGGCCGGTTTTTTGTTGGCGGCTATCGCCTTACTTCGGCACCGTACCTTCCACACCTTCCACGTACCAGGTAATGCCATGCATGTCGCCATCAGACAAGGTTTTGCCTGCAGCTACTTTCACGGCACCAGTGTTGTCCTTGATCGGACCGGCGAAGATTGGGGCTTTGCCGGAGATGATGTCGGCACGGCGAGCGGCCAGTTTCTTCTTCACATCTTCCGGCAGGCTCTTGTTCAGCGCGCCCAGATCAATCATACCTTCTTTCAGGCCCCACCAGATGGGTTCGTTCTTCCAGTTGCCATCCATCGCGGCCTTGACGGCCTTGGTGTAATACACCCCCCAGTTGATCTGGCTGGCGGCCAGGTGGGCATCGGCGCCGAACTTGGTCATGTCCGAATCCCAACCGAAGGCTTTCACCTTTTTCTCCTGAGCGGTTTGCACCACGGCTGCGGAGTCGGTGTTCTGCATCAAGGTATCGACGCCTTGGGCGATCAGGGTTTCAGCCGCCTGGCGCTCCTTGGCCGGGTCGTACCAGCTGTTGATCCAGATGACCTTGACGGTGGCCTTCGGGTTGTTGGCGCGTGCGCCGAGGGTGAAGGCGTCAATATTGCGTACCACTTCCGGAATCGGCACCGAGGCCACCACGCCCAGTTTGCTGGTCTTGCTGGTCAGGCCCGCCACATAACCGGCCAGATAGGCACCTTCATAGGTGCGGACATCGTAGGTGCCGACGTTCTTGTCGCTCTTGAAACCGGTGGCGTGCAGGAACACAGTGTTCGGGAACTGCTTGGCCACCTTCAGCGTCGGGTTCATATAGCCAAAGGAGGTGGTGAAGATCACCTTGTTGCCATCTTGCGCCAGCTTGCGGATCACCCGTTCGGCATCCGCTCCTTCCGGTACGCTTTCCACAAACGTGGTTTTTACCTTGCCTGGGAACATCTTTTCGACGGCCTGACGGCCTTGATCATGGGCGTAGGTCCAGCCAGCATCACCCACCGGGCCCACATAGACGAAGCCTACCTTGAAGGGCTCGGCAGCGTGTGCCACACCAATGACCCCACTCACCACGAGGGCGGCAGTCAGCTGTTTGAGTACGGTTCTGCGCGAAATAACCACAAGTTGCTCCTTTGCATCAAAAGTTGCACCGTGACGGTGGGGGGTATTCGGGGCGGCCAGACGGCCGGGTTGTCATGAATTGTAGACCGTTTACAGCATGACGGGGGGATGCAGCAGCTTCTGCATCAGGTCGGGTTGATCAAGCCGCTTCAGCCACCATTGCAGGGCGTTGCCGCTATCGCTGGCACGCCAGGCCAGATGGAAAGGGTGAGGTAAGCGTTGATCCACCACTTGTTTGTGGATCAAGCGCCCTTGTCGCAGGTAAGGCTCTGCAATCTCCCGGGCCAGATAGCCGCAGGCCAGACCGCTGAGCTGGATCGTCAGCTTGGTCGGCATGTCGGGTACGTGCAGGATTTCCTGACCACTGAGAATGCCGGACGAGCGTGGTGGCAGGCTGCGAGAGGTGTCCGCGACGGCAACCGAGCGATGCCACAGGATATCTTGTGGCTGCAGGGGTTCCGGCAATTCGGCCAGAGGATGATTGGGTGCGACACAGAACACGAAATCCAGCGACCCGATGGTACGGGTGGAAAAACCACCGCCCGCCGGAGCATCACCCGGCGCGCCAACCACCAGATCGGAGCGTCGGGTCAGCAGCGAATCCCAGGTTCCCCCCAATACCTCATGGGTGATGCGGATACGGGTACCACTACCTTGTGCATAGAAATCCGTTAGCATGGGCAGCAGTGCGCTGCTGGGGAAGAGGGTGTCCATGGCAATGGACAGCTCGGTCTCCCAGCCTGTGGCAACCCGCTTGACCCGGCTTTCCAGCTCACCTGCTGCACGCAGCAGGTGGCGGCCTTCTCGCAGCAACTCTTGCCCAGCCGGCGTGAGTCGTGCGCGATGCCCGCTGCGGTCAAACAGCTTGACATCCATATCCTGCTCAAGCTTTTGAACGATATAGGTAATCGCAGACGGTACGCGATGCAGCACTTCGGCAGCTGCAGCAAAGCTGCCCTGGCGATCGATGGTATCCAGAACGGTAAGGGCATCCAGACTCAGGCGCAGCATGTACAGACCTTCCTGTGTCCTGAAGTGTGCAGGGTTAGGCTTTGCCTGCACATCCCGACAACACCTGTTTCAGGGCGGGCAGGTCCAGGATTTCGATTTCCTTGTTGTGGACCCGGATCAGCCCCTGATCCTGGAAACGCGAGAAGCCGCGACTGATGGTTTCCAGCTTGAGCCCCAGATAGCTGCCAATTTCCTCACGCGTCATGCGCAGCACAAAGCTGCGGGAGGAGTAACCGCGCAAGGCAAAGCGTTGTGACAGGTTCAGCAGGAAAGCAGCCAAGCGTTCCTCGGCCTTCATATTACCCAGCAACATCATGACGCCATGGTCTCGTACGATTTCACGGGACAGCACCTTGTAGAAATTATTCTGCAAGGAAGGGATATGCCGGCTCAGTTCCTCCAGATCGGCAAACGGAATCTCGCAGACCTCGGAGTCTTCCAGCGCAATGGCACCGCAGCTATGCGTCTCCGTGCTGATGGCGTCCAGCCCCAGCAATTCGCCTGCCATCTGGAAACCGGTGACTTGCTCGCGGCCATCTTCTGACAGCACGCTCATCTTGAAGAAACCCAGTCGCACCGCAAACAGGGAGCGCATGGCATCACCAGCTCGGTATAGCGGCTCACCCTTTTTGACTTTGACGCGCTGGGTGATGACGGTTTCCAGCTGGTTCATTTCATCACTGTTCAGGCCCAGCGGCAAACACAGCTCGCGCAGGCTACAACTGGAGCACGCTACCTTGAGGTGCTTGAGGGACACTTCCTGAATAGGGATGGTGGAGGTATGGTTCATGCCAAATCGGTAAGGTGTTGATACAGGTCAACCACGAACGGGCGGGGTATGGGCATAGTGGCAAAAACTGCTCACAACCCCAACCCAACCATGCCCGTCCTCTCGCTTGGTCAACATCATAGCCTGAATGCGGATTTTCCGACAGTGGCCGTCCCACGTGGCTGGGGACAAATGTTGTCTTTCAACATGGACGACATCGCCGCTTTCCCCGCACTTCGCCAGATTCGACAGCCCCGGCTGAATGACGCAGCCGTCGGGCGAGCCTGGTCGCGCCCGGCGATCGGCCGTCTGCCACCCGCGCTGTGCATGACGGAATGCTGGCCGCGCAAGCCGGCGGCAGTGCAGCCTGTACAAGAGGCCATTACGCTGGAGTGGCAGCAGTGGTGCGCCTTGCTGGGCAAGCGTCAACCGACCCAGATGCAGCTGCATGTGTCAGCGCATCCACAGGTTTTTGCGCTGGCGCTGGCCGACTGGCTGCAGCGGCGTGACTCCGTGTCTCCAAGTATGCCTTGTGGCATCG
Source organism: Leeia sp. (assembly GCF_041909055.1). Classification (NCBI taxonomy): domain Bacteria; kingdom Pseudomonadati; phylum Pseudomonadota; class Betaproteobacteria; order Neisseriales; family Leeiaceae; genus Leeia; species Leeia sp. Next base: position 647,354 of record NZ_JAYREC010000002.1, on the reverse strand, counting down.
TACTGTATCTGGGGCAGGCGGATGTGCCGGATTGCTCAGGCGTGCCTGGCGCTGACGTGATGCTGCGCAGCATGGCGGGGGGCGAGTCCGGTTTCCATGCCTTATGCCTCACCGTACTGCCCGCTGTGTTGCAACAGGCTGGCGGCAGGGTCGGTGTGGAACTGTGGCTGGGACAGCTCATGGATGCGGAGGCCATGGCACAGGTGCACGCCTTGTTGCTCATGCAGCCCGCCCGGTTTTGTTTGCGGGGTGTGGTGGCGGCAGCCGTATCCGCCAGCCAGCTGTTGCAACAAAAAGAGCAGCTGTATCAGGTGTTGCAATGGCTGGATGAGCTGGGTTATGGCCATCTGGCGGGCGGCTGGTTTACCCGTGCAGATGACCCATGGCGGCATGCGCAGCGGCTCGGTCGACTGATGTTGACCGGGGAGGGTGATCTGATCGCGGAGGATGGCGAGTGGATTGGTCTTGGGCCAGGGGCCAGCACTTTGCTGGGTGCCGTCCAGGGCTGGAATAGTGCGGAAACGGCTTACCTCAAACAGCTGCAGCAGGGTAAACGCCCTTTGGCGGCGGCGCGCAAGCTGTCGCTGGATATCCTGATGCGGCGTGCGATGGCGCAGCAACTGCTCTGCCTGGGCTATCTGGACTTCATGACGTTTGAGCTGACTTATATGGTGCAGTTCGAGCAATACTTTGCGACCGAGCTGAAGCAGCTACAAGGCTGGATCAAGGCGGGCTATCTGCTGCAGCGGCATCGCACCCTGTGGCTGACTGAGAGCGGGCGGCTACTGGCGGATCAGTTTGCCCGCTATTTCCTGCATGCCTGATATCGTGGGCGATGGCTCCAGCATGGAGACGCATCGCTTAGTGTGTTGCCGATCCTTTCAGCCGCCAAGCCAGTAGCGGTGGGGTGACCAGCGTGCTGAGCACCACCACCAGTACGATTACCGAGTAGAGTTCATCGTTCAGCGCGCCGATACTTTTGCCCATCTGGGCAAAAATCAGGCCGACTTCCCCGCGTGGCACCATGCCCCAGCCAACCAGCCAGCGATCACTTTTGCCGGCAGCGAGTCCTGCACATAGCTTGCCGGCAATAGCGACCAGCAGGATCAGCGCCGTGAGCAGCAGGGTATGCGGCTGGCTGAACACATCCAGCTTGACCTGCATACCGGTGACCACAAAGAAGATCGGGGTCAGCAGATAACCAATGGGTTCCATCAGCCGCATCGGGCGGTGTTCAGCATGCTGATTCAGGATGTGGTCTACCTCTTGCTCCAGCACCGCACCATGATTCAGCACTACCTTGTGCACTTCATGGCGGATCATTTCGGCTTCAAAGCGGGACAGGTAGCTGGCGTCCAGAATCAGCCCGGCGGCAAAAGCACCCACAATGGGCGCGAGGCCTGCTGCAGCAGATAGCCAGGCGAAGCCAAGGCAGAAGCTGATCAGCAAAGTGAACTGCATGGCGGGCCCACTGTGGATGGACGCCATGAAGCGGCTGATCAGCGGTGTCAGCCAGCGCCCCAGCACGACTGCAGCAATCAGAAACAGCAGCGCCACCGCGCTGACCCGCGCAATCTCCAGCGCGTCCACGCTGCCGGTTTTCGCCAGACCGGCCACCACGGCCAGAATCACCAGGCCCATCACATCATCAATCACGGCAGCGCCCAGCACGATACGGGCTTCTTGCGTGTGCAGCGCTTGCGCATCACGGAACACGCGCCCGGTAATGCCAACCGATGTGGCCGTCAGGGCGGCCCCGAGAAACAGGTGGGCCATCAAACCGGCTTGGGGGAGTAGCCACGGGCCGATCAACAGCGTGCCCAGTGCAAACGGCACGACGACCCCCACCGTGGCCACGGCAAAAGCGCGCCCACCAACTTGTTTCATGGACTGCAGATTGGATTCCAGCCCGATCTGGAACAGCAGGATCACCACGCCCAACTCGGCCAGAAAACGGATGACGGGGTCCGTGTGAACCTGATCCAGCCCCGGCAGGCCTGCCAGCGCGAGATTGCCCAATGCGACGCCGGCCAGCAACTCACCCAGCACAGCGGGCTGACCTATGCGCTCGATCAGGCTGGAGAAGCGCGCCAGCAACAGGATCAGCATCACCCACAGCAAGGTCTGGGTGCTGGCAGCATTGCTGCTGGCCCAGCTCGGCAAGGCCAGCAGCAACAAGGCTAGCGGTAACATCAGGCGAGGTGTGCGCATGAAATCGTCCAATGGCAGGGTGTTGGCATGGTAGCCAGCGGCAGGGATGGGCAGCAATACGGGTTAGCAGATGCGGACGACTGACACAAAACCATGTTATGATTCAGGGTTTTGAAAATCCGGCAGAAAAGCCCATGACACGCGCCTTACGCAATATCGCCATCATTGCCCACGTTGACCACGGTAAAACCACGCTGGTGGACCAACTGCTGCGCCAGAGCGGCACCTTCCGCGACAACCAGCAGGTTGATGAACGGGTGATGGACAGCAACGATCTGGAAAAGGAGCGTGGCATCACGATCCTGGCCAAGAATACCGCCATCGACTACGAAGGTACCCACATCAACATCGTGGATACCCCGGGTCACGCCGACTTCGGTGGGGAAGTGGAGCGCGTGCTGGGCATGGTGGACGGTGTGCTGCTGCTGGTGGACGCGGTGGAAGGCCCGATGCCGCAAACCCGTTTCGTGACCAAGAAGGCGCTGGCGCTGGGGCTGCGTCCGATCGTGGTGATCAACAAGGTGGATCGTCCGGGCGCCCGTCCGGACTGGGTGGTGAACCAGACCTTCGACCTGTTCGACAAACTGGGTGCCTCTGACGAGCAGCTGGATTTCCCGATTGTGTACGCGTCCGGCCTGAATGGCTTTGCCAAGATGGAGCTGGATCAGGAATCGTCGGACATGCGTCCGCTGTTCGATACCGTGCTCAAGCACGTACCGGCCCCGAGTGGCGATCCGGAAGCCCCGTTGCAGCTGCAGCTGGCGGCGCTGGATTACTCCAGCTATACCGGCCGTCTGGGCGTGGGTCGTATCCTGAATGGCCGCATCAAGCCGGGCCAGGCTGTGGTGGTGATGAACCACGAAGACCAGGTGGCCCAAGGCCGCATCAACCAGGTGCTGGGCTTCAAGGGTCTGGACCGCGTGCCGGTGGACGAAGCAGAAGCCGGTGACATCGTGATCATCTCGGGTGTGGAAGACATCGGTATCGGTGTCACCATTGCCGACAAGGACAATCCGGTTGGCCTGCCGATGCTGACAGTGGATGAGCCGACGCTGACCATGGACTTCATGGTCAACACCTCGCCGCTGGCCGGTACCGAAGGCAAGTTTGTGACCAGCCGCCAGATTCGTGATCGTCTGACCAAAGAGCTGCTGACCAATGTGGCGCTGCGCGTGGAAGATACCGGTGACGCAGATGTGTTCCGTGTGTCTGGCCGTGGCGAACTGCACCTGACCATTCTGCTGGAAAACATGCGCCGTGAAGGCTTTGAAATGGCCGTAGCCAAGCCGCGCGTGGTGTACAAGGATGTCAACGGCGAGAAGTGTGAGCCGTACGAGAACCTGACCATCGACCTGGAAGACGAATGCCAGGGCGCGGTGATGGAAGAAATCGGCCGCCGCCGTGGTGAGCTGACCAATATGGAATCGGATGGTCAAGGCCGCACCCGTCTGGAATACCACATTCCGGCGCGTGGCCTGATCGGCTTCCAGTCTGACTTCATGACCATGACCCGTGGTACCGGTCTGATGAGCCATGTGTTTGATGATTATGCGCCGGTCAAGGCCGATCTGCCGGGCCGTCACAATGGCGTGCTGATCTCGCAGGAGCAAGGTGAAGCTGTAGCCTACGCCCTGTGGAACCTGGAAGACCGTGGTCGCATGTTTGTCAGCCCGGGCGACAAGCTGTACGAAGGCATGATCATCGGCATCCATAGCCGCGACAATGACCTGGTGGTGAACCCGATCAAGGGCAAGAAGCTGACCAACGTGCGGGCCTCCGGTACCGACGAAGCGGTGCGCCTGACCCCGCCGATCAAGCTGACGCTGGAATCGGCGGTGGAGTTCATTGACGATGATGAACTGGTGGAAATCACACCGAAGACCATCCGTATCCGCAAGCGTCACCTGTCGGAGAACGACCGCAAGCGTGCGCAACGCGGGCTGTAAGGGCTTGCTGCCCGGCTGAAAACAGCGCGCACCGGCGCGCTGTTTTCATTTGAACGACCGTAGGTGACTTGTATGTTGCAATATATTCTGCTGTGTCTGACCTCGCTGCTGACCATGATCAACCCGCTGGCGGTGATGGCGGTCTATAGCGGTATTACGGCAGACCTGGACCGTCGCCACGCCCGGCGCATTGCGCTGCGTGCCTGCCTGATAGCTTCAGCCATCCTGGTGGCTTTTGCGCTCACTGGCGAGTTGATCTTTGATTTCTTTGCCATCTCGGTGCACAGCCTGCGGGTGGTGGGTGGTGTGTTGTTTTTCATCATGGGCTATGAGATGGTGCAGGCGCGCCTGACCAGCATGCCGCATGTGCCGCGAAAAGAAGCAGGCTCCTCGCTGGATGGGGCGTCCAAGGATGTGGCGCTGACGCCGATTGCCATGCCGATGATCAGCGGGCCCGGCACCATTGCGACGGTTATCATCCTGATGCACCAAGGCACCAACCTGACGCAGAAGAGTCTGCTGGTGGCGACCGTGCTGTTCAGCTGCCTGCTGACCTTTCTGCTACTGCTGGGCGCACAGCCGATCATGCGGCGGCTGGGTGAGCAGGGCAACAAGATGCTGACCCGCATCATGGGCCTGATCGTGATGGTGATCGCGGTGGAGTTTTTCTTCAGCGGGTTGACGCCGATTGTGCGTGAAATGCTGCAGCTACCATTGAAATAAAAAGTGAACAGGAGCGAGACATGAGTGAAATTGAACGAATTGGGGTCACCCCGCGCTGGTCAGACGTGGTCATGCATGGCGACACCATATACCTGGTGGAAGTAGCTGACCAGACGCTGGAAGGGGACATTACCGCACAGACCCAGGAAGTGCTGGCGTCGATCGAGCGACGGCTGCAGGCAGTGGGCAGTGGCAAACATCGCTTGCTGCAGGTGCTGATCTACTTGCCTGATCTGGCGGATTTGACTGCCATGAATGCGCTGTGGGATGCCTGGTTGCCAGCCGGTGCCGCACCTTCTCGCGCTTGCGTACAGGCTGCACTGGCACATCCGTCGCTGAAGGTAGAGATGGTGGTCACCGCTGCACGCTGAGTGAATGGGCGGTGAGCCGGGCTCGGTCATACCAGACTGCGCGGCTGGCATTCATGCAACACCCCTGACCCCGCAGCGGGCAGGGGTGTTTTCATTTTTGCGTGCCTGGCGACAATGTTTAGCTAAACATTGTAAACATTGTTATTTACGGTATGGCTGACTCACTGGGCGCCACGTCCAGTAGCATGGCAATCAGTCAGCTGCGACAACAAGACAGCGAGGCAGGCCTGGATGAGTAATTTGCGCGAGATTGCCGCTCTGGCTGGGGTATCAGTTGCGACGGCCTCCCGAGCCCTCAAAGGGCAGACGGGTCTGGCGGAGGCGACGCGCGCGCGCATTGTGCAACTCGCCACAGAGCTGGGCTATGACGTGGCACGCTTGCGAAAATCGGCAGTACGTCGGGTATGTTTCCTGCTGCATCGTCAGCACAGTACCCTGGTGGCCAATCCCTTCTTTTCGGCAGTGCTGCAAGGGGTCGAGACCGCCTGCCAGGATGCAGGGGTGGTGTTGACCTTTCTGTCCATCGGCCCGACAGACCCGCTCACGGAACTGCTGGCCTTGCACCAGCCCGATGCCTTGCTGTGTGCGGGTTACTTCGAGCCTGAGGTCTTGCAAAGGCTGTCACAGCGGGACTTGCCAATGCTATTGCTGGATGCCTGGCAGCAAGGCGTGGCCTCCGTGAACCCGGACCACCGGCAAGGGGGCTGGCTGGCCACCCGGCATTTGTTGCAGCAGGGGCGCAAGGTCGCTTTTTTATCAGGCTCGCTGGCGCATTACAGCATTCGTGAACGTGCCATGGGGTATCGGCAAGCGCTGTTTGATGCCGGCATGCTGGCCAATCCGGCATGGGAGCCGGTACTGCCAGCAGGCATGACGGTTGAGGATGCCGTGTGGCAGGTCAGCAACCAGCTGCTGGACCATCCGCAGCCGCCAGATGCCATTTTTGCTTATAACGATGCCGCCGCTTTGTTGTTGCTACAGGTTGCGCGGCAACGCGGCCTTCGGGTGCCGCAGGACTTGGCTATTGTGGGCTTTGATGACATTGCAGCCGCCAGCCTGGCGCACCCGGCGCTGAGTACCGTGCGGGTGGACAAGTTGCGGCTGGGTCAGCGTGCGGTAGCGTTGTTATTGCAAGGTGAAGGCATGCAGCAGGAAGTGCACCCGGTTACCTTGGTGGTGCGCGCCAGTTCCAGTGAGACTGGGTAATGATGAACCGATTTCAGCAGGAGTGAGTGAATGGTCTTTCCGGATTTCCACGAGCGTAGCATTTTGTTGCAGCACATCCAGCATACCTTGTCTTTCTATCACCCGCGTGCCATTGACCCGAGCGGGGGGTTCTACCACTTCTTCAAGGATGATGGCGCTGTCTACGATGCGACGACCCGTCATCTGGTCAGCAGCACCCGCATGATTTTCAATTATGCGATGGCTACGCGCCAGTTTGGTGAAGCCTGGCGGCCTGGCTTGCAACATGGCTTGCGATTCTTGCGTGAAGTGCATCGCAATGCCGAAACCGGAGGTTATGCCTGGCAATTGCACTGGCAGCAGGGTGAGAAAACGGTGATGGATGGAACCAACCACTGCTATGGGCTGGCCTTTGTGCTGCTGGCTTACGCGCACGCAGTGATGGCGGGGGAAAGCCAGGCGCGGCCCTGGCTAGAGGAGACTTACGCCCTGATGGAGCAGCGCTTCTGGGAACCTGCACATGGTTTGTACGCAGACGAAGCGAGTGCGGACTGGTCGCAGCTTTACCCCTACCGTGGGCAGAACGCCAATATGCATGCCTGCGAAGCCATGCTGGCGGCGTTTGAGGCCACGGGAGAGGTGCGCTACCTGCACCGTGCCGAGACGCTGGCGCATAACATTGTCAACCGGCAGGCCGCGCTGGCCAACGGGCTGATGTGGGAGCACTATCATGCCGACTGGTCTGTGGACTGGGACTATAACCGGGACGACAAGACCAATATCTTCCGCCCTTGGGGCTATCAGCCGGGCCACCTGACCGAGTGGGCCAAACTGCTGCTGATCATGGAGCGCCATGCCACACAGCTGCAGCAGGGGAGCGACTGGCTGTTACCGCGCGCGCGGACTTTGTTTGATACGGCGATGCAAAAGGCCTGGGATGCTGAGCATGGAGGCCTTTATTACGGCTTCGGTCCGGAAGACGAGATTTGCGACAGTGACAAATACTTCTGGGTGCAGGCGGAAAGCCTGGCGACAGCCGCCCTGCTGGCGGCCCGCACGGGTGAGGCGTGTTACTGGGCGGATTACCAGCGCTTGTGGCAGTACAGCTGGCAGCACTTTGTTGACCATCAGCATGGGGCCTGGTATCGCATCCTGACTGCGGATAACCGGTCTTACTCGGATGAGAAGAGCCCGGCGGGCAAGGTGGATTATCACACCATGGGCGCATGCTACGAAGTCTTGAATGTCTTGCCGGAGCAGGGCGCATGAGTCCCTTGCCACGCTTTGTGTCGGCAGGCGAAGCCTTGACCGACTTGATCCGTACGGGTGAGGACCAATGGCTCAGCAAAACCGGCGGCGCACCATGGAATGTGGCGCGTGTCATGTCACGGCTGGATGTTCCCAGCGCGTTTGCAGGCGCGGTCAGTCAGGATGTGTTTGGTGACGCCTTGTGGGGTGCTTCTGAAGAGGCCGGGCTGGACATGCGCTTCATGCAAAGGGTTGCCCGCTCACCCTTGCTGGCGATGGTGTACGAGACGCATCCCCCCGCCTACTTTTTCGTCGGGGATCAGAGTGCAGACCTCGCCTTTGATCCTGAACGGCTACCGGTGGAGTGGCTGGGTGCGGTGGAATGGGGGCACTTTGGTGGCATCAGTCTGGCGCGGGAACCTCTTGCCGACAGGCTGTTGAGTCTGGTGAAGTCCATCAAACAGGCAGGTGGGCGCATCAGCTATGACCCCAACTTCCGCCAGCTGATGGATGCGCGGTATGACCCGATGCTGCAGCAGATGTGCCGTCTGGCGGATGTCATCAAGGTGTCGGATGAAGATCTGCAAGGCCTTTTCCGGCATGATGATACCTCTGCGGCGCTACGGACCATCCGGCTATGGAATGCTAACGCTGCCATCCTGTACACCCGTGGCGCAGCCGGGGCTGAGCTGCTGGTGCACGATGAACACTGGCGGTGCGCTCCACCTGCAATTACGGTGGTTGACACGGTGGGGGCGGGGGATGCCAGCATGGGCGGTTTGTTGTATAGCCTGATGCAACAGCCTGCTGTCGGCTGGCTCGAGCATTTGGCGTGTGCGGTTGCTGCGGGGGCCGCGGCGTGCCTGGTGACCGGGGCTACTGCGCCGACAGTGGCTCGGCTGAAGGCACTCCGCCAACGGGTGTCGGTTACTGCAGCCTGAGTTTTTGTCTGTACCTGAGGGTCAGCCTGGCTGTGAGGTTGACCCGTTTTTCCCCCTGATTCCATCGCTCAGACCAGCGGACAGGGCCGTCCTTGCTGATTTTCTGGCACATTCAACGTAGTGCCATATAATCAGGATAGACTGCGGGTGACTGTCATATGAATGTCACCCGGCCACGGGGGAGAACGTGAATGCGCTGCCTGTTTGTTGTGCTTCTGTTATTGGGATGTTCCCGGCTCGTGCAGGCGGAAGAACCTGCTTTGCCACGTACCCACCTCAAGGTGGTCGGCTCCTGGGATTTTCTCAGCCAGTTCCGTAACTATGAAGAGCCGTTCTGGAGCAAGAGTGTTCCGGAAAAATCGGCTGGACAGGTGACCGCGGAAATCACGGCCTTCAACAAGCTGGGGCTGAAAGGCACCGAAATCATCCGCCTGATGAAGCTGGGTGCGGTCGACTTTGGCACCATGGTGCTGGCCTATGGCACAGACAGCGATGTGGAAGGTGAAGGGGCTGATCTGGCGGGTTTGAGCCCGGATGTCACAACAGCACGAGCGGTGGTCAAGGTGTATACCCCCGTGCTGGATCAGTTTTTCCAGAAAACCCATGGTATCAAGGTGCTGGGTGTGTGGCCTTACCCGGCACAGATTCTCTTCTGCAAATCCCGGCTGAGCAGTATTGCGGACCTCAAGGGAAGAAAAGTCCGGGTGGGGACGCGCCCGGTTGGGGAGCTGGTCGAAGCCCTGGGGGGCGTGTCGGTCAACATCCCGTTTGGCGAAGCCTATGCGGCGATTCGCGATGGCGCGATTGACTGCGCGGTAACCGGGGCCTTGCCCGGTAATGCAGCCAAGCTGCCTGAAATCACCCAGTATCTTTATGTGTTACCCATGGGCTGGAGCATGGCCATGCAGGGGGTCAACCAGCAAACCTGGGACCGGCTGGACCCGGCGGTACAGCGCTATCTGATGGCGGGCCTGGATGAGATGAATAGTGCCATCTGGTCAGTAGCGGCCAGTGAAACGGAAGAAGGGATCAACTGCAATACCGGTCATGATCCCTGCACCCGCGGGATTCGCGGCAAGATGACCTTGATTCCGGTCTCAGACAGTGATCGTAAATTGCTGCGCAAGGTACTGTCCGAAGTGGTGATCCGACGCTGGGCCCAACGCTGCAGCAATGAGTGTGTGGACAACTGGAACCGCACTGTTGGCAAACTGGTCGGTTTGACTGCCCGCCGTTGATGCAGAACACCAGCACGATCAACCTCGAAGAGGCCATACCTGCGGGCAAGCCCGTCAGCATTGCGGCCCGGCTTCGTCTCGCTTTTGCCGTTGTCAGTGCCCTGACGCTGGTGGCGTCTGCTGCTGCCATTTGGGCATTCAGCAAGGTGGAAGACACGGCCCGCACGGTTTCCAGACACAGCTTTCCCGCGACACAGCTGGCAGCGCGTTTGCAACTGGGTAGCCAGGATTTGGCTACCAACCTTGCGGCATTGGCGGGCGCTCCCACGCAGCAGGACAAGGAAGAGGTCAGTCGGCGGGTACGTGCGCAGCTCGATGGCTTGCCGGAGCAGATTGCTGCATTGGCGGGTAACAATACCGGCATGACCGCTGAGCTGGTTGGTCAGCTGAATGGCTTGCGCAGCAATGCGAGCGAAACCGAACGGCGGGTCGGAGAGCGCTTGCAGCTGGAGGCGCGCAAGAATGAGCTACTGACCATGGCGGGAAACAGTCAGCGCAAGCTACTGTCTGTGGTGGCACCGGTGTATACCGCTGCCAACGCGGACCTGCTGGCAGCAACCCGGAAAGTGTCCAGTGCGAGTGGCGCTTCCATTCATGGTCTGATTGATGGGGAGTTCAGCCAGGTTCAGTCGCTGTTGCAAATGCGGGCCGAAGCCTATCGGCTGGTCGCGCTGGCGGGCGGTCGGCTGCCGCCAGCACAGCTGAAGGAGCAGGCCTTCCTGATCAGTGATGCCATCCTGCGTCAGTTGCCACGAGCAGATTTGTCGGTACAGCAGGAAGGGCGTGCCCTGCTGGAGACGGTCAACAAGGCATGGTCACAGGGCGAGGAAAGTCGGCTGACCATGGTGGTGGCGGCGGTGGCGCGCTTTGATCAGCTGGTTGAACCGCAGGTCAGGGCCAGTACCTTGCAGCTGGTATCACGTAGTGACCAGATTACCCTGGAAGCCACCAATGCTGTGGTGGTGCTGGTGTCGGAACAGGTCAACTCACTGGGCGCCGTGCAACGTTTTCAGGGCGACAGCAACTTGCTGCTTAGCCTGCTGGCGCAGGCTGCCAATGCGCCGAATGAGTCTCAGCTGTCGGTGATCCGGGCGACCTTTGCCAAAACCCTGGCGCAGGCGCGGCACGATCTGGCCGATATTAAAACCGAAACCAGCTTGCAGGCACTTCGACAAGGTGTTGAGGAAATCCGCCGCCTGTCAGAAGGGCCGGATGGCATGTTCATGGTGCGGCAACGGCAGTTGCAGGTGGCGCTGGCGGTACAGGCCATCATTGGTGACAACTGGCGGCGAACCAACCAGCTGGTCATGCGGGTCCGGCAGGTGACGGAGCAAGTGGGCAATGATCTGGACGGTGAGCTGGGTATTCTCACTCAGCGGCTGCACTACAGTACCTGGCTGCTGATTGCCCTGGCAGTCACCGGTCTGCTGATTTCAACCGTTCTGGGCGGCTTCTATGTTGGGCGCCGCATCGCAGGCCGCCTTTCACGCCTGTCCCGCAGCATGCTGAACCTGGCGCGCGGGCAGATGGATGTGGAGGTGTCGGATGCCGGTAATGACGAAATTTCCCGAATGGCTTCTTCATTGGGAGTGTTCCGCAGCGCCATGCTGTCTTTACGTGAGCAGACGACGGCACTGCGACTGAGTGAAGAACGCCAGCGCGCCATCCTGGCAGCCTCGCCCTTTCCCTTGTTTATTGCACGCCTGCAAGACGGGCAGTTGCTGTATTACAACCATCGTTTTGGGGACCTGAACGGATTGGGAGACCCAGAAGATACGGCCACCCGTGAAATCGATTTCCTGTTTGTCCAGCCGGGTGTGCGAACGGCGTTGATGCAGCAACTGAGCGAGATTGGCTCGGTAATTGATCAGGAAGTACAGATCCGAAGCCTGTTTCGCGGGGATTGCTGGGCCCTGTTGTCCGCCATCGTCATCCACTACAACGATGAGCCCGCCATGTTCGCCGCGCTGCAGGACATTACCGAACGCAAGCGCGCTGAAACCGTCATGCGCGAGGCCAAGGAGGCATCCGAAGCGGCAGCACGGACCAAGAGTGAATTTCTGGCCAACATGAGCCATGAGATCCGGACACCACTGACCGCCATTCTGGGGTATACGCAGCTGGCGCTGGGCGCTGCCCCCACCGGGCAGCAGAATGGCTATCTTGGCAAGGTACAGGGTGCAGCCCAGACGCTGCTGGGCATCATCAATGATGTACTGGATTTCTCCAAGATCGAGGCGGGCAAGCTGGAGCTGGAGTCTGTTGCGTTTGACCTGCGCACCCTGCTCGACAATCTGGCAGGCATTGCTGCGATCCAGGCCGATGGCAAGGGGCTTGAGTTGATCTTTGTGGTTGACCCGGATGTTCCCCTGCTGTTGCAGGGGGACCCACTGCGGATCGGGCAGATCTTGCTGAACCTGACCAGCAATGCTCTCAAGTTTACCGAACAGGGCGAGGTGGTGATTTCCGTACGGCAATTGCAACGGCAGGAGCTGTCGGTCACTTTGAGTTTCTCGGTACAGGACACCGGGATTGGCATGACCGCTGAGCAGCAAGCCCGGCTGTTCCAGTCGTTCAGTCAGGCCGACTCCTCTACGACCCGTCGCTATGGCGGTACCGGACTGGGGCTCGCCATCAGCAAGCAGCTGGTACACCTGATGGGGGGCGAGATCAGTGTCCAGAGCGAGCCGGGGCAGGGCTCCAATTTCTCATTCCAGTTACCACTGCAGTATGAAGGTGAAACGAGGCCCATGACCCTCCCGGCATTGGCAGGTTGTGCCTGCGTGCTGGCTATCCACAATGTGAAGACACGGCAGCTGCTGCAAGGGTTGCTGGAGGAGCAGGGGGCCAAGGTGCAATTCATCGCGCAGATGGCTGAAGCCGAGGTGGTGCTTGCAACAGGATGCCAGCTCCTTCTGCTGGAGCTGCATGATGAGGCCGACCTTCGCTTTGCGGCGCAATATGGACACCTGCTGAAAGGGGATGGCAAGCCGGGGGTCGTCATGATCAGCTCTGTTCTGCAGCGTGAGCGCTGGAGCGCCCGGATGAAGGCACTGGGCTTTCAGCACCTGATCACCAAACCGCTGGAACGAAGTCGCCTGCTGCAAGCAGTGGAACAGGCGCTGACCGGGCATAGCTCATTGACCCTGCCCGACATGGCAGGGAGCGGCTATGGCTTGCGTCGGGAGCTGGTTGGCGCGCGCATCCTGCTGGTGGAAGATACCGAGTTGTTGCGTGAGCTTGGCATCACCGCGCTGAGCAGCATGGGGGTTGTGGTCACCACCGCCAGTAATGGGCGTGAAGCCGTTGAGATCATTCAGCAAACCCAGGGGGCATTCGATCTGGTACTGATGGACGTGCAGATGCCGGAAATGGATGGCATAGAAGCCACACAGCGGATTCGGCAACACCTGAATGCAGAGCAGCTGCCTATTGTAGCGATGACAGCACACGCCATGGAAAGTGAGCGTCAACGTTGCCTGGATGCGGGCATGAATGACCATCTGGCCAAGCCGATTGACCCGGACCGGCTGAGTGATGCCCTGTCCCGTTGGGTGAAATCCGAACGGCTGGGGCAGGCTGAGCAGCCCGTATCACCCATGCCGCCACACCCGGTTGCGACAACGCCGAGCCTGCCCAGTATGCCGGGGTTTGACCTGGACGATGCCCTGCGTCGCCTGGGAGGGCGCGAGGCCACGTTCCGGCGCATGGTATTCCGCCTGCGGGATGGCTATGCGGATACGTGTGAGCGCCTGAAGGTGCTGATCGAGCGAGGGGCGGATGAGGAAGCGATCCGTCTGGCCCATACCTTGCGCGGTGTCGCTGCTACACTAGGGGCCAAGCAGGTAGCTGCGGTGGCCGAGAGGCTGGAGCATGGCTTGCAGCAAGGCCTTGTGACGTCGGGCTCACCAGATTTGCTGGCCTTGTCCGATGCCCTCCGCGAAGTGGTGCACAGCATTGGCTTGCTGGAACAACAGGTGCTGGCGTCGGAGGTCAAGGAAGCCGAGGTCGCGCTGGAGCCTGAAGCTGGTGCCCTGGACGAGCTGGGCATGCTGCTGGATATCCGTAGCCTGCGCGCCCGCAAGCAGTTTGAGTCCGGTCGCGCCTACTTGAACTCAGTCGATGCGAAAGCGACACAAGAGCTGGAAAAAGCCATGTCCCGACTGGATTTTGCGCAGGCAAAACACACATTGGACGAAATTTGTGCAAAACTGAGCGCCAATTCTCCCTCCTGAGCCTGGGCTATTCTGAATTCTTATAACAACCGTGTGCGACAGGACGTGCTGATGCACCAGCCCACCATCCTCGTGGTCGACGATGACCCGACCAATATTGAGGCGCTGTCCAGCGCGCTGCTGGAGCATTACGAGGTCCGCTTTGCCATGTCTGGCACTGAAGCCATTGCCATGGCGAGGATGATGCCTCGTCCAGACCTGGTGTTGCTGGATGTGATGCTGCCGGACATCGACGGCTATGAGGTGTGCCGCTTGTTAAAGACGGACCGCTTGACGGCCAGTGTGCCCATCATTTTTGTCACGGCACTGTCCGACCCGGTGCAAGAAGAGCGAGGACTGGCTTCTGGCGCGGTGGACTATATCACTAAACCCTTCAGTCCGGCCATTGTACGTGCTCGCATTCGTAACCATATCGAAATGCGACGTGCTTATGAACTCTTGCAGCGTCTGGCTGTAACGGATCCACTAACCGGCTTGGCCAATCGACGGCACTTTGATGAGGCCCTGCTGCAGGAGGTTTCCCGCCACCGTCGCCATGGCATGCCGCTGTCGCTGGTGCTGATGGATATCGACGAATTCAAGCATTACAACGATCTATACGGTCACCCGGCGGGGGACGATTGCTTGCGGCTGGTGGCGTTGACCTTGGCCACGGCCTTGCGTCGCCCTGCGGATCTGGTCGCGCGTGTGGGTGGAGAGGAGTTCGCCTGCCTGTTGCCAGAGACGGATGGCAAAGGTGCAGCCATTCTGGCAGAGCGCATTCGCAAGCTGATCATTGATCTGGCAATCCCGCATCAGCAGTCCAATGTTGCCGTTCATGTCACAGCGAGCTTTGGCGTCTCCATGCTGGACCACCAGCATCAGGAAGCTGAGCAGAGCCTGTATCAACAAGCGGATGTGAAGCTGTACCAGGCCAAGGCACAAGGCCGTAACCGCGTGATTGGCCCCTGACGGGCGCGCGGGGGCAAAACAAAAGGCAAGGCATGAGCCTTGCCTTTTGTTTTTGGGGCAAGCAATCAGCGAATAATGCCTTTACGCTTGATGCTGAACTCACTGATGTCGTAGGTGCTCTTGCCGGTGGTGGCCAGCTGCACCAGGATGCGGCCAAATACCGGCGTGTATTTGAAGGCACGGCCAGATTCGCCAGTCAGCACAGCCACATTCTCGAAGCCGGGCAGGGTATCCAGCACCACCTGTGCATCCGGGCTCATGGTGTACAGGCAGCAGATGGCATCGTGCGGGGTAGGCTCCACCCCTTTGAAACGATGCATCATGAAGCTGGACATCTGATCCAGAATGCGCGGATCGGGCTGATAGGTGCACTGTGACGGATCCTGGTACTGGTTGTTGGTAAAGTCTGCGCTGACCTTGATCTTGTGCGAGCCATCCAGCAGCGGGAAGCCATAGAACAACTGCTGTTGATTGTTTTTGGTCGGCCCAAACTCGTACCACATTGGCCATTTCAGATGCGGGTCCACCTTATAGTAAGCCACGGTCATTTGCCAGATGGTCAAGTTCAGCTGCATGCCGAATTGACTGAGCACAGGATTGGACCAGGCGCCGGGAGCCAGCACCAGATGCTTGGCTTCGAAGATGCCTTTGGGGGTGTCGATCAGGTAAGGCCCTTTGCCGGATTTGCAGGGGCGGATGGTGGCCTTGCAATGTGTCAGCAGATGGGCACCATGTTCCCGCGCCAGCCGGGCAAAGGTATGCAGCGAGTGCTTGACCAGAATGGTTGCGCCACTCGGTTGCGACAGACCAAAGTAGTCTTTCGGGATGTCCTTGAAGACATCATAAGCCCGAGGCAGCTGCTCGGCCGAATAACGGGTATAGGGAATCCCCATCTGGCTCATGACCTGGGCGCACTGCTCCAGATTGCCCTCCACCGAGGAGGCGGGCAAGCCGTAGAACAGCAGACCCTTGCGGTCCAGCAGGCGGTCGCCGGTGTAGTGTTCGATTTCCTGCCATTGGCCTAGTGATGCTTCTGCCAGCTGGGCCATGTCCTCTTCCGAGTACATGACACGGAACATGCGGGAGTCACCATCCGAGCTGGCTTTGTCATTGCCAAAGTCATACTGCTCGAACAGGGCGGTTTTCAGGCCGGCTGCGGCCCCATAGTAAGCGGCAGACAGACCAATGGTGCCGCCGCCGAGGACGGCCAGATCAACGTGCTGGATCACATCAGAAGACATAGCTGTTCGCCTTGTGGTGGTAGGTCGGGTTGGTTTCGGTCTGGCCGGGCTTGACTGGCTTTGGGGTCAGCAGCGGGTAGCTGGCCGGGATACCTTGCAGGCGCGGCATCTGGAAAAATTCCTCCAGGATGGATTCGGCGGTACACACGGCCCCTTCCACCCAGCCTTGGGCGTTGGAGTAGGCTTCACCGCAGATGTAGACGTGACGATCAGCCATCGGATGGCGCACTTCCTTCATCACTTCCCACGCCTTGTAGTGGGCCGCCCAGGCATGGAAGCCTGCACCATAGGGGGCTTGTGACCAATCCTGATAGTAAGCTCCGATCAGTTTGGACGGGGTGGGGGTTTTGCCGTCGGTGGTCAGATCCTTCAGCAGCATGCCTTCGGCCATGCGCTTCATTTCCTCAGGGGCCGGGGCGCCACCATCGGCACCGATCTGCTCCCACTCCGGCGGAATGTCATAAGGCCGGTTACGCTCCAGCACTTTCCAGAAGCTGTCCGCCTGCATGTCCGAGTACGAGGCCAGCAGCAGGGTGCGGGTATCGGTCGGTTTGCCGCCGCGCTCGTTTTCGCTGCCAAAGTCATATGTCATGCGCAGGGGCAGGTCGGTAATGGTCGGGCCAGCGTGGAATTCCTTGCCCCACCAGCGGGATTCGTAAGCGAGGAACAGTTTGTAGGCAGGCTGCTTGAGCACAGACTGGATGTTGTACTGCACCTTTTGGTCCTGGAAGAAGCTGCAATCCTGATCAATCAGCTCCAGGCTATGACGCGGCATGGCGAGGAACAGCACCTTGGCCTTGAACTTGCCCTTCACTTTCGGATCGCGGGTGACCGCAACAGTACCCTCGGTCCACTCACCGTGCTTCTCAAAATGGGTCAGTCGCAGGTTGCGATATACCGGCACATTCAGTTTGCGCAGTTCCTTGTACATGGCAACCGGCAACTGATGAAAGCCTGTCTTGATGCGTTTGAAGTCAGTCGGCTGCGAGAAGTCCGTCAACATGTAGGGCATGGCTTCTGCTGCGTTCCAGTTGATGGTGTTGGAGTTGTAACCGCCACCATCCCACACGAAGTCATAGCCCTCATTGCTGAGGGTCTGGTACAGCATGTTCCAGAAGCCCATGTCGTAGAGCGCAATGTCGCGATACACCGAATCGGAATAACGGAAGTTTTCCTTGACCCATTGCCAGTTGGCATCAGTCCAGCTGTTCGAGTAGTCGCACACCTTTTTGATGGCGAAGTTGAACAGCTGGTTCGGAGTCTGCCGCTGTTCGTCCTTGGGCAACTGGTAAGGCACTTTATAGCCCGGCACATGCGGGTCTTTTGGCGCGACCTTGTCTTCGCTGAACCGCTCGCCACGCAGGTAAAACTGGCTGTTGTCGGTCATCGGAAAGACATCGACATCCTTGCGCAGACCAAAGTCATTGATCAACTGGTTGACGATCAGGTGGCTGTCGGTAAAGCGCATGCCGCCCAGCTCAGCAGGGACATTCTCCATGTCGGCAATGATGCGGCTGTCCAGCCGACCACCGACCCGGTCGCTCCACTCCAGGATGCCGATACGTAACTGGCCGGTACCATTTTCCTTGACCAGCTTGCTGAGTACCGGGCTGCGTTGCCACTCTTTCTTCATGCGCCAGGCGGTGTACAGGCCGGACATCCCCGCGCCGACCACCATGACATCGAACTCATCACTTTGACCCAGTTTCAGGTCTTCTTCAATCTGCAGACTGCTGATCTTGCGTACGGACATGCTGATATCCTTTTGCATGGGTGACAGTGTGTACAGCGACAGAACGGCGGGCTGACCCGCACAGGCATTTGATTATGGATGACGATATTGACGGTTTCAAGAAAGCATAGGCTTTCCTGATCCCCAGCAAAAGTATTCGGAACTGGTCGAAAGTCGTAGGCAAGAAAAAGGCTGCCCAGAACTGGGCAGCCGGTTCATTTTCGTGATTGCGGTTTAGCTGTTTTGTACACAATCCACAAAATAATGTTTACG
Source organism: Leeia sp. (assembly GCF_041909055.1). NCBI lineage: Bacteria > Pseudomonadati > Pseudomonadota > Betaproteobacteria > Neisseriales > Leeiaceae > Leeia > Leeia sp. The sequence goes on along the minus strand of NZ_JAYREC010000002.1, from coordinate 629,059 downwards.
ACCCGCATTCTCCTCCACCACCAGACCGTGGATATCGGCCTCAAAACCGGGGAAGCGCTCGTTGAAGTCACGTGCAAACTGCAGGTACTGCACGATGGTGCGGTTAAAGCGCTCACCCGGAATCAGCAGCGGGATACCGGGTGGGTAAGGGGTGAGCAGCACGGCGGTGATGCGGTTTTCCAGCTCATCAATGGCCACCCGTTCGATCTCGCGGTGTGCCATCTTGGAGTAGGCCTTGGAAGGCTTGAGCGCAGGCTCCATATTGGACAGGTACATCTCGGTGGTCAGCCGCGCCACATCATTGTCCCGGTAGATGCCGTGAATCTGCTCGCAGAGGTCACGCAAGCCCACCCGCTCGTACTGCGGGCGAGCCGCCACAAACTCCGGCATCACCCGCCACAGCGGCTGGTTGCGGTCGTAATCGTCCTTGAACTGCTGCAGCTCGGTCACCAGCGTGTTCCAGCGGCCCTTGGTAATGCCGATGGTGAACATGATGAAGAAAGAGTACAGCCCGGTTTTCTCGACAATCACCCCATGCTCGGCCAGGTATTTGGTCACAATGGCCGCCGGGATGCCTTGCTCGGCAAACTCACCATCCACGTTCAGGCCGGGGGTGATGATGGTGGCCTTGATCGGATCGAGCAGGTTGAAGCCTTCTTCCAGATCGCCAAAGCCATGCCAACGGTCACCAGAGCGCAGCAGCCAGTCTTCCCGTTCGGCGGGGCCATCCTCGCTCAGATGATCCGGGCCCCACACCTGAAACCACCAGTCCTCACCCAGCTCGGCATCCACCTTGCGCATGGCGCGGCGGAAATCCAGCGCTTCCGTCAGCGATTCCTCGACCAGCGCGGTGCCGCCCGGGGCCTCCATCATGGCTGCGGCAATATCGCAAGATGCGATGATGGCGTATTGCGGGCTGGTGGAGGTGTGCATCAGATACGCTTCATTGAAGCGATGGCGATCCAGCTGTCGTTCTTCTGAATCCTGTACCAGAATCTGCGAGGCTTGCGACAATCCGGCCAGCATCTTGTGCGTGCTCTGGGTGGCATACACCAGCGTTTTCTGGCTGCGCGGGCGGTCCCGGCCAATGGCGTGCATCTCGCGATAGAAATCGTGGAAGGTGGCGTGCGGCAACCAAGCCTCATCGAAGTGCAGGGTGTCGATGAAGTCCCCCAGTGTTTCCTTGATCTTCTCGACGTTGTACAGCACGCCGTCGTAGGTCGACTGGGTCAGGGTCAGGATGCGCGGCTTCTTGTCCGGATTTTTTGCTAGCGCCTCGCGGGCAAACGGATTGGCTTCGATCTTCTGGCGAATGCTGTCCGGGTGGAATTCGGACAGCGGAATCGGCCCGATGATGCCGTAATGGTTGCGGGTCGGAGTCAGGAACACCGGAATGGCACCGCACATGATGATGGAGTGCAGTATGGACTTATGGCAATTGCGGTCCACCACTACAATATCCCCCGGTGCTACCGTGGCATGCCACACCATCTTGTTGGAGGTGGAAGTGCCATTGGTGACGAAGAACAGATGGTCTGCATTGAAAATCCGCGCCGCATTGCGCTCGGACGCGGCCACCGGGCCGGTATGGTCCAGCAACTGGCCCAGCTCGTCCACCGAGTTGCAGACATCGGTACGCAGCATGTTCTCACCAAAGAACTGATGGAACATCTGCCCGATCGGACTCTTCAGAAAGGCAACACCGCCAGAATGCCCGGGACAATGCCACGAGTACGAACCATCCTGCGCATAATGGGTCAGCGCACGGAAGAAGGGCGGCATCAAGCCATCCAGATACTTGCGTGCTTCCCGGATGATGTAGCGGGCGACAAACTCCGGCGTGTCCTCGAACATGTGAATGAAGCCATGCAATTCACGCAGGATGTCATTCGGGATGTGACGTGAGGTGCGGGTTTCGCCATACAGGAAGATCGGGATGTCAGCATTGCGAAAGCGGATTTCTTCTACAAACTTGCGCAGCGCCACCACGGCCTCGGCTTCTGCACCGGTTTCAGCCGCCATTTCCTCGTCGTCGATCGACAGGATGAAGGCCGAAGCCCGGCTTTGCTGCTGGGCAAAGCTGGAAAGGTCACCGTAGCTGGTGGCGCCCAGGACTTCCATGCCTTCTTCTTCCAGCGCCTGCGCCAGCGCCCGAATGCCGATACCGCTGGTGTTTTCCGAGCGGAAGTCTTCGTCGATAATCACAACAGGAAAACGGAATTTCATGCCAGCTACCTTCACGCAGTAGGTTTTACAGGGGCTTTGGCGCGCTGCAACACGCAGGCCAGATTGGCGCGGATTGTGGCATAGAACCATCCCTTATGCGTGCAGAAATTGCGACTGCAGCAATACCCTGTTGCGGATGGCGCAATGCGGTATAGTGCGTGTCGTCACAAGCCTCATGCTACAATTGTAAAGCGTTACACCAACAGACACAGAGTGAAGCATCCCCAGGATGGCATCGTGGGGATCACTTGGACACGCATCGCACATGCCCAGTCTCCCGCTGCCTTACATCATCGCCTTGCTTCTACTGATTTTGCTGGTCAAGCTCCCGCGTCAAACAGCGTTGCAGTCTGGTCGTTTGCTGTTACTGGCCTGCGTTGTGCTGACCCTGATCAGCGGGCTGCGCTGGCAATTCAGTACGCTACTGGTTCTGAAGGCTCTGCAACCCGTAGTTGCATCATGTTTGCCGCCGTTGGCTTGGCTAACATTCATCTCTCTGACAGAACGAAAGCCCCGGCACCTGCTGTGGTTGCATGTACTGCCGCCAGTGTTGGTCATGATGGCACTCCTGCACTGGATCCGTTGGCAGCTGTGGCTTGACCTTGTATTAACAACGGCATTTCTTGGCTATGGGGTCGCGCTGCTGTGGCTCGCAACCCAAGATCAGGATGCTCTAGTTACCACCCGCCTCAGCGATGGCAATAAAGCCCACAAGGCGGCGCTGGTGGGTGGCGCAGCGCTGGTCTGCACCGGCAGTATCGACGTGCTGGTTGCGCTCGACTTCCAACTACAGAAAGGAGCCCATGCGGTGTGGATTGTGGCAGCGGCCGACATGGTCATGATTCCACTGCTGGCCATCGCGGTTGCTTTGGTGGGAAACAGCGTCGCGAGTGCTCACCCCGGAGCTCCTGCTACCAGCTCTCTTCAGTGTTCCACTCCGCCTGCCTCTGCTGCAACCCTAGAGGACAGTACTGTTCTTGAGAGGGTGAATCGAGTTCTACTGGAGCAGGCACTGTACTGTGACCCCGATCTTACGCTTGAGCGACTGGCTCGTAAAACGGGGGTCACGGCCCGCCAGATTTCTGCTGCGATAAACCGGATGCAGGGTCGCAATGTTTCCCAGATGATCAACCAGTATCGCATTGAAAAAGCCCAGCAACTATTGCGTGAAACAGCCATGAGTATTACAGATATTCAACTGGAGTCAGGCTTCCTGACGAAGTCCAATTTCAACCGCGAATTTTTGCGCATTACGGGTGTGAGCCCGAGCTGCTTCCGTCGCGCGGGCTCATAAATCTTGCGTATTCCTTACCCCTCAGCGAGTCGGAATGTGCAGTTGCAGGAAGGCAAGGATCATGTCGGCCACACGCCGATGTAAGGTGAGCCGATCCAGCGAGCCGTGTTCCTGGCAGACGATACCCTCACCTGGATCGGATGCCTCAATTAGCTCGGCAGCGCCTGGTTTGCATAGCTGCATGAAACTAAAATGTGTCGCACCATCAACCCCAATGGCCTGTGTACTTTCCTTTGGAAGGTGTGCAGCCAGATAACCGGATTCTGCATTGGCAGGCAGATTGGCAACATTCAGTTCAGCACTCAGCACCAGCGCTGGGACTGGGTATGCCGCTAGACTCTCTGCCGTAAAGCCTCTTGCCCCCCCAAGTCCAAGGCGACGACAGCTGAAATCCGCAGATCACGTAGATTTGCATGCAACTGGGTACTGTTGACCTGATCAAGCCCAAGCTCCGCACTTAATTTGCAAGGAATCGGGCTGGCTTCGCCTGCACGGCAGTCCTGCAGGAATTGCTCTGCACTGAACCGCGCACCACCGACTGCCATCACTGTCCAGCCACCCAAGGAGTGACCTATTGCTGCGATCCGGCTTGGCTCAATTTCTCCGATGTCAGATGACGATTGCAACAGATGATCGATTACCCGGCTCAGATCACGAGGGCGCTCCCAGATACGTGCTGCTTCCGCTGGGTCCACATTAAACGTGGTCGTTCCAGGATGATCCGGTGCAGCAACAATATAGCCTTGTTGCACCAGTTCTGCAGCTAACCAGGATAGGTTTCGCCAGCTTCCCCTGTAACCGTGTGAGAGTATGACCAAGGGGTGTCGGCCAGACTCTGGTGCCGCGTCTTTGATCACGGTGATGCCCTGAAAGACCTGATTTTCCCCCTCCACCGTCATGGGGGAAGTTGCCTGAGTGGGATACCAGAGGTGAGTCAGTAAGTGACGTGTACCTGATGGTGCTGCAATATTCAACTCTCGGCTGCCGATGGCCGTCTTGGCACAGACAGCAAGGCTGACCATCATGGCAAAGCCGGCAAATAGTGACTTGAAATTGTGCATGTTATGCTCCGTACGTACCTGTGAATAACGAAGCCAAGCATGTCTTTTTTCAATGGGTAGCGCGACCTGAATCAGGTTTTAGGATGTGGGAAGCATAAAAAAGTCCTCTGCACCGAATGTTGCGGTCCTGGGCCTTACTGCCACTGCAGTTCGTTTGCAAACGGCAACGAAATGCGGATAGTCCCTCAATCCAGCAGCAAGGCCCGGGTGACGGTGACCCGCTGTGCCAGTGGCAAGGTGTCATACCAGTCGTACAAGTCCAGCACCGCCTGGCAATAGGGGCGGTTGTCGGCGCCGGGTTCGGTTCGGCGGCCAGCCTTGAGTAGCCGCAGGTTAACTTTACCGGCAGCTTCCGCTGCCTCGTTGGTCTGTTCCAGCAGGATTTGTGCACGCAGGCCGGTCAGCACCGGTTCCGGACGAAGATGCTGCAAGGTATTCACCAGCCAGCGCACGTCTTCGGTGTCGTCACCTGAGTATTGTTTGTTGGGGGCAGGCACACCAAAAATCGGGCAGTAACCCTCCAGCAGGCTCATTTGTGCCCTGGCAACGACCTTAGTGCGTGCTGCGCGCGCCAGAATGGCCTCATCACTGGCATACGGCAGAATGCGTTGCGTGCCTTGATAGATGAATTCCTGAATGGCGCGCCAGACCGGGACGAGGGTATCGTTTTCCGCAGCCGCCTTCTGAATCAGGGGCAGGTGTGTCTCATACAGTTGGGGTAAGGCCTTGCGCAGCAAGCGGATCTCGTCATCCTGCTCCAGCAGGTCATTGACCTCGTCAGGCTCCAGCACTGGCAGGGAAGCCAGCCCGGCGGGTGGGCGGGATACCACGTCGGTAACGTAATCACTGCGGGTCAGCTGCCGCACTGTTGGCAACCACATGGCGTCAAACGGGGTGGCAAACTGGCCGTCCAGCAGCACATCGGGAATACCGGCCGCTTTCAGCTGCTCACGGACTTGTTGATCGTCCTCTGCGTCGGTCTTGCCACTGCTGTTCAGGTGGTGGTGAAACCCGAATTCGGCTTTGGGGGCCATATAGCGTTCTTTGCCTGCGGCAAAGATGATCGTACAGGCGCTGGAGCAGCTGCTGGGCACCCAGATGTCGACCTGGCGGGCTTTGAGCAGCTGGTTGATACGGATGGCTTCACCGAGCAAGCCACCAGGACTCTGCAGCCGTACCACCCGCAGCTGGGGGGCATTGGCCAGAATACTGGCCACCTTGTCGGCCGCGCCAGTGCTGATGCTGCCCGACAAACGCAGCACTTTGCCATCGACACTCAGCTTGACCTGCAGCGGGCGTTCACGCAGTTGCAGGCGCTTGAAACGCGGCGCGGTTTCCGTGTCGCCATCTTCCAGCCCCTCCAGCGGGTTGTCGTGGACCGTTTGCGGGGGCGGTGCGGCATGGGCGGTTGACAGTAGCCACAGGCAGGACAGGCGTGTCAAACGCAGGAGCAGGCTCATGGTAGTGGGGTCGTCCTACGAACAGTGCTGTGGGTCGGAGGCGGGTAACAGCAGGGCCGCCAGCGCCAGGTCTTCCGGGTAGGTGATTTTCAGGTTGTTGCGACTGCCGGTGATCAGACGTGGTGAATCACCTTGCCGTTCCATGGCGGATGCTTCGTCCGTGATGGTGTCCAGCGCTCCCTGGTGCGCAGCCAGCAGCCGCCGCAGGCGGAACATCTGCGGGGTTTGGGCTAGCCACAGGTCTTGCCGAGGCACGGTCTGTGCGACGTGGGCATCCGGCGTAGCCCGCTTCACGGTTTCGGGCACCGGCACAGCCAGCAGGCCGCCCACGGCATCAGCGTGCAACTGGTCGATCAGGTGGGTCAGGTCGGCGCGGGAGAGGCAGGGACGGGCGGCATCGTGTACCAGTATCCACGGGTCGTCCGGCGTGTTGCTGGCGATGTCGGCCAAGCCATTGCGTACGGTTTCCGCCCGACTGGCACCGCCGCAGTACAAGACCTGCAAGCGGGGTAGGTCAGACCAGTCAAAGCGCGCAAACCAAGGATCACCCTCGGTCAGCACCAGCACAATGTGGGAGATGCGGGGCTCTGCGTGCAAAGCCTTGAGACTGTGCCACAGCACCGGCTTGCCGTGCAGCAGCAGGTATTGCTTGGGGCAGTCGGCCCGCATGCGGCTGCCGCTGCCGGCGGCAGGAACCAACGCAATGAAGCGGGGCATCATGCAGCGCTATCCGCCTGCAGGGTTTGCCACAGGCTCGGGGCCTTGTTGGCTTTTTCCAGCCCAGCCAGATATTCCTCATGCGCAGCCTGCTCCTCCGCACTCAGGCTACGGACGCGCGGGCGGGCAGCGGGTGCATCGCTGGCAACAGTGTTGTGCGCATGGGCAGCGGGCGAAGGCTCGATGTCCATCATCAGGCTTTCCTGCCCGCGCGTCATCTCCAGATAGACTTCGGCCAGCAGCTCCGCATCCAGCAAGGCGCCGTGCAAGGTTCGCCCGGAGTTGTCTACGCCGTAGTCACGACAAAGCGCATCCAGGTTATTCCGCTTACCGGGCCGCAAGTCCTTGGCCAATGCCAGCGTATCCAGCACCGACGGGCAATAGCTGCGGATCGAAGGTTTGCCCAGTCGAGCCAGCTCGGCATCCAGAAAGCCGATGTCAAACGGGGCATTGTGGATTACCAGTTCCGCGCCTTCCACAAAGGCCAGGAAATCATCCACGATTTCATGAAATTTGGGCTTGTCGGCCAGGAAGGCACTGTCCAGTCCGTGCACGCGCAGTGCGCCTTCTTCGCTCTCCCGCTCCGGGTTGATATAAAAATGCAGGGTGCGCTGGGTCGGCCTCCGGTTGCTCAACTCCAGACAGGCCAGTTCCAGAATCCGGTTGCCCTGTTTGTGCTCCAGACCGGTGGTTTCGGTATCAAGGACGATTTGCCGCATGTTCAGTTCCGCAGTACGCTTTCCACGCCGGCATTGGCCAGCTGGTCGGCACGTTCATTCATCGGGTGGCCCGCATGGCCTTTGACCCAGTGCCAGCTGATCTGGTGCGGCACGGTCAGCTGATCCATTTCCTGCCACAGATCGGCATTTTTGACCGGCTCTTTCGCTGCAGTTTTCCAGCCGCGAGCCTTCCAACCCTTTAGCCACTCGCTGATGCCTTTTTGCACGTATTGCGAGTCGGTATGGACCTGAATGGTGCAGGGCCGCTTCAGCAGGCGCAAGGCTTCGATGACCGCCATCATTTCCATGCGGTTGTTGGTGGTGTGGGCTTCGCCCCCAAAAATTTCCTTGCGGTGCTCGCCGTAGCAGAGGATGGCTCCCCAGCCTCCGGTTCCCGGATTGCCCTTGCAGGCCCCGTCGGTATAAATCACCACGACATCCTTACTCATGCTGCTCCTGTTGTACATCCGGATGGGCCGAGACCAGCCTCGGCTTGCGCACCAGCCGACGTGGCTTGATCAGCCCGGTCAGGCGCATGCCCAGCACCTGCTTGCTGGCTTGCAGACAGTACACGGCACCTGCGGCAGGCCACCAGCGGTTGCCTGCGGGCTCCATGAAGCGCCAGCGCTGCTGCCACTTCGGTTGCGAAAGGGGCGGAATGTAACACGTCATGGCGCTGGCACGCATCTCGAAGCCGAGCAGAGCCAGCCAGTCCTTGAGCCGGGGCAGGCTGATGAAATTGCCATTCCAGGGTTCAGGCCGGGCATTGAGCAGGCGCCGCATGCCCCACAGACTGTAGGGATTGAAGCCGGAGATCAGCAGCTTGCCATCGGGAATCAGCACCCGCTGCGCCTCGCGGATGACCTGGTGCGGGTCGGCGCAGAAGTCGAGCACATGGGGCAGCAATAACACATCAATGCTGGCGTTGGCAAAGGGCAGGGCGGCGGTATCTGCTGCAATATGCACACACTCGCCACGTCCCAGCAGTAACCGCTGCCGCACCCGGCAATTGGCCATCAGGTTGACCTGTGGCAGCCCCAGTTGCACTGCCGTCCAGCCGTATTGCTCATCCAGCGTGCGGCCGAACCAGTCGGCCTCCCGGTTCAACAGGTATTGGCCGAGCGGTTGTGCGAACCAGTCCGCCAGCCTCTGCATTGACGCCGAGGAGTTTTGCCCCGACCATGTGCTCATGCTGACCCTCGTTTCCTTACCCATCCTTACCGATAATTATATCTGGCTTTTGCACGACGGATCATCTGCCATTGCCGTTGATCCGGGTGAAGCCGAGCCCTTGCTGCATTACTTGCAGTTGCACGGGCTGCGGCTGCAGGCCGTGCTGTGCACGCACCACCATTATGACCATGTGGACGGCATCCCGGCCTTACGGCATGCGCAGCCCGACCTGACCGTTTACGGCCCGGCAACACCCCGGTTTGCCGACTGGGTGACGCATCCCGTGGCTGAGGGCTCGCAGTTGCCATTACTGGGGCAGACCTTCCAGGTGCTGGAAACACCGGCGCATACGCTGGACCATGTGGTGTACTACGCGGCCCCCTGGCTGTTTGCGGGCGACGTGCTGTTTGCCTGCGGCTGTGGTCGGCTGTTTGAGGGTACGCCCACGCAATTGCAGCAGTCTTTGCAACGGCTGGCAGCCTTGCCCGCAGAGACCCTGCTGTGCTGTACCCATGAGTATACGCTCAGCAATCAGCGTTTTGCATTGGCGGTGGAGCCGGATAATCTGGCGCTGCAGCAACGCCACGCACGCGATGCTCAGCGACGGGCTGCGGGTTTGAGCACCTTGCCGTCCACGCTGGCGGAAGAAGGACAGACCAATCCTTTTCTGCGATGCGAGCAGGCGTCCGTAGAGCGGGCGGTTAGCCAGCAGGCTGGTGCAGTGTTAACCGATTCTTTGGCCGTGCTGGCGGCGCTGCGTCGCTGGAAGGATGTTTTCTGAGGCAGGGGGCTTGACCCGAGTGCTGCCATGGATTATAAATGGCGTCACATAGCGCCGATTTGATCTGTGTAGCTTGCAAGGCGCTCTACAAATATTGCTAAAGCGCATGCCAAACCCGTATGCGCCAAGCGCTACGGGTTTTTTGCATTTCAGGATTCAGGGTTCAGGTAAGTTTTACCTCACGCCGATTTATCAGCTAATTGCGAGGCGTGCCTGACCGGTGTTTACCGGGAAATTTCGCTAAATCGCTGGCCGGAATCAGCGCTCCGTGCCAGGCACAACGGAGTCCGGTCATGTCCAAGTATGTCAATGATCTTCCCGCAGAAGTGGTCGTCGGTGCACCTTACACCCCGGAGGCGCGTCCCGCCCGTGCGGCGTACCGGGTGCTATTGGTCGGGCAGGATCAGCTGGGCCTGATCAAGGCGGGTGAGCAATACTTGCCGCAACAGATGGGCAGTCTGGAAGTCCGCTTTGAGTCAGCCTCGCTGCCGGCCTTGCAGGCACATGCCAGCCGGAGCTTTGATTGTGCCGTGTGGCAGTGTCGCGGCGCGCTGGATGAGGCGGTACTGCATGAGGTGTGCCGCATTGCGCCCGCCGGGATGCTGCTGGCCGCCTGAATGGCTTACTGATTATCCTGCTGTATCGGTTTGAAGCCACGCTGCCGCAGCAGGGCAAGCAGATTGTCCGGTCCGGCGTAATGCAGGGCCCCCACGGCGACAAAAGCGGTTTGCTTGCCTTTGAGCATCTGTACCAGTTTGTCAGCCATCTTGCGGTTGCGGCCTGAGAGCATGATGGCGGCAAACTCTTTGGTCTGTTGCGGCGTCATGCCGGGTGAGTCCTGCAAGAGCATGTCATTCATCTGTTCGGGCTCCCCCTGTCTCCAGCTCCGCACGGCGAGCTGCATCAGCTCACGTTGCTTGGCGATCAGCTTGGGGTCCAGCTGGCTGAACAGCCAGCTGATTTGCGTGTCTTCACGCAATTGCCCCATGGCTTCCAGCTGCTGCCGGGTGGTTTCCAGCCCGATGATGGTCTTGCCTTGCTGACGTGCTTCACGGTCCAGCCAAGCGTCGACACTGTATTGCTCGGACCAGCCATCCTTGAGCAGGCTCTGCATGCTGAGGGTCATGGCCAGAAACCATGGGCGGGACTTCTGGAACGCGTCCGCCGACATGCCATACAGGCTAGGAAGCGCCTGCTTGAGTTGCTGCCAGCGTTGCGGCCCCATGTGTGCGCTGAGACTGTCCCCCTTGGGGTACAGCGTCAGCCCGTAGAGGGCCGTAATCTCATGCGGTACCCGATCCATATCCAGCTCAAATACTGCTACGGGCGACTGGTGAAACGCACGCATGACGCTGGGCGGCAACGGGAACATGTCTGCCTTGCCAAGGTGAACCGTGCCATACAGCCACAGTGTGGTGGAGGGGCTGTCTACACGCCACAGATAGGCCTTGTATGCCCAAGCTGGCGCACTCAGGGCGAGCAGCAGGAGCAGGCAGTGGAGATGGCGCAGGGTGCGCAGCGGCCAGCTGATCATGCGCCGGACAGCACGTCCTGCATGTCATACAGGCCGTTGGTTTTGCTGGCTAGATAGTGGGCCGCACGCAGTGCGCCTTGAGCAAACGTGGCTCGGCTGCTGGCCTTGTGACTGATTTCGATGCGCTCGCCGATGCCGGCAAACACCACCGTATGGTCGCCGACCACATCACCGCCGCGCAGGGTGGCAAAACCAATGGTGCGCGGGTTGCGCTCACCGGTCACACCCTCGCGCCCATAGATGGCATCTTGCTGCAGGTCGCGCCCCAGCGTTTCCGCGATCACTTCACCCAGCCGCAAAGCCGTACCCGAGGGGGCATCCACCTTGTGGCGATGGTGCATTTCCACAATCTCGATGTCGTAACCGTCTTTGAGCGCCAGCGCAGCCTGCTGCAGCAGCTTCAGCATCACATTGACACCCACGCTCATATTGGGGGCCATCATGATCGACACATCGTCGGCGGCCTGCCGGATCAGCTGCTTTTGCTCGGTACTGAAGCCGGTGGTACCCACCACCAGCTTCACGCCGAGCTCACGGCACAGGGCCAGATGCTGCAGCGTGGCTTCGGGGCGGGTGAAGTCGATCAACACATCGCAGCCTTGCAGCGCCTGTGCCGGATCATCCTGAATCAATACTCCATTGGGGGCGCCGATCAACAGCCCGGCATCCTGACCAATGAAGGCATTGCCTGCACGATCCAGTGCCGCATGCAATTGCGCAGCGGCATCATGATGAACCGCAGACAACAACTCCCGACCCATGCGCCCGCTGGCGCCGGCCACAGCAATCTTCAGGGACATGACAGGCTCCGGATCAGGACTTGGGGGCAGAAGCGGCTTGCTCGGCAGCGGCCGGGGCGGAGGCAGCCTTCTCCCCGTTCAGCGGCTCATAGGGACGCAGGGCCGGCATGACCGTACCTTCGAACTTGACCAGCTTGTCACCCTCGAACCAGACCGAGAAACGCTTGTCTTCCACCGTTTCCCCACGCTGGGTCAGCTGATAGACATAATCCCAGCGGTCAGCATGGAAGGCGTCCTGTACCAACGGTGTCCCCAGCAGGAAGCGGACCTGCGAGCGGGTCATGCCGAGTTTGAGCTTGTCGACCGCATCCTGGGTGACATAGTTGCCTTGCGGGATATCCAGCTTGTAAGGCTTGAGGGCGGACAGCGAGCAAGCGGCCAGCAGCGTGGCCATCAAGGCCGGTACGAGCAGGCGTCGAACAGGGCGGATCGCAGTATGGGACATGCTGTTCCTTCAGCGTGACAGGGATCGGGCAACCGTGCTCTCGTAGGCAAAGTCGCCAAAAGCCTTTATGATAACTCAAACCCTCCGTGTTGAGCGCAGACAATGAGCAAAGCCAGTGACCTGAAAGGAGTGGGCCTCAAAGCAACCGGCCCGCGCCTGCGTATCCTCGAACTGTTCGAGACCAGTGAAGTCCGCCACCTGTCGGCAGAAGACGTGTATCGTCAACTGATCGGCGAGGGCGAGGATGTGGGCCTGGCCACCGTCTACCGGGTGCTGACCCAGTTTGAACAAGCCGGCATTCTGGAACGGCACTACTTCGAAGGCGGCAAGGCCGTATTCGAGTTGCGCCCGGAAGGACATCACGATCATCTGGTCTGCATCCAGTGCGGCAAGGTCGAGGAGTTCTTTGACCCTGAGATCGAACGCCGGCAAAACAAGGTGGCCAAGGAGCGCGGCTTCTCCATCCAGACACACTCCCTGTATCTGTACGGTCAGTGTGCCGACTGCCAGAACACCCCCAAGAAGCGTCTTTGATCAACGCGCCTGCGCCAGCCCATGCTGAAGCTGACGTGGCTTGACGACTCCCTGCAGTTCCCCGATCCGGCCACCGCTTTACAGGTGCCGGATGGTCTGCTGGCTGCAGGCGGTGATCTGTCCCGCCAGCGACTACTGGCGGCTTATCGTTCCGGTATTTTCCCTTGGTATGGGCCGGGTGAGCCCATACTGTGGTGGAGCCCTTCACGCCGCATGGTGCTGCTGCCGGGCGGGCTGCATGTCTCGCGGTCGCTACGCAAGACTCTGCGCAAAGGTCGATTCACCATCCGTTATGACCATGATTTTGCCGCTGTGGTGCGGGCCTGTGCCGCCCCGCGTGCGGGCCAGCAGGGTACCTGGATCGTGCCGGAGATGCAGGCAGCGTACCAGACCTTGCATGAAGAAGGCTGGGCGCATTCGGTTGAATGCTGGCAGGGGGATCAGCTGGTTGGCGGGGTGTACGGTGTACAGCTGGGCCGCATGTTCTTTGGCGAATCCATGTTTTCGCGGCAAACCGATGCCTCCAAGGTAGCCTTGGTGTATCTGTGCGCCAGATTGCAGCAGGTTGGGGTACAGCTGGTGGATTGCCAGATGGAAACCCCACACCTGTACAGCATGGGTGCGCAACCCATGCAGCGCGAAGCATTTCTGCTACGCTTGAAGCACGAGGTCGAGCAAACGGCAGAAAATGACAGGTGGCTGCTACCCCCACCGGACACCCCTGCCGACTGGCCCGGCAAGGGAGAGTGCGGATGAGCGGGCACGACAGCAGTAACCGGCAGTTTATCCAGTTCTACACCACAGCCAGTTATCCCTGCAGTTATCTGGCTGAGGAGCGCTCTCGCTCGCAAGTCGCGGTTTCAGGCGAGCGCATGTCTGCCCAAGCGTTTAGCCAGCTGGTCCGGTTGGGCTTTCGTCGCAGCGGACTGTTTGTCTACCGGCCACACTGCGATTTCTGCCGCGCCTGCATCCCGGTGCGCTTGCCAGTAGCCAGCTTTACCCCCAGCCGGACCCAACAGAAAATCTGGCGCCGGCAAGGTGATCTGCAAGCGGAACTGTTGCCGATGCGTGAGAGTGCGGAGCATTACTTCCTGTATCAACGCTACCAGAAGTCCCGCCATCCCGGTGGGGGTATGGATGAAGATGGCTATGAGCAGTACCGGGGCTTCCTGCTGCGCAGTCCGGTCGATACCTGTCTGGTGGAGTTTCGACGCGATGGCGTGCTGAAAATGGTTAGCGTGGTGGACCGGCTGGATGACGGCTGGTCGGCGGTTTACACCTTCTTCGAGCCCGATGAGCCACAGGCCAGCTATGGCGTCTACAACGTGCTGTGGCAGGCGCATCAAGTTCGGGCGTTGGGTCTGGAGTATCTTTACTTGGGCTACTGGATTCAGCAGTGCCGCAAGATGAAGTACAAGGCAGACTACCGGCCACTGGAAGCTCTGCAAGATGGGGTGTGGTTGCCACTGGACCCGATGGCACCGGTTGGCGATACCCGCGCCTTGGGGCGATAAAACGCTTATAATGCGGCGTTTAGCTGTTTGCTGCCGAGGTCATGGTGTATTCCCTGTTGCGTCCGCTGCTGTTCTCCTTGCCTGCCGAAACCGCCCACCAGTGTAGCCTGGGCATGCTGGATGCGCTGGAATCCATGGGCTTTGGCAAAGTGCTGGCAGGGCATCCTCCCGCTAATCCGGTCAAGGTAATGGGCATCGACTTCCCCAATCCGGTGGGGCTGGCGGCGGGGCTGGACAAAAATGGCGACCACATTGATGGTCTCGCCGCTCTGGGCTTCGGTTTCCTGGAAATCGGTACGGTCACGCCTCGTCCGCAGGCGGGTAATCCCAAACCGCGCTTGTTCCGTTTGCCCCGGGCACAGGGCATCATCAATCGTATGGGCTTCAATAACGAAGGTGTGGATGCGCTGCTGCAGAATGTGCAGCAGAGCCATTTCCGCGGGGTGCTGGGCATCAATATCGGCAAGAACGCGGATACACCGATTGAAAAAGCCACTGACGATTACCTGATTGGCTTGACCAAGGTGTATCCCCACGCCAGCTATGTCACGGTGAACATTTCGTCGCCGAACACCAAAAACCTCCGACAATTGCAGCAGGGCGATGAATTTTCGGCGCTGCTGGCGGCGCTGAAGAAAGCGCAGCTGCAGCTGGCGGATCGCCATGGCCGCTACGTTCCGATTGCGGTGAAGATTGCACCGGATCTGGAGATGCCCCAACTGGTGGATATGGCAGAGCTGCTGGTCAAGCATCAGATGGATGGGGTCATTGCCACCAACACCACCTTGTCCCGCATCGGGGTGGAGCATTTGCGGCATGCGGGTGAAGCGGGGGGCTTGTCGGGGGCGCCGGTTCGTCGCAAGTCCACACAGGTGCTGCGCGAGATGGTCAAGCTGCTGGATGGGGCGATGCCGGTCATCGGTGTGGGCGGTATTTTCTCGGGTGACGATGTGCGTGAGAAGCTGGATGCCGGCGCCAGTCTGGTGCAGCTCTATAGTGGCTTGATCTACCGGGGGCCCGGGCTGGTGAAGGAAGCGGTCGAGGCTACCTTGAGTCCTCGCCGCCGGGGTTGATCCGGAGCCGTCTGAATGTCTGTCTACCTGTGGCTGTGGTTACTGGCCGCCTGGGCCAATGTAGGGTGGTGGGAGCGGCATGCACAGCATGAGCCTGCCCCCTGCCTGCCAGAGGCAAGAGGCCTGCATGCGCTGGGCATGGGCGGTTTGCTGGCGATGGCCAACCTCACCGGCTGGCTATTGCGGCGTGCCTCACTTCCACTGTCAGCCTGGCTGTGGTCCGGGCTGTTGCTGCTATTGGTGCTGCTGATCTCGGGCCTGGGCTGGCGCATGCTCCGGCGCCATCATCCTGCCCAGTATGCCGCGCTACGGCGGGACACGCCTTTCAAGCTGGCTTGCCTGCTATGGCTGATGGTGCCGCTGCTGATGGCCCCGCTAGGTACGCAGTGGTGTGCGGTGCTGTTGATTGGGGCGCTGGCCGGGGTCTGCTTCATCATGATGGTGCCAGTGCTGCTACAGCTTCATCTACGCTTACCTATGGCGGAACTGCCTGCTGAAGTACAAGGCTGGCCCATTCGGCTGCTGATGGTGTGGCTCAGCGGTCTGGCTTTGTCCGGCGTACTGCACGGGGTGCTGGCATGATGGTGCAACTGTGGCTGGCACTGCTGCCCCCTTTGCTGCTGCTCGCCCTGCTGCTGGTTTTGGTGATGTGGGTCCGCCGCGTGCCCGTGGCGCCTTTGCCCTTGCTGGAGCAAATTGACGCGGTGCTGCCGCAGACGCAGTGTGGTCAATGCGGCTATCCTGGATGTCGCCCCTACGCGACAGCCCTGGTGGCGGGAGAGGCCGATATCAACCAGTGCCCCCCCGGTGGCCAGGAGGGGGTGGTTCAGATTGCCCACTTGATGCAGGTGCCCGTCAAACCGCTGGACAGCAGCCGTGGCGAAACCAAGCCATTCCGGCTGGCGGTGATTGATGAGGCCAACTGTATTGGCTGTACCTTGTGCATCCAGGCCTGCCCGGTCGATGCCATCGTTGGTGCTGCGAAGCAGATGCATACTGTCCTGGCAGATGCCTGTACCGGGTGTGAGCTGTGCATCCCGCCATGTCCGACGGCCTGTATCGACATGGTGGCCCTGGCTGAACTGCAGGCTGAAGCCGCTGTGCCACCGCCAGTAGTGGAGTTAGAACATCCTGAAGCGTCGCAACCGTGCATCCGTTGCGGTGCGTGTATTGAGGTTTGTCCTGCCGAACTGCAACCCCAAGCACTATACTGGTTTACATCAAGGCAGCAAGAGGCGCTGGCCGAGCAGCATGGCCTCTTGAGCTGTACCGAGTGTGGTGACTGCAATCGTGCCTGTCCGAGTCAGCTGCCTTTGGTACAGCAGTTTCGTGATACCCGTGCTCGACTCCAGCAACATCATGAGGCGCGGCAACGTGCGGATGCGGCACGGGAGCAGCATGCCTGGCATGTGGTGCGGCTGGCGCGTGACAAGCAGGAGCGGGCCGACCGTTTGGCGGCCAAGGCACCTGTGGTGCAGGAGGCAGAGGTGGAGCAGGTCAGTGATGAGGTCAAGGCACGGCAGGCGGCCATTGCTGCGGCCATGGCACGGGCTCGCCAGCAGCTGGCCGCCAGGGATAATGGGGAGTCAACATGAGTGAACCCAATCAGCTTGCTGCGGTGGTGCGGCAAGTGTTTCATGTCGTGCCGGAGCGAGGGGAGGGGCCGACGATGCGTGAGGCCGATGTCATCCGCCAGCATGGTGAGGATAGCCCGCGACGGGAGTCTGCCAAGGCACTGGATAATGATCGGCGCTGGTGGCAGATTTCGGATGCGTCCTTCGAGCGCTACCCCGGGATTTTCCCCTGGCTGGATGATCAGGGCTTCCGCTACTACTTGCCGGCTTACCTGACCTGGACCCTGAAGTATCCGGACCGGGCGCAGAATAGCGCCGTTACCCGCGCCTTGGTACAGGCGCTGCTGTTGCCGGTGCAGTGGGACAAGGTTGATGCCTGCAAGAAGCGCTTTTCCCTGTTTGACCTCAAGCAGGCGCACTGCATTGCCGACTGGCTGGACTGGCGCATTGCCGAGGGCGGGCCTGAAGCCGAAGAAGCGCAGCTGGCGCTGGAGCGTTACTGGCAGGGGCGTCGCTAGACCGATGATGAAATCTCCGCATTTCACCGGAGCAGCGAGCCGGGTACAGTGGATGTGCATGGCGTTGCTGCCTGCATTGTTGGTGCGTTGCATACAGGGTGGTACAGTCCCGTTTCGAGCCGCCGTGCTGGCATGGGTGGCGGCGATGGCGGTCGATGCGCTGTGCCAGTTTTTGCGCCAGCAGGAGATCAAGCCAGGTCGTGATGCTGTCCTGACGGCCTGGATTGTCACCCTGAGCCTGCCGGTGGATAGCCCGGTCTGGCTGGCTGCTGCGGCGACGGTGCTGGCGGTGGGTATCGGACGTCACGCCTTTGGTGGCGGCGCCTTGGTGCTCTTCCATCCTGCCGTGGTCGGCATCGCCTTGCTTTCGCTATGGCTACCGGGTCTGCAGCAGTTTACCGTGCCGGTGTACGCCAATGCATGGAGTATGCTGTGGCCTGCCTTGGCCTTGACGGCGAGCGGCGTGGCATTATGCTGGGCGCGCTTGATCCGCTGGCAATTGCCGGCGGCTTTCCTGCTTGCCGTGAGTGTGGTGCTGATCGGGGGTGGTTACACCCTATCGTCGCTACTATCAGTGTTGATGTCGGTTGGATTGCTGGCGGCATTTTTCATTGTGGCAGAGCCACAAACCAGCCCGATCTTGCCGCGCCCCGGCATGCTGTTTGGGCTGCTGACCGGGGCACTGTATGGCTGGACCGTGTTGCACGGTCAGCCCCGGCTGGCCGAAGTGGTGCTGCTGGGTAATCTGCTGGTGCCCTGGCTGGACCGCTGGGCGCTGGCTGAGCACAGCCGCCGCCGCGAGCAGCGGCAGCCTTCCTGATCACGCTTTAGCTGCAGCGCCCCACCACGGCCGCAGTGGCAATCAGCTCATCCAGCAACTTCATGGCACTGCTGCCACTCATGCTGAACGGGTCCAGCTCGGCGCGTGGTGCATATTTCAGCAGCAGGGAGGGGTTGACCCGCTCCAGATTGACCTGTCCCATGCTCCAGTTGAAGAAATGACGCTCGGTGGTTTCCACATACTGCAGCAAGGTCACCTGGCTGTGTCGGGAATCGGCTGCAATGCGGTGATACAGGCTGGACACATCATCGCGGCCACCTTCCAGCAGCTGCATGAAGACCCGGTCGGTATGGCACAACACGCCGGTAATGCCATGACTGGCATTGTTTTTTCGGGCGGTGGTCATCAGTGATTCCAGCAGCTCCCCGGTAATGGGTTGCTGTGCTCGGCTGGCATACAGCAGGCGGACAAGCATGGTGTGCCTCAGCTACGGTTCATCAGGGACAAAAATTCGCGGCGCAGGTTGGCATCTTTCAGGAACGAGCCGCGCATCACGCTATTGGTCATCTTGGAGGTATCGTCCTTGACGCCGCGCCAGTGCATGCAGAAGTGATCGGCTTCCATCACGATGGCCAGCCCATCCGGATTCATCTTGTTCTGCAGCAGGTCAGCGACTTGGGTAATCGCTTCTTCCTGAATTTGTGGGCGCGACATCACCCATTCCGCCAGACGGGCATATTTGGACAGGCCGATCAGATTGGAATGCTGGTTGGGCATCACCCCGATCCACAGTTTGCCGATGATCGGGCACAAGTGATGTGAGCAGGCGCTGCGGACCTTGATCGGGCCAACGATCATCAGCTCGTTCAGATGCTCGGCATTGGGGAATTCCGTCACCGGCGGTTCCGCCACATAACGGCCACGGAACACCTCTTGCAGGTACATCTTGGCCACCCGGCGTGCGGTTTCCTGGGTGTTGTGATCGCTGCGGGTGTCAATGACCAGACTCTCCAGCACATCCTTCAGACGGGATTCCACTTCCTGCTGCAGTTGTTGCAGTTCGCCAGGCTCAATAAAGCTGGCGATATTGTCATTGGCGTGAAAGCGCTGGCCAGCGGCGAGGATGCGTTCGCGGATACGGGTGGAAACCGGCTCGTCCAAGGGCGTTTCCGCATCGGCAAGACGGGTATGTGCATTCATTGCATATTCTTTCTTCGGGTGCGTGGCGCGTGCCATGCAAAGCGAAACCCCGGCGCCGCAAGGGGCCGGGGTGGTTTTCAGAACGGAATGCTGTGATGCTGTAACAGTTGACCGTTTTTGTCAACTATTCAGCGGGGAAGGGCGATCAGGCGCGGCGGCGGAATAGGGGAAGGGGCTGATCCAGTGCACTCTGATAGTGCTCGCTGAAGTCGGCCAGCCCCGCCAAAGCCTTGGCAGGGTCTTCACCCTCACGCAGCTGGAAGCTGTCAAAACCACAGCGACTCAGATATTGCAGTTGATCACGCAGAATATCCCCGGTCGCGCGCAGCTCACCGTGATAATGGTGGCGCTCACGCAGGAGTCGCGCCAAGGAGTACCCCCGCCCATCGGTGAATGCCGGGAAATGGATGGCAATCAGGCTGAAGTGGGGCAGGTCGGCCGCAAACTCGTCGGGCTCGGCATCCCCATCGACCAGCAAGCCAACCGGGTGCGCGTACGCCAGCCAGTGCTCACGCTGGCTCAGCCAGGCCGACAGCGGCACCAGCACCGGGCTATCGTAACCGGTGGCCGTTTCATCTGCAGCTGCGAGCTGCCAGTGATCCTCAACCAGCTGACCTTGTTTAATGAGCTTTGGCATAAACGCGCTCCTTGAAGGGGTCGATACCCACACGTTTGACGGTATCAATGAAGCGCTCCTCATCCTGGCGTTGATCCAGATAGACACCCACGATCTTCTCGATGACGCCTGCGACCTCATCCTGGGCAAACGAAGGGCCAATGACCTTGCCAATGGCGGCTGGCGTACCATGCTTGTCATAGCCCTGGTGGCCGCCCAGCGAAATCTGGTACCACTCGCTGCCGTTCTTGTCGACGCCCAGAATGCCGATATGGCCGACATGGTGATGTCCACATGAGTTCATGCAGCCGGAGATGTTGAGGTCCAGCTCGCCGACATCAAACAGGTAATCGAGGTCTTCAAAGCGTTCGGCAATGGCTTCGGCAATCGGGATGGACTTGGCATTGGCCAGCGCGCAGAAATCCCCGCCCGGACAGGCAATCATATTGGTCAGCATGCCGATATTGGGCGTTGCCAGGTTTAGTGCCCGCGCACGTTGCCACAGGGCGTACAGGGCATGCTGGGGCACATCAGCCAGGATCAGGTTCTGCTCGTGGGATACCCGCAGTTCGCCAAAGCTGTAATCGTCCGCCAGGTCTGCGGCGGCTTCCATCTGTGCATCGGTCACGTCGCCCGGTGCGGTACCCAGGCGCTTGAGTGACAGGGTGACCGCAGCGTACCCCGCCTGCTTGTGCCCATGCACATTGCGTGAAGCCCAGCGGGCAAAGGCCGGGTCGGATTGCAGATGCTGCTGGTAGTCCGCATCGTCACTGGCAAAGGCCTGGTAGGCCGGTGGCTGGAAGTGCGCGGCAACACGGTCAAATTCGGCCTGGGTGAGCGTGGATGGGCCATCCTTGGTGTACTGCCACTCGTCCTCCACCATCTGCGCAAACACCTCAGGGCCCAGTGCTTTGACCAGGATCTTGATACGGGCCTTGTACTTGTTGTCACGACGGCCATAGCGGTTATAGACACGCAGGATGGCATCGCAATAGGACAGCAGATGCTGCCACGGCAGGAAGGGCTTGATGATGCTGCCAATGATCGGAGTGCGGCCCAGACCACCACCGACAATCACCTGTGCGCCAATCTCACCTTGCTCGTTGTGGATCAGATTGATACCGATGTCGTGCACAAACACCGCAGCGCGGTCATGCGTGGCACCGTTCAGCGCCATCTTGAACTTGCGTGGCAGGTAGGCGAACTCGGGATGGAAGGTAAACCACTGTCGCATGATTTCCGCGTAGGGGCGTGGGTCAATCACCTCATCGTGGGCGACCCCGGCGAAATGATCGGAGGTGAAATTGCGTACGCAGTTGCCAGAGGTCTGGATGGCGTGCATCTGCACGGTGGCCAGCTCCGCCAGAATGTCCGGCACTTTGGCCAGCTCCGGCCAGTTGAACTGGATGTTCTGCCGGGTGGAGAAGTGCGCATAGCCACGATCGTAGCGCCGGGCAATATCCGCCAGCTTGCGCAGCTGCTGGCTGCGCAAGTGACCGTAGGGGATGGCAACCCGCAGCATGGGGGCGTGCCGCTGCACGTAGAGCCCGTTTTGCAGGCGCAACGGGCGGAAGTCGTCTTCACTCAGCTCACCCGCCAGAAAGCGACGGGTTTGATCGCGGAACTGGGTGACGCGTTCGTCGATGATCCGCTGGTCGATCTCATCATAGATATACATGCAGCAAAGCCTTGTCCGGCAGGGGATGGGAGGACTATAACAAAGCCGGTTATGCAAAAAAAGAATGAATAACCATATGTTAAGAACCATATGGTTTTATAGCGACTTGACCGAGGTCAAAAAAAACCGCCCACGCGAAGGTGGGCGGTTTTTCTACGCAATGCGCATCAGGCCTTGGCCATCAGCTCACGCAGCACGTAGGGCAGAATGCCGCCATGCTTGTAGTAATCGACTTCGATCGGGGTGTCGATCCGGCACAGCAGCTGTACCTGCTGCTGGCTACCATCCTTGCGGGTGATCACCAGGGTCAGGTCTTGCTGCGGCTTCAGGTCGCCCGTGATACCGACGATGTCGTACTGGTCATCTGCCGACAGATTCAGCTTGTCGATGCTGTCATCGCCCTTGAACTGCAGCGGCAGCACGCCCATGCCCACCAGGTTGGAGCGGTGAATGCGCTCGAAGGAGCGGGCAACCACTGCCTTGATCCCCAGCAGCTGGGTACCCTTGGCTGCCCAGTCACGGCTGGAACCGGTGCCGTACTCTTCACCGGCGAACACCACGGTCGGGGTGCCGCGCTCGATGTAGGTCATGGCAGCATCGTAAACGGTGGTCTGCGCACCATCCAGCAGCGTGTAGCCGCCTTCAATGCGCGAGCCGTCTTCCTTGGCCGGCAGCATCAGGTTCTTCACCCGCACGTTGGCGAAGGTGCCACGCACCATCACATCGTGGTTGCCGCGACGGGAGCCATAGCTGTTGAAGTCCGGCTTCTGCACGCCCTTGCCCAGCAGGTACTTGCCTGCCGGGGTGGTGTCCTTGAAGGAACCGGCCGGGGAGATGTGGTCGGTGGTGACCGAATCACCCAGGATCAGCAGCGGGCGTGCACCCTTGATATCCGCCACCGAACCCGGCTGCATGCTGAAGTCGTCGAAGAACGGCGGACGGGCAATGTAGCTCGATTCCGGCCAGCTGTAGACCTGACCGGTCGGTGCCGGGATGGCATTCCACAGGTCGTGGTCCTTGGTGAAGTCACCGTACAGCTTGCGGAAGGTGTCCGGGTCCATGGCGTACTTCATCACGGCGGCGATTTCGTCGCTGCTCGGCCAGATGTCACGCAGGAACACTGGTTTGCCATCGCTGCCCGTGCCCAGTGCTTCTTCTTCCAGGTTCAGGTTCACCTTGCCAGCGATGGCAAAGGCCACCACCAGCGGCGGCGAGGCCAGGAAGTTGGCGCGGATGTTCGGGTGAATGCGGGCTTCGAAGTTACGGTTGCCGGACAGCACGGCGGCGGCGACCACATCATTCTGCACGATGGCTTCGTTCAGCTCGGCAGTCAGATCACCAGCATTACCAATACAGGTGGTGCAACCAAAGGCGGCGACGTTGAAGCCCAGTTTGTCCAGGTACGGCTGCAGGCCAGATTTGCTCAGGTACTCTGCCACCACGCGGGAACCCGGCCCGAGCGAGGTCTTGATGTGCGGCTTGACGGTCAGGCCCTTTTCCACCGCCTTCTTGGCGAGGATACCGGCACCCAGCAGCACACCCGGGTTGGAGGTATTGGTACACGAGGTGATGGCGGCGATCAGCACGTCACCATTGCCCAGATCCACACCGGCCTGCTTGGTCGGGTAGCGAACGGCCAGATCGTCCTGCTTCTTGTTGAAGCCATTCTCAGCCACCGGCTTGGAGAACAGGGTATTGAAGCTGTCCTTCATCTTCGGCAGTTCGATACGGTCCTGCGGGCGCTTCGGGCCAGCCAGGCTCGGCACGATGGTGTTGAGGTCCAGCACCAGCGTCTTGGAGTACTCGATGTCGCCCGCCTTGGGCATGCCGTACAGGCCTTGTGCCTTGAAGTAGGATGCAAATGCATCCACTTCGGCATCGGTGCGGCCGGTGCCACGCATATATTCCACGGTCACGTCGTCCACCGGGAAGAAGCCCATGGTGGCGCCGTATTCCGGTGCCATGTTGGCGATGGTGGCGCGGTCGGTCAGGCTCAGGTTGGCCGCACCTTCTCCGAAGAACTCCACAAACTTGCCTACTACCTTTTCGCGGCGCAGCAGTTCGGTCACGGTCAGCACCAGATCGGTGGCGGTGATGCCTTCGCGCAGCTTGCCTTTCAGCTCTACGCCGACCACGTCCGGGGTCAGGAAGTACACCGGCTGGCCCAGCATGCCAGCTTCGGCTTCAATACCGCCCACGCCCCAGCCCACCACGCCTACACCATTGATCATGGTGGTGTGGCTGTCGGTGCCGACCAGGGTATCCGGGAAGAACACACCATCACGCTGCTGTACGCCGCGGAACAGGTATTCGAGGTTCACCTGGTGCACAATGCCGATGCCCGGCGGCACCACGCCGAAGGTATCAAATGCCTGCATGCCCCACTTCATGAATTGGTAACGCTCGCCGTTACGCTGGAATTCCAGCTCCATGTTCTGGCGCAGGGCGTTTTGTGAACCAAAGTGGTCGATCTGTACCGAGTGATCCACCACCAGGTCTACCGGTACCAGCGGTTCGATCACTTTCGGGTTTTTGCCCATCTTGTCGGCGACGTTGCGCATGGCGGCCAGATCGGCCAGCAGCGGCACGCCGGTGAAGTCCTGCAATACTACACGAGCCACCACGAACGGGATTTCGTCCACACGGGCGGCGTTGGCACCCCAGTTGGCCAGCTGCTTAATGTGCTCTTCCGAAACCTTTTTGCCGTCGAAGTTGCGCAGCACCGATTCCAGCACAATGCGGATGGACACGGGCAGGCGTGAAACCGGGCCGACACCGGCCTTTTCCAGTTGCGGCAGAGAGTAATACTTGGCGGAGGTACCCGAAGCGGTCTTCAGCTCCTGCAGGGTATCGTACAGATTGTGATGATTGCTCATGGTTTGTCAGTCCTAGGCAAGGTCAAGGGCAGGGCGGACCCACAGGCCCCCCGTGGCAGTCGCGATGCGACCCACTCGGTGAATTCGAGATGCTGAATTATAGCTGATGATGCTCCCCCCTGTTACGTAACAGACCGCGTTTTTTCCGCTGGATTCTGCTGTGCAACATCTGTGATATCAGCGCCCTGACTGCTGTTTTGCTGCGCTGCAGTTCACTGTGGTCGCGCTATAGTGTTAGAGTGCTAACAATTTGACTTTGGTGACTGTTATGAACATTCCGAGAAAATACGAGTCTGTTGTGTTTGCGTTCATGATGGCGGCGCTGATGGCAGGTATCATGTCCGCAGTGCTGACCTGGGTGAACACCGGCATGGACAGTGGTTTTCTGGTTCGCTGGTTGCGTGCGTATGGGCTGGCGTTTGTACTGGCCTTTCCGCTGGTACTTTATCTGGCACCCCGGGTGAGACGTCTGACCCAAAAAATGATCGAGGACAAATAAGCATGATGCGCTTCAAACAAAAGGCAGTGGCAGTGGTTGTTCTGGCGATGGGGAGCCTGCTGGCAGGTCAGTCTTCTGTGGCAGATCCTTTGAATTACAATGTGTTGGAGTTGCAATCTAAAGTGCAACGCGAAGTCAGCAACGACACCTTGTCAGCATCTGTCTTCGTTGAACTGACCCAGAATGACCCGCAGCGGCTGGCGGCCGAGGTGAGCAAGCGCATGGAAGAGGCGACCCGGATCGCCAAGGCTTATCCAGCAGTGCGCCTGAAGACCTTGGGGCAGCAAACCTACCCGGTGTACAACAACCAGAACAAACTGCAGGGCTGGCGTGCGCGGGCCGACCTGAGCCTGGAGTCGGAAGATTTTGCAGCGGCGACCCAACTGATTGGCAAGCTGCAAGGGGTGGTGCAACTGGGCGGTATCCAGTTCACGGTTTCGCCCAAGGTGCGTGAGAAGGTGGAGGCGGAGTTGATGGTGGATGCCGTCAAGCAGTTCCGCCAGCGTGCCGACATTCTGGCCGGTGCGGTAGCCCCTGGCAAACCGGTACGGATTGTACATCTGGCTGTCAATAGCGGCGGTAATGTACCGCTTCAGCTACGCTTTCACATGTCGGAAGATACGGTGGCTGCGCCAATGGGCGACGGTGCGCCAGTAGTGACACCCGGTACCAGTCAGGTGGTGGTTTCGATCAATGGTACGGTACAGGTCGAGTAAAACGCATACCAAGGCTGACCCATAAAAAAACCGCCAGCTTCTACTGGCGGTTTTTTTGCGACACCCGCCTATTACTTAACCAGCAGATCAGCTTCGGATTTGCCAGCATTGATGGCGGCGACAAACCAGCCCGGCTTGCGGCCTTTGCCAGACCAGGTATCAGCCGGGTTGGCAGGGTTGGCGTATTTGGCTGCGCCCGGTTCCTTTTTGGCGGCTTTCTTGCCCAGCATGCCGAGGATTTCTTCTGCAGTCACGCCCAATTGCTCGGCACGCGTCTGCACAATCTTGGCCAAAGCGACCGCTTCCTGGTTCTTGCGGCTACGGATTTCCTTCTCAACATCCTGGCGCAATTGCAGCAATTGATCAAAAGTGAAATCTTGCAGGTTCATGGAAGCATCCTTTTAAGGTCAAGTTGACAAAAAATGAGGTAAGTCAAAATTCCGCGCTATTCTAGAAGAGTAGCATGGTATTTGTAAAACAGATTTCAAGGTATTGCATGAGCACTGCGCTGGTTCACCCATTACGGCATTTGCGTGTCTTGTCACTCAATATGCATAAGGGCTTAAGCCCGCTGAACCGGAAACTGATCATTCATGAATTATCACTCGCCTTACAGCAGGAAAAACCGGATCTGGTCTTTTTGCAGGAAGTACAGGGCTTTCATCAGCACAGGGCCAGGCGGTTTGAGCATTGGCCAAGTGCAGGGCAAGCGGACTTTATTGCGGAAAGCATGGCCTTTCGGGCGGTATATGGTGGCAATGCCTATTACACACATGGGCATCATGGAAATGCCATCCTCAGTCATTTACCGATTACCGCATGGCGCAATACCGATATCTCGCATAATCGGCTGGAACAACGCGGTATCCTGCACGCTGAACTGGGAGGCCCTTCGGATGTGACTGGATTACATGCGCTGTGCGTGCACCTGAATTTACTGGCAGGGGGGCGGCGCTGGCAATTGAAGCGCTTGCGCGAAGAAATTGAGCGCCACGTCCCGCCTGATGCGCCTTTGGTCGTTGCAGGAGATTTCAATGATTGGCGTAACGACGCTCGCCAGATTCTGGTTGAAGAGTTTGGTTTGCAGGAGGTGTTTGAAACCCTGCACGGCAAACCGGCTCGCAGCTTTCCGGCACGCTTGCCCTTGATGACGCTGGACCGGATCTATGTACGCAATCTGAGTGTGACGGCGGCCCGCATCGGGCAAGGCCATCCCTGGAAACAGCTGTCTGATCACGCCCCGCTGATGGCTGAACTGTCGTACTGACCACCTCAGACCAAGATGCGGCTGTGACTGCAGGGCTCAGCCCCGCCACCCATTCAGTGGGTCATGGGGCTGGCTTCGCGGGCTTGCAGGGCATCGCGGTTGTGCAGGGTGACCTTGCGGCCCCGCACGCTGATGATGCCCGCATCAGAGAACTGATGCAGCAGGCGAGACAGCGTTTCAGGCGTCAGGCCCAGCTTGGAAGCGACCACATTCTTGTTGACCGGCAGGGTCAGCAGGCCCGACTCACAGGGCAGGTTGAGCAGGTAACGAATCAGGCGCTGCGAGGCACTGTGCAGGCTGACCATTTCGATATCCTGCATCAGCGTGTGCAGCCGGGCGGCCATGCCGGTCAGCAGGGAGCGGGCAAACGCGGGCTGGCGGTCGATGACGGCCAGCACATCCTGCTTGCTGACCCAAAGCAGCAAACAATCCTCCAGTGCCTGGGCCTGTACCATGTAGGGCTGTTCGATAAACATCATGGCTTCACCAAACGCCTGGCCACTGCCAAAGAACTCAATGACCTTTTCCTGACCATTGGCGGCGGGGATGGACAGTTTGACGCGGCCCACCGCCACCACATACAGGCCGCTGGCGGGGTCTCCTCGATGGAAGACAAAGGCGTGACGCGGCACCCGGATCTGCTGGCTGCGCTCAGCCAGCCGTGCCAGGTTTTTCTCGTCCAGCTGGGCAAACAGATTCAGATGTCCCAGCAAGGAAGGTACGTCCAGTTTGGGAACCATGTGTCCACTCCTCCTGCAATGTGTGTGCAGGATAGCGTTCGCTTTCTTGCCTGAACATTCGCCGCAAGAGCTAGTTCTTGTGGTTTGCTTGTCGGTAGTCAAAGCGCGGGAATAGTGTGGTGAGTTGTTGCTGTACTGCCGCGGATAGCGGCGGGCCCTGCTCTTGCCCGTAGGCGTCGCGTAATTGCTGTACCGCATAGTGGTGCACGCCTTTGGCAGAGAGTGTGCTGGCCAGGCTCAGCAGTTCCGCCTCGGGTAACAGCGATGCTTGCCAGCTGGTACGGCACTCAAAGGTCACCTTTGAGGCCAGCAGCAAGTCCAGGCTACGCCAGACTGGCGTCGCACTGTGCACCCGTCCGGTCAGGCTATCGTAATCCTGCGGGCGGGTTTTGATATCCAGCCCCACCCAGTCCAGCATGGGCAGCACACTGGCGAGTCGCTGCGGGTACATGCCGGCTGTGTGCAATGCGGTAGCAAACCCCAGCTGCCGGGCCTGGGAGAGCATGGCGGGGAGTTGCGGCTCACTGAGCGGCTCCCCGCCTGAGAACACAGTCCCATCCAGCAAACCCTGCCGACTGATCAGCCAGCGCTGCACGTCTGGCCAGTGGTACTGCCGATAGCGGGCTTGCAGGTGGGGATTATGGCAGTAGCCGCAGCGCCAAGGGCAGCCGCCGATGAAGAGGACTGCCACCAGTCTCCCCGGCCAGTCCACGCTGGAAAAGGGGGTGATCCCGGCCAGTGCGGGCTGCCCTGCCGCCGGGCTGGCCGGCTGCAGGTGCAGGCGCACAGGCTGGGCTTCAGCGGCTGGCGGGTTCATGGAAGAAGCGGCGTTGGTTGAACTCACCCTGCTTGCCGGTATTGAAAGAGCTGACCGGGCGGTGGTAGCCCATCACACGGGTCCAGATTTCGCAGCGGGTGCGCTGGGCATCATTCAGTTTGGTTTGAGCAGCTGGGGTGGTGACAGTCATGGTGGATACTCCTTTGAGGTCAGGCTAGGGGAACGGTGGCGTGATCGCTGCAACAACCCGCTTGGGTAGCCAGCAGTGCGTCGTCACATTTCGGGCAGAACTCGTGCCGACCGGACAGGTAGCCATGGGTCGGGCAGATCGAGAAAGTTGGCGTGACCGTAATATAGGGCAGGCGGAATCGGGACAGCGCGCGCCGTACCAGCTGCTTGCATGCCTCTGCGCTGGATACCGCTTCATTCATGTACAGGTGCAGTACGGTGCCGCCGGTATAGCGGGATTGCAGTGCCTCTTGCAACTCAAGCGCCTCGAATGGATCATCGGTATAGCCTACCGGTAGCTGGCTGGAGTTGGTGTAGTACGGCTGCTCAGGGGTGCCTGCTTGCAGGATGTCCGGCCAGCGTTTACGGTCTTCTTTGGCAAAGCGGTACGTGGTGCCTTCAGCGGGGGTGGCCTCCAGATTGTAGAGATGGCCGGTCTGCTCCTGATACTGGGCGATGCGCGTCCGGATATGGTCGAGCAGGCGCAAGGCCAAGGCATGGCCCTCATCCTGTGTCAGGTCAAACTGGTCGCGGCTGAAGTTGCGGACCATCTCATTGATGCCGTTCACGCCCAGCGTGGAGAAGTGATTGCGCAGGGTGCCCAGATAGCGCTTGGTGTACGGATACAGACCTTGATCCATGTAGCGCTGCACCTGCTTGCGGCGGATCTCCAGTACGGTGGCACCGATGTCCAGCAACTGATCCAGCCGTGCCAGCAGCCCTGGCTCATCTCCGGCAAACAAGTAACCCAGCCGGGCACAGTTGATCGTTACCACCCCGACCGAGCCCGTTTGCTCGGCGGAGCCAAACAAGCCATTCCCACGCTTGAGCAACTCCCGCAGGTCCAGCTGCAGGCGGCAGCACATGGAGCGCACCATATGCGGCTCCAGGTCCGAATTAAGGAAGTTCTGAAAATAGGGCAGGCCGTAGCGGGCAGTCATGTCAAACAGGCGCTGGGTATTCGGGTGGTCCCAGTCAAAATCCGGGGTGATGTTGTAGGTGGGAATCGGAAAGGTAAACGCCCGGCCTTTGGCATCGCCCGCCATCATCACGTCAATGTAGGCCTGATTGATCATGTCCATCTCGGCTTGCAGGTCGCCGTAGCAGAAGGGCATTTCCTGGCCGCCCACATAGGGCACCTGCTCGCGCAGGTCTGCCGGGCAGGTCCAGTCGAAGGTCAGGTTGGTGAAGGGGGTTTGCGTCCCCCAGCGACTGGGCACATTCAGGTTGTAGATCAGCTCCTGCATGGCCTGGCGCACAGCCGCATAGTCCATGCGGTCAATCCGCACGAAGGGTGCCATATAGGTATCAAACGAGCTGAAGGCCTGCGCACCCGCCCACTCGTTTTGCAAGGTACCGAGGAAGTTGACGATCTGACCGATGGCGGCAGACATATGCTTGGGTGGAGTAGCCTCCACCTTGCCGGGTACCCCGTTGAAGCCCTCGGTCAGCAGTTGCCGCAGCGACCAGCCTGCGCAATAGCCGCTCAGCATGTCCAGATCATGAATGTGCAGGTCACCCTCGCGGTGCGCCTGTCCGGCTTCCGGTGGGAAGACGTGGTTCAGCCAGTAATTGGCGGTGACCTTGCCAGCCACATTGAGGATCAGCCCGCCCAGACTATAGCCCTGATTGGCGTTGGCATTGACCCGCCAGTCGCGCTGGTCGAGATACTCGACCATGCTGCTTTCCACATCCACCAGCGAACGTGCTTGCAGGCGCAAGCGGGCATGTTGTTCACGGTAGACGATGTAAGCTCGGGCAGTTGGCCAATAACCGGCGGCAACCAGTACATCTTCGACCCGGTTCTGGATGGTTTCGATGCCGGGGCAGGGCATGCCCTCCAGTGCAGCCAACACTTGTGCTGCCAGCCGCAAGGCTTCCGGCATGGTGAACTCACCGGTGGCTTGACCTGCTGCCGCCAGTGCCGCTTCAATCTTGTTCCGGTCAAACGCGACGACTCGGCCATCCCGTTTTACAACATGCTGGGCTTGCATCATTCACTCCATCCAGTCAATCTGGGTACAGATTATCACTAGATGTAGTGTTTATGGTGGGGGTGGGCTACTAGGTTTGCAATTGCTTGATGGGGGTCAAGCCAGCCGGGTTCAGCCGGGTTTTCCGTCGAGCCGTACCTGCCAGTAGATGGGCAAGACACGGGCAGCCCACAGCAGCATCAGCAGCAACCAGGCCGCCGAGACTGCGTGCAGCCAGCTGGGTGCGAGGCCCAGCAAGGCCACCAGCACCCGCAGTGCTGCAACACCATGCAGACCCAGATAGATAGCCCAGTAACCGCGGTCCGCCTGCAGGGGCTGGCCGCTGTGCCCCAAGCTGACGCGAGTCACAAAGCCCACCAGCATGGTAACGCAAAAGCCCAGCCCGAGCGCGTGGGCAGGAGCCGAGCCCACGGCAACCCCCAGGGTACCCAGTACCTGCAGCAGGACCGCGGGTGCCAGCCAGGCAAAAGACAGGTGCAACATGGCCAGCAGGCGGTTTTGCAGGCTGAGTACGATCCCCCAGCGCCAGCTGGTATACGCCAGACTGGCTGCCAGCAACAGGCCAGCAGCGGCTTCCAGCCAGGCCCATTGCAGGCCACTGCCGAGGGCCAGCAGCCCGCTGGCACTCAACCACCCGTTCAGCAACAGGGGTGGACGCCAGGCCAGCTTTTGCGGGAACACCGCCTGGGTGAAGAAGGGCAGCATGCGGTGAGACACCACCAGAAACACCGGCAACAGAAAAGCCCACAAGGCCAATGAGCGGCCCAATAGCCACCAGCGGCCATCGCCAAGGCCGATCCATGTGATTGCGACCAGCAAGGTCAGCGGTGCTATGCAAAAAGCCAGCAGCAGGCGTTGGGCGTGGCGACGGTCTGCCACGCTACTGGCCCGGATGCAGCGCCACCAGCGCCAGCACGCCCACAACCAGCAACCGGCCATCAGCAATAAACCAGGCAGGGGCGCACGTCCACCCAAGGCAAAGCCGAGCAGGCTGAGGGCAATGCCAGCCAGGTAGGCTGCCGCAAGCGGTGTCAGCCCGGTGACGGCATCGACGTTCAACCAGCGTGGCCCGGCGGTGAAAATGAAGCCAAACATGAACAGCGGGAAGACGCCGAGCGGCATCATGAGCCCATGCACCATCACGGCAGGCCAATGCCCGGGTTGAGGCCACTGCAGCATGGCCCACCACCACAGCGCCAGGCTGACCGCCGCCAGCACCCCCGCAGCAAAGCAGGGGCGATGTGGTGCCAGTTGAAAGCGCTGCCAGGCGGCTTGTAGCGGGGAGGGGGGCGTGGGATTGTCAACCAGCATGGTGAAACTCCAAAGCCGCAGCGCGGCAGGGGCACCGGGCTGCTCAAAAAAGGGATTCTCAGCGGCGCTGAACAGGCAGTTGTTGCAGTGCGGACTGGACCGCGAACCGCGCCTGCTCACGCTCATCGTCCAGGCAGTCCGCATGATAGCGCTTTTTGGCACCCAGTCGGTTCAACACCAGATGCTGATCCGGCACGACGCCCGCATTGTGGAGACAGGCACGAACGCAAGCCAGCGCACAGCCATCCAGCGCCAGGATTGGGCGACCGCTGCGCGCCAGCTTGAGCAGCACCGGTACGCCGCCGCCGACCCCGCTGATGCAGGACATCTCGGCCTGACCTTGCCGGTCCAGCTCCACCGCACAATCATTGGCCAGTTGCGCCACGCTGGAACAACCCGAGCAGGCGTAGACCAAGGGCAGGCTGGGATCGGACAAGGCCATGCTTTACACCCCGTTTGCTTGTAGCCAGGCAGGACGTTCCAGCGCATCCAGCCAGTTTTTGACGATCAGCCCCAGCTCGGTATCGCCACTGATCTGCAGGCGGCGCTGGAAAAACAGGGTGTCGGCATCCACTTCGCCACGCAGCAGGCAAAAGAAGTCGGCCAGCGTGGCTTGCAGCTGCAAGTCGGTATTGGGCTCATCGCACCACAGGAAGCGCCCTTGACGGCAACAAAAGCGGACCTGGATACCCCAGTCACTGACGGTCATGGCAAAGCGGTGACCTTCCAGCTCGGCTGGTGGGGTGAGGCCAGCCAGTCGTCGTGCGGCCTCCAGGCCGAGCAGAGCATGCCAGGACCAGAGGCGGACCGGTAGCCGTTGGTGCCATTGCTTCAGCCATGCAGGTGGGGTTGGGAAAGCTGGATTCATGCGGTTTCTACCCAATCCATGCCGGGACGATCAAACCAGTAACCATTGCAGCGCCCAATCCCAGCAGGTAAGGGCTGCCTGGCATGGGACCCTGAGTGGAGCGCCTCAATGGCTTCCAGCGTGCCCTGCGACATCGGGTTGACTCGCAAGACATGCACCCCCAATGTCTGCACCTCTTGCGTTTGTGCCAACAAGTCGAGGCAGTGGGCAGACTGGGTCTGGATGCCATTCAGGGTAAGGAATTCGCCCTGTTCACGGGTTTGCAGCGGCAGGCCATCCGGATACTCAATGCAGCGGAATTCGCAGTGATCCTTCTGTAAACGGAAATGACGTGCGGTAAAGCAGCGGGCGGAGAAGGCGAGTGCCAGACGCCCCCATACCTGCAATTCGCATTGCAGACCCGCGGGGATTTCTGCCAGCAGACGCTGCAGCTCGCTGCCGCTCATTTCCAGTGGCACCACAAAGCGACTGGCTCCCAGCGCCACCAGCCAGGACAGCGTGCCGCCGTGATAAGCGTTGAGATGAGGGCCCGCAATGAAAGACTGGTCTTGCAGCACCCGCACCGCCCCCAGATCATTGGCCTCGACCTGAAATTGTGCTGCCAGTGCTTTCTCGACCAGCTTGTGCATGGCGCGCCGGTCCGACTCGCTGTCGATCAAGGTCTGGGTGGACAGCACCACGGTTTTGCCTGCATCACGCAGGGTATGAGCCAGCGCCAGCCAGTCGTCCAGCCGCATCTGGTGGCGGCGGCCACACACCACTTCCCCCAGATACACCACCTGTGCGGCAGATTCGGCGATATCGGCATAGAAGCGCAGCAGGTCTTCGCGTTGCCAGTAGTAGCTCACCGGCGCCACGCTGATCAGAGAAATGTTCATTTCCATGGTCGGTCAAATGCCCCCTGCGTGGTTTGCGCGCCTTCCGCGTGGCGAGCCAGTGCAGCCTGCCAGTCCGGGCGCACCGAGAAGCGCGCGGGGTCACGCTCGGCAGCGTCCAGCGCCGCGCGCAGGGTGGATACCACCTGAGCGACATAGGCAGGGCTGCGCTGTCGTCCTT
This sequence comes from Leeia sp., assembly GCF_041909055.1. NCBI lineage: Bacteria > Pseudomonadati > Pseudomonadota > Betaproteobacteria > Neisseriales > Leeiaceae > Leeia > Leeia sp. Next base: position 595,028 of record NZ_JAYREC010000002.1, on the reverse strand, counting down.
CAATCTTCAGCGCGGCCACCCCCATCGCCAGCAGACGCGGCAGCAGACTGATGGCATTCAGGCTGGTGGGTTCTTCCAGCGCATGATCCAGCTCGTCCTCCACCAGGAACCGCCCTTTGCACAGGGTGGGGTAACCTGCCGGTTCACCGGGCGCGTAGCGGTCGATCAGCACGCCATTGAGGCGGGCGTCCAGCTGCCCCGCCTGCTCGACCCAGCGCACCGCATGGGCGGGCGAGCAGACCCCCTGGTTATTGGGCGAGTCACCCGTGGCAAAGCTGGACAGGATGCAGCGGCCTTCTGCCATCACGCACAGGCTGCCAAAGCCGAATACTTCGATCTCCACCCGGGTTTGCCGGGTCAAGCGCTCCACCTCGGCCAGCGTCAGCACCCGTGGCAGTACCACGCGCTGAATGCCGAATTGCTCGAACATCAGCTCGATGCTGTCCAGATGGGTGGCCGAGCCCTGCACAGACAGATGCAGGCGCAGGTCTGGATAGCGTTTGCGTGCATAACCCAGTAAACCGGGGTCTGCCAGAATCACCGCATCGGCCTGGAGGGCGTGAGCGTGGTCGATGGCCTGCTGCCAGAGTGCGGTCTGCCCCGGCTGCGGGTAGGTGTTGATGGCAAACATCACCTTGCGCCCCATGCGGTGCGCCAGGGTGACACCTGCTTCAATGTCGGCTTCGGTAAAGTTGAGGCCGGCGAAGTTGCGGGCATTGGTGGCATTTTTCAGGCCGAGGTAAACGGCATCGGCGCCGGCCTGAAGGGCAGACTTGAGTGCGGCGAGGCTACCGGCGGGGGCCACCAGCTCCATTGTGCGTCGAACAGGTTCCATGCGGCCCAGTCTAGCCGCGCCGGGTCGCCTTGGCCTTGTTTGAGGTCAAGGCCATGCTTGTGCGCCTGCAAATGTCAGGCGTCTACCTCGCCCTCCTGATTCAGCCCATGCTCAACGGCATACACCGCCACTTGAACCCGGCTGCTCAGGTTGAGTTTCTTCAGAATGTTCTGAACGTGGATTTTGACCGTACTCTCCGCCACATCCAGCCTTCGGGCAATCTCCTTGTTGCTTTCCCCTCGAGCCAGGCATTGCACAATTTCCCGCTCGCGGCTGGTTAGCTTGTCGCGTGGCGGGCTGGCCAGCGGTGTGGCCGCTTGTGGGCTTTGTGCGCGAAACTGTGCCACCAGTTTGGCAGTCATGCTGTCGGCAATCACGGCTTCGCCACGGGCGGCCCGGCGTATGCCACTGGTTAGCGCCGCGACATCAATATTCTTGATCAGGTAGCCGCGCGCACCATCGCGCAAGGCCTGGCCCAGTTCATCGGCTTCTTCAGATACCGTGAGGATTACTACGGCGCATTGCGGGAGGTCCTGCACCAGAATCTGCAGGGTTTCCAGCCCGGAGAGACCCGGCATGTTCAGGTCCAGCAAAATCACATCGGGCAGGAATTCCTTGGCGCGCTTGATGCCTTCCAGGCCGTCAGCCGCTTCGCCAACCACCTGAAGATCGGCTTCACGCTGCAACAGCTGCCGGACGCCGGAGCGAAACAGACTATGGTCGTCAATCAGCAACACACGGATGGGGGCAGTATCCAATACCATTCCTTTCAGGCAGCCTGTCTTTCCTGCCACGGCAGGATCAGGCGTAGCGTGACCCCAGCGCCGGGGGCCGCTTCCAGTTTGAGTTCAGCGTGCAGGCGGCTGGCCCGCTCCCGCATGATGTGCAGGCCGACATGGCGTTCCGCACGGGCGGCTACCTCTTCCGGCTGATAACCACGCCCATTGTCACGAATCACCATTTCAAAGTCGCGACCATTGCGGATGGTGACCTCGACATGGCTGGCCTGAGCATGTTTTCGCACATTCGACAGTGCTTCTTGCAGAATGAACAGCACTTGCAGTTGCTGCTCAGGTGGCAGGGGGGCACCCTCGTCATCGTTGACATCCAGTGCGACGGTCACGCCTGATTGCCGTCTGAAGCGGGCCACGGTATCCACCACGGCAGCCTGCAATTCACCCTGCTCCAGCTTGCTGCGGAAATTCAGCAGCAACTCCCGCACATCCTGATAGCTTTCATCGACCCCCATGCGCAACAGCGGCACAATCTCCTGCAGCTCTTCCGCTCGGCCATCCTTCAGTGCCGATTCCAGCATCTGTACCTGCAGATTGAGGTAGTTCAGACCTTGCGCCAGGCTGTCGTGCAGGCCCTGGGCGACCAGATTGCGTTCTTCGGCTACCGCCAGTTGTCGGGCTTTGGCGCTGAGGCGCCGGTTGTCCAGTGCCACACCGAGATGACGCCCTAATGTTTCCAGCAGCTGGGCGTCTGCGGCAAGGACTTCGCGTTGCTCACGGAAATGCAGTGAGAAGGTACCCAGCACTTCTTCACCGCTCATGACCCGGAATACCGCCAGGCTTAGTAAGCCATCGCGTGCGCAGTGAAATAACTCTGGCTTGGGCAATTGGCGGAAGTCGCGAATTACCACCACGGGTTTTTGGGTAGCTTCGCCACAGAAACAGGCGTCCCGCTGCATACAGTGCTCTGAATCCTCCAGCGATTCGGACAAGCCTTCCGAGACCACCAGATGAAGGTTGTCTGCTTGTGGGTCGATGACGCGAATGCTGCCCCCCTCCGCTGAGAACTGACTCATGACCCGGCGCAGGAAACCATGGCACATCTCTTCAATATCGCTAGGCTGATTGAGAAAAGCGGCCATGTCATACAAGGCGCCCAGTTCCCGGTTCTGATTCGCCAGCTGGGCAGTCTTCTGGGCGACCCGACTTTCCAGATCCTGATACAGGCCCTCCAGCTCGTCAGCCATCTGGTTGAAGCCATCCGCCAGTACGCCGAATTCGTCACGGGTTTCTACGGGAAGTCTTACCGCGAATTCACGGGTGGCCATCCGGCGCAGCCCGTCCTGCAAACGCAAAACCGGAGAGATGATCCACAGATAGAGCAGGTAGATCATGGCCAGGGTACCGATGCTGGCGATGACCAGCAAGATGGCTTGGGACAGGCGTAGCAAGTTGGTTTTACTGGCATTGTCCACTTCGATCATGCGAACCAGCAGATCAGCCTCTTGCACGAATTCCGGTAAAACTTTCAGGTAGGTATCTGCAGGCTCACCCGCCAGGGCGTGTAGTGCTGCCTGGTGCAAATCCTGCCAATGTTGATGAACGCGTTGCATCTGCAGGCGAATGCGTGCATCGGCGGGCAAGAACAGGGGGCGGGCCGGATTGCCTTGTTGCAGTCGTAGCAGGGTTGCTGCCTGCAGGGCCAGCTCCTGACGGGTTAGCTGGTCATGCTCGGGATTACGCTGCAGTAACTCCACGGCGACCCGATTGGCACGCATGCGCAGGCTGCCCGTGTCGTTGATGGCGGCTCCAGCACCTTCAAGCTGCCACGACAGCCACAGGGTCCAGCACACCATGCCCAGCACCACCAGCAAGGCCACGATGGAGCTGACGATGATGCGGGTCGAGAGTCTTTGTCGCAAGGAGGGCAGGGTTACGGAAAAAGGCATGGTGGGCAATGCATCATCCGGCGGGTCGGTTAAAGGGATGCTGACATTGACATTATGCCTCATGCGGAGACCTCCGGTGTCAGGCATCGTCGGGAACCAGCGGGCAGACCAGCGGCAGAAAGGCATCGGCACGCGGGGAATAGGCCAGCAAGGCACCGGAATCCAGGTCAAAGTACCAGCCATGCAGCGTCAGGCTACCCGCGTTTACCCGTTGTGCGACCCAGGGAAAGGTCATCAGGTTTTTCAGGGAGACCAGAATGGCGGCCAGCTCGCAAGCGCGCCGCTGGGCGGCAGGTTCTGCGTCGGGCATCAGCTGGAACACCTGCTGCCGGGCAGAATCCGCGATGTGCACCCAGCGACCGATGAAGTCGGTTTCGCCCTCTGTGGGAAAGCGCTGTTCGACCAGGGCGCGGATCCCGCCACACTGGGCATGGCCAAGGATGATGATGCGGCTGACCTGCAGCTGATCCACGGCAAACTGGATGGCGGAGGATACCCCCTGATGGCTCATGCCGTGATTGCAGGGAGGCACCAGATTGGCCACATTGCGTACGGTAAAAATGTCGCCCGGATCGCAGCCGAGCAGCAGGGCAGGGTCCACCCGCGAGTCACAGCAGCCGATCAACAGCGTAGTCGGGTGTTGTCCCTGTTTCAGCTCGTTGTACACCGAGGGTTGTTGGTCAAAGTACTGTTGCTGGAAGCGTTGGAACCCACTGATGAAACGTTCCAGATCGTGCATGGTCAGCCTCCCGTCTGTGACATGAAGCGGATGATCTTGCCGGGCTGCTGCTGGAAATCATGCCGCTCCGGCTTGCGGGCAATGGCCGCGCGGATACGGGCTACCAGCTCGGCATCACTGGCACCCTCACGCAACCAGCGACCGAGCGGTACTTGATCCTCCTGCCCCAGGCAGAGGTACAGGGTGCCATCCACCCCCAGGCGAACCCGGTTGCAACGCTCGCAAAAGTGCTGGGACATCGGGGTGATCACCCCGAAGCAGGCGCGGTTGTCGCCGGTCGTCCAGTAGCGGGCCGGGCCGCTGTCCTGTGCATCCAGCAGGGGCATCAGGCCATGTTGCTGCGCCAGGTCTGCGCCTAGGCGGCTCAGGTTCAGCGTGGTCGTGGCACGCCCGGTGTCGCCGATCGGCATTGGTTCAATTAAGCGCAACACAAAACCCTGCGCCAAGGCAAAGGTGAGCAGGCGCTCGACTTCGTGCTGATTGACCTCGGGCTGGACCACCATATTGAGCTTGATCGGCGTGAGCCCGACCGCTTTGGCCGCCATGAGGCCATCCAGCACCGAGGCCAGACAGTCTCGACCGGTGATGCGGGCAAAACAGGCAGGGTCGAGGCTATCCAGGCTGATGTTCAGGCGGCGTACCCCCGCCTGCTTGAGGGCGGCGGCATGCTGCGCCAGTTGGGTGCCATTGCTGGAGAGCGACAAGTCACGCAAGCCGGGCAGGGCAGACAACCGCCCGGTCAGATCGGCCAGCCCGCGCCGTAGCAGTGGCTCACCCCCCGTCAACCGTACCTTGCTGATCCCCAGCTCGACAAACAGGCCCACCAGCCGGGCCATTTCATCATGACGCAACCAGTTGGCGGGCTCCTCGAATCCTTTAAAGCCTTTGGGCAAGCAGTAGGTGCAACGCAGGTCACAGCGATCAGTGACAGACACCCGCAGGTAAGTGATCTGCCGCCCAAACGGGTCGATCAGGCCGGGTGCTGCCGGGGTAGCAGACTGCGCGGTGGCTGGCACATCGTGCATGGCGGTGTTCCGGGAAAATGAACCATGCTGTCATTGTGCGCGTCAGGCGTGGGGCTCACCATTCGCAGGACGGACTAGTCCTTCTGGCTGAGTCAGGGCATATGCCAGCGCAGCGATCAGGTCAGACTGGGTGACCATGCCTGTGAGCTGCTGTGCATCATCCACCACCGGCAGCTGGTGCAGCCCCCAGTCGGAAAGGAGCGGTACCAGGTCGGCGAGCGATTGGCTTGCCCGAACTGTTCGGGCGGGGTGGCTCATCAAGCGGGCGACCGGTTCGCTCAAAACGGTCTGAGCTCCCTCTGCCAGTGCGGAGGGCCAGGATGCGGCATGCAAACCCAGCCGTTTCAGCAGGTCCACCAGCGAAACCACCCCCAGTACCTGCCCGTTGCTGACCACGGGCAGCAGCTTGACCCGATGCTGCTGCAGCATCCGCCAGGCCATTGCGCCATCCTGCGCCGAATCAAGGCTGATCACATCGCGGGACATGATGTCTGCCACCGTGCGCTGTGCCAGTGTGTGCTGCAGTTGTTGCTGTTGCAGGCTGGCGGCCAGCTGGACCAGCTGTTGCGGGGCGACATCGAGTAGTTGGTCTTGCTGCGCTAAAGCCTGCTGCCACTCAGTCAGACTGGCTTGCAGTCGCTGCGAGGGGAGCGGGTCAGCCGTGCGGTGGCCAGCGGGCTCAACAGGCGACACGCGACGCTGCAGGCTGGACAGGGTCAGTAGCAGCAATAGCCCGGGCAACATGGCGACCAGCAGCGTCGGCAAGGTCAAACCCGGCTGCAGCAGCACCCATATCGCCATGGCCCCGCCGGGTGGATGCAGGCAGCGCAGGGCAAACATCAGCAGCAGTGCCCCTGCTGTGGCCAGCGGGGCGGACCAGTACAGCGGCAAGCCCGCCTGCAGGACGGCAAAGGCAAACAAGGCAGAGATACTGCTCCCGGCCAGCAGAGCCCAAGGGCGTGACAGCGGGCTGCCGGGCAGCGCCGCCAGCAAAACAGACGAAGCCCCGAGGGCAGGTAACAGATGAATACTGGGCCAATGCTGTGCCAGCCATGCTGTTCCGCACAGCGCCAGCGCGACCAGCATGAAGGCACGGCATTGTGCGGCCCAGCCAGGCATCGGCAAACCTGAGCGCAGCCCGCGCATGACTTATTGCACCAACGGGCTGTCAGACATCGTCAGCTCGATACCGCTGATACGGGCCTTGCCGACCAGAAGATGTACATACTGACGCCAGGCGATATCCTGATTCCAGGCTTGCAGGGTGACCTTGATCTGGTCAGCCACATGCGCATAGGGCAGCAGATGCCCATTGATTCGCCGTGCCAGCCAGACGATATGCAGACCGTGGCGGCTTTCCAGCAGTTGAGGCAACAAACCGGGAGACATATTGAAGACTACCCGTTCGAATTCAGGTACGCATTCACCCCGCCCCAGCTGTCCCAATTGCCCACCCACAGCAGCGGAAGGACAGTTGGAATAGCGCTGTGCCAGCTCATCGAAGCGCTCTGGTGTTTGCTGCAGCTGCTGCAGCACCGTTTCGGCCTGGGCGCGTAGCGCAGGCAGGCTGACCCCTGGTGTGACCTGAAACAGGATATGCGACACCTCCACCCGTTCCCCTACGGTAAAGCGGGCAGGGTGTTGCTGATAGTGACGTTGGCAGCTGTCTTCATCCACCGTGGGCAGGTTGACTTGCGACTGCAGCAGGGCGTCGATGCTGGCTTCATCATCCGCCTGACGGAGCCCCAGTCGCTCTGCTTCGTCCAGCAGGACATGGCGGATAACCAGCGATTCAGTGGCGGCCCGCGTCGGATTGGGGTGTTGCTGATGGTTGACGATCTCCCTCGCCACGTCGTCATCCGTCAGTTCATGCTGGTTTACACAGATCGGCATACTGTTTCACTCCGGTCAGGACTGCACCTTATTTCAGGGCAGCGTAAAGTTGGGTGCAGTTTTCCATGACTTCCACCAGTCGCTCACTGGTAGTAGCGATGTGCTCGGCATTGCCGGTCTTGAGGGCGGCATCAAAAAAGAACCATTGCTGCTGCGCCATCTGCAATTGCCGACGGATGGCATCCGTATTGACCGGCGCGGCTTGCAAGCTTTCCAGCGCTTGTTGAATCTCCTTGCGTGTCTGCTGCATGGCGCTGTCTCGTGCTGGGCTTTGAATGCCCCACTGCCGCAGCAAGGCGTTCTTGGCCAGGCGCTGAGACAACATGCGAGTCCGCCCGGACAGGTTGACCCATTTCCCGGTTGACTGGCCACTCAGGTCTTGCAACTGCACGGTCAAGGTCTGCGCATCACCCAGCAGCAGCTCCACCCGCTCATCCAGTTGCAGCGCGTTGGCCGCGCTTGGCGTGACCGTCAGCATGGGTTGTACGCGCTGCCAGTCGGTGGTCATCCGCTCCACTTGTTTGCTGGCCTCCGGCCAGGCGACGGTCAGCTTGCGCAGCAATTGCAGGGCTTGGTTGAAATCCTTTTCAGCCTCCGTCATTTGCTGGCGGGCCGATTGGGGAATGACGCCCAACCCCAGCTGGGCATAATTCTTGACCATACGCTGGCTGAGCATACGCTGCCGCCCCGCCAGGTTGATCAGGTCCATGGATACGGTTTCGGCATACAGAGCCAGACTAAGCACCCACATGCCCAAACCACACAACCATGCCCATTGCTTGCGCATACCAGGTCTTCTCCTTTTCATTGATCAGCGGGGACGTACCAGTTGCCACGCACGCCCCAGATAGGTCACGGAGGCGAAGCCGCTCCACACGTGCACCAGCCGGGTAAACGGGAACAGCACGAACAAGCTCATGCCCATGAACAGGTGGGCCTTGAACAGCCACGGCGCACCGCTGACAAAGAAAGCGGCATCGCCCTTGAAGGTGACAATGTGCTGGGCCCAGGTCATCAGCAGCACCATCATGTGGCCATCCATATGCCCGGCGGATTCCACAATGGTGGCTAGCCCCAGACAGAGGGTGACCAGGATCCATACCAGCAGCAGCTTGTCACCGGTGCGGGTGATGGCGGCCAGGCGCGGGTCGCTCATGCGGCGGTGAATCAGGATCAGCAGGCCGACCAGCCCCAGGCTGCCGAACAGGCCACCGGCAGTCATGGCTACACCTTGCTTGAAGCTGTGGCTGATGCCGAGTGCGTCCCACACCGCCACCGGGGTCAGCAGGCCGACCAGATGGCCAAAGAACAAGCCGATGATGCCCAGATGGAACAGGATGTTGCCCAGGCGCAATTGCCCACGGTGCAGCAGCTGCGAGCTGTCACTCTTCCAGGTGTATTGTTCGCGTTCAAAGCGGATGAGGCTGCCCAGCAGGAAGATGGTCAGCGCGATGTACGGGTAGATGCCGTACAGAAAGGCATTCAGATAAGACATGATCTATCCCCTTAATCAGTGCGCAGCCGCGCGCGGGTGAAATTGCACGGTATGCGTGCCACTGATGGCCGGTTTAAGCAAAGGCTCGACGCCATCGGCGCCCGGACCAAAACGCTCCAGGGCCTCATCCATGTCGCGTACCGGCGGCTCGGCTTGTGGCAAAGGCACCACCGCAGTCAGGCTACGCAGTACGCTAAAAATGCTGGCGTACGGGCTGAGATTGCGCGCCAGCCGGTCACCGATGGCGGCCAGAACGTGAATGGCGTCGCCCAGCAAGGCTTCGGCCTCATCTGCGGGCAGCAGGCTGAGGAATTCCAGAAACAGCGGCACATGATCCGGCAGCTCGCCACCTGCCGGTTCCACACCATGCCGCTGGTACTCCTGCAGCAGGTCGACCATGGCCTGGCCGCGGTCCCGGCTTTCGCCATGCACATGCTCGAACAGGTGCAGGGCGTGCGCCGGGTTGCGGTCAAAGGTGGCGACATAGTTTTCCTGCAGTTCCACCAGTGAGTGCTGTCGCATGAAGTCCAGCAGCGGCGTCAGCTGCTGATGGGCATCCGGGGTATCCTGCAAAGCCACGGCAAACTCGTCCTGAGCGGCCAGTAAATCGGCTTCCGGGTAGCTGAGCAGCGCCGAGAGCAGGCGGTATAGTGTGGACATGGTGTGCTCCTTTCCGCCGCTCATTGTTCGGCCGCCGCTTTTTTGCGTGACTTCGGCATGTCGACAAAGATCACGCTGCCTTTGGGCTTCTTGCCGAACAGCGAACCTTCCGAGGTGCCACCACTGCAACCGTTGCCAAAGGTGAAGCCGCAACTGCCTTTGTCATTGAAGCTGTCTTCCACCAGCTCTTTGTGGCTGCTGGGGATGACAAAGCGGTCTTCATAGTTGGCAATCGCCATGATCTGATACATGTCCTCCACCATGGCGGGGTTCAAGCCGGTGTGTTGCAGCAGGCTGTCGTCGCCTTTGCCATGCACCACTTGCGAGCGCTTGTAGGCACGCATGGCGATCATCCGCTCCAGCGCCTCCACCACCGGTTGCTCCTTGCCTGCGGTGAGCAGGTTGGCGAGGTAGCGCACCGGGATGCGCAGCGATTTCACGTCCGGAATGATGCTGTCGCCCAGCGTGGTGTGTGGCATCTGGCCAGATTCAAACGCAGACTGGATCGGTGAGAGGGGCGGGATGTACCACACCATCGGCAGCGTGCGGTACTCCGGGTGCAGCGGGAAGGCCACTTTCCACTCCATCGCCATCTTGTAGACCGGCGAGTTGCGGGCGGCTTCCAGCCAGCTTTCCGGAATACCCTGTTCACGGGCGGCGTCGATCACCGCTTGCGAGTTCGGGTCAAGGAAACACTTGAGCTGGGCTTCGTACAAGTCCTGCTCGTTGGCGGTAGCGGCCGCTTGCTCGATCAGGTCGGCGTCGTACAGCAGGACACCCAGATAGCGGATGCGCCCGACACAGGTTTCTGAACAGACGGTAGGCTGACCCGCTTCCAGTCGCGGGAAGCAGAAGGTACATTTTTCGGCCTTGCCGCTTTGCCAGTTGTAATAGATCTTCTTGTACGGGCAACCGGAGATGCACATGCGCCAGCCACGGCACTTGTCCTGGTCCACCAGCACAATGCCGTCGTCCTCGCGCTTGTAGATGGAGCCGGACGGGCAGGCGGCGACACAGGCCGGGTTCAGGCAGTGCTCGCACAGGCGCGGCAGGTACATCATGAAGGTGTTTTCGAAGGTCGAATACATCTCCTTCTGCACCCCTTCAAACAGGGCATCACGACTGCGCGAGCTGAATTCGCCGCCGAGATCGTCTTCCCAGTTCGGGCCCCATTCGATCTTTTCCATCTTCTTGCCGGTGATCACCGACACCGGGCGTGCGGTGGGCGGGGTCTGGCTGAGCGGGGCCTTCTGCAGGTGCTCGTAGTCGTAGGTGAAGGGCTCGTAGTAGTCGTCAATGGCTGGCAGATTCGGGTTGGCAAACAGATTGGCCAGAATCTTCAGCTTGCCGCCCTGACGCGGCTCCAGCTTGCCACTGGCGGTGCGTTGCCAGCCGCCTTGCCATTTCTGCTGGTTTTCCCACTCCTTCGGGTAGCCGATACCGGGCTTGGTTTCCACATTGTTGAACCAAGCGTATTCCACCCCGTCGCGGCTGGTCCACACGTTCTTGCAGGTGACCGAGCAGGTATGGCAGCCGATGCATTTGTCGAGGTTCAGCACCATGCCGACCTGTGCACGAATTTTCATGTTCAGACTCCTTCTTCTTCCGTGCGCGGGCCTTCCAGCCACGCTACCTGCTTCATCTTGCGCAGCACCACGAATTCATCGCGGTTGCTGCCCACTGTGCCGTAGTAGTTGAACCCGTATGCCTGCTGGGCATAGCCACCGATCATGTGGGTGGGCTTCAGCACGGTGCGCGTCACCGAGTTGTGAATCCCCCCGCGCTTGCCGCTGGTTTCCGCCCCCGGTACGTTCACGATCTTTTCCTGGGCGTGGTACATCAGGCACATGCCCACTGGCACCCGCTGTGACACCACCACCCGCGCGGTCAAGGTGCCGTTGCTGTTGAATACTTCTACCCAGTCGTTGTCCTGGATACCGGCCTGCTGTGCTTCCTGCTCCGAGATCCACACATGCGGGCCCCCGCGTGACAGGGTGAGCATGCGCAGGTTGTCGGAGTAGGTACTGTGGATGCCCCATTTCTGGTGCGGGGTAATCCAGTTCAGCACCAGCTCATGGTTGCCGTTCGGCTTGCGCCCCAGCATCGGCTGCACCGTCTTGGTGTCGATGGCGGGCTTGTACACGCAGAAGCCTTCGCCAAAGTCCAGCATCCAGCGGTGATCCTGATAGAACTGCTGGCGGCCGGTCAGCGTGCGCCAGGGGATCAGCTCATGCACATTGGTATAACCCGCGTTGTAGCTGACCTCTTCGCTTTCCAGCCCGGACCAGGTGGGTGCTGAGATGATTTTGCGCGGCTGCGCCTGGACATCACGGAAGCGGATCTTGTCGTGCTCGCGACCTACTGCCAGGTGGCTGTGGTCGCGGCCCGTCACCTTTGAGAGCGCCTGCCAGGCTTTCACCGCCACATGGCCGTTGGTTTCCGGCGCAAAGGTCAGGATCATTTCGGCGGCATCAATTGCCGTTTCCAGCCGTGGGCGACCCTGGCTGACGCCCGGCTCGCTGACCGTACGGGTGAGGCCAGCCAGCTCATGCACCTCATGCTCGGTGTTCCAGTTGATGCCCTTGCCACCATTGCCCAGCTTGTCCAGCAACGGCCCGACTGAGGTGAACTTCTTGTAGATGTCGTTGTAGTTACGCTCGACCACCGTCATGGTCGGCGCAGTTTTGCCGGGAATCAGGTCACATTCACCATGCTTCCAATCCTTCGGCTCCAGCGGCTGGCCCAGTTCGCCCGGGGTGTCGTGCATCAGCGGGGTCAGTACCAAGTCTTTGCGGGTGCCGAGGTAGGGGCCACCGATGTCGGTAAACTTCTTCGCCAGCAGCTTGTAGATTTCCCAGTCGGTCTTGCTTTCCCACAGCGGCTGCACCGCTTCACTCAAGGGGTGGATGAAGGGGTGCATGTCCGAGGTGTTGAGGTCGTCCTTTTCGTACCAGGTGGCGGTCGGCAGTACGATGTCGCCATACAGGCAGGTGGTACTCATGCGGAAGTCCAGCACCGTCAGCAGGTCCAGCTTGCCTTCGGCCGCTTGTTCGCGGAAGGTGACCTCGCCAGGACGGATGGCATCTCGCTCGTCGTCAAACAGCGCGTTCTGGGTACCCAGCAGGTACTTGAGGAAATACTCATGGCCCTTGCCGGAGCTGCCAAGGATGTTTGAGCGCCAGACAAACATATTGCGCGGGAAATTGGCCGGGTTATCCGGATCGTCACAGCTCATGTGCAGCTCGCCTTGCTTGAGCTGCTCAACCGCGTAGGCAATCGGGTCCTTGCCTGCGGCTTCTGCTGCTGCCGTGAGGTCCAGCGGGTTGGTTTGCAGCTGCGGGGCGGATGGCAGCCAGCCCAGGCGCTCCGACTTGGCGTTGAGGTCGATCAGGCTCAGGTGGCCATAGCGGGCACGGTCGGCTGCCGGTCCGAGAATCTCGTCCAGATGCAGCTTTTCATGCCGCCATTGGCTGGTGTGGGCATAGAAAAAGCTGGTGCCGTTCATTTGGCGCGGCGGACGTTGCCAGTCCAGCGCAAAGGCCAACGGTGCCCAGCCGAACTGCGGACGCAGCTTTTCCTGCCCCACATAATGTGCCCAGCCGCCACCACTCTGACCGACGCAACCGCACATCATCAGCAGGTTGATGATGCCGCGATAGGTCATGTCCATGTGGTACCAGTGGTTCAGCGCCGCCCCGACAATCACCATGCTCTTGCCACGGGTGTCATGGGCATTCTGGGCGAACTCGCGCGCCACCTGGATCACCAGCTCACGCTTCACGCCGGTATGTTGCTCCTGCCAGGCCGGGGTGTAGGGCACATCGGCATCATAGCTGCTGGCCACATTGTCACCACCCAGACCACGGTCGACACCATAGTTGGCCATTTGCAGGTCATACACGGTGGCTACACGTACGGTGCGGCCATCGGCCAGAGTCAGCCGCTTCACTGGCACTTGCCGTTCCAGCAGGCTGTCTTCATCGCGGCCAAAGCAGGCGAAGCCGACGCCTGTCACTTCGTCGCACTGGCCCAGCAGGCTCAGCACGGGATTGACCGGGCGACCGCTGCCGCCGTCCTTCATTTCCAGGTTCCAGCGTCCGGTCTTGCCGGTATCTGCCTTGTCCTCGCCCCAGCGGAAACCGACCGTGCCGTTGGGCACCACCAGTTCGCCACTGTCGGCGTCGATCAGCAGGGTTTTCCAGTCTGGATTATTGGCTTCGCCGTGATTACCCGCCAGCTGCGAGGCACGCAGGAAATGGTCCGGTACCAGACTGCCGTTGTGTTCGCGCAGTTGCACCAGCATCGGCATGTCGGTGTATTGCTTGACGTAGTCGCGGAAGTAGTCTGACTTGCCACCGTGGTGGAACTCGGTCATCACCACATGGCCCATGGCCAGTGCCAGCGCGGCATCGGTGCCTTGCTTCGGTGCCAGCCAGATGTCGCCGAACTTGGCCATTTCGCCAAAGTCGCTCGATACCGCCACCGTCTTGGTGCCCTTGTAGCGGACTTCGGTGTAGAAGTGGGCATCCGGCGTGCGGGTCATCGGCACATTGGAGCCCCATACCATCAGGTAGGTGGAGTTGTACCAGTCGGCGGATTCCGGCACATCGGTCTGTTCACCCCAGATTTGCGGACTGGCCGGTGGCAGGTCGCAATACCAGTCATAGAAGCTGAGGCAGGCTCCGCCCAGCAGGCTGAGGTAACGGGCTCCGGCGGCGTAGGACACCATCGACATGGCCGGAATCGGCGAGAAGCCGATGATGCGGTCCGGGCCGTATTTCTGGATGGTCAAGGCATTGGCGGCGGCGATGATCTCGGTTGCGGTATCCCAGTCGGCCCGCACGAAGCCACCCTGACCGCGCACGCTCTTGTAGCGCCGCGCCTTTTCCGGGTCCTGACTGATGGATTCCCAGGCAGCAATCGGGTCCATGGTCTTGCGGGCTTCACGCCACATCTCCATCAGGCGACCACGGATCATCGGGTACTTCACCCGCTGTGCCGAGTACACATACCAGCTGTACGAGGCACCGCGTGGACAGCCGCGCGGTTCGTGATTGGGGAGGTCAGGGCGGGTACGCGGGTAATCGGTCTGCTGGGTTTCCCAGGTGATCAGGCCGTTCTTGACGTAGATTTTCCAGCTGCAGGAACCGGTACAGTTGACGCCGTGGGTCGAGCGCACGGTTTTGTCGTGCTGCCAGCGGCTACGGTAGGCGTTTTCCCATTGGCGGTCTTCATCGACCACCGCCCCGTGTCCATCGGCAAAGGTCGATTTGACCCGTGTCATGAACTTCAAGCGGTCCAGAAAGTGGCTCATCGTGCTTCTCCAGTGTGGGTCCGGCGCAGCCGGGGTGATGCTGTCAGTGTCGCTGTTGACGCGTGCGCTGACCATTCATCGGTTGGCGGGGAGGTGGGCTGCACAAGGACTAGTTCTTCCGGGTAGTACCCCGGAAAGCACACACCCGGCTCGCAGCCGGGTGTGCAGGTATTGATCAGCAGGGCATCTCGGCGCCCTTGCGCGCATAGAACCACCAAGTAAGCACCATGCAGCTCACATAGAAAGCAATGAAGCAGTACAGGGCAGCATCTACCGAGTTGGTCAGCTCCAGCGAAGTGCCAAAACTCTTCGGGATAAAGAAGCCACCATACGCACCGATGGCACCGGAGAAGCCGAGCACTGCGGCCGCTTCCTTGCCACCTTCGGCCAGAGCCTGCTTCTCGGCCTGTTCTCCCTTGCCAGCAGCAGCACGCTGCCGTTCGGTCAGGAAGATCACCGGGATCATGCGGAAGGTGGAGCCGTTACCGATGCCGGTCAGCGCGAACAGCACAATGAACATGCTGAGGAAGCCGTAGAAGTCGCCCCCCACGCCGCCATGCGGCAGGTAGTGCATGACGCCGAAGACGGCCAGTGTCATGCCGATAAAGGTGAACAGGGTGACGATGGCACCGCCAATCTTGTCCGACAGCCAACCACCCAGCGGACGCAACAAGGCGCCTACCAGTGGGCCAAGGAAGGCATAGGTGGTGGGGTTGATGCCGGGGAACTGTGACTTGGTCAGCATGGCGAGCCCGGCCGAGAAGCCGATGAAAGAGCCAAAGGTGCCGATGTACAGCCAGCACATCAACCAGTTGTGCTTGCGCTTGAAGATCACCGCCTGATCGGCAAAAGAGGCGCGGGCATCGGCGATGTCATTCATGCCAAACCAGGCTGCCAGCGTGGCCAGAATGATGAACGGTACCCAGATGAAGCCGGCATTTTGCAGCCAGATGTGCTTTTCCACGCCGTCCTTGATGAACGTGTGACCCTCGCCTCCCACGCTGCCCAGCATGGCCGAGGCAATCACCATCGGCACCACAAACTGCACCAGACTCACGCCCAGATTGCCGATCCCTGCATTGAGCCCGGTGGCCAAACCTTTCTTGGCCTTGGGGAAAAAGAAGCTGATATTGGACATGCTGGAGCTGAAGTTACCACCGCCCAGACCGCACAGCAGGGCCAGCAGCAGCAGGGTAGGGTAGCTGGTGGAGGGGTCGCGCAGCGCAAAGCCCATGCCAAGTGCGGGAATCAGCAAGCTGGCGGTTGAAATGGCCGTCCACTTGCGGCCACCGAAGATGGGTACCAGAAAGCTGTAGAAAATGCGCAAAGTAGCGCCAGACAGCGCGGGCAAGGCCGTCAGCCAGAACATCTGGTTCTTGGACAGCTGGAACCCGGCTTTATCCAGATTGACCACCACCACACTCCACAGCATCCAGATGCTGAAAGCCAGCATCAGCGCGGGAATGGAGATCCACAGGTTACGGTTGGCGATGCGGGAACCGTTTTCTGACCAGAAGGCCGGATTTTCCGGTTCCCAGCGTTTCAGTACATGGCTGGACATGATGCATTACTCCCAGGGATGGGCGCCGCAGCGCCCGGATTCTGTAAAAGCAGCTCAGGCGGCCTTGCTGGCCAGGGCTTTCTGACCTTCGGCCACACTCTCGGCACGGAAGCTGAAGTGCATCCAGATCAGGGACACACACACAGTGCCGTACAGCAACATGAAGCAGCTGGTGCGTACGCCGGTCAGGTCCAGTGCCATGCCGAACAGGATTGGCAGCAGGAAACCACCGAGGCCGCCTGCCAGGCCGACGATGCCGGACACCGCGCCGATGTTGTCGGAGAAGTCATCCGCAATGAACTTGAACACCGAGGCTTTACCGATGGCAGTGGCGATGCCGACCACAAACAGCAGCAGCGTGAACAGGGTGGGGCTCAGGCCGATGTGGAAGGTCTGCGGGCCGTTGACCGTGGTGATGGTGAAATTGGTTTGCGGGTAGCTGAGCAGGAAGAAAGCCACCCAGCACACCCACATCACCCACCAGGTGGTCTTGTAAGCACCCTGGCGGTCGGAAATCCAGCCACCGATGGCGCGCAACACCCCGCCCGGCAACGAGAAGCAGGCGGCGAGCAGGGCAGCCAGCTTCATGTCAAAACCGTACTCGCCGATGTAGTACTTGGTCATCCACAGTGCCAGCGCGACATAGCCGCCGAATACCACCGAGTAATACTGGCAATAGCGCCACACACGCGGGTCTTTCAGCATGCGCAGCTGTTCCATGAAGCCGACGGTAGAGGGCACGTTGTGCGCCGGATTGGTGGCCGAAAATACCCAGAACAGGATGGCCGTTACCAGCATGGCGACGGCGTAGACCTTGGGTACAATCACCCAGCTGCCTGCTGCAGCAATCAGTGCTGGGGCGACGAACTTGGTCAGCGCCGAACCCGAGTTGCCTGCGCCAAACACGCCCATGGCAAACCCTTTGCGGTTGGCTGGGAACCAGCGAGCCACATACGGCGTGCCTACCGAGAAGGAGCCACCGGCCAGCCCGACAAACAGCGCCAGCACCAGGAAATGCCAGTACTCGGTGGCATAGCTCATCAACCAGATAGGGATCACGGTAGAGAGCATCAGGATGAAGAACACGATGCGGCCACCAAAACGGTCCGTCCAGATCCCCAGCGGTACCCGTACCAGCGAGCCGGTCAACACCGGCATGGCTGCCAGCAAGCCAAACTGGGTTTCACTCAGATTCAGCTGCTTCTTGATGGGGATCCCCATCACCGCAAACATCATCCAGACAGCAAAACAGATAGTGAAGGCAAAGGTGCTGGAAACCAGCACGGAAAGGGCGCGGCCATTGCCGCCTGCAGGGTCACGGCTCATGATGCATCTCGCTTTAATGACGTGTTGCCAGCTTAGCGAGCTGCTGTCAGGCCGCCCATTCACCAGACGGGCTAGCGTGGGCGATCAAAAGAACTAGTCCGGGTGGCTGAGCATTGGCCGACTTGACCCCGGGACCTGTTTCCGCTGCTATACACAGATACTGCAACAGAGGCATACCATGGCAGGGCAGATTACGCAGCAATGGCAACTGGGGCCAGGTCGTGTGACCGTAGCAGCGAATGCGGCTCAAACCGACCTGCTACCTCGCGTACAGCGCACACTGCGCCAGCATTACGAGCGCACAGGCGCACTCACCGTAGGGGACCGCATCCGCTTCGGCTGGTCTGAACTGATCCTCGTCCAGCAAACTGACGGCGTACTGCAGCTCGGCGAGCCAGATTTTGATGGGGATCCTGCACAAGGCATCGTGCCAGGTATTTGTCAGACGCTTGAGATATACAGTGAGCAACGGGCCTTTGCCGAGTTCACAGGGGTAAGCCCGGTATGGACGGCCTATGATGACCATGTCCTGATGGAAACGGGTTGCCTTACCGCACAAGCATTTCAACTACAGCGCTTTGAGCCCGAAGTCTGGATGCCGGATTCCGGCTGGTCAGTCAGCGTGCTCGGCGCCGAAGCGGGGCGCAAGGTACAGCATGAACTATTGCAGGCATGGCAGCTTGTGCACTGTCTTCCTGCTTGCCGCCCACTAATGGCCCTACCGGAACACTATGGTGCTGTCTTGGATGGCGAGACTGTGAAACTGATTGTACCAGCTTGAGTAATCTATGAGATTTCTTTCATAGCCGAATTTCTAAGAAATTAGATGATAAGCTTATTTTGCAATTTGCAAGAGATATGCTGCATCAGTTGGCCGGCAACGTAAGAAGTTACCATTTATGGATGAAGTGTTGCAGTGCCTTGTTACATACCCAGAATAAAAACGCAATACTTCGAGCACTACTTATTGTTCGTATAATTTTTATTATGTAAAATAATATACTCCACCATGGAGTCCGAAAGAAAGGCCCGCGCTTGTGCATCAAACTTTCTCGATGGTCAGTGTGGCTGTGAAAACAGGCTTATCATTTCGCGATCTCCTGCCCTTTTGACTACGCATCTTTGCGAAAAAGGCCTGCGATCACCACGATTGCGTAACTCGCACCTGTAATACCCTCACCTACAGGTGTCAGCTATACCTCCGAAGCGCGCTTAATATAGTTCGCCCGCTGGAATGTGCAGAGTTGTATATCGTACTCTGGAACTTGCCCGATCTGAATCTGGCTCTGTCCCTCTTCCCACTCATGCAAACATCTGAATCTGTTCGTGCTTCAGTGCGTCGATCCGAGCAAACAGCCTAATCTTCTCGTCGGCCTTCTGCTTGGCATGTTCCGACATGAAAGACAGTAGTTCTTCGAGCTGTTCAACTGTGGCGATGTTCTTGAAGACCTTAGCCTTATTCACAAATACGACAGATTTCTTCTTCCGAGCCAAAAGTTCAATGACGTTGCTGAGAGTACCCGTGCTCTTGGCGTCCCAGATCATCAATCCGATGTCAGCAACCTCGGCCATGCGGATGTCTTTCGCGGTGAAGAACGCACGCGATCCCTTGGAGTGACTTGTCTCGACGCATTGAACAGGCCAATGCCCTACATTGTTTCTGGGCCGCTCACCGCTACAGAAAACGATTGCCCTCGTCGTACCGTGGTTGGCCAGGTACAGCTGGATCGAGGTGTCGGCTCCGTCAGCATCGCCCACCACCACCTCAAAGTCTTGGGCAACGATGTTGTCGATTCGCTCCTTGACCTTCGGATCAAGGTGCTTAATGTTCATCGAACCAGCAATGAAAACTCGCGTAGTCATCTTCATCTCCAAGCGAGTGCGGCTACGTAGATCTTCCGTACCTTGGAGTACGCACGCAGCACTTTGCAAGCGGCCTCCATTGACGCCCCGGTGTGGAACAAGTCATCGACGACGAGCACGTTCCAGGGACCATTGCCTTGGATAACATCGTTTACGCTGAAGCTATCGCCGATCGCTTCGATCTTCTCATCCTTGGTGTGCAGGTCCTTGAGGGACTTTTTATTCGCAGCTTTCACCAGCAGGCCGTCGAACACAGGCACCGTCACCAGCGCACCTAGCTCATTGGCTACTTCGGTGACAGGCTGCCGATGGCGCGGATTCGATGCCGGCATCGGGACGATGAACCCAACGTTGGCCAGCTTCGGGTAGATGTGCTCGGCAATGGCCTGCGCAAGCGGCTTAACTTGCGCCCAATCGCTGCGGTACTTGAGTTGATACGTGGCCTCGCCAACCTCGGTGCGGGTCGTATCAAAGCGGGCATGGCCATGTTCGTCACCAAGATAAACGCTTTGCAGGGTGTGCTTGTCCAGCACCCACCCGTCATCCCAAGGCCCACGAATTTGTCGAAGCGAAGCTTTCAAAGCGGTCACCCTTTCCCCAATACTTGTCGCGCTTCTTGTAATCGTCCAGCCAACACCCGCCGCGCCTGATCCTGCTCGGCCGGAGCTGCTACCTTCACCGCTTGACGGGCACGGTGGATGTTCAAGTGGCGGGTGTTTGGGAATCGAACTTCGTCTTGAACCACCACTGCCCCGGTGATGGATTTGGCCGCACCGCTGGCGTAGGTTTTGGACTTCCGCCCCTGGGTGCGTAGACCATGACGCCCGATGGTTTGGCGCACTGTACCGAGGAGGGACTTGGTGGCCGCCGCACCCGAGATAGTCACGTCGTCCACACAGGCGGTCATCTTGCAACCAACGCCTTGCGCCGCATCGGCAATTTCGTCAAACATATGGCGCTTTGAATAGTACCATTCAAAATGCCATGAAAAAAGTCTGCTTGGACGTGCCAGAAGGTGCCAGTCAGTGCCACTTCAAAAATGAAAAAAGCCCGCAAAATCGCGGGCTTAGCGTTGTTTCAGTGCCTGCTGATACCAGCCTCGGCCAGATGCGCAATCATTCCCACTCGATCGTTGCGGGTGGTTTTCCGCTCACATCGTAGACTACCCGGTTGATGCCGCGCACTTCGTTGATAATGCGGTTGGATACACGACCCAGCAGATCGTAGGGTAACTCAGCCCAGTGGGCAGTCATGAAGTCGCTGGTGACGACGGCGCGCAGGGCGACCACGTAGTCGTAGGTACGGCCATCGCCCATCACGCCGACGGACTTCACCGGCAGGAATACGGCGAAGGCCTGGCTGGTGAGCTCGTACCAGCTTTTGCCTTCGGCATTGCGGCTGTTGCGCAGCTCTTCAATGAAGATGGCGTCGGCGCGTTGCAGCAGCTCCACATATTCGGCTTTCACCTCACCCAGCACACGCACGCCGAGGCCCGGGCCCGGGAAGGGATGGCGGTAGACCATATGGTGCGGCAGACCGAGCTCAACGCCCAGCTCACGGACTTCATCCTTGAACAGTTCGCGCAGTGGCTCCAGCAGCTGCAGATGCAAGGTGTCCGGCAGCCCGCCCACGTTGTGGTGGCTCTTGATGGTGTGGGCTTTTCCGGTTTTGGCACCGGCGGATTCGATCACGTCCGGATAGATGGTGCCTTGAGCCAGCCATTTGGCTTTGGGCAGCTTGGCGGATTCGCGCTGGAACACTTCCACGAACTCGCGGCCAATGATCTTGCGCTTCTGCTCCGGGTCGCTCACGCCTGCCAGGTGTTTCATGAAGTCTGCTGCGGCGTGGACGTGAATCACCTTGACGCCCAGATTGCCTGCAAACATGTCCATCACCTGCTCGGCTTCGCGGTAGCGCAACAGGCCGTGGTCGACAAACACGCAGGTCAGCTGGTCACCAATGGCGCGATGAATCAGCGCGGCGGCAACCGACGAATCAACACCGCCAGAGAGACCAAGGATCACCTCATCGCTACCCACTTGCTCACGAATGCGGGCTACAGCGGTTTCGATGTAGTCTTTCATCACCCAGGAAGGCCGTGCACCGGCAATCTCCAGCACAAAGCGGCTGATGATTGCGGTGCCTTGCTTGGTGTGAGTCACTTCCGGGTGGAACTGTACGGCATAGAAGCGGCGTGCTTCGTCTGCCATGGCGGCAATCGGGCAAGCGTCATTGCTGGCAATCAGCTTAAAGCCTTCCGGCAGGGCGGTCACCTTGTCACCGTGGCTCATCCAGACATCCAGCAGGCCATGGCCCTCTTCATTGCTGCGGTCCTGAATGTCGCGGAACAGTGCGGAGTGGCCACGGGCGCGGATGGCGGCATAACCAAATTCACGCACATGGCCGCTCTCGACCTTGCCACCCAGCGCTTGTGCCATCCACTGCATCCCGTAACAGATGCCTAGAACCGGCACGCCAAGGGTAAACAGCTCCGGCGTGGCCTGGTAATCGCTTTCGTACACCGAGTTAGGGCCGCCGGAAAGGATGATGGCCTTGGGGTTGAAGCTGCGAATGAATTCGATGCTGACATCGAAGGGGTGAATCTCACTGTAGACGTGTGCTTCGCGCACGCGGCGAGCAATCAGCTGCGTGACCTGCGAGCCGAAATCCAGAATGAGAACCTTGTCCATATACCTTCTCCCGTCTGAAAACGCACTGAGCGGGCCGCAGCCCGCTCAGTGTTTTGAATGCTATCTCTTCTGCTGCTTCATGGCGCGCTGCATCTCCCGCTGCGCATCCTTTTCCCGTGCGGTATCCCGCTTGTCGTGCATTTTCTTGCCCTTGCCCAGCCCGATTTCCAGCTTCACGCGGCCCTTGCTGTAGTG
Organism: Leeia sp.; assembly: GCF_041909055.1. Classification (NCBI taxonomy): domain Bacteria; kingdom Pseudomonadati; phylum Pseudomonadota; class Betaproteobacteria; order Neisseriales; family Leeiaceae; genus Leeia; species Leeia sp. Next base: position 572,749 of record NZ_JAYREC010000002.1, on the reverse strand, counting down.
CAGGTCCAGCGCAACGAGGGTATAGCCGGAGCGCTCTACTTTGCCGATCAGTTTGGCAATCTCGCGCGCATGCAGCAGCAGCTTGCGGTTGCGGATCACATCAGGGGTCACGTGGGTGCTGGCGGTATTGAGCGGCGTGATGTGGCAGCCGATCAGGTAGAACGCGCCACGCAACGGGCGCACGTAGGATTCCTTCAGCTGCACACGGCCTGCACGAATGGCCTTCACCTCCCACCCTTCCAGCACCAGGCCAGCTTCGAGGCGTTCTTCGATGAAGTAGTCGTGAAAGGCTTTTTTGTTGGTGGTGATGCTCATGTCAGCGTGACCGAAGGCCAGGGCGCGTCAGGTAAAAGTGAGCCAAGGATTATACCAGAAGGCGCCCTCCCCGCGTAAGGCATTTACGGAGCAATGCCGATGCCGCAAAAAGCCGGGCAATGGCTTGACTACATGGGCACTACATTCTATATAATGAACCATCACTCACTTTTCATTGTTGCGTTGCACATAATGGAAAGTTTTGTGTATATAATGCGTTACATGATCCAGTTGTGCATTGCAAATGCCGTCAACCCGGTACTTGCCCTGCACATGCCCGCCGCCGTTACCTGGTGGCCGGGATGGATGACCAGACCCGATCTCTGGCACCCAACGCAGGACGCTCTTTGCCGTAACGCAAATGCAGCAACACTGTCCGCCTTCATTGGCAAACCCCGGTTTGCTGGCAGGCGAGCAGTCCTGACGCCGGTGACCAGCCTTCGCGTGCCCCGGCGTCGAGCAGTAGAGACACGACCAAACCAAAAAAGGGGAACACGCATGACCACTCGTGAACAACGCATTGCCGCCATCCAGAAGGACTGGGATGAGAACCCGCGCTGGAAAGGCATTACCCGTGGCTACAGCGCTGCGGATGTCGAGCGCCTGCGTGGCTCGGTACAGATTGAACATACGCTGGCTCGCCGTGGCGCTGAGAAGCTGTGGAAGCTGCTGAACGAAGAGCCGTTCGTCAACGCGCTGGGCGCGCTGACCGGCAATCAGGCCATGCAGCAGGTCAAGGCTGGCCTGAAGGCCATCTACCTGTCGGGCTGGCAAGTGGCCGCTGATGCCAACCTGGGCGGCGAAATGTATCCGGACCAGTCGCTGTATCCGGCAAACTCGGTGCCCGCAGTGGTTCGCCGCATCAACAATACCTTTCAGCGTGCGGATCAGCTGCATCACGCCGAAGGCAATGACGACATCGACTTCTTTGCACCCATCGTGGCGGATGCGGAAGCCGGTTTCGGTGGTGTGCTGAACGCGCACGAGCTGATGAAGGGCATGATCGAAGCCGGTGCGGCAGGCGTGCACTTTGAAGATCAGCTGGCCTCGGTGAAGAAGTGTGGTCACATGGGGGGTAAAGTGCTGGTGCCGACCCGTGAAGCCGTTGAAAAACTGGTCGCCGCCCGTCTGGCAGCTGACCTGTACGGCGTCCCTACCCTGCTGGTGGCGCGTACCGATGCTGAAGCCGCTGACCTGCTGACCTCCGACGTGGATGAGCGTGACCAGCCGTTCTGCACTGGTGAGCGTACGGTGGAAGGGTTCTACCGTGTGAAGCCGGGCCTGGAACAGTCCATCAGCCGCGGGCTGGCTTATGCCCCGTATGCAGACCTGATCTGGTGCGAAACCGGCAAGCCGGATCTGGAGTATGCCCGCAAGTTTGCTGAGGCCATCCACGCCCAGTTCCCCGGCAAGATGCTGGCTTACAACTGCTCGCCGTCGTTCAACTGGAAGAAGAACCTGGACGATGCCACCATTGCCAAGTTCCAGCGCGAGCTGGGTGCCATGGGCTACAAGTTCCAGTTCATCACGCTGGCTGGTTTCCATAGCCTGAATTACTCGATGTTCAATCTGGCGTATGGCTATGCTCGCGAAAACATGACGGCCTTCGTGGAGCTGCAGCAGAACGAATTTGCCGCCGCCGAGCGTGGCTTCACTGCCGTGAAGCATCAGCGTGAAGTCGGCACTGGTTATTTCGATGCTGTGACCCAGACCATTCAAGGCGGCCAGTCTTCGACCACCGCACTGAAGGGGTCGACCGAAGAAGAGCAGTTCCACTAAGCGATTCGGTTGTTCCAAGGGTAGCGCCCTGCCCTGCAACGGCCACCTTCGGGTGGCCGTTGTGCATTGCACATGCAGGCCATGGCGGGTGACAATAAGCACATTCTAACCCTCAGGATACCTTGCACCATGACGTCATCCCTTGCCGACATACGCCAGGACTACGCCAAGCAGGAACTCTCGCCGGACGATTGTCTGGCCGATCCGGTTGCACAGTTTCAGCGCTGGCTGGATGAGGCGCTGCAGGCCAAGGTGCCGGAGCCAACCGCCATGCATCTGGCGACGGTCGGCTCGGATGGTCGGCCCAGCGGGCGGATTGTGCTGCTGAAGGGGGTAGAAGATGGTGGCTTGCAGTTCTTCACCAATTATCAAAGCCGCAAAGGTCAGCAGATTGATGCCACCCCATTTGTATCGTTGACCTTCTTCTGGCCGGAGCTGGAGCGGCAGGTACGGATTGAGGGTCGGATTGAAAAGCTGCCTGGCGAAGCATCAGACCAGTATTTTGCCAGCCGCCCTTATGCCAGCCGGATTGGTGCATGGGCCTCGGAGCAAAGCCGGGAAATCAGTGGCAAGAGTGTGCTGGTGACCCGCGCGGCCGAGTTTGGCCTCAAGTATGTCTTGCACGTCCCGCGTCCGCCACATTGGGGCGGCTATCAGGTGATTCCGGACCGGCTGGAGTTCTGGCAAGGACGCCCCAGCCGTCTGCATGACCGGGTGCAGTACCTGCGGCAGCAGGCGGGCGGTTGGCAGGTCAGCCGTCTGGCGCCGTGATCGTGCCCCAGTAGCCCGGCGCTGCATAGCAGGCTTTCAGATAATCAATCAGTAGACGAACCCGTAGCGGCATCTGGCGCTGCTGCGGGAAAACCATATCAATATGGCTGGCCGGCGTCCGGAAGGCATCCAGTACAGTGAGCAGTCTTCCGGCACGCAGATCGTCTCCCACTTCCCACAGGCTGCGCCAGGCCAGCCCCATCCCGGCCAGCGCCCATTCGTGCAGGACCGCACCATCATTGCAGCACAGCGGGCCTTGCACCTTGATGGTGACACGTTCGCCCTGGCGCTGAAACTGCCAGCCACGCTGCTGGTTACTGCTGCCCAGCAGCAGGCAATGATGCTGTGACAAGTCTTCCAGGGTTTGTGGCGTACCGCGTTCCGCCAGATAGGCCGGGCTGGCCACCACCAGCCGCCGGTTTTCTGCCAGCTTGATGCTCACCAGATTGTGATCATGCTCGCCATTGATGCGAATGGCGCAATCCATGCCTTCATTGACCAGATCCACCATGCGATCTGACAAGTCGAGGCTGACTTGAACCTCGGGGTGCTGGCGGCAAAAGGCCGTCAGCAGCGGCGCAACGTGACGGCGGCCAAAACCTGCTGGCGCCGTCAGGCGCACATGACCGCTGGCGCGAATGCTGCCGAGCGTAACTGAAGCTTCCGCATTCGCCAGATCCGTGAGCAGCCGCTGACAGTCCTCCAGAAACGCACTACCCTCAAAGGTCAGCGAGAGGCGACGGGTGGTACGCTGTAGCAGTTTTACCCCCAGACGAGCCTCCAGCGCATCCAGCCGTCGTCCCATGATGGCAGGTGTAACCCCTTCCACGCGGGCAGCGGCAGAGAGCCCCCCTTGGGTGGCCACAGCCACAAAGGCTGCGATTTGCTTAAACGCATCCATCAGGCCAGCATCACCCGATCAGGGCGAATCAAGGCCCAGATATCGCTCGCATTCATCGGCTGTGCACACAAAAAACCCTGCCCCAGCGTGCAACCCAATGTCGCGACGGCCCGCAGTTGCTCGGGTTGATCGAGCCCTTCCGCAATCAGCGGGATGCCCAGTCCATGCCCAAGCGACACAATCGCTTTGGTGACCTGCATGCTGGCCGGGTTATCCAGCATGCTGATGATGAAGCTGCGGTCTACTTTGAGCTTGCGGATCGGTAATTGGGCCAGGTAGCAGAGGCTGGAGTAGCCGGTGCCAAAGTCATCCAGGGAGCAGGGAACGCCAAGCTCTGCCAGCCGTTGCAGGGTGGTACACACCTGCTCGGGCTGTGAAAGCAATGCACTTTCTGTCAGCTCCAGCTCCAGTACATTGTGTGGCAGCTGGCTATGTTTCAGCAGACTGGACAACCGCGCCTCAAAGTGGGCATCGGCCAGTTGTACAGCCGAGATATTCACGGCCAGCGTGATGTTGGCCCCCGCTTGGTGCCATGCGGTCAACTGGGCAATGCCCTGCTGCAAAACCCAGTCCCCTACCGGGTGGATCAAACCGGTTTCCTCCAGAATGGGGATGAACTCTGCCGGTGCCACGTCACCCAGACTGGGGTGCTGCCAGCGCAGCAACAACTCCAGCCCGACAACCCGCTGATCACTCAACTGGAAAATGGGCTGGTAGGCAAACTGAAGCTCGCCACGCTGGTGCACCTCATGCAGGTCCCGCTCCAGAATGGCGCGGCGGCTCAGGTTAAGTGACATGTCTGGGACAAAATAGGTGACATCCGCCGACAGCTGTTCCAGGCTCAGATTGGCTGCAATCGATGCATAGCGGATCAGCAGGTCGGGGTCGTGACTGTCCTCCGGGTAGCGGCTGCCGCCCCAATGCGCGGCGATGCGAACCGGCTCGCCATCCTGGCCCGAAAAAGGCAAGGCGACGGCCTGCTGGCAGGCCCGCAACCGCTGATAGGCATCCGGCTCTTTCAGCGCCAGCAGCAGCATGCCGCCGCCGATGCGGGCGACAGCATCCCCGGGCATGACCCGATTCTGCAGGCGCTGAGCCAGTTCAATCAGGACCCGGTCACCTGCCTGATGGCCCAGGGTGTCATTCAGGCGGGTAAACTCGTGCAGGTCCAGCAAGATCAGCTGGTAGGCTTGCCCCCCCGCCTGCTGTTGCAGCCAGTCCAGCATGCCCGCCCGGTTCAGCAAGCCGGTCAGACTGTCGTGGCTGGCCTGGTGGCGATACGCGGCCTCGGCCAGCGCCCGCTCGGCCATTTCCTTGCGCAAGGCCTGGGTGCGTGCATCCACCATGGCTTCCAGTTCGCTGGCGGTGGCCTGCAAGCGTTGCTGTTCCAGGCGGGCATGCGCCAGATCCAGTTGACTGAGCAAGGCATCCAGCTGATGCTGGAAGACATCCTGCAGGTAGAGCTCCCGTTGCCGGAATGACTCCTTGAGCGCCTGCACCGCCTGCTGATGGCGACCTGCCCGGCTCAGGATGTCCGCTTTTTCATGATAGCCATGAGCCGCCACCCCGTACCGCTGTTGCCACAGGTCCAGACGGATTGATTCATCTGATAGCCGCAAGGCCTCGTCAAAATGCCCCCGCTCCGCCTCCAGCAATGCAGTATTGCTGTACAGCAGCCCCAGCCAGGTACAGGCGGGCGGCAAACTCCAGTCATGGATCTGCCAGGCTTGCTGCAGGCGTTCTGCCGCCACATCCAGTCGTCCCAGCTCCGCCAATGGGTCATACATATTGGCCAGGATGCCCATATGCAGTAGCGGAAGTTCGGCTTCTTCCGCCAGTTTCGCGGCGGCCTCATGGCTGCTGAGGCTGGCCTCCCATTGCTGGTCTCGCTTCAGGGTGGTGCCCAGCCAGGTCAAAGCCAGCGCTTGCCAGCCGGGGCTGCCCGTATCAGCAAAACCGGCAACGGCGGCACGCAGGTGGGTAATGGCTGCAGCATACTGCCGCTGCTCTCGTTCAATACGTCCTTGAACCAGCAAATGAAGCGCACGCCCCCATGGACTGGCGACCTGCCGGGACGACATCGGCAAATGCCCGAAGCTGGCCATCGCGGCACCAATGCCAATCGACAGCATCTGGACGTGCGCCAGCAACAGGTACCCTTGCTCACGAAATGCCTCATTCGGGCAGTCAGACAGCAAAGTGGCAAAGCGCTCGCATCGGACCAGTGCGCTGGACTCCAGGGCAGCCTCACACCAGCAGCGAATCAGCCAATACAGACACAGCAGCTCGTCGTCCCGATGCAGAGAGTGTGCCTGTGCATACACCCCTTCAAGCTCTGGAAGTAACTGACTGGCGATTTTTTCGCCGCCTGCCAGACGCTGATGAATCAACCGGGCAAGATGAGGATGGCCAGCCTTTGGGGCGGGGTCCAGATAAGGCTTAAGCAAGGCGCTGGTCTCAGCACTCACGGTGACAACCCATTTCTGTCTGTGGGTCAGTAAAAAACAGATGCATGCTGCAGTGTACGACAGCCCTGCCCATGCGGCCAGCATGGTTTGCGTGTATTCCGGCAGGCTGCTCTGAAAACACACTATGCCACAATAAAAGCCTGAAAATTACCATTAGTAATGTAAAAGATGATTTGACCTTTTGCGCTATTTTATTTCTATAAGCAACATAATAAACTTGCTGCATTGCAACGAAACAGCGCAGCAGCGCGACGATAACCTCAGGAGATGCTGATCATGAATTTGCCCGCAGGTATTCAGTTAACCGCCCCGATCGAGCCCGGCTTTGAACGCATCCTCACCCCGGATGCACTCGGCTTTGTGGCCAAGCTGCATCGCGCCTTCGAGGGACGTCGGCAGGAGCGGCTGGCTGCCCGAGTGGTACGCCAGGCTGCGCTGGATGCCGGGCAGCTCCCGGACTTCTTGGCCGAGACGGCTGACGTTCGTGCGGGCGACTGGCGTATTGCCCCGCTGCCTGCCGCCCTCCAGCGTCGGCGGGTGGAGATTACCGGGCCGGTTGAGCGCAAGATGATCATTAATGCGCTGAACTCGGGCGCCGACAGCTACATGACGGACTTCGAGGATTCCAATACGCCGAACTGGAGTAACCAGATTCATGGCCAGATCAACCTGTATGATGCTGTGCGACGCCAGATCACACTGGAGCAGAATGGCAAGCAGTACACGCTGAACGATACGGTGGCAACGCTGGTAGTGCGCCCGCGTGGCTGGCACCTAGATGAGAAGAACATGCTGGTTGATGGGCAGCGTGTCTCGGGCAGCCTGTTCGACTTTGGCCTGTTTTTCTACCACAACGCCAAGGAGCAGCTGGCGCGTGGCTATGGCCCCTACTTCTACCTGCCCAAGATGGAAAGCCATCTGGAAGCGCGGCTGTGGAATGATGTCTTCAAGCTGGCCCAGGATGAACTGGGGCTCCCGCAGGGAACCATCAAGGCCACCGTCCTGATTGAGACGATCCTGGCGGCTTTCGAGATGGATGAAATCCTCTATGAGCTGCGCGAGCATTCCTCGGGTTTGAATGCCGGGCGCTGGGATTACATCTTCAGCTGCATCAAGAAGTTCAAGCAGGATCGGGATTTCTGCCTGGCAGACCGTGCCCGTATTACCATGACCGTCCCCTTCATGCGTGCCTATGCCCTGCTGCTGCTGAAAACCTGCCACAAGCGCCACGCTCCGGCCATTGGCGGCATGGCTGCATTGATTCCCATCAAGCATGATGCCGAAGCCAATGAGAAGGCCATGGCCGGTGTGCGTGCCGACAAGGCACGGGATGCCGGCGACGGTTACGATGGTGGCTGGGTGGCTCACCCCGGGCTGGTCCCGCTGGCCATGGCCGAATTCAAGGCGGTGCTGGGTGATCGGCCGAATCAGATCGACAAGCAGCGGGACGATGTGCAGGTCAGCGCGGCAGACTTGCTCAATTTCCAGCCGGAAGCACCGATCACTGCAGCAGGTCTGGCGATGAACATCAATGTGGGCATTCAGTACCTCGGTTCCTGGCTGGCGGGCAATGGCTGCGTGCCGATCCATAACCTGATGGAAGACGCCGCTACGGCAGAGATCAGCCGCTCGCAGGTCTGGCAGTGGATTCGCTCACCCAAGGGCGTGTTGGAAGATGGCCGCAAGGTCACCGCGGATCTGGTGGCTGCGCTGATTCCGCAGGAGCTGGACAAGATCCGCGCAGAGCACGGCGATGCCCGCTTCCAGGCCACGCCATACACCGAAGCGGCACAGATCTTCGAGCAGATGTGCACCCAGACGGATTTTGCCGAATTCCTGACCTTACCCTTGTACGAGAAAGTTTAAGCCCCCTCAGTCGTAACCATTCTCTCCGCACGCCCCGCCCGGGGCGTGTGTCTTTTCCGCCTCATTACGCTTTGCTCACAACTTGGTTTGTCATTGGATGACTGGGGCATAATGCCTGCAGCATGAGCAACCTATAACAGGCTGAGGCCCTTCAGTGGGACCCAACAGCCGCATCCAGCAACCTGAATTGAGCATCCAGATGACCTTTGACCTTTCACTGTTCGAGCAGAACCTGCTTGAACAATCTGCGGCCGCTGCCTCATTTCAGCGTTTTCTTCGTCATGCTGAGTATGACAAACTGGAGGAGCTGCTCCAGTACCATGCCTCAAACCATGCCTCCGGTACCGAGTGTGTTGACAAGCTGCTGGGCTACGGTTGGCTCACAGACGTCAAACGGATGTTGCTGCATCGTGAGTGGACACCTGTTGAGCTCCTGGCGGCGCTAGGGCAGTGGGAGGTGGCCAGGCCATCCAGCTATCACGCGCAAGTCATGCTGGCAGCCTTCTGGCTCGACCGTGCCAGCACCATCCGTACGGAAGCGTGCTCGGACCAGGTCAGTGGGGATCGTTGGCTTGGGGCCGCCATGGCGGCTGACAATGCCTGTGTCCATGCCCTTCGTGCCATCTCGCTTGATGCCAAGCCTTGTCTGGCTTTCTGGGTATTGATGACATGCGCCTCGTTTCTGGGTGAGCCTGTCTGGTTGATCCATCTGTTCAAGGGGCAGCTGACGCCGCCCCCCTCCCCACCGCAAGACCCCGACGATCATGCCCACTGGTATGCCGGCTTTATCCACATTGAGGCACTGGGAGGCGCTCTGCTGCCCTACCCGCAACAGTTGCCACAGACATTGCCACCGCGGGCAGCGCATGAGTTTGCCGAGGGACATGTCTACTGGTTGCTGCGTGCCATTGAAGTGAACCCATGGGATCTCGCCACCCTGGCCAATGCCGTCTACTTCTTGTATCCGCGTTGGGGCGGCAGTCATGAAGCCATGGAGGCCTTTATCAACGGACCACTCTGTAAAGCCTTGAGCGAGAAGCAGCGAGGACGACTGTGGTACACCAAGGCGATGGATGACATCGAGGATTACCAGTACGACCACTTTGATGATGAATACAACCTGGACGCGGATTGGCAGGGTCTGCTGGCGCGGAGCAAACCCGCCTGGTGTGAAGTACGTTGCCTGATGAAGTATGGTGAGTACCTCAGTTACCAAGGCCGCCTTGATGAGGCGTATCGCTATCATGCGGAAGCCATGCAATGCTATACCCAGAGCGGGGTGACGATCCAGTGTGAGCGGTCGGACATGCGAAACATCACGATCGACATTGTGCGCGATGGCGTGCCGGACCCTCAGGGCATACTGGTCGGCTATCTGAGCATTGCAGAGTGGCAAAACCGGAGCAGCTGGCACCTGTTGCTCGCCGTGGTGGGGCGGCAATTTGGCGTGTTCGGGATGCCGCAGGTCGAGAAAGACGGTCAACTGGATCATGCGGTGCAGCTATTACACCACCAGGGGCATGTGCATGATGACGCCTATGACGTACCCATGCTGCTGTGGCGTGGTGGGCACTATCAGGCCGCATTCTGGTTGGCCTCATGCCTGGCTGATCGAGACCTGGCATGGGCTCAGATCTTTCTGGTGGATATTTATCTGGGGGTGCTGGAAGACAATGGACAAAACCCCTATGCCACCGATGCCGAGCTGGCCCTGTTCTGGCAACGCAAATCTGCGGCCCTGAGACACCCGCGAGCGCAATTTTTGCTGGCCAAGCGCTTTCTGCTGGCGGATGGCTTCATCGTCTCTGACCCCATGGTGATGGCCGAGGCACGCGACCTGCTACATAGTGCGCTCGCCAATGGTGAAGATGATGCCCGTCTCTGGCTGTACCGCCTGATGATTGATAGCGGCAGTCCGGAAGAGGCGCATTGGGCGCATGACACTTTTACGCAAGAGCTGCTCAACCACAGCCGTCGATACACGCGTGCTTGTACGGCGGTCTATCTGGCCGATTTGTACAGTCGGAAAAATGGCCCTGTCCATGCCCCGGAGTTGGCGGTCGCCTGGGCCAAGCAGGCCATGGCGCTGGATGAAGAGGGTGAGTTCTCTCAATATCTGCAGAATCTCATCGAGGCCAATACCACCGATAACAAGAGTCTGATTGGCGTTGTGTCTCGATTGATGCGTGATCCCAGTGCAGGTTTGAAAGCCGCACTGAACAATGGCCGAGTATTCGTCCCGGAAGGATTCTCCCTATGACAGTGCGTTGAGTTCAGGCCCACCCAACCCCAGCCTTTATCTACTTCAATCAGGATTGATTACCCTCATGAGCATTGATCTGCAACCTGTTGCCGCACGTCTGCAAGCCGCAGAAAACCTGACGCATACGCTACAGCAATATCTCAAGGCGGGTGCCTATGATGAGCTGGAAGCGCTCCTCCAGCAGCAGGCAGATTTGTACGCTTCGCCTGAGCAGGATGTCGATGACGAGTTCGATTATGAGTGGTTGACCAATGTACAAAGATTGTTCGACGAGGATACCTGGCAAGCCGAGGCGAGAATGGCCGCCTTGCAGCGGTGGATAGATGCCCGCCCGGACAGCTATCACGCATACTGCTACCTGGGGGCACTGTGGATCGACTTTGCCAGCAGCATCCGCGGTGGTGGCTGGGCACACAGCGTCACAGAAGACCGCTGGGTAGGCGCACGTATGGCGCGCGATAATGCCTGCATTTACTTGCTCAAGGCGATTGACTTGCATGAGCGCCCTGCGCTGGCTTACTACTCTCTGATGCAGATTGCCTCATACCTGCGCGAGCCGGATTGGCTGGTGCATTTGTTCATGGGGGAAGTCACGCCGCCCGCAACCGCCCCGGACGATGAACACGAGCGCCTCCTGTGGGAGGCCGGGCTGGAACATGTCCAGCACTTTGGGGGGAGTCTGTTGCCCTACCCTTCAGCCTTGCCTGGCAAGCTGCCCTCGCGCGCGGAGCACGAATTCGCCGAAGGGCGCTTGTACTGGCTACTACGTGCCATGGATGCTAACCCGCTTCATGTCGCGGCCCTGGATACTGCCACCTACTACCTTTACCCGCGTTGGCATGGCAGCCATGAAGAAATCGAAGCCTTTATCAATGGGCCCTTGTGTGCGGCGCTGAGTGAGAAAGGGCGTGGCCGCCTGTGGTATCGCAAAGCCATGGATTACATCACGGACTATCCAGACCATGAAGACCATGAAGGTCTGGCTGAGCGTGACGCCGACTGGCAGCAACTGCTTGGCCGCCCCATGCCCAACTGGTGTCGTTTCCGTTTGCTGCTGCAATACAGTGAATTTCTCAGCTATCAAGGCAAGGTCAAGCAAGCCTATGTGCACAGTACCGAGGCCGTGCAGATGTACGCTGCGACGACACTGACCGCCTGCGCCGATGAAGATGACATGAAGAATCTGGCCCTGGATGTCGTCCGTGATGGCATGCTCGACCCCAATGAAACCTTTGCCAGTTTGCTGCAAGTGGCTGAGCTATGGAACAACAGTGCCTGGCAGCTGTTGCTGGCGTTGACCGCACGTCAGTTTGGTTTGTTCGGCATGCCGAAAACGGAGCGCGAAGGTCTGCTGGACAAGGCGTTGCTGGCCCTGCGCAGCAGCGAGAGTGAGCATAACGATGCCTATTATGTGCCGGACCTGCTGTGGGATGGCGAGCACCATGAAGCCGCCTACTGGCTGGCCAATGTGCTGGCTGAGCGGGATGTGCCCTGGGCACAGAATTTCCTGACCGACCTCTATCGTGGCGCGCTCGAGGACAGCGAGAATAGCCCCTATCCGGAAAACCCGGAGCGAGCTGAGTTCTGGCAACGTAAAGCGGCGGCGCTTGAACACCCGCGCTCCCAGTTTCTGCTGGCCAAGCGTTACCTGCTGGCTGATGGCTTCATCATCAAGGACCCGCAGCAGTTTGCCGAGGCGCGTGACTTGCTGTTGGCGGCACTCAATGGGGGGGACGATGATGCCATGCTATGGCTCTATCGCTTGTTGATTGACAGTGGCAGTGCAGAAGACGCGCAATGGGCGCACGATCAACTGACACCTGCGTTATTGAACAACGAAGAGAACTATACCCAGCTGTGCACGGCTGTGTATCTGGCAGACTTGTACAGTCGCAAGAAAGGGCCGTATTACTCATCGGAGCTGGCCGTGGCCTGGGCTGAACATGCACAGCAGCTGGATGAGGACGACGACTTTGAAAAGTACCTCAAAGGGCTGATCAAGGACAACAAGAGCAACGGCTTGACCGGGGTGCTGTCACGCATGATGAACACAGGCCGCAAAGAACTGCGTCAAGCGCTGGAAGCTGGCCGTATCTTTGTACCGGAAGGGTTTGAGGTGTGAACCAGAGTGACTTCATCCGGCGGGTCCGCCAGCTGGAATCTGGCGGACCCGCCCGGGACCAGCGTTTTCAGTGGCGCGTGCTGGGTTGGCTTTTGCTTGGCTACGGCGTGATTGGCGGTACGGCTTTATTGGCCATGCTGGCCCCGGTGGCCTTGTTTCTGGCCTTGCTGTTCAGCAAGCATCTGATTGTAGCTGTGCTGTTTGGGGGGAGTTTGCTGGCCGCAAGCCACTTTGGCTGGCGTCTGCTGAAAACCTTGCTGGCGGTGCCGGTAGAGCATGGCGAGGATGCACTGCCCCTGCAGCGGCAGCAAGCGCCCAAGCTGTTTGAACTGCTGGATACGCTGGAGCGGGCGTTTCAGGTTCGTGTGCATCAGGTTCGCCTGGACGCACGGCTGAACGCGGCCATACGCCAGCAGCCCAGGCTAGGCGGTCTGCTGGGCAGCCGCAACACCCTGATCATCGGGATGCCGCTGCTGGCGACCTTCACACTGGAGCAAGCCACGGCGGTGCTGGCGCATGAATTTGCCCACCTGCGCGGGGATCATGGGCGCTTTGGCAGTCATGTGTACCAGATGCGGCTGAGTTGGTACCGGCTTCGTCACCATCTGGAGCGGCAGCGCAGCTATGCCAGCTACCCCCTGCTCCGCTTTTTGCGCTGGTATGCGCCGCGTTTCAACGCGGAATCCTTTGTATTGAACCGTGCCAGCGAATATGCAGCGGATCAGGCGTCTGCACGACTCACCTCAGCAGAAGATGCCGCCACGGCGCTGATCGTCAGCCATCTGGCAGATCACTGGCTGGACCGTGTTTTCTGGCCCCATGTGTATCGTCACAGCCGCGAGCATGCTGAACCCGACGTGGCACCTTATCATCTGATGCTGGGATTGACGGCGCCAGTGGGCCGCATTCCGCTGGCAGAGATGGCCATGCCGTGGTCGCAGGTATTTCGGGACCCCAAGGAATGGATCAGTCAGACCATCCTGATGCATGAGCATCTGTCTCGCTTGACCGATTACGACGATACCCACCCCAGTCTGTACGACCGGATCAGTGCGCTGGGGATGGAGGCCGATTTGCCGCCCTTGCCGCTGCCCTGTGACTATCCTGCGTCTCAAGTCCTGCTGGACGAAAACCAGTCGGTCATTGCGGAGCAGCTGGACGCGCTTTGGCGCGAACATCAGCGCGCTTACTGGCACGAGCAGCATCAGTTGCACGAGCCGCCGGAATTGGCGACCTATCATGGCCTATTGCGCAAGCAAGCCACCCAGGCTTTCTCCGCAGAAGACTGGCTGCAACTGGCCATTGCACAGATGGCGCTGGGTAAGCCGAATGAAGAATGCCGCTTGAGCTTGCGGGCGGCCTTGACCGCCGAGCCGCAACACGCCCGCAGCTTGCATCAGCTGGGCTTGCTGGCCATCCGGATGGAAAATTGGGCGGAAGCGCCAGACATCTTGCAACAGGCGATGCAGGTAGACCCTCAGCTGGAAGCAGCCTGCCTGGACGCGCTGGCCCGGATGGCCATGCTGCAGGAGGATGACCTTGCGGCGGAGCGCTACCTGCTGGCACATGACGAAGCATTGCGGCGCTATGGCCGCAGCCGGCAGGAGTTGGCGTGTGTGGACGCCAGTGACAATTTGCAGCGCCCGACGCTCAGTGCGTATCAGCGCAAGCAACTGCAAGAGGCTTTGCAACCGGTGCGTGGCTGGGTGCGGCAAGTCTGGGTGGCGCACAAGGTATCCCGTCTGAACCCGCGTCATACCACCTGGCTGCTGCTGGTCGAGCCGCAAACAAGCGCTGCCGAATCCCTGCTCTCCCCTGTTCGATCCAGCCACACTGAGGCGTGCCGCGTCTGGCTGGATCGTCACACGGTGCCTATGCCTGACTACTATCAGGACCACGTGCTGACACGCCACGATGCCCTGCTGCTCGCGCGTTTACCAGAATGTGCCCTGCCCTTGTTCGACCCTGCCTGAGCTGTGTTTGATGGTATCAGGCCTAACGTGACGTTGGGCCTGATTAACTTTGCAACATTTGATCAAATTTGACAGACGTCATACTGCATGTCATGATTTGATCAAATATTGCAGTAAACCATCCATGTCTACCACCAATAAACGCACGTTCAATAGAAAGTTCTCTCTGTGGCGATCCGGTGCATCGGGCGGCATATAGCTTACAGATGATTTGATCATATTTATCAAAATCTACTGGAGGCGATCATGCCGGAGCAACTCAGAAACTTTCTTACCCAGCACCAGATTCACGAAGTCGAATGCGTCATCCCGGATATGACGGGCGTCGCGCGCGGCAAGATCGTGCCGCGCAACCTGTTCCTCAATGAGGACGACATGAAAATGTCGAAGGCGGTGTTGATGATCACCGTCAACGGTGAATTTGCCGACTACGAGCGCTTTGTGGGTCCCAGCGATCCGGATATGGTTTGTGTGCCCGACGCCGCGACCGTGCGGCTGGTTCCGTGGGCCATCGAGCCCGTTGCCGTGGTGATCCACGACTGCCAGGACTTTGATGGCCGCCCGGTGGGCATTTCCCCTCGCGCCGTGTTGCGCCGGGTGCTGAAACTCTACGAAGCCAAAGGCTGGCGTCCGGTAGTGGCGCCGGAAATGGAGTTTTACCTGATCGCGCAAAACAACAATCCGCACGAGCCCTTGCGCCCGCCGACCGGACGTGCCGGGCGGCGTGAAGTGGGCCGTCAGTCCTTCTCCATCGACGCCGTCAACGAGTTCGACCCCTTCTTCCAGGACTTATCCAACTTCTGCGATGCCGCCGAACTGGGGGTGGAAACCCTGATCCATGAAGTGGGTGCGGGGCAGATGGAGATCAATTTCTCGCATGGTGATGCGTTGGACCTCGCTGACCGGGTGTTCCTGTTCAAGCGCGCGGTACGGGAAACCGCTTTCCGTCATAACATCTTTGCGACCTTCATGGCCAAGCCGATGGAGGACGAGCCCGGCAGTGCCATGCACATTCACCAGAGCATCGTGGATAAAACGGGCCAGAATATCTTTTCCAATGCCGATGGCAGTGCCAGCGAGCTGTTTTTCAGCTATATCGCCGGCTTGCAGAAGTACATGCCCAAGGCGACCGCCATTTTTGCACCCTATGTGAACTCCTATCGTCGGCTGTCCCGCTTCACCGCGGCACCGATCAATGTGCGCTGGGGTTACGACAACCGTACCTGTGGCATTCGGGTACCCAACTCTGGCCCGGAAGCGCGCCGACTGGAAAACCGGGTGCCGGGGGTCGATGTCAATCCGTATCTGGCCATGGCCGCGACGCTGGCCTGTGGTTATCTGGGGATGGTGGAAGGCTTGCTTGCCTCCCCTCCCATGTCCGACAGCGCCTATAACCTCGACTACGAATTGCCACGCAACCTGGGGGACGCAGTAGAAGCACTGGCGGAGTGCGCCGAGCTGGCTGAAGTCCTGGGCAGTGATTTTGTGCCAGCCTTCTGCTCGGTGAAGGAAAAGGAATACGAAACCTTCTCGCGGGGCATTACGGCCTGGGAACGCGAACACCTGCAACTGCACGTTTAAGGAACAGGAGAACACCATGGAAATCCGTCACGGCATCAACATGGATCGCGCCCGCGCCCTGTTTCGGCGCGAGCAGGAACGTTTTGTCGAAAGCATGCCCCGCTCGAAAGTGCTCTCCACCCAGTCGGGTCAGCACTTGCTGTTTGGCGTACCGCTGCACTGGATGAACGACTGGTCCACCCCTTTCTCGCTATATGTGGCGGCTGCGCGTGGTGCCCGTTTTCAGGATGTGGATGGTCACGACTATGTCGACTTCTGCCTGGGGGATACCGGTGCCATGTTTGGTCATGCCCCGGAGCCGGTGGCACGCGCCATAGCGGAGCAGACCCAGCGAGGTTTTACCACCATGCTGCCGTCTGAAGATGCTGCCTGGGTCAGTGCTGAGCTGGCGCGCCGCTTTGGCCTGCCCTACTGGCAATTTGCCATGACCGCGACCGATGCCAACCGCTTCGTGATCCGCTGGGCGCGTGCGATTACCGGACGCAGCAAGATTCTGGTCTTCAACGGCTGCTACCACGGCACCGTCGATGATGTGTTTGTCGATCTGGTCGAGGGCCAACCGCGCCAGCGTGACAGCCTGCTGGGGCAGGTCTATGACCTGACCCAATACACCCGCGTGGTGGAGTTCAATGACCTGGCCGCACTGGATGCGGCGCTGGCTGAAGGCGACATTGCCTGCGTACTGGCTGAACCGGCGATGACCAATATCGGCATGGTGTTGCCGGAGGAAGGCTACTGGCAGCAGGCGCAGGCCATCATCCGTCGCCATGGTGCCTTGTTGGCCATTGATGAAACCCATACCATCAGTACCGGACCCGGTGGTTACACCCAGGCCTTTGGTTTGCAGCCCGACCTGTTTGTGGTCGGCAAACCGGTCGCGGGCGGCGTACCTTGCGCGGTATATGGCTTCAGCGCCGAACTGGCGGAGCGTGCACAAGCGGCCAAGCGCAATGCCCCGCCCGGCCATTCCGGCATCGGCACCACCCTGACTGCCAACATGCTGGCGATGGCGGCGATGCGTGCCAATCTGGCCGAAGTCATGACCGACGCCGCTTATGCGCACATGATCCCGCTGGCCGAGCAGCTGGCCAAGGGCTTGCGCGAGCGTATTGCGCAGCGGCAACTGCCTTGGTGTGTCACGCAGATCGGGGCGCGTACCGAGTTCCAGTTCACCCCTGCGCCGCCCCGCAATGGCAGTGAAGCTGAGCAGATTCTGGACAGTGAGCTGGAACAGATCATTCATCTGTATTTGCTCAACCGGGGTCTGCTGATTACGCCTTTCCACAACATGATGCTGGTCTGCCCGGATACCCGGGCGGAAGACGTGCAACGCCTGCTGGCGGTCTTTGACCAATGCTTGCAGGAATTGCATGCCTGACAGCCCAAGCGGGGCGCGGTACACTCCCCGTTTTGCGGAAAAGCCTTGCATGAAAACGGCCGACGACAGCACGCTGCAGGATCAGACCTACCGAACGCTACGCCAGTGGCTGACGGTAGGCCGCTTCTTGCCGGGTGAGCGCCTGAAGATCCGCCAGATGTCCGCAGAGCTGGGGGTGGGCGAAATGCCGGTGCGCGCAGCGCTGCAGCGCCTGGCTGCTGAACATGCGGTGGTCAATGTGCCGCACTGTGGCGTCACGGTGCCGCAGCTGTCGCGCGCGCAGTTTGCCGATGTGCTACAGGTGCGGTTGTTGCTGGAAGGCGAAGCCGCCGAGCGGGGCGCACACCGGCTGAGCGATGCCGAGCTGCAAACCTTGCAGCAGCTCTCAGAGCAGATGGCCGCCGCACTGACCATCCCGGATGCCAAAGCCTATCTGGACGCCAACGAACGCTTTCACCTGATCCTCTATCGTGCCAGCGGCTCCCCGCTGCTGCTGGAACTGATCGAAACCGTGTGGCTGCAGGTTGGCCCGATTTCCAACCAGCTGTTTGACGACCCCGACTTTGCCAAACGACTGAATGACGCCCACAGCGATGTCATGCAGGCGCTGCACAAGCGCGACAGCAGCGCGGTCCGCCGTGCCATTGAGCGCGATCTCTTTTACGCCGGACAGTACTTGCAATCGCGTTGTAGCTGAGCGCTGCACGCTTGCGGCATTCGGCTGAACGAGTCAGGCAAATGTCATACAATGCTGGATTGCCCCTGCACAGCGCGCCATGCTGAACCGACTTGACCATTTTCTGCTCAATCCACCACCGCTGCCGCAGTTGTCAGGCTGGCGGCGTGGTGTGGTCGAGTTTTTATTTTTTGGCCTCAAGGAGGCTCGCTCTTGCCTGTTTGCAGGGCTGTTTTTTGGCATGGTGCTGCTGGTGCCGCGAAGTGGTTTGTTTAGCTGGCATCGCTATGATGTCCTGCTGGCAGGGGCACTGCTGATTCAGGCCTTGATGCTGTTGCTCAAGCTGGAAAGCCTGGACGAGCTAAAAGCCGTTTGCCTGTTTCATGTGCTCGGCTTTGGGCTGGAAGTGTTCAAGACATCGGGCCATATTGCGTCATGGAGCTACCCGGACGCGGGCTGGAGCAAACTGTTTGGTGTGCCGCTGTTTGCGGGCTTCATGTACGCTGCCGTGGGAAGTTACATCCTTCAGGCCTGGTATTTGTTCGGTTTGCGCTTTCGTCATCACCCGCCCTACTGGATGGCCACGCTGGTAGCGCTGCTGATCTATGCCAATTTCTTCACCCATCATTACATCATGGATTTTCGCGGCTATCTGGCTATGTTGATCATTGGCCTCTATGCCCGTGCCACGGTCATTTTCCGGCCTTATGATCGTGAGCGCAGCATGCCGCTGTTGCTGAGCTTTGTGTTGATCGGTTTCTTCATCTGGCTGGCCGAAAACATCAGCACTTTTCTCCACATCTGGGCCTATCCCCACCAACTGGGGGGCTGGTCTGCGGTGCACGTGGGTAAATGGGGCTCCTGGTCGCTGCTGGTGATCATGACCTTTACCATCATCACCCATCTACAGCATCACCGCCGCTCAGTGCATGTGCCAGAGTGAGCGGCGTTATAGCCACTCTGTTGGTGCCGCATTGAGGTCCGGCAAGGTCAGCCCATGCTGCGGCAGTGGCAAGGCGGTTTTATAGCGAACCTGCTTCAGCGCAAAGCTGGAGCGGATGCTGGCGATGGCACTGATACGACTGAGGTGCCCGAGGATGAAACGCTCCAGCGCCGGGGTGTCCGGTACCACCACCCGCAGCAGATAGTCCGCATCGCCCGTCATCAAGTAGCACTCCATCACTTCTGGCCGGTCAGCGATGGCCGCCTCAAATTCCTGGATCGTGCGCTCATCCTGCTGCTTCAACGATACATTGATGAATACATTCAGCCGCAGCCCGAGCACCTCCGGGTTCAGCAGGGTTACTTGCTGACGGATGATGCCCAGGTTTTCAATGCGTTTGACCCGGTTGAAACAGGGGGTGGTCGACAGGTGAACGGTGCGCGCCAGTTCCGCGTGCGTCACGCGTGCGTTTTGCTGCATCTGGTGCAGGATGGCAATGTCGGTACGATCCAGCCGTTGCGGGTTCTGCATGATTATTCCAAGTTGGATACAGTTTAAAGAATATTATTACGCCAAGAGCCCCTGCCTTGGCAAACGTTGGATAAATTTTCTGGGGCAATCGCGCTACCATTTTTCGGTGCGCAAGCAAGGTCTTGCATTCCGGTCAATGGCATCCAGCAGGTTGAACATGAACAACATTACCCCTCCCTTTCTGTGGCATACCGTACACCAGCAGGACCCGGACCCTGTAGAGACCGCAGAATGGCGTGAGGCCCTCGAAAGCCTGCTGCAAGCCTCCGGCAGCCAGCGGGTACATGACATCATGGACATGCTGACCGAGCTGGCGCGGCAGCCGCATATTGGCTGGCAGCCACCGCGTGGTACCCCTTACCTGAACAGCATTGCCGTTGAGCAACAGCCTGCATTTCCGGGCGATCTGGCCATCGAAGAGCGACTGGCGTCGATCATGCGCTGGAATGCCCTGGCCATGGTGGTGCGTGCCAATGCAGCCTACGGTGAGCTGGGTGGGCATATCGCCAGTTATGCCAGCGCAGCGGACCTGTTTGAGGTGGGGTTCAACCATTTCTTCCGCGCGGCCTATCCCAATGGGGGGGACGATCTGGTGTTTTTCCAGCCGCACTCGGCCCCTGGCGTGTACGCCCGGGCGTTTCTGGAGGGGCGGCTGAGTGAGGAACAGCTGGGCTATTACCGGCAGGAACTGTCTGCCCAGCAAAACGGTACGCAGGGTTTAAGCAGCTACCCGCACCCGTGGCTGATGCCAGATTTCTGGCAGTTTCCCACCGGTTCCATGGGCCTGGGGCCGATCAGCTCCATCTATCAGGCCCGCTTCATGCGCTACCTGAGCCACCGGCAACTGCTGGATACCCGTGGGCGCAAGGTGTGGGGGGTGTTTGGCGATGGCGAAATGGACGAGCCGGAGAGCATGAGTGCGCTCACCCTGGCGGCCCGTGAGCAGCTGGATAACCTGATCTGGGTAGTGAACTGCAACCTGCAGCGGCTGGATGGCCCGGTACGGGGCAATGGCCGCATCATCGACGAGCTGGAAACCCTGTTCACCGGCGCGGGCTGGCGCGTGATCAAGCTGGTATGGGGCTCGGACTGGGACGGCCTGTTGGCACGCGACCATGCCGGGGCCTTGACCCGTGCGTTTGCGCATACCGTGGATGGTCAGTTACAGACGTTTGCGGCCAAGGATGGCCGTTACAATCGTGAGCACTTCTTTGGGCAAAACCCGGAATTGGCCGCACTGGCGCAAGGCCTCACCGATGAGCAGATCGACCGGTTGAAGCGCGGTGGGCACGATCTGGTGAAGATTCATGCCGCTTATCATGCCGCGATGCAAACCGAAGGTTGCCCCACCGTGATCTTGGCCCATACCAAAAAGGGTTACGGTATGGGCGAGGCCGGTCAAGGCCGCATGACCACCCACCAGCAGAAGAAGCTGGAACGGGATGACCTGATTGCCTATCGCAACCGCTTCAACCTGCCGCTGACCGATGAGCAAGCCGCCAGCCTGACCTTGGTGCGCCCAGCGGCAGACAGTCCGGAAATGCAGTATCTGCATGCTCGCCGTCGCGAGCTGGGCGGTGCATTGCCGGCAAGGCGGACCCAGGCAGACGTGATTGCGGTGCCACCGCTGGCGCAGTATGGTCAATTTGCACTGCAAGCCGGTGGCAAGGAAATGAGCACCACCATGGCTTTCGTGCGCATGCTGTCCAGCTTGCTCAAGGAGCGCCCGCTCGGCCAGCGCATCGTACCGATTGTGGCTGACGAAGCGCGCACCTTTGGCATGGCAAATCTGTTCAAGCAGATTGGTATTTATTCCAGCGCCGGTCAGCAGTATGAGCCGGAAGACATTGGCTCGGTGCTGAGCTACCGTGAGGCGCTGGACGGGCAGATTCTGGAGGAAGGCATCAGCGAAGCGGGTGCCATCAGCAGCTGGACCGCTGCCGCCACCAGTTATTCCGTGCATGGCCTGGCCATGCTGCCCTTCTATATCTATTACTCGATGTTTGGCTTCCAACGCATTGGTGATCTGATCTGGGCTGCAGCAGACCAGCGCGCTCGCGGTTTCCTGCTGGGAGCAACCTCGGGACGTACCACGCTGGGTGGCGAAGGCTTGCAACATCAGGATGGCAGCAGCGTGATGCAGGCCGCAGCCATACCCAACTGCAAAGTCTATGATCCTTGCTTTGCTGGTGAACTGGCCGTGATTCTGGATCACGGCATGCGGCAGATGATGGAGCACCAGCAGGATGTGTTCTATTACCTGACGGTGATGAACGAGAGCTACGCCCAGCCAGACCTGCCTGAGGACGCGGTACCGGGTGTGCTCAAGGGCATGTACCGCTTTGCCCATCTGACGGTGCCGGAGGCGCGCGGCAAGGTGCGCCTGCTCGGCTCCGGTGCCATTCTGCGGGAAGTGATCGCGGCAGCCAGTTTGCTGCAGCAGGAATGGCAGGTGGAGGTTGAGGTGTGGAGCGTAACCAGCTTTGCCGAGCTGTCACGCGAGGCTCAGGAGCTTGAGCGCTGGAACCGTCTGCATCCGCAGGATGAGGCACGCGTCGCGCATGTCTCGCAGTGCCTGCAGGGTGATGCGCCGGTGATCGCCGCTACCGACTACGTACGCGCCTGGCCCATGCTGGTAGCCAGTTACTTGCGCGCACCCTATACGGTATTGGGGACCGATGGCTTTGGCCGCAGTGATACCCGGCTTGAGCTGCGCCAGTTCTTTGAAGTGGATCGCCACCAGATTGTGCTGGCGGCCCTCCATAGCCTGCGGCAGCAAGGTTATTGCGATGCGGTGCTATGCCAACAAGCCATCAACCGCTATGGCATTACCAGTGAGCGCGAGGCCCCCTGGCATCGCTAAGCCCTTGTTGAATGATGCTGGGTCACCCATACTGAGCTGACGATACACAGGGAGGTGTACCGATGGCCGTAGACCCAGCATTGGCAGACGAGATCAGGGGGCTGTTGTCCGGTGAGCCTGGGGTCGACGAGAAAAAGATGTTTGGCGGGCTATGCTGGATGTGGCGCGGGCATATGCTGTGCTGCATCAGTAAAGACGGGCGTTACCTGTTTCGGGTCGGCCCCGCACAGCAGGATGAGGCACTGGCCCGGCCCGGTGCGACAGTCATGGTGCATGGTGGCCGAACCATGACCGGCTTCATCTGGGTGGAGGCCGCCCCTGCCAGGGCATATGGTCTGACACTGTGGCTGGACTTGGCCCGCCACTTTGTGGAAAGCTTGCCGCCCAAGTAGATACAAGTAAGCATGAATCTGTAACATCCATCGCAGATGATGCGTCCGTCAGGTACCATCGAAGCTTCCTGGCGTGCAAGGAAGCCACCTGCTCAAGGAAAGCGCCATGCGTCTTGCAAGCAAAATCTTGCTGTACCTCTTGTCTATCGGTGTTGCGGGCTATGCCGTGGTCGCGTACACCGCGTTCCCGATCGGCAGCCTGGTGCATCCGGACATGTTGCGGAGTTTTCAGGCGCACCGCATCGAAGTGTATGTCCATATTTTTACGTCCGCGTTGGCGCTGTTATTGGGGCCGCTGCAGTTTTCCCAAGCCTTGCGAGCGCGTAAACCGGCGCTACACCGCTGGCTGGGACGGGCCTATCTGGGGTTGGGCGTCCTGCCCGGCGGGCTGGCCGGCTTGCTGATCGCACGTAACGCCTATGGCGGCATGCTCTCTACACTGGGGTTTGCCGCACTGGCCATCGCATGGCTATATAGCGGGCTGCGTGCCTATCTCGCCATTCGGCAGCGTGACATCGGCACACACCGCCGCTGGATGATACGCAATTTCGCGCTCACCCTGGCGGCTGTTACGCTGCGCTGCTACCTGCCGCTCAGCATGCTCACGGCTATTCCGTTTGAACGGGCTTACCCTGTGATTGCATGGCTATGCTGGGTACCCAACCTGCTGATCGCAGAACGGTGGTTGCACAGTCGAGGGAAACAGGCTCCAGCGTAACCCGCGGTCTGATGAGGTATGTCTGTGATGCCTTACGGTAGCCCCGCCTCCGCGCTTGCCGCAGATAGGGCGCGTCGTTATACTGGAGAACCTTTCATGCCCGCAATGAAAGGTTCTCCATGCTGGATCTGGCTACGCTCTCGCTGTTTTCCCTTGCCGCACTGCTGCTGACAATTACTCCAGGCCCTGACATGCTGTTGATGACGGCTCGAACCTTGAGTCAAGGGCGCTATTCAGGCTTTGCAACACTGGCGGGTATCCAGACGGGAACCTATCTGCATGCACTGGCCGCTGCCTTGGGCCTCTCACAGCTCATGCGCATGGTACCGCTGGCCTATGACGGGGTACGTATTGCCGGTGCGCTATACCTGCTGTGGCTGGCCATCCAGACACTACGCAGCCCTGCGACCGCTGCGGCTACCGATCAACCCAGCCCCCTGCGCATGGGGCAGGTTTACCGGCAAGGCTTGTTGTGTAACGTTCTGAACCCCAAGATGGCCTTGTTTGTGCTGGCCTTGTTTCCGCAATTCACCCACCCGGCGGCAGGCTCCATGGTGCTGCAATTCCTGCTGCTTGCTACGGTATTGAACCTGATTGGCCTCGTGGTGAACGGGGTGGTGATTCTGCTGGCGCATCAGGTAATGCGCCGTATGCGCGGACAAGCCCCTCGGCGCTGGCCCCGCTATCTGCTGGGTGGTGTGTTTGGGGGGCTGGCGCTGCGCATGCTGTGGCCTGCCGGACGATGAACCCTGAGGTTCAGCGGTTGGCTTGCTGCAGGTAATCCGTCATCAGGTGTTCGGGCTTGAGCTGGAGCGATGCCTCCCGGTCAAAGCTCAGCGACAACTCGCCAAGCCCCGGGAGATAGAGTCGTGCGCCGTGGCTGGGTCCTTCTCGCATCAGCAAGCATTCCTTGCCCTCCACCTCGGTATAGAACTCGTTGAGCCGGTCATTGCCTTCATGCAGGCTGGCTCGCAGCACGCGACCGTCCCATGGATGATTCACACCATACGTCTTGATCAGGACAGCCTCACCACTGGCAAGCCATGCCAGTTCTACAGTCAGGGTTTTCGGGCCTTGATAGGATTCGCCATAGCGGGCAACGGGTTCTCTTTTGGCTTGCATCAAACTTCCTTGTGCCGTGATTCGGTAAACGGTTGGTCGTGATATGACGGACGTGGATTGAACGCGTGCTTATTTGCCAGCGTATTGTTCGTATTCCGTCATGAGGTGCTCAGGCTGCACGGACAGGGATTCTTCCCGCTTGAACTGCAAATAGGACTCACCCAATCCCGGCAAGTAAATCTGCGCTTGATACTGGCCAACCAGCATCATCACATAGTCCTTGCCGTCCACTTTCAGATAGTACTCGCTACGGTCGTCGCGCCCGCTGCGTACGTCAACTCGCAGTACCTTTCCATCCCATGCGTGATCGACTCCATACACCTTGATCAGCGCCTGCGTGCCGCTGGCCAGCTTGGCCAGTTCTACTGTCATGGTCTTGGGTCCCAAGTAGTATTCACCATACTTGGCCATGGCTTCACGTGCCAGGGTGAGTGTGGACGCGCTGAGCAGCACAGCGCCCAGAATCAGGGAACGAAACAGCATGGAGTCTCCTCAAATGCATATGGCTGTGATTGATGATGGGCAAACCTTAGCACGTCATAATTGACAATGTCATGTGAGTTTGTGCTCACAAGGCACGCGCAGGCACTCACAACACGCTATGATGGAATAGACCCTAAACAAGGAAATGAGCAGACCATGCTACTGTACGGCAGCAGTGATTCGGGACACAGCTTCAAGGTGCGCAGTTTTTTGTTGCTGGCCAATCTGCAGCATCGCTATGAGTGGATCGACCTCGGTCTACCACGCGAGCAGCGTCCTGCCGCCTTTGTGACCGCCAGCCGATTTGGCGAAGTCCCTGTTCTGGTGGATGAAGGTCGCTCACTCTGTCAGTCCAACGCCATTCTGCAATATCTGGCGCGCAAGACCGGGCGCTTTACCGGAGGCAGCGGCGAGTGGCAAACGGTGCTGGAATGGCTCAGCTGGGAAACCAACCGCATCGGCTTCAGCCTGCCCAATTATCGCTTTGCGCTGCTGTGGTCACCGCTGCCGGCAGACGTCATGCATTATCTGCTGCAACGGCTGCTGGCTGATCTGGGTACGCTGGAGCAGCATCTTGAGCAACACGCCACCTTGCTGGAAAGCGGATTGACCATTGCAGACCTGAGCTGTGGTGCTTATCTGCACTGGTTGCCGCAAGTAGGGCTGCCGCTGTCGGATTACCCCAACATCACCCGTTGGCTGCAGCACATGACCAGCCAGCCGGGATGGCTGCATCCCGATCAGGCGCTGGCGCGCCACGCTAGCGAGTAAGCTTGACAGCCCGCATGGCTTTACTTATATTTCTGTATATACAGAAATTGAAAGCAAGCCATGCAGCTCTCCCCCACCATGCAGAAGTACATCCTCCATTGGGGGGAGATGGGTACCCGCTGGGGCGTGAACCGCACGGTCTCGCAGATCCATGCCCTGCTATTTCTGGCTAACCGTCCCCTGCACGCTGAGGAAATCAGCGAGACCTTGGGTGTGGCCCGCTCCAATGTCAGTACCAGCCTGAAAGAACTGCAAGGCTGGGGACTGGTCAAGATCCAGCACCTGCCGCAAGACCGCCGGGATCACTTTGTCGCGCATCAGGAAGTGTGGGACATCTTCCGCACGGTGCTGGAAGAGCGCAAACGGCGGGAACTCGACCCCACCCTGTCTGTACTGCGCGAGTGCTCACTCGAAGCCGAAAACGACCCGGAACTGGAAACCGCCACCCGCGAAAAGATGGATCGGGTGCTGGTCTTTCTGGAAATGCTGATGCAGGCCTACGCCGACTTCAAGCATTTGCCACCACAGACGCTACAGCGTTTCCTGAAGATGGGCGGTAAGGTGGCCAAACTGTTCGGGAGTGATGACACTCCAGCGTTGTAAGTCCACGTTCAATCCAGGCAGGCTCTCCTGCCTTTTTTGCAAAAGGGAATTTCTGTGTGTACAGAAAAATTGAAAACCAAGCGTGGCTTCCTGATCCACTTCCTGCTGCTGGGCTGCTTTGTACACGCACTGGCGGGGATGGCCATGACAGCCAGGCCGGAGCTGCTGGCGCAGTTTCTGGGGCCTTTCCAGGCCAGCTTTTGGGCGACAGCGGTACCCCAAGCGGCGCACCAACAACTGCTGTGGTGGCTACAGGCTTTTGGTGCCACGCTGCAAATGCTGGGCCTGTGCATGACCCTCATGGTCTGGAGCGGACGGCATCACCGGCAACCCATGGTCTGGCTAGGGCTGGCGCTGGCCTTGCTGTTATGGGCTCCACAAGACATCAGTTTGTCCTGGCAGCGGGGCATTGCCTTGTTTGTCAGCCTGGACCTGCTGGCAGTGCTGGCCTTGCTGCCACCGCTGCTGCTGCTGTACTTCATCGATAAGCGAGGTGATGCATGACTGCCCTGTTCGCCATTTTAACCTTCCAGGCCATACTGGGGGCACTGGACATGCTGCTCAACCATGAATGGCGTGAACACCTGCCCAGCCGACCGGGAGCACGACTGGAGCAGGCTTTGCACGCGGCTCGCGAGTGGCTGTACGGCATGCTGTTCCTGGCTTTAGCCTGGGCGCAGTGGCAAGGCAGCTGGGCCTGGTTGCTGGCTGCCGTATTGCTGGGTGAGATCCTGCTCACGGCCTGGGATTTCGTGGAAGAGGATCGCACCCGTGTCCTGTCGCCCAACGAGCGTGTGATGCATCTGGTACTCAGCATGGGGGCCGGTGCGGTATGTACCCTCATGTTGCCTATGGTGTTGCAGTGGTCCCGCCTGCCGGATGCCGTCGTGCTGAGCCGTCATGGTTACTGGACCGGTTTGTTTACCCTGTTTGCCATCGGTGTCTGGGTTTGGGCTGTGCGTGATACCTGGGCCGCCATCACGCTGTATCGCCTGCACAAAGGAGTTCAAACATGAACATCCTGCTGCTGGGCGCAAGTGGCTTCATCGGCAAACGGCTGGCGGCTCAGTTGGTCCAGCTCGGCCATGTGGTGCAGGCGGTGGGTCGTCGTGACCCTGCGCTGACAGGTGTCCGTTGGGTGGAAGCAGATCTTGCCTGCATGACACACGAGAACGACTGGTTGCCGCTGCTGAACGGTGTTGATGCGGTCATCAACTGTGTCGGCATCTTGCTGGAGCCCCATGCCGGGGCCTATGCGACCTTGCATGCCGACATGCCTTGCGCGCTGTTTGCGGCCTGTGAAGCGCGTCAGGTCCGCCGCGTGATCCAGCTCTCTGCCTGGGGTAGCGATGTTGACGCTGAAACCGCTTACTGGCGCAGCAAGGGCAAGGCGGATGCGGATCTGCTGGCGCGAGATCTGGACGGTGTGGCCCTCCGCCCCTCACTGGTGTACGGCGAAGAGGGTGACAGCAGCCGTGGCATGCGCACGCTGGCCACGCTGCCGGTGCTTGTGCTACCCATGGCGCGGCGGGCACGCGTACAGCCCATCCATGTCGATGATCTGGTCGCGCTGATGCTGGCTTTGCTGGCAGCAGCACCGGCTCAGCGTGGTATCGTCGATGCCGTTGGCCCGCACAGCTGCAGCTTTGCCGATTATCTGTCGATCCTGCGGCAAGGCATGCGTGCTGGCGCAGGTTGGGTATTGCCATTGCCGGATGGTTTGGCCTATACCGTAGCCCGGCTGGCGGCCCATGTGCCGGGGAGCTTGTTGACGCCAGATACCCTTCGCATGCTGGCGGCTAGTGCTGGACCGGGGCCACTGGCAGATCCCCTGCCCTGCCAACAGCTGCTTGGGCGGCCGCTGCGGCACCCTACCAGCTTTGCGGCCCCAGAATTACGTGCGGCAGCAGTAATGGGCTGGGCAGAACCGATGCTGCGGGTGATGATGGCGCTGTTATGGCTGTGGAGTGCACTCACCGGCTGGTGGTGGCCGCGTGAACAGTCGCTGGGCTGGTTACACGCCTGTGGCATCCCCGCCGCATGGGCGCCTGCTGCGCTGGCAGGGGCCTGTCTGCTCGACATCAGCCTGGCGGTGCTGCTTGTCCTGCACCCTCGGCGCTGGCTATGGGGCGCGCAAGCCCTGCTGGTGGCCTTTTACAGCGTCAGCCTGAGCTTGGGCATGCCTGAGTGGTGGCTGCATCCTTTCGGCGCCCTCAGCAAGAACCTGCCGATTGTGCTGCTGCTGATCATGATGTGGCGTATAAGTGAGGACAAGCCATGAGCTACCTGTTGCTGAAATACCTGCATATTCTGTCTGCCACGCTGATGTTTGGTACTGGCCTGGGGACTGCCTTTTATATGTTTGTGACCAACCGGGGCAAACAGGTACAGAGTATTGCGACCGTATCGCATTGGGTGGTCAAGGCCGACTGGTGGTTTACCACCCCCAGCGTGATTTTCCAGCCGATCAGCGGCTTGTGGATGGCGCATCTGGCGGGCTGGCCACTGCACAGCCACTGGTTGCTGGCAACCTTCGCCCTGTACGCACTGGCCGCCATCTGCTGGCTACCGGTAGTGTGGCTGCAATTGCGCATGCGGGACATGGCCCACTACGCGCTGCTGCACGGTGAGCGCTTGCCCGGACGCTACTGGCAGTATGAGCGCCTGTGGACCCTGCTGGGCATCCCCGCCTTTGTGGGGCTATTGGTGGTGTACTGGATGATGGTGGCTAAACCGGCCTAGCCTGCGAGCCTCACGCTGGTGCTTGCAGCCAGTCCAGCAGTGGCTGCCACTGCTCGCGCTCCTTGGCGTAGCGTAGTGTCGGCAGGTCAAACAGGGTCAAGCCACGGGCAATGGTCTGCACGTAGAGCTGCGCATCGCGAATGTGCGTCACGCACGGTAGATCAAACCGCTGCAGAAAGCTGGCCAACTGGCGGGCACTCTGCGTTCGCGGGTTGACACGCATGCCCACCACCGCCACCCGTATCTTGCCCTTGCGCACCACCTTGGCCTCGGCCAGGGCCTGCAAAAAGGGTTCGCTGGCCCACATGTCCATCGGCGAGGCCTGGACCGGAACGATGACGCTATCCACCGCGTCCAGTACTGCGGCCCATTTCTTACCGTGTAAACCGGCCGGGCTGTCCAGTATCGCCCATTCCGTGCCTTTGGGTGGGCGCATCGGTCCATCCAGCTGCGCCTCCCAGCCATGCACGGGCGGGAATTGCTCCGGGCGGGCCTGCAACCAGTGGCGGGTGGATTGCTGGCGGTCGACATCACCCAGCATGGTGCGCCAGCCCTGCCAGGCAGACCAGCTGGCCAAGTGAGTAGCCAGGGTGGATTTGCCGCTACCGCCCTTGGGATTGGCGATCAGGATGCGTCGCATGGGCCTTGCCTCTTAAACCGGTTTGCGCTCATACACCGCCTGGGCCAGCGTACCGGAATCCACATGTTCCAGCTCGCCGCCTACCGGCAAACCGCGCGCAATTCGGGTAACACCGATCTGCTGCCGTTTCAGCATCTCGGCAATATAGTAGGCGGTGGCCTCGCCTTCCGCCGTATAATTGGTGGCGAGGATGACTTCTTCCACCACACCATCCTGCGCACGCTTGAGCAGCTGTTCCAAGGCGATATCTTTCGGGCCGATGCCGTCCAGCGGAGACAAGCGCCCCTGCAGCACGTAGTACAGTCCTTGGTGGCAGCGTGCCTGCTCCATCATTAGCAGGTCGGCGGGCATCTCGACCACGCACAGCTTGGTGCGATCGCGTTCATCATCCCGGCACAGACTGCATACCTCATGCTCGCTGTAGTTGTTGCACAGGCTGCAACGCACCAGGGTGTCGAGCGCCAGATTAAGCGAGAAGGCCAGACGCCGTGCGCCGGTCTGATCCCGCTGCAGCAAGTGATACGCCATGCGCTGCGCTGAACGTGGCCCTACTCCCGGCAGGCATTTCAGCGCGTCGATCAGCTCCAGCAGGGCAGACGGGCTGTTTTGCGGAGATTTCACCGTAGGCTCAGAACGGCAGCTTCATGCCCGGCGGCAGATTCAGCCCGGCACCGAAACCGGACATCTTTTCCTGGGTGGTGGCTTCCACTTTCTTCAAGGCATCGTTGAAGGCCGCAGCAATCAAGTCTTCCAGCATTTCCTTGTCGTCTTCATCACCCGACAGGACCGACGGGTCAATATGCACCCGCTTGACCACATGGTGGCAGCTCATGGTCAACTTGACCATGCCCGCACCAGCTTGACCCTCCACCTCGATACTGCCCAGCGATTCCTGCATCTTGCGCATGTTTTCCTGCATCTGCTGCGCTTGCTTCATCAGGTTGCCCAAGCCACCCTTCATCATGTTCTGCTCCTTGCTGCATATGCCCGTGACGGGCGTCCATCGTGTGGGTAAAATCAGGCAGATGGCGCCAAGGGTTGCACCGTATCGGTCAGCAACCGCGCCCCTGCATGGGTTTGCAAATATTGTACAACCGGGTCGGCCAGCAGCGCCTCGGTCGCCTGCTGCAGGGCCTCAGCCCTTGCCTGCTGCTCCAGCTGAATCGGTGCCAGCGTGTCGCTCGCGCCCAGCTGAATACGCAGGCTGACGGCACTGCCAGTGTAGCTTGCCAGCGCCTCTCGCAGCTTGTCCTGCTGCATCAGCATGGATTGATACGTGGCTGGCAAGGTCAGCGACCAGACCCCATCCTCCACCCCGGTCAGCACGCAATGCTTGGCCAGCATGGCGGCCACCCCGGTGATGGGCAAGGCTTGCACCACCTCATGCCAGTCCGGCAACGCGGCCACATTGGCTGGTGCTACGACAACTGGCGGTGCGGGTGTGACAACAGCTTCCGGCTCAGGCACCGAAACCGGGGCTTCGTCATAAGCCTCCACCGGAGGCAGCTCAGCTTCCCATGGGGGCCGCTGTACGGACGTTGCTGCCTGCACAGCTTCAGCAGCAACGGGCACCGCCGGCATGACCTCGGCTGCGGCTTGGGGCGGCACGGTCGGCGTGGCGGCGACAGCAGCCGGTGTACTACTCGGCATCACTTCGTGGCTATCCGCCCCTTGTGGCGACTCCAGACGTGGACTGCGCGGCGGCATCTGGCCGCTGGGCTCGAACGCCAGCATGCGCAGCAGGCACATGGTGAAACCGGCGTACTCATCCGGTGCCAGACCCAGGTCACGACGGCCCAGTACGGCAATCTGGTAATACAGCTGTACATCTGCCGGGCTGAAGCGGTCGGCCAGCGTGCTCAACCGGCTGTAATCTGGCGTGGACGTATCCAGCGCTTGCGGCACCGCTTGCAACACTGCCAGTTGCTGCAGCAACTGCGCCAGCACTTGCAGCGCGTGATCAAAGCTGACCGAACGCGCGGCCATTTGTGCAGCCTCGTTCAACAGCACCTCGCCCTGCCCTGCAGCCAGCGCGTCCAGAATACGCAGCAGATAGCTTTGATCCACCGTACCCAGCATGCCGCGCACCGCGTCTGCCTTGACCTCGCCCAGACCATAGGCAATGGCCTGGTCCAGCAAGGACAAGGCATCGCGCATACTGCCCTGGGCGGCATGGCCCAGCTGCATCAGCGCGTCGGCTTCAAACGGGATCTGTTCCTGCTGCAGTACAAACTGCAGGTGCTGTGCCACGGTCTGCGGCGGGATCTGCTTCAGGTTGAACTGCAGGCAACGGGACAGCACCGTTACCGGTACTTTCTGCGGATCGGTGGTCGCCAGAATGAATTTGACGTGAGCAGGTGGTTCTTCCAGTGTTTTCAGCATCGCATTGAAGGCACTTTTCGACAGCATGTGCACTTCGTCGATGATATAAACCTTGTAACGACCAGCCGTCGGCGCGTACTGGGCGTTCTCCAGTACCTCGCGGATATTGTCGATACCGGTGTTGCTGGCGGCGTCAATCTCCAGCAGGTCCACAAACCGCCCACCATCAATCTGGGTGCAGGCCGTACATTGACCGCACGGCTCTTCCTGCACGCCTGTTTCACAATTCAGCGATTTGGCGAGAATACGCGCCAGCGACGTTTTGCCGACTCCACGGGTACCGGTAAACAGGTAGGCATGGTGCAGGCGCGAGGTCTTCAGCGCATTGGTCAGCGCCCGTACCACATGCTCCTGCCCCATGACCTGGGCAAAGGTACGCGAACGCCACTTACGGGCGAGGACTTGATAGCTCATGCGGCCGATTCTACCAGAAAGCCCGCCGCACCGGCGCGCTTGCCCCATGCGGGTTTTTGGCAAAAAATGCTTGCCAGCAACCCGCTTTCCCGCTATGATCCGGCCTCTCTCGCGGAAAGGTGGATGAGTGGTTTAAGTCGCACGCCTGGAAAGCGTGTTTAGGGTAACACCCTAACGGGGGTTCGAATCCCCCCCTTTCCGCCAGTAGCCCGATACAAAAAAGCCGACCTGATGGTCGGCTTTTTGCTTTTCTACCTACCCGTTTACAGTTTCACCATCACATGCCGCACGCAGCTGTAGTCTTCCAGTGCGTAGACCGACATGTCCTTGCCGTAACCGGATTTTTTCATGCCGCCGTGGGGCATCTCGGACACCAGCATGAAGTGGGTATTGATCCAGGAGCAGCCATACTGCAAGCGGGAAGCGGCCTGCATGGCCTTGCTGACATCGCGGGTCCACACCGAGCTGGCCAGCCCGTAGTCGGAATCATTGGCCCAGCGCACGGCGTCCTGCTCATCGTCAAAGCGGGTGATGGAGACCACCGGGCCGAACACTTCGCGGCGGACGATTTCATCTTGCTGCCGGGCTCCGGCGATCACCGTCGGCTCGTAGAAGTAGCCATTGCCCTGCCCCACTTTGCCACCAGCCACCACTTCAATATGGGATTGCTGAGCGGCACGCTCCACAAAGCTGGCGACCCGGTTGCGCTGGCGAATGGAGATCAGCGGGCCCATTTCCACCCCTTCATCATCCTGCAGGCCCACCTTGATGCTGGAGACTGCGCTGGCCAGCTCCGCTACCAGCTTGTCGTAGATGCCCTTACCAGCGTAAATGCGGCAAGCGGCGGTGCAGTCCTGCCCGGCATTGTAGTAGCCAAAGGTGCGGATGCCGGCCACCACTTCTTCCAGATTGGCATCGTCAAACACAATCACCGGGGCTTTACCGCCCAGCTCCAGGTGGGTGCGCTTCACGCTCTTGCTGGCCGCTTCCAGAATGCGCTGGCCGGTCGATACATCCCCGGTGAGCGAAACCATGCAGACTTCGGGCTGCGAGATCAGCGGTGCGCCCACGCTTTCACCCCGTCCGGTCACCACATTGACCACCCCCGGCGGCAGGATATCCACTATTAACTCAGCCAGCCGCAGCGTGGTTAGTGGCGTCTGCTCAGAGGGTTTGATCACCACGGTATTGCCTGCAGCGATGGCGGGGCCAATTTTCCAGGCGGCCATCATCAGCGGGTAGTTCCATGGCGCAATGGAAGCCACCACCCCTAGCGGATCGCGCCGGATCATGCTGGTGTGTCCGGGTAAATACTCCCCCGCCACCATGCCGCCCATATTGCGAATGGCGCCGGCAAAAAAGCGGAAGACATCGGCTACCGCCGGAATCTCGTCATTCAGCGCCGCCAGGTAGGGCTTGCCACAGTTCAACGACTCCAGCCGGGCCAACTCGGGGCCATGTGCTTCGATCTGATCCGCCAGCTTCAACAGCAGGGTGGCGCGATCCTTGGGTGTGGTCCGCGACCAGCCATCAAACGCCACGGCAGCAGCCCCTACTGCAGCGCGTACCTGCTCCGGCGAAGCCTCATGTACCCGGCACAGCAGCTCGCCGGTTGCCGGGTTGAAGATGTCTTCCGCCACGCCATCACCAGCCACAATCTGCCCGTTGATCAACAGGTCCTGAGGGAAAACAGCTGTGCTCATAGGGTTATGCTCCATCCAAAAGGGTTGTGACAAGGTTCATTTGCCGCTGCCACTGCTGGCAGCGGTATTGCGCGTCAGATAATGCGCCAGCAGAATGGGGATGGCGGTTACCAGCATCACCAGCATGGCAACCACGTTGGTGATGGGCGCATCACGCGGTCGGCTGAGCTGGTTCAATAGCCAGATGGGCAGTGTACGCTCGTGCCCTGCCGTAAAGGTGGTCACAATCAACTCGTCAAACGACAAGGCGAAAGCCAGCATCCCGCCCGCCAGCAAGGCGGTGGCCAGCTGCGGCAAGACCACCTTGCGCAAGGTCATCCAGCCATCGCCACCGAGGTCCATGCTGGCCTCGACCAGGCTATGCGGCAAACGTCGGAAACGGGCGATCACATTGTTGTATACCATCACCACGCAAAAGGTGGCATGTCCGATCACGATGGTCCAGAAACCGGGCTCAGCGCCCATCAGCTTGAAGGCGGACAGCAAAGCGATGCCGGTGATGATGCCGGGCAAGGCAATCGGCAGGATCAGCATCAGCGACAAGGCCTCTTTGCCCCAGAATTGCCGGCGATACAAGGCCGCAGCCGTAATCACCCCCAGAACCAGCGCCAGGCCAGTTGCCATCGCAGCTACCCGTACCGATAGCCCGATGGCCTGCAGCACATCCTCGCGTGCCAGCGCCTCACTGAACCAGTGCAGCGTTAGCCCGGTGGGTGGAAAGGCACTGCCACCTGGATCGGCATTGAAGGCATTGAGCATGATCATCACGATGGGTAAGTGCAGAAACAGCAGCCCGCCATAAGCCATGATCTTTAGCCAGCGCGGTGCGCGGGGATGTCCGTTATCAGAGCGCATCGAAAGCTCCCAGTCGCTTGGCCAGCATCAGATACAGGCCGATCAATACAATGGGCACCACGGTAAATGCCGCTGCCAGTGGAATATTGCCGATCGAGCCTTGCATGGTATAGACCATGGATCCGAGGAACAGCCCGGAAGGCCCCACCAGCTGCGGAATGATGTAGTCCCCTAGCGTCAGCGAGAAAGTGAAAATGGAGCCCGCCACCACGCCCGGAAACGCCAGCGGCAGCAGTACGGTGCGGAAGGTCTGAATCGGGCGCGCACCCAGGTCAGCCGAAGCTTGCAGCAAGGACGGCGGAACCCGCTCCAGTGCAGCCTGAATCGGCAGGATCATGAAGGGCAGCCAGATATAGGTGAACACCAGAAAGCGCCCAAGATGCGAGGTGGCCAATGTATTGCCACCCAAGCCAGGGGTTGCCAGCAGGCTGTCCATCACACCGGTCAGCCCCAGGTGCTGAATGATCCAGAACAGCACGCCTTCCTTCGACAAAATGACCGTCCAGGCATAGACCTTGACGATATAGCTGGCCCACATGGGCAGCATGACTGCCACATAGAACAGCCCCTTTTCCCAGCCCCGGCAATATCGCGCCATGTAGTAGGCAATGGGAAAACCTATCAGGGAGGCCGCCAGCGTGACCATGACCGCCATGGTGATGGTCCGCAGCAGGACATCGCCGTTGGCGGCGACCAGCAGGGCCTGATAGTTGGCCAGCGTCAGGTCATGGCTGACGGTCATCGAGAAGTCGTCGAAGGTATAAAAGCTTTGCCCCAGCAAGGCAAACAGCGAGCCCAGATAGACAACACCGAACCACAGCAAGGGCGGGATCAGCAGCATCAGCAGATACACATTGGGGCGGCGGTACAGCAGGTTGGCCAAGCGCCGCGTCAGCCCCGTTAGCACGGCTGCATTCGCCATAGCGGTCGCACTCATCTCACAGCCCCTCGCGCAAGGCCACCATCGCGGCACGAGGCCAGCTGATGGCGACGGGTTGGCCTGGCTGCAAGCGCATCGACAGGTCACTGCTGTCATTCGGCAACACCGCCGCCAGTTGCTGTTCGTTGACCCGGATCTCTACCCGGCTGCTGGCACCGTGGAACTGGATGTCCAGCACCTCACCTTCCGCGTTGATCTGTTCACTATCGCTGGCAGCGGCCAGGCGAATGTGTTCGGGGCGGATGGAGAAGGCCTGCGCTTGTCCGGTGAGTTGCTGGGCCAGCGCGCCACGGATGATGTTGGCCGTGCCGACGAAGTCAGCCACGAATACCGTTTGCGGCTGGTTATACAATTCGCGTGGCGGAGCCAGCTGCTCGATACGGCCTTTGTTGAACACGGCTACTCGGTCAGACATCGACAGTGCTTCACCCTGGTCATGCGTGACATAGACAAAGGTAATGCCCAGCTGCCGGTGCAGGGATTTGAGCTCCAGCTGCATCTGTTCTCGCAGCTTGAGGTCCAGCGCACCGAGCGGCTCATCCAGCAGCAATACGCGGGGCCGATTGATCAAGGCGCGAGCCAGCGCCACCCGCTGGCGTTGCCCTCCAGACAGCGGTGCCGGACTGCGGTCCCCATAGCCCCCCAGCGCGACCAGCTGCAAGGCCTCTTCGGCACGTTGCAGACGCTCGGGCTTGGCCACCCCTTTGACCATCAGCCCATAGGCCACATTGTCCCGCACGCTCATGTGCGGAAACAGCGCATAGTCCTGAAACACGGTGTTGACGTCGCGCTCGTAGGGCGGAACGCCACCGGCTTCCTGTCCAAAAATACGGATGCTGCCGCTGCTGGGCTGTTCAAACCCCGCAATCAGGCGCAGGCAGGTGGTTTTTCCGGAGCCGCTGGGGCCCAGCATGGAAAAGAACTCACCTTCCTGAATCTGGATGGAAACCTGGTCAACCGCCTTGACGTTACCAAAGCTGCGGCTGACCGCTGAAAATTCAACAGCGATACTCATGATAGGTCTGACTCCAGGTCGGGGTACACACCGCTACAAGCGGTGCATGCCCCGAGGTGGATGGGGGCTCAGCGGCCGCCCATGATGGCGATATAGTCTTGCGTCCAGCGGCTGTACGGAACGCAGGTGCCCTGCGTGCTGCACTTGGCTTGTGGCGTTTTCCAGAAGTGGATGCGGGTCATGCGGTCAAAGCCATTGTCGCCACAGAAGTTGCTGCCTCCTGGCGCCTTCTCCTTGCAGGCGGCGGGTACGGCCGGCACAGAGCCAAACCATTCGGCCAGCGAAGACTGCAGCTTGCTGTTCAGCGACCACTCCATCCACTTGTAGGCGCAGTTGGGGTGCTTGGCTTCTGCATGCATCATGGTGGTATCCGCCCAACCGGTGGTGCCTTCTGCCGGGAAAGCCGAGGCAATCGGCTGCTTCTCACCCTTCAGCGCATTGACCTGATAGGGCCAGGCACTGGACGCCACCACGCCTTCCTTCTTGAAGTCGTTCATCTGCACGGTGACATCGTGCCAGTAACGATGGGTCAAGCCCTTTTGCTGACGCAGCAAGGCCAGCACCGCTGCATACTGGGCTTCGTTCAACTCGTACGGGTCCTTGATGCCGAGCGCCGGGTTTTTCTTCATCAGATACAGGGCGGCATCCGCAATATAGATGGCGCCATCATAGGCTTGTACGCGGCCCTTGTTCGGCTTGCCATCCGGCAGCTTTTGCGGCTCAAACACCACCGCCCACGATTGCGGCGGGCTCTTGAAAACATTGGTGTTGTACATCAGCACGTTCGGCCCCCATTGGTAGGGTACGCCATAGTGCTTGCCTTGCACCACATGCCAGGGGGCATCGCGCAGGCGCTCATCCACCGTTTTCCACGAGGGAATCAGGGCGATGTTCACTTCCTGCACCTTTTTGCCTGCCACCAGACGCAGGCTGGCATCGCCTGAAGCGGTCACCAGATCGTAACCGCCCTGGTTCATTAGCGACACCATCTCGTCGGAGGTGGCGGCGGTCTTGACATTGACCTTGCAGCCCGAGGCCTTCTCAAAGCCGGTGACCCAGTCATATTTCTTGTCGGTTTCGCCGCGCTCGATATAGCCTGGCCAGGCAATGATGTCTAGGCGCCCTTCCCCGGCGCCCACCGCAGCGGGGGCGGCATAACTGCCAAGTGATAATCCCAGCAGGGAAAACACGCCTAAGCGAACCATGGTTACGTGTGTCATGCTCTGATCTCCGGAGTGCCTGATTATTGTTCTGCCACGGGTGGCGCGGGTATTGCCGCCACCAAGCGTGGACGATAAACCCCTTTTTCATCAATGACTTGAAGAGAAGGCATTGGATGAACAGGTCTGCTCAGGATTGTAGGAGCATGCTCAGGCCGCGACCAGAACGTAATTCAGATACGACCTATCTGAAAAACCGATAACTTTTCATGCATGGCTGACGCGGATATGGGAGCGCCCGAATTCACGGGCCACAATCTGAAAGTGCTCGGCCGCCTCATGCTGCATGGAGCCCCGCCGCCAAGCGATGCCCAGCTCCAGAATCGGCAAATCTTCCATGATGGCCCGTGCCTCCAGCCGATCCCCTTCCAGTGACCAGGGCCGGTACAGCAGGTCCGGCAAGATGGCGACCCCGGCCCCGGTGGCGACCAGGCTACGCACCGCTTCTACCGATTCGGTACGCATCTGTGGACGAGGCCGAACCCCGGCAGCTTGCCAAAAAGCATTACTGGTGGATTCCAGTTCGTCCAGCTTCAGCATGATCAAGGGCTCGTCCGCCAGCTCATGAATAGAGACGCTCCCTACTTCGGTCAGTGCATGGTTGACTGGTAGCCACAAGCGCCAGCGCGAACTGAGCAAGGTCTCGGTCTCCAGCGCCTGCCGATTTTCCAGCTGCGACACCAGTAGCACCGCCACATCGAGTTCGCCATTGACCAGCAGATGCTCGATGTAGTCACGCCTATCCTCGATGATCTGCACTTCCACCATGGGGAAGACCCGCCGGAATCGGTCCAGCAGATAAGGCAGGTAGTAGCCGGATACCAGACTGGTGACGCCAATATTGAGCTGCCCATTCATGGTGTCTGGCCGTGCCGACAGCGCCTGCTGGGCATTGCGCACACTGGCCATGATCTGATGGGCATGCCGCAGGAACTGATGCCCGGCATGGGTCAGCACCATGCCACGGGCGTGGCGATGAAACAGGGCAGCACCCAGATCACTTTCCAGAGCTTTGATAGCCTCTGTCACTACTGACTGGGAGATGTTGAGGGATTGCGTGGCCCCGGTGATGGACTCAGCCTCGGCAACGGCGATGAAATAGCGGATATTTTTCAGCGAGATCGGCATGCCCACACTGTAGATCAGAGCAGGCATGCCCGCCAAGGGTTGGCGTATTTACTTTTTCGCGGCGAGCTTCTGGTTGCGCAGCACGCACAGCAGGTCTGCCGCAATGTGGGCAGCGGCAATCGCCGTCAGCTCACTCTGGTCAAACGGCGGCGAGACTTCCACCACGTCCATCCCCACCAGATTGACCGGTTGCATGCCGCGGACGATGTGCAGCGCCTGAGCGGAGCTCAGGCCCCCGGGTACCGGGGTGCCGGTGCCCGGCGCAAACGCCGGGTCCAGACAGTCGATGTCAAACGTCAGGTAGGTCGGGCGATTGCCAACGATTTGCAGGATGCGTTGCAGAGTCGCCTCTGCGCCATTGGCATGCACCCACGGCGCGTCCAGCACGTTCATGCCCATGAAATCATCGTTCCAGGTACGGATACCCACCTGCACTGACGTTTTCGGATCAATCAGCCCGTCCTGGATTGCCTTGTAGAACATGGTACCGTGGTTGAGTGAATCCGGAGAATCGTCGGCCCAAGTGTCACAGTGGGCGTCAAAGTGAATCAGGCTCAGTGGCGCGCCAAACTTTTCGGCATGGGCTTTCAACAGCGGATAGGTGATGTAGTGGTCGCCGCCGAAAGTCAGCATCTTGGCACCGCTGGCCAAAATGGTGCGGGCATGCTCCACAATGCTGGGGGTGATGGTCAGCGGGTTGTGGGCATCAAACCAGCAATCGCCATAATCAATCACCGCCAGATCGTCGAAGGGGTCAAAGCCCCACGGGAAGGGCTTGAGCTCGGACAGCTGCACACTGGCAGCCCGCACGGCAGCCGGTCCCAGACGCGCACCGGGGCGGAAGGTGGTGGCCAGATCCAGCGGCACGCCAGAAATCACCACATCCGCACCGGTCAGGTCACGGGTATAGCGGCGGCGCATGAAGCTGAGCACGCCAGCGTAGGTATTTTCAATGCTGGAGCCATGGAGGCCAGGGCGGCGGATGGCGCCATCACCCAGGATGGGTTCAGTCATGTTGCACTCCTCGGGCTACGAACGCAGCCACGCAGAATACGCCGGGAAGCCCGACGATTGCCGTCCATCTTTGCGCAGCCGACGGGTTGAGGCTGCCCACCCTCGCGGGTGTGCGGCGCAGTGTGCCGCAAAGGATGGGCGCTGTCCACGCCCATACCGCACTTATAGCACCAGTTGCAGCGAGGACAGCAAGGCCCCCGGTAGCCGCATGCTGCTCGATGACCGGCTGTCATAGCTCATCGGGTCCACCAGCCACTCGCGCTCGATGGTCAATGCCTCCAGCTGATCGCCCAGCATCCGGTACAGGCTATCGTCAAATCGCATCACATTGAGCGGTGCTACCAGCTCGCCCTGCTCCACCCAGAAACAGGCAAATCGGGTCATGCCGGTGATGCGGCAGTGGCTGCGGTCGGAATAGTTGAGGTACCACAGATTGTTCAGGTACAAGCCGGTATCCAGCTTGAGAAGCACATCCTGCTGCGCCAGCTGACCCGCAGCCATATCAAAAGAATTGGCGGACTCACTGCCATCCGCCCCATTGCTGGCAAGGCCAAACTCTCGGGCGCTGCGTGGACTGACCAGCGCATGGACAAACTGCCCGTGCTCGATCAGGCACAGGCGCTTGGGCTTGAGAAAGCCTTCACCCTGAAAATCAGGGGCCAGGCCGGCAGCGGTGTTTTCGCTCAGGCTCACCAAGGGCGAAAATTGCCGTTCGCCTTCCACCAGCTTCAGAAGTGCGCTGCGCTTGCTGTGAATGGACTGGGCAGACAAGGCCTCCCAGTTAAACAGGGTGAGCAGCTCGCCCACTGCGGCCGGGGCCAGATAAGCGCGATAGGCTCCTGGCTGCAAGGTGCGCGCAGGGCGCGACAGCAAGCCGAGCTGTTGCCCTGCTGCGTGCAAGTCTGCTGCAAAGGCAGCCGCATCCCATTCAAAACCTGCCTGACCGCGTTTGACGGCTTTGTCCCCGCTGGCGTGCAGACTCCAGTCAAAGTTGAAGCTGGTGGTTTCCTGCCAGTTGCGCTGTCCCAGATGATTGGCAAAGGCGTAATACACCGGCCCCACTGCCAGAATACCAACCAGGTCGGTCCCTGCTGCGGCGGAAGCGATATCCCCTGCCATCTGCGCAGCATCCGGCAAGCGGGATGGCTCGATGCGGCAACTGTCCTGCCGGGTATCCGCCAGCATCAGGTGCGGGTCATCCTGCAGTTGCGGCAGCAGATCTCGCAAGGTGTGCAAACCCGACAGCAGCACCTCACGATCATGACCCAGCTCGCCTTGCATGCTGAAGCTGTGCGCGGCCTGCTTTTGGCCCTGGATCAGCTGCAGGGTGAGATACAGCTGAAACACCTGACCCGCCTGACGGATCTGGCCATGATTGAAGCGGACAAAGTCCGACCGCTCACCAGAAAACCACAAGGTGAAGCCTTCGTCCCCTTGCAGCTGGCTGCTGACGGCATTGGCGAGTTGCTCAAACCAGGCTTGCATCAGGCTGCCCCTCCAAATACCTCGACATTCCGGAAGACGCAGGCGGGCGACGCATGCCCCACCCGAATCACCTGATTGGGCTCCCCCTTGCCGCAATAGGGCGTACCCATCACCTTGCGGGTGTGAACATCGCCAACCGCTGAGAGCGAGCGCCAGAAGTTGGCGGAGATCCCCCGATAGTTCGGATTCTTGACCACGCCCTTCAGCTCGCCGTTTTTAATCAACTGCCCCCACTCGCAGCCAAACTGGAATTTGTTGCGCGAGTCGTCAATCGACCAAGACACGTTGGTATCCATCAACACCCCATGCTCGATACCCGCCACCAGCTCGGCCAGCGGCAGAGTGCCAGGCTCGATATTGAGGTTGGCCATACGGTCAATCGGTGCACGATGCCAGCCACTAGCGCGGGCATTGGCCACCCCGGTCAGGCCGGCGCGCTGTTGCGAGAGAGGGCTGCCAAGGGGGCGCTGCAGGATGCCATCCTTGATCAGCCAGACCTTCTCGCTGGCGTGGCCTTCGTCGTCCCAGCCATAGCTGGCAAACTCTTCCCGGATCGACGGATCGTAGGTGACATTCAGCAAGGACGAACCGTACTGATAATGCCCAAACATGTCTGGCGTGACAAAGCTGGTACCGGCCATATTGCGTTCATCACCCAGGATGCGGTCCAGCTCTAGCGGATGACCGATGGACTCGTGGATCTGCAGCATCATCTGCTCGGGCATCAGCAGCAGGTCCATCCGCTCGCTGGGGCAGTTGGGGGCCTGCAACAATTGCAGAGCCTCATCCGCCACCTTCGATCCCGCGCCCCAGAATCCCGCGGCCTGCAGCATGCCCATGCCGCCTTGCTGACAATAGCCGTTGTATTGCCCACCAAAACTGCGGGATTGCGACTCACCATCGGCAAAAGCGGTGATCACGATACCCGGCATCAGGTAGCGGAAGCGCTGGAGGGTATCACCACCACCATTGGTCAGATAGCGATGTTCCTCATCCACCCGACCCAGGGTGACCGACCACTCGACAATGCGCGGGTCGATGCGGCAGGCATCGGCCTCTTGCTGCAAGCGCGCAAACAACTCGCCCCGATGCCAGTCCAGTGCCTGGTCCGCCCCCGGACCGCAGTACTCCCCCACCGGGTGCATCAAGGGATACTGGCTCACCTCGTAGGCCGCATGGCGGGCGTGCAAAGCCGCCCATTGCAATGCCCGCTCCAGTGCACGCTGCAAACCCGCCGGGCTGACATCACTGGTGGCTGCGTAGCCGTGTCCGCCCTGGGCGACCACACTCAGCATGACCCCGACATCCTCGGTCAAGGTCACCGGTTGCGGCACGCCACGGCGTACGGTCAAGGTCTCGCGATGCGCCCGCACATGACGCAAGCTGCAAAAGAAACCCTCGGTGGGCAGGGCTTCAAACAGCGTCTTCAGCGTATCGGCCATGGTTATCCCTGATCAGGCCTGTAAGGCCTTGCTGGCGATTTCAAACACATCCGGCGACAAGCCTTCTTTGGCCAGAATGCGTTGCAGCGCCGCTTTCATCAGGCCTTGTCGGGCAGTATCGTATTTCTTCCAGCGGTTAAAGGCAGACACCACGCGGGAAGCCACCTGCGGGTTAATCCCATCCAGTGCCAACACCTGATCCGCCACCCAGTGATAACCCGAACCGTCGGCAGCATGGAAATGCAGCGGGTTGGCACTGGCAAAGCTGCGAATCAGCGCGTAGACCTTGTTCGGATTGGTCAGTGTAAAGCAACGATGTTGGGTCAGCTGTTTCACATGCTCCAGCGTACCCGGCAGGCAACTGGTGGCTTGCATCTGCAACCATTTATCCATCACCAGCGCCTCATCTTGCCACTGGTCAGCAAAGTGGCTCAGCGCATGTTCCCGCAGCGGATGTGCCACATTGGCCAGCACAGCCAGTGCGGCCTGCTGATCAGTCATATTGTCTGCTTGCATGAACTGTTCGTGCGCACGCTGCAATTCCTGCTCCTGTTCACCGGCGCACAGATAAGACAAGCAGACATTGCGCAAGGCGCGCTTGGCAGAGGCATCACCCGTCCACACATAGGCACCTTGCGTCAAACGCTGGTAATGGCGCAGCCAGTCGGCGGACAGTGCTTGCGCCAGCTTGCGGCGGACAAACTGGCGAGCCTGATGAATTGTGTCAGGATCAGCCACCTCCATCACCTCGGCCAGCCAACCTTCGGTCGGCAAGCTCAGCGCCTGGGCGGCCAGCGCCGGGTCCAGTTGCTCATTGTTCAGCACCTGACGCATGGCCGAGGTGAAGTGTTCCGGCAACTGCAGGGGGCGACCGGCCTGCGCATCGGCTACCAGTGCCAGCAGCACCCGTTCGGCCAGCTTCTGCCCCGCATCCCAACGGTTGAACTCATCACTGTCATGCGCCAGCAAGAAGGCCAGCTCAGCATCCGTATAGGCCATCTC
Organism: Leeia sp.; assembly: GCF_041909055.1. Lineage (NCBI taxonomy): Bacteria > Pseudomonadati > Pseudomonadota > Betaproteobacteria > Neisseriales > Leeiaceae > Leeia > Leeia sp. The sequence continues at coordinate 528,248 of NZ_JAYREC010000002.1, read as the reverse complement.
CAGCTTGACCGGCGCGGAGAAACCCTGCAGCAGGGAGGGCACCGGTTGGCACGGAATGTCCACAAACTCGAAGATCTGCTCAGCGTCTGTCAGTGACAGCACTCGGCTGCCCTGGATGGCCTCCGCCTCGCCGCGCAAGCGCAGTGGCAGGATTTGACCTTCAATGTCCAGCAGGCCCATCTTGACCGGAATGTGGAATGGCAGTTTCTCTGGCTGCCCCGGTGTGGCCGGGCAGGTCTGGGCCAGGGTCAGGCGGTAGCTGCGCTGTTCAGCATCATATTGACCGCTGGCACGCAATACCGGCGTGCCCGCTTGATCGTACCAGCGCTTGAATTGCTCCAGGTCAGCACCATTGGCATCCGCCATGGCAGCGACAAAATCTTCGGTGGTCACAGCCTGGCCATCGTGGCGGCGGAAGTACAGATCCATCCCTTTACGGAAACCCGCCTCACCCAGCAAGGTGTGCTGCATGCGGATAACTTCCGCGCCTTTTTCGTAGATGGTAACGGTGTAGAAGTTATTGATTTCGATATAGCTGGTCGGCCGGATCGGATGGGCCATCGGACCGGCATCTTCCGGGAACTGGGCGCTGCGCAGTGTCTTGACCTGGTCAATGCGCTCCACGGCACGGGAGCCCAGGTCCATGGAGAATTCCTGATCACGGAATACCGTCAGGCCTTCTTTCAGGCTGAGCTGGAACCAGTCGCGGCAGGTCACCCGGTTGCCGGTCCAGTTGTGGAAGTATTCGTGGCCAATCACCGCTTCAATCGCGCCAAAGTCCCAGTCAGTCGCCGTTTCCGGGCGCGCCAGCACGTACTTGGTATTGAAGATGTTGAGGCCCTTGTTTTCCATTGCCCCCATGGTGAAGTCGCTCACCGCCACGATCATATAGATGTCGAGGTCGTACTCCAGCCCGAAGCGGTCTTCATCCCACTTCATCGCCCGTTTGACCGATGCCATGGCGTGATGGCACTTGTCCAGATTGCCGGGCTCCACCCAGATCTGCAGCAATACCTCACGCCCGGAGCGGGTGCGGAAATGGTCTTCCAGCACCACCAGCTTGCCGGCCACCAGCGCGAACAGATAGGCGGGCTTGCGGAACGGGTCAACCCACTTCACCCAGTGGCGCCCCTTGCCGGAGTCGCCCTCGCCCACCTTGTTGCCATTCGACAGCAGCACCGGGTACTTTTGCTTGTCGGCCACAATGGTGGTCGAGAAGCGGGTCATCACGTCCGGGCGGTCCAGGTAATACATGATGCGGCGGAAGCCTTCCGCCTCGCACTGGGTATAGAAATTGTCGTTGGACTTGTACAGACCAGACAAGGTGGTATTGGTCTGCGGCTGAATGCGGGTCACCACATCGCAGAAACAACTGTCCGGCAGGTCGCGAATCACCAGTTCGGTTGGCGATACGGTATAGCGGTCGGCTGCCAGCGTTTCACCATCAATCTTGACCGAGACCAGCTCCAGCGCATCCCCCACCAGCACCAGTGGGGCATTCACTTCCGCAGAGGCCGGGTTGCGGGTGATCACCATGCGGGCCTCCACCTCGGTGTCCACTTCCCGCAGTTCGAACTTCAGGTCGATACGGTCAATGATGTAGGGGGACGGCAGGTAGTCCTTGAGATAAATGGTTTGCGGGGTTTCAGTGCGCACAGTTCATCCTCAGTACAGGGAGCAGGATTACTGCCCCATCATCGTTTGGTCCGGCACGACGGTACCAGACCCGTTTGTTGTTCAGTTTTGCTGCAACCAGGCCTTCCGGCGAGCGTGACAGCTTTCGCTGGCCTCTGCCATCACTTGCAGGGCTGCAGTGTCTGGTTGACTGGCTTGCAGGCGAATCGGCAAGGTCTTCAGCTCATCGCGCCGGAATGCATGTACTACCGTCTCGGCGCCCAGCGGCAAGCGGTCCAGCAAGGTTTCCAGATTACCCTGACTGACTTTAAAGCCATCCAGCGCGATGATCACATCGCCCCCCGCCAGCCCGGCGAGCTCGGCGGCACCACCATTCAAGACGCTGCTGAGTTTCAGACCCAGCGGGTCTGCCGCGGTACGTGCCCCCAGCTGATTGCGCGGCGCAGGCGGCTCGACGAGCCATTTGCCCCCTTTGTCTGCCAGGTTCTGCGGCATACGGCACTGCAGGGACAAGCCCAGCTGAGGCAACACCGCCTGCAGCGGCTGCAGCAGCTGACTGGGTTGCCGCAAATACGTATCAAAAAAACCCGTGAGGTCGACCCCAGCCACTTCGCTGGCCACCCGCTCCCACTCGTCTTCGGCAATCCCGACGCCTGTCTCGGCAAAGCGCACACCATAGCGTTGCCACAGGGTACGCATGATGTCATCCAGCGAGCACTCATGCTGCGCGCGCAGGGTCATGTCCAGCAGCCAACCCACCATGGCCCCTTTGACATAGTAGCTGGCCAGCGCATTCGGTGAATTTTCATCCTGCCGGTAATACTTGATCCAGGCATCAAAACTGGCATCTTCCAGTGTCTGTACCTGGCAGCCGGGCGTGCGCAGGACACTGGTGAGGTTTTGCGCCAGTGTTTCCAGATACTGGCTTTCCCGTGTTACGCCGCTGCGCACCAGCATCAGGTCATCGTAGTAGCTGGTAATACCTTCAAAAGCCCACAGCAGACGGGAATAGGCTTCACGCTCCAGAGGGTACGGCGCGTAAGCCGCTGGCTTGAGCTGCTTGACGTTCCAGCTGTGAAAATACTCATGGCTGATCAGCCCCAGCAGCTGGGTGTAACCGCTGCCAGGTTCGGCGGGCTCATCCGGGCGTGGCAAGTCATTTCGATCCGCAATCAGGGCGGTGGAGTTGCGATGCTCCAGCCCGCCATAGCCGCCCCCGACATAGAGCAGGAACAGATACTCACTGAAGGGTGCCCCCGCCTTGCTGCCGGGCTGCCCGAACAGCTCGATCTGCGACTGACAGATGCGCGCGGTATCGGCCACCAGCCGAGGCAGGTGGCCATGATGACGCCCGCTGATGGCCAGCCAGTGCGGGATACCCAGAACATCAAACGCGCAGATTTCCAGCGTACCGCATTCAACCGGATGATCGATCAGCGCATCGTAATCAGCGGCCTGGTAATGACCGAAGGCCCAGCGTGCTGCGCCCCCTGCCGGACGCGGCAAGGTGGTCGCGACCTGCCAATGCTGATAGGCAGTACCCGACGGTGGGACCAGTTCTACCCCGACCGGTTGCTGTTCCTGCCCCACCACGGCAAGGCAGGTACTGGTGGCATTGAAAAAAGCCCGCTCTTGGTCGAAATAGGCACCCCGCACCGACAAGTCAAACGCATACACCTGATAGTACAGTTGCAGCACGCCACGGACCGGCTCTGCTTGCCAGCGTGCCTTCTCCAACTTGAGCAGCCGGACTGGCTTCCCCTCGCATTCAGCGCGAATGGTGACAATGTTCCGGGCAAACTCACGGATCAGGTAGGAGCCTGGAATCCAAGCCGGCAAGGTAAAGGCCTGCCCGGCAGGATCGGGGTGATCGACCGTCAGGCAAACTTCCAGCAAATGGGCGTGGGGATCGGCAAGGCTGATCCGGTAATGGATGGCAACGGGAGACGTCATGCAGGTCGAACCTCGTGCAGGCAAAGCGGGATTTTACCACGCTGAACCCATGCGCTTGCGGACCAATCCAGTCAGACGCCCGGCCATCGGTTCAGGTAGACCGTCTAATGGACGTCTGGAACAAAAAAGCGTTCCCGCAAGTCATCGAGACCGAACGTATTCAGGATCTCATGGAGGCGGGCAATGGCACGCCCTCGCGAATGATTGCCCTGCCGCGCGATGATCAACTCGTTCTTCATGGAGTGCTCCCATCCCACCAGCTCGGTCACCGTGACCTGATAACCATGCGCTTCCAGTTGCAGGCAGCGCAACACATTGGTCAGGTGACTACCGAACTCACGGGTATGCAAGGCGTGACGCCAGATCTCGGCCAGCGCGTCGCGGCGGATCGCCGCCCCCTTGCCTTGCCGCAGCACGCTGGCCACCTCGGCCTGGCAGCATGGCACCAGTACAATGGATTGCGCCTGCTTGCCCAAGGCAAAACGGATGGCATCGTCGGTTGCCGTATTGCAGGCATGCAGGGCGGTGACCACGCTGACCTGCTCAGGCAGCTGCGTGGAATGGATCGAATCGGCCACCGACAGGTTGAGGAAAGACATGCCCCCAAAGCCGCAACGCGCGGCGAGCTCTTCCGAGCGGGTTACCAGCTCCTGGCGGGTCTCAATACCATAGATATGGCCCGGCTGGCTGCGGGATTTGAAGAACAAATCATACAGAATGAAGCCCAGATAGGATTTGCCAGCCCCATGGTCAACCAGTGAGACGGGCTTGCCCTGCTCTTCTGCCGCCAGCAGCAGCGGTTCAATGAATTGAAACAGGTGATAAACCTGTTTGAGTTTACGCCGACTATCCTGATTGAGCTTGCCATCCCGTGTCAGGATGTGCAGCGCTTTCAGGAGCTCAATGGATTGCTCGGGACGAATATCAGGAATGCTCATGGCTCGGCTGCAGGCACATAGCGGCCTGGCGCATTAAAAGATTGTTAAATTTTATCAGCCTGACACCATAGTTGCCTATCCACGTCTACAATATACAATTGAGCATTCCGTCCCACCCTATTCACTTTCTGAGTCGGCTTGGCTGTATATGGATCGAAACGATTTACTGGCAGCAACGCGTACAGAGTTTGTCAGAGGCTATACCGCCATACTCGACGAGCTGCTCAATGAAAGCATGGCCCGGCTGTTTGAGCGAGCAGAACATGCCGGCTCGATGCAGCAGCAGGGGCTGTACTTTGACGCACGCACGGTGCTGATGACCCGCTCGGTGCAGATCCGCCAGCAACTGTCGGCGGCGTTGCAGCCCTTGCTGAACCGAAGCTTTCAGACCGCATACAGCACCTTCCGCCCCTCTTTTGCCGAGCAGGTCAGCAAGAAAACCACGCTGTCGCTGGTGAGCACCGACGTCATTGATGACGAAATGTGGGTCGATGGGGTTACCAAACGCCTGCGGGATGAGGCCGACGAGCAATTGCGGGACTTGAACATCCGCATGGCCTTGCTGTTTGAGCAGGAAACCATCAGTGAACGGGAAAACCCGTTCCGCCCCTACCTGCTGGCCAAGTGCCTGAGCAGTGCCGCTGAAGGGCTGGATCTCTCCAAGGAAATTGAGAACGTTCTCACCGAAGCACTGGCCAATGAGCTGGTCAAGCGGGTCAGCCAGATCTACGCTGCCGTGAATGGCCTGTTGGCCCAACACGGCATTGCCGCCGAGTTGAGCCTACGCATCGTACGGCAAGCCCCGGCTTCCCCCACTCCGATGCTGGCTGCCCCTGAATTGCCGATAGAGCCCACGGCTGAAACCCCGCTAGCGGAAGCAGACATGACGGGGATGCCACGCTATCCGGAGCACGGTGCAAGCGCGCCAGCTCCGGCATGGTCTGCTGCAGCACCTTCGACCAGCCACCCCACAGCTCCTGCCGGACGGGTGGAAGACCGCCTGCTGCAGTTGGTTCGTCAGCCCCAGCAAGCTGGCGCTTCCGCCTTGGGCAACATGCAAGACCATTGGCAAAGTGCCAGTCAGCATGCGGGAGGTGTTCCTGGGGCAGGCATGTCAACGGGAGCCGCCTCAGCCTCTCCCTCAGACAGCGCGCCCAAGTCTGGGTGGCGTAGTTGGCTGGAGGGCCCTCGCAAAGCTGGCCAGGTATTGCGTCAGCTGTTCTCAGGGGCGCCTGCGATGGAAGAAGCCGGCTCCGGCGAACCTGTGCGCAGTTTCCAGCCCAGCAGCAATAGTGTACTGACGCACTCGATCGACAGCCTGATGCGGACTGCTACACCGCAAACAGTCGACATGCATGATGATCAGGGGCAATTGCGCAACCTGATCCTAGAGCACCGGGAAACCCTGAGTGATCAGGTGGAAGAAGAAAACGAGCAGATGACCATCGACATTGTGGCCATGCTGTTTGAGTTCATCCTGCGCGACCAGAATGTTCCGGCTGAAGTACGGGCACAGCTGGGACGTTTGCAGTTCCTGGTGCTGAAGGTGGCCTTGATGGACCCCTCCTTGCTCACCCAGAAGAGCCACCCGGCCCGCATGCTGGTCAACCGGATTGGCAGTATCTCGCTGGGCCTGCAGCAAATTGATCCGACAGGTGAGCGGGTGGCAGGCGAAATCTGCCATATTGTCGAGACGTTGCTCAGTAGCGATATTGAAGGCAGTGCCTTGTTTGGCACCATGCTGGACGAGCTGGATGCCTTCATCGCCCGCGAATTACGCAGCAATGAGCCGCATGTGGACTCGGCCTTGGCAGCGGTTGCTCAGGCCGAGAGCCGTACTCTGCAGTTTGCCCGCATTACCGCCATGATTGGTGAAGCCTTGCAAGGCGTTACCATTGACCTGTATCTGCAAGAGTTCCTGCTGAATCACTGGGCACGGGCCATTGAAGTGGCTGGTCGTACGGATGCGACCCGCGCCCGTCGCTTTCGCGAGGCCATACCGCAGCTGATCTGGAGCATCGTGCCCAAGGTGACGGAAGCAGATCGGGCAGCGCTCACTGCCATGTTGCCCAAGCTGATTGGCACCCTGCGGGACGGCATGTTGCTCAGCAAGAGCAGCAAGGCGGATCTGGAGCAGCTGATGGCCTGGCTGTTTGACAGCCACAAACTGGCCTTGCGCAGTGCGGTACCGGCCAGCATGTGCCCGCCGCTCAGCTTCTTCCAGCAGCGGTTCCAGCACTTTATCGAGCAAGGCGAACCTTTGCAGGTCATTACGTCGGATCGTTCAGTGACACCAGACCGCAAACTGCTTGAAGAAGCCATGAGCGAGCTGGAAACCCAGCTGAACCTGATTGATCAGCTGTTTGAAGACGAGCTGGCAGATGAGGCCGGGCTGTCTGATGCCGATTTCTCCAACGCCGAAGTCGAGCAGGAAGAACTGGGGCCTTACGCGCAGCTGCGTAGCGGCGTTGCCGTCGAGGTCAACCTGGACGGCAACCCGACACTGGCCCTGCTGAGCTGGAGTGACCCCACTGTACCCCGGATGGTGTTACAGATGCAGCATAGCGAAGCGCCGTCCATTATCAGCGTGCGCCTGTTCATTCGCTTGCTGAAGTCTGGCCGCGCGCGCTTCCTGGAGGATCGCCCGATCTTTGAGCGGGCCATTGAAAGCCTGCTGGACTCCGCTGACCAACTGGACCGCACGCCGCTGGCGGCCTGAGTCTGTCACGCCCCGGAGCGTGGCAGGCTCAGTACTCGCTGTCTACAAAGCCGCCGTGCGGCGAGGCGAAGTTCTCAAAGCGGGTGTATTGACCCATCCAGGTCAGGCGTACGGTCCCCACCGGACCGTTACGCTGCTTGCCGATGATCACCTCGGCACAGCCTTTATCGGGTGAATCCGGGTTGTAGTATTCGTCGCGATACATGAACAGGATCACGTCCGCATCCTGTTCAATGGCACCGGATTCCCGCAAGTCCGACATCATCGGACGTTTGTTGGGACGCTGCTCTACGGCACGCGACAGCTGCGACAAGGCAATCAGCGGTACATTGAGTTCCTTGGCCAGGCTTTTCAGCGAGCGCGAAATTTCAGAAATTTCTGTGGCCCGATTCTCGCTGGCGCTCTTGCTGGAGCCCACCATCAGTTGCAAATAGTCGATCACGATGAGGCCAAGCTGGCCCGTCTGTCGCATCAAGCGGCGCGCACGGGTGCGGACCTCCATGGAAGACAGGCCACCGGTCTCATCAATGAACACCGGCGCTTCGTGCAGCTTGCCTACCGCTGTGGTGAGCTTGGGCCAATCGTCATCATCGAGCTTGCCGGTGCGCATCTTGTGTTGGTCCAGACGGCCAATGGAACCGATCATCCGCATTACCAGCTGGGCGCCGCCCATTTCCATGGAGAACACCGCCACCGGTTTTTTGGTTTCTACGGCCACGTTTTCGGCAATGTTGATGGCGAAAGCGGTCTTACCCATCGAGGGGCGGCCTGCCACAATGATCAGATCACCCGGCTGCAGGCCGGATGTCTTGGCATCCAGATCAGCAAAGCCCGTCGGGATGCCGGTCACATCGCTGTCGGAATCGCGATGGTAGAGCATGTCGATGCGCTCAACCACTTGGGTCAACAGGGTGGGTGTATCCAGAAAGCCCTTCTTGCCCTTGGCGCCAGCCTCGGCAATTTCAAAGACTTTGGCCTCGGCTGAATCCAGCAGCTGCTCGGCGTTGCGACCTTCCGGATTGTAGGCGGACTCCGCAATTTCGGTCCCCACTGCAGCCAGGCGGCGCATGATGGCACGCTCGCGCACAATCTCGGCATAGCGGCGGATATTGGCAGCACTGGGCGTGGCTTGTACCAGTTGTCCCAGATACGGCAGCCCGCCGGACTCTTCCAGCTTGCCCCGGTTATCCAGCACCTCAGCCACGGTGATGACATCGACGGGCTTGTTGTGCTCGGTCAGCCAGCCGATGGCCTCAAAAATCAGGCGGTGGTCAAAGCGATAAAAATCCACATCGCTGATCACGTCCGCAATCTTGATCCAGGCCTCAGCATCCAGCATCAAGCCGCCCAGCACGGATTGCTCCGCCTCCATGGAGTGCGGGGGCAGTTTCAGCTGGGCCAGCAGCGGGTCAACCGCTTGGCCAGTAGGTGCGGGAATCGGGCTATTCATGCCAGTAAGTCTGCAACAGGGCCTCGCATTTTACCACTATTGGACAGGTCCAGTACCAAGGCATGAAACAGCCAGCTACCATGCGGCAGCCATTGCTCGGTCCAGCGCCATGAGTGGCCCATTTCAGTCTGCGCCGGGATGCGGAAGTCGATGTCAGCCTCATCCTCCAGCCCTGCGGTAATGCCGTTGGCAACGCCACCACAGGCGTTCCAGTATCCCGGCTCGTAGCGCGGATTATTCCGCCCCCAGCCTTGCAGCATGCACACATCAAACGGGTTGGCCCCCATGATCCAGTCGCAGCAATGCTGTGCCAATCGGGCGAGTGGTAAGTCCATGAGCTGAGCGGCGGGGGTCTGCAGACCGAGGCGAGCAGCGGCGGCCAGGGAAGCCAGACGCGCATTCTCGCCTTGCCACCAGTAACCGCTCTCATTCTGATGGGGTATGAAGAAGGACGGCCGCCCCGGCTGACCTGGCTGCACCACCCAATGCCTGGGGTAGGCAAACGGGTTGTCCGTACGGCCAGCCAGCTTGAGTTGCTGCTGCCAGCCCCGTTGCAGCTGTTGGCGAGCGCACGCAGCCGCCTCCCCTCCCCCCGCCAGCTCCAGATAGCGGGTCAATGCCAGCAAGGGCAGGCCGGCATCGGAGGCATGGAAGTAACTGCGTTCATGCTGCTCGCTCATCCACCAGAACCCGGCACCATCCTGCTTGGTCGCCATGCGGGCGACCCATGTACCCGCCTCATCCAGCCAGCCTTGCTGTGGGCGAGCGGCAGCCAGCTCACAAGCAGCCAGCAGCGCACAGTAGTCATCAATCAGGTTTTCCTGGCCATCATCGAGATAGCCTGGATTATGTGCCCGCAAATGCTGATAGCCTGCGGCTGCTCGCTGGTAGTAATCTTCACGCGAGTATTCACCATCCCGTGCCAGGCAGCTGGCGCGCGCCAGCGCGGCAATGGCCAGCCCGGCGCCTTGGCGGAAACCTGCACGGTAGTCGGCAGACTTATGCCCTTTCTGCGTGGCATAGGCGCACAATTCCCGCTGTGATGGATCCTTGCTCCAGCGGTCAAACACCGTCATCAGAAATGCGCCGTCCGGCAATTGCATGCGGCAGAGGAAATCTGCACCGTGCAAGGCCTCATCTTGCACTCGCTCATCAAACCATGAGGTCGTACCGGGCAAGCGCAGGCTGGCATCCGCCAGCTGCCAGACCAGCAAGGGCGTTTGCTGCGGGTTCATGTGGTTCGCGTACGAGAGATGCGATAGGTACTTGGAGACGTCGCCAGAGGCATCGTACCAGCCACCATGCACATCGACGGGCTGACGGCTATCCAGCAAGGGCGCGGCCCGGTCTGCCTGATCATAAATGCCGCTGCAGCGCTGCGATTTGAAGTAATGCAGCAGGTCAGACACCATCTGGCCGGTGAACAGATCAGGTTGAATTTCAAACGGGGCAGACACCAACGGTGGATGGCTGTCCAGCAGCCAGAGCTGATACTGCCCGGGCTGAACCCAGGCGCTGAAGTCCAGTCGATGAAAAAACCGCCCCTGCCAGCCCGGTACCTGCTCAGCCGCCTGCAAGCTGCCTTGCCACACGGTGGATTGCGTCCGGCAATCCAGCAACGCTGCTTGCAAGCCGCTTATAGTGGTATGGCTTTGCAAAATGGCCTGCTTGTCGGCAGCAGGCCGATACCCCACATGATTGAACAGCCACTGCATCAAATACTCCGGAAGCAGGCCGCTGAAGGCCAAACCCCAGAGTCTACTCGCTGAGCGGCTTCAGTTGTGCAGCTTCTTCTTCCGTCAGCACGCGCAAGGTGGGGACATAGCCATCAAACACCACACCATGCATCTCGGTGCGCTTGTGGCTGCGCATCAGACCCAGCAAGAATTGCAGGATTTCCGCGGTGATGACCTGTCCGGGCACTAGCGCCGGAATACCTGGCGGGTAAGGCACAATCTGGTCTGCCGAGATGCGGCCAATGAGGCCGGGATTCGGGCGCTCGTCCTCATCAATCATTGGCACCATTTCACCGGCCGCGTAGTAGGCATCACGAGGCAGATAGCGCAGCGCGGTGAACTCGGCAATGTCCGGCACCCGATACAGGCGGCGTGGCGCGCGCTTTTCCCGGGCCAGACGCATCAGCGCATCGTACAGGCGTGACACCTTGCTACGAGTGGTCCCGATGGTCAACAGCAAGGTGACGGTATTGAAGGTCGATTTCTCAACCTGGATGTTGTAGCGCTCGAACAGCTCATGCTGGAATTCATCGGTGGTATAGCCCGATTGGGAAATATCCAGCGTCACCTTGGTGGGGTCGAGCTGAACATTATCATTGCGCACCTCTTCCGGCAGCAGGTCCTCCAGCTCCAGCACCCGGAAGACACTGGTTTCCTTGATGCTCTCACGCAGTTCACGTGCCAGCTCCAAGGTGCGAGACAGCAGCTTGTAGCCTTCCATCACGGCCTGTTTGCGCGCCACATCCAGGCTGGCAATCATGCTGTATTGCGGGCTGGTGGAGGCATGCATGTTGAAGTTTTCCCGGAAGATGTGCTCGTCGAACTCCGGGTCGTTCACATGAATCATGCTTGACTGGCTGAGTGCCGACAGCACCTTGTGCGTACTCTGCGTCGCATAGTCCGCCCCGGCTTCCAGCGCAGTGGGGCGGAAGGCGGGGTGAAACTGGGCAAAGCCGTACCAGGCTTCATCAATGATGACCTTGATACCCTTGGCGTGGGCAGCCTGAATGATGGGCGGTAGATCGTAGCGCAAGCCATCATAAGTGCAGCTGGTCAGGATCAGCACCTTGGCATCCGGATGCTGCTCGATGGCCTCGAAGATGGCCTTCTTCGGTACCGTACCGAACACGCCGTATTTCTTGTTGACCGAGCTGTTCAGATAAATAGGGTGTGCGCCAGACAGCACCACACCGTGGTGAACCGACTTGTGGCAGTTCCGGTCCAGCAGCAATTTGTCGCCCGGTGTCAGCAAGGTCTGGAAGATCACCTTGTTGGCGGTAGACGTACCATTGGTGGCAAAAAAGGTGCGGCGCGCGCCAAACGCTTTGGCCGCCAGCTTTTGTGATTCCTCAATCACCCCTTTCGGGTCCAGCAAGGAATCCAGCATGTCGACCGAGACAGATAAATCCGCCCGGAAAGCATGCTCACCCAGAAATTCGTGAAAATCATTGACCCACGGGCTGCCACGCAGCGAGTCACCAGAACTGTGCCCCGGAGTATGCCAGGCATCCTTGGCCATCAGCACATAGTCACGCAGCGCATCGTAGAACGGGGTGCGGGCACGCTCCTGGATCTGCGCGTGCAGGATACGGTACCAGCCCCGGTAGTCGCGCTCTTCACGGCAGAAGTAGCCATCCACCGTTTCATTGAACAGGGCCTCGACCACCTCATCCTGCCGGGCCTCATCAATCATGATGTAGATGCTGAGCTCAGGCCGCATGGCGTGGATGCAGTGCACCAGATCAAGCGCGCTCTGCTGCTGGGTCTTGTCCTGATCCTCCAGTGAGTAGAGATTGTCGTCAATCATGACGGCCTGGTAATCACCATCAGCCGCCAGCACGTTCAACGCTTCCTGTGCCGAGGTGACGCCAGAAAACGTCAGGCCAAACGGGTTATCCAGATGTTTGGCCGCACCGTTAAGACCATTGGTCAGACTGCGTACCACCATTTTTTCGTCATTGATGACGAGTACTTTGCTTACCGGCTTTGACATAGACCTCTGACTCACTGCACTGATGGCCAGCCCTGTTTCAGGCTGGCCTTACTGGCTGCTGCTAACGCCCCAAACGGCCACCCTTGCTGATGACCACGAAATCGACAAACGTTGACCCCCGGTGATTGGACGGCAAATAGCGCAGCGGAAAACCGCCGAAGTACTTGTCATCCATGCTTTCCAGAGCCTCGACAAACGTTTTGCGGGTCACATTGCTGCCCGCTTTCTTCAGCCCTTCAATAATCACCCAGCCGGTCATGAAGCCCTCAATGCCAGGATAAGTCAGCGGCTTGCCTGCGGCGTACTTGCGCATGGCCCGCTGAAAATCGCCTACCACTTGTTCGGTACCGGTAATCGGGTTCGGCATGACCTGGGAAATGGCTACCCCGACCGCCTCCTCTTTCAGCAAGGCGTACAGTTCGCTCGCATCCACTGGCGACAAGGCAAAATACTGGATATTGATGCCACGCTGCTTCATGCCATGGATGAAATCGGCAGCCGGCTTGCTGACAGCCACCAGAATCACCGCGCCAACCTTGGCATCAGCCAGCTGCTTGACCGCCGCGGTGACATCCAGCTTGGTGCGATCGTACTTGGCGCTGGCAGCCACATCGAGGTTGTTCTTGCGCATGGCACGCTCAATCCCCTCCAGCCCGGCCTCGCCATAGCTGTCGTCCTGATACAGCACACCAATACGCTTGATCCCCAGGCTGACCAGCTGGCGCACAATACGTTCGGACTCATCCCGATAGCTAGCGCGGATGTTGAACTGCATCGGGTTGTGATAAATGCGGGTGACATCGCTGCCGGTGTACGGCGCAATGGAGGGTACTTTTTCCTTGAAGATCAGGTCGGCGATCTGTTGGTTATTGGCAGTCCCGAACACCCCGGCCAGGCCGAAGACTTGTTCCTTCTGGATCAGCGTGGTGACATTGCCAAGCGTTTTGTCTGGCAGGCTGGCGTCGTCCAGCGTTTTCAGCTCCAGCCGGCGACCGTTGACGCCCCCCTGATCGTTGATCATCTGGAAGGCAGCTTGCAGACCCTGATTGTATTCCTCAACGACACGGGCATACGGCCCGGTTACCCCTGCCGACTGCCCAAACAAGACCCGAGCGGACTCAACCCCTGGCTCAGCGCGCACCGTGGCGGCGAGCCCGAGGGCGAGTGTCAGGACCAGCAAGGCATAGCGTTGCAGCAACATGATGTGTCTCCTCTTGCGAAAGGCTGTTGTATTTTATGGGCTCGCCTTTTCGAAGTTCTGCATTGCGGAACACGGTTCCGCAATGCAGAGAAGCCACAGTTTGCAGGAAGTTGCTTTCTGACTCAAGTCATAAATGCAACGTCCTGCAGCTGCCGCAGATGACCCCACGCAATGGGGTTGTGGTGTCAATCAGCTGGCATGTAGCAACTGCAGAATCGACGAGAAGTCGAGCTTGCCGTTTCCCTGAGCACTATGCAATGCGTACAAACCGCGAGCCTGAGCTCCCATGGGCGTCGCCACCTTGCTGGCAATGGCGGCTTCCAGCGCCAGGCCCAGGTCCTTCAACATCAGGTCAACCCCAAACCCCCCGGCATAGCCCTTGGATGCAGGTGCGTTTTCCATCACACCCGGCCACGGGTTATACACCTCCAGCGCCCAGTTACGGCCCGAACTCTTGCTCATGATCTCGGACAACACTTTCGGGTCCAGCCCGTGTGCGACCCCCAGATTCAAGGCCTCCGCCGTACCTGCCATCAGGATGCCCAGCATCATGTTGTTGCACATTTTGACGATCTGCCCCGCACCATGTGACCCGGCGTGGTAGATATTCTTGCCCATGCGCTCCAGCAACGGCCGCACCTGCTCCACCACCTCCGCTGCACCGCCTACCATGAAGGTCAGCGTACCGGCAGCGGCACCGGCCGTGCCACCGGACACTGGTGCATCTAGCATCGGGAAACCGGCCTCTTCTGCGGCTTGGGCCACCTTGCGAGCCACTGCCGGTGCAATAGTGCTGCAATCCACCAGAATTGCGCCCGCGCGGGCATTGACCAGCAAGCCGCCGTCTCCCAGATAAATCTGCTCTACATGCTGCGATGCCGGCAACATGGTGAGGATGACATCCGCCTGGCGTGCAGCCTCACCAGCTGACGTACACGCTTTGCCCCCCTCTGCGGCCAGGGTCGACATGGCCTCTGCAACCAGATCAAACACGCTCAGGGTAAACCCGGCTTTCAACAAGTTGCGCGCCATAGGCAGGCCCATATTGCCCAGCCCGATGAATGCGATATGCATGGTGACTCCTGTTCAGTAAAGAATGGGGATTACAGATCCTGCAAGGGGTGGGGTCCGCTCCAAGGTGCGACAAAATGCAGCGCCAGGGCATTTTCGTCCACGGTGGCATCGTTTGCGGCCGACCAGCGCGGCTGGTTATCCTTATCGACCAACAAGGCCCGCACCCCTTCCGCGAATTCTCCGCTCAAACAGCAACGGACTGACGCGACCAACTCCCACTGGAAGGCCTCGCGCAAGGAGAGGTGTTCGCAGCGCGCCTGCATGGCAAGACCCAGACGAGCGGACATCGGGCTGCCGCGCTGCAGGTTGCCAACCGCTTTGAGCCACCAGGGGTCATCCTCCGAAGCGGCCAGCAACGGCTCGTCCAGCAAGGCTCGAATGACTGCCGAGGCATCATGCCCGCGGCACACCTTGAGCAGTTGCGACCAATGCTGCTCAATGGGGGATACGGGCCAATTCACTCCAGAACCGGCCTCCAGTTGGCTCAGCAACTCGGTCAGACACTGCTTGCGCCCCAGCTCATCGGCAGGCCAAAGCTGGGCGCACAGCCCGGCTTTGACGTGCTCCCACTGGCCATTGGCGAGTTGATAATCGGCCATACCCAGCAAGCGAGCGTCGGATGCATTGAGGTGCACCCCGGTCAGCGCCAGGAAACGGCCCACCTTGCCGGGCAAACGGCTGAGGAACCAGCTGCCGCCCACGTCCGGATAAAGGCCGATGCTGATTTCCGGCATGGCAAGCTTTGACGTCTCTGTCACCACCCGGTGGCTGGCGCCAGCCATCAGGCCAATGCCCCCACCCATCACGATACCCTTGCCCCACACCAGTACAGGCTTGGCATAGGTATGGATCAGATAGTCGAGCTGGTATTCCAGTGCAAAGAAATGGGTGCAGGCGGTCAAGGCATTGCCTGCCCGGATCTGCTCATACATCGCGCGAATATCGCCACCGGCACAAAATGCCTTGTCGCCCTGCCCGAGCAGTACCACGCAGGCAATCTGCGGGTCCGCCTGCCAGGCTTGCAGCTGCGGCAGCAGCAGCTCAATCATCGGCAGGGACAACGCGTTCAGGCTCTTTTCGCTATTCAGACACGCCACACCAATGCGGCAGCCCTGCTGCCCAGCCCACTCTTCAATACGGATGGGGGAATCGCTCATGCGTCATCGGTCCTTAGCGGTTTTTCCATTGCGGGCTGCGCTTCTCCAGAAAGGCGGTGACGCCTTCTTTCTGGTCCTCACTGTCAAACAGCATGACAAAGCGCTCACGCTCCTCAGGCAACACCTGATAGGGGCCCCGCATGCGGCTGCTCTGGATCAATGCCTTGCAGTGCATGACGGAGACCGGGCTTTGTTGCTCCACCTTGGCAGCCAGCTCCAGCGCCTTTTCCAGCGCCTGACCTTTGGCCACCACCTCTTCTGCCAGGCCAATCTGCAAGGCGGTGGCAGCATCCACCCGCTCGCCGAGCAGGATCATGCGTTTGGCCCAGCCTTCGCCTGCCAGCCAGGCCAGGTTCTGTGTCCCCCCCGCGCAGGGCAGCAAGCCCACCTTGGCTTCCGGCAGCGCCATCACCGCTTGTGCCTCCACCACGCGCAGGTCGCACGCCAGGGCGGCTTCCAGGCCACCGCCCATGGCGTAGCCATTGATGGCGGCAATCGAGACGCCACGGAAAGTGGCCAATGCCTCAAATGCTTCGCCAAAGATGCGCGAGACACTGGCCGCTACGCCCTTGTCACCACTGGCAAACTGATTGAGGTCCGCCCCGGCGCTGAAGAACTTCTCGCCTTGACCGGTCAGGATCAGGCTGTAAATGTCTTTATCCTCATTCAGTGCCCGCACGGTATCGCGCAAGGCCGTCAGGCTGGCGACGGTCCAGGTATTGGCTGGTGGATTGGCGATGGTAATGATGGCCACATGACCGCGTTTTTCCAGTTCAATGCTCATATTTTTCCTCAACGCTTAGCGCAGGCGAGCCAGCACAGCCTCATCCTGCAAGGCACGGCCAACAATGACCCGCATGATTTCATTACTGCCTTCCAGAATCTGGTGCACCCGGGTATCCCGCACCATGCGCTCCAGCGGGTATTCGCGGATATAGCCATAGCCGCCAAACAGCTGCAGGGCCTCATTGCAGACCTTGAAGCCCACATCCGTCGCAAAGCGCTTGGCCATGGCACAGTAAGCGGTGGCATCCACATCTCCTGCATCCAGTTTACAGGCCGCCAGTCGCACCATTTGCCGTGCCGCGATCAGCTCCGTCAGCATGTCGGCCAGTTTGAACTGGGTGATCTGGAAGTCCATGATGGCCTGACCAAACTGCTGCCGCCCTTTGACGTAGCTACAGGCGGCATCCAGCGCAGCTTGCGCGGTACCCACCGAGCAGCTGGCAATATTCAGGCGCCCGCCGTCCAGTCCTTTCATGGCAATGCGGAAGCCTTCGCCCTCCTCACCCAGCCGCTGCCGGGCGGGAACATGCACATCCTCAAACGTAATGGCACGGGTGGGCTGGCTGTTCCAGCCCATCTTGCTTTCCTTGCGCCCATAGCTGATACCCGGGCTGTCTGCGGCGACCACAAACGCCGAGATACCCTTCGCGCCGGGTCCGCCGGTGCGGGCCATCACCACCAGCACGTCACTCTCACCACCACCGGAGATGAACATCTTGCTGCCGTTCAGCCGGTAGCCATCGCCATCCAGCGTCGCACTGGTTTTCAAGGCGGCGGCATCCGAACCATTGCCCGGCTCTGTCAGGCAATAGGAACCCAGCAGTTCGCCTGCCACCATGCCTGGCACCCATTGCTCGGCCACCTCGCGCTGCGCCCAGCTGGCAATCATCCAGGTCGCCATATTATGGATGGTCAGGTAAGCCGTGGTGGAGGTGCAGCCTGCCGACAGCGCTTCAAAAATGATACTGGCGTCCAGCCGGCTCAACGCCAGGCCACCATAGACTTCCGGGGTATAAATCCCGCAAAAGCCCATCTCACCGGCTTGTCGCAGGGTGTCCTTGGGAAAGAGGCTTTCTTCGTCCCAGTGCGCGGCATGCGGCGCCAGTTCACCGGCAGCAAAGGCTTGCGCTGCCGCCTGCAAGGCCAGCTGATCGTCGTTCAGTGAGAAATCCATGCCTGACCTCAGCGCAAGCTGATGGTGGTATTGACCTTGCCACCGGTGGAAGCCGGATCATCAAACCAGCGTGCGGTAACGGTCTTGGTCTGGGTGTAGAACAGCACCACCTGCTTGCCATACGGACCCAGGTCCCCCAGCTTGCTGGCACGTGAACCGGTAAAGCTGAACAGCGGCACCGGTACCGGGATCGGGACATTGATCCCCACCTGCCCGACGTCAATCTCCTCCTGGAATTTGCGCGCGGCAGCCCCGCTCTGGGTAAAGATGGCGGTGCCGTTACCGTTCGGGTTGGCGTTGATAAAGTCGATGGCTTCATCCAGAGAGTCGGCAGCCACCAGACACAGTACCGGTCCGAAAATTTCCTGGTCATAAATGGCCATGCCGGGTTTGACACCACTGAAGATGGTTGGGCCGACAAAGTTGCCCTGATCAAAGCCCGCCACCTGCACCTGACGGCCATCAAGCTCCAGCGTGGCGCCATCGGCCACCCCGCGCTCGATCAAGCCCTGCACCCGTTCCTTGGCGGCGCAGGAAATCAGCGGGCC
The DNA here is from genome assembly GCF_041909055.1 of Leeia sp. NCBI lineage: Bacteria > Pseudomonadati > Pseudomonadota > Betaproteobacteria > Neisseriales > Leeiaceae > Leeia > Leeia sp. The sequence continues at coordinate 509,884 of NZ_JAYREC010000002.1, read as the reverse complement.
GACATCGGTACCGGGTTCCGTCCCGGCACTGACCTTGAGCGTGCGGGCTTTGGCCACCAGCTCCGGAATCCACTGCTGCGCCTCACCCACCAGCACCGCAACCGTCAGCGCCATGCAACGCTGACCTGCCGCGCCAAATGCCGCCCCGGTCAGCTGGTTCAGTGCCTGCTCCTTGTTGGCATCCGGCAGCACAATGGCGTGATTCTTGGCCCCCATCATGCACTGCACCCGCTTGCCTGCCAGTGATGCACGCTGGTAAACGTGAGTGCCTACCTTGCTGGAGCCTACAAAGGAAATGGCCTTGATGTCCGGGTGGTCACACAGACGGTTCACCACCTCTGGCCCCCCATGTACCACGTTCAGCACCCCGGCCGGAATACCCGCTTCCAGCGCCAGCTCAACCAGTTTTGTGGTGACCATCGGGTCTTGCTCGGAAGGCTTCAGCACAAAGGTATTGCCACAGGCAATCGCCATCGGGAACATCCACAGCGGAATCATGGCCGGGAAATTGAACGGGGTAATCCCGGCGCAGACGCCCAGCGGCTGCATCAGGGTATAGGTATCCACCCCACCGGCCACATTCTCGGCAAACTCACCCATTTGCAGCGTACCGATATTGGCGGCATGCTCCACCACCTCCAGCCCGCGGAAAATGTCGCCCTCTGCATCTGCCAGCGTCTTGCCCTGCTCGGCCGTCAGCACGGCCGCCAGCGTTTTCATGTGCTCGCGTATCAACTGCTGCAAACGCAGGAAGATGCGGGCACGGGTACCAATCGGCGTACGTTTCCAGCTGGCAAATGCTTGCCGTGCCGCCGCGATAGCGGCATCCACCTCCTCCACTGTTGCCATGGGCACCTGGGCCAACACTTGCTGGGTGGCTGGGTTGACGACGTCGCGCCATTGTGTGGTCTGGCTCTGGACCCATTCGCCATTGATCAACAGGGGGATGCGTTGCATGGTGGACTCCTCTACCCTTCTTGGGGGTGTGTTCATGGTTTGACTGGTCAGGCCAGCCCCAAAGTCTCGCGCTGCCTTTTGGGCAGGCGCGATGCAATCAAATGCCAGGACCGGCTGATCAGTGCTTCCACCTCTTCATCCGGCAGCACGCAATCTGCCTCCAGCAATAGCCAGTGGTTACGCGCCAGATAGGGCGCAGGCTGGATACCCGGCAGATCGGAAAGTTCGAGAAAACGATGGCTGTCGACCTTGATCGACATCGCTGCCTGGGGCTGCCCCCGTTCATCCAGCCGGATGATGGCGAACAGTTTCTCCGCCACCATGCAGCAGAGGGCATTGCCCCACTTCACATCTTCCTGCACCCCCGGCAAGGTGCGGCAATGGGCCAGCAAGCGGTGAATATTCATCAGGCGCCCTCATGGCAGCTTGTTGATTCAGCGGCGGGTGAGGGGGCGAGCCCCGCCTTCTCGGGCAGCGGTTGCCAACGGCGGCCATCCCAGCGCTGCAAGAATAGTTGGGTACTGCCTCGACGATCCTGACACCGAGTCTGCAGCGGCAGCATGATGCCCTCCGCGCCCAGCGCCTGCAGTCGGGCAGGACTCAGGTTCAGGTGGGACAGACTCCATGCCCACTGTCGACCATCCAGGCTGCGTACGCCAAAGCGGCTCTGTCCGCCGCGCAACGCTTCCGCCAGAATGATGCCTTGCATCACACCCCGGTTGTACGCCACCGAACCAAGGTCTTGCCGCTGCAGCATACGTCCCTGCCCTTGGCCATACACCACCCGCTTGATGTCCTCGATGACTGGAAAGCGCTGCCCCTCAGCGACCAGACTCACGCTGGTATAGCCTTTGGCCTGTGGCGCCACCGGCTGGACTGCCTCTTCCAGGCCAGACCAGCTGCTGCCGATGATGCGTGACATGGGCAGGCCACTCTCCACGGCTTTGCCTAGCGCAACCGGGGTCATCCTGTCCCAGCCTCGCAGCAGCATCCCGGCCGGTTTCAAGCGCCCGATCTGTCCCCATGCATCCTGCTGCTCCTCCCCCGGCGGGCTGACGGGCAGGTGAATCAGGCGTGCCTCGGCCTGGCGTGCCAAGCCATCCAGCACCGGCAGCGCAGCGCGGGCATAGTCCGAGTCCAGGTACAGGTCAACGACCGTCTTGCCGCGCAAGACCTGCGCCTGTGCAAGGGTTCGCCACATGGCCTCGGCTTCGGCCGCCGCATCCGGGCCCAAAGCAAACTGATACGACGTAGTGGCCAGCTTGCCGGGTTCCGGCGTGAAGCCTCCCGTCATCAGCAGTGGCATGCGCTGCTGCTCTGACCACGCATCCAGCATCAGCATGGCCCCACTGGAGGGCACATTGAGCACCGTCGCCCCGCGCGCCTGCAGCTGGCGGGCGCAGACGTCCACCCGGTCCATCCGGTAGCCGGTTTCGCAGGACAGCAGCTTGACGGGCTGACCGTTGACCCCGCCATCACGCAGATTCAGCAGGGTCAGATAGTCTTCCAGCCCGCCCGCCACTTTAGTCCCCAGCGCAGCGTACGGACCCGTCCGGTATTGCAGGACACCAATGGCCTGCTCTGCGAATGCCATCAGCGGCAGCACGCCCAGCATCAGCGCCCCCCACCTTGCCCACTGTCCCGGATTCCCTCGTTTCACCTGCACCCTCCTGTTGATTGTTGGCGAGTGGTAAGCATAACCAGAATCCGGGTCAGTCGGGGGAATCAGGCAGCCTGCTGAATCGTGATGACGCCATGCCGGTACTGATGCAGTTTTTCAGCCTGCATGCCGCGCACCTTCTCCACATTGGCTTCCTTGACATGACCGTAACCACGAATCAGCTCCGGCAACGCCGCAATGTCCGCTGCCTGCGCCAGCTTGTCAGCCTTGAGACCGGACAGCAGCGTGTCCACCAGCGCTTCGTAGTCCTTGATCAGCTGCCGTTCCATCTTGCGCTCTGCCTGATAGCCAAACGGGTCGAGCGCCGTGCCACGCAAACCTTTGAATTTGGCCAGCAAGCCAAAGGCCTTCATCATCCACGGGCCAAAGCGGCGCTTTTTCGGCTCGGAGCCATCCTTCTGCAGCCAGGTAGGCCCCAGATGGAAGCTCAGCTTGTAGTTACCGCCAAAGGTGGCTGCCAAGTCTTTCAGGAACTGACCATCGCTGTACAGACGCGCGACTTCATACTCGTCCTTATACGCCAGCAGCTTGAAGTAGTTACGTGCCACCGCCCAGCTGAGTCGGGTGGAGCCCGCCTGCGCCGCCTGCTCCGCTTGCTGTACGCGCTCGATCAGCGCACGATAGCGCGCGGACAGTGCTTCTCCCTGGTAATCCACCAGGAATGCAGCACGGTGCGCGATCAGTTGCTCCAGTGTCTGCGGCATGGCTACGGTCTTGGCCTGCTGCTCAGGGAACGCTACCTTTTCCACGGCAGTGCTATCTACCGCGGCATGGCGCCCCCACAGGAATGCGGTCTGGTTGAACGACACGGCAGCGCCATTGAGCTCAATTGCTTTCATGATGGCGTCTTCCGTGACCGGCACCAAGCCGCGTTGCCAGGCAAAACCCAACATGAACATGTTGGCCGCAATGGAATCACCCAGCAGCGCAGTGGCCAGACGGGTGGCATTCACGGCAGCAAAGCGGTCCTCGCCTACCGTTTCCAGCAGGGTCTGGGTCATGGCGGCTGCCGGGAAGCGGGCATCCGGGTTACGGGTAAACTCGCTGGTCGGCGATTCGTAACTGTTTACCACCGCGTGGCTGAAGCCCAGCCGCATCTTGGCCAGCGCCTCAGCACTGACCGTCACCACCAGGTCGCAACCCAGTACCAGATTGGCATCGCCTGCGGCGATACGCACCGCATGCAGTTGCGCCTGGTCTGCCGCGATCCGGATGTGGGACCAGACGGCCCCGCCCTTTTGCGCCAGGCCCGCCATGTCCAGCACGGTGATGCCCTTGCCATCCAGATGCGCAGCCACGCCGAGGATCTGGCCAATGGTGACCACCCCGGTGCCACCGACGCCGGTCACCATGATGCCGTACGGATGATCCAGCGACGGCAAAACCGGCGCTGCCAGCACGGGTAGCTGTTGCAATTCACCCTTGCCTGCCTTGCTCTTGCGCACTTCACCGCCTTCTACCGTGACAAAGCTGGGGCAGAAACCGTTGATGCAGGAGAAATCCTTGTTGCAGGAAGATTGATCAATCTTGCGCTTGCGGCCCAATTCGGTTTCCGACGGCAACACCGACAAACATTGCGATTTGGCGCTACAGTCACCGCAGCCCTCACAGACGCGCTCATTGATGAATACGCGCTGGTTCGGGTCCGGATAGGTGCCACGCTTGCGCCGACGGCGTTTTTCCGCCGCACAGGTCTGGTCGTGAATCAGGATGGTGGTCCCCGCAATCTCACGCAGCTCTCGCTGCAAGCGATCCAGCTCAGAGCGATGGAAGACTTCCACGCCAGGGGCCAGATTGCTGACACCCTCATACTTCTCTGGCTCGTCGCTGGTGATGACGATGCGCTTGACGCCCTCTGCCGCCAGCTGGCGGGTAATCATCGGCACGTCCAGCGGGCCATCCACCTGTTGGCCGCCAGTCATCGCTACGGCATCGTTATAGAGGATTTTGTAGGTAATGTTGACCTTGGAAGCAATCGCAGCCCGAATTGCCAGCAAGCCCGAGTGGAAATAGGTACCGTCCCCCAGATTGGTGAAGATGTGCTGTGTCTCGGTAAACGGAGATTGGCCAATCCAGGTGACACCTTCGCCACCCATCTGGGTGAAGGTTTTGGTGTTCGGGTCGATCCAGGTCGCCATGTAGTGGCAACCAATCCCGCCATGAGCCCGGCTACCAGCCGGCACCTTGGTCGAAGTGTTGTGCGGGCAGCCCGAGCAGTAATGCGGCATGCGGGCAATGCTCTCGCGCGGCTGAATCAGCTGCGCTTCCTTGGCTTCATAGAAAGCCAGGCGCTCACGGATGATGTCGCTGTCAAAGAAGCGGGCAATACGGCTGGCAATGGCCCGTGCAATCATGGCCGGGGTCAGCTCACCGGCTGCAGGCAGCAGCCAGGATCCGTGCGGCAAGGCCCATTCGCCCTTCTCGTCAAACTTGCCGACCACGCGCGGGCGCACATCCTCACGCCAGTTATACAGCTGCTCTTTGAGCTGATATTCAATGATCTGGCGTTTTTCTTCGATGACCAGAATCTCTTCCAGCCCCTCGGCAAACTGGTGTACGCCTTCGGCCTCCAGCGGCCAGGGCATGCCAACCTTGAAAATGCGCAGGCCAATGTCCTGTGCCAGCTTCTCGTCAATGCCCAGATCGTCCAGCGCCTGCATCACATCCAGGTAGGATTTGCCACTGGTGATAATGCCCAGTTTGGGTTGCGGGCTGTCGATCACCACCCGGTTCAGCTTGTTGACCCGGGCATAGGCTAGCGCAGCATACAGACGGTGATGCAGCACGCGCTCTTCCTGTGCCAGCGGGGTGTCCGGCCAGCGAATGGAGAGGCCATCCTTGGGCAGCACCACGTCCTCAGGCAGTACCACCTGCACCCGCTCCGGGCTGACGTCCACAATGGCGGAACTCTCCACGGTGTCGGTAATGGCTTTCATTGCCACCCAGCAACCGGAGTAGCGGCTCATCGCCCAGCCATGCAGGCCAAAGTCGAGGAATTCCTGCACCCCGGCCGGGCTGAGCACTGGAATCATCGAGGCGGACAGGATATGGTCTGACTGGTGAGGAAAGGTGGAAGACTTGGCAGCATGATCGTCACCCGCGATCACCAGCACCCCGCCGTGCTGGCTGGTACCCGCAGCATTGCCATGCTTGAGCACATCCCCGCTGCGGTCTACACCCGGCCCCTTGCCGTACCACATGGCAAACACGCCATCGTACTTGGCCCCCGGAAACAGGTTGACCTGCTGGCTACCCCACACGGCTGTTGCGGCCAGATCCTCATTGATGCCGTGTTCAAAGTGAACATGGTGGGCCTTGAGGTACTTGCCTGCCTTTTCCATCGCCTGGTCTACCCCGCCCAGTGGGGAGCCCCGGTAGCCGGAGATAAAGCCAGCGGTATTTAAGCCAGCCAGCTGATCTCGCTGGCGCTGCATCATGGGTAGCCGGACCAGCGCCTGGATCCCGGTCATGAATACCGGGCCGCGCTCGGCCGTGTACTTGTCGTCCAGCGACAGTTCACGTGTGGTCATGGTGTCTTCCTCAAAAATTGTGTTCTCAAGGTGTCGCCCTGCCGGGTAGGCAGGCTATGGGTGTGACCGTGGCGCGCCGTCATTCAGGCGCGCCGATGCTCGTCCAGACTGGTGATGGTACGCCAAAGGCTGGGTAAACCGGCAGCGCATGATCCATCCCGCCCAGTGGACAGTACAACGACCCTTGTTTCCTGTTATAGACTTCTGACGCCAACTGGTTTCACGATACGTTACGTTTACGTAAACGTCAATAAGTATCACCCCGCAAGAATACACCGCTATGGCCGGGGGTTTCTGCCAACTGACCCGGAAATTCACCTTGCACCCCTGATGAGGCCTACCTAAGATGAACTGAGCCCCCGCTCACAACATGGAGACGGATCACAATGAACATCGACGCGGTATTCGAAAAAACCCACCTGCTGCCGACCATCCCGCGCGTGGTGCAGGAACTGATCGACAGCTTCAATCAGGAAGACATCGAAATTGGCAGTATCGCCAAGCGGGTGGCGGTGGATCAGGTACTGACCGCCAAGGTATTACGGCTGGCCAATTCGGCACACTATGGCTCCACCCGACAGATCGGCTCTGTGGATGATGCCGTTGTCGTACTGGGCTTCAACAGCTTGCGAACATTGGTGATTGCCTCCGGCATTACCGGTGCTTTTTCCCAGATGCCCGGGTTTGACCGCGATCGTTTCTGGCAACATTCACTGCATGTTGCCAGCATCGCCAAGTGGCTGGCCCGGCATGGCACCATGAAACTCAATGGCGAGATTGCCTTTACTGCAGGCCTGATGCATGGCATTGGTCAGCTGCTGCTGCACATCGTGCTGCCCAAGGAGTCCGCCACGCTGCAAAAGACCTCGAACATCGGCACCCCGGCCGCCCGTGTCGACCTTGAGCAAGCCACCATGGGCATTGACCACTGTGAGGTGGGTACCGAGCTGGCCCGACGCTGGAACTTCCCGGACGATATCCAGCGTGCCATCGCGCACTATGCTCAACCGGAACAGCTGAAGCCCATGCACCCGTATGCGGCCTTGATTCATCTGGCCGTATTTCTGGCGACGCTGCTGGAAAATGATGGCGGTGAGGAAGAGGTCGAAGAGGGCTTTCCGGCAGAAGCTGCTTCCCCCTTCAGTTTCACACCGGAGATGCTGTGTGCCGCCCTGCCCGAGCTCAAAGAGCTCAGTACGGCGATGGACTCACTGATCTGACCGCTGCCCTGCCCTCCACTCAAGGCCACAGAAACGGTGGCCTTTTTCATTGCTGCGACACTGCGTCACATGGTCAAGCGGCTCACGGCATCTGACAATACGCGCCTGCCAATCCTTCAACCCAGATGCCAGGTGCAACTCATCATGATTTTTTCCCGCATTGCATTGTCCCTGACCGGCGCGGTCTTGTTCCCGCTGGCTGCACACGCCCATGTCACCCTGGAGCAAGGCAGCACCGAAGCTGGTAAAAGCTACAAGGCGGTACTGCGCATTCCCCATGGCTGCGATGGCAGTGCCACGACGGGTATCCAGGTTACCTTGCCCGACGGTGTACGGCAGGCCAAGCCGATGCCACACGCGGGCTGGAGTGTGCAGGTCGTAAAGGAAAAGCTGGCGCAGCCTTACGACTGGCATGGTGACACCATCACCGAGGACGTTCGCCGCATCCGCTGGCAAGGCGGCAACCTGCCGGATGCGTATTATGACGAATTTGTGTTCCGCATCCAGCTTCCGCCGGATGCCGGGAAAACGCTGTACTTCAAGGTCAAGCAACAGTGTGAGAAAGGTGAAATCGACTGGGCAGCAGTGCCGGGCGACAGCAGCGGCAATGATTATCCGGCAGCGAGCCTGAAGCTGCTCCCCCCCGCCAGCAGCGCCCACTAAGCACCCTCGTTTCGCGTCGGGCCGCCACTCAGGTGGCCCACGCCCCTACCCGCCCGACCGCTTTCAGCCAGCCGTCCAGTCGATGCTGCGCCTCATCGCGGCTCATGCATGGTTCAAACCGGTGGTCCAGCTGCCATTGTGACAGCAATTCATCCAGCCCCTGCCATACACCGGCCTGCAGACCTGCCAGATAAGCCGCACCCAATGCCGTGGTTTCCAGCACCTTGGGACGCAAAACGGGTATCCCCAGCAGATCTGCCTGGAACTGCAGCAGGGTCGCGTTGGCGGCGGCACCTCCATCGACACGCAATTCCGTCACGGGGTGAGACGCATCGGCCTGCATGGCCAGCAGTAGCTCAGCAGACTGAAATGCGATCGCTTCCAGCGCCGCGCGGGCAATGTGCGCACGGTTCGTGCCACGGGAGAGACCCAGCAAACCTCCACGTGCATGCGGGTCCCAGTGTGGCGCCCCCAGTCCGGTAAAAGCAGGAACCAGATAGACACCACCACTGTCCGGCACCGAGTTGGCCAGGCTCTCGATCTCTGCAGCATGCTCAATGATGCCGAGGCCATCACGCAGCCATTGCACCACGGCGCCCCCCATGAACACGCTCCCCTCCAGGGCGTAATGCGGTTGATCGCCGAACTGCGCCGCCGCCGTGGTCAGCAAGCCATGGGTCGATGCGCGTGCTTCAGTACCCGTTTGCAGCAGCATGAAGCAGCCGGTACCGTATGTATTCTTGGCCATGCCCGGCTGGTGGCAACCTTGCCCGAACAAAGCCGCCTGCTGGTCACCAGCCATACCACCTATCGGGACGGAAGTCCCCAGTAATGCGGCATCCAGTACCCCCATTGGTGCACAGGAAGGCCTTACTTCGGGCAGCATGCCGCGCGGGATGTTGAGGAGGGCCAGCAGGTCGTCGTCCCAACACCCTCTATGAATATCGAACATCAGGGTACGTGATGCATTGCTCACGTCCGTGACATGACTGCGCCCTCCGCTCAGCCGCCACGCCAGCCAGCTATCAATGGTGCCGAAAGCCAGCTTACCGGCTTGGGCCTGAGCGCGTGCGCCAGGCACGTGGTCCAGCAGCCAGGCCAGTTTGGTACCGGAGAAGTAAGGGTCCAGCACCAGACCGGTACGCTCACGAAACAGCGCTTCATGGCCTGCTTGACGTAGTTGCTCACAATGATCTGCGGTGCGCCGGTCCTGCCAGACAATGGCATTGTAGATGGGATAGCCGGTTTGCCGATCCCAGACTACCGTGGTTTCACGCTGGTTGGTGATGCCGATGGAGGCCACTTGTGCTGCACTGACTCCTGCCTTGTGCAGCACGCTACGCAGGGTGTGCAGTTGGCTCTGCCAGATGGCTTCGGGATCATGCTCCACCCAGCCGGAATGTGGAAATATCTGTGGGAACTCCTGCTGCGCTGTAGCGACAATGTTCGCCTGCTCGTCAAACAGGATACTGCGTGAACTGGTGGTTCCCTGATCCAGTGCAAGCACATAACGCATACACCACTCCTTGAGTGCAACCCCGCGTACATGCACGGGGCATGAAAGGCAAACTGTAGTTCACAGTGTACCGACCTTTGCGATGCCCACCAAAAAAAGAGGGGTGTTGCCACCCCTGTCAAGCTCACACGAGGAAACGGTTTACTTGCTCAGCAAGCCATCACGATGCTGGTGCAGCCATGCATCCAGACGTGTTGCGGCATCCGCAGGCAAATGCAATCCCAGCTTGCTGCGACGCCACAGGATGTCTTCCGCTGTACAGGCCCATTCCTGCCGCACCAGATAGCGCAGCTCTGCTGCATGAATTCCGGGTAACACTTCCTCCACCATGGCCCCACCCTGCTGGAGGTCAGCCAGGATGGCCATGCTGCAGCTGCCATAGGTATGGGCATAACGGGTGAGCATCGTGGCAGGCAAGGACGGGTAAGCCTCTTGCAGCTGTCGGGCGTATGCGGCGATCCCTCCTGCAGGCAGGTCGCCGCCTGGCAGTACCGCATTCGCAGTCCAGGAGCGGGCAGTGCTGTTCAGCAGCGGCTGCAGGCGCTCCACCGCCTCTTCCGCCAACTTGCGAAAGGTGGTGATCTTGCCGCCAAACACGGACAGCAACGGCGGCTCGCCATGGTCGGCATCCAGCTCCAGCGAGTAGTCACGCGTGACACTGGCCGCGCTGGCGGATTCGTCGTCCAGCAAAGGCCGCACGCCGGAGTAGTGCCACACCACATCGCCCGGGGTAATCTGTTGCTTGAAATAACGCCCGGCCATGTCGCACAGATAGGACACTTCGTCCTGATCAATCGCCACCTTGGCGGCATCCCCCTTGTACTCCACATCGGTGGTGCCAATCAGGGTGAAATCCGTCTCATACGGAATGGCGAAAATGATGCGCTTGTCCGGGTTCTGGAAAATGTAAGCATGATCATGCTGAAACAGCTTGGGCACCACAATGTGGCTCCCTTTGACCAGACGCACCGAACGCTCAGCCTGCACGCCGATGGCGCTTTTCAGCACCTGCCCGACCCACGGCCCCGCTGCATTGATCAGTGCACGCGCCTTGACCATCCGCGTGTGGCTATCCGGCAATTGCAGTTCCACCTCCCATACACCATTGACCCGTGCAGCCGCTACGCAGCGGGTGCGGGTAAGGATTTCCGCGCCACGACGCGCCGCATCCATGGCATTGAGCACCACCAACCGGGCATCCTGCACCCAGCCATCCGAGTAGATGAAGCCTTTCTGGAAGCGATCATGCAAGGGCTTGCCCGCCGGATGCCGGGCCAGCTTGACCGAGGTGGAGCCAGGCAGCAATTCACGCCGCGCCAGATGATCGTAAAGAAACAAACCGGCCCGGATCAGCCACGCCGGGCGCAGGTGCTGATCATGCGGCATGACAAAGCGCAGCGGCCAGATGATGTGTGGTGCGGCACGCAGCAATACTTCACGCTCCTGCAAGGCCTTGCGCACCAGTGAAAATTCGTAGTACTCCAGATAGCGCAGGCCACCATGGATCAACTTGGTGCTGGCGGACGAAGTATGTTGTGCCAGATCATCCTGCTCGCAAAGCAACACGGAGAGGCCGCGTCCTGCAGCATCCCGCGCGATGCCGACACCATTGATGCCGCCACCGATGATGACCAAGTCCAACACATCCTGCATAACATCCTCTACCTGTATGTGAGCCAGCCCACTGGCCGGTGTTGTTATCTGGTGATGTTATAGCGTCACATAGATCGTTTTGCAACATTTATTTTCGTTTATGTTCTTTTTGGATAAATTGTGCGGAAAATATCAGGTAAGCCTATTCAACGTGCAGGTAGTCCTGCACGGCAAACACAATCGGTGTAACATTCTGCCGCCGGTGATTCGTTTTCGCACATTTGCAGGAGACCACTCGAACCATGCTGCTCAACCCCAGACAGCAACAGCTGCTAGAACAGATTCGTCAGCACGGTTTTGTATCGGTCGAAGCGCTGGCCCAGCATTTCAGTGTCACCATGCAGACCATCCGCCGCGACATCAACCAGCTGGCAGAACAAAACCTGCTGCGTCGCTATCATGGGGGTGCCGGCCTGCCCTCCAGCGTAGAGAACATTGCCTACAACCGGCGACAGGTGTTGAACAGCGATGAGAAGCGCAGCATTGCCACCGCCGTTGCCGCTCAAGTGCAGGATGGCCAGTCACTGATCCTCAATATCGGCACCACCACCGAAGAAGTTGCCCGTGCACTGGTACAGCACCGCAACCTGTCGGTCATCACCAACAACCTCAATGTGGCGGCGACCCTGGCGGATAATCCCGAGCATGAAGTCATCGTGACCGGCGGGGTGGTCCGCGCTCGAGACCGTGGCATCACCGGCGAGGCGACCATCGACTTCCTGCGGCAATTCAAGGTGGATATCGGCATCATCGGCGTATCCAGCATTGAGAACGATGGTACTTTGCGGGATTTTGATTACCGTGAGGTGAAGGTCGCGCAGACCATCATCGAGCAGTCACGTCAGGTGTGGCTGGTGGCCGACAACAGCAAATTCAGCCGCGAGGCGCTGGTGCGCCTCGGGCATATCAGTCAGGTGGATGCCCTGTTTACCGATGCGCCGATTCCGGAAGCCCTGCAAGCGGTGATCCGCGAGGCCGGTACCCAGGTCTTCATTACCGCGCAGGCGGGCGCAGCAACCGCGCCGTGATGGCGTCCGGGTCCAGCAGGGTACGCAATTCGCCGTACAACGACTCCGCCTCCGGGTAACTGCGGCGCAGGTAACCCAGCCATTGTTTGAGACGTCCAGGCGCATGCTTGGGCTCGACCTTGCGGCGCACCTCGGCGAAAAAGTCCGCCAGAATGGGCAGCATGTCTGCCCAGTGCCATAGTGCTACTTCGCCTGCTGCCGCCCGAATCTGCAAGGCCAGATCAGGCCGTGCCACCAGACCACGCCCGATCATCACATCCTGCAGGCCGCTGACCTGCCGACAGCGCAGATAATCCGCCACACTCCAGATCTCGCCATTGGCAATCACCGGAACCGTGACCTGCTCCGCAATACGGGCGATCCACTCCCAATGTGCAGGCGGGCGGTAGCCTTGCTGTTTGGTGCGCGCATGCACCACCAGCTCCGCCGCCCCACCACTGCTCAGCGCCTGTGCCGCTGCAATCGCCGGGGTAGTGTCGTTGACCCCCAGCCGCATCTTGGCCGTGACTGGCACCTGGGCTGGTACTGTCTTGCGCACTTCACTCATGATCTGAAACAGCAGCTCCGGCTCTTCCAGCAGGACGGCACCACCACGGTGACGGTTAACGGTTTTGGCCGGGCAGCCAAAGTTGAGGTCTACCACCGGCGCGCCCAGTTCGGCTGCGCGCGCCGCATTATCCGCCAGACAGACCGGATCACTCCCCAGCAACTGCACCCGTACCGGCACCCCACTACGGGTGCGGGCCGCGTTACGCAGCTCTGGCACGACACGGGTAAAGGTACGCCTTGGCAGCAGGCTACCCGTCACCCGGATGAACTCGCTGACGCACCAGTCCACACCGGGTACCCGGGTGAGCGCATCCCGCATGACATTGTCTGCCAGCCCTTCCATCGGGGCCAATACCAGCCGCATTACCCTGCCCTCACTCAGCCGCGTTGCAACCAGGGTGCGGGCACCCCGAGGGTCTGCCAATGCTGCTCCAGACGTTGCCACACCTGCTCACGGGCCGTTGCATCCATAGCCACCCATTGCGCCACCTCTTGAAAGGTGCGCCCGCATCCCACGCATACTTCATCGCCCAGTGCGGTTGAGCACAGGGCCACACAGGGAGAATCCGGACGTTCAGCGGGCATAGCAGAGGGTCATCGACAAGATCAATCGTCTATTGTACTGCGACAGGTCACAACACCAAAATGTCAGGACCGGCGGAAGGTAACCACGTGGTCTGCCGCCAGCACGATACCAATGGCTTCGCCAGGCTGATGGTCATGGTGGCTGGGCACCAGCGCCAGCAGCAACTGGCCGCTGGGCAACTGCAGCTGATAGAGGAACTCAGCGCCCCGGAACTGCTTGTTGACTACCACGGCACGCAAGGGTGCATCATCCTGATGCACTACATCATCGGGACGAATCAGCACATCTACCAGCTCACCGGCGCTACCTGCCGCAGCGGTCACGCAGGCAGACTGGGTACACAGCCGCCCCAGCTCGGTCAGCACGCAGCCATCAGGCTGGACCTCCCCCTGAAGCCAGACTTGCTCACCGATGAAGTCCGCAACCTGCGGGGTGGCGGGTTGATGGTAAAGCTGGTACGGCGGTGCCCACTGCAACAGGCGGCCACGCATCATGACGCCCACCTCATCCGCCAGGATAAAGGCCTCCTGTTGGTCGTGGGTCACCAACAGCGCGGTGGTGGCACTGGCCTTGAGAATGCGGCGCACCTCCTGCCCCAGCTGCTGCCGCAGGCTCACATCCAGACTGGAGAAGGGCTCATCCAGCAGCAGCAAGCGGGGCCGGGGCGCAAGCGCCCTCGCCAGGGCGACCCGCTGCTGCTGCCCCCCGGAGAGCTGGTGCGGCATGGCCTGTGCGTAGCCTTCCAGCCCAACCAGCGTCAGCATGTCCGCAACACGCTGTCGCTGCTGGGTTTTTGCTTGATTGAACAAGCCAAACGCAATATTGTCCGCCACACTCAGATGCGGGAACAGCGCAAAATCCTGAAACACCAGACCGATGCCGCGTTGCTGCGCCGCCAGTTGATAATCGGGAGCGGACAGCCGTTGTCCCCCCAGGCGGATTTCCCCATGGCGAACCGGCTCCAGCCCTGCAATGGCCCGCAGCAAGGTGGTCTTGCCGCAACCCGATGGCCCAAGCAAGCACCCCACCTGACCGGCTGCCAGGGTGAAGCTGATCTGTTCCAGTACCGTGGTTGCGGCATAGCCACAGCTGACACGGTCAATATGCAAGGTTGTACTCATGGGCCAGGAGGGGGTGAGGATGAACTCATCCGGTTCAGGGTGCGGAACAACAGGCCAACCGGCAGCAAGCCAGCCAGCACCAGGGTCAAGGAAGGCAAGGCCGCCAGGGTCCACTGCCCTTCCGAGGTATATTCAAAAATCTTGGTAGCCAGTGTATCCCAGCCAAACGGACGCATCAGCAAAGTGATGGGTATTTCCTTCATCACATCAATGAACACCAGCATCATGGCTGTACCCATGCCGCCCGCCAGCAGGGGGGCGTACAGTCGGTAGAGCAAGCGCCATCCGCGCATGCCCAACAGGCGCGCAGCTTCCTCCACACTACGTGTCAGCCGCTGGCTGGCTCCCTCCACCGGCTTGTAGGCAACCGCCATAAAGCGTGCTGCATACGCCAGCAGCAATGCGAGCAAGGTTCCGCGCAATACCGCATCGGTGTGCAGGCCCAGCGCTCTAGCGCTGGTCAGCAGCCACTGGTCCAGCATTGTAAACGGCCAGTAGAAACCGACCGCCAGCACGGCGCCCGGCAAGGCGTAGCCCAAGGTCGCCATACGTGACCAGAGCTTGAAGTCCACCGAGGCATAGCGTCGCCCCGCCAGCACCAGTGCCGCCGCCATCAGCGTGACCAGCGCGGCTGCCATCAGGCTCAGACGCACCGCATTCCAGGTGAGCGCCCAATATGCTTCGTCCCACTCCGCGCGCACCTGGTCCCAGCTCCAGCCGATCAACTGCGCCAGGGGCAGAATGAACACCGGCAGTAACACCAGCCCCAACAGGCACGGCATCAGATAGCGCATTGCCCCACGCAAGGCTCGGGGCTGGAAGTGCTGGCTGCTGCGCCCGCCGAGATCAAAGCGCAACCGCCGTAACAGCAGATACTCCGTGAGCAACAACAGCGCCACCAGCAGCAATAACACGGTGGCCAATTGCATGGCGCCCGCCTTGGAGAATAGCCCAAACCAGGTTTTGTAGATTGCGGTGGTCAGTGTGTCGTAATTGAAAATGGCGACCGTACCATAGTCTGCCAGCGTTTCCATCGACACCAGCATGCTGCCACCCAGCAGCCAGGGCAAAGCCAGCGGCAAAGACACCCGCCACCAGACTCGCCAGCGACCGGCCCCCAGCGACCGGGCAACTTCTTGCAAGCGCTGGCCTTGCGTCAGGAAAGCCTGCCGCGCAATCAGATAGACATAGGGGTAATAGCCCATCACCATGCACAGGATGGTGAGCATTCTTCCACGGCTCAAGGGGAAAGCCCCCCAGCCGGCCTCACGCCACAGTGTCGGTAGCCAGGCACCGTATTCGGTCCAGCCCAGATAGACAAAGGCCAGAATGTAGGTGGGCATGGCCAGCGGCAACATCAAGGCAAAGCTCAGCCAGCGCCGCCCCGGATAATCCCAGGCTACCGTGGCCCACGCCAGCGAGGCGCCCAGCAGCAAGCTGCCCAACACCACCCCCAGCCATAGCCAGAGGGTATTGGGCAGCACATAGGGCAGCACATACTCACGCAAGTGCTGCCAAACCGCCGGTTCTGCTACCAGGAAGCCACTGAGCACCGCCAGCACGGGCAGCAGTACCAGGGTACCCGCCAGTGTGGCCAGCAGTGTCAGCAACCGCCCTGACACGGACCGTGATTGCTGAGAATCAGCGATAGCCTGCACGATCCATCAGCTTGACCGCTTCCGCCTGCAATTCACCTGCCTTGGACATATTGATCAGATTGGCCTTGAAGCTGCCCCAGGCGGCCACTTTAGGATCCGGCTTCACCGCCGGGTTGGCCGGGAACTCCATATTGTTGTCGGCAAACAGGTTCTGCGCCTTGGGCGAGGCCAGCCACTCCAGCAGTTTCTGCGCGCCTGCCGGGTTCTTGGCATGACGGGTAATGCCGGCGCCAGACACGTTGACGTGAACCCCGCTGGTTTTCTGGTTAGCCCAGAAGATCCCGACCGGGAACGCCGGGTTGCTGTCGATCAGTCGGCCATAGTAATAGGTGTTTGCCAGACCAACCTCGCATTGCCCCGCCGCGATGGCTTCCAGCATCTTGGTATCATCCGCGAAGGGGTCCGTTGCCAGGTTGTTGACCCAGCCTTTCACAATCTGCTCGGTCTTGGCTTCGCCGTGCTCCGCAATCAAGGTGGCCACCAAAGACTGGTTATAGACCTTCTTGGAGGTGCGCAGGCACAGCTTGCCTTTCCACTTCGGGCTTGCCAGATCTTCATAACTGCTGAGGCTGGCCGGATTGACCTTGGCTTTGTTGAAGAAAATGGTCCGGGCACGGACAGACAGGCCAAACCATTGATTGCCCGGGTCACGCAAATGCGCCGGAATGGCGGCATTCAGTGTATCCGACTTCACCGGGCGCAACACGCCCTCTTTGGCCGCCAGCCAGAGATTACCAGCATCCACCGTGATCAGCAGGTCGGCGGGTGTGTTCTCTTTTTCGGCCTTCAGGCGCTCCAGCAGCACCCCTTCCTTGTCGTTAAACACCTTGATCTCAACACCGGTTTCCTTTTTGTACGCCTCAAGGATCGGCTTGAGCAAGGTTTCGGTGCGTGCAGAGTAGATGGTTAGAGACTCGGCCTGACTCGCCAAAGGCACAATCAGCGCAGCCGCCAGCAAGGTACGGGTAAACAGCATGGTAAAACACACTCCGGATCAATCGTTGAAATGAGCGGCGCCCTCATATATAGACACCGCTCCGCTAGCAGGATAACACGAATAGCAATAATTCCCAATTGTACAAAAGCAGGGATTAAACAGCATGGATATTGCCGGTCATGGTGTTTGTTTGACCAAACAATGGCTCAAATAGTTGCCATAATGTTTGATAATCATTAACATTTTCATTTTTACCCATGCTTGGGCATCTGCCCTGGCTTGCAATCCATAGATCTGGAGTTTTCCTGTGACCCTATCCCTGCACCGCAAAGGCTTTGCCCTGTTGATGGCTGCCGCCCTGACAGGCCTCGCCCCTGCCTACAGTCAGGCAGCCACTGATGT
The DNA here is from genome assembly GCF_041909055.1 of Leeia sp. Classification (NCBI taxonomy): domain Bacteria; kingdom Pseudomonadati; phylum Pseudomonadota; class Betaproteobacteria; order Neisseriales; family Leeiaceae; genus Leeia; species Leeia sp. The sequence goes on along the minus strand of NZ_JAYREC010000002.1, from coordinate 492,383 downwards.
CCCTGCTGTCCTCAGCACCTATGCGGACATGGTGCATGCCAGCTATCAGGACGCCAGCAACAAGGCTCGTGAACTGCAAAAGGCTGTCGATGCCTTTGTCGCCAAGCCGTCTGCGGATGGCTTGCAAGCAGCCCGCAAAGCCTGGCTGGCTGCGCGTGAGCCATACGGCCAGACCGAGGTGTATCGCTTCTACGGCGGCCCGATCGACGATGCCAAAGATGTCGAAGGTCGCCTCAACTCCTGGCCACTGGATGAGGTCTACATCGACATGGTCAAGGGCAAACCGAATGCAGGCCTGATCAACAACCCCAAGATCGACCTTGCCGCTGAGCGGCTGATCAAGCTGAATACCAAGGGCGGCGAAGCCAATATCGTCACCGGCTACCACGCGGTGGAATTCATGCTGTGGGGGCAGGACTTCAACCCGCAAGGCCCAGGCGACCGCGCCTTTACCGATTTTGTTGACGGCCAGGCCAAAAATGCCGACCGCCGCCGCCAGTACCTGAAGGTGGTGACCGATCAACTGGTGGCGGATCTCGACTATCTGACGCAATCCTGGCAGGCGGGTAGTGCAGACAATTTCCGCAGTCGTTTCCTGAAGGACAAACCGGAAGCCAGCCTGCGCAAGGTATTGACCGGCATGGCCGTGCTCAGCAGCGCTGAACTCTCCGGCGAGCGCATGCAAGTCGCGCTGGATAACCAGGACCAAGAGGACGAGCATTCCTGCTTCTCTGACAATACCCATCGCGACATCGTCAACAATGCGTTAGGCATCCAGAACGTTTACCTGGGCAGCTACAAGCGGGTGGATGGCAGTGTGGTCAAGGGCCCCAGCCTGAAAGACCTGGTGGCTGACAAAGACCCCAAGCTGGCCGACAAGCTGGCACAGGACCTGGCCAGCACCCAACAAGCTGCTGAAGCCATCCAGGCTCCGTTTGATCAGGAAATCATCGGCAAGAAAGATGCGCCGGGCCGCAAACGGGTGCAGGCCACCATCGCATTGTTGAAAGCCCAGACCAAAACATTGGTCAGCGCTGCGCGCGCCATTGGTATCAACAAGCTGTCGGTCGACGCCCCGAATTGACGCCCTCACTTGGGCTGGTACAGCTGTTGCCAGCCAGCCCGGATCTCTCATCTGTACTCTTGCCGCCCATGCCTACCCTGCCCTCCAGTCGTACCGTCCTCACTGGCCTTAGCCTGCTGTCCTGTGCCATCCTGCTGGGGTTCACCAGCAGCCGTAACCTGCAACAGCAGAGCGACCCGGGAGAGGAACGCTCCGGCGGTGATACCACCGTGGTGGAAACCAACCGTCGTGCCTTTTCCCTGCCCGCTGCCAATATGAGCCTGGACCGGCGCGCACGCTTTGCCGTGGGTCACGCCTTCTTTAACCAGCCCTGGGTGGAAGCCCCCTCCAGTACGGCTGCCCGCGATGGGCTGGGCCCACATTTCATCGCCCGCTCTTGTACCGCCTGCCACAGCAATGATGGGCGTGCCGCACCGCCGGTGGAAGCTGATGAGCAACCGATGGGGCTGCTGTTCCGCCTCTCCATCGCCGGTGAAGGTGCGCATGGTTCGCCCAGGCCTGAGCCGACTTACGGTGGTCAGTTCAATAATCAGGCGGTGGACGGTGTCAAATCGGAAGGCAAGGTCAGCATCCAGTACACTGAAATGCCTGGCAAGTTTGCCGACGGCGAGCCTTACTCATTGCGCAAGCCCAGCTATCAGTTCACCGATCTGGGCTATGGTCCGATGCAGGCCGGCACGCTGGTATCACCGCGCATTGCGCAACAGGTCATCGGCCTCGGCTTGCTGGAGGCCATTCCGGCGGAAGCCATCCGCAAGCAGGCGGACCCGGATGACCGTAACAAAGATGGCATTTCCGGCCGCCCCAATCTGGTGTGGGATGCGGTAAGCAAGCGCATGCAACTGGGGCGCTTTGGCTGGAAGGCCAACACCCCCAATGTGGCGCATCAAAGCGCGGGGGCTTTCAATGGCGACATCGGCATCACTTCCTCGCTATTCCCGACAGAGGAATGCACGCCCTCACAAAAGGATTGCCAGCAGGCTGCGCGTGGCGGCAAGCCGGAAATTGCCGAGCACAATCTGCAAGCGATGATCTTCTACACTCGCACGCTGGCAGTACCGGCACGGCGGGAGGGGGACAAGCCGCAAGTCATCCGTGGCAAGCAATTGTTCGCCGAGAGTAACTGCATCGCCTGCCACACCGCATCCTGGAAGACCGGCACGCTCGCTGGTTTGCCAGAAGTCTCCAGACAGTGGATCCACCCCTATACCGACCTGCTGCTGCACGATATGGGTGAAGGACTGGCCGATGGCCGCCCGGATTTTCAAGCCACAGGTCACGAATGGCGTACCCCGCCCTTGTGGGGTATTGGCCTGATCCCGACCGTCAATGGCCACAGCTACTACCTGCACGATGGCCGAGCCCGCAATCTGAGCGAAGCCGTGCTGTGGCATGATGGTGAAGCCGCTGCTGCTCGCAACCGTTTCCTCAACATGAGCAAACAGGATCGTGAAGCGCTGCTGGCATTTCTGAATTCACTTTAAGTTTATGCCGCATGAGACGGATTTATAGTGCTTTTATTGCTTCGGTTGTGCTTGCGTCCACGCCGAGCCTGGCCGCCGATGATGACAGTGTGCAGGAACGCTTTCCCAAGTCCGCCTTGCTGAAAGGCTTGGCTGATGGCGTGTTTCAGCCGCAAGTGCAACAGTTTGCCCGGCAAAGCCAAACCTGGGCCCAAGACTGGCAGCACTATTGCCAGCATCCCAGTGCAAAGGGCTGGAAGCAACTGCAACAAGGCTGGCTGGCAACCGCCCGGCAATGGCAGGCACTGGAGATGGTACAGATCGGACCACTGATCGAGCGGCGTAGCCAGCGAGAAGTCAACTTCTGGCCCACCCGCCCTGCGCAGATCGACAACTGGCTCAAAAGCCATGATGCCCTGAGTGCGGATGCGCTGGAGACCCTGCCTGCCGCTGCCAAAGGGTTACCAGCCCTTGAATACCTGATGTCGCTTAAGCCCGCGCCAAAGGGGCGACGCTGCGCCGTGGCGACTTGGCTGGCGCGGGGGGTGGCCCAAGAGGCCGCAGGGCTGGAGCAGGATTGGCGCCAGGGCTATACGCGACAGCTTGCAGAAGCCGGCCAGCACCCGGAAGACAAGGTGTTTCTGCGTACCGACCAAGCGCTGGGCGAGCTGATCAACCTGATGATTGCCGGTATGGACTTTGTGCGGGTGCGCAAGCTGGAAAAGCCTTTGCAGCACAATCGTGACGAGCAGGACGCGCTGGACCGGATCGAAGCCTGGCGTAGCGGCCACTCCCTCAGTCTGCTGGAGGCCAATCTGGATGGCTTTAGTCGTGTTTTCTTCGGCATGGATGGCCCCGGCGGCAAAGCCGTGGGTTTTGACGACTATCTGGATGGGCGCGACAAGCTGGTACTGATCCGTCGTACCAAAGAGGACCTGGAAGAAGCCCGTGCCATCCTGCGCAACTTGAAGGGCAAGACGATGCAGCAAGCCATCCAGCGCCACCCGGCCCAGCTGGAGGCCCTGCAAACCATCCTGCGCCGCCTGCAAACCCGGCTGGAAAACGAGCTGGCACCCTTGCTGGACATACAGCTGGACTTCAACGCCAGCGACGGAGACTGAGCCGTGCAACTCAGCCGCAGACACCTGCTGCAAGGCATGCTGGCTTACAGCCTGCTGCCTGCGCTTGGGCACGCCACACCGGCACAAGCCGCCCCCCGCTGGCTGGTTTCGCCACTCAATATCGGTAACCTCAGCCACAATGGCCGGCTGCGCTGGCCACTGGAAGCCGGGCAAATCAGTGCCAAAACCCCCTTGCCCGCACGCGGGCATGGTGCGGTGTTCATCCATGACGGCAAGGTGCTGATCCTCGCCCGCCGTCCCGGTACCCAGGCCTGGTTGCTGGATCTGACTAGCGGTGAAGTCTGTGGCAGCTTTCGCAGTGATGAAGACCATCATCTGTTTGGCCACGCCGTCTATAGTGCCGACCAGCGCTATCTGTTCACCAGCGAGAACCATATCCCGACCGGGCAAGGCCGGATTGTGGTGCGGGATGCCCGTGACTTTCGGGTGCTGGACAGCCACCCCAGCCATGGCATTGGCCCGCATGAACTGATTCTGATGCCGGATGGTCACACCCTGGCCGTCGCCAATGGCGGTATCCTCACCCTGCCGGAAACCGGGCGCGTCAAGCTCAATGTCGCGAGCATGGTGTCTTCCCTCGCTTATGTGGATAGCCGGAACGGTGCGCTGCGCGGGGAATACCGGGTACCGCTGCCGCAGCTGTCGTTACGGCACCTGGCGCGCACCCCGGATGGACGACTGGCTGCCGCGATGCAGTTTGAAGGCCAGGACGACCGTACGCCGCTGATCGCCTTCCATCAAGGTGAAGACCCGCTGTCGATTCCCCAGCTGGCGGAAGACACGCAGCGTCGCATGGCCGGCTATACCGCCTCGATCGCCGCCCTCGCCTCACAACCGCTACATGCGGCCACCCACCCCAAAGGCAATGGGATATCGCTATGGCGCAATGGTCAATGGCAAGGCTGGGTAGACATCCCCAAGGCATCCGGCATCGCCGACATGGGCGATGCCTTTCTGGTATCGAATGAGCTGGGGGAACTGTACCGGGTCAGCCCGCAAGGCGAGAAACAGCTGCTGCTGCGTGAGCCCGGTGTGATGTGGGACAACCACATTTACCTGAGCCCACCCGCTGCCTGATCAACGCCGCCACCAGCGGGCGCGGTGCAGATCCTGCCATGCGGCCTTACGGAAGGCGGCCGCGTGGCGGACCAGGATCGCCGCCACCTGCTCCATCATCTGGTCCTGCGCTTCACTATCGCCGTCGCTAACCGCCTGCAAGTGCAGGGCAGCCAACTCATCCACGATGGTATCCAGAATCTGCGAGGCGGTTTCCGACATCAGCAGACGGTAGCCCGGTGCCTGCACAAACAACTGGAATACCGCCTGCCGGGCCTGCTGCTCCAGCTCTTCGCCCTGCACCAAGGGTACGGCAGATAGTGCTACCGCACGCATCGCCCCTTCCCCGGCCCACAGCTGGATTTTTCCCAGTGCCTGCAAGGTATCCTGATAAGCCAGCCGTCGCTCATCCCACAAGCGCTCGTACCGACGCTGCCACAAGGTGATCCAGGCACCGGCCAGTACGCCGATCAGTGCCGTCAGTAAACTGAATACGGCCCCCCATAGGGGACTGCCACTGGCATTCATGATTCATCCTCCTGCCTCAAACGTGCAACCAGACCGGAATGGCGCAGCGGTACCAGCCGCACAGCCTCGCGCAAGCGGGCCTCATGGCCAAACAGCGTGACCTGCCGCCGTGCGCGGGTGACGGCGGTATACAGTAGGGGGCGGCTGAGCAAGGGGCTGGCCTGCTCGGGCAACACCAGCGCCACATGTGAAAATTCAGAGCCTTGGCTCTTGTGCACCGTCATCACATAGGCGGGTTCATGCGGAGGCAGGCGTGCGGGGGGCAATGCCCGCCAGCCGCCGCCATCTGCCGCAAACCAGACCTTGAGCTGCCCCTGCGCGTCCGGCAGCATGATGCCAAGGTCGCCATTGTAGAGCTGCAGGCTGTAATCATTCTGCTGAATCAATACCGGCAAGCCGGGATAGCGTGGTTCCGCCCGAATCCAGCCACGGTTGGCAAAACGGTAAGCCAGCTGGGCATTGAGCTGCTGGGTACCATCCGGCCCCTCGTGCAAGGCCGCCAGCACCCGCACCGCATCCAGCGCTGTAAAACAGGCCGCCACATCGCCCTGCCGGACTGCGGCAAAGTAGTCTGCAAACAGTGCCGTCAGTTGCTCCAGCATCTCGACCCGCGACAGCGTGTGCCAGTGCAGATCCGGATTGTGCTGCAACACAGCCAGCACCGCGTCTTCCTGCCCGGCATTGATATGGCGGGCCAGCTGGCCGATTCCAGCATCACCGGCAAAGCGATAACTGTGGTGCAGGAACTGTACCGCATTGCCCAGTTGGCTACGCCCGGCACGCGGCAAAATGACATGGCCGGTCAGTCGGGACAAGGACTCGACTTGCTGTGCGTCCAGCCCGGCGTCGGCACACAGGTCGGCAAACACGCTGCCCGCCTCCACCGAGGACAACTGGTCCTTGTCACCGAGCAGGATCAGGCGAGCATCCACCGGCAAGGCATCCAGCAGATGCGCCATCAGGCTGACATCCACCATCGACGCCTCATCCACCACCAGCACATCCAGCGGTAACGGATTGCTGGCATGATAGCGATAGCCAATGCGGTCCGGTCGGGGCTGCAGCAGCCGGTGCAGGGTTTCCGCCTGTTGCGGCAAGCCTTGCAGGGCGACCAGCCAGTCCGCCGGCAAGCCGGGCAGCACCTGGGCTGCGGTCAACCGCAGGCTCTCCGCCAGCCGGGCCGCAGCCTTGCCGGTAGGCGCAGCCAGCCGGATGCGCAAGCTCTGCGGCGCGCTCAGTTGCAGCGCGCACAGCATATTGAACACAGTACGGCTTTTACCGGTTCCGGGCCCACCCGAGAGGATGGTCAACCCCTGGCGCAGGCTGGCCGCCACCGCCACGCATTGCCAGTCCGGCTGTTGCTGGCTACCCGCAAACAGTCGGGCCAGCAGTGCCGGGCTGTCGGGCCGGGACCAATCAGCACCACTTCGCAAGCGTTGCAACAAGCCTTGTGTCAGTTGTTGCTCGTAGTGCCAGTAACGGGCCAGATAAAAACGGTCCAGCTGATAGAGGATGGGCTTGAACTCGCCCGGTCTGCCGACCAGCGGGCTCGCCAGCAAGGCCTCACAGGCTGCCGGGCCCAGCATGTCTCGACTCAGGCAGACATGACCCGCCTCCAGCGCTTCCACCAGCTGCTGCACCGCATGCTCCAGCTCGGCACTATGCGCATCAACCAGACGCAACAAGGACTGACTCAGCGGGCGGGCCAGGATACTCATGCCTGCACCCCGGCAAAGAAGTGATCCAGCGCATCAATCATGGCCAGCGAAGGCAGGTCAGCATACACCCCGCAGCCGGACTGTCCGGTCGCCGTGCCGCGCAGGAACAGATAACGCACCCCCCCCATGTGCTGTTCATACTGATAGCCGGGCAGCCGTTGCTGCAGATAGCGGTGCAAGGCCAGCGTATACAGCAGGTATTGCAAATAATAGTGCTCATGTGCGATGGCGTGGCTCAGTCGCTGCGGCACATAATCCTCCGCCCCTCCTCCCAGCCAGTTTGATTTGTAATCAATAACATAGAATTTTTTGTTAATGCGACATATCAAGTCTACATAGCCCTTGAGATAGCCTGCCGCCGCCTGATGGTTCAGCTGTCCCAGCACCTGGCGGCAAGGCTCCGGCAAGCCCAGCTCCGAGCGTGCCAGTAGCTCTGCCAGCTGCGGCATGGACAGCGCGGGCAGCGGGAAAGTGAACTCCAGCTCGACCAGACGCTCACGCTGCGTGACTTGTGCCAGGCAGCCACCGGCCTCATCCAGCGGCTGCTGCAGGGTAGTTTGCAGCATGTCTAGCAGCACCGGCTCCCAGTGCGCCTCATAGCCCTGTCCCGCCAGCAGGGTACGGACCACGGGTTGCCAAGCTAAACGGGGTGCGCAGAAATCAATCTGCTCAAACAGGCTGTGCAGGAAAGTACCCGGTCGGGCCCCTTTCGGGAAAGCAAACATGCCCGAAGCCGGTGCATCACTCTCGGTCGGCTGCGGCTGGGTGCGGCCATCATGGTCGGGTAGTTCGATGTACGCCGCAGACAGGTTTCGGGTCAATGCCGTAAAGCTGCTCATTTGCCACTGGCTGCGCAAGTGGCGGCCAAACCGGGCGACCTCGACTTGTGGTGTACTCAGTTCTGCTTGCCAGCGTGCCTGCGATACATCGTCAGCAAGCTGCCAATGCATTTGCCCGCCCATCCGTGCTTGCCAATCCTGCAGCAGTGCCTGCCACCCCGCCTGATCCAGCGCTTCGGTCATCATCAGGTGTTCCGGCAAGCTGGTGGCCGTGCCGTGCAGCAGCCAGGACAAGGCGGCCCGCCCGGCATCCTTGACCCAGCCCCAATACAGATAACAGCGGTGGCGGGCGCGGGTCAGCGCCACATAGAGCAGGCGTAGCTGTTCGGCAAAGCGCTCGCTTTCGGCGCGGGCACGAGCAGTGGCAGGTGCACCCAGGTAGAGTGTTGCCACGCCCACCTCATCACGGCAGCTGAGCACATCCTGCTCGTGGCGCTGCAGCAGCTTGCCGTCCCAGGCAAACGGACAGAACACCACCGGATACTCCAGCCCCTTGCTGGCATGAATGGTGACAATCCGCACCCGCTGCGCATCGCTCTCCAGCCGGATCAGCGCTTCATCCTGACCGCCTTCCGGCTGCAGTGTCTGGTCGCAGAACCAGCGGTACAGACTGTCCATTCCCAGGTGGACATGGCTCTCCGCCTGGGTCAGCTCCAGCAAGTGCAATACATTGGTCAGGCGCCGCTCGCCATCCTGCAGACGCAGCAAGTGTTCGGCAACCGCCCGCTCGTCCAGTAGCTGGCGCGCCATCGGCAAGAAGCCCTGCTCGCGCCACAGCTGATGGTAGCGGTTGAAATCTTCAACCTGCTGCTCCCAGTGCTCCGGCGTTTCACGCAGTTGCCACAGCGCTGTGCCATCCAGCCCGAACCAGTGGCTGCACAAGGCGGCGGTCAGCGCAGACTGTCGGTTGGGCTGCAGCACCGCCGCCAGCAGGTTGCGCAGTTCCACCGCCTCTTCTGTCAGGAAGACATTGTGCGTGGCCTGCTGCACACACGGGACACCCCGCTCACGCAAAGCCTCGGCCATCAGGCTGCCTTGCCGGTGGCTGGGCACCAGTACCGCAATGTCACCACCGTGCAGCCGTCGCCCTTCCAGCATCACGGCCGGATCGCTCAGCAGACGTACCATCTCGCTGGCAGCGTGCTGTGCACTCTGGCGGCTGGCCTCCTCCTTGCTCAGTGCGGTGCCATCCGCCGCCAGCAGTCGCCACTGCAGGGGTGCCGCCAGCTGCGTGCCACCGTGCAAGGCCGAGGGGCCGCGCCGCGCAGCGTCTACTGGCTGAAACACAATTCCCGGCAGCAAAAAGGGCTGAGGCCGGGCAAACAACTGATTGACGGCACTGACCAGCGCCTCGTCTGAGCGGTGGTTGACCCCCAGACTATGCTGCTGACCGGCATCGTGCCGGGCCTGCAGATAGGTAAACACGTCCGCCCCACGGAAGCTGTAGATCGCCTGCTTGGGGTCACCCACCAGCCAAGCCACCGCATCGTCATCACCGTACAATTGCTGGAAGATGCGGTACTGTACCGGGTCGGTATCCTGGAATTCGTCGATCAATGCTGCCGGAAAGCGCTGGCGCACCCGCTGGCGCAGGAATTCGGCAGCCGGGCCCTCCAGCGCCTGCGCCAGCCGATTGAGCAGGTCATCATAGGACAGCACACCCTCGGTTTCCTTGCGCGCGGGTAGCGCCGCTTGGCAGTGACGATACAGCGCCGCCAGCACATGCTGATAACGCTGCTCCAGCGCAATCAGCATGCTTTTCTGCTCCATCAGCAAGTCCTGCCAGGCGATGAAGAAGGCGTGCACAGGGGCCTCACTGCCTGCCTTGCAGCTGGCAGACAAGCTGTCCTGGGCCAAGCGTTCAGCCTTGTCAAACAGGGCTTGCTGGTGAGCCTGCTCCGGGCGCAGCCAGGCATCCATTTTGCCGAGCCACAGGCGGCACCAGTCCTCTCGATACACGTTCTTCTTCAAGGCCGGGCTGGCGAGCAAGGCGGTGATGGTGTCAGCCTCTGCCTGCCATAGTGCGCGGCAATGCTGATAATGCTGCGCAAGGCGTTGCCAGCTGGCCTCCAGCTCACCGGCTTCTGGCGCCGCCACCTGCAACCAGGGCTGCCCGATGTAGCTCCGCAGGGTGCGCAGCAGGGTATAAGGCGTAATGTGATGGTCCAGCAGCCATTGCAGCAACAGCGGATGAACATCGTGTACCAGTCGCCGCCAGCTGTCAGCGATCAACTCCAGCAGCAGGCCACTATCATCGGTCAGCAGGGCCTGCTCGAAGGGCACCCCAGCCTCCAGCGCCACGTCGCCCAGCACCCGCTGACAAAAGCCGTGAATGGTGAAGATCGCAGCTTCGTCGAAACCCCGCAGTGCATAGTCCAGACGGGTCAAGGCGCGGAAACGCGCCTCACCGGCGGGCAGGCGCTTCAGCAGCACCCGTCCGACCGGATCGGTACTGTCACCGTGATACAACCAGTCTCGTGCTTCCGCCAGCCGCAGCCGCAGCCGCTCGCGCAGCTCGGCAGTGGCCGCCTTGGTATAGGTCACCACCAGAATCTGCTCGATCGGCAACCCCTGCTCCAGCAGCAAGCGCAGTACCAGATTGGCGATCGTCCAGGTTTTGCCGGTCCCGGCGCTGGCTTCAATCAGTTGCAAGCCGCGCAGCGGAAACCCCATCAGGGTAGGTTCAACCAGCTTCATGGCTGACCTCCCGGTGTGCAAACATCGGTGCCAGCAGGCGCTGCGCCCAGTCGCAGAATGCCTGGCCCAGCGGATTGTGGTCACGGTACAGCAGGCGGTAATACGCTTGCTCACCTTCGCCAAACTGGCCGGGGTGGCGATGCTCCGGGGGTAACCACACACGCTCTGCCGCCTTCATGGCATCTTTGCCCTGCTGCTGGGCCACAAACCAGGCATGTGCACTCTTGATGAAAAACGGCAGCGGCTGGTTCCCGGCAAGGCAGAAGGCCTGTTCCAAGTCCAGCAGCAGCGGCTCGGGTTCGGCCACGCGCTCAAACTGCAGCCACTGCGCGCCATTGCGCTCATCGTGCGCCAGCCAGCGGCTCTGGCAGGCCACATCCTGGGGTTGTAGTACGCACAACAACAGATGCTGTATCCATAGCAGGAATTCATCCGCTGGACGCAGGCGGTCTGCACGCAAGCCGAGCAATCCTGACGGCGTCAACCGCCAGTTGCCCTGCCCCAATACCCCTTGCAGGCGCAGCTGTTGGCCTTGCCAGTGAAAGGGTAAGGGTGGCAAGGTCTCTGCCGCGCCGGGCAAGGCTTGCAGAAAAGGCTGCAACGTGGTCCGCTCTGCCTGATACATCAGCCCCCCCATCGGACCGGCAGGCAGCAAACCATCCGCCTCGACCAGACACTGCACCGTCTCCGCATCGCCCCACGGGCGACCTTGTGCCTGCTGCAGCCAACGCCGCAGCGCCTGCCGGGCATGCCAGTCCAGCTCAAACGGCTCATACCCTTCCGGCTCCGCCCGGGGCTCATCCAGCCAGATGGAGAGCCGCTCCCGCAGCAGATAGCGGGCAGGGTTACGGAAGCATTGCAGCCACTCTTCCAGCGATGCGCTATCTACGACACGCTCAGGCAAGGGCTGTTGGAACAGCGGCGTGAGGCTACCCTCGCCCAAGCCCGCCAACACACCGGCTCGCGCATAAGGCGCGGCATAGCTGCGCAGCCGCCCAGCGTCGGGCTGAAACAGACGGGCATCAAATGGCTGCAAGGGATGGGCCAGCGTCACGCGAGACAAGGCGTCCGGGTCGGCACAGCTCAGGCGGATCACGTCCAGCAATTCAGCCAGCAGCGGCGATGGTGGCAGACTCTGCCCATCACGAATGCTGAAACCGACATGACTGAGGTAGAGCACTTGCCGGGCCGACAGCAGTGCCTCAAGGAACAGGTAACGGTCGTCAAATCGGCGCGAGCGGTCTCCCCGCCGATAATGCTGTGCCACCAGATCGAAGGATTGCGGGCGCAATTGTCGTGGGAAATCGCCATCGTTGAGCCCCAGCAGACATAGCACGCGGAAGGGCAGACTGCGCATCGGCACCATCGCGCAGAAGGTTACCCCGCCGGACAAAAAGCCGGTGGAACCATAGGCTTGTGAACCATGCCGCTGTAGCCAGCGCCGCAGCCAAGGCAGGCCAAATGTCTGGCCAAACCCGGCCAGCGTGGTGTCTTCAAGCAACTGTGCCAGGGTGTCGCGCAGGTGCTGCACGGCTTGTTGTTCGTCCTCATCGGGCTCGAAAAACTGCTCCAGCACTTGATGTAACTGCGCGACCCAGTCTGCCGCCGACTGCGGCTCGGCCACTCGTAGGTGCAGCTGCCCCAGTTGTTCGACAAACATGGCCAGCCTGGCCAGCAGCTGTGCCTTGCTGCCCTCTGCCACCGCGACCGGCAACATGCCCGCAAACAAGGGGACCTCAGCTTCAGCCAGCTCGACCGGCAATGCCACACCCAGCAGCAGGCGGTCCAGCCCCTGTTGCCAGCTGTGCGCGGGATCATCAAGCAGCCCCAGCTCTACCTTGTGCCGGGCATCCCTCGCCCAGCGGATGGCGGCAGCCTCCACCCACTGCCGCAGCAGCGGCAACTCAGCCTCCTTGATGCCAAAGCAACGCGCCAGCGCCGGGCAAGACAGCAAGTCCAGCACCTCAGCGGCAGCAAACCGCCCCGCAGCCACCTGCAGCAGTTGCTCCACCACCTGCAACAGCGGCCACTGGCTGAGCAAAGAGCGGTCAGCAATGCCGTAGGGGATGTAGGGCACCCCTTCCCGTTTGGCAAACACCGCATCAATCAGCGGGGCGTAGGTATGAATGTCCGGCATCAGCACCGCCACATCCGCAGGCTGCAAGCTGGGGTCGGCTTCAAACAGCTGCAGCAGCTGGTCGTGCAACACCTCCAGCTCGCGCATCGGGCTATGGCACAGATGGTGCTGGATGGAGACATCGTCTTCCGCCAGCACATGGTCGGCAGCCGGTTCACGCAGGTAGAGAATGTCATTCTGCAAGCGTGCCAGCAGCGTAGGCTGCTCGTTCTCGACGAACAAATCGTGCAGTTCGCCACTGTGGCGCTCGACCAGCATGTCCATGAAATCACGGCCTTGACGGCCCAGAGAGGCCAGCAGCGGGTGCCCCAGGTCCAGATAGAGGTCTTCGGGCCGCGCCGGGCCCGCATCTTCCAGCAGCAGATCCAGCTGCGGAGGCTGTCGGGTCAGATGCCCCCAAGCCTCCTGGCAAGGATTGAGCACAAACAGACACACATCCAGCTGCTGCGATAGTCCGTGCAGGATGTCCACATAAGCGGGCGGCATGGCACTGATGCCGAACAGGATCACGCGTTGCGGCAGGTGTGCCGGTCGCTCCCCCTGTGCCAGCCGGTCCAGCAGATGCTGCAACAGGCGTACCCGGTGCGGCGCACTGTCTTGCGCGGCAAGACGCTGCCACAGTGGCTGCTGCCACCGCTCTTCTTCCCCCAGCCCCAGCTGCCGACCCTGCTCCCAGGCCTCAATCCAGTCGGGCCGGTACATCAGGTAGTGGTCAAAAATATCGGCCACCTGCCAGGCCAGCTCAAAGCGGCGGCGCTCGTCTGGCTGCTGCAGATAGTGCTGCAAGGACGGGTGCAGTGCCATGACCTCCGGCGAGGCCAGCTGCTCGGCAATGCGCCAGGCCATGATGTCCGGACTGAAGCCGGAGCGGCGCGGCAAATCGGCCTGCATGGCGCGGAACAGTTGCCAGATGAAGGTGGCGGGCAGGGGAAACTGCAAGTTGGCGCAAATACCATTGCGCTTCGCCAGTTGCAGGGTGATCCACCGCGCCATACCTTTGCTCTGCACCACCACGACTTCCGGCTCGAACGGCGAAGGCAGCGGCTGGCGAATCACCGCCAGCAGCAGTTCCAGCAAGGTTTCCAGTCGGTTGGCCTGATAGAGATGGAGCATGGCCGAGAGTATGCCGTCAAAGTGGTGACGAGGCCAGCTGCGGCTTGTACCGTTACCCTGTCCTGTTGACCTGCTCTCGCACCTGAACATCAATTGACGTTAACGTAAACGTAAATGATAATGCAGCTATCCCCTCTCTCATGCAGGAGCTGGACCATGCGCAACGATCCGATTGTCATCACCAGTATTGCCCGTACCCCGATGGGGGGCTTTCAGGGTGATTTTCACAACCTGAGTGCCAGCGAGCTAGGCGCCGTTGCCGTGCGTGCCGCAATCGAACGCAGTCAGTTGAGCGGCACCGACCTGGACGAAGCCATCATCGGCAATGTGCTGTCCGCCGGACAAGGCCAGGCCCCAGCCCGCCAAGCCATTATTGGTGCCGGTTTGCCGCAGTCGGTGCCCTGCACCACCATCAACAAGATGTGCGGTTCAGGCATGCAGGCCCTGATGCTGGCCCATGACCTGTTGCTGGCCGACAGCAACCGGGTGATGCTGGCCGGCGGCATGGAAAGCATGAGCAATGCTCCCTACCTGCTGCCCAAGGCCCGCGCAGGCATGCGCCTGGGCCACGGCGAAGTCAAGGATCATATGTTTCTGGATGGTCTGGAAGATGCCTATGACAAAGGCCGCCTGATGGGCAGCTTTGCCGAAGAATGCGCAGACCAGTACGGTTTTAGCCGTGAGGCACAGGATGAATTTGCCATTCGCTCGCTGACCCGTGCGCAGCAAGCCACCACGGAGCAGCGCTTTGCCGCAGAAATTGCACCGGTTACCCTGCGCGGCAAGCAAGGCGAGCACGTCATCAGCGTGGATGAGCAGCCCGGCAAGGCCCGGCTGGACAAGATCCCGCAGCTGAAACCCGCCTTCCGCAAAGATGGCACCATCACCCCGGCCAATGCCAGCTCCATTTCGGATGGTGCCGCCGCGCTGGTGTTGATGCGGGCCTCTGAAGCCGAGCGCCGTGGCCTTGCGCCGCTGGCCCGAATCGTCGGCCATGCCAGCCATGCCCAAGCTCCGGCCTTGTTCACCACCGCCCCGGTATTTGCCATGCAGAAGCTGCTGCAACGCTGCGGCTGGCAAGCCAGCGATGTGGATTTGTACGAGATCAATGAAGCCTTTGCCGTCGTCACCATGGCGGCCATGCATGACCTCAAGCTTTCGGCTGACAAGGTCAACATTCATGGCGGAGCATGCGCCCTGGGCCACCCGATCGGAGCCTCTGGTGCACGTGTGGTAGTGACCCTGCTGTCCGCTTTACGACAGTATGGGCTCAAGCGCGGTGTGGCTTCATTGTGCATTGGTGGTGGCGAAGCCACAGCCATGGCGTTTGAATGCCTCTGACGGGTAGAGAAGCACTCGCCTTGTCGCCCAGCCTCTTGTAGCATGTGGGCTGGTTTCAGGGCTTGTTCTTCTCGTGTACCCATGAGGTAAATGCATGCTGTACTTTGAAGATTTAACGCCAGGCCGGGTGTTCCATGGTGGCCCCATCAGTGCCACCGTGGAAGAAATTGTGGATTTCGCCCGGCGCTTTGACCCGCAGCCCTTTCATCTGGATCCGATGGCGGGCCTGCAGAGTGTGTTTGGCGGTCTGGTGTCATCAGGCTGGCATACTGCAGCCTTGACCATGCGTATGCTGGCCGACTCTGATCTGAGCAAGATCAGCAATGGGCTGGTGGGCTTGCAGATCGACAAGCTGATCTGGCATCAGCCGGTTCGGCCGGGCGATGTGATTCGGGCCGAGTTTGATGTCATGGGCCGCAAGCACTCGCAATCTCGCCCCGGTTTTGGCGTGGTGACCCTGGCATGGCGTACCTTCAATCAGCATGACCAATTGATCATGAGTCTGGAAAACGCCATCTGGGTGGCGTTACGACCGACTGAGGGCTGAATGTGCTGCTGAATGAAGACCAGCGTCTGATCCGTGACGCCGTGCGTGATTACGCACAACATGAACTGTGGCCCACTGCGGCTGAACGTGACCGCAGCCACCGTTTCCCCCACGAAGAATTGCAGGCTTTGGCCAGCATGGGTCTGTTTGGCCTGACAGTACCGACCGAATGGGGTGGCGCCGGGCTGGATTACCTGTCTGCAGCTGTGGCACTGGAAGAAGTGGCTGCAGGAGATGGTGCCATCTCGACCATCCTGTCCGTACAAAATTCCGTAGTGTGCGGGCCGGTCTTGCACTTTGGTACCCCGGAGCAGAAGGCGCGTTTCCTGCGCCCCTTTGCCTCAGGCGAGATGCTGGGCGCGTTTTGCCTGACTGAGCCTCAGGCCGGCTCAGACGCGGCCGCACTGCAGGCCAAGGCGGTGCGGGAGGGTGATGACTACCTGGTCAGCGGCAGCAAACAGTTCATCACCAATGGCAGCCACGCGGGTGCCGCCATCGTGTTTGCGGTAACAGACCCAAACGCCGGGCGTCAAGGCATTACCGCCTTTATCGTCCCCACGGATTTACCTGGCTTTGAAGTCGTTCGTGTAGAAGACAAGCTCGGACAGCATTGTTCCGACACGGCGGCACTGGCTTTTGACAAGGTGCGCGTGCCCGCCTTACTGCGTCTGGGGCAGGAAGGCGAAGGCTACCGCATTGCGCTGGCCAATCTGGAATCCGGTCGAATTGGTATCGCGGCCCAATGCCTCGGCATGGCGCGCAGCGCCTTGCAGTGTGCGCTGGATTATGCCCGTGAGCGGCAGAGCTTCGGCAAGCCCATATACCAGCATCAAGCGGTGCAATTCCGCCTGGCCAGCGCGGCCACCCGTCTGGAGGCGGCACGGCAGCTGGTGTGGCACGCAGCCAGCCTGAAAGATGCCGGCCAGCCCTGCTTGAAAGAAGCCGCCATGGCCAAACTGTTTGCTTCAGAGATGGCCGAGCAGGTCTGCTCTGATGCCTTGCAGACCTTTGGCGGCTATGGCTACCTCAATGACTTCCCGGTCGAGCGCATCTACCGCGATGTACGTGTCACGCAGATCTACGAAGGCACCAGCGATATCCAGCGCTTGATCATCGCCCGCGAGCTGGGGATGGAGGGCGCCAGCCTCGCCTGACCCCCAGCCGCCTCCTTAGAACCTGTTTATGGTCTCGCGAGCGAGGGTGAGACAAGGCGAAAACGACTGAGGAAGCGGAGTTTACTGGGTGTAAATGAGCATTCCGAAGTGGTTTTCAACGCCGTATCGCCGTCGTGCAGCAGACCATAAACAGGTTCTTACACACGCAGGCCGTCTTGCAACCGCTGCCAGATGGCTTGCTGGTGGGGATTCAGGAAGAAATGGTCCCCGTTGAAATCATGCCGCGTCATGCCCGCAGCCCCCAGCTCAGACCAGGCCAGTGCGCGGGGCAGTTCCACATAGGGATCTGCGTCCCCCAGCAGCAAGTGCATGGGGCACGTTAGCCCCCCTTCCTGATCCTGCCAGACATAGCGCTCAGACAAGGCGAAATCTGCCCGGATACCCGGCAGCAGCAATTCCATCATCTCGGCATGGTCCAGCAGTTCAGCCGGTGTGCCGTTATAGTCCCGCAGCGCCTCGATCAAGTCACGCTCCGGCAAGTCATGCAGACGGCGCTTGAGGGCCCGCCGGTGCGGTGCCTCGGCACCAGACAGCCACAGTGAATGCAACGGTAGCCCTCGCGACCGCAATGCTCGCGCCGTTTCGAATGCCAGAAGTGCGCCGAGGCTGTGGCCGAAAAAGGCTACCGGGCGATCAAACAGCGGCGCCAGCTCGGCGCACAATACATCGACCAGGGTTGGCCAGTCATCGCACGGGGGGTCAAACAAACGACTCCCCCGCCCCGGCAGACTGACAATCTGCAGGCCGATCTGCGGCCCCAGCCCCTCGGACCAGCCTTGAAAGGCAGCCACACTGCCCCCCGCAAACGGAAACCCGATCAGCCGAATTCGGGCATCACTGGCCGGCTGGCCAAATAGCCATTTTGACTCTGTTTTCACAAGTTGCACCCTATCTGCTTCCAGCATCACGCCATGGGGCGAGAGCCTTCAATTGTGACACGCTGGCCAAACCGGTCAAATGGATAGTAGTCCCAGACGGCGTGATGCTGGGTACAACGGTTATCCCACAGCACGACCGTGTTGGGCTGCCAGCGAACCCGGCAACTCAGGATAGGCTCTTGCTGGGGCAGGCGAATCAACATGTCCAGCAACGGTCTACTCTCTGGTGGCGCCAGCTGGACGATATGCGTGGTAAAGCCAGAATTGACGTACAGCAGTTTTCGTCCAGTTTCAGGATGCCTAACGACAACCGGATGCTCCGTACGCGGAATCTCCAGCCCCTCAGGTGGCTCATAACCATACACGCGCCAAGGCACAATACCGTCGTGTATCGCTGTCAGCCCATCCAGAAACTGACGCATGGCGGGCGATAGCATTTCATAGGCGAGGTGCATGTTGGCAAACAAGGTATCGCCCCCGGCTCCCAGTGCTGGCGTCTGCTTGATATAGAGAATGGAGCCCAATGAGGGCGCTTCTTCCGCAGTGCCATCGGTGTGCCATTCTGTTCCGACGACGAATTCTGAATCCTTGGATGCCGTGATATCCAGGATATTGGGATCACCGCCATCCACCTTGCTGATCGGCAGTACCTTGAGTGATCCAAAATACTGGGCAAAGCGCCGCTGATCATCTGGCTGAATATGCTGATCACGGAACACCAGTACATGATGCCGCAGGAAAGCGCGTTTCAATTCCGCCAGTTGAACACCTTCCAGCGGGCGTGACAGATCGACGCCACTGACTTCGGCTCCAATGATGGGGGTCAGAGGTTGAACTCCGAGGGTTTCGTAGCGCGGAGTGGGCGCAGTGGTGATTTTTTCGACAGCAGCTCGTACAAACTGACTCATGGCAGGCCTTTAGCAAAGAAAGCAAGCGGAGCACTCCAGTCACCCCGCTTGCCGGATTGTTACAGGGTGGGTTTGCTTCCGTTGATGGTGACCCGACGAACATGGCGGTTGTAGGGATAATAATCCCAAACCGCAAAGTGCTGAGTGCAGCGGTTATCCCACCACACCATGGCGTGCTTTTCCCAGCGAATGCGGCAAGCCAGAATCGGCTCTTGCTCAATCATCCGGTACAGCATCTGCAGCAGCTGCTGGCTTTCAAATGGAGCAAGCTCATTGATTTTGGTGGTAAACCCGGAATTGACGAACAGGTTCTTGCGACCATTTTCCGGGTGCGTCATCACGACCGGGTGATCGGCACGCGCAATCGGGAAACCCTCTGGCGGTTTGTGGCCACGCCAGGCCACAATGCCGTCATGGTGTGCGGTCAGGCCTTCCAGAAAAGCCTTCATCGCCGGCGACATCATGTCGTAAGCGAGATGCATATTGGAGAACATGGTGTCGCCACCCTGCACTTCCGGCATGTCCATCATGTACAGGAAAGAGCCCGCAGACGGCGCCTCATCGCCGGTGCCATCGGTGTGCCACAATCCACCCACAATGTGCTCGTTGTCACGCCCGGAGCGGGCCTCAACGATTTCCGGATCTCCCCCATCAAACTTGGCAATCGGAAACTGCCGCAGTTCACCAAAATAGCGGGCCACCCGCTTCTGATCCTCCGCAGACAGCTCCTGCTTGCGGAACACCACCACATGGTGCTCCAGCCAGGCACGGCGAATTTCAGCAATCTGCTGTGCGGTCAGCTCACGCGTCAGATCCACACCGGAAATTTCAGCACCAATGATCGGTGTGATCGGCTCTACCTTGATGGTTTCATAAGGGGCCAGCTTTCGGGTGGTAATCCGCTCTACCGCTTCACGAACATAATGACTCATCGTATCTCCTTGTTGCTTGATTCATCGGTTTATCAAAGTCACTACCAGGATATAACTGCCACTGTTCCTGCCACTGCTACTGCGATTCATGCATGACGCCTACACCTGCCTGATGCAAGGCATTCAGGATCAAGGCACCAAACGCCTGATTGCCATGCAGGGTGTCATTGGGTTCACAGTACTCGGGCCGTTGATAACCATCCGGCCCGGCTGCTTCTGGTCGAACATCAATCACTTCGATGCCGATGGCCTGCAGGTGTTGCTTGAGGGCCTCCTGCGCGGCAAAAAAGATCGTCGGGTCTGCCGTTTCCAATACCCGTTGTGGAGGCATGACCGCCAGTACACGCAGCCCCATATCGTGCAGATCCCGATAAAGCGCCAGCGCGTCTTGCGCCATGACCCCAATCAGTTTTGAAAACAGCGGCCCTGCAAGGAATGCAGGCGAATATTGCTGCTGCCTGTCTTGGTAAATACGCCAGCTTTCATGAATGGCGAAGAAATGGGCGCCAAACCCTATGGTCGACACCACAGGAATGGTCAGCTTGCCCAGCGGGCCACCGCCCAGCGTTCGCTGGAATTCATCCATATAAGCGGCAACACCCGCATGCAGCCAGCGGATTTCCTCACCACAGCGCTCATGAAAGCGTCCGATGAAATCTCGCCCAGCGCCAATGGGGCCGCCCACAAAGGGAATCCCCGCAGCCTGCGCTGCCCGGCCAATGGCACCTGCATGGGAATCACCTATCAGCAGAAAACGTGCGGCCTCAGGCATAATCCCTCCCCGCTTCCTGCACCGACATCAGCAGTGCATCGGCCAGACGCTGGTACAGCATGCCTTGTGCCTCAGCCGTGTGGCCCACGGTCAGCAAATAGCCCTGTGTCACAGCCTGCAGCTGTCCATACAGCGTGCCTGGCGATGGCTGTCCTGGGTCCCCCTGGGCCAGCCATTCGGCGTCCATCGCCGCATGCACCTTGGCATTGGCCTGCACAAAGGCCTTGCGGTTTGCCAGGGCATTTTCCTCGCCATACTCGCGTGACATGGGCTCTGCATCCGGGAATTGCTGTGCTTGCGCATATTGCAAGCAACGCAGGTAAGACTGCTGGTAGGCCGAGGCATAGTCATAGCCATATGTGAATGCGGCTTGCAGTGCTCCCTCCAGACCGAAAAGCCACGTTTCGTGGTCATGGTGCCTGGCGGCCAGTGCATCGCGATGGAGATCCATCAGCCGCTGTACCTGCTCCGGGTAACCATGCCTAAGCTCACAGCTCAGCTTCAGAACCGGCAACAAGCCATGCAGCATCCAGTGATGCAGAATGCGCCGCGGGATGGTTCTGCCCTCAAAGGCTGAAAGTGCCGTGATCAGGGCCTCGCCCCAATCCAGGCAGGTGGCAGCAGGCAGACCATCAAACAGCGGGGGGATAATCTGCGCCAGCCAGTCCGGCATCAGTGTGGCAGGCACCTCCCCACTGTGGCTGGCCATGGGTGACAGCACCGCCAGCAGGCAACCGCCGCCATCCGGGTGATGCCACACGCCCTGGTGCAATGCCCCTGAAGCCCTGGCACGGCGAAAATGTTGCAATCCTTCAAGGTGGGTCATGCTGGCAATGCCTCACCCTGCTCACGCCCGGCCTTGTGTACAACCTGACTGGACAACAGCCCCAGCTCGCGCTTCAACACTTTGCCCACCCGCAGGATTTCTGCCGTTTCCAGCATCTCCCAATGGTCGCCATGCACCAGATGCACCCGGTAATAGCGGGAGGCCCGTTGCCGCCAGAAGATGCGCCCCTCGCGGAGCAAGCCGCGTTCCCGCCCCCCCATGGCTTGAATCAGTACGACCCGTGCACCGCACTCGCCGGGGAAATAGGCTTTTCGAGTCAGACGGTTGTGGTTATAAACCGTGAAGTAACGCTCAATCTGCTCATCTTCGATGCCTGGATACATGCCATTGAATTTGATCAGCTTCTGCCGGAACTCCTGCATGCTGACCTGAGCGATATCCGCGCGCTCGGTCTCGTCGTCCACCCCTTGTGTATCCAGCATCACCACAGACACCTGTGTATGCCCTTCTGCAACCAGACGGGCCGCCATCTCATAGGCCACCAGACCACCAAAAGACAGCCCGGTCAGCACCAGCGGACCCGCACTCAGGTGGGTAATGCACTGCAGATAGTATTCCGCCATTGCCTCAATGGAGGGCAAGCGGGCTTCACCGGGCTGTATGCCAGGGGACTGAATGCCATACACTCCGCATGACTCCGGCAACACTTTGGCAAGGGACAAGTAGCAGAACGCCGTCCCCCCCGCCGGGTGGATGCACACTACATTGTGTTTGCCCTCGCCAGCCCGCAGGGTGACCAACTGGCCATTGCTGGAGGCATCCTCGGCCTGCCGCAACCGCCCTGCCATCGCTTCAATCGAGCTATAGCGCAGGATGTCATGCAGTGGCAAATCCATATTGAACTCAGCCTTGATCCGGTGCGCCAGCTTGATGGCCGATATGGAGGTCCCGCCGATATCAAAGAAGTTATCCCGGATACTGATGGCCGGCTGTAGCAACAGGCTTTTCCAGATCTGGTATAGCCTCAGTTCGATATGATCACGCGGGCTGGCCAGATTGACCTGATAGCTGCCTTGTGCATGCCGGGCCGCTTCCAGTACCTGCTCACGATCCAGCTTGCCGTTTCGGGTTTGGGGCAACTTCGGAAATTCGACAAAAACGCTGGGAATCATGTGCGCCGGCAAGGCGGTCAGCAACAAGGCCCGCCATTCTGGCAGGCTGCGGCTGGCTGGATCGCCGGGCCGGGCTACTGCTGCAACCAGCCGGCCCTCTTCCCCCGTCTGATCCAGCAAAACCACGGCCTCCCGAACATCGTCCAGCAGCATCAAGGCTTTTTCGATTTCTCCGAGCTCGATGCGGAAACCGCGCAGCTTGACCTGAAAATCGTTACGCCCGATGTATTCGATCCGTCCATCCTGCCGCCAACGACCCAGATCACCGGAGCGATACATCCTGGCCCCCGTCTCTGGGGAAAATGGGTCTGGCACAAAACGGGTCTGGGTCAGCTCAGGCTGATTCAGATAACCGCGAGCCAGCCCTGCCCCCGCCAGATACAGCTCACCCTGCACCCCAACGGGAACGGGACGCAAGGCCTCATCCAGAATGTACACCCGGTCTCCAGTGATGACTGAGCCAATATCGGGCTGCTCACCGGCACCATTGATCAAGCCGATGGTGACATCCACCGTGCATTCCGTCGGGCCATACATATTGTAGAAGCGGATCGCTTCGGCTTGACGCAGTTGTGACCACATGGGCGGGCTCACCGGCTCACCACCAATCAGCACACGCTGCAGTGGCAGATCGGTGGCGGTCAGCAAACCCTCAGCCAGCAGCATGTCGAGTTGGGTCGGTGTGCATTCAAAAGCGGCAATGCCGGTCTGGCGGAAGTACGTCAGCAGTGCCGCGCCATCTGCCCGGATCTCTTGCGGCAGGATATGCAGGCTATGCCCACTCAGCAGCTGCAGCCAGCCTTTGAGTGACATGTCAAAGGTATAGGCAGAATTGAGTGCAACGACTGAGGGCACCGGCAAACCTTCATGCGTAGAGCCTTGCATCACACGCCAGAAGTTGACGGCAGAACCATGCTCAACCATGACGCCCTTGGGCTTGCCGGTAGACCCTGAGGTGTAAATGACATAAGCCAGCTGATGGCGACTGACCTTCGGGAGGACCATCTCTGGTTCACGCTGCGTCCCGATATCGGTTTGGGACAGGTTAATCAGGCCGTTTACCGTACATCCCTCTAGCGCTCGGGCACCGGCATCATCCACCACCACCATGGTCGCACCACTATCTTGCAGCATGTGCTGGAGGCGTTCATGCGGATAATCCGGGTCCATCGGAACATACGCCGCACCCGCCTTCAACACACCCAGAATGGCAACCGGCATGTGCAAGCCCCGGTTCAGGCAGAGGGCAACACGATCCTCGGGAGCGACCCCGGACTGGAGCAGCCTGGCGGCAAGTACCGAAGCTCGTCTGTCGAGCTCGGCATAGCGGTACTGCTGGCCTTGATACACCACGGCAACCGCATCGGGTGTACGGCGTGCTTGCCGCTCAAAACGGCAGTGGATCACATCCTCATCAGACCATGCCGGAGCCGCAGGACCACGACTGAACTGCTGCAGGATGGATTGCTGCTCATCTGGCGGCACCCAGGATAGCTGCTGCAAGGGCAACATGAGCTCAGAGGGCATCCGGGACAGCAGGTAGGTGTAATGCCCGGCCAGCCGTGCGATGGTATCCGGGTCAAACAGATCCGTATTGAACTCAAATTCCAGATCGAGCCCGGCCTCGGTTTCCGTCATTGACAAGCCAAGGTCAAACTTAGCGGTGTGATTCTGTGCATCCAGTGCGGTCAGCTGAATATCCTGCAACTCATGCGAGGCCGCCTTGGGCAGGTTGCGCAGGACCAGCAACACCTGGAACAAAGGCGTATAGCTGGTGCTACGCTCCGGATTGATGGCTTCAACCACCTGCTCAAACGGGACATCCTGATTTTCGTAAGCCTCCAGCACCATCTGGCGTACCGCCCTCAGATAATCCTGCAGACTTTGCGTGGGCTGTGGCTGGTTGCGCAGTACCACAGTGTTGATGAAATGCCCGATCAGTGGTTCCAGCTCGCTGCGGTTCCGGTTGGCAAACGGCGTGCCCATCGACACATCCCGGGTATTGGCATGCTTGGCCAGAATGAGGGAGAACCCGGCTTGCAGCAACATGAACAGTGTGCACTGCTGCTCCCGGCCCAACTGCTGCAACCGGGCCAGCACATCGCGGCTGACCTGACAGAAATGACGTTGACCATGATGCCGCTGGATCAGCGGACGGGGCCGATCAGTCGGCAGGGGCAGCAATGCTGGAGCATCCCCCAACTGCCGCTTCCAGTAAGCCAGCTGCGCTGCTCGAATCTCTGGCGTGAGCAGCTGTTGCTGCTGGCGCGCATAGTCAATGTACTGCATCGGCAGCACATCCAGCTGAGGCGGCTGATGCTGGCTGAAAGCCTGATAGGCCGCCATCAACTCACCCAACAGCAAACCAATCGACCAGCCATCCGCCACAATATGATGCACGCACACCAGCCACACCCATTCCTGCGCTGCCGTCTGGATCAAGGTAGCCCGGATTGGCAGTGATACTTCCAGCTTGAAAGGTCGCGAGGCATCTTCCGCAATGGCCGCTGCAATCTGTTGTTCTCGCTGGTGGGGGGGCAATGCCTGCCAGTCCAGCGTCTGCCAAGGCAGCAGATACTCTGTCAGTACCTCCTGAAAAGCCTGCCCGTCCTGCTGGTCAAAACGGGTGCGCAGACTGCCGTGTCGTTCGATCACATGGGCGAAGCCGTCTCGCAACGCCGCCATATTGAACCGACCCGTAATTCTGAAAGCCAGCGGATTGTTATAAAACCCTTGCTCCGGACTCAATTGATACAAGAACCACAGCTGCTGCTGCGCACAAGAGAGGGGGGCTTTACCTGCAGGCTGGTCGGATGGTGACGGGGCGGACAGCAGTGCCAACAATGCCTGTTTATGGATACTCAGAGTCTGCTGGAGGTCTTCCGTCAACACGCCTTTAGGCGCCTTGCATTTCAACTTGCCATTTTCCGCCGACAAGACAATGCCTTTGGCTTGCAAGGTGGCCAACAATGCTTCGGTTTGATTCATGAGCAATTCCATGTCCAGGTATTTCAGGCCATTGCAGTGGGTAGTTCATGCGACGTCACAGGATGCAGCTCACCATCATTGAGCTTGACGATACGATCCGCACATGAGAAGTAAGCATCATCATGGGTGATGACAATGACAGCCTTCCCTCGAGCCTTCAGCTCAGGTAACAGCTCGGTATAGAACACATGCTTGGAGCGTGGATCCTGGTCTGCAGCCCATTCATCAAACAGGTAGATTGG
Source organism: Leeia sp. (assembly GCF_041909055.1). Taxonomy (NCBI): domain Bacteria; kingdom Pseudomonadati; phylum Pseudomonadota; class Betaproteobacteria; order Neisseriales; family Leeiaceae; genus Leeia; species Leeia sp. Next base: position 466,864 of record NZ_JAYREC010000002.1, on the reverse strand, counting down.
ACGGTCCTCGAGATACGCAGCAACCAAAGCCAATCGCTTGCGTTGCCCCTGGGAAAGCTTGATGGTGGAAAACTGCCCGCCTTCCTTCAAAGCCACTTTGTGACTGATGCCCAGTCGTTGCAGGTAGTGCTGGGCACGTTGGCCCAGTTGACCATCATCTGCCAGCAATAGCTGCTCAAACAGATGGAAGTCTGAAAAAATGGCCGAAAAATGCTGCCGGTAGGCTTGGGCGTTGTCCGGCGTAACCGCTTGTCCATTGAGCAGGATTTTTCCACTATCGGGTGGGTATAGGCCGAGCAGCAACATCGCCAGAGTGGTTTTCCCTCCCCCATTGCCGCCAATTACAAAGACGGTTTCCCCCTGCTTGACCCGGAAATTGACCGGCCCCAGACGGAAGGTCTCATCCTCCAGATCACCCGGATAGCGGTGTACAACTTCTTTTAATTCCAGCGCCAGGGCGCGTTCTGCAGCAAAGGGAGAAGCTGGCTGATCCTCAGTACCCTCCCCCGACTCCAGCTCACTGGCAATGTATTGAATACGCCCCAAGGAAATCACGGCATTACGAATGCGGGGCAAGGCAATCAACAGCTCAAAAATGGGTTTAATCAGGTATAACAAGACCAGCGTGACAGAGATCAGCACACCGCTGGTCTGTGGCCACACCATCGGAACCACAAACAACATCAGCCCCATGACCACATAAAACGTCATGCCGCCAAGGTTGGTGACCCACATATACCGGTTCAGACTGGATGTACTCAGCGCACAAAACGCTGCAGCATCCGGCTCCAGCACTTTCTCCACAAAGTGCTTGCCCCGCTGCGCATTCAGTTGCAATTCACGACTGCCATCAATCAAGTGATAAAAATGCTGATAGAGCAAATCCACCTGATCACGCGCGGCAGCCAGCTGGCGTATCGGCTCGCGCTCAGCCATGTGAAAGCCATAAATGCCTACAACAATCAGCAGCGTGATCATCAGAAAAACGGGCCAGGACACCCATGCCAGATAGGCCATGCATCCCAAAATCACCACGCCATTGTTGAAGGCCACCGGCAGATACTCAAAGGCCATGGTGAACACTTCAACATCGCGCGTCAGAATGGTGGTCAGGCCATGGCGCCCCAGCTCTTGCAATTTGCGCTGCGGCGTTGCCAGCAGCTGATGGCTCAAACGAATGCGCATGCGGTAAATGGCACGCTGCGTGAGGCGGATCAGTGCCATTTCCGAAGCGGTTTTGCTGATCAGGATCAGTGCGCACAAGCCAAAGAAGGCCACCGCCGCCATGGTGCCAATAGCGCGCCCTTGCAGGCCGTTACTGATCAGTACAGCCAGCAAGGCACCGGCAATGCCGCACACCAGCCCGGCCAGGGTGGCGACCAGCAGCAGCATGCGTGACTGCCGGTACAGATACATCAGATAAGGCATGTGTTCACCTCATGGTCCATGGAAGGAGTAAGCTGATAACACCAGCTAAAGCCGAGTCCATCCGTCAGGCAGCTGGACACGTTGAAAGGTTGGCGGGCCCAGCCCGGCAAATCGTTTGAGCACAACGCCAGCTGCAGGGTGTTATCGCGAACACCCAACAAACGGGCATCGTGAAACTCCAGCACCTGCTGCAAGCGGGGAAACACGGCCTTGTACAAGGCTTCCTTGGCCGAAAACAGCAAGGTCAGGAACTGCGGTAGTGACAGGCTTTTCGGCTGCAAGGCCAGCTCTTCGGGCCGGGCAATCATGTGTTGCAGATTGCGGACCGTGTCGCTATCCATCACCGGTTCGATATCTATACCCAAGCCAGCGCACTGAGTTGCCCGCGCCACCACCGCGATGGCCAGGCGATCCGTATGGCTGATGCTGCCTACGATGCCCGCAGGCCATTGCGGGCTACGGTCCTCGCCAACCGGGACATGCCCCGAGGCACCCAGACTGCGCAACGCAGCACTCGCCGCCAGTCGCCCTGCCAGGAACTCGGCCTGCCGCTTGGCGACTGCACGCGTCATGCTCTCCGGCAAGATCGGCACATCCGTACCGGCTGGCGCACTCACCCCATCTGTCACGCCATTCCCGTCGTAATGAAACCGGCATGCCCGCACCTGCACCAACGGGTGCAGCAAGGCCTCCGGCGCGGCAATGTTGGTCAGCTCAATCATGGCTTGCCTCCCCGATCAGCATGCGTGCACCCCATGCTCATGCAAGGACAGCAGGTGATGCGCCACCTGCTCCACCATCGGTTGACGCATCAGACCATAGTGGGTGGTTGCCAGCACCTGCCAGTGCACCAGCCGGGGCAGGTGCTGCATCCAGGCCTGCCGGTCTTGTGCTGTCGGTGCGGACAAGCCGCCCAAGCCCTCCTCGGCCTGACTGGCGACCATCAGGCTGACCGGTGTGCGTGACAGCGTCGGGAACGCGTAATCCACCATGCTGGCCAGATTACGCTGGCAGGTTGCCGTCAGGCGGGAAACATAGTGTGCATGCTCCCCCGCCTCACGCGGCTGGGCTCCCGCCAGCTCCTGCCGAAATACGGCTTCAATCTCTGCTTGGCTGTAGTTAGCAAACAGGCGGCCACTGCCCGGTGCAGGCGGGTCCAGCAGCAAGACGTGAGACGCTGGCGCGTGCCGCTGTTCCAGTTGTGATGCCATCTCGCTCACCACCCAGGCGCCGAAGGACCACCCCGCCAGCTGCCATTGCCATTGCGACGGCGGAAAGTGCTGCTCCAGCGCGGCCAGATAGTCATGAGCCCGCTCAGCAATGGAGCAGGTCTGAGCCACATTCTGCGACAAGGCAGGATCGGCAATCAGGCAAATCGTCTGATCCGCGCCCAAGCGGCTGACCAGGGGACGGTACGCTTGAATATCCCCCCCCACCGGGTGCACCAGACACAACAGGTTGTGACCGCTACCGCGCTGCCAGACATCAATGCTGACAGACGATGCGGGATTTCCATCCTGCATGAGCGCTGCCACTTTTGTCAGGCACTCCTGCAGGCTGACCTTGTGGCTGAGCTGGGACAAGGAAAGAACAATGCCGTACTGCTGCTCAAGCTCGGCTAGCACATCCAGCAAGGTGAGTGAGTCGGCACCTGAATCGTACCAGTTTGCGTCATCCGCAATCTCAGACAGCCCAAGCCAGCGGCACAGGCAATCCTGCAAATGCGCCTTGATTTGCGCCAGATCAGCAGCACCACTTTGCTGTGCCGGAGTAACCGGCGCACGATAAAACTGAGCGGCCTGATGCAACGGAGTAGTCGACACCAGAATCTGGGGTTGCCGGGCTGCCAGCGCGGCACGAAACACCTGCTCGCCCTCTGTGGCTGTCAGGCCCATGGCCAGATGTGCCTGATGCACCCGGTCCTGGCTCAGCGCCGTACTGGCCATGCCGACATCCTTCCAGATGTCCCAGTTGATGCTGATGCGCCGGGTTACCGGATTCAGCGGATCACTCTGGTTGGCCAACGCATCCAGTACGCTATTGGTTGCCGCATAGTCCATTTGCCCCACGCCACCAAACCAGGCCGACATGGATGAACAGTACAGCGCCAACCGCGGTTGATAGTGCTGAACCAAACGTTCAGCCAGCAATGCACCGTTGAGTTTGGCTGCACGTCCCTCCCGCATGGAGCGTGCGTCACGCTGCATGATCAGCCCTCCCGCAGCGGCCCCCACGGCGTGAATGACGCTACTCACCTGACCGGTCTGCTTCGCAATCGCCTGCAAGACCTGGTCAGCACTGAACATGACGGAGGACAAGTCTGCCTGAATCACGTGGCAACGTGTCCGCCAGGGCTGCAAACGTTGCGGTAGCTCGCCGGATCGGGACAACAGGATCAACTGAGCCTGTTCATCCTGCAGCAAGGTGGCGGCCAGTGTACTGCCGATGCCCCCGCTCCCCCCCAGGATGACGTGACAACCACCTGACGGCAAGTCGAATGCTGGTACAGGTGCCGCCGGCGTCGGCACCGGTTGAAGTACCGGCTGCCACAGATAGCCATGACGCACCGCCAGCCGCCCCTCTGCCTCCGGCATCATGGCGGGCACAATGGTGCTGGCTCGTGCCACATCATGGCGGTCCAGATCAATCCAGCAGCTACGCAGAGGCAGCTCCTGCGGCCCGACCTCATGTATCCCGGCCAGCAAAGCCTGTGCAGGGTGCTGCGTCGGCAACATGACGGCTTGCGCTTCGACCGATAGCCAATACACCGACAGGGCGGGTGGTTCAGCCCTGCTGAACCAGCGCTGCAGGAACAAGGCGGGCCAATCCAGGCAGCATGGTTCGGCCTGCTGCACGTCCATGGCATCACGCAGCGCCAGTGGCAAGGCATAGACCGCTTCAACTGCGGTGCCACCTTGTGCGACGTGCTGCAACAATCGGTCCACACTGGCGGGGTCGGCGGGATCGTAGCCGATCACACCACCCTGCAGGGGCTGTGGAGCATGAGCCACAGCCACCACCACCCTGGCATACAAGCGGGAGAGGTGCTGATACTCTGCCTCAGACAAGGGCTCGGCGCACATCCAGAGCAGCGTGTGACTGGATGGGCGAGCCACGCATGCAGAGAGTGGCTGCCGCCGTACCCACTGCATTTGGTGCAGCCACTCTGATGGGGGCAATTTGCCTGCAGCTTCCACCGGGCCCTCGACGCTGGCCGGCTTGCGTTCAAAACTGAAGCGCTCCAGCTGGAAGGAGGGAACCGGCATGTCCCACGGGGGAGCAGCTGGCCCATCTGGCCACTTGATCTCACCGCCGGACAGCCAGAACGCGGCTAGTTCGCTGGCCGACTGTCCTGCCGAGTAACGTACTCCGCCGCTTGCCTGGACCTGCTGCGGTGAAACCTGCCGCAGCCAGGCCACGGCCGACGCCGCATCCGCACATTGAGCGGCTACCCGCCAGGCGTGCGTCGGGCGGCCTGCCTGCAGGTGACGCAGCACCACGCTATACTGATGCGGATTCGCGGTCAGATAGTCTGCCAGTGCAGTCGCATCCTGCCGTAATGCCGCCTCGCTGCGAGAGGACAACATGAGGCAGTGAATCGCACTGCCCTGCAGCGTCACCTCCGGTCCCTGCATCACCAGCGCATGGGCATTGCTGCCACCAATGCCAAAGCTGCTGATGCCCGCGATGCGCGGCTTGCCCTCGGGCCAGCGTTCAGCGACGCGTGGAATATGGAATGGCTCAAGCTGTCCCGCCAGCTTGGGGTTCAACTGGTGAAAATCAATGGTCGGCGGAATCAAGCCGTGATAGACCGACAACGTGACACGGATCAGCCCTGCTACCCCTGCTGCAGCACCCAGGTGCCCGATCTGGCTCTTGACGGCGCTGAGGGCGCAATGGTGACCTGGCGCAACATCATATGCCTGGCGCAACGCAGCAACTTCAACCGGGTCGCCTAGCTGAGTACCGGTGCCATGAGCCTCGACATAGGACACCTGCTCCGGTGCCAGCCCACTGCGCCACAAGGATTCCCGTATCACATCCCGCTGGCCATTGACCGACGGCGCCGCATAGCCCAGCTTGTCACGCCCGTCATTGTTGATGGCACTGCCTGCCAGCACCCCGTAGACCGTATCACCGTCTTCGATGGCAAAACGCAACGGCTTCAATACCACGACCGCGACACCACTGCCCGCAATCGTGCCGGTGGCATCATCGCTGAACGGGCGGCAATGGCCATCCTTGGAGAAAATATGCTGCGGTCGATAGGTATAGCCCTCGGTCAGCAGGGTATCGACCAATGAACCACCGACCAGCATGACTTCGCTTTCCCCTTGCCGCAGGAAAGCACTGGCCACATGGGTGCCCACCAGAGAGCTGGAGCAGGCGGACTGCACCGTGAATACCGGCCCGGTCAGGCCCAGATGGTAGGCCACTTTGGTCGCCAGAAAATCCTTGTCATGGTGCAGCGCCATCTGGAAACTGTCCGGGCGACTGGCGGGATCCCCCTCCAGCAACTGCGACTGGTAGTAGGTATTTTCCCCGCAACTGGCTACCAGCCCGATGCGCATCGCCTGTGGATCACGAATACCAGCGTGACTGAGTGCCTGCACGCAGCACATCAGCAAATGCCTTTGCTGCGGGTCCATCTGGCTGGCTTCCTGCCGGCTGATGCCAAACCAGCCGGGGTCAAAATCCAGAATACCCTGCATCTGGCTTCGCGCACCGACCCGCCCTTCCTCAACCGGAAAGTAGCTGATGCCACTACGCCCCTCAACCATCATGTTCCAGAACGAGGCCAGATCATTGGCACCGGGCATGCGAACTGCCATACCGATGATGGCAATACGGTCCTCACTCCCTTCAGGGGCGGATGTAACCGCTGTTGCCCCCGCCTCAGGTGCTCCAGCGACCTGGCTGTGCGCTGCCGCTGGCTGCAGGAAGCGCGCCAGACTGCGTATGGTCACATGCTCAAACAGGGTGGAAACAGGAAAATCACGCCCAAGGCCATCACAACAGCGCAAATGAAAGCGCATCAGACCCAGACTGTTGGCCCCCGCGTCGAAGAAACGCTGCTCGACTGCAATCGGCTGCCCCACAGCGGCTTCAAACCAGCCGGCCAGTTGCTGTTCCAGAGAGGACATCGGTTCTGATGGCATCGCCACGGTGGCCGGTGTCGCACCCGGTAAGGCGGTATATGGCACCGCCAGCGCCTGGCGGCGGTCCAGCTTGCCACTGGCCGTGCGCGGCAGGGATGCCAGCACGCGATATTCCGCCACACGTACATGAGCAGGCAGGCTATTGGCCAGATGCTGTTCCAGCTGCTCGCGGTCGGGCATGCTGCCATGGCAACACAGGCAAGCCACCAGCCTCTTCTGTTGCGGGTCCATCACCACCAGAGCTTGCTGAACCTCCGCACATTGCATCAGGGCCACCTCAACCTGCCCAAGTTCAAGGCGCTGCCCGCTCAGCTTGACCTGCTGGTCATCCCGCCCCAGGTAGTGCAAGCGGCCATCCCGATCAAAGCAGGCCAGATCCCCGCTGCGATACCAGTAGTGGCCGGAGGCTTCCTGCAGGAAACGCGTCGCATTGCGCGTGGCATCGGCCAGATAGCATGGTGCAATGAATGCCCCACCCAGCTGCAAATGCCCCACCACCCCGGGCATGACCGGAATATCCTGATCATCGACCACCCGCAAGCACATGTTGTCCACGGCAAAGCCGATGGCCGGCTGCTCCGGCCAGCTTACAGGGTCGCCTTGCAGGCACAGGCTACTGATCACATGGGTTTCAGTCGGCCCATAGTGGTTGAACAGGCGGCTGCCCACCATGCCGGCAAACCAGGCCCGAATTGCTTCCGTGGACAGCAGCTGCTCACCCGCGGTGACCACCTCCTTGAGGGCAGACGGAAACTGCTGCAAGCGAACACCATGCTCTGCCAGCATCTGCAAGGCAACATACGGCAGAAACAACCGTTCAATCGCGTGTTGCTGCATGTAGTCCAGTATGGCAGGTGCATCCTGCCGCCCGCCCGCCCACATCAGGTGCAGGCAACCCCCACTGCACAGGGTGGAGAGAATCTCCTGGAACGACACATCGAAGGACAACATGGCGTACTGCAAGGTGCGCGCAGCCGGTTTCAAGCCCCCCGCCGCAGACTGCCATTGCATCAGGTTGCACAGGATGCGGTCGCTGACCTGTACCCCTTTGGGTGTGCCCGTCGAACCCGAGGTAAACAGGGTATACAAGGGACGTTGTCCCGCACGCCGCTGTGGCGATGCCGATGAGGCATGCAGCGTGACATCCAGCACCGGGACCTGCCGACCGGCCAGCAAACGACTGACCGCATCCCGTTGTTGCGCCTGGGTCAACACCATAAGAGGTGACACTTGCTGCAGCACATGCTGCAGCAGTGCAGGCGGATAAGAAGGGTCCAGCGGCACAATGGTGAGGTTCAGCCGGGCCAGCGCCAGAATGCTGACAATGTGCTCAGGCGATGCATCCAGGTACAGGGCCACATGAGCCTCTGCCGTTTCATCCTGCGGCAATGTACCTTGCGCCTGAATCAGCACCGCCAGCGCATCCGCCAGCTGATCCAGCTGCTGATACGTCCATTGCCGACCCGCCGATTGCAGCGCCACCGCCTGGGGTGTCCGCAGCACCTGGTCATGAAAGGCATCACAAACGCGGTCATACAGCAAAGGCACGGTCACGCCTTGCCCCATCATCGCTGGCAAAGCCCGATTCTGTTGTGCCAGTGCATGCAGGGGCGGATCCTCCTGCTCCAGCAGCGGCAGGCGGTCGAGCAACTGAGAGAAAACGTGGGCAAACTGCTGGATGTGTTCGGGAGCAAACACATCCGCCGCATATTCCCACACACAGTCAAAACCGTTTTCCTGTTCAACCACACTCAACAGCAACGGGCACTTGGCCTGCGCGGGTTTCACCCACTGCAGGCGGGCACGGATGTCTGCCAGCTGAAACTGATCGTAGCGTGTGTTTTCCAGCACAAACATGAAGTCAAACAGGCTTTGCCCTGCGGGAAACAGGGCGGGGGCTGCGGTCAGCACATCGTCCAGCAGGACTTCCTGGCACCCCAGCAGGCGCCCTACTTCCGCTGCCAGTTGTGGCAGCTGGGACGACAGCCCGGTTACGGCATCCAGTTGCAGCGGCAACAGCAGGGTATTGGCCAGCATGCCAACACTATGCTCAAACTCCGGGATCACCCGATTGGCCACGGGTGTGGCAATGCGCAGCCGCTGCAGGCCGGTGACGGCATAAACCGTCACCGCAAACAGTGGCAGCAGGACCTGAAACCGGGTCAACTGCTGGCGGCTGGCGTAATGATCCAGCTGGTTACGCTTGTCCAGCCCCCAATGCTGTACCAGCATCGCGCCATTCTCGGCTTGGGTTGATTCCGGCAGCACAAGCCGTTCGATGTCCTCCGCCCGCTGATAACAGGACAGCAAGGTGTGCAACTGCTGCTGGTAGCGGGGGTGCTGGCGCCATTGTGCCTGCCATTGCGCCCATTGCCGCGTATCCGGTGCCGCAGTGACCACGGGGGCTTGTCCGCTCAGCAAGACTTGATAGCGTTCACTCAGCGCGGCAAACAGCAGGTTCATCGACCAGCCATCCACGGCAACATGGTGCATGTGCAGCAGCAGGACAAACTGCCCAGGATTGGCATCGGGGCAAACATAGGCGTGGAAAAGGCCTGGCTGGCTGAGATCGAAAGGTTGCCGCAGCAGATGTGCGGCCAGGGTCTGCCAGTTTTTGCTGCGGGTAGCAGGCCCCTCAGCGCCAAAGTGGCAGGGGTCGTAGACCGGGCCTGGCTGTTGCAGCAAGCTGGCGCCTTGGCTGACCAAGGCGGTACGCAGTGCCGGATAATCCACCACCAGCTGCCGCAAGGCAGCGGCCAGTACGGCCCAGTCGGGCGCGGTACTCAATTGCCAGGCAAACAGCACGCCGTAAGCACTTTGCTGCCTGCCATGCTGCTGCACCCACCACAGGCGCTGCTGCTCGGCACTGGCCGCAACCGCATCGGATTCAGAGACAGCCGGTAACGGTGGGTAGTCGGTATCGGCCGCTTGCAACAGCAAGGCCGCCAGCTCACCCAAGGGTTGCTTGAAGAGGGCTTCCGGTGCGAGGTCCTTGTGCCAGCGTCGACGACACTCAAAACGTAACCGCAAAGCCTTGAGCGAATCCCCACCGTTGGCCAGCCAATAGTCCTCCCGTCCCAGCGGACCACAATCCAGCACCGTCTGCGCCAAAACCAGAAAAGCGGTCTCGTGGGCAGACAACGCCACCGTATCCCGCTGCATACGCCAGGGGGTGTCATGCTCGGCCAGCAAGCGCTGGCGATCCACCTTGCCGTTTGCATTCAGCGGAAAGTGGCTGACCTTGAACAGCCAGTGCGGCTGCATATAGGGCGGCAGATGCTCCGCCATGTGTTGCAGCAGCCCCGGCAGCTCCAGTTCGTCATCCGGCTGGATATACGCCAGCAATTCATGCGGGCCGTGCGCAACAGGTTGACGGGTGCAGACATAGACCTGACGAACTTGCGGATGCCGTGCGATCTGCTGCTCGACCTCGCCGGGCTCGATGCGGAACCCTCGCACCTTGACCTGCCGGTCCTTGCGGCCGATATAGTCAATCGCGCCGTCAGGGCCCACCCGCACCAGATCCCCCGTGCGATAGAAGCGAATCTGCTGCCCATCGCCTTCCGGCAGCAGGATAAACGCGGTCCGGTTGGCCTCTTCCAGATGCAGGTAGCCCGGCGTCAGCCCCGCTCCGGAAAGGCAAAGCTCGCCGGTTTCACCTGCAGCCACTGGCTCGCCCGCCGCATTCAGCACCGCAACGCCGGTCTCGGCGATCGGCCAGCCAATGGGAACCTGAGAAGCAGACAAATCCCGCGGGATGGGCCAGCAGAGTGCAAATGTTGAACACTCTGTCGGGCCATAGACATTGAATATCCGGGTCGGGCTCGCCGGGTTATGCTGATACCAGCGTCGAATCAGGTCTGCATTCAGTGCCTCCCCGCCAACCAGGAGCTGAGTCAGACTGGAGAAGCACGTCATCTGCTGGTCGGCAATGGCATTGAACAGCGACACGGTCAGGAACAGGGTATGAATGCCAAGCTGCGACAACACCGCCGTCAACTGCTCCGGCTTTTGCAAGCACTCATCCTGCAGAATGACCATGCAGCCCCCTGTCAGCAGGGGTACCCAAACTTCAAAGTTGATGGCATCAAACGCCGGATTGGACGCACAACCATAGCGCTGCCCAGCGTCCTGTTGAATATAGCCTGGCTGAGCCAGACGCATGATGCCCGCCTCAGGGATTCGCACACCCTTTGGTTTGCCAGTGGAACCCGAGGTATAGATGATGAAGGCGTGATCTGCAGCAGTGTTACAAGGTGTCCATGCCGACGCGGGCGTATCCAGCAGTCCATCAAACCATCCTTGCTGTACCTGCGCGGGCATGATGGCGGAAGGGCACGATTCATCAAGCACCACAAAGGAACATGAGGCATCCTCCAGCATGTAGCCGATGCGCTCAGCGGGGCTCTGCCTATCGAGGGGCAACACTACGGCTCCCGCTTTCAGCAGCCCGAGAAAGGCCACGGCCAGCTTCCAGCTGCGCGGCAAGCAGACCGCCACGGTCTGCCCTGGCTGGATGCCACGCCGCTGTAGCCCTGCTGCCAGCTGACTGCTCAGTGTGTCCAGCTGTTGCCGGTCCAGCCGGACCTGGCCGTCTTCGACAGCGGGTAAATGCAGGTGCTGTGCCAACTGCTGCTGCCAGGCAGGCAACAGCAAGCCTTGCCGTACGCTTTGCGGCTGATTGATGGCAGTCATGGCCCTCTCCTTCCCACTACCGGTCACCTGACCGTGATCCACGTGCTGATTGGCCGTCACAGCTCAATCTCTTCCATTTCACTGTCGTCATCCTGCACCACTGGAGGTGCGAACTGCTCCAGCACTGCCTGTGTGGTTTCTTGCACGCGCTTGATGCCCCCCACCATCGAGTACACCAACTGGTGATGCGGGCTTAACTGGAACAGGCGCGCCAGCATCTCGTCATCGATGGAGCCGACACCACACAGCCCCAGCTGCAAGTCTGCCGCTGCCATGGTCAGCAGTTGCGACATGGCCCCAGCTTCAATCCGGCAGAAGTCCATGCTCATCTCGCCATACAGGGGCTGAATCGCCGCCAGATCCGCGATCAGGAACAAGGAGAATGCAGCGGACTCAAACATGGGCCGGTTGACGAAGTAATCGTAGGCATCCGCCAGATTGATGATCTCCGGGCTGGTGCGTACCAGACGATGCTGCACCGGGTCGTAGCAATAAGCTCCCCCTTCGACGCCGTCAACCCGCCCTGGCTTGATGAACAAATAGGTCTGCACCGGGTACAAACCACCTGCCGAGGCGTAGAGGTATTTGGGGTAACCATTGCGCTCGCGCCGCGCCAGCCAGCGCAGCATGCCAAACAGCTTGGCCACTGGCAGCACGTCTTCGCTGAACTGTCGCACCGAGCGGAGTTGGTCAAATTGCTGCTCAAACCAGGCATCATCAGCCTGATCCCCCCGCACTTCAGCCACGCCAGTGGCAAAGCGACGGCGCCCCGGTTCGCGCGCCTTGAACGCCTGGCGGGCATCCGGGTCCTCAATGGTCTCGAGCGTCGCCGATGGCTCGCTCGAAACCATTGGTGCGGAGACCACCGGCTGGGGCTGATGCTCACGGTACAGGGCCAACAGGTCATTCAGGGTCGGGCTGGCCATGAACTGTGCCAGCTTCGGCCGGAAGCCCAGCTCAGCATGCAGGGCATTGCTGATGCGCACGATGTCGATCGAACTGGCACCCAGATTGAGCAGGTTGGCCTCCAGCGGGATGTTGTCCCGTTGCAGGGTTTTCCCCACCACGCGGATCAGCTGCAACAAGGCGGGATCATCCGGCAGGCTGATCACCACCGCCTCTTCATGCTGTTCTGCTGGCTCCGGCAGCTGGCCTTTATCCACCTTGCCATTACTGGAGAGCGGCATGCGCTCCAGGAAGGTAAAGCTGGTGGGAACCATGTACGCAGGCAATTTGCCTTGCAGGAAACTGCGCAGTGCGGCAGCGTTCTGCTCTGCCGCCGCCGTCACCACATAAGCTGCCAGACGCTTCTCGCCCCGCGCCGTCGTCACCACCTTGACTGCCGCCGAGAAGACCGAGGTATGCGACTCCAGCACGGTCTCAATCTCACCCAGCTCGACACGATAGCCCTGAATCTTGACCTGCCCATCTTCACGGCCAAGAAACTCGATATTGCCATCTGGCAAATAACGTCCCAGGTCACCGGTACGATACAGCCGCAGGCCACTGCGCTCATGGGTGAAGAAGCTCTTGCTGGTCCGTTCGCTATCGCGCCAGTAGCCCTGTGCCAAGCCGATGCCGCCGATATACAGCTGCCCGGTAACCCAGGTGGGGCAATGCTCCAGCTGGCTATTGAGCACATAGAAGGCCTGGTTATCCAGCGCCTTGCCATACGGCACACTGCGCCAGCCCGGCTGCACCGCTTCAATCGGGTAACCGATGGACCAGATCGAGGCCTCGGTGGCACCACCCAGGCTATGCAAAACGGCCTCAGGGCAACATGCCTTGAAACGTGGTGGCAGGTTGAGTGGAATCCAGTCACCAGACAGCATGGCCAGCCGCAAGCACGCAGGCAACCGCTGCTGCTGGCTCTCGGCATACTCCACCATCATGCCCAGCAAGGCGGGCACCGAGTTCCAGATGCTGACTTGATGTGCCAGTAACAACGCCTGCCAGTGTTCAGGATCACGGGCACGCTCGTGTTCCAGAATCACCACCGCCGCCCCCACAGCCAGCGAACCGAAGATGTCGTACACCGACAGGTCAAAGCTGAGTGAGGAAATCGCAAGCACACGATCCTGTGCCGTGACTGCGAAGCGTTGATTGATGTCGATCAGGGTATTCACTGCCCCCCGATGGTCAATCATCACACCCTTCGGCAAACCGGTAGAGCCCGAGGTGTAGATGACATAGGCCAGATCGGTCTGCCGGGTCTGGATCGCGGGTAGCGCAGCGCCAGGACGAGCGTCGTACACCTGATCCACCACCATGCGCTGCAGCCCCTCAGGCAATGCAGTCTGCACACGGCTCTGGGTGAGTACGATCCGCACCTCCGCCTGCTGCAGGATATGCTCGATTCGCTCCTGCGGCAGCGCTGGGTCCAACGGCAGGTAGGCGCCGCCCGCATACTGGATGGCCAGCGTGGCCACCACTTGCTCCCAGCCGCGCTCCATCAGCACGGCAACCAGCTGATTGGGGCCTATCCCTTGCGCTTGCAAGGTGGCACCCATGCGCCGCGCAGCGGCCTGCAGTTCGCCATAGCGCAACTGTCGCTCTGGCGCCAGCACGGCGACGTTGTCGGGGGTCAGGCTGGCCTGACGGTCAAACAACTGGTGCATCAGCAAATCATGATCTGGCGTCAGGACCAGCTCACCGGCAGGCACAGCTGCACGCGGCAGCAAGCGCTCACTGCTGCAAGTCCAGGTTTCGGCCTGAACCAAACGCTCCAGCAAGTCACCATAGCACTGGAACACCTCAGCCATCATGTCCGGCGGGAACAGGGCGTCAATACTGTCCCAGTTGTAATGCAGCTGTCCGTCGTACTCGGCCAGCGTATGGTCCAGCCACACCTGTGGCGTCTGCGTGATGCTGAACACGGGCTCGGCATCCAGCAGGTCGTACAGGCCCCTGTCTTCCTCACCGGTTGGCACAAACTCGGTCAGGGTACTGTTGAACACGATCGGCATGGCCGATTGTTGCACCCCCAGCTGACGTGCGCGCTCGCGCAGCACCTGCACACCGCTGATGGCGGAATGATCCATGTCCTGCCATAGCTGCTCCTGCAGCTGACGCGCCAGCTCGGCAAAAGTCTGGTTGGCTTCCAGACGGACCTCCAGCAACACAACCGAGGTGAAGTCACCAATCACACCGTTGATATCCGGATGCAAGGGCAAGCGGTTGAACAAGGGCAGGGTCAGGCTGAAACGGGGCTGGCGGCACCACAAACCCAACACTCGTGCAAACGCGGCCAGTAGCATGATGGACGAGGTGACGGAGTGTGCACGCGCCTGGGCTTGCAGCGCGCTCCAGTGCGCCGGGCTCAGGATACGATCACGACGGGTAAACTGCGGCTTCTCGATCGATTCTGGTTGACACACCAGTGGCAGATCGGGCGCCGGAGCCAGTTCCGCAATTCGTTTATGCCAGTAGGCCAGTGCCCGTTGCCATGCTGCCCCCTGACGCAGTGCATGCTCCGCCACCACATAATCCCGGAACGTAATGCCTACAGCTGGCAGCGAGGCGTCCGGATCAGCGTATAGCTGCATCAGTTCGCGGCCCACAATTTGCCCGCTGGCCGCATCGACAATCAGCGCATCCATGCTGTTGTGCAGATGTGCCACGCCATCATCCAGCACGCTGATGCCGTATTCAAACAAGGGCCACTGGCTGGCATCCATCACTTGATGAGACATCCGCTCGCGCAACAGCTGCAAGCGCTGTTCCACCTCTTCCGGAGGCAGGCCGCGCAGGTCCTGACGGGTCAGCTGATATACCGGCACAGAGGCCAGCGCACACTGGGTGCCATCAGGCCGGAAGACCGTACGCAGCATGTCATGCCGGGCAATCAGGCGGTTAAGCGCCAGGGCAAAGCGCGCTTCATCCAGCCCGTGAACCCGCATCTCACCATAGCCGTGTGCGGCGACACCGCCCAGCCCCATGCTTTCCTCTCGTCCGACCCAGTAAGCCTGCTGGATGTCGGTCATCGGGAAAGGCTCGTAGCGTGCTTGGGCATCATGCGTGATGACGGGATAGGTCACAGCAGGGTCTTCTCCCGCCTCTTCCGCCATGGCCTGAGCCAAATCTGCCAGTACCGGATGTTTGAACAGCGTACGCAAACGCAGGCCAGCCTGCATGCGTTGATTGATCTGGTGCACCAGCCGGGTGGCCAGCAAGGAATGACCACCTAACGCAAAGAAATTATCCAGTGCGCCCACTTGCGGCACGTTCAAAATCTCGGCCCAGATCAAGGCCAATTGCCGTTCCACCCCATTGCGTGGGGCTACATACTGCTGTTGGGTGCGCTGCTGGTCTGGCAGGGGCAGTGCGGCACGATCCAGCTTGCCGTTCTGGGTCAAGGGCAAAGCCGGCAGCCTCACCCAGCGACTCGGGATCATGTGCTCAGGCAATACGCGTTTCAGCGCTGCCTGCAAGGACTCGAGCTCCACCTCACCCGTGACATACGCAACCAGTACACGCTCGCCATCCTGCCCAACCTTGACTGCCGCGGCAGCTTCACCCACGCCAGGCTGAGCCAGCAGTTGCTGCTCGATCTCCCCCAGCTCAATGCGGAAACCGCGCAGCTTGACCTGCTGGTCGGCCCGGCCAATGTATTCCAGCTGACCATCGCGGTTCCAGCGCGCCAGATCACCGCTGCGATACATGCGCTCGCCCTGGGGCTGGAATGGGTCGGCCAGGAAACGCTCCGCGGTCAGGGCGTCCTGATGGAGATAGCCTTTGGCTACCGCCACACCTGCCAGATACAGCTCGCCCACGACCCCTGCTGGTACGGGTTGCAGCTGTGCATCCAGAACATAAGTCCGTACGTTGTCGATGGGGCGTCCAATCGGCGGGAACGCAGGCCAGCTTGCCATGCAGGTGACATCAAGGGCGAACTGGGTCACCACATGCGTTTCGGTCGGACCATACTGGTTGTACAAGCAGCGGCTGCCCATTTCCTGCAGCAGAAGCTTGAGATCTTCCGTCACCTGCAGGGCCTCGCCTGCCGTAATGATGTCGCAGCCTGAACCCTTTGCGCAGGGCCCGGAGCGCAAACTGGCCATTTGCTGCAGCACGGCGGCAGGCAGGTAGGCCCGCTGAACCTGCTGCTCAGCAATGAAGGCTTGCAACTGCCCCAAATCCTTGCGTTGCTCTTCAGACAGCATGACCAGCGTGCCACCCGTCGTGAGCGTGCTCCAGATTTCCTGGAACGACACATCAAAGCTGATTGAAGCAAACTGCAAGGTGCGCACAGCCGCAGGCCCCTGCAAGGCTTCACGTTGCCATTGCAGCAGATTGCTCAGGGTGCGCTGAGTCTGCCCCACCCCTTTGGGCCGCCCGGTAGAGCCGGAGGTATACAGAATGTAGATCAGTTGCTCGGCGGCGACCTCGGCACTCGCCCCTTGCGGCAACGCATCCTGATGGACCTCGTCAGCAGGCAGCAGTACAGGCACACCCACGTCCGCAAACCGCGATTGCAGTTCCGGCTGAGTCAACACCAGGCAGGGCTTGCTGTCTGCCAGCATGTAGGCGAGCCGTTCCTGCGGGTAGGCCGGGTCCAGCGGCAAACATGCGCCGCCGGCCTTCAGAATGGCCAGCATGGACACGATCACCTCCGGCGAGCGATACATGCACAGCCCCACCGGCACATTCGCCCGCACCCCGGCGGCCAGCAGACGGTTTGCCAGCAGGCTGGCCTGCTGCTCCAGCGCCCGGTAGCTCAACTGCTGATCTTGCCAGGTCAGCGCAATCGCATCCGGCGTCGCCATGGCCTGCCGCTCAAACAGGCGGTGCACCGGCACGAAAGGCCGAGGCCGTTCAGTCTGGTTCCAGCGCTGCAGTATCGCCTGTTGTACCGCAGCGGGCATGAGTGGCAAGGTTTCGACCGATTGCTGGTCATCGCGCACCATTTCAGCCAGCACCTGCGTCAAACCCTCCAGCAATTGCTGCACGGTCTCGGCATCAAACAACGCGGTCGCATATTCCAACCCGCCGCGGATCACCCCATCCTGCTCCCCCAGTGCCAGATTGAGGTCAAACTTGGCAATGTGGTGTGGCATCTCCAGTGACTTCACCTCCAGCCCCGGTAAAGCAAGCTCGCCATCATCGGTATTCTGCCAGGCAAACAGCACCTGGAAGACTGGGCTATAAGACAGGCTTCGGGTCGGGTTCAGCCGCTCCACCAGCTGCTCGAACGGGAAATCCTGATGATCCTGCGCGCCAACGGCCACCTCACGAACATGGGCCAGCAGGTCTTGCACGGTCGTCTCGCCGTCATACCGGATACGCAAGGCCACGGTATTGACGAAGAAACCTATCAGCGCTTCCAGCGCTTGCTGGCGGCGGTTGGCCACTGGCGAACCGATCACGACATCACGCTGCCCCGCATGACGCGACAGCAACAAGGACCAGGCTGCCAGCAGGACCATATACACCGTGCAGCCATGGCGCTGCGCCAGCAGCTTGATGCTGCGGGTCAGTGTCGGGTCAATGTCATAGGGCAAGACAGCACCGGCATATTGCTGTTCCAGCGGGCGCTTGTAATCCGTCGGTAAGGTCAACAGCGCCGGAGCATCCTGCAACTGTTGCTGCCAGTATTGCCATTGTGGCTCCAGCCCATGCTGTGACATCCACTGACGTTGCCAACCGGCGTAATCCACATACTGCACCGCCAGCGGAGGCAGGCCATGTGGCGCTCCCTCGATGCAGGCACGGTACAGCGTGCTGAGTTCATGGTTGAACACGCCCATCGACCAGCCGTCGGAGACGATATGGTGCATGTTGACCAGCAGGGCATGGCGCTCACCCGCCAGCTGCAGCAAGGTCACCCGCAGCAAGGGGCCCTGTTGCAAATCGAAGCTGCGTGAAAACACCTCATCCATACTGAGTTGCAGGGCTTGCTGTACATCAGCAGCACCGCGCAGATCCTGCATCTCCAGCGTGAATCCCGCTACCTCGTCGGAAACCTGCTGGAATACCTCACCCTCCCGAGACTGGAAAGTGGTCCGCAGAGCTTCATGCCGTGCAACGATGGTCTGCAACGCCTTCTGCAAGGCGGCAGCATCCAGTTTCCCATTCAGCTGCAGCGCCATGGGCATGTGGTACGCCTGGCTGGCCTGCTCCATCTGTGCCAGAAACCACAAGCGTTGCTGCGCGTACGATGGCGGCATCAAGGCTTGACGCTCTACCGGCAACAACTCGGGTACAGACTGGCGACCAGCCTGCATCACCTGCGCTGTAAACTCAGCCAGTACCGGATGCTTGAACAGTAGCGCAGGCTTGACCTCCAGCTGCCACTGTTGCTGCATGCGGGTCAGCAAGCGCATGGCCAATAGCGAGTGCCCACCCAGCGCAAAGAAGTGGTCGTGCCGACCAATCTGCGGTCGTCCCAGCACTTCAGCCCAGAGTGCAGCCATGCGCTGCTCATCGTCACCACGGGGCAACTCAAGTTCGAGGGCAGCAGGCGCATCCCATTGTGGTTGTGGCAATGCGGCGCGGTCGAGCTTGCCGTTACTCGTCAGTGGCAGCTGGGCCAGGTGTACATAGGCGGCCGGAACCATATAGTCCGGCAGCTCGGCTTGCAGGTGCTGTCGCAAGGCGGCGGCATCCTGCTCCGGGCCGGTGTAGTACGCCACCAGGCGCTTGTCGCCCGGGATGTCTTCCCGCGCCCACACTACCCCGTCCTGAATCCCCGGGTATTGCCGCAGGCGGCTTTCGATTTCGCCCAGCTCGATACGGAAGCCCCGGATCTTGACCTGGAAGTCGTTCCGGCCCAGGTAGTTCAGGCTGCCGTCTGTCTGGTAGCTGGCCAGGTCTCCACTCTTGTACAGGCGGTCTCCAGCGACAAACGGGCTGTCGATGAAGCGCTCGGCATTGAGCTCAGGCCGGTTGAGGTAGCCTCGGGCAACCCCGGCACCACCGATATACAGCTCACCCACCACCCCTACCGGAACCGGTTGGCGGTAGGCGTCCAGCACGTACAGTCGGGTATTGTCGAACGGCTTACCCACCGGTAGCGTTCCATCCGGCAAGTCCGTTGCGTCCTGAATCAGCAGTCGGCTGCTGTCAATCGCTGCCTCGGTAACCCCGAACGCG
Organism: Leeia sp.; assembly: GCF_041909055.1. Taxonomy (NCBI): domain Bacteria; kingdom Pseudomonadati; phylum Pseudomonadota; class Betaproteobacteria; order Neisseriales; family Leeiaceae; genus Leeia; species Leeia sp. The sequence continues at coordinate 447,491 of NZ_JAYREC010000002.1, read as the reverse complement.
TTGACCAGTTGCATCCCGACAGGAGCGACTTGGCAAACCGCACGCGCCAGCAGGCCATCCCAGGCATCTGAACCGCAAATCAAGGTTTCCAGCGGGGCCAGTGTCAGCTTCCTGCCGGACAGATATTGAACCAGCGATGAGAGCACCGCAGGTACAAAGTCAGCAAAACCCACCTGATGGGTCTGCATCAATTGATACAGCGCGGCAGGCTCGAGCAAGGCAGCCTTGGGACAAATCACCAGTCGCCCACCAAAACACAAGGCACGCAAGATGTCTGCCGTGCAGACATCGAATGCAAAGCTGGCCATCTGCAGGACACCCAAGCCTTGGCGCAGCGGATAGCAGCCCGCCCAGGCATCGACAATCGACCGCACATTGCGGTGCTCAATCATCACCCCCTTCGGCTTGCCCGTCGATCCCGAGGTGTAAATGATGTACGCCAGATTCCGCCCACTCAGCCCTTCTACCTCCTCATTACGGTCGTCTCCGGCGTCCTCTTCTCCCAACTGCTCCAGCCACAGCACCGGGCTGCCACCCTGCCCTGCACCTTGCAGCGCGGCGGCCGCCGCCGCGTGGCTGACCACCACCACCGGCTCGCTGTCTTGCAGCATGTGGCTGAGCCGTTCTGCCGGGTACGCCGGGTCGAGCGGGACGTAGGCGCCTCCCGCCTTGAGGGTGGCCAGTACGGCGACCACCATGTCCAGCGAGCGTTCCAGACACAGGGCGACGCGTTGGTCAGGCCCGACGCCGTGGGCGCGCAGTTGGCGGGCCAGCCGGTTGGCGCGGCGGTTGAGCTCGCGGTAGCTGAGGTGTTGGTGCTGGTATTCAACGGCAATGGCGTCGGGCTGGGCTTGTGCCTGGGCTTCGAAGCGGTGCTGGATCAGGCCTTGCGGTTCGCTGATCTGTGCCGGGTTCCAGTGGTAGAGCTGACGCTCTCGGCTCTCGGGACTGAGCAGGTCAAGTGCGGGTAACGGGGTGGTGCTGTGTCGTTCGAGCTGTTCGACCAGTTGTTGCAGGGCCTGCTGCATCAGGCTGGTGAGTTCGACCGGGTCGAGTCCCTGGCTGCTTTGGGCGGTGATGTGTAGTTGCTCTCCCAGGTCGTCGATATCGATGACGCAGGGGTAGTTGACGCTTTCACCGCTGGCGATGATCTGGTGTGTCCGTTCCCAGTCGGGGGCGGCCAGGTTTTCAGCGAGTACCGTGCGGTTTCGGTAATTGAGCAAGGCGGTGAACAGCGGTGCGCGCGGCGGCAGTGCGCTGCTGCGCTGAGCCAGCGAGAGGGGGGCATGCTCGTGCTGGAGCAGTTCGAGTAGCTGGCTTTGGGCGTGGCGTACCCCGGCTACCGCATCCAGCCCATCCAGCTTGAGCCGGATCGGCAGGGTGTTGATGAAGGGGCCAAGGATACGGTCCGCCCCTTCCAGGTTTTGCAGGCGACCAAACAGGACGGTGCCGAAGACGATGTCGCTTTGGCCAGTGGTCTTGGCCAGCAGCATGCCATAGGCCAGATGACAGAGGCTGGCGGTGCTGACGCCGTGCTCACGGGCAACCTGGCGTAGCCGTTGGGTCAAGCCGTCCGGCAGGGGTTGCTGGTGTTCGCGTGAGGTGCTGCCATCGCCCTGGATGTCGAGGACGCCGAAGGGGGCAGTGGGTTCACTGAAGTCCCCCAGTTGCTGGCGGAACCAGGCTTCGTCACCTTGCGGGTCGCTGTGGTGCTGGATGTGGGCAATGAAGTTGCGGTACGGCAACGGTTGCTCCAGCTGGGCCTGGTGCCCATGCAGGCAGGCTTCGATCTCGGCGTGGAATTGCTTGATCGAGGTGTTGTCGTCGATGATGTGGTGGAACACCACCATCAGCAGCCAGCGTTGATGCACCGGGTCCGGGCTGAGCCACAGGCGGAACAGCGGCGCTTGCCCGAGGTCGATGCGCATGCGGGCTTGTTCGAAGCACTGTTGCATTTGTCCGGCAATGTCGCCGTCTTCCGGGGACAGCTGCAGCACGTCCAGCGGCAGCTGTGCCTGACGCCAGACGATCTGCACCGGTTGCGGCAGACCTTCCCACATGACGGCAGTGCGCAGGATGTCGTGGCGGTTGATGACCGTCTGCATGGCGTCAACATAGGCGCGCGCGCTGTGCTCGCTGTCAAAGGCGTAGTTGACCCAGACCAGATAGGGGTCGCCCTGTTCGGCGATCATGTGGTGGAACAGGATGCCTTCCTGCAGCGGGGAGAGCGGGTAGATGTCCTGTACATTGGCCGCACCGCCCGGTACGACGGCAACGATACGGTCGATGTCTTCCTGCTGCAGGTTCACCAGCGGTAACAGGTCTGGTGTGATGTGTGTGCAGTCGGCCGGGATGCGGTTGCCCGGGATTTGCCAGCGTGCGGCAGCCGGTTGCAGGGCGGCGGCCAGTCCGGCTAGGTCCGGGGTGCCAAACAGGGCGCGCATGTCGCCATTCAAACCCTGGCGACGCATGTGCTCCAGTACACGGACAGCCAACAGTGAGTGGCCACCCAGCGCAAAGAAGTTGTCATGGCGGCTGATGCGGTCGACGCTGAGGGCTTCGGCCCAGATGGCAGCCAGCTTCGTTTCAGTCTCGCCTTGCGGGGCGCTGTATTGCCGTTGTCCGTAGGCGTCGCCTTCCGGTTTGGGCAGGGCTTTATGGTCGAGCTTGCCGTTGCTGGTCAGCGGCAGCTGGGCCAGGTGTACATAGGCGGCCGGAACCATATAGTCCGGCAGCTCGGCTTGCAGGTGCTGTCGCAAGGCGGCGGCATCCTGTTCCGGGCCGGTGTAGTAGGCCACCAGACGCTTGTCGCCCGGGATGTCTTCCCGCGCCCACACTACCCCGTCCTGAATCCCCGGGTATTGCCGCAGGCGGCTTTCGATTTCGCCCAGTTCGATACGGAAGCCCCGGATCTTGACCTGGAAGTCGTTCCGGCCCAGATAGTTCAGGCTGCCGTCTGTCTGGTAGCTGGCCAGATCGCCACTCTTGTACAGGCGGTCACCCGCTACAAACGGGCTGTTGATGAAGCGCTCGGCATTGAGCTCAGGCCGGTTGAGGTAGCCTCGGGCAACCCCGGCGCCACCGATGTACAGCTCGCCCACCACCCCTACCGGGACCGGCTGGCGATAAGCATCCAGCACGTAGCAGCGCAAGTCACCCAGCCCGCGCCCGACCGGGCTGGTCTGGCCGTGTTCGGCATCTGCTGCGGTGAGCGGGCGGTAGGTGGCGTGTACGGTAATCTCGGTGATGCCGTACATGTTGACCAGTTGGGTGCGGGCATTGCGTGGGTCACGATACCAGGGCTGCAGGCTGCTCAGTTCCAGTGCTTCGCCACCAAAGATGACGTGGCGCAGCTGGTGTGTCTGGCTGCTGTGCTGTTGCGCGGCAATCAGGCCGCGGAAGGCACTGGGCGTCTGGTTGAGAACCGTCACGCCACGCTCGCTCAGCAACTGGTAGAAGTCTCCCGGCTGACGGGCGGTTTCCTGCGGCACCACCACCAGACGGCCACCGTAGAACAGTGCTCCCCAGATCTCCCACACCGAGAAGTCAAAGGCAAAGGAGTGGAACAGGGTCCAGACATCCTGCGCGCTGAACTGGTAGTCTGCCTGGGTGATGTCGAACAGACGCAGCACGTTGCGGTGCTCAATCATCACCCCCTTCGGCTTGCCCGTCGATCCCGAGGTGTAAATGATGTACGCCAGATTCCGCCCACTCAGCCCTTCTACCTCCTCATTACGGTCGTCTCCGGCGTCCTCTTCTCCCAACTGCTCCAGCCACAGCACCGGGCTGCCACCCTGCCCTGCACCTTGCAGCGCGGCGGCCGCCGCCGCGTGGCTGACCACCACCACCGGCTCGCTGTCTTGCAGCATGTGGCTGAGCCGTTCTGCCGGGTACGCCGGGTCGAGCGGGACGTAGGCGCCTCCCGCCTTGAGGGTGGCCAGTACGGCGACCACCATGTCCAGCGAGCGTTCCAGACACAGGGCGACGCGTTGGTCAGGCCCGACGCCGTGGGCGCGCAGTTGGCGGGCCAGCCGGTTGGCGCGGCGGTTGAGCTCGCGGTAGCTGAGGTGTTGGTGCTGGTATTCAACGGCAATGGCGTCGGGCTGGGCTTGTGCCTGGGCTTCGAAGCGGTGCTGGATCAGGCCTTGCGGTTCGCTGATCTGTGCCGGGTTCCAGTGGTAGAGCTGACGCTCTCGGCTCTCGGGACTCAGTAATTGCAGCTGCCATAGTGCCTGAGCCGGATTTGCGACCATCTGCTTCAGCATGGACTGGAACATGCCCAGATGCTCGTGAATGCTGTGCTCCGTAAACAGGGCGGTTGCATACTCCATGCCACCGACAATGCAGCCACCCTCTTCCCCTAGGGACAGGGTCAGGTCAAACTTGGATACGGCATGCGGTAATGTCACCGTCTGGCTGTGAAGTCCTTGCAGGGCAAGCAGTTCATTCTCATTGTTCTGCCAGGCAAACATCACCTGAAAGACCGGTGTATGCGCGAGATTGCGTGGCGGGTTCAGCGCCTCCACCACCTGTTCGAAAGGCAGGTCCTGATGGTCTTGCGCCTCCAGCGCCACGCTGCGGACTTGTTGCAGATACTGCTCGATGCTGGACTCCGGCCCCGGCCGCAACCGTACCGCCAGGGTGTTTACGAAAAAGCCCATCAGACCTTCAAGCTCGGTACGGCGACGATTAGCCACTGGCGTACCAATCACCACATCCTGCTGACCAGCCAGCCGAGCCAACAGCAGCGACCATGCGGCCATCAGTACCATGAAGACGGTTGTGCCCGTACGCTGAGCCAATTCGCGGATGGACTGGCTAAGCCCCTCATCCAGCTTCAGGTGCTGCAAACCGCCTAAGAACTCTTGAACGGCAGGCCTGGCATGGTCAGTAGGCAACGGCAGCAATACCGGTGCCTCGTGCAGTTGCTGCTGCCAGAACGCGCGTTGACGACGGAACATCTCGCTGGTGGACTGGTTTCTCTGCCAACCCGCGTAATCCGCATACTGGATGGCCAAAGGCGTCAGCGTTGGCGCTTGCCCATGTAGCAGGGCCTCATAGCCTGCTGCCAGCTCCCGACCCAACACCCCCAGCGACCATCCATCTGTAATGATGTGGTGCAAGGTGAGCAGCAGCACATGCTCTTCTTCTGCCAGCCGGAACAGCTGCGCTCGCAGCAAGGGGCCTTGCATCAGCTCGAATGGCTCACTCAGCGCTTGCTGCAGTGCTTCTGGCAAGTGCGCCTCTGCAGAAACCGGGATGACTTGCAACAGCGGTTGCGGATAACGCACATCAAAACACTGATAGAGCTGACCTTCTGACACCTGAAAGCGTGTACGCAAGGACTCATGGCGTTGGATCACATGGTGCAGCGCCTGCTGTAATGCGTGGACACTCAGTTGCCCCTGCAGGCGCACCGCAAAGGGCATGTGGTAGGCCTGCTGGCTACCTTCCAGCTGGGTCGAGAGCCAGACCCGCTGTTGCGCGTAGGATGCCAATAGCGGTGCCCGACGATCCACAACGTCAATCGACTGCCCTCGGCGCAATGCGCGCAATTGCTCAATGGACAGGCTTTGGCGGATCGAAGGTGTAACCATAGCTGCAGCACTCCTGCACGAAGTCAGAACCGGATTCGGGAATTGCGGGTATCAAGCGAAGCCTGTCGCATCGGACCAGTGGGTGCAGCACATCAGCCTTGCCGGGCAGCATGGCTGAACCTTGCATCACCGCACAGGCCGCGGTCGATTCAACAGGTCAAAGGGGATCTACAGGGTTCGCCCCACCCAGCCGCAAAAGGGCTTGGGAGCGGGTACGTCGGGAAGGTATCAAAACACGGTATTGGGTTGCATGATCGGGGCAATCACGCACGGCATCCAAGCTGGGGGTACCAATCAACATCTGTGCAATCCTCTTGTTCCCAGGAACGGCCGCGACCTGCATTGGGTACGGCTTTTTTGAGTGTCTCGGACATGATATTTGTCCAAGTAAAATTTTAGGGCCACTATACAGCTGAAATTGAGCTTTGAAAAGGGAAACTCAAGCCTGCTGGTGGTAAGCCAGCACCACCTCCTCACACTGCACATCCGCATCTTTGCTGATGCTCTCCGATACCGGCGATGTAGCCGCTGGAAACATGTCTTGCGCCTGCCAGAAATGCCGCATGACCTGATCAACACCATGCGGGCATACTGTTCTCAGGTTGGGGTCAAAGAACATGCCTTTGAAGGGATGGCTGGTAATGATTTCATACGAGGGAAAGTAATCCACATGCTCATGCGTATCAGCCAGCTCGCCCGCAACCGCACGCAACACAGATTTGGACTGCGTGGTCGCACACAACACATGCTTGCCACTTGCCGTCGCGGTCAGAGGCACCGGAGATACGGTCAAGAGTAGGCGAAGTGCGGGATTATGGATCTTCAGCAGCTGTAATAGCTGTTGCATGTCCTGCAGGATCTCTGCAAACCGGTAGTTATGAAATTCGTGAAGCTGTGCATCAAACCTACCATGCAAAGTACCTGGACACATTGGATAAACGTAGCCGTGCTGACGATGACGCCAGGCTTCTGTCAGCCCCAGGGTAAACACCAGCAGGGTCGCTTGCTGCACGCCATCACGTATGGCCTGAAGCGTGGTCTCACGCCCTTGCTGCAGCATGGACTGTGAGGCGTAGCCATCAGGAAGAATGGCCGGGCGGAATGGGTCATACCAGCGACCCTGCTCCTCCCAGGCCTCTTCCGGCATGGGCGCTTCGCCAAATGCCCAGCGCAGCCATTGCAGAAAACCGCCGACGGTATACAGGTTGCCGGTGCGAAACGAGAAGACACCATAGTGGTTGGCGGCATGCTCGGAGCGCGGCAGCCAAGCCGGTGCGGGCTCGGTATCCAGCCAGGAGATCCCCGCGCTGACCATGGCGCGGCTAATGTGCTGCGCAAAACATGAGCCCGCAGTCAAGATCCGGTCATCTCGGGTGAGCGGGAAACGGGGCTGCCATAAGCCAGAGATTGAAAACGCATCCCGCTCCGCAACGGCTGTGCGCCAGAATGCAACTGGGGGTAAAGCCTGGTAAGGGTTCACTACCGCGCTCCACAATTTTTGGCGATACTAAAATGCGCGGCCGGGTCATAGCAAATGAATTTTTACTCACTCCGTCATGCCTGCTGCCCCACATGGTATCTAGCAAGGCCCCGCGCACGTCTGTGTCAGCTGGACCCGACAGCCACCTGCACAGGTTGACAGGCCAGCACCTTATTCAAATCTGCAGCGGCCAGGGCGACCAGGAAGCCGCGCTTGCCACCGTTGATCCAGATGCGATCCAGCGCCAGGATACTGCTCTCCACATAGACGGGCAGTGGCTTGCGGGTACCGAAGGGAGAGGTGCCGCCGACCAGATAGCCGGTGTGCTTGTTGGCCACCTCCGGATCACAAGGTGTAATGCGCTTGCAGCCCAGGGTGCGCGCCAGCGCTTGCGCGGAGATTTCCCGGTCACCATGCATCAGCACGATCAGCGGCTGGCGCGCTTCATTTTCCATCACGATGGTCTTGATCACCGCATGATGGGGTGCACCCAATGCCTCGCTGCTATGCCGGGTGCCGCCCTTCTCCACGTACTCATACAGGCAAGGCTCAAACGCGACATCTGCCGCGCGCAAAGCGCGTACCGCCGTAGTGACCGGGTATTTATCCTGACTCATGCGCCCTCTTGCCAGGCAGACAGATAGGCTTGCCACTGCTCACCGGGCAAACGCTGCAGATGCTCACGTACCAGTGCCATTTCCTGCTGGCAGGCATCGCGACTGAGCACACCGCGCATTTGCTGGAAACGCTGGAAAACCAGATAGGTGTTGACCACGTCTGTTTCGCAATAGCCACGGATTTCTGTAATACGCCCCTGTTGCCAGGCCTCCCAGACCTTGCTGCCATCCATGCCCAGTTTGCCGGGGAAGCCGCACAGTTTGGCGAGGTCATCCAGCGGCGCATAGGCCCGGCTTTGATACAGCGCCAGCAGGTCCATCAGGTCAATGTGCCGCAAATGGTAACGGCTGATGTAGTTGTTCCACTTGAACTCACGATCATCATCGCCCAGATCCCAGTAACGGGGAGCCGCCAGACCATGTCGCAAGCTGCGGTAGTGCAGCACCGGCAGGTCAAAACCGCCGCCATTCCACGACACCAGTTGCGGGGTGTAGCGCTCGACCCCATCAAAGAAACGCTGGATCAGGGAGGCCTCGGGCTCATCCGGCTCGCCCAGTGACCATACCTTGAATCCGGCGTCTGAACGCAAGACACAGGAGATGGCGACCACCCGCTGCAGGTAATGCGGCAGAAAGTCATTGCCGTGCGATTCCCGCCGCGCTTGACGGGCCAGCTCCACCACCGCCTCATCACTCACACTATCCGGGTGGCCATGCAGGCGCCGCAAGCCTTCGGCATCCGGGATGGTTTCAATATCGAATACCAGAATCGGGACCATGTTCTGTCCTCTCAGTTCACACGGTTGGTGAGGAAAACACCGGCGATGGTCAAGCTGCCGCCCAGCACTGTGGCCAGACTCAGCTGCTCGCCCAACAACAGCACCGACAACAGTACACCGAACACCGGCACCAGATTGGTGAAGATGATGGTGCGCTGCGGCCCGACTGCCTTGATGCCTTCGGCATACCAGAGGAAGGATAACACAGTGCCAGGCACCGCCAGATAAGCCAGCAACGCCCACTCCCGCCAACCGATGTTGACCAAGTGTCCGATCAAGCCATCCTGCAAGGCAAAAGGCAACAGCAGCACAAAGCCCAGCATGCCGGACAGGGTGGTATTGGCCAGTGGGCTCAGGCCCGTCATGGCCCGGCGGCTGATCAGGGTATACACCACCCAGGATAGCGACGCCATCAGCATCACCAGCTCTCCCCACCCGACCGCGCCCTGGGTGAAGCTGGACAGATGACCTTGTGACACCACCCAGAGTGTACCCAATAGCGAGAGGGATACCCCCAGCAACCGCATAGGAGAGAGCCACTTGCGGTAAAGCACCGCTTCGACCAGTGCGGTGAGGATCGGATTCAAGGCCACCAGCAGCGCCGCCCGGCTGGCGGGAATCAGTCCCAGGCCTTTGAAGAAAAAGAAGTTATAGGCAAAGATACCGGTCAGCGCGAGCCCCAGTATCGTCAACCATTGCTTGCGATTGACCTTGGGCCAACCCTCCGTGCTCAGCAAAATGCCCAGCAGCACCAGCGCAGCCAGCAGGAAGCGGCCTGTTGCGGCCACCATCGGCGGCAGCCCGCGCATCACGGCATGCCCGGCAATGAAGGAACCGCCCCAGAACAGCGTCGTCAACACCAGTTTCAGATAAACGCGGAACACAAGCACTCCAGCCGGGCCAAAATCATGGCGCTATTGTACCCGGCCCTCCCCGACACACCCGGACGAATTCAGCCAAACTGGCTCCAGGCGTGCCAGGCTTCGACAGAAAGCTGCCGGTCAATCCGAAGTTGCTGCATGAACGCGACATCATGCGACACCACGAGCAGGCTGGCAGGCCATGCCTGCAATACACTGAGCAAGTGGCGTTTCAGTGTCCAGTCCAGATTATTGCTGGGCTCATCCAGCAGCAATAGGCGGGGTGGCCTGGCCGCCAGACAGGCCAGTGCCAGGCGAGCACGCTCTCCACCTGACAGCCTCTCTACAGTGCAGTGAACCTGCGCCTCATGCCGGAACAGAAAATCACTGAGATGACGACGCAATTGCTGCATGGACCACCCGGGGGCACGGTCCTGCAAACACGCCAGTACGGTAAGCGAAGGCTGCAGGTCCGCGTAGTGCTGGTCCAGATACGCCACCTCGGCAGGTGGGGGCAAAAGCCAGTCGCCCTCACGGTGCAAGGAGGCGTCGCCCTGCAAGGCACGCAGCAAGGTGGACTTGCCGCTGCCATTCGCCCCGGTTAACCAGAGACGCTCATTTGCCTCCAGCTGCAGTTGTATACCTGTCAGCACCGGCGCAGCGGGGGTATATCCCAGTACACCTGCAGCAATCTGCAACACATGGCGGTTTCCCCGCCCGGCCGCAGGCAGCTGAAAGGAAGGCTGAATCTCCTCAAAGCGCGGCAAGGCGGCTCGCTGCGCCAATAGCGCCTCCCGCTTGTCCCGCAAGCCAGCCTGACGTTGTCCGGCCGTGGTATTGCTCCGCCCCAGCTTGGCTGGCGACTTGATGGTGGCCCAGCGTCGTTCCTCGATCTGCTTGTTGCCGTGCTGTCTGGCCTTGCTGGCCCGCTGCTGTTCCCGCATCAATTGTTGGTGTGCCTGTTGCTGCTCAAGCGCAATGGCATCCAGTGCTGCTTGCACCCGCTCTCGCTCGGCAGCCTGATGTTGCAGCCAGTCTTCCAGCTCCCCATGGAAGACCTGCAACTGCCCATCCTGCAAGCAGTACAGGGTATCGCACAAGCCGCGCAGCAGCTCAGCATCATGGCTTACCAGCAGTAAAGTCCCACCAAAGGCTTGCAACATGCGCTTCAAGGCTTTGCGAGCCGCCGGGTCCAGGTGGTTGCTGGGTTCATCCAGCAGCAGGACATCGGGCTGCGTCTGCAAGGCATCACTCAGCCGCTGTTGCATGGTTTGACCGCCACTGAGCCCAGGCGCAGCCAGGGTTACTTGTGGCAAGTAGCCGATTTGCAGATGTGTCTGACGATGCAGTTGCCCTGCAGATGGCGAGAGCGCACCGCACAGCAACTGCAGAAAGGAAGATTTGCCGCTACCGTTGTCCCCCACCAGCGCAATACGCTGCCCGACGACAATATGCAGGTCTACCGAATGGAAACAAACCCGATGCGGGTACTCAAGGCCAACGCCTTGCAGATGAAATAAGGACATGTATCGCTGCTCGACAATGATGGGGCACAGGGGTCGGTTTTCGCGCCCTGAAGCGGGCGCATCACGCAGCGATGTACATGAAGAAGGTGTCCTTGAGAAAGTGCGCCGATCTTAGGTGGCCTGTGCCGGGCCGTCAAGCCATGAGGTGAGATCAGATTCACTTCATGGCGTGTCATGCCTCATTGTGCGCCAAGCAACAAGGCGGGTAATTGCTTTTGCTGCGCCAGAACCGACAGATCATCAAAACCTCCAACATGCAGGTCTTCAATGAAAATCTGCGGTACGGTACGGCGGCCAGTACGGGTCTGCATCTGGCTGCGCAGCGCATCATCCGCCTCAATGTTGATCTTGGTAATCTGCGCCACGCCGTGGCGCTTGAGCAGCTGCTCAGCCTGCACACAGTAGGGGCAGGTGGAGGTGTGATACATGGTAACGGTCTTCATGGTGCATTCCTTTTGATAAGTGACAAGGCCCTTGCCTTACCTGGAACACACTATGACATCAATCAAAAATCGCAGGAATACCCATAAAAATTAAATGATAATTTCAAAAAATGAAACAATACATAAGACCTACAGCAGCACAGCCCAGCGCTCAACCAAGTGGTCTAACAAGGAGCCATCCGAACCTGTCCAGCCCATGTGCTGTGAGCCTTCATCGTCGACAACCGCGAGCATGCTCGCACCCGAAAGCACCCACCGATAGCCAGCCTTGCAGGCTGGGCACCGGGTAAAGTCCCCCACCTGCGCCGTCCGGTCCCGTACCAGAACCGGACCACAGGCATCACAGTGTGCCAAAGGGATACCATCGTCACAGAATCCTACCACGCCGGAAAAACGCCCCGCCCGCCCCAGTTCGAGAAACAGCCCCCCAAGGTGCGCATCAAATTGCTGGCCCAGCCCGGCCTCGATGACATCCAGCGCACGCTCGACTGGCATCCCTGCCCGATACGGGCGGCAGCTGGTCATGGCATCAAAGGCATCACAGACGGCAACCAGCCGGGCATCCAGAGGAATGTTGTCCCCCGTCAGGCCCAACGGATAGCCTTTACCATCAGGCCGTTCATGATGGTGGTGCACCACACTCAAAACCAGGGATGCCAAGGGATGTGGCTGCAGCAGGCGTAGCCCGATTTCAGCATGCTGCTGGATGGTCAAATATTCATCTCCCGTCAGCCTGCCCTGCTTACATAACGTCCCGTCTGGCACCCCCACTTTACCCAGGTCATGAAGGAAAGCCGCCAGGGCGATCCGCTGTACTTCTTTAGGCGGGAAACCCACCGCTTCGGCCAGAAGCTCAGCCAGATGAGCGACACGCCATAGGTGCCCACCCGTGTAGGGGTCCCGAGCCTCCACCATCCATGCCAGCAGTAACAAGCTGCGCAGCAAACCGGTATTTACCGGCCCCTCGCTCACCCGGGCTAAAGCAGCACGCTCCATCGCTCCTCCAGATGATCCATCAGCAGCGCATCCTCCGCTTGGGTAACGCCATTGCTGCGATGGCTGCCATCTGGCGTAGCCATCAGACCTGTGGCGGTTTGTTGCCAACGATAACCGGCCTGACAAGCCGGACACCAGCTATGGTCACCAGACTGGGTGCTGCGATAACGCTGCAATACCGGGCCACAATCCACACAGTGCGCCAGCGGGATGCCTTCATCACTGTAGCCAACAATATCGGCAAAGCGCCCCTGTCGGCCCAGTGCCACAAACAGTGCGCCCAGCTCGGCATCGAACTGCTGACCCAGCGCGCCTTCAATAATCGCCAGGGCACGCTCCACCGGCATGCCTTGCCGGTAAGGCCGGTGGCTGGTCATGGCGTCAAATGCATCACAAATACCGACCAAGCGCGCATCGAGCGGGATATTTTGCCCGCTCAGTCCCATCGGGTAGCCCTTGCCATCCGGCATTTCATGATGGTGATAAACCACGCTCAAGGCCAGGCTGGCCAAGGGGTGAGGTTGCAGCAAGCGCAAACCGATATCCGGGTGCTGCTTGATGGCAAGGTATTCTTCATCATCCAGCTTGCCGGGTTTGCGCAGGATGGCATCCGGTACGCCGATCTTGCCCATATCGTGCAGGAAGGCAGCCAGCGCAATGCGCTGAACCTCTCGTTCAGGCAGGCCAGCAGCTTCGGCCAGCACTTCTGACAGGCGAGCCACCCGCCAAAGGTGGCCACCGGTATAGGGGTCGCGAGCCTCCACCATCCACGCCATCAATAGCAGACTGCGCAACAAACCGGAGGGTGTTGGCCTGTGTTGGGTATCACTCATAAGCGGTATCACTGATTGGTTGAGGCCATTCGCTCCAGGGCTTCCAGCACCAGGGCGCCACTGGTTTCCATACGCTGCACCGCATCCAGCATGGCGGCTGTTTCGCCCGCTTGATGGTGGGTAATGGCAGCAAGGACATGTTGATGCAATTGTTGGTGCGGGTTATCCATGTCTCGATAGGCTGGCATGTGGGCATACTGTTTGCCCTCACCATGGTAGTACCATTGCCCGAGTCGGCACTGGAAGTGGTCGACAAAGTCGTCCGCCCCCTCCTGACTCAAGCCAAACAGGATGCGATACACCCGCAGCTTGAACAGTAAATGATCAATCTTGGCCACTTCACAAAATCCGCGCAGTGATGATCGCAGGGTGGATTGCTGGGCCGTGGTCGCCAGTGTCAGCAGCTCGTCCATGCTCTGAGCCGCTTGGCTACCATTCTGGCTAAAGGTGCCGGACTGACTGGCCAGCGTTTCCATTTGCTGACGACTGCTGCTGCTGTCATCCCGAATACCCGCCACCAGGGTGGAGATTTCCACCGTCGCCTGCGTGGTGCGCTCCGCCAGTTTGCGTACTTCGTCCGCCACCACAGCAAAGCCGCGCCCGGTCTCCCCGGCTCGTGCGGCCTCGATCGCCGCATTCAGGGCCAGCAGGTTGGTCTGGTCGGCCACTTCCTTGATCATCTGCACGATGCCGCCAATCTGCTGTGCGCGCGCATCCAGCTCGGCGACCTGACTGGCCGCGACAGAGGAATCCCGCGCCAGCGAGCCCAGCTGACTGGCAATGTCACGGATGCTGGCGGTACAGCGTTGGGTCACATCCGAAATTTCGCAGGCACGGTCACGCTCTTCGCGCATCCCCTGCGCCAACTGCCCCATGCTGCCCTGCGCGTTGGTCATCGACTCCGCCATTTTCTGCATCTGGCCAATCAGGGCATGGGTTTCTGCCTGCTTGTCACCAGATAGCCCCAGTTGCATGCGTAGCTGGGCCAGCTCATCCTGCAACGCGCTGGCTTCTTGTTCTTTTTGAATCAGCTGAACTTGCAAAGACTGGATTTGCTGTTCGGCTTGCGCCAATTTTGCTGACTTTCCAAACATGGTTTACCCCCCGGTCATGAAGTTTCAGCATAGACCACCCCTCACGTTTCACCATCATAAAATCCAATGCCAAACGGGCCGGAACCGGTGGCTCACCCCCACCGGAACCGGCCCGTCTAGCCCACCCCTTACTTGGTCATGTCAACGTCGTACCACGGCGTAACATTGATCGGGCAGCGGTAGCGGAAACCATTGGCACTGATTTCCACGCGAGCGGTCTTGGTTTCACCCGGATTCAGGCCAAAACCACCCAGCAGTTCGTGCGACTTTTGGTCCTGCACATTGAAGCCCACAAACTTGCCCGCCTTATTGGTCACCACAAAGTCGTAGGTGCCCGGCTTCAGGCCGGTCAGGGTTTCATCGGCAGCAAAATAGCCGTTGTATTCGGTCAGGTGAATGGTGGTCACGCCATTCATGGTCTTGGGCGTATCCGCCATGGCCGACGGTGCAGCCACCATCAGGGCAACGGTAGAGGCCAGCAACAGCGCGTAAGATTTCTTGATCATGGTGTTTCCTTTCAGTAGCGTTAATTTGCACGTCACCGGCCATTCCGGTTGAACATGACGCCGATGTGGTGCGGTTTGCTGTGAACTGCACGACATCAGCGAGTGACGCCACTTTGCCATTTGCCACGAAAAAGAAGAATAAGCGTAAAATGGAATTTATCATTCCACTCAATGGAACTATCACATGGACCGCCTCCACTTGATGACTGTCTTCATTGCCGTTGCAGAAGAGGAAGGCTTTGCGGCGGGTGCACGGCGCATGGGCATGTCGCCGCCCGCCGTCACCCGCGCCATTTCAGCACTGGAGCAACGCCTGGGCGTCAAGCTGCTGCAGCGGACCACCCGCCATGTGCGGGTTACCGAAGCAGGCCAGCGCTACCTGGACGATGCCCGCCGCATCGTGGCCGAAGTCGATGAAGCCGACGAGGCTGCCGCCGGTATCAATGCCACCCCGCGCGGGCATCTGGCCGTCACCGCTCCGGTATTGTTCGGCAAGCTGCATGTGATGCCGGGCATTGTCGACTATCTGCAGCGTTATCCAGACATGGAAGTGGCGGCCCTGTTTCTGGACCGGGTGGTCAACCTGCTGGAAGAAGGCATGGATGTCGCCATCCGCATCGGCGCGCTACCGGATTCCGCCATGAAGGCCATCCGGGTGGGTGAGGTGCGACGGGTATTGTGTGCCGCACCAACCTATCTGGCACAGCATGGCAAACCGGCAGACCCCGCTGACTTACGTCAGCACACCATCATTGCCGCCAGCCATGTTTCCCCCAGCGTGGAGTGGAAATTCGCAGGTCCAGACGAGCTGCAAGGCATACGCCTCAAGCCCCGCCTCACCGTTACCAGCAATGACGCAGCGATTGAAGCGGCCCGCTGCGGGCTGGGCATCACCCGCCTGCTCTCCTACCAGATCACCTCCGAGCTCAGCACTGATGCATTACGCATCATCCTGCCGGAATACGAACCCGCCCCCCTGCCCGTGCATATCGTGCATCGGGAGAGCAAATATGGCTCGGTCAAGGTACGCAGCTTCATCGACCTGATGGCCGAGCACCTGCGGCGTACCCTGGCTGCCTGAGCCATCGCCTCGCCTGCGTTGACATCCCGGCGCGCTTTGACTTAGAGTGGTCGGCGCTCCGGGGTGCGGGCAGCCAATGGCTGTTCGCTGAGATGGCATCTGCCGAACCCGTGAACTTGAATCGGTTCGTACCGACGTAAGAAGAGCACACGGATATCGGCCAGGCCTCGCCCGGCCTGCGTCCGGCCTTCCTTTCGGTGCAACCGTCCTCGTTGCCTTGAAAGGATGGTCCGCATGAACGCCCCTCGCAATCCGGAAGCCCTGGCTTTCGATCAGCTGCAAACCCTCACCACGACACCGCTGCCTGCTTCACGCAAAGGCTGGCTCAGCGGCCAGCATTACCCGGACTTGCGCGTACCGTTGCGCGAAGTTGCACTCAGCAATGGTGAGCAGGTCGCCTTGTACGACACCTCCGGCCCCTATACCGACCCCGATAGCCGGATCGACATCCGCCAGGGCCTGCCCAGCCCTCGTCTTGCCTGGCTAGAAGCACGCGGAGACAGCGAAGCCTATGCGGGCCGTCCCTTGCAAAGCCTGGACGATGGCAGCCGTGATGCTGACGCCGTGCGCCTGCAACTCTTACGGCAAGAAACGGCGGGCCTGCAACGGCAACCCCGCCGGGCGCGTAGCGGCCGCAATGTCACCCAGCTGCACTATGCCCGTCGCGGCATCATCACCCCCGAGATGGAGTACGTGGCGCTGCGGGAGAACGGTAAACGGGCGTGGTTGCAGCCATACCAGGCCAACCTGCCCCGCCAGCAAAGGCTGGCCCCGCAAGGCATGGGCTTTGTACTGCCCGGCGAGATCACCCCTGAATTCGTGCGGGACGAAGTAGCGCGTGGCCGCGCCATCATCCCGGCCAATATCAACCATACCGAGCTGGAACCGATGATCATTGGCCGGAATTTTCTGGTCAAGGTCAACGCCAACATCGGCAATTCCGCAGTGACCTCCAGCATTGAGGAAGAAGTCGAAAAGCTGGTGTGGTCCATCCGCTGGGGGGCCGATACGGTGATGGACCTCTCCACCGGCAAGCACATCCACACCACCCGTGACTGGATCATCCGCAACTCGCCGGTGCCGATTGGTACCGTGCCGCTGTATCAAGCACTGGAAAAGGTGGGGGGGATTGCCGAAGACCTCAGCTGGCCGCTGTTCCGCGACACCTTGATCGAGCAAGCCGAACAAGGGGTGGATTACTTCACCATTCATGCCGGGCTGCGTCTGGCCTACATTCCGCTTACCGTCGGGCGGCGTACCGGTATTGTGTCTCGCGGCGGTTCCATCATGGCGAAGTGGTGCATTGCACACCATCAGGAAAACTTCCTCTACAGCCATTTCGAGGACATCTGCGACATCATGAAGCAATACGATGTCAGCTTCTCGCTGGGCGATGGCCTGCGGCCCGGCTCTGGTGCCGACGCCAATGACGAGGCCCAGTTTGCCGAGCTGCACACGCTGGGTGAATTGACCCACCTGGCCTGGAAGCACGATGTGCAGACCATGGTGGAAGGACCGGGCCATGTGCCGATGCACATGATCCAGGCCAATATGGACGAACAGCTCAAACACTGCCACGAAGCGCCGTTCTACACCCTGGGACCGCTCACCACGGACATTTCCCCCGGTTACGACCATATCAGCAGCGCCATTGGTGCTGCGATGATCGCCTGGCAAGGTACCGCCATGCTGTGTTACGTCACCCCCAAGGAACACCTGGGTCTGCCGGACCGGGATGATGTTCGGCAAGGCATCATCGCCTACAAGATTGCAGCACATGCTGCAGACCTGGCCAAAGGGCACCCCACGGCCCGCTTCCGCGATGAAGCCTTGTCCAAAGCACGGTTTGAATTTCGCTGGCAGGACCAGTTCAATCTGTCACTGGACCCGGAAACCGCACGCAGCTTTCATGATGAAACGCTACCGGCGGAAGGCGCCAAAGTGGCCCACTTCTGCTCCATGTGCGGCCCCAAATTCTGCTCGATGAAAATCAGTCAGGAAGTGCGCGAGTACGCGGGACAGCAATCGCAGGCGACAGCGGAGACGGTGCAGCAAGGCATGCAGGCGAAGTCGGTAGAATTCCGCCAGCGCGGCAGTGAACTGTATGTGCCGGAGCAGCAGGCATGAGCCTGCGCGTTGGCATCGTCGGCGCGGGGGTGCTGGGGCGGCTGCTGGCCAGCCGTCTGGCACGGAACGGTCAGCAGGTCGAGGTATTCGATGCGGCCCCGCACGCCGATGCACCTTTGGCCACCGGCTGGGTGGCCGCCGGCATGCTCAGCCCGCTGGCCGAGCTGGAATGCGGCAATCACGAGGTCTACACGCTAGGCATGCGCTCTCTGGCCTTGTGGTCAAGCTGGCTGCCGGCACTCTCCCAAGCGGTTCCCTTCGCGGTGGAAGGCAGCCTGCTGCTGGCGTTCCCGCAAGATAGGGGCAGTGCAGAACGCATCTTGCAGCAACTCAAGCACAAAGCCCCGGACTGGCAGACCCCTCCTACCCTCAGCAAAACTGAGCTGCATGCGCTGGAGCCTGCGCTGGCACCGCAGCTAATGGGCTGGCCGCTGTCCACCGAAGGTTACCTGCACCCCACGCTGGCCATGCAGTCGCTGTGGGCGGATGCTCAGCAGCATGGTGCACACGCCCACTGGGGCTGTACAGTGCACGCTACAAAGCCAGGGCAAGTCCAGCTTGAACACGAGACACGCCAGTTTGACTGGGTATTCGATACCCGTGGCCTGGGTGCACGCACAGACCTGCCCTTGCGCGGCGTGCGAGGGGAGATTTTCACCCTGCATGCCCCGGGGGTGGTGCTGACACGCCCCTTGCGCTTGCTGCATCCGCGCTACCGCGTCTATCTGGTGCCTCGTGCCGGTGAACACATTATGGTGGGGGCCAGTGAACTGGAGAGTGAAGACCGCTCCCCACCCTCGCTACGCAGCACCGTAGAGCTGCTGAGTGCCGCCCACAGTGTCATCCCGGCACTGGCGGAAGCTCGGGTGATTGCGGCACACAGCCACCTGCGCCCGGCGCTGCCGGACAATCTGCCGGTATTGCAGCAGCAGGCTGGGCTGACCCACATCAACGGCCTGTTTCGCCACGGCTGGCTGCTGGCGCCCGCGCTGGTGGAGCAAGCCATCACGCATCTGGCCCAGGAGCATGCTGCATGAGCACGATACGCCTGCACCTCAACGATCAGCCGGTGGAACTACCCGCCCCATTGACCCTGCTGATGCTGCTGGAACGGCTCGACATTGCCGCCGACAGCGTCGCTACCGCCGTCAACGGCCAGTTTGTCCCACGTGCCCAACGCGCCCACCACACGCTGCAGGCACACGATGTGGTGCTGACCTTTCAGCCCATCGTCGGAGGTTAAGCCATGTCCTATACCCTGGCCGGGCAAACCCTGCGTAGCCGCTTCTTCCTCGGCACCGCCGCTTACCCTTCCCCGCTGATCCTGCAGCAAACCATCGCAGCGGCGGGCAGTGAGCTGGTGACCGTCAGCCTGCGGCGACAGTTGCAGCCCGGCAACCTGCCCAGTGATTTCTACCGGATCATCCAGCACAGTGGCGCGCGACTCCTGCCAAACACGGCGGGCTGCCGCACCGCTAGGGAAGCCATCACGCTGGCACACATGGCCCGGGAACTGTTCAATACCCACTGGATCAAGCTGGAAGTAGTGGGCGACGACTACACGCTGCAACCGGATCCGGTGGAATTGCTCGAAGCCACCCGGCAATTACTGGCCGATGGCTTTGAGGTCTTCCCCTATTGCACCGATGATCTGGTGAGCTGCCAGCGACTGGTCGATGCAGGCTGCAAGGTGCTGATGCCATGGGGTGCCCCCATCGGCTCTGGCCAGGGCTTGCTCAATCCGTGGGCACTGCGTACCTTGCGCGCGCGCCTGCCCGACGTCTTTCTGGTGGTTGATGCGGGTATTGGCACCCCGGCCCATGCTGTGCAAGCCATGGAGCTGGGCTTTGACGCAGTATTGCTCAATTCTGCAGTAGCGCACTCACCAGACCCGGTGCGCATGGCCCAGGCCTTCCGGCTGGCCATCGAATCCGGGCGGCTGGCCTGGGAGGCGGGCATCATGCCCTGCCAGCCAATGGCTGTCGCTACCACCCCTGTCACCGGGAACCCTTTGCTATTATGAACATCCCCTACCGCCCCATCGTCTGGACCATTGCCGGTAGTGATAGCGGTGGCGGTGCCGGCATCCAGGCCGACCTGCGGGCGATTGATGCCCTGCATTGCCACGGCGCCAGTGTGATCACCGCACTCACCGCACAGAATTCCACCCGCGTGCAGCGGGTCGAAACGGTCAGCCCAGCCATGCTGAACGCACAATGGCAGGCGCTGGCAGAAGACCTGCCGCCACGTGCCATCAAGACCGGCATGCTGGGCAACGCTGCGCATCTGGCATGCATCGTGGAATGGATTGAACGTCTGCGCCAACAGCATGGCGTGCTGCCCTTGGTGGTCGACCCCGTGCTGGCAGCCAGTAGCGGCTACAGCTTTGCCGACGATGCGCTGCTGCAGGCGTACCGGTCGCACTTGCTGCCTACCGCCAGTGTCCTGACTCCCAACCGGCAAGAGGCAGCCCGCCTGGCCGGTATGTCCCCGCTGCACACTGACCATGATGTTGAAGCCTGCGCCCGGCGCTTGCAGTACCATCCGCAGCAAACGGTGGTGATTACTGGGGGAGACTGCGCGGGCAGCCAGAGTCAAGATTACCTGCTCTCCCCTCAGGCCCAGGGCTGGCTCAGCCTGCCGCGGGTAGACACCCCTCATAGCCATGGCAGCGGATGCAGCTTTGCCTCCGCCATCGCTGCGGCCCTGGCGCACGGCCACCCTGCGGCCGATGCCGTCATACTGGCCAAAATGGCGGTGCAACAAGGGCTGCAACACAGCTATGCCGCCGGGAGCGGTCGTGGGCCGGTGCACCTCAGCCCCGGCTTTGCGCAGCACCCCGGCCATTTGCCCGTGCTGACGTCACAGGTCATGCCCGCACCCGTGCAAGCCTTCCCCCGCCTCCGCAATCCGGACCTTGGGCTGTATGTGATTGTGGACAGTGCCGACTGGGTCGCCCGTGTATTGCGTGCCGGGGTGCGGACGGTGCAGTTGCGCATCAAAAACCAGAGTACCGAGCGATTACGATCCGCAATACGTACCAGCGTGCAGCTTGCAGCAGCAGCAGGGGCGCAGCTGTTCATCAATGACCATTGGCAGCTGGCGCTGGAGGAAGGTGCTTACGGTGTACACCTGGGGCAGGAAGACCTGATGCAAGCCGATCTGCCTCGCCTTGCTGCTGCAGGCCTGCGCCTGGGCCTCAGTAGCCATAGTTATTGGGAAGTTTGCCGGGCCTTGCCCATCCAGCCCAGCTATCTGGCCTGTGGCCCGGTGTTCCCGACCACCAGCAAGCAGATGCCCTGGCAGGCGCAGGGGCTGCACAATCTGTACTACTGGTGCCAGTTATTGTCGCTGCCGGTGGTCGCCGTCGGCGGACTGGACAGCAGCAATATTGCAGCGGCACGGCAGGCCGGGGCGGCGGGTGTCGCCCTGATTCGCGCGGTAACCGAGTCGCGCGAACCTGAAGCAGCCATCCAGCGGTTGCAGCAGGCCATCCAGGCGGCACAACCTGATATGCAGCAGCCACTGCCAGCGTGGGCAAACCCCTGCTTGCCCGGTGGCAGTACGCTCAGCGCTCGCGGGTAAGCCAGTATTCCCGCATCAGCTCATGAGTCCAGGCGGGCTGCTGCACGGCTTGCCTGGGCAGAAACTCCCGCATCACCGGCTTGAGGTCCAGCACCGGCGTACCGTTGATGGCGTCCAGCTCGGCGACCACCAGCCGCGTACCTTCAAGCCGGATCACACGGCAGATGGTGCTGCCGATGCGATTGGGGCGGTTTTTGCCACGCTGGGCAAAAATCCCCACCGCAGGCCATTCCGGGTTGTTGCGGGGGTGGCGCGCGCCATGCACGATCTTGGCTGGGTCCACTTCGTGGAACAAAAACAGTACTTCCACATGTGAAAAGCCGTCCAGCCCTTGCAACGCCTCGGCGCTATAGCCTTCCGTCAGGCTGATGACCGCTTCTTCGCCCCCCCAGAAATCATCCTCGGCGTGCGGGCGAATGCCTTCAACATAGCCAATGGCTCGGACGGTCACTTCCATGCTTTTCTCCAGACTGGACTGAGTGCCTCTTATTGAACCTCGGCTTCAGCCCTGAGCGCAAGTGACCATAACGTACAGTTTTTAAAGCATCACCAGTACTTGGGGTAAGCGGCCTTGCGAGTCAGATTGTGGTACAGCACCGCCAGTACGAGCAGCAGTGCGGCCCCTGCCGCTGTCGGCGTCAGCAGGAAAGACCAGCCTGGCTGGGTCAGAAAAACAATCACCGGATTGGAGCCCGCAGGTGGGTGCACAACGTTCAGAACCATCATCAGCATGATGGCCAGCGCCACCGCCAGCGCTGCAGCCCATAGCGATGGCCCCAGCAGATGCAGGCACAGCAAGCCTACCAGCGAGCTGAGCACATGCCCGGCAAGCACATGGCGAGGCTGCGAGAACGGCAGATCCGGATAGCCAAACACCAGCACGCATGTTGCGCCAAACGACCCCAGTAGCAAGCTCCAGTGCCCCCACTGACCAATATGGCCAAGCAGCAGAATGGTTAACGCTCCACCTGCCCCGCCTAGCAGAATGCTACGCCATGCCGGCCGTGGTGGCCGACTGGCACCCTCTCCCTTCAGTTTGCTCCAGAACATCGATCTTTCCTATCCACATTGTGTAGACAGATCTGTCTACTTAATTCAAGTCTAACAACAAGTAGACAGGTTCGTCTACAATCTACGCATCATGATCGCTTCCCTCAGCGCCCGCGAGCGCATCCTGACTGCCGCGCACGACTTGTTCTATCAACAAGGCATCCGTGCAACCGGGGTCGACCGCGTCATTGCCGCTGCCGGCGTCACCAAGGTCACCCTCTATCGTCATTTTCCCAGCAAGCAGGCGCTGGTGATGGCCTACCTTGATTACCGCCATCAGTTGTGGATGAACTGGCTGGATGCCGCCTTGCTGCGCCATGGTGGCCCCGCTGTCTCGCCCGCAACCTGCCTGACTCACACCATGCAGGAATGGTTTACCGCACCAGATTTCCGGGGTTGCGCCTTCATCAACGCCGTGACGGAGCTGGCGCATGAGTGGCCCGAAGTAACGGCATGCTGCCGTGCCCACAAGCAGGACATGATCCAGCAGTTAGCCGCCTTGCACGCAGGCACGTCCGCTGCCCTCTGGGCCCAGCGTGCAGCCTTGGTGGTGGATGGGGCCATCGTTCGCGCACAAAGTGGCGAGCCTTTGCCTGCGCTACTGCAGGACGTGCATGCACTGCTCGGTAGCACGTCATGATTGCGCCGGGATGGATCAGCCTCGCCAGTCAGCAGCACCACGGTACTTAGGGAGTTGGTCATCCCCTCCCGCCAGCTGGTGATCGTCAAGCTTGGCGCGGCACACCACTCGGATGGGCTCTTGCCGGGCATGGATCGACTGGTTGCTGCTGTAGTCGGCAGCCTGAACCCGCAGCAACCGTAGTCAGGGAATGGCGGTCACGCTGGCAGGCAGTGCAACCCCTGCAGGCCATACAACCCAGTACTGCAAGGGCTGGCGCATCTTGCCCGCCAGTTCACCTGCAGCCTCGCCAAAGCCGGTGAACAGGTCAGCCCGAACCGTGCCGCGGATGGCGCCGCCAGTATCCTGCGCCAGCACCAGGCGCCACACCGGCTGCTCCAAACCCGGCAAGCGGGTGGACAGCAGCACTGGCGTACCCAGCGGGATGCTTTGCGGATCAACCGCGATACTGTAGCCCGCCGTCAGCGGCACGCCCAGGCTACCCAGCGGGCCATCGTTACTGCTCGGCATGGGCTTGAAGAACACATAGCTGGGGTTGCTGCCCAACAGCGCAGCCACCCGGTCCGGATTACGCTGTGCCCATTGCTTGATGCCCTGCATCGAGGCACTGGCGGCGGTCATCTCGCCACGCTGCACCAGCTCGCGGCCAATCGACACGTAGGGGTGGCCATTCTGCTCGGCATAACCCAGACGCAGTTGCCCGCCTTGCGCCAGCTGGATACGCCCCGACCCTTGTACGTGCAAAAAGAACAAATCCACCGGATCGTCCACCCAGGCCAGAATCGGGGTATCGGCAGGCAGTTTGCCTGCATCGATCTCGGCACGGCTCAAGTAAGGCAGCACCCGCTTGCCCTCCAGTCGCCCACGAATGCGATTGCCTTTGAGCGTGGGGTACAAGGCCCCCAAATCAACCGTCAGCAGGTCTTTCGGTGTGCCATACACTGGATAACGAAAGCGGGTGGTTTGGCTACTACTGCCTTGCAGCAGAGGCTCATAGTAGCCGGTCAGCATGCCCTCCGCCTGCCCCTCGATGCTGCTGACCTGGTACAGGGTGAAGCGAGCTGGGTCTTGCAATACAGAAAGCGGTAGCACCGGCCATTGCTGGCAGGCTGCCCGCAAGGCTTCGTGCAGTTTGCTGCCCCCCTGGCAATTAAGCTGCCAAGCCTGTTGCAGGCCTGCCGTCTCCAGCTGCCCTGCAGCTACAGGCCACGGCACCGCTTGCCAGCGAATACCCTGCGGAGCCGTGGGCTCACTCACAGGTTTGGGCGTTACAACGGGTTTATCCCGCTCGCCCTGTGGCAGCGCGCTGCACGCCAGCAGAAACGCACTCAATACCAGTACCGCACCCCACCCTCGCATCACACCTCCTCAAAACAAACAAGGCACGCCGAAGCGTGCCTTGTTCATTCTAACCCTAACCGCGATCAGAAGGTATGCTGGATACCGATCTGGATGCTGCGCGGGTCAGAACCACGGGCGGTGGTGAAGGTGCTGCTGTTGTTGCCGCTGTAATCCACACCCGGTGCGCGACCGTTGATGAAGAAGTTGTATGCGGCGTTCTGCTTGTTTTTGAACTGCGAGTACGATGCATACAGCGTAGTACGCTTGGACAGATCATACGCGTAGGCCAAGCCCAGGTACTGGGTACCCGTATCCTTGGTGCTGGACAGGTTGCCCGCACGACCATAGGTCGCAAACACGTTGTTCTTGCCCCAGGTATGGCTAGCCGTAATCGCCCAGGCTGTACGCGATGGCGACAGGTTGACTTCCTTGCCAAGCAAACGCGACGTATTCACAGCCTGCTGCAATGCTGCATTCGGGCTGGCGTTATACTTGATGCGCTCAACGATGAAGCCAATGCGAGTAGAACCATCAAACAGGTAGCTCATCGACAGCTTGATACCGGTCTGCTTGGAGTGATTACCCGCCCCCAGCTTGGAACCATTCAGCACGGATGGGCTGATGGCCGTACCGTTCGGATCCAGCGGCAGCTTTACCCCGGCGGACGCCAGGCTGCTACCCAGGATGGAACCCAGCGAGCCACTGGCTGCGGTGCCAGGCTCCAGTGCATTACCAGTGATCACGGTAGGACCATCGTGCCGCTCGATGTAGTCCAGCCCCATGGCAAACGGGCCGCTGTTATAGCCACCATGCAGTGCCCAGGTGTAATCATCCAGGCCTTTTGCATCCTTGTTTTCCTTGGTGGCATACAAAGCACGGAACTGGAAGCCACTGAACTTGGGTGTGGTGTACTCCAGCACGTTATCCATGCGCCCGCCCAGATAAACCGATGAACCACCCGCCCCGGTCGTGGACACTGGTGCCAGGAAGGTCAGGAACTGCTCACCCGGGTTATTGAACAAGCCCATGGTCGTCATGGCAATGGAAGACTTCCCGCCAGCCAAGTCCGCCACAAAAAGATGTTCGTGGTAGTAAACCGGCAGGTGGCCCAAACGGACCTGGCCAAAGTCATCCGACTTCAGACCGACGAAGGTGGTAGAGCTCCCCAGCTTGGTCGAAGAGTTACTGGTACGCGTGCCATCAGAGTCAATGTTGTTGGTACCTTCACCCGTGCCATCCGGGCTGATGGCAGATTCAATCTGCCAGATGGCTTCCAGGCCATCCCCCAAATCTTCCCGCCCTTTGAAGCCCAGATAAGAAGCATTATCTGTCACCCGGATGCGGGATGCCGTGCTTTGCCCGCCGATGGTAACCGGGCTTGCCGTCACGGAAGTACCGGAACCAGGTTGAACCACAAAACCCGTGTATTGCAAACCCGGACTGGCACCATTGGCACCGATGCTTTCAACGCTGGTATTGATTTTGCCGTAAATCTCTACATTTGAGCTGTCTGCCAAGACAGACAGGCTGGCGCATGCGCCGAACACTGCCAAAGCAATCTTGCTGTGTTTCATCGTATCTCCTTCGTTATCGGACTGCTTGCCACTAACTGATGTAGGGGTCGATTTGATTCTGCCGAACGCAGGTTCACCAATCAAGCGCTTTGGTAAAAAAAAGTAAATGCTGATTCACGGTGTTGCGGGGCTGCAACCCCATGATTTTACTTAGCATACAAAGTCATGCAGCACACATGAATGCCAATTCACATATCTGTCATGCAGCCATCATGGCGTGTCGGTATAGTGAGGGAGAAACTGACCTATAGAAGGAGTTCCGATGCGTTACTTCGGTATGCTGCTGACCCTGCTGTTCAGCCTGTCTGCATCGGCTGGGGAGTATGTACTGGCGTTGAGCTGGCAGCCCCGTTTCTGTGCTACGCACACCGACAAGCCGGAATGCCCCGCTACAGCAGCACGTCACCCGCTGACCTTGCACGGGTTGTGGCCGCAGCAGAACGAGTATTGCCAGATACCCGCTGAGGCCATTGCCAACGATCGCCAGCATCGCTGGGACGCGCTGCCTCAGCCCGCCACGCAAGCCGACACCCAGGCTCGATTGGCGCAGGTCATGCCGGGCGTGCTGTCCTATCTGGACCGCCATGAGTGGACCCGTCATGGCAGCTGCGCCGGCACGGATGCAGATACCTATTTCCGTCAAGCCATACGGCTGACCGAGCAGGTGCAGCAATCTCGCCTGGCCACTTTGTTGCGGCAGCAGCAAGGACAAACCATTCCCTTGCAAAGCTTGCAAAATGCCGCACGTGAACTGAATAGCCAGCGCAACAGCGTGGAGTTTCTGTGCGAGCAGCAGCAACTGACTGAGATCCGATTGCAGCTGCAGGCCGGGCAAGTGCAGCAGCTGCAGCTGGACATGGGCAATCCCCGCCCTTCTCGCCCGGCTCCGCGCAAAGCCTTGTGCCGCAGCGGGCTGGTGCAGCTGTCACCCGTTCAGTGATCAGTACGGGCTAAACAAAAACGCCACCTTGCGGTGGCGTTTTGCTTGGGCAGACCCGTTGCCCAATCAGCGTTTGCTGTTCAAGCGCGAAGCAATGCGCATGCGCAAGGCGTTCAGTTTGATGAAGCCACCTGCGTCGGCTTGATTGTAAGCACCGCCATCATCATCAAAGGTGGCAATGTTCATGTCAAACAGCGAGTTGCTCTTCGAATCCCGGCTGACCACGATCACATTGCCCTTGTACAGCTTGAGGCGTACCCAGCCATTGACGGTCTGCTGGGTGTGGTCGATCAACACCTGCAGCGCCTTGCGCTCCGGTGCCCACCAGTAGCCGTTGTAAATCAGGCTGGCGTAACGCGGCATCAGGTCATCTTTCAAATGCGCCACTTCACGGTCCAGCGTGATGGATTCAATGGCACGGTGCGCCCGCAGCATGATGGTACCGCCCGGGGTTTCGTAGCAACCGCGGGACTTCATGCCAACATAGCGGTTTTCCACCAGGTCCAGACGACCAATGCCGTGCTTGCCACCCAGACGGTTCAATTCGGTCAGCACCTGGGCCGGGCCCATGCGCTGGCCGTTCAGCGCCACAATGTCACCGCGCTCGAATTCCACATCCAGATATTCTGCCGCATCCGGCGCCGCTTCCGGACTCACCGTCCAGCGCCACATGGCTTCTTCCGCCTCGGCGCTCGGGTTTTCCAGATGGCGACCTTCAAAGCTGATGTGCAGCAGGTTGGCATCCATTGAGTAGGGTGCGCCACCTTGCTTGTGCTTCATGTCAATCGGAATGCCCGCTTTTTCAGCATAGGTCAGCAGCTTCTCACGGGACAGCAAGTCCCACTCACGCCACGGTGCGACCACTTTCACATCCGGCTTCAAGGCGTAGTAGCCCAGTTCAAAGCGAACCTGGTCGTTGCCCTTGCCGGTGGCACCGTGGGACACCGCATCCGCCCCCACCTGGTTGGCAATCTCAATCTGACGCTTGGCGATCAGCGGGCGGGCAATCGAGGTCCCCAGCAGGTACTCACCCTCATAAATGGTGTTGGCACGGAACATGGGGAACACAAAATCCCGCACGAACTCTTCACGCAAATCATCAATGAAGATCTGCTTGACACCAAACATCTCCGCCTTCTTGCGGGCGGGCTCCAGCTCTTCACCCTGGCCAATGTCAGCGGTAAAGGTCACCACTTCACACTGATACGTATCCTGCAGCCACTTCAGAATCACCGAGGTATCCAGACCGCCGGAGTACGCCAGTACCACTTTTTTTACGTCAGACATGTTCTACCTTTCGTGCATCAATACCCGGTGGCGCTACGCGCCACCTCAATCATTCACCTGACCCAGCAGCAGATACTCCATCAGGGCCTTCTGCGTATGCATGCGGTTCTCCGCCTCATCCCACACCACGCTTTGCGGGCCATCCAGCACCTCGGCAGACACCTCCTCACCGCGGTGTGCCGGCAGGCAGTGCATGAAGAGCGCGTCCTTGCGGGCCAGCGACATCAGTTCCGCCGTCACCTCATACGGTTCGAAGTCCACCTTGCGCTGCAGCGACTCCCGCTCAA
Organism: Leeia sp.; assembly: GCF_041909055.1. Lineage (NCBI taxonomy): Bacteria > Pseudomonadati > Pseudomonadota > Betaproteobacteria > Neisseriales > Leeiaceae > Leeia > Leeia sp. Next base: position 418,848 of record NZ_JAYREC010000002.1, on the reverse strand, counting down.
ACCCCATCGACACACACACATCGGTCGTCACGATGTCTGCACCGGCCACTGCCTCACGCGGGTCGTGCAGCTGTACAAAGTGTTTGTCATCATAGGCAGCGCCATCCACATCCTTGAACATATAGCCCTTGGGGGTTGCAGCGCGCAGCTGGAAGTTGAACAGCTTGGCGGCCTGCCGCCAGGTATAGGAAATATTGTTGGCATCCCCCACCCAGGCCACCACCTTGCCTTCAATCGAGCCACGATGCTCGATATAGGTAAAGATGTCCGCCAGAATCTGGCAGGGGTGGAATTCATTGGTCAATGCATTGATCACCGGCACTTTGGATACTGACGCAAAGCGCTCGACAATACGCTGCTCAAAGGTACGCACCATGACGATGTCCGTCATGCGCGACACCACGCGCGACACATCCTCAATCGGCTCGCCCCGCCCCAGCTGGGAATCGCTATTGGAGAGGAACAAGGCATGCCCGCCCAGCTGCGCCATCCCCGCTTCAAACGCCACCCGGGTACGGGTGGAGTTTTTCTCGAAGATCATGGTCAGCACCTTGCCCACCAGCGGGCGATACAGCTCCCCGGCTTTCCAGCGGCGCTTCAGCTCAGCGGTTCGTCGGAACAGGTACTGATGTTCATCCAGAGTGAAATCGCTGAACTGCAAGAAGTGCTTGACCGCCATACCGGCTCCATTTCCCCAGAAACCCCGCTACACCCGTAGCGGAAACATTGGCCACATCCGTGGCATGACACAACCGGGACACACGCCCCATGTCGCAAAAATATAAACTATTTCATAAAATGCGACATCAGGGCAAGCTGTGGACACTACGGAGCGGAGGAAGCCTTTACAGCTTCTGCACGAACAGCCTTGCAATAGTCCTCTGGCAGCGAGCTCACGCCCAGCAGTTCGGAGGCTGTCTCTTCGCATGCCACACCCTCACTGGCATACCATGGTCTACCTGATTGGTTTAAATCCAGTCGGTGTTCACTCCCGCCACCAAACAATGCGGTAGAGGTCTTACTGGCAAAAACAAGCAATCCACCAATCACCAAAAGCAATCCCCACCACGGTAGTGACTGCTTGTCCTCCTGCCCGGCAAGCCGTTCCTGCTCGGCCATGAAGTGAAATCTTGCACGCAAACCTGTTCCCAGCCACCAAAGCAGTCCAGTCATGAGAAAACTTGAGACCAAGGTGACCGCTGTAGCCTCGCCAATCTCCTTGAGGGCGATAAACAATGCCACGCCCCCACCCGCGAGCGCACCACTACGCCATGGTCGCAACAACCGCCATCCCCCAGAGTATGCCCAAGGAAACCAAGGTTCTAGCCAACGATGGCTCCAAAGCTCATCCCACGCAGAAAGCCGACTACTCCATGCTCGCTTAAGTTGGATCCCCTGCTGCACGAGGATATTGGAAAGTCCTCCAAGGGGTATTGCCAGCAACAAACATGTTACAAGCAAAGTCTTGCCTGAAATATGACCTGCAATGTAGTCACTCACCATGAAGTTGTTGGATGACATCAGGGCACAAAACCAAATCACACTGGCAATCGCCAGAGACATCACAGGATTGGCTCCCATGTGAACATGCCGCTCACGCCAGAACGCAATACCGCGCTGGTTCAAGCGGTCGCGTACTGGGTCGGGGAGCTGGTCAATGTCAGACAGGCGCTCAGCGGCAAACAGTTGGGCTTTATGGTGCATAGCCCACAGCTTCAAGCGCCAGCGGGGAACAGGCTCAAACAGGCTTTGCATCACTTGTTGCTGGTGTATCTCCCCCCACGGCTTTCGCATCCGCGAGAGTGCTCGCCACTCTTCCAGCAGTGAGTCGTACTCGAGATTCAGCTTGTAGTCACGACGAACGCTATGCAGATACTCAATCTGCTGTCGGCTATTTTTGGGTAAATGGGATGGATAATGATCCCAGCCCATGACCACAAAGGCAGTATCCAGTATCTCTGGAGGTAGCTGTTCATGCTGGCTTAGCACCTCGGCCACATGGCACTCCAACCACTCCCGCTCTTCCAGTCCCGCAGGAGTGTGCTTGAGCAAGCCTTGCAAAGCCACCTTGAAAGCGAAGGCATTATGGCTCAGGATGTGCCGCAGCTTTCCATCCACCTCGCACAGCAGCAATTGCTTGCGTAATACCGCCCAAGCCTGATGATGGTGCAAAGGCAACTCGGACCGGCCCTCACGCCAGCCGTAATGCGCATCCACGACCAGCAGCAATGACAGGCAGGTGGGGTGCTGGGCGCACAGATACAGCAGCGAGCGCTCCCACGCCGGCCCCAGGCTGAGTTGCAGGCGCGGGTCGGTCCAGATCTCGTTCAGCGCCCGCAGCAAGGCCTCCGGCTGGTCCAGCAAGGCAAGCACTTGCTGATGCCATTGCTCAAGCGTGGTGGTACTGTCAGCACTGTGCGGCTCAATGCGCTCATCTGCATCGACGGGCGGGAGGCCATTTTCTACTGTGGCCGCAAACTCGTTCCGGATAAAGTCTTCGCCCAGTGGGGTTGCAGGTGACCCCGAAGTTGCCTCTTGGGTAGCGCTTTCGACAAGCTCAGCCTGCCCCTCTTCCTCTTCTTCAAGCATCCACGCTGCACGCTCCAGCGCTTCCTCATGCGCATCGCGCAGGCGCTGGAACGCCTCGGCATCGTCTTCCGGACGGTTGACCTTCAGCAACTTGGCATAGGCACGCTTGATCAGCCGTATGTCCGAGGTTGCTTCAATTCCCAGTATGTCCCAGCAGCTTGTCACCGTGTTCTCACCCCATTGTTCACGCATGGACTCGCCATGCACAGCTGCGACTGCCTATTTGCCCCAATAACCCCATAACACACCGGCCATGAACACCAGCGCCAGAATGACTAGTCGGTGGTGGCGTTGCCTGAACTGTTCAAAGCGCTTGATGAAGGGTCTGGTGCGACTCCACACGCCGCGCCATGCATGCCGGGTAGAGGGTCGGCGCAGGTATTGCACCAGCATGACACTGACTACAGCCAGTGGCAGCACTCCAGCGCATACCGGACTGATGACCTCTCGCAGTGGGAAATTGCCAAAGGCCGCGATCAGCGAGATCAGCCACATCAGCCCTACCCAGGCCAACCCCACATTGACCCAAGGGTAACGCCCCAGACCAGGTTGTGGGGATAACCAGAAGGCAATTGCGCGTTGATTAAACCGAGCCTTCACGGCAGGGTGGAGGTCCGCAATCAGGCTCAGATAACGGGTGGCCGCTTCCTGTACTTGCAGGTTGAGGGCAATCCATTGCAGCCGCCAGCGCGGATAGCCCGTTTGCAGCAGACTGCTGAGGGCATGGTATTCCGGAATAGACAGGCTGCCGGGCCGCGCCATGTGGTCCTGCCAGCGTGCATAGGCGTCCTCACTGCGCTGTCGTCGCTGCAAGCTGGCTACCCGCTGCTGCAAGGCTGCGGGAATAAACTTGTCCTCCCCCCAATTCATGCCTGCCATGCACAGATGCAAGGCCTCATCAGTCAACTCGGACAGCTGACTGAGCGCTGAGGCCAGGTCTTCATCCAGATGTTTGCCTGGAAACTGGCCTAACAGTGCCTGGCTGCGCAAGTGGGTCAATCGCTGTTGCGCGGCTGGCCATTCCTGCTGACGCAGACACTGCAGTACCCCCTCCAGCGACAGGCTATACAGCACCGGGCGAATCTGGCCGAGGCAATACTTCTCCCCCAAGGCCACGGCGGAACGTCCCTCCAGCCAGCCATAGTGCGCATCCGCCAGCTGGAGCAGTACTTTGAGCGAGGGGTCAATGGAGCAATAGCGCAATAGCCAGAGTTCCATCGCATCCTGCAAGTCAGGGGGCAACCGTGCAACTTGCGCCCACGCCTGGGTCAGGGTTGAGCGGATATCATCCTCCGCATCACCTAGCGCTTGTATCTGCTCAGCCCACTGCAACAGCCACATCTCGGCCGGGTCAAAGCTAGACTCAGCAGCGTTGTCCATCCCCCCTGGCGCCTGAGTCTGCCCAGGGGGCGGCATCTCTTCGCTGCCTGCATCAGGCTGACCTATTGCGGTCTGGGCAAACAGCGACGGCTCGCACTCACCGCACGGTGGGGCCTGCCGTCTGGACGACGCGGCTTGGCTTTTCTGTTGCTGCCGCAAGCCATGCAGGCGCTGCTGTACATCATGTGGCGCGACGTCGGCTGCCCATGCCATGGCATGCTGCACACAGTCCAGCGCCTCCGGTGCGCAGGGCGATGCGCGCTCCAGTGCTGCCAGCAGCGACTGCTCCAGCTGGCTTTGTGGATACAGACCGGTGATGGCACGGCTGCGCAAGGTCAGCAGCAAGGCTTCCATCTGCGGATAGTGGGCTGCTTCCAGCAGCGTTGCCAAGGTTCGCAGCTGCTGTGCCAGCCAATGATCCGCCAGCACCCGAAGGCTGAAGCCCTCTTGCAAAGCCATCAAGGATCGTCCAGACAGCCAGCCATAGTGGGCATCGGCCAACGCTAAGACATGCTCACGCTCCGGATAGTGGGCGCAATAGCGCAGCAGGCTAAGCTCCAGCGCCTCTACCCGACCCGTACCGGCAGCGGCAGCCTCTTGCCACAACCGTGACAGCACAGCCTCCTCTTCCCCTTCTGGAATGCCTTCCGGCACCAGAGGCTCTGCTACGGGTGCCGGTGCATCCTGAGGTGGATCGTCCTCCGGCATGGCCAACACTGAGGGCGCGAGCGGATCGGGCTCTGTATCCTCCTTAGAGAAGTCCACATGCTCAGCCAGCCACAAGGCCTGCTCCAGCGCCTCGCGCAACTGCTGGAATGCCGCCGGATCATCTTCCGGCCGTGTCGACTTCAACAGCCGTGCATAAGCCCGCTTGATCAGGCGCGGGTCATTGCACGGTGCCAAGCCCAGCGCCTCCCAGCATGACAATGCTTCCATCATAAGAAGCTGTCACCCTCCACATCATCCAGTAGCCGTTTCAGGTCGCGCCTCGCTTCTGCGACAATACGTTCATCCTGGGTTTCCAGTGCAGCTTGGAAGTTGCGTATCCATTCTCCGATTGCGGCGCGCAGATTGCCTAGTGTCTGCTGGAACAGGCGCTCAGCCCGGTTCAGCAGCACGGTATTCGGCAATTGCTCACGCGGGTGCAGCTTGAGGTCTTTCAGTGCCTCCAGTCGGGCATTGATCTCTTCTTGCGTGAGCAGGCCGGGGTTCTTTTCTACCACCAGCCGGTGCATCTCGCCAGTCGTAGGTACCTTCATCTGCGCTTCCAGCAGACCATCCACATCATAGGTAAAGCGGATATCCAGGCTCACCTCGCCCGCCGGGCGACGCGGAATCGGCACATCCAGCTCGCCCAGGAACACGTTGTCCTGCACCAGGCGGGACTCGCCCTGATAGATGCGGACCGACAGCTGCTCCTGATTGTCGTACATGGAGGAGACCGTCTTCTCCTTACTGGTCGGCACCACCGCATTACGCTCGATAATGGGCAGGAAGATGCCATGCTGATACCGCCCGTGCGACAGCTCTTCCGAAACAGCAATGCCCAGCGTATAGGGGCAAACGTCCGTCATCACCACTTCGTCCAGCGCGGCATCGCGCATCTTCAGCCCGGCCTGTACCGCAGCACCGCGAGCCACGATCTCATCCGGATTGAGGTGTACCGCAGGCAGGCGACCAAACAGGCGTGCGACCAGCTTGCGGACGATGGGCATGCGGGTGGAACCGCCCGCCAGCACCACCTGATCCAGCTCGGCAGAGCGAATCCGCGCATCGCGCAGGGCGCACTCCACCGGGCCACGCAGGCGGGTCAGCAAAGGCTCGGCCAGCACGGTAAACCGTGCTTCATTCACCGTCCAGCTGTAGCTTTCGCCTTCCCACTCCAGCAGGAAGGTGGCTTCGTCCTGACTGGTCAGCAGTCGCTTGACCCGCTCCCCTTCCTTGCGCAGCGCCTGCGCCAGCAGGGGTTGCGTGCCAATGCGGTCGATCAGGGGCTTGGCGGCTTCTTTCAGGAAGGCTTCGATCAGAATCTGTACAAAATCTTCGCCGCCCAGCTGGTTATCCCCGGCGCTGGCGCGAACCTCCATCACCCCGTCAAACAGCTCCAGCACGGAAACGTCAAAGGTGCCACCGCCCAGGTCGAACACCAGAAACTTGCTCTCGACCGGCCCCAGGTGCAGGCCATAGGCCAGCGAAGCGGCGGTCGGTTCATTGAGCAGGCGCTGCACATTCAGGCCGGCCATCTCACCCGCCACCCGCGTGGCTTTACGCTGAGCATCGCTGAAGTAGGCCGGGACCGTGATGATGGCTTCGCTGACACTCTCACCCAGATACCGTTCGGCATCTTCCTTCAGGGCCTTGAGCACAAAGGCAGACAGCTCCTCGGCACGGAAGCTGCGCTTGCCCAGGCGGACTTCATGGTTGGTGCCCATATAGCGTTTGAACACCGCCGCCGTGCGCTCCGGGTGAAACAGCAGCCGTTCCTTGGCGGCTTGCCCCACCAGAATATGATCCTGCTCATCGAGCGCAACCACAGATGGCGTCAACACTTCGCCCAGCACATTGGGTATCAGTTCCGCTTTGCCATCGCGCCAGACGGCGACCAGGCTGTTGGTCGTTCCCAGATCAATGCCGATAATCATGATGCTCAGCTGAAAAAGAAAAGGGCCATTCTAGCAAATGGCCCTGACCGTGATACAGGCATATGCAAAACAGGATTGCGCAACCGTCAGAACAAGCTGTCTGTCCGTTGCCCGCGCTTGAGGAAAGGCTTGCCCTTGCGCGCCCGCTTGCCGGTGTACTCGATAAAGCGTTCACCATCCAGCGTGACATTTTCTGACCGTCCGGTCCGCAAGGTGATATTGACCTCAAAGCGCGCACTATCGCACCAGTACAGATTGGCCAGGCGATCGTCCGCATCCAGCGTCGACAGAATCACACCACGCCCCTTGGGCAATTGCTTGATCTCCGGCGCAGACACCAGCAGCAGCTTGCCCGCGTCGGACAAGAAGCCAAACCAGCCTGCATCTCGTGCCTCCGGTACTGGCAACGGTGGCAATGGTACTTCGCCGGCTTCCAGCGACATGAACACTTTACCCGCGCGTTGACGGGTCATCAGGTCTGACGCCTTGCAGACAAAGCCATAGCCGCCGCTATTGGCCACCAGCAAGGCTTGTTCAGGAGCCGCGGAGAATACCTGCGCCACCTTGGCTTTGTCCTGCAGCTCTACCAGGGTACTCAGCGGTACCCCGTCCCCACGCCCGGTGGGCACATCCACCGGGTCGATCTGGTAGCTGCGCCCCTTGCTGTCAATCAGCAGCAACGGGTGAATGGTGCGGGTTTCCACCAGCGCCAGCAAGCTATCGCCTTCCTTGAAGCCCAGATTGGCAGCCTCAATACCATGGCCACTGCGTGCGCGTAGCCAGCCGTTGCGCGACACAATCAGCGTCACCGGCTCATTCGGCACCACTTTGCTGCTGCCGGCCCGCTCAGCGGCTTCGATATGGGTACGGCGTGCATCGCCAAAACGCTCGGTATCGGCACGAATCTCGTCGATCACCAGTTGACGGCGAGCGCCTTCGTCGCCCAGCAAATGACGCAGGCTGGCCTCTTCTTCGCGCAGTGCCTTCAGCTCGCTCTCGATCTTGAAGCCTTCCAGCCGGGCCAGTTGCCGCAGCCGGATCTCCAGAATGTCCTCCGCCTGAATCTCGGATAGACCAAACGCCGACATCAGTGCCGGTTTCGGCTCATCCGATTCACGGATCACCCGGATCACGTCCTCGATATGCAGAAAGGCGATCATGCGGCCATCCAGAATATGGATGCGCTTTTCCACCTGTTGCAAGCGATGCTGCAAGCGGCGGGTCACGGTATCGCAGCGATACTGGCCCCACTCGGCCAGAATCTGCTTCAGGTTCTTTTGCTGTGGTCGTCCGTCCAGCCCCAGCATCACCAGATTCAGTGAAGCGGTCCCTTCCAGGCTGGTATGGCTGAGCAAGGCGGCCATGAAAGCCTGCGGGTCCACCGTGCGTGACTTGGGTTCCAGGATCAACCGCACCGGGTTGTTCTGGTCGGAATCGTCGCGCACTTTGTCCAGCAGCCCCTGCATCAGGGTCTTCAGGGTTTGCTGCTCAGTGGTCAGGCTCTTCTTGCCGGCCTTGACCTGCGGATTGGTGGCCTCTTCGATCTCCAGCAGCACTTTCTGCGCCGAGGTGCCCGGTGGCAATTCGGTGACGATCACCCGCCACTGCCCACGCGCCAGTTGCTCCACCTCCCAGCGGGCACGCACCCGTATGCTGCCACGGCCACTCTCATAAGCCGACTGCAGCTCGGCATCCGTGCTGATGATCTGCCCGCCTCCCGGGAAATCCGGTGCCGGTACCATGCTGCGCAAGGCCGCCACATCCAGCTCCGGCTGCTCCAGCAGTGCAATGGCCGCAGCGGCCACTTCCTTCAGATTGTGCGGCGGGATTTCGGTCGCCATCCCCACCGCAATGCCGGAAGCACCGTTGAGCAAGACCATGGGCAAACGAGCTGGCAGCAAGGCCGGCTCCTGGCTGGTGCCATCGTAGTTGGGGATAAAATCCACCGTGCCCTGATCCAGCTCGGACAGCAGCAGCTCGGCAAACGGCGTCAGCCGGGCTTCGGTATAGCGCATGGCAGCGGCACCATCACCGTCGCGGCTACCAAAATTGCCCTGCCCGTCCACCAGCGGGTAGCGCATCACAAAATCCTGCGCCAGGCGCACCATGGCATCGTAGGCCGCGGTATCACCATGCGGGTGATAATTACCCAGCACCTCGCCCACAACCTTGGCACTCTTCACGTGCTTGGCACCCGCCGTAAGCCCCATGCGGCGCATGGCGTACAGGATGCGGCGCTGCACCGGCTTCTGGCCATCGGCCACTTCCGGCAGCGCGCGGCCCTTGACCACGCTCATCGCGTATTCCAGATACGCCCGCTCAGCGTACGCCCCCAGCGACAGTGCATCATCCGGCAAGCCCGCCCCCAGCACGGGAGCGGGGGTCACGGGTGGCGGCGCATCGCTGCCTTCTGCAGTGGGCAGATCATGCAAATCGTTCATTCTTGTTCTTCCTGTACTGCGTCACCGCTTCAGATGTCCACGTCCACTTCGTTGCCATGCCGCTCCATCCATTCGCGACGGCCCGCGGCCTCACCCTTGCCCATCAGCATGCCCATCAGACGCAAGGTCTCCGCCTCCGCACCATCCTCAATCGACACCCGATACAAGCGGCGGGTATCCGTCGCCATGGTGGTTTCCTTCAGCTGGTCGGCATTCATTTCACCCAAGCCCTTGAAACGGCTGACGGTAATGGCTTCAGCCTTCACGCCCTCATCACGCAGGCGGGCCAGCATGCCATCCCGCTCATCTTCATCCAGCGCGTACAGCTTGCGTGCCGGGCGCGCCTTGCCTTGCCCCGCCACATCCACCCGGAACAACGGCGGCTTGGCGACGTAGAGGTGTCCGGCGGCAATCAGCTGCGGGAAGTGGCGGTAGAACAGCGTCAGCAGCAGCACCTGAATATGCGAGCCATCGACATCGGCATCCGACAGAATGATGACTTTGCCGTAACGCAGATTGGCCAGCACGCTGGCAGGTTCGCTCAGGTCATGCGGGTCCACGCCGATGGACGCCGCGATATCGGCAATTTCCCGGTTGGCAAACAGCTGATCACGCGGCGTTTCAAAGGCATTGAGCACCTTGCCGCGCAAGGGCAGGATGGCTTGGTATTCCTTGTCACGTGCCAGTTTGGCGGAACCCCCAGCCGAGTCGCCTTCCACCAGAAACAGCTCGTTGCGTTCAATGTCTTCCGAACCGCAGTCGGTCAGCTTGCCGGGCAGGATGGCAATGCCGGAGCTCTTGCGACGTTCGACCTTCTTGCCAGAGCGCAGCCGGTTCATCGCTTGGGCGATGGCCAGCTCGGCCAGCTTGCGGCCCTCTTCCACATGCTGGTTCAACCACAGCTCAAATGGGGTCTTGACCATGCTGGCGACCAGCTTGAGCGCCTCACGGCTGTTCAGCCGCTCCTTGGTCTGGCCCTGGAACTGCGGGTCCAGCACTTTGGCAGACAATACGTAGCGCACCTTGCTCCACACATCCTCCGCTTGCAGCTTTACCCCACGCGGCAGCAAGTTGTGGTGGTCGATAAACTCGCGCAATGCTTCAAACAGGCCGGTACGTAGACCCGCTTCATGGGTGCCACCCAGTGCGGTCGGAATCAGGTTGACATAGGATTCACCGCTACCGGCTTCCGGCGTCCACGCCACCGCCCAGGCGGCACCTTCGCCTTCGGCAAAGGTGTCACTGTCGCCCGGTTTGCCACAGTAGCGCGCATCCGAAAAGATGGGTACCAGCAGCTCACTCTCGGCGCACAGCTCCGCCAGATAGCCGGGTAAACCTTGAGGATAATTCCAGCTGCGTACCTCCTCAGTGCCATCGTGCTTTTCTACGGTCAAGTTGACGGAAATGCCCGGCAGCAGCACGGCCTTGGCGCGCAGCAGGCGCTCCAGTTCCTGCATGGATACTTTGGGGGATTCGAAGTAACGTGCATCCGGCCACACGCGAACCCGGGTACCGCTACGGCGCTGACCACAGGTACCCGTCACCTGCAACGGCTCCACCACATCACCACCGGCAAACACCAGGCGATGAACCTGCCCTTCGCGCATCACCTCAACTTCCAGCCGAGTAGACAGCGCATTGGTCACAGACACACCAACACCATGCAGACCACCGGAGAAGCTGTAGGCGCCACCATCTTTCTTGTTGAACTTGCCCCCGGCATGCAAGCGGGTGAATACCAGCTCCACCACCGGAACCTGCTCTTCTGGATGCAGGCCGACCGGGATGCCCCGACCATCATCGGCCACCGTGAGCGAACCATCCCGATGCAGGGTGACCTCGATCCGCTTGGCAAAGCCTCCCAGGGCTTCATCCGCTGCGTTATCAATCACTTCCTGACAGATATGGGTCGGGTCCGTGGTGCGGGTATACATCCCCGGCCGTTCTTTCACCGGCTCCAGCCCTTTCAGGACCCGGACCGATGATTCGTCATATACCTTGCTCATCCCCTGCGCCTTGGTTGCTTCGCGGCCCAGACCGCAAACAGAACGATCGTACCATATTGCCTGTTACCGCTCAAACCGCCACTCGGTGGGGCTTGTCACGGCTAGCGCTATGTCATGTCGGCACGCATTTTGCCATAGCTGGCTGGCGAACTGGGGATGCTGCACGACAACAATCAGCAAGCGTTTTTTCGTCTGACTTCACAAAATTTCATATTCAGTATATTGTATCCACACAAGGAGAATTCATGCGCCGCCCTACCCCCCAGCAACAGCGTCGCAGTGCCCTGCTCAGCCAGATGGAGAGCGGCATTGCCATTATCCCGAATGCCTTCCAGCCTCGCCGTGAGGATGACCCCTCCCGCTACTACACTTGGATCTATGGCTTGAGTGTGTTTATGCCGGACAGCGACTTCTGGTACCTGACTGCTTTTCCGGAGCCCGAGTCAGTACTGGTGCTGATCGCCGGTGCGCAACCGCAAAGCATTCTGTTCTGTCGGCCTCGGGATGAGGAACAGGAACTGTGGTGGGGCAAGCGCATTGGCCCCGAGCAGGCCCAGGAACGGTTTGGCTTTGACGCCTGCTACAGCATGGATGAGCTGGATACTCGCCTGCCCCAGTTGATGCAAGGCCAGTCCCGGCTGCATTACGCCTTCGGCGCGGATGCCGGCTGGGATCAGCGCGTCTATCAGGCCCTGAACCAGCTGCGCCACCCCAAGGCCAGCCGGGGCGGCAGCGTCTTCCCGACGGAGACGGTCGACATCCGGCGCAGCATTCACGCCATGCGCCGCATCAAGGATGCTGCCGAGATCGATACGATGCGCAAGGCGGTGAACATCTCCGTTGCGGCACACCTGCGCGCCATGCGCGCCTGCCAGGCCGGCTTGTATGAGTACCAGCTGGAAGCCGAGCTGCAATATGTGTTCCGTCACCACGGTGCCTGGGGGCCGTCGTACAACAGTATCGTGGCATCCGGCCCAAATGCCTGCCTGCTGCACCATGTCGACAATGACCGCCAGATGCAGGCCGATGAGCTGGTCTTGATTGACGCCGGCGCTCGCTTTGATGGCTATTGTGCGGACCTGACCCGCACGCTGCCCGTTTCCGGGCGTTTTACCGGCCCGCAGCGCGACATCTATGATCTGGTGCTCTCGGCTGAAGTCGCGGCCATCGACGCCATCCGGCCTGGCCGCCCCATGAATACCGCTCAGCAAACCCATGTTCGCATCCTGTCGCAAGGGCTGCTGGACCTCGGGCTCTGCCAGGGCAGCCTGGATGGCGTGATCGAGCGCGAAGACTACAAGCGCTTCTACATGCATGGCCCGGGCCATTTTCTGGGGATTGATACCCACGATGCCGGGCGTTATCACAATACTCAGGGTGAATGGCTGAATTATCAGCCCGGCATGACCCTGACGGTTGAGCCGGGTCTGTACATCCGCCCGGCTGATAATATCCCGGAAGCCTTCTGGCACATTGGCGTGCGGGTAGAGGACAACCTGTTGGTTACCGAACATGGTGTCGAAGTCCTGTCTGCAGACTTGCCCAAGTCTGCGACAGACATCGAAGCCATCATGCGGGACGGCGCATTGCATTAATCCGTCCAGCTGTACGCAGCCAGCCCCCCGGCATAGAGGGGGCGGCTTGAGGACTATCGCAGTTTGACAACATTGAGGACGCACCACATGAAACGTACTGCTCTCGCCCTGTGGGCCGGGATGGGCTTGCTCAGCCTGAACGCCTACGCTGCCAAAACCCTGACGGTCTGCACCGAAAACTCACCGCAAGGTTTTGATATTGCCCAGTATGACGCCATTGTCACCATGGATGCCTCCATGGAACCCCTGTACAACCGCTTGGTGGAATTTGAGCGTGGCACCACCAAAGTCGTGCCGGGGTTGGCGGACAGCTGGGAGATTTCCCCGGATGGTTTGACCTACACCTTCAAGCTGCACAAAGGGGTGCAATTCCACAGTACGGACTACTTCAAACCCACACGCCCGATGAACGCGGACGATGTAGTGTTCTCCTTTCAGCGCATGATTGACCCGAATCACCCGTGGCACAAGCTGGCCAAGGCGGGCTTCCCCTATGCGGAGTCCATGGAATTTTCCAAGCTGGTGAAATCAGTGGAAAAGCTGGATGACTACACGGTACGCCTGACGCTGAATCGTCCGGAAGCCCCGATGATTGCAAACCTCGCCATGGGTTTTGCTTCCATCTTCTCCGCGGAGTATGCGGCCCAACTGCTGAAGGACAACCGTTCAGAAGACCTGAACAGCAAACCGATCGGCACCGGCCCGTTCATCCTCAAGCGTTATGAGAAGGATGCACAGGTACGCTATGTGGCACACCCGACCTACTTCCGTGGTCGCGCCAAGCTGGACAACCTGATCTTCGCCATCACCACCGACCCAATCGTGCGCATGCAGAAGCTCAAGGCCAATGAGTGCCAGATTGCACTGTACCCGAAACCGACGGAAGTGCCGGTGCTGAAGGAAGATCCGAATCTGCGCGTGGTCAGCATGAATCAGCTGAACATCAGCTACCTGGCCTTCAACGTGGAGCACAAGCCGCTCAACAACAAGCTGGTCCGCCAGGCACTGTCCCACGCGGTGGACAAGCAGAGCTATATCAAGGCGCTGTTTGGTGTTGGCAATGCCATCCCGGCCGTCAACCCGTTCCCACCGTCCATGTGGGGTTACAACAAGTCGACCAAAGACTACGAGTACAACCCGGAAAAAGCCAAGGAACTGCTGGCCAAAGCGGGCTATCCGAATGGCTTTGACCTGACCATCTGGACCCGTATTGGTGGCGCCTCCAACCTGCCCAATGCCAAGCTGGCTGCTGAAATGGTGCAGGCTGACTGGAAGAAGATCGGGGTGAATGCGACCATCCAGCAGCTGGAATGGGGCGAAGTACTCAAACGTACCCGCAAGGGCGAACATGACACCATGTTCATTGGCTGGACCGGCGACAATGGCGACCCGGACAACTTCATGACACCGATCCTGTCCTGCCAGGCCGCGCAGAGTGGTGACAATCGCGCGCGCTGGTGCAACCAGGAGTTTGATACCTTGCTGGACAAAGCCAAGGCCACCTCAAACGTCAGGCAGCGCACCCAGCTGTATGAAGCGGCGCAAAAACTGTTCAAGGAAGAAGCACCGTGGTTGACGCTGGTTCACCCGTCTGTGTTCGTAGCAACCCGCAAGAATGTCAGCGGTTATGTGATGAACCCGCTGGGGACCAACAACTACTACAAAGTCACCGTACAGTAAGCTGACCCACCGCTCTCCTCTCTCTGTACGTTAGGGTGGCGCAAGCCACCCGGGTCGCCAGCAGCACGTTGAACACCTTGGCCGGTGTCGGCGTGCCCCCCCTGTTGGCGACCCCTTTTTTGCTCAGCGCAGCAACAGATCAAGCGGCAAGCGCCCCGCTGCCTTGGTCTCGCGCAGGGAAAAGCTGGAGTATACCTCCTTGACGCCCGGCAAGGCGCGCAGCACCTGCCTGGCAAAATCGCCAAATGAGGCCAGATCGGCCGCCACCACGGTCAGCAGAAAATCATAACGTCCGGTGACGTTATGGCAGGACAGAACCTGCGGCACCTCCGCCACTGCGGCCTCAAACTCCTGCCCCAGATCGACGCGGTGGTTCTCCAGCATCACGCTGACAAACGCCGTCACGCCGAACCCCAGTTTCACCGGGTCCAGCTCTGTGCGGTAGCCCCGGATATAACCCTCATCCTCCAGCCGCTTCACCCGCCGCCAGCAGGGCGAGGGGGTCAATGCCACTTTCTCAGCCAGCTCGGCACTGGATAAGCGCGCCTGCCCTTGCAACGCTTGCAGGATCCAGACATCGGTGCGGTCCAGCCGGTTTTCACTCATGCCATCACCTCAATTAGCGAGATGAAAAGATCATCCTGCATAACGGCACTTCAATGCAATATCTTTGCGCAATATTATTTTTATGAACACTAAATCACATCATTTCTGCGCAGGGACAAACGTATCATGGCTTTAATAACACGCTGTGGCGGCGCGTATCCGCCCTCAACCGGAGAGAGACATGACTACCCCCAAGACTGCAGGTTTTGCCACCCGCGCCATCCATCACGGCTACAACCCGGCTGATCATCAGGGCGCACTGGTACCGCCGGTCTACATGACCTCCACCTTTGCCTTCCCGACTGCCGAATATGGCGGTCAGTGCTTTGCCGGTGAAGCGCCGGGTTACATCTACACCCGTATTGCCAACCCGACCCTGAATTTGCTGGAGCAACGGCTGGCCGTGCTGGAAGGTGGCGAGGCTGCCGTCGCGTTCGCTTCCGGTATGGGTGCGGTGACCGCCACCCTGTGGAGCCTGCTGCAGCCCGGTGATGAAATCATCGTCGACGAAACCCTGTACGGATGCACCTATGCGTTCCTGCATCACGGCATTGGCCGCTTTGGCGTGCAGGTACGGCATGTCGACCTGACCCGCCCTGAATTGCTGAAAGAGGCCATGGGGCCGCACACCCGCATGGTGTACTTTGAAACCCCAGCCAACCCCAATATGCGCATGGTGGACATTGCGGCCATCAGCCAGATCGCCCATGACGGTCAAGCGCTGGTGGTGGTGGACAACACCTACTGCAGCCCTTACCTGCAGCAGCCCTTGCAACTGGGTGCCGATGTCTCCTTGCACTCCGCCACCAAATACCTGGGTGGACATGGCGACCTGACAGCCGGGATCGTGATCTGCAATGCTGAGCTGGCGCAGCGGATCCGTCTGGTAGGGCTGAAAGACATGACCGGTGCGGTCATGTCACCGCAAGACGCCTACCTGATCCTGCGTGGCTTGAAGACATTGGCCTTGCGCATGGAGCGCCATTGCGACAATGCGGAGAAAATGGCCGCGCTGCTGGCGGCCCATCCCGCGGTGGAACAGGTGTATTACCCCGGCCTGCCGGGTTTCCCGCAACGCGAGCTGGCAACACGGCAGATGCGTCGCGCCGGCGGCATGATTGCTTTTGAACTGAAAGGCGGCGAAGCCGCAGGGCGTCGCTTCATCAACGCACTGCAGATGGTGACCTGCGCCGTAAGCCTGGGGGATGCCGAAACGCTGGCCCAGCATCCAGCCAGCATGACCCACTCCACCTATACACCGGAGGAGCGGGCTCAGCACTTCATCAGCGAGGGCTTGATCCGCCTGTCGGCCGGGCTGGAGGACGCCGAAGACATTCTGGCGGACCTTGAACAGGCGCTGGATCAGTTACGCTAAACATGTAACCCGGCGTGCCCCACCGGGCACGCCAACCCTCAAGCCGCCAGTGCGCGCTGGCAGGCCGCAATGGCATCCGACAGCTGCGCATGCCGCTGCTGCAAGGCAGCGGGCAGCTTGTCACCCAGCTGAGCCAGCCATGCTTGCTGGCTGTTCAGCTCCTGTGACCAGCGCGCCGCATCCACCTGGGTCAGTTGCTCAAACAACTCCGCCGGGAACTCGGTGCCATTCCAGTCCAGATCCTCATGCCGAGGCACCACACCCAGCGCAGTCTGACGACCTTGCGCTTGCCCCTGGCAGCGCTGGATAATCCATTTCAGCACCCGCATATTGTCACCAAAGCCGGGCCAGACGAAGCGACCTTCCGCATTGGTCTGAAACCAGTTCACGCAGAATACCGGTGGTGCCTCGGCAATGCCGTCCACCATGCGCAACCAGTGCTGGAAGTAATCACCCATGTGGTAGCCGCAGAACGGCAGCATGGCAAACGGGTCGCGTCGCACCACCCCCTGCTCACCCACCGCTGCAGCCGTGGTGGCCGAGCCCAGGGTTGCCGCCAGATAGACACCAGAAGTCCAGTCTGGTGCTTCATACGCCAGTGGTACCGTGTCAGCACGGCGGCCACCAAAAATGAAGGCCGAAATGGGCACCCCGGCCGGATCTTCCCAGGCATCATCAATGGATGGGCACTGGCTGGCGGGGGCGGTAAAGCGGGCATTCGGGTGCGCCGCCTTGCGGCCACAATCCGGCGTCCATGCCTGTCCGGTCCAGTCTGTCAGGCGTGCGGGTGGCGTCTTGCTCATGCCCTCCCACCAGACATCCCCATCTTCCGTCAACGCCACGTTGGTGAAAATCACATTCTCGCGCAAGGTGGCCATGGCATTGCGGTTGGTGAATTCCGAAGTCCCCGGTGCCACACCAAAATAACCATACTCGGGGTTGATGGCACGCAGGCGGCCATCTGCACCCGGCTTGATCCAGGCAATGTCGTCACCAACCGTGGTGACCTTCCAGCCCTCCATCCCCGCGGGCGGAATCAGCATGGCAAAGTTGGTTTTGCCGCAGGCCGACGGAAACGCTGCCGCCACATAGTGCTTGTCCCCTTGCGGGCTTTCTACCCCGAGGATCAGCATGTGCTCGGC
Source organism: Leeia sp. (assembly GCF_041909055.1). Classification (NCBI taxonomy): domain Bacteria; kingdom Pseudomonadati; phylum Pseudomonadota; class Betaproteobacteria; order Neisseriales; family Leeiaceae; genus Leeia; species Leeia sp. The sequence continues at coordinate 401,392 of NZ_JAYREC010000002.1, read as the reverse complement.
CAGCCAGCCTTCATCCCTCGCCATGGTGGAGGCGATGCGCAGCGCAAAGCACTTTTTGCCCAGCAAGGCATTGCCGCCATAGCCAGAGCCATAGGACCAGATTTCGCGGGTTTCCGGGAAGTGCACAATGTATTTGGTCGGGTTGCACGGCCAACGCACGTCGGCCTCCCCGGCTTGCAGTGGCACCCCCACGGTATGCAGGCAGGGAACAAAGTGCCCCTCTTCACCCAATACCTCGTACACTGCCCGCCCCATACGGGTCATGATGCGCATATTGAGCACCACGTAGGGGCTATCCGACAGTTCCACGCCGATATGGGCAATCGGTGAGCCAAGCGGCCCCATCGAGAACGGGATCACATACAGAGTACGCCCGCGCATGCAGCCTTTGAACAAGCCTTGCAAGGTTTCTCGCATCAGCGCTGGGTCTTGCCAGTTGTTGGTCGGACCGGCATCTTCCTCACGTGCTGAACAAATAAAGGTTCGATCCTCTACTCGCGCCACATCGTTGGGGTCCGAACAGGCCAGATAGGAATTGGGGCGCAGTTCAGGATTCAGGCGGACCAGTTTGCCAGCCGCCACCATTTGCTCGGTCAAGGCCGCTTGCTCTTGTGGAGAGCCATCCACCCAGTGTACCTGGGCGGGCTCGGTCAGTTCGACCACCTGCTGCACCCAGGCAATCAGGCGACGATGTTTAACGTAATCCGGAACATTCAAAGGGGGGAGCTGTGACATGGGGGAAGGCCATTGCAGTCATTACAGAGGGACTACAATTTTACCCCCAAACCCATTTTTGGTCGTCAAAAAAAGCGATTTTTCGACTGTATTTTTGGATTTGACGACATAAAAATGCGCAACAAACCGCTTGAATTACAATTAAGCTACAGAGACCAACGGCCCAGCTCGGCATACGCGGGACCTTGCGCATCCAGCCTGGACTGGACCAGCACAAAGTCCCGTACCGCCCAGCTCAAGGTCGGAACAGATTGCGTGGCCATGCGTTGCGGCATACGCCGACGCAGTGTGACATGGGGTTGAAAGGGACGACGATCCACGCGCACGTCCAACTGGTGCACGCCCTGCTGCAGCGCCTCGGCCAGGTGCAACAAGGCAGCCGGGGGTGCTGAGGGTGACAGATGGGCCACACCCGGTGGCGACCAGATGGCGAGCTGATCCAGCTGTAAGGAAAATGGTTCACCCTGTATGCAGGATGCCATGTCCAGCAACGCAGGCAACTTCGCCTCCGCCACCTCGGACATGAAAGCCAGGGTCAGGTGCACCGTCTCCGCACGCGCAGGCCGCCCACCCTCCAACCCTTGCGCCGCCTGCAGCATACTCTGCTGCAAGGGCGCATCCGGCCACAAAGCAAAAAACAGGCGCATCTCAGCGGGGACTGCGCTTGCGGCGCTGGCTCGGTGCCTGGGTCTGCTCGCCCTGCAAAGCAAAGTCGATCTTGGTGGTTTCCAGATCAACCCGCACCACCTGCACCTGCAAACGGTCCCCCAGCTGATAACCCAGCCCGGTTTTCTCCCCACTCAGACGATGGCGTACGGCGTCATAGTGGAAATAGTCTTTGCCCAGCTCGGAGATGTGTACCAGCCCTTCGATATAGATTTCATCGAGCAACACAAACAAGCCAAAGCTGGTAACCGCCGCCACCGTACCGGCAAACGACTCACCCACTTTGTCCTGCATGAAGTAGCACTTCAGCCAGTTGTCGACATCCCGGGTGGCCTCATCGGCGCGCCGCTCGGTCATCGAGCAGTGCTCACCCAGCTGAGGCCAGTCGCCCGGCTTGTACTTCTTGCCCGCCAGCACCGCCTTGATGGCACGGTGCACCAGCAAATCCGGGTAGCGGCGGATCGGCGAAGTAAAGTGCGTGTAGGCCTCGTAACCCAGACCAAAGTGCCCGACATTGTCCGGTGCGTAGCGCGCCTGCATCAGCGAGCGCTGAATGACCGTTTGCAGCAGCTGGGCATCCGGACGGGCACGCACCTTGTCCAGCAGACGGGTGTAGTCAGCCACCGAGGGAGCCTCTCCGCCCTCCAGACTCAAGCCAAAGTCTTTGAGAAAGGCCTGCAGGTTCTCCAGCTTTTCCGGTGACGGTACCTCATGGTTCCGGAACAGGCTGGGCTGCTTGTGCTTGAGCAGGAAATCCGCCGCCGACACATTGGCCGCCAGCATGCATTCTTCAATCAGGCGATGCGCGTCGTTACGCACCACCGGCACAATGCGCTCAATCTTGCTGTTGGCATCGAACAGCATCTGCGTTTCACTACCGGCAAAGTCAATTGCCCCGCGCGCCTCGCGCGCTTTCAGCAAGGCATGAAACACCGCCTCCAGATTTTGCAGCGCAGGCAGCAGCTTGCGCAGTGTCTTGTCCTGAACCGCATCCGGTTTGGCCAGTGTTTCCGCCACCTGGGTATAGGTCAACCGCGCGTGGGAATGCATCACCGCCTCATAGAAGCGATAATGTTTGACCTGCCCTTTTTTGCTGATCTCCATGTCACACACCATGCACAGGCGGTCGACCTTGGGGTTCAGCGAACAAATTTCATTGGACAGTGACTCCGGCAGCATCGGGATCACCCGCCGCGGGAAATACACCGAGTTCCCCCGGCTCAGCGCTTCCGCATCCAGTTCCGAGCCTGGCCGGACGTAATAGCTGACATCGGCAATGGCCACCAGCAAGCGCCAACCCTTGCCTTTGGGCTCGCAGTAAACCGCGTCGTCAAAGTCACGCGAGGTTTCACCATCAATGGTGACCAGTGGCAGGCCGGTCAGGTCCTCGCGGTCCTTCCAGTCCTTCTTGCGCACCTTGTCCGGCACCGGCTCAGCCAGCAGCGCCTCGGAGAACACATGCGGCAGGTCATGCTTGCGCAGGGCAATTTCAATTTCCATGCCTGGATCAGCATAGTTGCCCAGCACTTGCTCCACCCGTCCGATCGGGCGGGCATGCTTGCCGGGCTGCTGCAACAGGTTAACCATCACCACCTGTCCATCCTGCAAAGGCTCAGCCAGATGCTGGTGCTCCTCGTGGGGCAGCAGGATTTCATGCTGGATACGCTTGTCTTCCGCCATGGCAAAGGGTACGCCACGGTTCATGAACACCCGCCCGACCAGCTGCTGCTGAGCCCGCTCCAGCACTTCAACCACGCTGCCTTCGCGCTTGCCGCGGCGCTCCGGGCTGCGTCGGTCCTGCGTTACTTCCCGTACCAGTACGCGGTCCCCGTGCATCACCTTCTGCATCTCGCGACTGTTCAAATACAGGTCCGGGCTGCCATCTTCGGGTACGCAAAAACCAAAGCCATCCACATGACCAAACACCTTGCCACGAATCAAATCCAGCTTGTCTGCCACACAGATGTCACCCTTGCGGTTGAACAGCAGCTCGCCATCACGCTCCATGGCACGTAGCCGACGGCTGAACACACCCTCTTCTGCGGTCTGGATCTCCAGCAGGTTCATCAGCTCAATCGGCGCCACCGGCACCCCTTGTGCGGCCAGGATTTGCAGCACGTACTCACGGCTGGGTAGCGGCGAAGCATAGTTCTGGCGTTCACGCTCCAGCCAGGGATCTTGCTGACGCAGGCCGGTAACGGGAGTAGCAGCGGATTTACGGGTTTTACTACGGCGAGGTGTGGCGGGTGGCGTGGTCGCCGGGGAGGTCACAACTTCGGTGACAGCTGCGGCGGGGGCTCGTTTACGAGCGCGCGTTGCGGGCTTAACTTCTGGGGTAGATGAGGTTGGGATTTCGTTTTGTTTTTTTTGCATCCGATTATTGACACGTGGTTGGAAACCCTTATAATGCGTGCTTCTTCGCTGCTGCGCAACAGAAATCGCGGTTGAGCAGCAAAAGATGGCGGGCCCAGGTGGCGGAATTGGTAGACGCACTAGGTTCAGGTCCTAGCGCCTTCACGGGCGTGGAAGTTCGAGTCTTCTCCTGGGCACCATCGACAACAAAGCGAAGCAAGTCTGGAATCGTGCCCAGGTGGCGGAATTGGTAGACGCACTAGGTTCAGGTCCTAGCGCCTTCACGGGCGTGGAAGTTCGAGTCTTCTCCTGGGCACCACGATTCAAATCACTCCTGCAGTAACCCTCCCCTTCGTTTGATTGCCCCAGCTTTGCGATGACCAGTTCGGTCAGGTAGCATGTTTGCGGTTCACTTTACCTGCAAATACCATGCTGATACCTGCTGATGATATTCATCGTGTGCTGCGACAAGCCCGTAAAGCCGCACTGGCCACGCATTCCGCACGCCACCCTGGTTTTCCGCATGCTTCCTGGTTGCCACTCTGTGTTGCCGCCGCAGGCGACCCCCTGCTGCTGTTGAGCCAGCTGGCCGAGCATACCCAGAATCTGCAGGCCAACCCGCAGGCCAGCCTCTTACTTACCGCAGACGATGACCTCCCCGCGACAGAGCAGCGGCGGCTGACCTTATTGGGTAGCCTGACCCCGGTTGAACTGGAACCAGAAGAACAGGCGCGTTACCTGCGCCTGCAACCTGATGCGGCACAGTTTCTGGCCTTGGGAGACTTTCGTTTTTATCGCATGCAGGTAGCGCATGCGCGATTGATTGCCGGATTTGGCCGCATGGGCTGGCAAACCGGTGCGCAAGCAGCAGGTTTGCCCTGGGATGCCCGGCAAGAACACGCCGTGCTGGCACAACTGGACCACCCTGCCATATTGGGTATTGATCCCTACGGGCTGGACTATGACAACGCGGGGCAACGCAGCCGCCATGAATGGCCGCACGCTACCTCGGAAATGACGTCATTGCTGGCACAGGCACGCCTATGGTGTGACGCTCACTGAGCGTTCACACCATCAGGTCCAGCTGCTGCACGCTGTGCACCTGCCCGTTATCACCGATCGCAATGCCGCTACGCTGTATCTGCCCTTGCAGCTGATGCCCTGCGCCGTACAGGTCAAAGGGGGTGGCCAGCGAAGCTAGGCTGATGGCACCGACCCCCGCCTGCTTCAGGCTCAACAGCTGGTCTTTGCCATCCGCGCCTCGCGTCCACAGGCGAAGCTGTGCGAACACCGGGTCTGACTCATCAATCCAGCCATTGTGATCGCTGTCTTCCTGTGCCAGATCAGCAAACCCGTTGCCGGACTGGGGGCCAAACAACTCACGGCCATCATTGATCTTGCCGTCCTGATTGCGATCCAGCGCCAGAAAACCACTACCCGGTTGCAGCAGGTGCACCTGCTCTCGCTGACCATCTGCGTCCAGATCAAAGGCGGTGGTCTGCTCAGACAGGGCTGCCGCATTGCCGGCATAGTTGATGATCAGGGGGTCCTTGCGCACGGCATTGCCAATGGTGAGCCGCTCGTGCCGCTCTTCATGATACTGCCGGGCCAAGGTAAGGGATAGGTCAAAGCAGATGCGGGCACCATCCTGTGTCACCAGCTCGCCCTGCGCGCTGAACTGGCTGAGTTCCTGCTCGTCATGCACTTCATGGTACTCGTACTCGGCGCCGAAACCCGGGTCGCCGTTGGTCGCCAAAGCGGCCTCTGCAGCAGCCGTCTCCGGATTCGCCTGTGCATCCGGTAATTTGCCCTCAAACAGGTCCAGCTTGCGCCCGGTCAGGATTTCCACCAGTTGCCGCAACACATCCAGCGGCGAGCCTGACACGGTCCCCCTGCGCTCATCCGGCTTGGGGGGCGGGGCTGCTGCGTCCGCCTGCGCCGCCAGCCGTCGCGCTTCCTCTCCCAGGGTCACCTGATCACGGCCCCGCTCTGGCGCATCAGACGGACGCGGCCCGGTCCAGAACCGCAAGCGCTCACGCACCTCTGTCTGCTCCAGTTTGACATGCGATGCACTCATTTGCAGCTTGGCTGATTCGATCTTCATGGCACACTCCGATAGCCGCCGACCTGTACGGTCTATCGGGTGATTCCGGCATTACTTTAGCCTCAGCGGCTGGACGGCATCACCACCAGCGCCACCCCGGCAGCGGCCAGCCCGATGCCCAGCAGCATCAAGGCGGTCAGCGGCTCATCCAGAATCAGTGAAGCCATCACTGCAGTGGTAGGCGGCACCAGATAGAACAGGCTGGACACCTTGCTCGCCTCGCCCTGCCGAATCAGCCAGAACAGCAAAAAGATGGCCGCCAGCGACAACACCAGCACCAACCAGGCCATGGCCAGCCCAAACTGCATCGTCCACACCACCGGGCGCGTCTCCAGTAGTGACAAGGGCAATAGCACCAGCGTCGCTGCCAGATACTGGATCAGGGTCGTGATGCGGAAATCCAGCCCACCGCCAAAGTGCTTTTGGTACAAGGTGCCAACAGACATGCCCAGCATGGCCATGACCGTCAGCGCGAACCCCAATAACGAGAACTGGCCGCTCCCCCACTTGCTGGACAACACCAGCAGCACCCCGGCCAAACCTAATGCCAAACCCAGCCAGTGCCGTGCAGGCGGGCGCTCTTTCAGCAGCCCTGCCCCAATCAGGTTGACCACCAGCGGTTGCAAACCTGCAACCAGCGCCACCAAGCCAGCGGGGACGTGATGATCTATGGCACTGAACACTCCTCCCAGATAGGTGGCATGCAGCAAGACACCCGCAACGGCAACGTGCGCGACCATCTTCCAGTCTCGCGGCCATGGCACCCCCGCCAGCAGAATGAACGGGGTCAACAACGTCACCACCAGCACAAAGCGGATGACCAGAAAGGTCAGCGGTGGAGCAAACGGCATGCCCAGTTTGGTGAAGATGAAGCCCGTGCTCCATAGCAGTACAAACAGGAACGGCGCCAGACGTGGCAATACGCGTGAAGCAGGCATGCTCAACCCAAAAATAAACCCTGATGTCTGCATGGTGACATACTCGACCGGGCCTGACACGGCACGCGACAGGGGGATTGGACTCGACTGTCTCCGTCAGAGCCAGGGCGTTGTACCGGTCCCACTACCATGACAGCAACAAATAAAAAGCGGCCCGCAGGCCGCTTGGTTTGAGGCAGGCACCGATGGCTTACTTGTCCTGCTTCTCCGGGGGGGTAAAGCCCGGCATGCCAGGAAAACCCAGCCCGCTGAACAGGTTGCGGGTGCGGTCCTGCATCTGCTGCTGCATATCCACAAACATATTGGTGCTCTGCTCCAGATAGGTGGACAGCATGCCTTGCATGGCAGGGCCCTGAAACTTGAGGAACTCGTTCCACAAGCCGGAGTTCATCACCGGGTTTTCACCATAGAGCTGCTTGGTCTGCTCCTGCAGGCGGTTTTGCATCTGGGCGAACATTTGCATGTTCTTCTCCAGATACGTGCCCATCATGCCCTGCATCGCATTGCCATAGAAGCGGATGATCTGGGTCAGCACATCGTAGGAAAACATCGGCATGCCACCGGACTCTTCTTCCAGAATGATCTGCAGCAGCACGCTGCGGGTCAGATCATCGCCACTCTTGGCATCCAGCACCTGAATGTCCACATTGTCCAGAACGAGGCGCTTCACATCATCGAGGGTGATATAACAACTGGTCGCCGTATCGTACAACCGGCGGTTAGGGTATTTCTTGATGATGCGCTTTTCTTGCGTCATGCGTGCCTTCCCTTGTCGGCTTGTTTCTTCGGATTCTATCACCATTTTACGCTGCTGCGACGCGCAAGCACACCCCCTTGAAATATTGTTGCAATGCACAAATATATTTGACATCACGTTGATATCAATAATATTATTCAAATTGTGCACCGCACCAACAACCAAGGAGCAAGACCATGCAAGCGAATGAAGCCCTGAAAGCCTTCAGCCTGAAGCAGCTGGAATCCGCGCTGCAACTGGCGCAAATCTCCCTGCAAAGCACCGAACAACTGATCCGCCTGCAACTGGACGTCGCCAAGAGCACGCTGGAAAGCCAGGCACAGAAGGTCCAAGCCGCTACCGAATTGAAGACCCCGGAGCAGCTGGCCCAATACAACAAGGACAGCATCAAGGCGGGCCTCGAAAGTGTCCTGAGCTACTCCAACTCGCTGTACGAACTGGCCAGCCAGACCCAGAACGAGCTGGGCAAGCTGGGTGAAAGCCAGCTGACCGCGCTGAACAAGGACATCATCAGCACGCTGGACCAGACTGCCAAGCACGCCCCGGCCGGTTCGGAAACCGCGGTTGCCGTCGCCAAGCAAACCGTGCAAGCCACCGCTGCCGCCATTGACAGCCTGACCAAGGCTGCCAAGCAAGTGGCTGACTTTGCCGAAGCCAGCGTCAAGGCTGCTGCAACCGCCACGACGGACGCCGTACGCCAGGCTGCCCGCCTGTAATCCGGTAAACACCGTCAACAAAAAGGCGACCTGATGGTCGCCTTTTGTTTGTGCGCCCCGCCTTACGGGCGTTCCACCGCCAGCGCCACACCCATGCCACCGCCAATGCACAGGGTCGCCAGGCCTTTTTGTGCGCCGCTGCGCGCCATTTCATGCAGCAACGTCACCAGTACGCGGCACCCCGAAGCACCGATGGGGTGACCCAGCGCAATCGCCCCCCCATTCACATTCACCTTGCTGGCGTCCCAGCCCAGTTCGCGCCCCACACCCAGCGCCTGCGCGGCAAAGGCTTCGTTAGCTTCAATCAGGTCCACTTCACCCAGTGACCAGCCCGCACGGGCCAGCACACGTTGCACGGCAGACACCGGCCCCATGCCCATGATGGCCGGTTCAACACCAGAGGAGGCATAGGCCTTGATCCGTGCCAGCGGCTTCAGCCCCAGTTGATCCGCCTTGGCTGCAGACATCATCATCACGGCGGCAGCGCCATCGTTGATACCCGATGAACTGCCCGCCGTCACCGTACCGTCCTTCTTGAAGGCGGGGCGCAGCTTGGCCAACAGCTCGGCCGTCGCATCGGTGCGGATGAACTCGTCGGTTGCAAACGGCACCGGGTCACCCTTGCGCTGCGGTACCAGCACCGGCACGATCTCATCCTTGAACTTGCCTGCGGCCTGTGCAGCGGTCGCCTTCAGCTGGGAAGACAAGGAGAATGCATCCTGCTCTTCGCGGCTGATGCCGTATTTTTCGGCGATGTTTTCAGCGGTGATGCCCATCGGGTACTGGTTGTACACGTCGGTCAGGCCGTCGTACATCATGCTGTCCACCAGCGTGCCATTCCCCATGCGGATACCGTCACGGCTGTTCATCAGCACGTGCGGGGCCAGGGTCATGCTTTCCTGACCACCGGCAATCACGATCTCATTGTCGCCACAAGCAATCGACTGTGCGGCGAGGTGAGTAACCTTCAGGCCAGAACCGCATACCTGATTGATGGTCAGTGCCGGCACTTCGACTGGGATACCGGCCTTGATCAGGGCCTGCCGGGCCGGATTCTGGCCCAGACCTGCGGTCAGCACATTGCCCATGATCACTTCACTGATCTGGCTACCTTGCACCCCGGTACGCTCCAGCAAAGCCTTGATGACGGTCGCACCCAGCTCCGGTGCGGACACCTTGGCCAGACCGCCACCAAAATTGCCGATAGCAGTACGAACCGCTGCAACGATGACAACTTCCTGCATGTTTGACTCCTTCATTCCAGACAGAACGGGCACCCAGAGGGGTGCCCGTGATGAGGATTACTCGGCACGCATCTTCACATACCGCCCCGGTGCAGGCTCGATGGCCTTGTATTGTCGGTTGCCCGCTGACTTGGGTGCCTTGACCTTCTCGCCCGAGTGCCCGGCCAGCCAGGCCGAATAATCCGGCCACCAGCTACCTGGCTTGCTCTGTGCGCCTTCCAGCCACAGATCGGCCGAAGCAGGCAATTGATCATTGACCCAGAAATTGCGCTTGTTGGTGGTCACCGGGTTGATGGTGCCAGCAATATGGCCGGACGCACCCAGCACAAAGCGCTGCGGCCCGCTCAGGTACTGCGTGCTCAGGTAGGCCGACTTCCATGGCACGATGTGGTCTTCCTGCGCGGCAAACAGATAGGACGGGATGTCGATCTTGCGCACGTCGACCGGCACGCCACACAAGGTCATCGCACCGGGCTTGGTCAGGTTGTTTTCCTGGTACATGTTGCGCAGGAAATAGGTGTGCATCGGCAGCGGCAGGTTGGTGCCGTCCGAGTTCCAGTACAGCAGGTCAAACGGTGGCGGGGTCTTGCCCTTCAGGTAATTGTTGACCACGTAGTTCCAGATCAGGTCATTGGCGCGCAGGCTGGAGAAGGCCGTCGCCAGCTCCTTGCCCTTGACCAGCCCGCCCTCCGAAGCCCGTGCCTCGCGGAAGCGCAGCATGTTCTCGTCGATGTATACCTTGATCTGGCCCGGATCGGTGTGGTCGATCATCGAGGTCAGATAGGTGGCGGACGTGACACTGTTGTCACCCTTGGCCCGCAGTACGGCCAGCGCGGTGGTCAGGATCACGCCACCAATGCAGAAGCCCAGTGCATTGATGTCTTCACGACCACTGATGGCCTTGACCACCTCAATCGCCTTGAATGCCCCACGCTCGAGGTAGTCATTCCAGTCAAAGTGCTTCATGTCTTCCGTGGCACTGCGCCAGGAGACGAGGAAGGTGGTATAGCCTTCGGACACCAGATAGCGCATCAGCGAGTTCTCAGGCTGCATGTCCATCAGGTAGTACTTGTTCACACAAGGCGGGATCACCAGCAGCGGACGCTCGTAGACCTCTGCCGTGGTCGGTGTGTACTGGATCAGCTGGAACAGCTCATTCTCAAACACCACCGTGCCAGGGGTAACCGCCATGTTGCGACCGACTTCGAATTTCGATTCGTCGGTCATGGTGATATAGCCCTTTTGCATGTCTTCCAGCATGTTCTTCATGCCTTCGACCAGACTTTCACCCTTGGTATCCACCGCCAGCTTCAACACTTCCGGATTGGTCAGTGCAAAGTTGCTCGGGCTCATGGCGTCGATGAACTGCTTGGTAAAGAAGCGCAGGCGCTCCTTCTGCTCCTCATCGTTCTGCGTTTTGTCCACCATGTCCATCAGCCACTTGGAGGTGTTCAGATAGCTCTGACGCACGTAGCTGAAGAAGGGGTATTGTTCCCACTCGGGAGCCGAAAACCGCTTGTCCTTGAGCGGTACCGCAGCGTCCTGTGTCTGACCAGAAAGCCCCTGCCAGGCCTGCATCTGCTGCTGGTACAGTTGCTGCTGCAACTGGCCCAGCTGGCTGGCACCTTGCCAGAAACCCGAGAACAGCTGGGCATAGGGATTGGTGGCTGCGGCATTGGGATCAGCGGCGGCCGTGGTACTGGCCTTGACCCATTGCTCAACGAACTGCTGATTGGCCCGCGTCATCTGCTCAAAAAACTGGGCAAGGCCGTTACTTTGCTGCGCTTCACTCATGCGGTAAGCTCCCGTGAAACCGCCAAACAGTTAAACCATGTTGCGTTGCAGGAATGTATTCAGGTCTGGTGACAATTTGATGACCATGATGCATGCTAGCGGAAAGCCAGATTGCCGACAACGACATTCATCGTCTGTACATGGCCTGTTTGACGCAACGCAACAGAAACCCGTTTACCATGCGCATCATCATTCTCATCGCCTGGCTTTATGTCGTCCTGCTGCTGGCCGCTGGCAGCGGCAATCTGGCCCGGGCCATCAATGTTTTCCTGTTTCTCGGCGTCATCCCGGTCGGCTTGATGCTGTGGGTCAGCCTGCGCAAAGTGCATCAACGGCAGCGTGCGCTGCGTGAAGTGCGGGAGCAGGCTGCCGAGGCCGATCAGGCCGAGTGATCCAGCCAGATCAGACTGGCCATCCGGCCAGTCACCCGGTCTCGCCGGAAGGAAAAGAAACGCGCCTGATCATGCCAGGTGCACAGCCCGCCGCCGCTGATGTCAGCCACCCCGACCGCCTGCAGGCGCTGCCGGGCCAGCGCATACAGATCGCACCACCACTTGCCCGCGCCATGCGGCTGAAACGCTAGATCAGCCGCGGCATTGTGCTGCAGGAAGGCCTCGCGGACCTCATCCCCCACTTCAAATGCCTGCGGGCCAATGGCAGGCCCCAACCAGGCCAGGACATCCTGCCCAGGCACCCGCATCGCGGCCAGGGTGTGCTCCAGCACGCCTGCACACAGCCCTCGCCAGCCCGCATGGGCAGCGGCGACCACCGTCCCCTGCCGATCGGTGAACAGAACTGGCAGACAATCCGCCGTTTGCACCACACACACCGCCGCCGGGCTTCGGCTCACCGCCGCATCCGCGTCCGGCTCACACGCCAGACTTTCATCCAGATTGACCACCGTGGTGCCATGCACCTGATTCAGCCATACCGGTTCTGCGGGGAGCAGTGCGGCCAGACGCTGCCGGTTCTGTGCGACCCGCAAAGGGTCATCCTGCACATGGGTGGCTGTGTTCAGGCTATCAAAGGGCGGCAGGCTTACCCCGCCCTGCCGGGTGGTGACCAGCGCACGCACATGGGCGGGCGCGGCCCAGTCCGGACGAATCAGGTGTGAGTCAGTCAGCAGCATCTTCAGCCTCCAGCTCGTCGAGCAGGGTTTGCATGTCCTCCGGCAAGCTACTCTCCCATTGCATGGACTGGCCGGTTTGTGGATGCTGCAACCCCAGCCGCAAGGCATGCAAGGCCTGCCGCGGGAAACGCTGGCAGCTGTTGCCGCCACCGTAGACCGGGTCGCCAAACAAGGGATGGCCGATGGACTGCATATGAACACGAATCTGATGCGTCCGCCCGGTTTCCAGTCGACACTCCACCAGCGTCGCATGGCGGTACCAATCCAGCGGCTCGTAATGGGTCACGGCGGGCTTGGCCCCGGTCGAACCGGCAGGCAGGACACTCATCAGTGTACGCTCGCGCGGGTGGCGTCCCATCGCGGCATCCACCGTCCCGGCTTCGTTCAGGTGTCCACGCACCAGGGCGCAGTACTCCCGCTTGACGGTGCGAGCCTGCAACTGTCGCACCAGTTCGGTTTGCGCCGTCAGGGTCTTGGCGACCACCATTAGGCCGCTGGTATCCTTGTCCAGCCGATGCACGATACCGGCACGCGGCACCTGAAACAGTGCCGGGCAGTGCGCCAGCAGACCATTGAGCAAGGTGCCGGACCAGTTGCCATGCCCAGGATGCACCACCAGCCCAGCCGGTTTGTTGATCACCAGCAGCGCATCATCTTCATGCACGATGGGCAAATCCATCACCTCGGCGCGAAAAGCCAGTTGCTCTGGCGGCAGCTCTGGCAAGACCAGCACGGTCTCACCGCCCCATACCTTGGTCTTGGGCGTCGCCACATCGGCGTCCAGCAGCACGCGCTCGGCTTTGACCCACTGCTGCAGGCGGCTACGTGAATATTGGGGTAGCAAACGGGCCAATGCCTGATCCAGCCGCAGGCCCGCCAGATCAATGGGTACCACAAACTCCAGCGCTTCCTGTTCCTCACCATTCTCAGAAGGAAGGTTTGCGCTATAATCGTCAGACTCGATTTCGGATACGGACATGAAGAAACTTCTTTCTATCACCGTGGTGGCCTTGCTGCTGGCCGGTTGTGGCAGCAACGAGAAAAATGACCCCACGTTGAAGTGGTCGGCCAACAAGCTCTATGCGGAAGCCAAATATGAGCTGGAAGAACGGAATTATAGCCGGTCTATCGAGTACTTTGAAAAACTGGAAGCCCGTTACCCCTATGGGCAGTATGCGCTGAGTGCCCAGCTGAACGTGGCTTACGCCAATTACAAGGATAATGAGCCAGCTGCGGCCATTGCGGCATGCGACCGCTTCATCAAGCTGCACCCGACGCATCCGAATGTGGATTACGCCTATTACCTGAAGGGGCTGGCTTCGTTCAACGAAGACACTGGTTTCTTTGCCCGCTTCTCCAATCAGGACCAGACCCAGCGCGACCCGCAGGCCGCCCGGGACTCCTTTGAGGCTTTCAAGAAGCTGACCACGCTGTACCCCAACAGCAAGTACACCCCTGATGCCCTGGGTCGCATGCGCTATCTGGTGAACGCGCTGGCCGCCAGTGAAGTGCACGTGGCCCGCTATTACATGAAACGGGGCGCTTACGTGGCCGCCGTGAACCGGGCCAAGTACGCGATTGAGCACTACCAGCACGCCCCCGCCACGGAAGAAGCCATGGTGCTGATGGTGGCCGGCTACGAAAAGCTGGGCATGACCGATCTGCGGGATGATGCCCGTCGGGTGCTGGACAAATCCTTCCCCAACAGCAAGTACCTGAATGGTCCACAAGAAGAAAGCAAGCCTTGGTGGCAGATCTGGTAAGCGCGCATCATGCACCATGAAAAACCGGGCGAGAAGCCCGGTTTTTTTATGGCTGATGTAGCGCGGCTACCGCCGCTTTCGCCTGCATCAGACGCTGCTCACCCTGCCCGGCTACCCGCAGAAACCGGCAACCGAAACGCTGCAAGGTGGCCACCGCCTGCGGGCTGCTGAGTTCGCGGCGGTCAGTATGCGCCCGCTGATGATCCTGCTGATAGGCAATATCGGTTTCCAGCAACAGGTAGTAGTCGGCTTTCTCTTGCTGCGCCAAAGCCAGCATGTCGGCCGGTGCGGGACCATGGTAGTGCTCGTACCACATGACAGACGCCAGTGCGTCGGTATCCAGGAACAACGGCCGCCCCGCTGCCAGCTTGGCCAGTGCCCGGTTGCTGGCCGCTTGTAGCCAGGCCATTCGCTTGGCATCCGCTACGCTGCACTGATTGTCATAGGCATCAAACCAGGTGCGTACCGCCTCGACGCCCGCTACGCCCCCCACGGCATCTGCCAGCGCGCGCGCGAGTGTGGATTTGCCGGTGCAGTCCGCACCAAACAGCACCACCGTCGGTGCCTTGCCTTGCCGGGGCGGCAACCCGGTCGGCCCATGGTCCAGCGGCAAAAATGGCAGGCGGCCAGCCCGCGCGCGATCCTGCCAATGGGCAGACAGCCATGCTTCACAGTTTTCTGCGCGGCCCTGATGTACACGATCCGGCCACGCGCCCTGCCCCGTCTGCGCATCCGGAAGCATGACCTCATGGGCCAGCTGCCGTGCTACCTCCAGCTGATAGCGATGCTCGGGCCGCTCCAGCGCAAAACAGCCCGCCAGGGCAACCCGCCGATACAGCCTGAGCGCATCCGCCACGGTGGATCAACTGTCGTTACGGTCCAGATACTGCAGCTTGTCTTTGACATTGGCCCAGTCAGCATGGTCTGGCAGCGGATCCTTCTTCTCAATGATCGGGATCCAGTTGGGGTGCTTGGACAGCTCGGCATTCAGCTCGATATATGCCTCCTGGCCGGGCGGCACGTCATCCTCGGCATAGATGGCTTCCACCGGACATTCCGCCACACACAAGGTACAGTCGATGCACTCTTCCGGGTCGATCACCAGAAAATTCGGTCCTTCCCGGAAACAGTCCACCGGACAGACGTCTACACAGTCGGTGTACTTGCAACGGACACAGGCTTCGGTCACTACGTAGGTCATGGCTTCCTCAGATCAACAAACCGCCACTTGGCGCTATGAGCCAATTTTAACAGAGGCCCCGCCCCCACGCCCTGCCGTTTGCTTATGAGAAAAAACCGCCACGCTATATAGCAAGCATGTTCAAGTCGCCTGTCAGGCGCGCAACATCCACCGCATGATGCGAGCAAAGCGTGGGCCATACGGCGGTTTCATCAGCGCCAGGCCATTCCACCGGCGCTGGGTGTAAACCGGCTTGAGCTTGCTGAAGGTCAGGAAACCTTCATGACCGTGATAATGCCCCATGCCGGAAGGCCCCACACCACCAAAGGGCAGGTCATGCTGGCCGACATGGAGCATGGTGTCGTTGAACGTTACGCCACCGGAACAGGTTTCGGCGAGGATGCGCTGCCGGTCTGCAGCACGATTGCCCAGGAAATACAGGGCCAGCGGTCGTGGCCGCGCGTTCACGAAGGCAATGGCCTCACTCAGATCATCGTAGGGGATCACCGGCAGGATGGGACCAAAAATTTCTTCCTGCATCACCCGCATCTCGTCCGTGCCCCCCAGCAGCACGGTCGGTACCAGTTGCCCTGGCGTCAGGCCGTCTTCGTCATGCAAAGGCACGGCTCGCGCGCCTTTGGCGAGCGCATCGTCCAGATAACCTTGCAAACGCTGGCGATGGGCAGCGTTGATAATATGGCTGTAATCCGTATTGCTTGCCAGCACCGGGTACAGGCTGCGCACGGCCTGCTCGGCGGCCTGAGGAAAGCTCGCCAGCCACTTGCGGGGCAACAACAGATAGTCCGGTGCTACACAGGTCTGCCCTGCGTTGGCGCATTTGCCAAACATCAACTGCCGGGCCAGCGTTTCAACATCGAGATCGTCGCCCGCGATGACCGGTGACTTTCCGCCCAGCTCCAGGGTTACTGGCGTGAGGTTGGCGGCAGCCGCCGCCATCACCTTGCGGCCAACAGCGGTCGAGCCAGTAAACAGCAGGTGGTCAAATGGCAGCGCTGCAAATGCCGCAGCCAGTCCGGCATCGCCCTCCACCAGCCGTACCTGGTCTTCAGGAAAACAATCAGCCAGCACCGTCCGCAGACAGGCATTAAAGGCAGGGGTGAATTCGGAGAGCTTGAGCATCACCCGGTTGCCCGCCGCCAGCGCCGCAGTCAGGGGCCCCACCGAAAGAAACAAGGGGTAATTCCACGGCACGATGATGCCAACCAGCCCCAAAGGCTGCTTATAAACATGGTTGCTGCCCGGCAGGTGCCATAGCCCGGTTGAACGACGCTCTGGTTGCATCCAGCGCTTGAGGTGTTTCATGGTGTGGCGAATGCCATCCAGCGTGGGGAACAGCTCCAGCAGCTGGGTCTCGTGGGGCGAACGACCGCCAAAATCCTGTGAGATCGCGTACTGCAGCCCTTGCTGATGTGCCAGCAAGGCTGCTGCCAGTCGCCTCAGTGCCTGCCGCCGCGCCATCAGATCCGGGGTGGGCTGGCTACGGCTCAATGCGTGCATGTGCTGGAATGGTGCGTGTACATCCAGCAATGGTGCTCCTGATATGCTGTCCACCTTACCCCCTGCACGATGCGGTTGCCCATTAGCCTGCTCGATGCAGACTGCGCCAAATCATTGTTGCGCCTTTATGACTGCCAGTCAATTATTTAGTGAATGTCCATTCTCAACGGAAACTGGGGAAATCCCCAATGCACGACTGTCCTTTGGATCGGCATACAATGCCGCACCAGACCCTACAATGAGCACGCTGCCGCATAGGCTATGCCTTTACTGGTATCCATCGCACCTGATACAACAAAATTCATCGAGGAGAGCACTGTGGAAAGACGGTCATTTCTGAAGAAAGCAGGCGTTGGCGTTGCAGCAGCGGGCGTTGGCAGCGCCGCAGTTGCAGCAGACGGCCCCAGCATCAAATGGCGGCTGGCATCCAGCTTCCCCAAGGGGCTGGATACCATCTACGGCGGCGCAGAAACCCTGGCTGCCCGTGTCAAGCAATTGACCGGTGGCAAGTTTGAGATCCGCTGCTTTGCCAGCGGCGAAATTGCACCCGGCAATCAGGTGCTGGATGTGGTGCAGCAAGGCACCGTCGAGTGCGGCCATACCTGCAGCTACTACTATCTGGGCAAGAACAAGGCCTTTGCTTTTGATACGGCCATCCCCTTCGGCTTGACCGCGCGCCAGCAAAATGCCTGGATGTACTTTGGCAATGGCCTCTCCTTGATGCGCGAACTGTTCAAGGAATACAACATCATCAACTTCCCGGGCGGTAATACCGGGGTGCAGATGGGCGGCTGGTTCCGCAGTGAGCTGAAAGGGCTGGACAGCCTCAAAGGCCTGAAGATGCGTATTCCGGGCCTGGGTGGCGAGATCATGGGACGACTGGGCGCCGTACCTCAGGCCATTCCGGGGAGCGATATTTACCCGGCGCTGGAGAAAGGCACCATTGATGCCGCCGAATGGGTGGGGCCTTATGATGATGAAAAGCTGGGCTTCTACAAGGTCGCCAAGAACTACTACTACCCGGGCTGGTGGGAGCCGGGCCCGCAGGTGTCGTTCTATGTGAACATCAACGAATGGAACAAACTGCCCAAGGATTATCAGGCAGCCTTTGAAGCAGCCGCTGCAGAGGCCAATGTGTTGATGATGGCAGAATACGATGCCAAAAACCCGCAAGCCTTGGTGCGCCTGATCCAGAACGACGTCAAGGTGCGAGCCTACCCGCACGACATTCTGTCCGCCGCCCAGAAGGAAGCCTTCCAGCTGTATGAGGAAGAAGCCGCCAAAAATCCGAAGTTCAAGAAAATCTACGATGACTGGAAGAAATTCCGCACCCTGCAGCACGGCTGGTTCCGCCTGGCTGAAGGGACGATGGAAGATGTCATGTACAGCAGCAAGAAGTAAGCGGTCACAACCCACAAAAAACCCCGCCAGCGCGGGGTTTTTTGTGGGTCAGCAGGCGAAGGGCTTTACGACTCTCCCAGCTGCTCCCGCAGGGAATCCATCGACCAGTCCAGCTGGAAGTAGGCACTGCCGAGCTCCAGCAGCGGCAGCAGCTCCTTCATCAGCGCCGGCAGGACCACCAGCACCTCGGTGTGGCGGCCATCCCGGATCAATTCCAGCGCCTGCTCCACGTTGTACTGCGCCGGCATGTCCAGCACATCCATGCTGCTGTCTTCCAGGACAGCAGAGGCCGTCGGCGCAGGCATGTTCTCCGGAATGGCCTGCCCTTCGATCCAGTTCCCGCCCTGATCCTGTGCCATGCCCAGCCGGGCTGAGGCCAGCGCCAGCAGGCCTTCAAAATCATGCTCCACCGCCTGGGAACTGCACGCCAGGCCAATGCTGCACGACAGCTTGATCACATCACCCCGGTAGGTGATTTTGGCACCGGCAGTGGCCTGGCAAACCCGCTCAGCGGCAATGATGGCCTGATTCAGGCTGGTGTTTGGCAGTGCAATGGCAAAGTACTGGTCTTCACAACGTGCTACCACATCTTCGCCACGGAGTTTGGCGGAGAGCATCTTGCCAAACATCTGCAGGATCTTGTTGCAGACCACATCCGGGTAGCGCTGGATCAACTCGTCAAAACGATCCAGCCCGATGGCCAGCACCGCCACGGGCTCGTCATGCCGACGGGCATAGGCCATGAACTTCTGCCCTTGGCGGATCACATAGTTCTGGGTAAACAGGCCGGTCACCGGATCCGTGGTCGCTGCAAACTCGATGGTCTGCTGGGCCGTGCGCAGCTGTTTCTCGGCTTCGATACGGGACAGGTTCCCCTTGATCCGCGCCAGCAACTCCACCTGATCGGTAGACTTGGTGATGAAGTCATTCGCCCCCAGATCCGCCGCATGTTGCTTGGCGGCATCATCCTCATCACCGGAGATGATGATGATCGGCAAGCTGCGCAAGGCTGGCAGGTCACACGCCCGGATCCGCTGCAGCAAGCCATGTCCATCCAGCTTGGGCATGGACACATCGCTGATCATCAGGCGGATGGAGGCATCCTGCTGCAGGCGGGTCCAGGCGGCTTCGCCATCCGCCTCTTCAACCAGATCATAGTGCCCTGTCAGATGCTTGCGCAGCGAAGCGCGCACCATCCGTGAATCGTCCACGATCAGGATGCGTGGCAACTCCGAGGCCAGATTGTCTTCATTCAGCATGAGTAAGGCACCCGTTCCGGTTTAGTACAATGTAATTTTCATTATAGTCCCCCCGCAAAGCCAGCCACAAGGCATCCGCTTACGCCAGATGCTGCAAAGCCAGATATTCGCTGCTTTGCATCTCCTGCAGGCGGCTGACCGTACGGACAAACTCGTTGGCAAAACGCCCTTCAGGATAGAGTTGCTCAGCAGGTACCGCCGCCGACATGAACAGCTTTACCCGTTGGTCATAACAGATATCCACCAGCCAGGTAAACCGCCGCGCCGCATTATGCATGTTCTCGCCCATTTGCGGCACACCGGACAGCAGCACGGTATGATAACTGCGTGCCAATTGCAGGTAATCGACCTGTGAGCGATCGGTCTGGCAAAGGGCCGCAAAGTCAAACCACACGACGCCGGGCGCTGCACGCCGGGCCGTCACGGTACGCCCTTCAATGGTCAGCGCCGGTTTGTCATCACGCCCGGTGGCCACATCGTCAAACACCCGGCCCAGCTCGGCATCTGCCGATTCACCCGCCGGGGTCAGGTAGGTGGCGACGCGGGTCAGGCTGCGCATCCGGTAATCCCGGCCACTGTCCACATTGAGGATATCCAGCTGCTGTTTCAGCAGTGCGATGGTGGGCAGGAAATTCTCCCGCTGCAATCCATTTGGATACAGGCCATCGGGCGGGTAGTTGGAGGTCATCACAAACACCAGCCCGCGCTCGAACAGCGCCTCCAGCAAACGCCCCAGCAGCATGGCATCCGCAATATCCGAGACATGGAACTCGTCAAAGCAGATCACCCGGTACTTGCGGGCAATCTTGTCCGCCACCTGCAACAGCACGTCGTCGCTGCCGCGCAGCTCACGCAACTCGGCATGCAGGTTGAACATGAAGTGGTGAAAATGAATACGTTGCTTGCGCTTGTAGGGCAAGCAACTGAAGAACGCATCCATCAGGAAACTCTTGCCCCGCCCCACCCCGCCCCACAGATATACACCGCGTGGCACCGCGGGGTCAGGCAACAGCATGGCCAAGGGCCGGTGCCGTTTCTTCTTGAACACCAGCAAAGCCTGATACAGCTGCTCCAGCCGATCAATGGCTGCAGCCTGGGCATCATCCGCCTGAAAACCCCGCATCTGCAAGGCTTGCTGGTACCACTCGCGGGGCGACTGATCGGGAGAAGGGGTAAAGGCGTGCTGAGACATACCGGATTTCGTCAGTGGGGCAACAAGGGAAGCAAACGAGGCCAAAGCAGGATATGCACAACCCAGGCAAACAGCATGGCCAGCAGGTCATCCAGCATCACGCCAAAGCCGTTCTTCATGCGCGCGTCCAGCCAGCGGATCGGCCATGGCTTGCTGATGTCAAACAGGCGAAACAGCAGCAAGGCCAGTAGCTGGCTCCACAGGGCAGCGGGCGTCAATGCAAACAGCAGCCAGCAGGCCACCATCTCGTCCCATACGATGGCGCCGTGATCCACTACCCCCAGTGCTTTGCCGGTACGGGCGCAGCAAAACACGCCCAGCACAAACAGCGGCAAGCAGGCCCAGACAATCTGCATGGGCGTCAGCCAGTGTGCCATCAGCAGGTATAAGGGCCAGGACGCCAATGACCCCCAAGTACCCGGCGCAGGTCGCATCAGGCCACTACCCAGGCCCAGGGAGAGAAAATGAGCGGGATGGGATAGCAGCAAGCGCCAGTCCGGTACGCGGCGCAGGGAGGGCTGGACAGACTCAGGCAAAATGGTCAAATCCTTGCAGCTCCCAGTCTACCGGTTGGCCGCCCTCCAGCCATTGCACACCGTTACCGGCCTGCATGTGACCGATCCGGGTCAACGGCAAACCCAGCTGACAGGACAACGCCGACAACGCCTCCCGGTGCTGCGGGGCGGCTGTAAAGCACAACTCATAGTCATCGCCACCCGCCAGCACACACTGCCAGTACAACGGGTGGGGGGACAAGACCTGCACCACCTCGGATACCGGCACCGTCGTCACCTCCACCACCGCCTGCAGGCCCGAGCGATGGGCCAGATGGCGCAAGTCACCCGCCAGCCCGTCCGAGACATCCAGCGCGGCACTGGCCAGCCCGCGCAACGCGGTACCGAGCGCCAGCCGGGGTTGCGGCTGCTCCAGCCGGAGGCAAAGCATGCTGGCCTCAACCTGTGTCAACCGTACTTTACCGAGCAGCGATTGCAAGGCAAACGCGGCATCGCCCAGCGTGCCACTCACCCAAAGGTCATCACCTGCTTGCGCACCATCACGCCGCAGGGCCTGGCCTGGCGGCACCTCTCCCATGATCTGGATGGACAGGTTGAGCGGCCCGCAGGTGGTATCCCCGCCAATGAGGCTGACCGCATGCTGCTCTGCCAGTGCACGAAAACCCTGGGAGAAACCGCATAGCCAGTCTTCATCCACCTCAGGCAAAGCCAGCGACAACATGGCCCAGCGCGGGGTCGCACCCATGGCCGCCATATCCGACAGATTGACCGCCAGCGCCTTGTGGCCCAAGCGAACCGGGTCGGTATCCGCAAAGAAATGGCGTCCCGCCACCAGCATGTCAGCCGACACCACCAGCTGCTGGCCCGGCGAGGGTTGCAGCAAGGCGGCATCGTCGCCAACGCCCAGCACCGCATTGTGGGCGGGCCAAGTGAAATAACGCCGGATCAGGTCAAACTCACCGCTCATGGCTGGGGGGTGCCCACGGTAGGGGTCTCGTCGTATCAGGCGGGGTCGGTCTTGCGCGGCGCGCGACCCGCGGCGACTTCCGGCGCGCGCAGTTCTGCGGCCAGCTTGTCCAGCACACCGTTGACATATTTGTGACCATCGGTACCGCCAAACGTCTTGGCCAGTTCAATGGCTTCGTTGATCACCACCCGGTAGGGAATTTCTGCCTGATGGCAAAACTCATAGGTTGCCAGCAGCAATACCGCCTTTTCAACCGGGCTGATGTCTTCATAGGGACGATCCAGATAGCGGGTCACCTGCTGTTGCAGGGTTTCCACCTGATCAATCACCCCGCTCAGCAGGGATTTGAACAGCGGAATGTCGCAACGGTTGAACTCGTCGGTTTCATCGCGCAGGTTCAGCTCGATGTGCATGGCATCGTGCTGGGTCATTTGCCATTGGTAGAGGCCCTGCACCACCAGCTCGCGACTGCGGCGGCGTGCACTTTTCTTTTGGGGTTGGCTCATGGTATCCGCTTTCTTGCCAGCACCCACGGCAGTGGGTGCCACCACCCGCCCGGACGAGCGGGTTCAGGTTATCAGAAGGCTCAGGCGAGTCGCTTGAGCAGGTTCGCCATTTCCACCGCAACGCGAGCGGCATCGCTGCCCTTCTCGGCCATGCGGACTTCGGCTTGTTCATCGGTTTCCGTGGTCAGGATGGCATTGGCCACCGGAATATCGTAGTCCAGCGCCACGCGTGTCACACCTTGGCCCGACTCGTTGGCCACCAGCTCGAAATGATAGGTTTCACCCCGGATGACCGCACCAAGCGCGATCAGGGCATCAAAGCGAGCGCTTTGTGCCATGCGCTGCAAGACGAGTGGCACTTCCAGCGCACCCGGCACCGTCGCCAGGGTAATGTGTTCACTGGCTACCCCCAGGCGGGTCAGCTCATGGGTACATGCCGACAACAGGCCTTCGCAGACCTCGGTGTTGAAACGGCTCATGACGATGCCGATGCGCAAACCTGCGCCATTCAGCTGCGGCTCCAGTTCCTGGATGGCTGCATTGCGTGCCATGACCATTGCCTCATTTCGTGACGATAATTGGGCATTATACCATGAACCCCACCTCACTCGGCGGCGTCTGGCAGTTTCACCCGCAGGCTGAGGTATACTGGGCAGCTGTTATAGATGAGGGTGACTTCATGCAGACTTACCATGACCTGCTTCGTCATGTCCTGGCCCACGGCCACCGCAAGACCGACCGCACCGGTACCGGCACCTTGTCGGTATTTGGCCACCAGAGTCGCTATGATCTGGCCGCAGGTTTCCCGCTGCTGACCACCAAGAAAGTGCACCTGAAGTCCATCATTCATGAGCTGCTCTGGTTCCTGCAAGGCAGCACCAATGTGCGCTACCTGCAGGAGAACGGCGTCTCCATCTGGGATGAATGGGCGCGTGAAGATGGCGAGCTGGGGCCGGTATATGGCTACCAATGGCGCAGCTGGCCGACCCCGGATGGCCAGCATATTGATCAGATCAGCCAGTTGCTGCAGCAACTGCGCAGCAACCCGGATTCGCGCCGCATGATTGTCTCCGCCTGGAATGTGGGCCAGATTGATCAGATGGCACTGCCGCCCTGCCATGCGTTCTTTCAGTTCTACGTGGCAGAGGGCCGCCTCTCTTGCCAGCTCTACCAGCGCAGTGCTGACCTGTTCCTGGGGGTGCCTTTCAATATTGCCTCTTACGCCTTGCTGACCTTGATGGTGGCTCAGGTGTGCGGACTGCAAGCCGGTGAGTTCATCCACACCCTGGGCGACGCTCATATTTACCTGAACCACCTGTCGCAGGTGGAGGAACAGCTGGCACGCAGTCCAAAGGCTTTGCCGGTGATGCGGCTCAATCCGGAGGTCAACGACCTGTTCGCTTTCCGCTTTGAGGACTTCACGCTCGAGAACTACGACCCGTGGCCAGCCATAAAGGCCCCGGTCGCTGTATAAGCCATCATCCCGCCTGACTGGCGGGATTTTTTTCACTTGCAGTATTAACGAGATTTGTTATCATTACGTCATTGATTCTCAATCAGGCCAGCAATCGCCATGTACGTTTGCATTTGCAAAGCGGTTACCGATCGTCAGATCAGCCAGGCTGTCGCTGACGGTGTCAGCAGCATGCGGGAGCTGCGCATGACATTGGGCGTAGCGTCTTGCTGTGGAAAATGTGCACCTGATGCGCGCGCCTTGCTGCTGGAAGGGCTGGCACGCCGTAAAGAAAGTGAACGACAGGTCATCTGGCTGACGACTGCCGCCTGACGACCGCCTCTCCCCGCGACCTTGCTTTCAGCAAAGCAAGGGGCTATCCTTTTGCTGATACCTTCCTCAAGGCGTAATCACGCCGTTCAGACAGCAAAGGACACCATCATGAAGGGCGATGCCAAAGTCATCCAGTTTCTCAATCAGGCGCTGAAAAATGAGCTGACCGCCATCAATCAGTATTTCCTGCATGCCCGCATGTGCCGCAACTGGGGCCTGAAAAAACTGGATGAGCACGAGTATCACGAGTCTATCGACGAAATGAAGCACGCCGACAAACTGATCGAGCGCATCCTGTTTCTCGAAGGCCTGCCCAATCTGCAAGAGCTGGGCAAGCTCTATATTGGCGAAAACGTGCCGGAAATGTTGCAGTGTGACCTCAAGCTGGAGCTGGATGCCATTCCAACGCTGAAGGAAGGCATCGCCTACTGTGAAACGGTGAAAGACTACGTCACCCGGGAATTGTTCGAAGACATCCTCGAAAGCGAAGAAGAGCATGTCGACTGGATCGAAACCCAACTGGAACTGATCAATCAGGTGGGTCTGCCCAACTACCTGCAATCGCAGATGTAAGCACCTTGCCGTAGCAGACTGCTGCAAGGGAACCTTTGCACGGCTGAATACCCTAATGGGGTATTCAGCCGTTTTCAATTACAGATCACTTCATGGGGGGTACATGGATCGTCGTCAATTCCTGCTCGGGGCCAGCGCCAGTTGGGCCACACTGGCCTATGCTGAGGAAATGGCCATGGCTCATCATGGCCGCCCAACGGTTGGCGATGTTGCGCAGTTTGTCGCCCCCAATCTGCCGCTCCCCACCGGGCAGCCACTGCAGCCCTTGCCCCGGCTAGCGCTGAACACAACATCGGATGGCAGTCTGCATGGCCAGTTGATCGCCGCATCGCACGCACGGCAGCTGCTGGCCGGCAAGGATACCCCCTTTTGGGCTTACAACGGCCAGCTACCGGGACCGCTGATCGACGTTGCAGCAGGCAGTACGCTGGAGCTGCAGTTTGAAAACCGCTTGCCACAGCCCAGCACCATCCACTGGCATGGCTTGCCGGTACCGGCGGATCAGGATGGCCTGCCACAGGATGCTGTTGCCCCCGGCGATCAGCGTCGCTACCGCTTTACCTTGCCCGCCGACTTCAGCGGCACCTGCTGGTACCACCCTCACCCGCACCACCATACGGCAGAGCAGGTGTTTCGCGGTCTGGCCGGTGCCTTCATCATCCGCCAGCCCAACGACCCACTGGCTCACCTGCCAGAACACCATCTGCTGATCAGCGACCTGCGACTGGATGCGGATGCCCGCATTCCTGCCAATACTGCTGCAGACTGGCTGGATGGCCGCGAGGGCCAGTTCGTGCTGGTCAATGGTCAGTTACGTCCTGAGCTCAAGGTCGCACCTGGCAGCCTGCTTCGCCTGCGCATCTGGAATGCCACCAGCGCCCGCCAGCTCCGCCTGGCCTTGCCGGGTGCCATCTGGTATCAGGTCGGCACCGACGGTGGCCTGATTGAGCGCCCGCAGCCGTTGCAGCAGCTACACCTGGCCCCGGCAGAGCGGGCCGAGGTGGTCGTTCGTCTTCCCACCGCCCCCAGTGCCCCCTATACCCTGCAAGCGCTGCCCTATGCCCGTGGCAAGATGGTCGGCCGCGAGCAGACGCAACCCTTGCCGCTGATGCAGCTGGTGCCACATGGCCAGGCAGTTGTTACGCCCGCGCTGCCCGAGCAGCTACGCCAGATCCCCCCCCTGCCCGCACCGGTGCGGGGACAACGGGTGCTGATGACCGAAAAGGCCGCTGATGGCCCTGTTCCGGTCCAGTTTCTGATCAATGGGCGCAGCCATGACCCCGAGCGCATAGACCTCTACAGCGTGCAGGGTGAAACCGAGCAGTGGGAAATCATCAATGGCAGTGATATGGACCACCCCTTCCATATCCACGGCGCACAGTTTCAGTTGATTTCCAGAATCCGCGATGGCGAGGAAACGCCGGAGCCCTGGCTGGCCTGGCGCGACACCGTGAACCTGACCCACGCAGAACGGGTGAAGCTACGCATTCGTCAGGACTTGCCTGGTCTGCGCATGTTCCACTGCCACATTCTGGAGCATGAAACCCTGGGCATGATGGGCAACCTGATGGTCAAAGCCGCCGGGTAAATGAAAAACAGGCTGCCCAGAGGCAGCCTGTTTTTCCGGAAAACGCCGCTTTACAGACCCAGCGACTTTTTCACCGCAGGCAAGCCTTCCTTGCCATCCAGTGTGGTCACACCGGCCAGCCACTTGTCCAGTACCGACGGGTTTTTGCGCAACCATTCCTTGGCTGCTGCATTGGGCTTGGTTTTGTTCATGATGGAGCCCATCACCATGTTTTCCATCGGCAACGTGAACTGCAGATTGCTCAGCAGCTTGCCGACATTCGGGCAGCGGGTACTGTAATCATTGGCCGTCACCGTGTAGACCTTGGCTTCGCCCAGGTTGGGGCCAAAATACTTGTCGCCACCGGTCAGGTAGGTCATCTTGAACTTGACGTTCATCGGATGCGGTTCCCAGCCCAGGAACACAACCCACTTGTTCTGCGCCACCGCGCGCTCCACTTCAGCCAGCATGCCAGCCTCACTGGATTCAACGACCTTGAAATCCTTCATGCCGAACTCGTTGGCCTTGATCATGTCCATGACCAGCTTGTTGCCATCGTTGCCCGGCTCGATGCCGTAAATCTTGCCACCCAGCTTGTCCTTGAACTTGCCGATATCGGCAAAGCTCTTCAAACCACCCGCAGCCACATAGCTGGGCACGGCCAGCGTGTACTTGGCCCCCACCAGATTCGGGGTTGGCAGCACCACCAGCTGCTTGCCCTTGACGAAGGGTTCAATCATCGGGGTTTGGCTCGGATTCCAGTATCCCAGATACACATCAAGCTGCTTGTGTTGCAGACCTGCAAACGTCACCGGCACAGAAGAAATGGTGGTGGAAGTCTTATAGCCCAGACCTTCCAGCACAGTGGAGGCCAGACCGGTCGTCGCGGCAATATCGGTCCAGCCCACATCGGCAAAGCGGACTTTCTCACAGCCCGCAGGATCGGCGGCCATGACCATAGGACTACATGCTGCAAGACTGAGAACCGCAAACATCTGACGTGCTTTGCTCATCTTCCACTCTCCTGTGAGGTGCTTAACCTGAATTCAGCAAGATATTGTTGTCGTGCATGGCATCCCCCTTGCCGTCAGAAGACGGTGCGGGCAGGGCTGCAGAACCGCTCCTGACTATGGTCGGATACGGTCATCTGCAAGAGATAGCGTGACATGCCAGCGCACCGTGACTTGTATCAGGGCGACCGTGTTTTGCCCACAGTCGCCGATGCAGCCATAACCGCGCCCTCGAGCAATGACTACTGCCCCAGCGCAGCCGTTACTGCAGTCAGTCCGTCCTTACCGTCCAGGGTGGTCACACCATTGAGCCAGGTCTTCAGCACGTCCGGATTCTTGGCCAGCCAGGCCTTGGCCGCGGCGTCCGGCTTGACCTTGTCCATCAAGGCCCCCATGACTTCGTTTTCCATCTTCAGGCTGAATTGCAGGTTATTCAACAGCTTGGCCACATTGGTACAGCGCTGCATGTAGTCGGGAGCCACAACGGTATAGACCTTGGCCTCGCCAAAGTTGGGGCCGAATATCTTGTCGCCACCCGAGAGGTAGGTGAGTTTGTAATTGACGTTCATCGGGTGGGGTTCCCATGCCAGGAACACGATCCAGCGCTTCTGGCCTACGGCACGCTGTACTTCAGACAGCATGCCCTTCTCCCCCCACTCCACCAGCAGGAAATCCTTGAGGTTGAAGGTATTCTTGTCGATCATGTCCTTGATCAGGCGGTTACCATCATTACCAGGCTCGATGCCATAAATGTTGTAACCCAGCTTTTCCTTGAACTTGACCAGATCGGCAAAAGTTTTCAGGCCCCCTTCAGCGGCATAGCTCGGCACTGCCAGCGTGTACTTGGCGCCAGTCAGATTGGGCGTTGGCAAAACTTTCACGTCCCCACTCTTCACAAAGGGGGCAATGTCCGCATCCATACTGGGCTTCCAATAGCCCAGGAAGAAGTCATACTTCTTGCTCTTGAGGCCATTGAAGGTGGCCTGCACCGTCCCGACCACCGGCTGCACCTTATAGCCCAGCCCGCGAAGCACCGTAGTCGTCAATGCTGTTGTCGCCGTGATATCGGTCCAGTCCACTTCAGCGATACGCACCGAAGCGCACTGGTCCGGTTCAGCGGCCCCCGCGGGCAGAGTGACCAACACACTGGCTGCGAACAGCAGACCCAGACCAAGGGGTTTTGCACGTAAAGCAAACTGCATCGACACTCTCCAGTTCAATTGGAACAACGATGACAGCCAGCCTGAAGCACCGGCATGACAAACGGGTTACATGACGGAATGGTGGGTTTCCGGCTGCCTTTCCTTGCTGGGCGGATAGCCGAACACTCCCCGGTAAGACTTGCTGAAGTGCGAGGATGACTGGAAGCCACAGGCTACCGTCACCTCCATCACCGACATGCTGGTTTGCAGCAACAGCTCACGCGCCCGCCGCAAGCGTAAATCGAGGTAATACTGTGCAGGAGTCGTTCCCAGATAGCGTTTGAACAGGCGCTCCAGGTGCCGTAATGACAAGCCCAGGTCCTCCGCCAGCTTTTCCAGCGAGACCGGGTTTTCAATATTGTTTTCCATGGCAATGGCGGCTTCGAGCAGAGATTCGTGACCCGAGCCGATACGCGCCACCAGTGGGATATGTTGCTGGTCCTTCTCATCGCGGATGCGCTCCACAATGAACTGCTCGGACACATCCGCAGCCAGGCTCTTGCCTCCTTTCTGGCGGATGATGTTCAGCATGAGGTCGAGCGGCGCAGTGCCGCCACTACAGGTAAAGCGGTCGCGATCCATCACGAACAGCTCACTGCTGAAATGAATGGCCGGGAACTCCTCGCGGATGGCAGACAGGTTCTCCCAGTGGATGGAGCAGCGGTAGCCGTTCAGCACCCCCGCCTTGGCCAGTGCAAAAGTACCCGTGCACAAGGCACCCAACGGCACCCCAGCTTGCGCATAACGGCGCAGCGTACTGATCACCCGCTCGTCCACCACCTCACGGATGCCGGTACCACCACAGACAAACAGCACATCAGGTTGCGGTACTTCTTCCGGTTTACAGGTCGGGGCCAGGGTCAGGCCATTGCTGGCGGCCACCGGCGTATCGTGACAGCTGATCACCGACCAGCGATACAGCTTCTTGCGGCTCAGATAGTTGGCCATCCGCAAGGGTTCCACCGCATTGGTGAACGCGATCATGGAAAAATTCGGCAGCACCAGAAACCCGATATGGGCAATGCTGGCAATTTGTTGCGGTGACATGGCTTACTCCTTGTTGCGAGGTGCACGGAAACGACGGAGGGGCATCGTGCGATGCCCCGTTTCCGGACCCCATGCCTATTGGACCTTAGCTCATGGCTTGCTGCTTGCCGCGGCCATTGCCAAAGGTCTCGGTAATACGATCCAGTATCACCGCCAGCAACACCACTGACAAGCCCCCTTCGAAGCCCAGCCCAATATCCATGCGGGAAATCCCGCCCATCACCGCATCCCCCAGCCCGCTGGCGCCCACCATGGAGGCAATGATGACCATGGACAAAGCCATCATGATGGTCTGGTTGACCCCCGCCATGATCGACGGCAAAGCTGTTGGCAGCTGTACTTTGAACAGCAATTGTGCGCCAGTACAGCCAAAAGCGTGCCCTGCTTCAACCAGTTCTTTGTTGACCAGCCGGATACCCAGTGTTGTCAGCCGTACTGCGGGTGGCATGGCAAAGATGATGGTGGACAACAGGCCAGGGACCTGGCCGACGCCAAAGAAGAACACCGCCGGGATCAGATACACAAACGCTGGCATGGTCTGCATGAAATCCAGCACAGGTCGTACCAGTGCATTGATCCGCCGACTCTTGGCACACCAGATACCCAACGGCACGCCCAACAGCAAGCTCAGAAAAGTCGAGCTCAGCACCAGAGCCAGCGTCTTGACCATGGCATCCCACTGCTCCATGGCCATGATGGAGAGCAACGAGACCAAGGTAAACCCTGCAAACAAGGCGCCACGCCGCCATAGTCCGACGCCAGCAAATATCAGCAGCAACACCCAGCTTGGGGTGATCAGCAGGCTATGTTCAATACTGTTGGCAAACCATTCAATCCCGGCACCAATGCTATTAAAAAACGGCTGAAAGTTCCCTTTGAGGTAATTCACCGTTTGGTCCGCCCAATGCCCCAGCGGAACCATATCGTGGTATTTCTCAACCACCTGTTTCAATGCATCTTCAGACATGGAGGCCTCGCTGTGCAATTTTGGAAAGGACGCTACCCGCCGTGATCACACCCAGGTAGTGGCCATGATCATCCATCACCGGTACCGGCAAGCTTTGCCCGGTGACGCGGGGCAAGATGGCCTGCAGCGCAGCCTGATGGCTGATGGGCTCGACCTTGATCAAATCATCCTGCGAGAGAGAATTCCCTGCCTGCAAGCGGAGGCGCTCAGCGCTGACCAGCCCGAGGCAACGCTGGTCAGCGGAGAGACAGGCGCACCATGGGTGGCCGTTGACCCGCTGAATGTCCGGGGTTTGCCCCAGCTGCACCTGATGGGCCGCATGCTCGTCCAGCAGATCCTTGGCCAGCAGATAGCGCGAGGTATCTACGCTCTTGAAGAACTCGCGCACATACTCATCCGCCGGGTTTTCGATGATGTCTTGCGGGGTGCCTACCTGAACCAGACGGCCACCTTCCATGATGGCGATGCGGGTTCCGATGCGAAGCGCCTCTTCCAGATCGTGCGACACAAAGAAAATGGTGCGT
This sequence comes from Leeia sp., assembly GCF_041909055.1. Taxonomy (NCBI): domain Bacteria; kingdom Pseudomonadati; phylum Pseudomonadota; class Betaproteobacteria; order Neisseriales; family Leeiaceae; genus Leeia; species Leeia sp. The sequence continues at coordinate 369,980 of NZ_JAYREC010000002.1, read as the reverse complement.
TGATGCTCGCGCTGCAGATTGAGCAGCACATCCTGCATTTCGTGCCGCTTGAGCGGGTCCAGCGCAGAGAATGCTTCGTCCATCAGCATCAGGGACGGATTGACCGTCAGCGCGCGGGCGAGACCCACCCGTTGCTGCATGCCACCTGAGAGCTGATGCGGGTACTTGTCCGTAACCTGCCCCAGCCCCACCTGCTGCAATACCTCAAAGGCCTTTTTCTCGCGCTCCTTGCGCCCGACCCCAGCCACCTCCAGACCAAAAGCGGCATTGGCGAGCACGGTACGGTGCGGCATCAGGGCAAAGCTTTGAAACACCATGCTCATGTCGGTGCGACGCAGTTTGACCAACTGCTTTGGCGACATTTTGGCGACGTCCTGACCATCGATGATGATCTTGCCATCGGTGGGCTCGACCAGCCGGTTGATCAGACGGATCAAGGTGGATTTGCCGGAGCCAGACAGGCCCATCAGCACGAAGATTTCCCCTGGATTCACCTTGAACGAAACATTGTTGACACCAATGACTTGTCCAGTCTGCGCAAGAATTTCTTCTTTCTTCTTGCCTTGACGGAGCAGGTCGAGTGCCACTTTGGGCTGGTCACCAAATACTTTGACCAGATTCTCGACAACGATCTTTGCTTCTGGCATATCTCCCCCGTTGCCAGTAGTGCGCCTGCTGGCACGCTACCGTTTCCTGATGTGAGGTCTCTTTTCTTGCCAGCCTTGGGACGTCGGCCTCATGCCATCGTCGGCTGTTTTTTGATCTGGATCAAGCACTACGATATAAGGCTGGGCGCTGCATGGGTAACGGGATGGCGACAGGAACATGACGCGATCCGACATGCCGGCAACATGATGAAGCCGCATGAAAAAAGCGGATGTTCATCACAAACATCCGCTTCCTCTGCTGTTACCGATCCAGCACCACGTCTGACAACGGCACACTGCAACAGGGCAAGATGAAGCCCTGATCAATCTCCCGCTGTCGAATTCCTCCCGCATGCTTCATGTCTACCTGCCCGGACAGCATTTTGGTCTTGCAGGTGCCGCATAAACCTTGGGTACACGACGAAGCCAAGCGCATGCCTGTGGCCTTGGCGGCCGCCAGAATGGTTTGCGGCGGTGCGCAGCGCACCTCATCGCCACTCTTGGCAAAACGGATGGTGTAACCCTCTCCCTCAGCCGCAGCAGGCGGCTGCGCCTCTTCCGCCCCGCCCATCAGGGTTTCAAAGGCAAAACTTTCCTCATGGTACTGCTGCATGTTGAAACCAGCAGCTTCCAGTATCTTGCGCACCGCTGCCATATAAGGCGCGGGACCACAGGTAAACACTTCCCGCTCACGGAAGTCCGGCGCGATGTTGCTCAGCGTCGCCAGTGACAGGAAGCCTTGGTAACCCGCATAGTCCCGATCTGCGCCGGCACGCTCACAGATAACCGCGTGACGGAAAGTCGGGTTATTGCGGGCCAGTGCCTGCTGTTCACGGGCAAAGATTACGTCAGCCGGAGAGCGGGCGCTGTGGACAAACACCACGTCCCGATCCAGTGCCAGATCCGTCAATGCGCGTGACATCGACATCAGCGGCGTAATCCCGCTACCGGCAGACAGAAACAGATACTTCGGCCGGTCATGCAAAAAGCAGCTGAATTCGCCGGAAGGCCCCAGCACCTTGACCGTCCGACCAACCTGCATATGGTCATGCAGCCAGTTGGACACCGGTCCATTCGGTACCCGCTTCACCGTAATCGAGACGGTATCCGGCCGGGTGGGTGTGCTGGAGAGCGTATAGCAGCGGTTGATGGCTGCCCCGTTGATCTCCAGCTCCAGGGTAATGAATTGCCCCGGCAGATAGCGAAAGCGCCGTGGCTGCTGGCTGCGAAACACAAAGGTTTTCACATCATGGGTTTCGTCCCGCACCAGCACACACTCCAGCGTGTCGTCCGTGCCGGGTTGCCACAGGACAGACTCCGCCATGTTGAAGTCGGGCAAAGGTGCAGCAGCCATGCACGGAACTCCCTTACTTGATGTAGGCCGACAGGCGGTTGATGTACCAGTTGCTGAACTTTTCAACCAGCGTCTCAGTATAGGGGGAGTATGGGCCAGGGCGATAGGCCGGGCTCTTCACTCCCAGATGAGACTCTTCCACCAGGCGGCGGTCCTGTGCATTGGTGGCGTCCCAAACGGCAGTCATGTTGTCGATCTGGTAATCCACGCCTTCCACGGCATCCTTGTGCACCAGCCACTTGGTGCGCACCAGCGTACGGTCTTGATCCAGCGGCATCACCATGAAGGTCACAATATGATCCCCCATGAAATGGTGCCAGCTGTTCGGCTGGGTCCAGAACGACAGGCCACCGATTGCGCCATCTTCAAAGTTGGCCAGCAAGCGATTACAGGCGCGGCGGGTATTGAGGGTCTGTGATTCACCGGTCTTGTCCAGCGGCATGCGCTGGGTGCGGAAGCCGGAAATCATGCTGTCCAGACGGTCTACCTCCGCCGACGGCAAGCCCATGGACTCCCACTTGGCGTGGCGTTCTGCCACCATGGCATCATAACGGCGGATACCCTCATCCGTTTCTGGAGTGGGGGCAAAGCCATAGCTGTAGGCGTACAGAGAAATGGTCAGCTCGGGATGGTTACCGGTGCAGTGATAGCACTCCCGGTTGTTTTCCATCGTCAGCTTCCAGTTGCCCTGCTCGATGATGTCGATCTGCTTGGCAATCTTGGTATTCGCCACCTGATGCGGTGCGATATACGGCGTCATGGTTGCGGCCAGTTCTTCGAAATCTGCAGGCGGCTCATCCGCCAGACAGATGAACAGCAGGCCTGCCACATTCTTCAGGTGCACCGTACCAAGGCGGTGTTTGGACGGATCAAAATCCGCGCCCATATGCTCGGCAAACAGCAACTGGCCTTGCAGGTTATACGTCCACTGGTGATAAGGACAGACCAGATTGCCCACCGCACCACGCTCATCGGCGCACAGACGCGAGCCCCGGTGACGGCACACATTGTGGAAAGCGCGAATTTCACCGTCGTCATCACGGACAATCAGGATTGGCTTTTCACCGACCTGAACGGTCACATAGTCGCCCGGCTCAGGCACATCCGGCTCCACGCCGACATAAATCCAGTGCTTGCCGAAGATATGCTCCATATCGGCGTCAAAGACTTCGCGGCTGGTATAGAACGGCGCTTCCAGACTGTAGCCTTGCTGACGACGGGCCAGCATGTCAGCGAGGTTCAGCGGTTTGCCATGCAGGTGAATCGGGCTGGACGACATGTGTTCTGCACTCCCCTGTTAGATGTGTGCTCAGAAGTCGATGAGGCGATGTTCGCGCAGGTAGTCCAGAACAACTTGCGCTTTTTCGACCACCGTACCCTGTTTCACGACTTGACCAGCACGTCCGCCTTCATCGCTGGCGATGGCGCCTTGCATGCGGGCATGGCCTGAGAGCTTGAGTTGCGCCTTCAGGGGCCGGGCCCGACGGTTCGCAGGCTCCACCTGCCAGCACTGTTCTGAAACCGACACGACAAAACCATGGCGCTGCACCACGCGCCCGGCACGTGCCAAGGCGTAGGCATAGCGGGTCGTGCCATGTGCACGGGGATGCAGGGTGATCAGTGCCGGCAAATCCACCTCCAGCTCACGTCGCAAGCCTTTGGGCAGAAACTGCACCACTCGGGCGGTACGCCCTCGCAAACTGACCTGCAAGGCATCCTGAATCACCGGCATGCCAAGCGCTGCAGCCAGCTGAAACGGCAACATGCCGCTCGACAGCCCCCCATCCGCGCGACTGCCCATCAGCACCAGCTCCTGCCCCGCCAGCGCAGCCTGCAAGGTTTCGGCAACACGTTCGTCCGCTGTGGGAATCCACTCCAGCTCTGCCACTCCCAGACCCAGATAAGCGTCCAGATCAGCCGTGTGCCCCTGGCCCGCACTCATGACCCGTAGCTGCATACCGGGCAGTTCACGCGCCTGACACAGGGCCGCAGCGTCAGCAGGCGAGACACGCGCCCGCCCGCTTACCGGGTGTCTGCCTGGCGAAACCAGCACCGTCAGTTTGACCCCACTCATGCTGCTTTCTCCTGTTTGGCCCGTGCAGCCTTGAGCAAGTCTGCCAACGCGGCCATGAAGTCGGTGCTGTCGGCAATTACGGACAGACTGGCGCGCTTCACGATCGGCGCACTCTCATCCAGGTTGATGGCCACCACATGGCGACATTCCTTGATCCCCTGCAGATGCTGTACCGCGCCGGAAATACCGATCGCCATGTACAAGCTGGACTGCACGGTCTTGCCAGTGGCACCCACCTGTTTGCTGCGCGGGAAGCGTCCATCATCAACGGCCACGCGAGATGCACCGGTTGCCGCTCCCAGCAGGCTGGCCAGTTGCTGGAACCCCGCCATGTCACGCATGCCGTTGCCTGCGGAAAGGATGGCGTCCGCCTCCTCCAGGTCAAGGTTCTCGGGTGCGCTGCTGCTCACGCCCAAGTCACGAATGCGTTCTGGCGGGCTCGTGAATGCGGGCAGCGATTGCACCTCGCCTTGTCCACGCCACGGCAACCGGGTTTCCACTGCGTTGCGCGCCAGCATCAGGACGAACGGCATGGCGGCCACTGCAAAGCGCGCACCCGGCAACAGGCGACGAACCTGCCCTTCGGCCACCTCGACCACATCGGTGGCGACCGACCAGCGCTGTCGCGTTGCCAGCAGTCGGCCCAGTTCTGCATCTGCCCCCCGATCCGGCATCACCAGTTGCACCGGCGCATACTGCGTCACCACCGCTTGAATCAAGGCCAAACGCCCTTCCGGCGCAAAGTGTTGCGGATCAAACGCTGGTGCACTCAACACCACATCAGCGCCTACGACAGAGAGTTCATCCTGGCAACTGCCCAGCACCAGAACAAGCACAGCAGTCTTGCTGTCCGCCAGCAAGGCCGCTGCGGCAATGGCTTGCCGCCCAGCTTCATCGACGGCACCGCGATCACTGTGCAAGACCACCAGGCTATAGCGCTCGGCAGCACCCTGCAGGCGCAGTGGCAATACCTGCGCACCATGGCTTGCCTCTGGTGCCAGCTGCCCCCGCTCTCCGGTTTCCGCCCCCAGCACAATGCGCTTGAGGCCAGATGGTCCGACTACCCAAGGCCGCCGTGGATCAATCCGCGGGATGGTTCCATGACTCATGTTTGCCCCCTCAATCTGCCAGCCGGGCCGCGACCAGCTCGGCCAGTTCGATGACCTCGGGGCGATCCCCCACCACGCCTTCCAGCATTGCCGTGCAATTCGGGCAGGCTACCGCCACTTGCGAGCTACCACTCTCGCGGACATCCTGCATGCGCATGTCCGGAATACGCCGCTCCCCGGGGATATCGGTAAAGGATGCGCCACCACCCCAGCCACAACAGCGGGAAGTCATGCCAGAGCGCCCCATCTCGACCACCTTGATGCCAATGCCCTTGAGCACAGCACGCGGCGCCGTGGTTTCACCGTTGTAGCGCCCCAGGTAGCAGGGGTCGTGGAAGGTGAGGCTGGTATCTGGCAAAGCTTCCTTCAGGCGCAAGCGCTGCTGTTGCAACAGCTCAGCAATCAGCTGGCTGTGATGCAGTACCTGAAACTCACCACCGAAAGCCGGGTATTCATTCTTCACACAGTGGAACACATGCGGGTCCGGTGTGATGATGTGGCGGAACTGCAGCGTCTGCCATTGCGCAATATTCTCCTTGGCCAGACGCTGGAACGTCGCCTCGTCGCCCAACCGTCGTGCCAGGTCACCGCAGTCGCGTTCTTCACTGCCCAACACAGCAAAGGAGAGCCCGGCGTGCTTGAGGATCATGACCAGCGACCGCAGTGCGCGCTGATAGCGCATGTCAAATGCACCTTCCCCCGCCAGCAGCAGGTAATCCACCTTCTGCCCGGCTTGCAGCACCGGCACATTCAGGTCGATCGCCCAGTTGTAGCGCACAGCAACCGGAAAACCACCCACCGTGTCGGTCTGCTGCAGGTTATCGAGCGCCTCGCCCCCTTTGTTGGGCACCTCGCCACGGGTAAGGGTGACATGGCGGCGCAGGTCGACCACTGCATCGACATGCTCGATCAGCATCGGGCATTCCTGCACACAGGCGCGGCACGTGGTACAGGACCACAGCGTATCTGCGTCGATCAACTGACCCACGATCGGCTGATCCGGCGCACCTTGATGCTGGCCCAGTGGCTTGCCCGGATAGGGGCTGCCGGCAAACTGCGCGTCCGAGCCACCTGCCATGCCCACCACCATGTCCTGAATCAGTTTCTTCGGATTCAGCGGCTGGCCCGCAGCAAACGCCGGGCAGGCAGCCTCACACTTGCCACATTGCACGCAGGCATCGAAGGACAGCAGGCGGTTCCAGGCAAAGTCGGCCGGCTTGCCGACACCGTAGTCTCCGGCATCCAGGTCCAGCGGACGCAATCCCGTGGAACGCTCGCCGGAGAAACGCTCGGCACGCGGGTGAAACGCCAGATGCAGCAACCCGGCCACCGCATGCTTCATCGGCCCACCCAGGCCAATGCCCAGCACCAGCTCAGCGGTACCCACCACCAGCAGCAGCAAGGCCAGGGCGGCGATCAATTGCGCCACCGGCTGGGCTGGCAGCAGCATCAGCAGCAACATGGCGGCCGCAAACGCCAGCAGGCTATAAGGCAAACGGTTCCACGCCCCTTGTGACAAGCGTGCAGGCGGGTTTTGCCGCCGCTGGCGAATCAGCAAGGCACCCGCAAACATCAACGCAGCAAACAGCACGATACCCCAGTCCAGCCAGCACCAGTACAACGTCAGCCCGTAATTGAGCGCCACCAGCAGCAGCACGGCCACCGCCCCCCCCGCCACCGCCACGTGGGCACGGGCAATAAAGGGATCGCGTGCCACCACATGGTGCAGGTCGACAAAATAGCGCTTGGGTATCGCCAGCAGGCTGGACCATTTCACCGCTGCCGGACGGCCCTGCCGCCACAGCGCACTGCGCCGCAGCAGCCCGGCGACCAGCAGCAAGGCGGCCAGCCAGAACAGCCCGGTCAAGGCATGGGCAATCGAGGCAGTCATGTCAGAAATCCTTGCTCAGCCGCAGGGCATCGTAAATCGCACCGTGGATGTTGTGCATGGAGACACAGTCACCCACCCGATACAGCAGGAACTGACCAGCCGCCAGATTCTCCGCCAGTGCCGGTTGTGGCTGCGACGCGAACAGCGCGTGAATATCAGTCTGACCCCGGTTATGCGAGCGGTCCTTCAAGGTCCAGTACAGCTCATCGTTCGGCGTGATGCCGTTTTCGATCACCACCTGGTCTACCGCACGCTCTTCCTGCGCCTCGGTATACTCATTGCGCAGCACGGCAATCAGCTTGTCGCCCTCCTGGTAGACCTTGTCCAGCCAGTAGTTCGGCGTCGGAATCACCCCTTGCGCATACAGGCGACGGTAGAAGATCGGGAAGGTGGTTCCCCCCACGTCGTCCGACACCTTGACGTCCGGCGTCACCACTTCCACCGTACAGCCGCGACTGGCAAGGAAGTCTGCTGCGCCAAAACCCGCATGGGTACTCACCGCGTCATACACCAGCACATTGGTCTTGGGGGCTACCTTGCCGGAAAGGATGTCCCAGCTGCTGACGGCCAAGCCTTCTGCCACACCCCAGGCCGGTACCTGTTCGGTAAATGAACGCCCGCCGGTGGCCAGCACCACAATATCCGGCTGCTCGGCCAGAATCATCTCCGGCGTTGCTGCTACCCCCAGACGACGGTCCACGCCCAACCTGCGGGTTTCCATGTCGAACCAGCGCACAATACCGGCCATCTGCTCGCGTTGCGGGGCCTTGGCCGCCAGATTGATCTGTCCCCCCACCTGCTCCTGCTTCTCGAACAGCACCACATCGTGACCACGCTCACGCGATACCCGCGCGGCCTCCAGGCCCGCAGGGCCGGCACCAACCACCACCACCTTGCGCTTGCGAGCAGCTTTTTCGATGATGTGCGGCATGGTGGCTTCACGGCTGGTAGCGGCGTTCTGCACGCACAGCACATCCTGACCATGGTACTGCCGGTCGATACAGTAATTGGCACCCACGCATTGCTTGATCTGGTCTTCGCGACCATCACGGATCTTCATCACCAGATAAGGGTCGGCAATATGGGCCCGGGTCATGCCCACCATATCCACCTGACCGCTGGCCAGAATCCGCTCGGCCTGTACGGGGTCACGAATGCTTTGCGCGTGCATCACCGGCACCTTGGAGACCGACTTGATGCCTGCAGCCAGATGCACAAACGGCTCCGGCGGCAATGCCATCGGCGGCATGCAGTTGGCCAGCGTATTGTGGGTGTCCGCCCCGGAACCGACCACCGAGAGATAATCAATCAAGCCGGTTTCCGACATCGCCTGTGCAATGTCCTTCAGCATGTCGTGGCTGAGGCCATCCTCATGGAACTCATCGCCACACATGCGCAGGCCAACACAGAAGTCCGGGCCAACCGCTTCTCGTACGGCCATCAGCACTTCCTTGCCAAAGCGCATGCGGTTTTCCAGGCTGCCGCCCCATTCATCCGTGCGGAAATTGGTGCGTGGGCTCCAGAATTGGTCGATCAGGTGCTGGTGGGCTGCCGAAATCTCGATGCCATCCATCCCTGCAGCCTTGACCCGTTTGGCGGCCGCCGCAAAATCCGCGATGATGCGGCGGATCTCCTCCACCTCGATGATCTTGGCGTTACCACGGTGTACCGGCTCGCGAATACCGGACGGGCTGACCAGGTGCGGCCAGTGCTCACCGTAGTAGCTGGAGCGGCGACCCATATGGGTGGCCTGGATCATGATTTTGGCACCGTGGCGATGCATGGCCTCGGCCAGACGGTTCAGAGGCTCGATCACCTTGTCGGTGGTCAGATTGACCGATTTCCACCAGCTTTGCGGACTGTCGATCGACACCGGGCTGGAGCCCCCGCAGATCGCCAGGCCAAGGCCACCCTTGGCCTTTTCTTCGTAGTAGCGGATATAGCGGTCACCCGGCAAACCACCCGGCTCGGCATACACTTCGGCATGGGCGGTGCTGACCACCCGGTTGCGCAAGGTCAGCTGGTTGAGGGTAATCGGGGCAAACAGGTTCGGATAACGCATGGAGAAACCTCGTTATTTCGGCTCAACCGTGAAGATGCAGTGATCGTGCCCTTCACCGGCGCACTGGGTTTCATCGCTGGTAGTACGGTACTGGTAGCCACAATTCTCACCCACCCAGTCCATGGCACCGGCAAACCAGCCTGCAAACATGTAACAGGCCTTGCCTTCACTCTGCGGCACCCCTGCTACCCCTTGTGCCAGCACAAAGGCAGAGTTATCCAGACGGATGCGGGCATGGCCGGTTTCGGCGTTGGCTTCCACCACCGAAAATTGCCCCCAGCCACGTTGCGACAGGCGCATCAGATAGTGGTTGAACACATCCATGCCCTTCATCTGATGCGTTCTGGCTTCGCTGTCACACCAGAAGTAGGCGGAACGATAACCTGCATCGTAGAGAATGGAACTGTACTCCGGCTTGCCCATCACCAGTTCGACCGCGCGGTGGTTGTTGACGAAAAAATGGCGCGGCACATACAGCATCGGCAGACCGTTGGTCGACCAGACGCCGGTTTGCGGATCCACATCAATCGGTACTTGGGGTTGCATGGCGCTCTCCAGTAGGCACTGCACAACGGGGGATCACGGCCCGGATGGCACCGTATCCAGCATGCAGGCATACTGCCGCAGCCACTGTGGGTGGAATACCGCGTGACCGACAAGTTTTTGCAGAGAGCCGACCAGCACAGGTCGGAAAACCGCGGACGCGGTGAAATACGACAGCTTTAGCAGACAGGCAGCAGCAATTGCCCGGGCAAATCATCCATCAATTGCTCATACATCTGCCAATCGTCCAGGCAGCGGCACAGCAAGCGGGTGCCCTCGATCCGGCTGATCGCATCCACTGCCCGCTGCCGGGCGCACGCGGGGGCCAGGCCTGCATCCTGCAGCACCCCTTGCAAGGCGAGGATCCAGCGTCTGGCTGCTTCTTCCATATGGTGACCAAACCGCTCTCGTGCTTCACCCATGGTATAGACATCGAGCGTACTGGCTTCCTGACGACGCGCAGGATCCAGTCGCAGCCGCTGAATGAAGCCTTGCAGGCGCTCCAGCGGGGTTCCGGCCTCCTGCAAGGCCTGCAGGCCATGATAGAAGTAATCTCCTTCAGCGGAGAGCACCACTGCGGCCATCTCGTCTTTTCCACCCGGGAATTGAAGGTAAAGGCTGCCCTTCCCCAAACCGGTTTCAGCACTGATACGACTCAGCGTGGTGCCGTCATAACCGTAGGTATGAAACACCCTTCGCAATTGCGCGATCAGGGCGGCACGATCAACAGCCACGCGATAACCTCTTAGCCGGAAGAAGTGAGCAGTGTAGCGCAGTCGTCCTGCTTCTGCCCGCCTGACGGCAGCTGACCCAGAAAGCGCTGTATCGCTACCGCAGCCGCCTCCGGGCAGGTCTGCAGCAAGAAGTGAGGCCCGGCGATCTGCACATGCATCGCCTGTGGCAGGCTTTCACGCAAGTACTGTGTCGTCTGGCGCGGCAGCAGTCGGTCTGCTGTGGCGTGCAGACACAGCACAGGCACGGTTATCGGCATCGCCCCACCCTGCTCGACACTGATCGCGCACAAGCGCTGCAAGATGTGGGCCCTCGGCAGCACGGACCAAGCCGCCTGCAGCCTTTGCCAATACACGCTGGGCAAGCGCCAGGGTGTCGTCAGGAAAAAACGCCCCCAGCGCAAAGGCACACGCTGCAGCGGCAGGCGTGACAGCAAGGGCAGCAGATAGCGCAGGAGTGGCCGGGGTGAGCGGACAAAGGTGGCGCACAGCACCAGTCCCTGCATCCCTGGTGGCGGTTGGCGTGCAATACGCAAGGCCACCGGGCCGGAGAACGATTCCGCCAGCAGCACAAAGGCTTGATCGGGTAACTGCGTCCGGACCCACGCCGCCAGGATGTCATAATCCCCGGCCAGCTGGGCCGGGTAAGCCCACACCTGCACAGGCAGTGATCCGCCCAGCGCACGCAGCAAGGGCTCAAACAGCAAACCGCTGCCATCCAGACCCGGCAATAACACCAATACCACGCTGCCCCCTTCCGCTGCGGAGGAAACCCTCCCTTGACACCCTCTTGCCATGCAAGGACGATGTCATGATCAATATGCCCGAATGTCATACAGCATGAGCCTGATTTCCCGCCTGTTCAAGCGCACGCCACCAGACTTTGCCGTCGGCCAGGTCTGGACTTACCGACACCGCGCCGGAGAGTTCAGCTCCACCTTGCAAATCTGCCAGATCGACCAGGATGTACGGTTGGGGCGTATTTTCCATATCGGGGTACAGCGCGTACGCATTCCCACACCGGGTGGCGGTCTATGCGAAAACATGCCTCACCTGCCCGTGTCGCTGGAAACCCTGCAACAGAGTGTCACAGCCTGGCAGCGGGATGCTCCGGTGGCAGAAAACTACCGTGAAGGCTATCAAATCTGGCGTGACGCCTTTGATCGGGGTGAGGCAGGTATTTTCACGATCCCGGTCGCGGACATTCTGGATGTTACGGCCCGCATGGCTGAACAAGGTCAACCCGCGTGAAGCCGGTCCTGCTGCTGACCCTGCTGGCGCTGGCCTGTGCAGCCGCTCAAGCCCATCCACAGTTCGGTCTGGCTGTGCTGTCCCCGGATGGCAGCTGCGCCGCTTTTGCCACGCCCTTGCCGCCGCAGGTCAAGCGCTTGCGCATGACACAATTGGATACAGCACATCGCCGCCAGTCGCAATGGGTCAGGCTGGGGCCTATGACAGATCAGCCCTGCCCTGCTGCGCAGGCGGCCATGCTGGAAGGTGCGGCTTATTATCCGCTGCAGCTGCCCAAGGCCGTACGGGCATTGGACTATCAGGTGGTCTATACCGACACGCCGTCTTCCATACCCCACGTACGCGTTTGCAGCAGCCAGGAAGGCCTCTGGTTCTCGGCTTGGTCGGCAAAAGGCCGTCACCGGCTCTGGCATGCCTATGCCTATCTGGGCTATGACGTACAGCCGAACTGCACGGTTGAGGAAACCGAATGATGCGCCGCTCGTTGCTGGCCGCCTTGCTGTTGCTCACCAGCCTGGGCAGTCTGGCGCATCGCCCTTGCCCGTCCCCCACCCTCTTTCAACCACAGGTCAAGCAACACTTTGAGCAGGGGCAGCTCACTGCCCTGCTGGATCGTGCACAGCCGGTCACCGTTGTGCTGGACAATGAATATGATGAGCAAACCCCCCGTCGTCGCCTGCACTTTTCCCCTGCCGAGGCGCGCCGCTGGCTGGATGCGCAACTGAGCGGCAGTGAAACCCGACTTGTCCCTGAGCAGGTGCGTTGCAATCAGCGCGGGTGCCGCTATACCGCGCCCGAACTGACGGTACACCACGCGGTGTATCTGCTGGGCTGGCAATACACAGCAGGGCGTTGTCCCCGCCTGAATCTGGTGCACCTCATGCTGGGATGAACAAAAATTGCGCTTGCAATTTATTGAACGTCGTATAAAAATGCACACCGTTCAGTTTAAAGGTGTGCAGCATGGATGCGCCAGGTCGTCGGGAACGCAAGCAGCAAGAATCCGCTCAGCATATTGCGGAAGTCGCCATGACCCTCTTCGGGCAACATGGCTATGACGCGGTCAGCATGGAGGATATTGCCCGTGAAGCGGATGTCGCCAAAGGCACCTTGTACAAGCGCTTTCCGGTCAAGGAGGCCATCCTGGCCCATCATTTCCAGCAAGACCTGCAACAGCTGCAACCCCTGATTCAGCAGAGCCTGCGAAACGAGCCGGACTGCCCAAGCCGCCTTCGCGCCTATTTCCGCCAGGCAGCCCTGTGGAGCCAGCGCCACCGCGCTTACCTGCGCCCCTGGCTGGCCTATCGCTATGCACGTGCTTTTGATCCCGACGTCCCCAGAAGCGGCGCCGGTCAGGCCCTGGCGGCCTTGCTGGCCGAAGGCGTACGCTGCGGTGAGATCCGTAACGATATTCCGCTGGAAGAGCTGCTGCTGGGTCTGGAGTATCTGCACTCCAGCGCCCTGATGCGCTGGCTGTCCAATGAGCAGGTGGACCTGGGTCAAAGCCTGGACCATATGCTGACCCTGTTTCTGCAAGGCTCGGAGCACCCATCATGCTGATCGACTGGCCCGAGACGTTCACACGCGGCCCTACCGAAACCGGCGGCAAGGCCTGGCAGCTTTCGCGCCTGCACCGCTACGGCTTTCCGGTGACCGAGGGTCGGGTTCTCCCCGCCCAGGCCTATCGTGACTGGGTTGCCGCAGGCCGCCCCGCCTTGCGCGACCACCCCGCCGCGTGGGACTGGCTATGGCAGCTGCCGGCCCACTGGCGGCAACGCTCCCTGGCCATCCGCTCATCCGCACTGGCTGAAGATGGGCCGGAGCATTCTTTTGCCGGCATTCACCACACCACGCTGGGTGCGGTCGGCATTGAGGCCATCCTGAGTGGCATCGAGGCGGTCTTCCGCTCGGTGGATAGTCCGCAGGCGGTGGCCTACCGTGAGCGCTTCCAGATTGATGCCGCATCGGTCGCCATGGCCGTGGTCATCATGCCTTTGCTGACGGCCAACAGCGCAGGGGTCTGCTTTACCTGCAACCCACAGCAGGGGCGCCGCGATCAGGTGCTGATTCAGGCCACGCTGGGCCTCGGTGAAGCACTGGTATCGGGCGCAACGGAACCAGACGAAGCCTTGCTGACCTATGACAGTGACCAGCAGCTGCAGCAGGATTACTACCGCATTGGTCGCAAGCAAGTGCAAACCCACAGCTCTCTGCATGGCCCGGTAGAGACCCGCAGCAGCGAGCAGGCTGCCTCCATGCGTGCGCTCTCAGAGCAACAGGTGCAGCAGCTGGCGGCTTGCTGTATTGAAGCGGCTTATGCGTTGGACGATACCCAGACCGCCTGGGACATTGAGTGGGCCTGGCAAGCCAACCAGCTCTACCTGCTGCAAGCGCGGCCCGTCACCCGTTTGGGCGAAGCGCTACCGGCCGCGCTGGCTAATCAGCCGGGATTCTGGTCCAACGCCAATACCAAGGATGTGATTCCGCACCAGCTGAGCCCGCTCGATAGCAGTGTGATGGGCATCATGGTCAATCGCATGCTCACCGTGACCGGCAAACTGCTGCAATACCCCTTCCACCCGGGAGCGGTGCGTACTCGCCTGCTTAATGGCCGTGCCTATCTGCACCTCAGCCTGCTGCAATGGGAGTTCCACGATGGCTTTGGCTTCGCGCCAGCCTCCACTAACCAGCTGGCCGGTGGGACCCAGCCTGAAATTACGGTGCCGCCACTCAGCAAGCAGCACAAGCGACTCGTGCTGCGCCGCATGCTGCGCATTACGCCTTCGATGATGCGTTTGCGTCGCAAGGCCAACAAACTGCATGCCGATGCGCTGGAAGAAGCACGCAACTGGCTCCCCGCCGGATGGGTGCAATGGGAAAACCAGCAACTGGCACAGGAGATTGACCGACTATACCGCCATGTCTGGCAGCAGGAGGAGCTGCAGCGACTACAGACCGGCAGCGGCGTGACCTATACCCTGCTGCTGGGCAAGCTGTCCCAACGCATGCCGAGGGCTGAAGCACAGCAACTGTTGAGTGGTTTGCTGGCAGACCAGCCTTCCAGCATCACCATGCAGCAGAACCTGCAACTGATGGACGTTGCCCGGCTGGCCCGACAGCACGCTGATGTTGTGAGCTGGCTGCGTAGCCCGGAGCGGGATCAGCAGCCATGGGACACCACCTGGGCCGCTGACCATCCTTTCCGCATGGCCTTTGCCGATTTCCTCAAGACCTATGGCCATCGCGCCATCTATGAGTCGGACAGCACCCAGCCGCGCTGGGCAGAAAACCCGGCTTATTTGCTGGACTGCCTGGCGGGCTGGCTGGATGTGGACTTTGACACCCTCGCGGTCCATCGCAAGCAGCGGGCGGAAGCGGCCCGGCGCGCCCTGCACAGCAAGCTACCCTGGTATCGCCGCCTGCTGCTGCCGGGCATGCTCAAGCAAAGCGCGCTCGAATTTTCACAGCGCGAGCAAGCCCGCAGCTCACTGGTCAGCTATATCCTGCCGCAACGGCGCATGCTGCTCGAAGCAGGGCGTCGCCTGCAGCAGGCGGGCGAGCTGGCTGCGCCAGAGCACATTTTCTGGCTGGTGCGAGAAGAGATCCCGCTCGCCTTATCTGGCGCACGCGCAGGACGCTGGGCAGCACTGGTGGCCGACCGGCAATTGCAGCGCCAGCACTGGGAGCATAACCCGGCGCCGGATGTGGTGTTCTATGGCACCACGCAGCCGGTCAGCACGCCAGCGGCGACGGAAGTGGCGCCTTCGGACGTTCTCAAGGGGCTGCCCGTCTCCAATGGCCGGGTGCAAGGCAAGGTGCGACGCTTGCGCCACCCCAGCGAAGGCACCCGCCTGGCCACGGGTGAAATTCTGCTCGCACCCTCGACCGACCCGGGCTGGACACCGCTGTTCCTCAAGGCCTCCGGGCTGATTCTGGAAACCGGTGGCTATCTGTCGCACGGTGCCATCGTGGCGCGCGAGTTTGGCCTGCCCGCTGTGGTCAACATCACCCACGCCATGACCTTGCTGCAGGATGGGGATGAGGTCGAGCTTTGCGGTGATAGCGGGGAGGTCCGCCGCCTCACTCCGCAAGCCTGACCGCTGCCCATGCACCGCCCACCGAGGGTCGCCACCTGCGGCTTGCCCTCGGCGCGGCTTTCGGTCAGAATAGCTGCTGTCCCAATGTTGAGCTTCTGAACGCTCCATCATGACTTTCAATACCCTGAAACCGGATTGGCGATGGCGTCGCGCGTAAGCGCCCGCCCGGCTTTTTGCAGCTTCCGTTTTCAGGAGTTCTGGCATGTTTGCCCTCCCCGCTTCGCCCCGTACCATCGTGTTTCACCCGGTCCCCGCTGTGGGGGCATGGCCCTGGCGCCCCGCGCCTTAACGACCCTCTTCCCCCTTGCCGCCGGGCCTTCCTGCAGGAATCGGCCCGCCCCCGGATACCCCGTGGCGCCCGGATTGCGCCACGCTGAAATGACTAAGGATACCTTCCAACATGCTGGTCCTGATTGATAACTACGACAGCTTTACCTATAACCTGGCGCAGTACTTTGGCGAGCTGAACCAAGAGGTCAGGGTCTACCGCAACGATGAAGTCAGCGTTGCCGACATTGAGGCCATGAAGCCGGACCATCTGGTGGTCTCCCCCGGCCCTTGCACTCCGAACGAAGCCGGTATCTCGGTGGCAGCCATTCTGCACTTTGCGGGCAAGCTGCCGATCCTCGGCGTCTGCCTCGGGCACCAGTCCATCGGGCAGGCATTTGGCGGCAAGATCGTCCACGCGCAGCAACTGATGCACGGCAAGACCTCACCGGTACACCATCACGGCACCAGCTGCTTTACCGGGCTGCCCAATCCGGTCACCTGCACCCGTTACCACTCACTGGTGATTGAGCGTGCCAGCCTGCCAGATTGCCTGGAGGTCACCGCCTGGACCGAGGATCAGGAAATCATGGGGGTACGCCACCGCAGCCTGCCGATCCACGGCGTGCAGTTCCATCCGGAATCCATCCTCACCGAGCATGGCCACGCCATGCTGCAAAACTTCCTGACGGGGGCCGCATGAACGCCCCGCTGACCCCATCGCTTACTGGAGATACCGGCATGATTACCCCGCAAGAAGCCCTGGTGCGTGTCATCGAGCACCGCGAAATCTTCCATGACGAAATGCTGCACCTGATGCGTATGATCATGCGCGGTGAAATGAGCCCGGTACAAATGGCCGGCCTCATCATTGGCCTGCGCGTGAAAAAAGAGACCGTGGGTGAGATCACCGCCGCGGCCCAGGTGATGCGCGAGTTTGCCACCAAGGTGGAGCTGGATGACCACACCCATCTGGTCGACATCGTCGGCACCGGTGGCGACGCCTCACATACCTTCAACATCTCTACCACCAGCATGTTTGTGGCCGCTGCGGCTGGTGCACGTGTTGCCAAGCATGGTGGCCGCTCGGTATCCAGCAGCTCAGGCAGCGCCGACGTGCTGGAATCGCTGGGTGCCAATATCAACCTCTCCCCCGCCAAGGTGGCAGAGTGCATCCGTGAAACCGGCATCGGCTTCATGTTCGCCCCCAATCACCACAGTGCCATGAAGCACGCAGCGCCGGTGCGCAAGGAGCTGGGGGTACGTACCCTGTTCAACATCCTCGGCCCACTCACCAACCCGGCTGGCGCCAAGAACCAGCTGATGGGCGTGTTCCATCCGGATCTGGTTGGCATCCAGGTGCGCGTGTTGCAGCGGCTGGGCAGCGAGCATGTGTTGGTGGTGTACGGCATGAATGGCATGGATGAGCTCTCGCTCTCCGGCGAAAGCATGGTGGGCGAACTGGTGAACGGCCAGATTCGGGAGTACGTGGTCCACCCGGCGGACTTCGGCATGCCGGTCTATGACAGCCGCGTGCTGCGGGTGGCTGACGTGGATGCCTCCAAGGCCAAGGTATACGAGGCGCTGGACAATGCAGAAGGCCCGGTACGCGATATCGTGCTGCTCAATGCCGGTGCCGCCCTCTACGCGGCGCAAGTATGCGGCAACATCAGCGAAGGCGTAACGCTCGCTCGTGAGGCGGTTGCCAGCGGTGCCGCCCGCGCCAAGCTGGAGCAATTCGTCCGCGTGACCCAGCAGCTAGCCCAATAACCCCCCGCCCCTGCGGGGGCGCTTGACCCTGCGAGCCGTACACCATGTCTGACATTCTGCAACGCATCCTCAGCGTGAAGGCGGAGGAAGTCGCCGCTGCCCGCCAGCACACCAGCCAGGCCATGCTGGAAGCCCAGATCGCCCAGCAAGGCCCGACGCGGGACTTTGTCGGCGCCATCCGCGCCCGGCATGCTCGGCAGCACCCGGCCATCATCGCCGAGATCAAAAAGGCCAGCCCCAGCAAAGGCGTGATCCGCGAGGATTTCGAGCCCGCCAGCATCGCCGCTTCTTATGCCAGCGCAGGCGCAGCCTGCCTGTCGGTGCTCACCGATGCCCCCTTCTTCCAGGGCTCACCGGACTACCTGAAAGCCGCCCGTCAGGCGTGTGATCTGCCGGTCTTGCGCAAGGACTTTCTGGTCGATTCCTATCAGGTCTACGAAGCACGGGCGATGGGTGCAGACTGCATCCTGCTGATCGCCGCTGCACTGAGCCTGGCACAGATGCAGGACATGGAGCGCCTGGCCCATCAGCTGGGCATGGCGGTGCTGGTGGAAGTGCACAATGGCGACGAACTGACCGCCGCCCTGCAACTGAGCACCCCGCTGATCGGCATCAACAACCGTAACCTGCGCACCTTTGAGGTCAGCCTCGATACCACGCTGGACCTGCTGGCCCGCATCCCCGCCGACCGCATCGTGGTCACCGAAAGCGGCATTCTGCAAGCGGCGGATGTCGCCCTGATGCAGCAACATCAGGTACACACCTATCTGGTCGGCGAAGCCTTCATGCGCCAGCCCGATCCCGGCGTAGCCTTGCAGGCGCTGTTCGGCAACTTCAACGCCTGACAGATTCACCCGCCACCACCGACTGATGATCAGGACTCAGCAAGGAAAACATCATGACAGAAATTGCAACCCTCGGTGGTGGCTGCTTTTGGTGCCTGGAAGCCATTTTCCAGCAGCTGCGCGGCGTGGAGAAGGTGGTATCCGGCTACAGTGGCGGGCATGTGCTTAATCCGGATTACAAGCAGGTGTGCCAGGGCACCACGGGGCATGCTGAAGTGGTGCAGATTACGTTTGATCCAGCGCAGATCGGCTATACGGACCTGCTTACGGTGTTCTTTGCCATGCACGACCCGACCACGCTCAACCGGCAAGGGCATGATGTGGGCACCCAGTACCGCTCGGTGATTTTCAGCCATGATGACCATCAGGCGCATATCGCCCGCGAGCTGATGCAGCAGCTGGCCCCCGAGTTTGACCAGCCTATCGTCACCGAGATCCGCCCGCTGGAGGTCTTCTACCCGGCGGAAGACTACCATCAGGACTACTACCAGCAACACCGCCAGCAACCCTACTGCATGGCAGTGATCAGCCCCAAGCTCAGCGCGCTGCGCCGCAAGTTCGCTGCGCAGACCAAGCCGGGCTAATCCGCTGGCAGCGGCACCCGTAGCGCCGGGTCACGGTGGCAGGGCATGCTGTCGCCCACGCTGGGGCAGCCGAGCTGGTGCCATTCCCGCTGCGACAGCAGCAGTACCCAGTGCTGCCCGCCCTCCTCGACCTGAAGCTCGATCTGGCCGCCCAGCCGCTGTAATTGCCGGACGCAGGCATTGGCCGGGCCATTGAAGCTGAACGCATGCTCCGGCCACAGACCGTCTGCATCCAGATTGCGGTGACCGAGGAAACGGGCCGCCCAGCGGCTGCCCGGCTGGTGGTAAAGCTGGTGCGCCGGGGCGCAGTAAATCAGCTGGCCTTGCCGGATCAGCGCAATGCGGTCGCCCAGCTGGAAGGCTTCGCGCTGATCGTGGGTGACCAGCAGGCAGGGGATCGCCGCCTCGCGCAGCACTTCACGCAGCATGGCTTGCAGCTCGCCGCGCAGCGATTCGTCCAGATTGGAGAAGGGTTCATCCAGCAGCAGCAGCCGAGGAGCTGCTGCCAGTGCACGCGCCACCGCCACCCGTTGCTGCTGCCCGCCAGACAAGGTCCACACCGGTCTGCCCGCCAGCGCTTCAAGCTGCAGGCGCTGCATCCAGTGGTCAACCCGCTCAGTACGCTGGCGGGCATCGGTTTTCTGCACGGTAGGCGCAAAGGCGACGTTGTCCACCACGCTCAGGTGCGGGAACAGCGCGTAGTCCTGAAACACCATGGCGAACTGCCGCTGCTCGGCAGGCACTTCGGCCAGATCCTGCCCTTGCCAGCACACCCGCCCCTGGTCCGGGCGCTCCAGCCCGGCCACCAGCTTCAGCAAGGAGCTTTTGCCGCAGCCAGACGGCCCCAACAGGACCAGTGTTTCGGTACCCTGCAGCTGCAGGCTGATCTGGTTCACCGCCAGTTGTGCGGCGCCGGGGTAGCGTCGGCACACCCCTTGCAGTTCAAGCACGCTGCCGCCCTCCCATGATCAAGGCAAAGACACCGCTGGCCAGCAACAGCAACTGGCAGGCCGCGGCTTGCGCCTGTAGCAAGTTGGTCCTGCCCGGGCGGCCCAGATGTTCATAGATCAGGGTGGTCACCGTGGCCCATTCAGGGCGTTGCAGAAACAGGGTCACAGCGAACTCGCCCAGCATGCTGGCGGCAGCAAACGCCAGCCCCACCCGCAGGCCGGGCAGCAATTGGGGCCAGACCACACGCCAGCCCGTCTGCCAGGTGTTTGCGCCCAGGTTGCGTGCCGCCTGCGCCTGCTGCGGCGGTAGTTGCCGCCAGGCCAGCGTGAGGTTGCGGGTGACAAAGGGATACGCCAGCAGCACGTAGCCCGCGATCAACAAAGCCAGGCTGCCTGCCCACGCCGGATAGCTGATCAGCAAACCCAGCGACAATACGGAGGCGGACACCAGATACGGCGCGTAGCCCGCCAGTGCCCCCAGGCGCGGCCAACGCAACAGCACGCGGGCGAGCACCGCCCCCAGTACCGCCGCCAGCGGCAACGTCAACAAGGCAAAGCGCAGGGTATTGCCCACCGCAGGCCACCAGCTTTCGTCCTGCCACAGCAGACGGTAGCCCGCCCCGCCCTGTGCCAGGCTTTGCCACAGCAAAGCCAGTAAGGGTGCCAGTACCAGCGCACTGACCAGCAGCATCAGCAGGCTGGCCAGCAGTTTATGCAGTCGGGTCAAAGGCCAGTGCAGCGGGAGGCCGCTTTGCGGCAGGGGCAGCACGCGCTCCTGCCGTGCATACAAGCCCACCAGCAGCGCACACCAGAGACATTGCAGCAGGGCCAGCACGCTGGCGGTGCCGAGGTCCAGCTGCATGGTGGTGAGACTGTAGATTTCGACTTCCAGCGTGGACCAGAAACGCCCGCCCAGCATCAGGGCCACGCCAAAGCTGGTGGAGCAGAACAGGAAGGTCAGCAGCAAGGCGGCCAGCACGCCGGGGCGAATCACCGGCCACACCACGCGGCGCAGAATCTGCGCGGGTGATGCACCCAGCGTGCGGGCGGCCATGATGCTGGAAGCCGGTACTCGCCCCAGCGCGGTGTAACTCATCCACACCACCAGACCGAGGTTATAGAACAGATAACCCCACATCAGCAGCGGGAAGCCCTCCTCCAGCGACCACGGCAACACGCCGGTATGGCCTACCAGCGACAGCACCGCAAGCGCAGCAACTACCGTAGGTACCAGAAAGGGCAACAGCAAGGCCCGCAACCACCAGCGGTGCCCCGGAAAGCGCCAGGTAAAACAATACCAAGCCACTGGCACGCCCAGCACACCACATAGCAGGGCTGCCAACGCCCCTTGCAGTACCGTGAGGCCGATCCGCTTCCAGTAATACCCGTCACCAAGTACCAGCACGCTGGACGCCCCGCCGCTCGCCAGCATGTGGCAGAAGGGCCAGACCACCACCACAAGCAGGTAGGCCAGCGTCAGCCCCCCCAGCGCGCCCAGTAGCAGGCGTGGCAAACGGTCAGCGTGCCGGGTGGTCATGATGTGCGTACGTCAGCTCAAGGCCGCATGATGCGGGTCCAGCGCGCCACCCAGTCTTGCAACTGCTGTGCATTCTGGCTAACCACCGGTTGTTCATTCTTGTTGCTGCCCTGCGGCGCCTGGGCGAAACGATAGCTGTCATCCAGCTTCACCGTTTGCAGCACCGGGAACATCCACATGGAGGTGGGCAGCTCCTGCTGCACACCTTCCGATTGCAGGAAAGCAATGAAAGCCTTGCCCAGTGCGGCTTCTTTGCCCCCCTTGACCAGCGCAACACCTTCCACCTGCATGAAGCGGCTGCCCGGCAGATACAGATTATCGGTCGGTGGCTCTTTCAGCTTGCCTTCGCTGTAGAACAGCTCCGCTGCGGGCGAGGTCTGGTAACTGACCACGAAGGGGCGCTTGCCGCCATTGCGGGAGAATTCCTTCTCATAGGCTTCGGTCCAGCCCTGAGTGATCTTCAGGTCGTTGTCACGCAGTTTTTCCCAGAACGCCCAGGCTTTCTGCTCGCCAAAGTGGTTGACGGTGGCCGCCAGAAACGCAAGGCCGGTACTGCTGGTTGCCGGGTTTTCCACCACCAGCATGCCTTTGTAAGCAGGCTGGGTGAGGTCTTCCAGCGTCTTGGGCAGTGCCAGCTTGTGTTGCGCGACATAGGCTTTGTCGACATTCAGCATCACCCAGCCGTAGTCCACCGGGGTCAAGGCATCACCCAGCTTGAAGCTGCGCACGTTGGCGCTGGTCGGAGCCGTGTAGCGCTCCAGCACGCCGGCGGATTGCGCTTTGGCCAGCAGCAGGTTGTCAATGCCGTACACCACATCGGCAATCGGTGCC
This sequence comes from Leeia sp., assembly GCF_041909055.1. Taxonomy (NCBI): domain Bacteria; kingdom Pseudomonadati; phylum Pseudomonadota; class Betaproteobacteria; order Neisseriales; family Leeiaceae; genus Leeia; species Leeia sp. The sequence goes on along the minus strand of NZ_JAYREC010000002.1, from coordinate 347,437 downwards.
GACTTGGTGAGGATCAGCTTGTTCAGCATCTCGCCCGCATCACCCGCTTTGATGATGCTGACCTTGACGCCATTCTTCTGCTCGAATTCGGCGAGTTTTTGTTTATTCACCGAGAAAGAGCTGTGTGACAGCACACGCAACTCGGCAGCTTGCAGGGCAGACGCAGCCAGAACGGCTACAGCGGAAACAACCAGACGACGCAACAACATGAACATCCCCTTTTACGGACGAAAAGGAGAAAGCGCTAGAACACGCTCCCTCCGCTGGCATGACCCAGATCAGGTGTTAGGGTATCTCTCAGCCCGGCACGCGGGCACCCCTGGTGTGCAAGGCCGCGATTATACACAGCCCCTCCTGACTCGCCCAGTGACGTTCATCGCCCTGTAATGAATGCAGCCTTTGTCCGACTGAAGCTTACCGGCCACCTTTCGGCTGGCTCTGGTGAACTCACCCAACACTCAGGAGACACAACATGAACCTACCCCTTCGTAATTCGGGCGCCGTACTGGCTTTGGCGGCAGCCGCATTGCTGGCCGGTTGTAGCAGCATGGGCAATGCAGACAAGATGAGCAGTGCCGACAAGGTGATGTGCAGCGGCGTCAACAGCTGCAAGGGTACGTCGGAATGCAAGACCGCCAGCAGCGCCTGCAAGGGTCAGAACAGCTGCAAGGGGCAAGGCTGGCTGTCAATGAGCGCCGCAGAATGCAGCAAGGCCGGTGGCAAGGCGATGTAATTCCGCCCGCGCCAAAAGCAACAGGGCGGGAAATCCCGCCCTGTGTCCTCTTCATCCTCCCACCGGCCTTTCGGCCCTTCACGCAGTTCACGCTGTAATTGTTGCCGCGCTTGCTGCCGCTTGGCTTTCTCGCTGTTGCCATGCGCCCCGGCATGACGCTGCCGGGCTGCCAGTGCCAGCGCATTGCGTGGCACCAGGGTTTTTCCTCTTTGCTTCATGATGACGGCTCCTTGATTCAACTCTTGACTTGAGATTGGGGGAACCTCCGCTCCCCCTCAGGCTGTTCAGCCCTTGATGCACAACACTTGTTTCAGGCTATGGACCACTTCCACCAGATCGGTCTGGTGTGACATCACCTGGTCGATATCCTTGTACGCACCGGGAATCTCGTCCAGCACGCCACGGTCCTTGCGGCACTCCACACCGGCGGTTTGCAGCTCCAGATCATGCCGGGTAAAACGTCGCCGCGCGTCCGTGCGGCTCATCAAGCGCCCCGCACCATGCGAGCAGGAGCAGAATGACTGCGCATTGCCCAAGCCACGCACGATGAAACTACGCGCGCCCATGCTGCCGGGGATGATGCCCAGCTCACCCTGCCCGGCGCGAATGGCACCTTTGCGGGTAATGTACAGCGATTGCCCGAAGTGTGTTTCTTCCTGCACATAGTTGTGATGGCAGTTGATGGCTTCACCGTCCAGCTCGAAGGCTGGCAGCAAGGGCCGTATGGCGGACACCACCAGCTCCATCATGGTGCGCCGGTTGAGCAAGGCGTAATCCTGTGCCCAGTTCAGCGCCTCCACATAGTCATCAAACCACTCACTACCTTCTTGCAGGTAGGCGAGGTCGATGTCAGGCAGGTGAATCTGATGGCGACGCATTTCCTTGCGGGCCGCGTCGATGAAATAGCGCCCCATGACATTGCCAATGCCCCGGCTGCCCGAGTGCAGCATCACCCACACCCGTTGTTCCTCATCCAGGCATAGCTCGATGAAGTGGTTGCCACCGCCCAGCGTGCCCATCTGGCAACGCCAGGTCTGGGCAAACTTGCGCTGCATCTTCATCAGCCCCGGATGCTTGCCGACAATGACATCCAGTCTCGCATCCAGCGGACGGCTGATACGGGCAAACGCGCTGCCGCGCACCTTGCTGGCTTCGTGCTGGTTGAACCCCACCGGCACACTGGCTTCGATACTGCTGCGCAAGCGGAGCAGATTGTCAGGCAGGTCTGACGCCGTCAGCGTGGTACGAATGGCGTTCATGCCGCAACCGATATCCACCCCGACCGCCGCCGGAATGATGGCGCCCTTGGTGGGAATCACGCTGCCCACGGTGGCACCGATACCAGCATGGACATCCGGCATGGCCGCGATATGGCCATGTACGATGGGGAGTTGTGCCACATTGACCAGCTGCTGCATGGCCTGTGGCTCGATCTGGTCCGTCCAGATCTTGACCGGAACCCGGCCTTTATTGAGGGTAAGCAAAATGCCCATGTTGAATCTTCCAATGCAAAACGCCCCGGGTAAGCCGGGGCGTGCAAGGAAGCGCGTCGTCTACCTGGCCACGGCGGATCATGAACAAACCGATCCAACCCGGGGCGAAGACTGGGAGATCGGTTACTGGGTCAAGCCTTTCTGCGTCGTCATCGATACTCTCCTTTCTGGGTTGACGTACTACACATCCAACAATGCGGCGCAGTCTGCCGCAGCCGACGGGACGACGTCAATGGCATGCACTGAGCAAAGTGCAACCATTACGCAACAGTGTATCTTTATGGCAACAAATCATCCCTTGACCCCGGCTTGATACCCTCGTCAAAAAGGCGGAGAATGCACTACAAGTCTGCTTGCATGTGGGGAATCCACAGTATGGTGCAAGCCGATGACGCCAACCCGTTTTTGCTGTACGCCACAGAGCTGCGTACCGCCCCCATGCCTGCTGGAGGAATTCCCATGGCCAAGTCTGTCGTTACCCTCGCCCACTATTACACCACCCCGGAAATCCAGCAGATGGCCGACAAGGTCGGTGATAGCCTGGAGCTTTCGCTGTTTGCGCGCGACGCCCAGGCCGACATCATCGTGTTTGCCGGTGTGCGTTTCATGGCGGAAACCGCCAAGATTCTGAATCCGAACGCAACGGTTGTGCTGCCGGATCGCGGCTCGACCTGTTCGCTGGTCGAGCAGACCGATGTGGCTGCGCTGAAAGCATGGCGTGAAGCCCACCCGGACCATGTGCATGTGTCCTACATCAACTCGTCCGCCCAGCACAAAGCCTTGTCAGACTGGATCGTGACCAGCCGTAATGTGGACGACATCATTGCCCACCTGTATGCCGAGGGCAAGAAAGTAATCTTCTCGCCCGACCGCAATATGGGCGCCTACCTGAATTTCCAGTATGGCTACGACATGCCTTTGTGGTCCGCCGTCTGTGAAGTGCATGACAAATTCAACCAGGCTGCCCTGGATGAAGCGTTTGCCAGTGTTGGCGGACTGCCGCATGCCCTGATCGCCCACCCTGAGAGCCCGTTGCCGGTGTTGCAGCAGGCCGATTACGTGGGATCGACCAGCGGCATGCTGAACTGGGTCAAGCAGTATCAGGGCGCGGCCAATGGCGTGATCTTTGTCGCAACCGAGGATGGCATTCTCTACAACATGAAGCTGGCCCGTCCGGAACTGGACATCCGCCAGGCGCCGATTTATGCCGGTTGCCAGTGCAACCAGTGTCCATACATGAAGCTGAATACCATCGAGGCCGTCAAACGCGCGCAACAAGGCGAAGGTATCGTCATTGATTACCTGAGTGAGGCCGATATGGATGCGGCCCGTTTGCCGATTGAGCGCATGCTGGAGTTTTCCAGTCAGTATTATCGTTGAGGGGCGGCGCGGTGAAACTGGACTACCTGATCTACATTGGCCGCTTCCAGCCGCTGCACCATGGCCATCTGGCCACGGTACAAAAGGCGCTGGAGCTGGCGGAAAAAGTCATCATCATCTGCGGCTCCGCCCGCCGTGCCAAGAGCTATGAGTTGCCCTGGTCGGTCGAAGAGCGCGAGCAGATGCTGCGCGCCTGCCTGAGTCCGGAGCAGCAAAACCGAGTGTACTGCGTCGGGGTATCTGATCGCATGTACAACGACCAGCAGTGGGTCACCGAGGTGCAGAATGCGGTGGACAAGGTGATCGCGGTGGATACTGTCAATCTGGCCAGCCGCCCGGCCAGCTATCGCATCGGCACCATTGGCTCCAAGCTGGGCTTTGATACCTATTATCTGGACTTCTTCCCACAATGGCAGCGTATCGAAGTCGAAGAGGTACCGGGGCCTAACGCCAGCGCCATCCGCCACGCCTACTTTGAGAGCCCGGAAGCATTTGAGCCGTTTGAAGCCCTGCTGCCGGAACCCGTACGTACCTGTCTGCTGGAATTCCGCCGCAGCAGCGAGTACGCCAATCTGGCATCCGAATATCGCTTTGTGCAGCAATACAAGGCGGCCTGGCGAGCTGCCCCCTACCCGCCCACCTTTGTGACCGTAGACGCGGTGGTCATTCACTCTGGCCACATCCTGCTGGTGCGCCGCCGCGCCCAACCGGGCAAAGGACAATGGGCTTTGCCGGGAGGGTTTGTGGAGCAGAACGAGCGGCTGAAGGATGCCGCCATCCGCGAGCTGCGTGAAGAAACCCGTCTGAAAGTACCGGTGCCGGTGCTGGCGGGCTCGATTCGGGGCAGCAAGGTGTTTGACCATCCTGGTCGCAGCCTGCGCGGCCGCACCATCAGCCATGCCTTCCTGTTTGAACTGGTCCCCACCCAGGAAGGCTTGCCGCGGGTGAAGGCCGCAGATGATGCCGACAAGGTACGCTGGGTACCGCTCTCACAGTTTTCCCGCATGGAGAGCGAGTTGTTCGAGGACCACTTCTATATGGTGAACTGGTTCCTCGGCCAGATTTGATCCGTATCATTGCAGTGCGCATTCCGGGTTAACCCTGATGGAGAGGACGCCGGATTGGTGTAGACTGAAACCCGGATGTCACATTTGATTGGAATAGCGCGAGTCCGTATGGGGACCAGGAAAACCCTCTGCTTACGAAGCCTCTGTTGCAAGCAGCTGCTCAGGTCCGTGATGTGCAGCCTGAGCATCTTGCTTGCCGGAACCGCTATGGCAGACCCTCACTGCCCCCGGCTTCGGGTGTCCGGCAATGCCGAGTACCCCCCTTTTCTGTGGGTAGATCCCGTGCATGCCGAGCAGCTGGTCGGTGCCAATGCCGAGCTGATGTCCATGCTGTCCAAAGAAATCGGCATTCCGGTACAGATGGTATATAGCGGCCCATGGGGACGCACTCAAGCCATGACGAAAGCCGGTCTGGTTGACATGATCGCGGGGGCATTTGATACCCATGAACGCCGCGGCTACATGAGCTACATCAGCACGCCGATCTATCTGACACGCAGCGTGATCTGGATCCGGGATGACAAGCCCATTGCCCCGAAGAATTGGGAAGAACTGGCGAATTTCTCAGGCATCACGGTCATCAACAACAGCTTTGGCAATAATTTCGACATGTTTGCCGAGCGCATGCTTCATATTCAGAAAGTCGGCAGCCTTGAGGTTGCCTTGCGCATGCTGCAAGCGGGCCGTGCCGACTATCTGGTCTATGAAGATCAGCCTGCCCAGGCCTACATCCAGAAGCTGGGACTCAAGCGACTCAGCATCCTGCCCCTGCCCATCAGCCAGGAAGCACTGTATCTGACACTGTCGCTCAAATCACCTTGCTATAGTCCGGAGCTGGTCAGTCGGCTGGAAGCCGCGATGAAAAAGCTGAACAGCCAGGGCGTCATGTCGGGTCTTTTGGAAAAGTATCAGCAGGCATGGGGCGCACCAGCAATCAATACACCGCGTGCACCCTTATTCTGACGGCGACGGGAAAAGCAGAGCTGGAGGAATGATACTGGCGTCCCCACGGGGATTCGAACCCCGGTTATCGCCGTGAAAGGGCGGTGTCCTAGGCCTCTAGACGATGGGGACATCGGGACTACTGGAGCAGCTTGTCCAGCAGCGAGGCATTGCGAGGGCTGAACTATAGAGAAAGCCGCCACACCTGTCAAGTCCGCACACTTTCTGTGCAGCAATACAGCCACATGCCTTCTGGCAGTGCATACATCACGCCAAACATGGCAAAGGCTGGCATTTTTTACATGGCATGAGCCTTGCTGATCAAGTCATGCCCCGGGCGATCCCTAGGGCTTCTGATTATTTGCCTCACAAGGAAAGACCATGCCTGACCGTAGCATGATGCAACTGACGACCCCGGACGCCATGAAAAGCCGCCTGCCCGAACTCTGTCATTTACTGCGTGATGCAGTAGAGGGTGGTGCCTCGGTGGGTTTTACCCTGCCCCTGAGTGAAGAAGCGCTGCAAGCCTACTGGCACGCCGTAGCATCGCAACTGGATGATGGCTTGCTGCTCTGGGTATTGTACGAAGGCGATACGCTGGCGGGCAGTGTCCAGCTCAGCCTGTGCGGCAAGAGCAACGGCCGCCACCGTGCAGAGGTACAAAAGCTGTTTGTACTGCAGGCCTGCCGTCGCCGCGGCTACGCCCAGCAATTGATGGCAGTGGTAGAAGAAGCAGCACAGGCGCATGGACGCCACCTGCTGGTGCTGGATACCGAATCAGGCAAGCCTGCCGTGCAGCTTTACCGTAGCCTGGGCTACCAGTTCGGGGGCAGCATTCCGGACTATGCCTATAGCCCGGATGGCGAGCTGCACCCGACCGAGTACTACTACAAGTTACTGGCCTGAGCCCACCCCGCCCTGCCCCAGGGCGGGTAAATCACGCAGCGCCAGCCGCAATGGCATTGGCAAGGCGCACCACACTCATAGCGTACAGCGTGCTCTTGTTATAGCGGGTAATCACAAAGAAGTTGGGCAGCCCCAGCCAGTGCTCTACCACACCAGGCGAGGTTTCCAGCGGGAACAGAATGGCTTTGTCCTGCAGGTTGACCTCGCCCATCGGCTTGACGCCGAACTTGGCCATCTCGGCCACCGTCCAGTTCAGGTTGAAGCGCTCGGCCACCAGGGTCGGGTAGCTTTCACCGCTGACCATGGCCTGTACCGTCAGGTCGCCACCTTTCTGCCAGCCATAGGATTGCAGGTAGTTGGCAATGCTGTAGATGGCATCGGTCTGATTGTTCCAGATGTCCTTGTGGCCATCGCCATCGCCATCCACTGCATACTTGTTAAAGGTAGAGGGCATGAATTGCGGCAAGCCCATCGCACCGGCGTAGGAGCCCTTGTAAGTGAGCGGGTCGCCCCCCTCTGCACGCGCCAGGAGCAGGAAGGCTTCCAGTTCACCCTGGAAGTACTCGGCACGACGCGGATAATCAAAGCCGATGGTGCTGAGCACGTCGACCAGCCGGAAGCTGCCCGCATTGCGACCGTAATCGGTTTCAACGCCGAGGATGGCCACGATGATCTCTGCCGGCACGCCATATTTGGCACTGGCGGCTTCCAGCGTCGCCCGGTTCTGCTTGTAATACGCCACGCCCCGGGCAATGCGGGTACTGTTGACAAAGTTGGGCTGGTACTTGTACCAGGGTTGCGCCGTACCCGGGCGATCGAGAATCTCCAGCACCCTGGGCTTTTCCACCACCTGGTCAAACAGACGATAGAGCGATTCTTTCTCAAACTGGTGCTGTTTCACCATCTTGTCGATGAAGGCGGCCACCTCTGGCTTGGCAGCCAGATCCGAGGCCTGTGCCGATATACCCAGCATGATGCTGCTTGCCACTACGGCAAGCTGTCGTAAAACAGCCATGAGTCAAATCATCCCTGTCATTAGATACCATTGTTATTCGGTCCAGCCCCGCTCAGGGGTGGATCACTACCAGCACGGCTCGTGCGGGTAGTGCATGGCGGTTGTGGATGGCGTGCTCGCAATCCGCACCATAGCGGGCAGTTTCGCCGGATTGCAAGACATGCCGCTCATCCTGCACACACACTTCCAACTCTCCCTCAAGCACCGTCAGGTGTTCACGTGCGCCCGGATCATGCCCGGCAGACACCAGCTCACCGTGCGGCGCCAGTGTCAACTCATACCATTCAAAGCGCCCTGCCAGCTCCATCGGCCCCAGAATGCGAAGCTGATAGCGTTGTTCCGGGCCACTCAAAGCCGGTATCTCGTGCCGACGTACGACATGAATATGGTTGGGTTGTTCCCGCTCAGCCGTAAAAAGCTGTGCCAGCTCCAGCCCGAAAGCATTGGCCAGTCGCCAGGTCACGGCAATGGTCGGATTGGCCTTGTCCCGCTCAATCTCGGACAGCATGGACTTGGACACCCCGGCAATACGGGACAGATCGTCCAGCGTCATGCCACGCTCAGCACGCAATGCCTGAATCAGGCTGCCAATACGTGGCGGGGACTGGGGAATATTGGGGACATCAGACACGTGGTTTCCAATCAGGGGTCGAAACACAGTTCGATATATCGAACTTTAATCTTTTATTTCGATCATGTTCAGGATAGACTGATGACATACTAACAAAATACCCGGCGGCAGGCTGCTAAACTGAATGCAGCAATCGCCCTTCCCCACCCTCCCCCAAGGACGGACCCATGCGTGACGCTTTCTTGCAGCACCTGCAAACTACCCTGCAGCAGATTCGTGATGATGGCTTCTACAAACAGGAACGCCTGATCCAGAGCCCGCAACATGCCGGCATTACCCTCAAAGGTGGTCAGCAGGTACTGAATTTCTGCGCCAACAATTACCTGGGGCTGGCGGATGATGCCCGCCTGATCGCAGCCGCCAAGCAAGGTCTGGACGAGTTTGGCTTCGGCATGGCCTCGGTTCGCTTTATCTGTGGCTCGCAGACCTTGCACACCCGGCTGGAAGCGGCGCTGTCAGCCTTTCTGGGCACCGACGACACCATCCTGTACGGCAGCTGCTTTGATGCCAATGGTGGCCTGTTTGAAACCCTGCTGTCCGAGGACGATGCCATCATCAGCGATGAGCTGAACCACGCCTCCATCATTGATGGTGTTCGCCTGTGCAAAGCCAAGCGCTTCCGCTACAAAAACAACGACATGGCTGATCTGGAAGCCCAGTTGCAAGCCGCCGATGCCGCAGGGGCCCGCTTCAAGCTGATCGCCACCGATGGTGTGTTCTCGATGGATGGCATCATTGCTGATCTGAAGTCGGTGTGTGATCTGGCCGACCGCTATGGTGCACTGGTGATGGTGGATGATTCCCACGCGGTCGGTTTCATTGGTGAACACGGGCGCGGCACTCCGGAACTGTGCGGGGTGGAAGGCCGTATCGACATTTATACCGGCACGCTGGGCAAGGCACTGGGTGGCGCATCCGGCGGCTACACCTCAGGTCGCAAGGCCATCATTGACCTGCTGCGCCAGCGCTCACGTCCCTACCTGTTCTCCAATAGCCTGGCCCCGACCATCGCCGCCGCCTCGCTGACAGTACTGGAATTGCTGCAAAGTGAGGAAGGCGCGCAGTTGCGCCGGCAGGTACGTGCCAATGGCGAACTGTTCCGTCGCGAGATGAGTGCGCTGGGCTTCAATCTGGTTCCCGGCCAACATCCGATCATCCCGGTGATGCTGGGCGATGCGGCCCTGGCCAGCCGGCTGGCGGATGCCTTGCTGCAGGAAGGCGTATATGTGATCGGCTTCTCTTATCCGGTGGTGCCCAAAGGCAAGGCACGCATCCGCACCCAGATGAGTGCAGCTCACACGACAGCGCAGATTGAGCAAGCGGTTGCCGCCTTTGCCAAGGCCGGTAAAGCCGTAGGCGCCATCTGAGGAGCATGACCATGAAAGCATTGGCCAAACTGAGCCCGGAGCCGGGCCTGACGCTGACCCGGGTGAAAAAACCCGAAGTCGGGCATAACGATGTCCTGATCAAGATCCGCAAAACCGCCATCTGCGGCACCGACATTCACATCTGGAAGTGGGACGAGTGGGCGCAAAAAACCATCCCGGTACCGATGCATGTCGGCCACGAGTATGTGGGGGAGATCGTCGAGATGGGGCAGGAAGTGCGCGGCTTCCAGATTGGGGATCGTGTCTCGGGAGAAGGCCACATCACCTGTGGCTTCTGCCGTAACTGTCGCGCCGGTCGCCGTCACCTGTGCCGCAATACCACCGGCGTGGGCGTCAATCGTGAAGGCGCCTTTGCCGAGTATCTGGTGATTCCCGCCTTCAATGCCTTCAAGATTCCCGACGATATCCCGGATGATCTGGCCGCCATCTTCGACCCCTTTGGCAATGCCACCCATACCGCGCTGAGCTTCAATCTGGTGGGTGAGGATGTACTGATCACCGGCGCAGGGCCGATTGGCATCATGGCCGTCGCCATAGCACGCCATGTCGGCGCACGCCACATCGTGATCACCGATGTGAATGACTACCGGCTGGAACTCGCCCGCAAAATGGGGGCGACCCACGCGGTCAATGTCAGTCGGGAAAACCTGCAGGACGTGATGGACGAACTGCGGATGACGGAAGGCTTTGACGTTGGTCTGGAAATGTCCGGCGTACCTTCGGCCTTCTCCAGCATGCTCACGCACATGAACCACGGCGGCAAGATCGCCCTGCTCGGCATCCCGCCCAGCAATACCGCCATTGACTGGAATCAGGTGATCTTCAAGGGGCTGGAGATCAAGGGGATTTATGGCCGGGAAATGTTCGAGACCTGGTACAAGATGGTCTCCATGCTGCAAAGCGGCCTGGACCTGAGCCCCATCATTACCCACCACTACGCGGTGGACGACTATCAGGCCGGTTTTGAGGCCATGCTCTCCGGCCAGAGCGGCAAGGTCATCCTCGACTGGACCCGTTAGCCCTTACTGAGTTGCGGCAGACTTGCCAACCTGTACAAAAGGACAGGTTGGCAGCACTCTCAAGTGCCACAATCCGCACGGCATGTCACAGATGGGGTAAAGTGAAGCCAGACTCAGCGCACAGATGGGCAAGCGACACCCCCATCTGGAGTTGGAACCATTCAGAAGATGGGGTAAATGCGTGTCATGCAGCGTACATGATAAGCATTTACGATCCGCACTACTGCACCATGCTTCATGAATGGATGGTCGGGTCAGACTTCTAGCGGGGAAAACGATGAACACTACTGGACTGGAATCCATTCAACCCATGCTGTCCAGCATGTCGTCTCAACAAATGCAAAAGGTGCTCTCCTGGCTGCTGGAAATCAGCCAGATTCAGGATCAAGCCCATTTGATCCGCTTCTGTCAGAATTTGCATGATGATTTGCCCATCCGCAGCATGGCCATTGCATTTGGCAAGATCAACCAGCGGCAGGAAGTGAGCGAGATTGATCAGCTGATCAATATCAGCTACGCGCAGCAGTGGTTCAACTGCTATCAGGAGAATGGTCTGGCCAAGAGCGACCCCGTTCTGAACACCTTGCCCACGTCGCCACAAGCCAAAGTCTGGTCTGACATTTATGCACAAGTCAGCACCCCGGAGCAGAAGACGTTTGTCACCGCGGCGCGTGATTTTGGGCTGGAACAAGGCATGAGTTTTGGCCACTTTGCGCCGCGCGAAGGACAAGCCAGTTTTCTGTCGATCGCCACCACTCCCAAGCTGACGCCAGACATTGCCGCAATCTTGATGAGCCTGGCCCCTCACCTCAATCTGGCGGCCTTGCGCTCGCGTGAACCGAATGACCCCGTTCAGGCCGGTGCGCTCAGCAGCCGGGAAAGCGACATCCTGCAATGGATGAAGTTCGGCAAAACCAATTGGGAAATCGCCATGATCCTGGGCATTTCCGAGCGCACCGTGAAGTTTCATGTCAGCAACGTGATCAAGAAACTGTCGGCAAACAATCGCGCTCACGCGATTGCATTATCAATGCGTCAGGTGCGATCCGGGCATGGCGTAGCCAGCGCCTGAAACGCTCCCCCATATTGGGCCAATCCAGAAACCCGGCGATGGACAGCACGCCGCCGTCCATCACCCGGGGCTCGCCTGCCGCCGTACCCGGCAAGCCTGCTTGGCAGGCCCGCAGAAAGTAGTTGTATTCCGTTACAAAGTAGGTTCGCTCTACGCCGCGTTGCCGGGCCCAGCAGTACATGCCGATATACAGCAACTTGCTGACTTCCGGCAGGCGGTTGCCTTGTGCATTGCGTACCACGCCCATGCGGGTCACTTCCGCCGTGCGTGTCGTTTTCTCGATATCCCGTGCACTGGGCATCAGGCACAGGAACTCATGCTCGAGCATGAAGGGCTCGTCGCTAGGGGTAAGCCGCATGCACCCAACCGGGCGTTCTGCACCATCCAGAACCAGGAAATTATCCGACCACAGGTCGTAGCGATCATCATCCAGCCCATCTTCACGGGCAGGCAGCCAGCCCAGCTCATCATGGAAGATCTGGTGGCGCAACTCATACTGCGTGCGCAAGTCACGTGCATTGTCGATCTGAATCAGCCGGTACTCACCCAGTTGCAGCGGGAAATCCTGAAACATTGCCATTCTCCAGTTGTGGTGCGGATCCGGACGGATGCGCAGGGCCACTGTAAGGCGAACCGGAAAACGGCGGAGCTGCTCTTTGTAGCAGTTGTGAAATGTTGAATCGTGGCTATGATTGAATATTACGCTCAGTAAAAATGAACAAGTACTCACCCATCAGCGGGATCAAGCCTGTACTTGCACCCGGTTTCCACGCGGGTTTGGCTCCGGCAGATAAAAGCGGTTGATCTCTTCGGCGGTCAGTACCCTGCCATTGCCGGATACCGGGGGGGAGCTGGCGGCCTGATACTGCTCACGCCGGGCCTCGGCCTCCAGCTGGCTCGCCGCGGCTGCGACGGCACGATCCTGCGGTGAGGGATCGGCAGGCGCCAGTGCGGCAGCACGGGCGGCCCGTGCAATCGACAAGGTTTCTTCCGGTGAACGCCCTTTACTCAGGCGGATGGATACTTCACCGCTAACGGCGTAGCTCTGCCCATCTGGCCCACGGGTAAAGCCATAGCTGGCACCACCGATGGCCAGACCGCCGCTGGCCGCAATATGGGCTTGCTCATGACGGCGCACCGCCTGATCCTGCTGCTTCAGGTCTGCCACCTCAGCCTGTTCTGATTCCGTGAGTGCGGTGGCTTGCCCACTCGCCTCTTCGGCCGCTGGCGCCCCCTCTTCCGGGAAGGTGGCTGACCTGGCCAAGCCTTCCGACGACAGCGTCACCTTGCTGCCCAGGCAGCCTTCGCAGCCACATCCTGATGAGCACGTCGCGGTGGTGCCGTTAGTTGCGATCTGCCTTGCTGGGGTCGACACCTGCAAGGCAAGCGCAGTGGTAATGGAGCCCAGTTCCATGGGCAATCACCTTCGCCAGGATGATGATGACAGTATGCGCTTTTCACATGCTGAAACAAAGTCTTGCGGCCAGACGGTCGTCCTGCGGCGCCGTTTCAGGCATACTTGTGGCATAAGCTTATTCCGGAGTTGCCATGAGTCACCGCCGTTGGGTTCAGGATGCCATCCGCAAGATTGAAGCAGACTTTAATCGCTCCGCCGACACCCACCTGATCACCCTGCCCCTGCCGGGTTTTCCGGGCATTGATGTCTACCTGAAGGACGAATCCAGCCATCCTACCGGCAGTCTGAAGCACCGCCTGGCCCGCTCACTGTTCCTGTATTCGCTGTGTAATGGCTGGCTGCATGCCGGTAGTACGGTGGTAGAAGCCTCCAGTGGCTCGACGGCCATTTCGGAAGCCTATTTTGCACGTTTGCTGGGCCTGCCATTCATTGCCGTGATGCCGGCCACCACGTCGCCCGACAAGATTGCCGCCATCGAATTCCAGGGGGGCCGTTGCCATCTGGTGCAGGACCCGACCGCCATCTACAGTGAATCCGAGCGCTTGGCCCGCGAGAACAATGGCCACTTCATGGACCAGTTCACCTACGCCGAGCGCGCGACGGACTGGCGCGCCAACAACAATATTGCGGAGTCCATGTTCCAGCAGATGAAGAAGGAACCACATCCGGTTCCGCACTGGATCGTCACCAGCCCGGGGACTGGCGGTACCACGGCGACGGTCGGGCGCTATGTCCGCTATCAGCAGCTGAATACCCGCGTGCTGTGTGCCGACGCGGAGCAGTCGGTGTTCTTTGACCACTATGTCAGCCGCGATCCGGACCTGAAACTGGAGTGCGGCTCACGCATTGAAGGCATTGGCCGCCCACGGGTGGAAGCCTCTTTCATTCCGGACGTGATCGACGCCATGGTGAAAGTACCCGATACCGCCTCACTGGCTGCGATGCACTATCTCGCCAAGCGTCTGGGGCGCAGGGTCGGCGGGTCGACTGGCACCAACTTCATCGGCGTGCTGCTGGCTGCACAGGCCATGCGCCAAGCAGGTAAGACCGGCTCGATCGCCACCATTCTGTGTGATGGCGGTGAGCGTTACTCCTGCAGCTACTACAATCCGGAATGGCTGCAGCAGCGCGGCTGGGACCTCAGCGATACGCAGTCCACCATCCAGGCCTGTGCAGAACAGGGTACCACTCTGCCGTGGGACATCCGCAGCAGCGGTTTGTAAGCAGAGTTTGATCCGCCCGCGCCGATGGTCGTGCCATGAGGCGGGCGAGTCTGAAAAAAATGTCATCCGGCGCGCACCGTTTTGCGATCAAGCAGCCTCTTTGCAGATGAGGATGTCCTCACCCCATCATGTTCAAGGAAGTTGCCATGTTTTATGCAAAGAATTTACCCCATTGGGAGCGCGTACTTCGCGTGCTGCTAGCGGTCGCCGCTACCGGTTATACCGTTATGAACTGGAGCCACTCGGCATGGGCGGTTGCAGCAGGCCTGACCGCCATCACACTGGCCTTGACTGGACTGGTCGGCTTTTGTCCGATGTGTGCCCTGGCCGGGCGTAAACCCGTCAACAAGGGATAAGCCATGATCACGGGCGTGATGGAGCGTGACCTGCTGGTGCAAGCCGCACAAACGGGTGACCCGGCCGCGATTTCACAGCTGCTGGCACAATGCCAGCCCGATGTGAGGCGTTATGCCCGGCGCCATTGTCACGCCAGCGATGTGGATGATGCGGTGCAGGAATCATTGCTAACCCTGTCCCGCAAGCTGGGTGGGCTGAAGGCAGCGATTGCCTTCACCGCCTGGCTGTCTACGGTCATCAAGCGCCATTGCATGAAGTTGGCGCGCATCACGCTCCGGCTGAATCCGCTGGATGAAGAGGCCATAGCGCAACAACTGACCAGCCGCACGGACATTTCACTGCGCATCGACCTGACACACGCACTGGAGTCCTTGCCCGAGCATTATCGAGCAGTCATCCTGCTGCGGGACTTTGAAGCATTGACCATTGCGGAAATAGCCGCGCAACTGCGCGAATCGCCTGGCGCCATCAAAAGCCGCTTGCACCGCGCCCGCGAACTGATTCGCGAGTACCTGCTCAGCGAAGGCACATCGCACGCGGGCTGACCATCCGCATGCGCCATGTATCAAAGTGCACTTATGCTTGCTCGGCCGGCTGCGGGGCAAAGCGCTGTTGCATCATGTGCAGGTAACCCGCTTCACCAAGTTGCTCGCGCGCAGCCAGCAGCGCTTGCGCATCTGCCCCCACCACATAGCGGACCCGCTGTCGTTCACCATCCGTCACCGCCGTGTAGATCACATCCGCCACCGCTTCTGGCGTGGAATAGTGCCCTTGCCGCTGTGAAAATGCCTGCTGCACCTGAGTGACATACTCATGATAGGGGTGGTCGTCCCCCTGATAGGTCAAACTCAGCGAGCGACCTGCAAAGTCGGTCGCCACCCCGCCTGGCGCCACGATTTTGCTCTGGATGCCCCAAGGGGCCAGCTCATAGTGCAGGCCCTCACTCAAGCCCACCACAGCATATTTGGTAGCATGGTAGACGGCATTGAGCGGCATGGTCACCAGGCCGCCGATGGAGGCGATGTTGACGATCACCCCTTGTTGCTGGGCACGCATGGCAGGCAGCACGGCACGGATGGTCGCCATGACACCCTGCACATTGGTTTGCCACTGCCTTTCCAGCAAGGCTTCACTGGCAGTTTCCAAGGGGCCGAATGCACCGAACCCGGCATTATTGACCAGCGCATCAATGCGACCGAAGCGCTGCAGGGTTTCCGCCATCACGGTGGCAATTTGAGACGGCTGAGTCACATCCATCCCCATGACGGCAGTCGTGTCTGGCAGAGAATGAGTATCTGGCTGCCTCATGGTCGCCACCACCTGCCAGCCTTTGCTGGCAAACAATACTGCTGCAGCCCGGCCAATCCCGCTGGAGCAACCGGTTATCACAATCACAGGCTTCATTATCGAATTTCCATTCGTTTAAAAGGCAAAAAAATCAGGCGCAAAGTGCATCCCAACAAAGAGAAAACGCCGCCTGACGGAGGTCGGGTCCATCTGACAGTACCCCATCCTGAATCAAACGGCTGAGGTCGCGTACCGAAGACTGCACCGACGCCATCAACAAAGGTAGCGGCAGTGGCTTCAGTTGTTCGCTTTGCTGACCCGCCAGCAGCAGATCGGCAAAGAAATGCTGCATATTGCTGCTGAGCTCACGACTGCTCGCACTGAGGAAGGCCGAGCTGTGGTACTGCTCCATGAACACCAGCTCCTGCGGGTACTGCAAGCGGTTGTCCACCATATTGTGCCAGATGGTGCGGATGCGCGCTTTCAGCGGCTTGCCAGGGTCATCCTGTGCAATCAAGCGCTGAAAACTGCGACTTTTGGCTTGCTGGTAGAGGCTGTCCAGCAAGTCTTGCTTGGAGGGGTAATACACATACAGGGTGCTGGCAGCCAAGCCTGCGGCACGGGCAATATCCGCCATTTTCAGCCGCACCAGCCCCTGCTCCTGTACCAGCTGGTAGGTGGCCTGTTCAATGGCGGCTTGCTTGAGATCGTCCTTGGGTCGCATGAACGGCACTATAACCGAATTTAAATTCGCTTTAAATACCGTTCATCCTTTACATGCCTTAGCCTTGCAGCAAGGACCACGCGTATTCATCACCACGGTTCGCGGCCAAACCGACCAACAGCGTGAAAATCCGTTGTGGATCATCCTTGATCCATTGCTGCAATTCGCCCATGCGCTGCTGCGCAGGGTGCTCGGGGCTCACCGCGCCAACGGCTGCGGCTTGCTGCTCCAGCTGGTTGATGTCACGCAGCGGCAGCTCTGGATAATGCTTGAGGATGGCCTCAAAGATAACCAGGCGATACGCCGGGGGCAACAGCTGCGCGTCCAGCAGCATGGCGGTACGAATGATCTCGCCCACCACCGCCGACTTGACGGAGAGGACTGGCTGCTGCTTCTTGCTGACTTTCTTTTGCCGGAAAATGGCCATGATTGCTGTCTTTCAGTGATTGCTGGCGCGATGATACCTGAAGCTCAGCGCACCGGGGCTTCGTGCAGGCTGCAATGATGCTGCACCGCCCCCTGCTCCACCTGCAAGGTGCAATGCTGGATGCGATAGCGACTACGCAACATTTCAGCAGCCTGCTCCAGCATGGCATCGCTGGCCCCCTGAGGCATGACCAAGTGCGCGGTCAACGCCGTCTCCGACGTACTCATCCCCCAGATATGCACATCGTGCACCCCGGTCACCCCCGGTAGCGCACCCAGGGTGTCGATCACCTCTTGCGGCTGGATGTGCTCTGGCACGGCATTAAGGGCCAGCCGCACCGAATCCCGCAGCAATCCCCAGGTACCCCACACAATCACACCCATGATGACGAGACTGATCACCGGATCGATCCAGTACCAGCCGGTCCACCACATCAGCACCCCGGCCACCACCACACCCGCCGACACCGCCGCATCGGCCATCAGATGCAGGTAGGCGCCCCGCTGGTTCAGATCGCCCTTGCTGCCCTTGATGAACAGCATGGCCGACAGGCCATTGATGACGATACCGATCAAGGCCACCACCGTCACGGTCATGCCGGCCACTTGCGGCGGCTCACCCAAGCGGCGCATGGCCTCCCAGGCAATCCCGCCACACGCCAGCAGCAGCATCAATGCATTGGCCAGCGCCGCCAGAATGGAACTGCTGCGCAAGCCATAGGTGAAACGGCTGGACGGAGTACGCCGCCCCATCCAGGCGGCAGCCCACGCCAGCAGCAAACCCATCACGTCCGACAGGTTATGCCCGGCATCTGCCAGCAAGGCGGTGGAATTGGCAAGCACCCCATAGACAAACTCTACGGTCACGAACACGGCATTCAGGCCCACGGCCAGTGCAAACAGGCGGTTCACTTCTGCGGGCTGTGGCAAACCATGGTGATGACCATGGTGCCCATGCCCGTGGTCGTGGTCGTGGTCGTGGTCGTGGTCGTGGTCGTGGTCGTGGTCGTGGTCGTGCGGATGAGCATGCCCATGCTGGCAGCCCGCGTGGGAAGAGGTTTCATGGCGACGGTAGCTCATGCCAGCTCCCCTTCCCCATCCGGCTCGGCCAGATGCTCCAGCAGGTCACTGATCATGCCGCGGATGTGCTGGTCAGCCGCCATGTAAAACACCTGCTTGCCTTGTCGCTCAGCGCGCACGATGCGCGCGGCCTTCAGCAAGCGCAAATGGTGCGACACCAGCGAGCTGCTCAAGCCCAGCCGCTCGGCCATGGCCGTCACCGGCACCGGCTCCTCCAGACAGCTCATGACCACGCGCAAGCGGGTGGGGTCTCCCAGCAAGCGAAACAAATCAGCCAGCTCGGCTACATCGACATCATGTGTTGGCATGCGATCACCACAAACAATTAAACATGTATTCAAATGTTACATGTTATCCATCCATCCCTCAAGCCCGCCTGCATAACCATTCGGACAGGACACGACTGGTGGATCAGGCCAACATCCTTTATCGTTCCGAGGCATGGATGATTTTGAATGGTCACGCTATCTGCAAACGTCGCCGGATGCCACCCAGCGCGGCCCGCTGGAGACGGTGCTGGCCTATATTGCGGCATTTCAGGCTTGGTCACGTGACTGTCATCACTGGGCGCGCCGCCATCGTGATCGGGTTGCCGAGCTGCAAAGCGGCCCCGCCCGTGACGCTTTGCGCCAGATTCAGCAGGTGTACTGCACACTAAAGCATCGCCCCTTCCAGCGGGACAGCAGCGGCTATTACTTCTACGGGGGAACAGCAGATGCCGATCCGGATGGGGCACAGTTGACGCAACAGGACGAGCGCTCCGCCACAGTCCAGACCCTGCGTCGTCCCCCGCATGCGCCGGCGTTCCGCTTCAGCCTGAAAAAGCAAGGTCAAGTCTGGCGTATCTGCAGCCTGGAGCGCCTGAACGGATGCGGCAAGTGGGAAGCGGATCGACTGTAGCCCTAGCCTCTGCGGGCTGGCAGCAACCCCGCAGTGGACAATCGGGACAACACGTCTGCACAGCGCTCCGTCAGAAATTGCCGCAAGGTCTGCACCAGCGGGCTCACTTGCCTGCGCCCGGCACAGAGCAGGTTCAGCGGCACCGGTTCTCCGGCCCAGTCAGGGCATAGGGCAACCAGGCGGCCTGCCAGCAGGTCTTCGGCCACATCCAGCGCCGACTTGTAGGCGATACCCTGCCCATCCAGCGCCCAGCGGCGTACCGCATCGCCATCATCCGTGCTGCGATTGCCGGTGACCTGAAACGACACTTCACGGCTCTGCGGGAAAAACCGCCAACGGTCATAAACCACATCCCCGTGCTGGTACGTCAAACAGTTATGCGCGGCCAGCGCAGCCGGTGTGGCAGGCTGACCATGCCGTGCAATATAAGTGGGCGCTGCACACAGCACCCGTCGATTATCAGATGCCACGGGCAAGGCCACCAGCGAGGAGTCCGGCAAAGTCCCATAGCGCAGGGCCAGGTCTACCGGCTGCCGGTAAATATCCGCCAGCCGGTCTGTCACCAGCAGCCGTAACTGCAGCTCCGGATGCTGCCCTTGAAACTGGTCCAGCCAGGGCAGCACCACATTACGCCCCAGATCGGATGGCAGGGAGAGCTGCAATAATCCTCGCAACGCCCGGACGCCGGTCAATGCGGCCTCACGCCCGTCGGCCAGCAACTGCAATGCCTGCCTGCAGTGATCCAGGTATACCCGGCCCTCGGTGGTCAGGCGCAGGCTGCGGGTCGACCGCAAGAATACCGCCACCCCCAGCTCAGCTTCCAGTCGCTTGATCGCCATGCTGACGGCAGCGGGCGTCATGTCCAGTCGTCGTGCCGCGGATGAGAGGCTGCCCAGGTCCGCAGCCAGTTGAAAGATTTCCAGATCGCGCAAGGTTTGCATGCCGGGATGATAAGCCCGCCCCACGTCATTTTCAAATAGTGATTACAAGTCAATCAACCATCAGTGTGTTTTTTTAAAAATTAACTTGCCGCATGATGCTCCCGAAACGTGACCCGCCTAACCGACTACCCGGCAAGCGGGGTCTGCCCAAGTCAAAGGATCATCATGCCTCTGAGTATCGTCGCCACGATTGTGGCTCACCCAGAACACCGGGAAGCCGTCGGCACCGCGCTGCGTGACATGCTGGCGCCCACCCGGGTCGAACCTGGCTGTCAGCAATATGACCTGCATGTGGATCAAGCCGACCCACTGTGCTGGGTCATGATTGAACGCTGGGCAGATGCCGCTGCGCTGGAAGCACACTTGCACAGCCCGCACATGGCTCGTTTGCAATCCGCCATTGCAGGCAAGGCCGCTGGCATCGACATCCAGCGCCTTGACCTTATTGCCTGAACCTACCTTTAAAGGAGTATCACCATGAAAGCCATTGCTTACCAGAAGAACCTGCCCATTACCGACCCTGCCTCGCTGCAGGACATTCAACTGCCCGAACCGGTGGTCACCGGCAGCGACCTGCTGGTCGAAGTCCAAGCCATCTCCGTCAACCCCGTGGATTACAAAATCCGGGCCGGACGCCCGGTAGGGGAAGGACAATGGGGCGTACTGGGCTGGGACGCGGCCGGTATTGTCCGTGCAGCAGGGCCTGATGCCGTGCTGTTCAAGCCGGGTGACCGGGTCTGGTACGCGGGCGACATCACCCGCCCCGGCAGCAATGCCGAGTTGCAACTGGTGGATGAGCGCATAGTCGGCCACATGCCGGAGCGTCTTGGCTTTGCCGAAGCGGCGGCCCTGCCGTTGACGGCCATCACTGCCTGGGAACTGTTGTTTGACCGCCTGGGCGTCGTACCCGGCAAAAGCCCGTCCCAGCAATCGCTGTTGATTGTGGGTGCTGCAGGCGGGGTGGGCTCCATCCTGACGCAACTGGCACGCCGCCTGACCTCGCTGACTGTCATTGGCACCGCTTCACGCCCGGAAACCCAAGCCTGGGTTCGTGAACTGGGCGCGCACCATGTCATTGACCATCACCGTCCTTTTGCCGAAGAGCTGCAACGTATTGGCCTGAAAAACGTCACCATGGTGGCCAGCCTCAACCACAGCGACGATCACTTCGCCCAAATCGCCGACATCATCGCTCCGCAAGGCCGCTTTGCACTCATTGACGATCCCAAGTCCCCTTTGGACATCATGAAGCTCAAAGCCAAGAGTATTTCCCTGCACTGGGAGCTGATGTTTACCCGCTCGCTGTTCAAGACAGAAGACATGATTGCCCAGCACCGCCTGCTGGATGAGGTGGCAGCGCTGGTCGACGCCAGCGTGATCCAGACCACGGTCGCCGAGCACTTTGGTACCATCAATGCCACCAACCTGAAACGCGCTCACGCCATGCTGGAAAGTGGCAAGGCACGCGGCAAGATTGTGCTTGAAGGCTTCTGAACCCACCCGCTTCTTTGGAGGACCTGATGAAACTACTGTTTGCCACACTGGCCATGAGCTTTTCCCTGTCTGCCCATGCCGCTGACTTCACCCTGAGCAGCACGCAAATTGCACCGGGCGCGGCCATCCCTGCAGCGCAGTACGCCAACGCTTTCGGCTGCACCGGTAACAGTGTCATGCCGGACCTGCAGTGGCGCAATGCCCCGGCAGGCACCAAGAGCTTTGCCGTGACCTTCTACGATCAGGACGCCCCCACGGGCAGTGGCTTCTGGCACTGGGTAGCCTATGACATCCCGGCCACGACACAGTCTCTGCCCGGTGGGGCCAATGCGGGCCCGCTACCTGCAGGGACCATTGAAGGCAATACCGATGTGGGGCAACCGGGCTTCTTTGGCCCCTGCCCGCCCGCAGGCCGCCTCCATCATTACACCTACACGGTACACGCGCTGAAGGTCGACAAATTGCCCGTCGGCAAAGGGGCCACCGCAGCGCTCGTGGGTTTCTTCCTCTGGCAGCACAGCCTCGGCAAAGCCAGCTTCACCGTAACCGCCGGTCCGCGCTGAGCGCCACCAGCAGGGCCACATGCCGTGGCCCTGCCCCCTCCCCAAGCCCTGCCTCCTCACTGCAAACTGCCCCACGTCCCACCAGCATCACACGCCTTGCCCTGTCTGACGGGTGAAGCCCGCGCGGACATCAGGTAAACTGCATGCCGCGCACCGTCTGTCGTGGCGGGCGTCTATAGTACATATTGCATACCCGTTTTCCCCAGGAGTACACATGCCCTCGTTTGACGTTGTTTCGGAAGTCAATCTGGTTGAAGTCCGCAATGCGGTTGACCAAACCCAGAAAGAAGTCGGCACCCGATACGACTTCAAGGGCACCGACGCCCGCGTGGAGCAAAGCGAGAAGGTGCTAACCCTCTATGCCGATGCTGAATTTCAGCTCGATCAGGTGAAAGACATCCTGCTGCAGAAACTGGCCAAGCGTCAGGTAGATGTGCGCTGCCTCGACCACGGCAAGATCGAGAAAGTCAGTGGTAACAAGGTCAAGCAGAGCATTACCGTCAAGGAAGGCATCGACAGTGAGCTGGCGAAAAAGATCGTTCGCCTGATCAAGGATTCCAAGATGAAGGTGCAAGCCGCCATCCAAGGCGATGCGGTGCGTGTGACCGGCGCCAAGCGGGATAATCTGCAGGAGGCCATCGCACTGATCCGCAAGGAAGTCACCGATTTCCCGTTGCAGTACCAGAACTTCCGCGATTGATGCCATGAGCGCGCTGCCTATTCTGGTGGTCGAGGACGATGCGGCCTTGCGCGAGGCCATTGTCGATACGCTGGAGCTGGCGGGCTTTGGCACCGTTACCGCCAGCGATGGCCGCGCGGCGCTGCAACTGCTGGCACAGCAGCCCGTCGGCATGGTGGTGTCCGATGTTGCCATGCAGCCGATGGATGGCAACCAGCTGCTGCGCGAGGTCAAGGTGCAGTGGCCACACCTGCCGGTGTTGCTGATGACGGCTTATGGGGTGATTGAACATGCCGTTGCCTCGCTGCAAGCCGGCGCTTGCCACTACCTGCCCAAGCCGTTTGCACCGGATGCGCTGGTCAGCCAGGTCACCCGTTTTGCCCTGACCCAGTCGCCGGGCGAAGGCAGTGACATGCTGGCGCATGACCCCGCCACCCTGCAGCTGCGGCAATTGGCCGAGCGGGTGGCTCAAAGTGATGCCACCGTGCTGATCAGCGGCGAATCCGGCACTGGCAAGGAAGTGCTGGCCCGCTTCATCCACCAGCACAGCGCGCGTCGCAACAAGCCGTTCATCGCCATCAACTGCGCCGCCATTCCGGAAAGCCTGCTGGAATCGACCCTGTTCGGTCACGAAAAAGGGGCGTTTACCGGCGCAGCACAAAGCCATGCCGGCAAGTTTGAGCAGGCCCAGGGCGGCACCCTGCTGCTGGATGAAGTCTCAGAAATGCCGCTCCCTTTGCAGGCCAAGCTGCTGCGCGTGCTACAGGAGCGTGAAGTCGAGCGGGTGGGCGGCAGCAAGCCGATTGCGCTGGACATCCGGGTACTGGCGACCAGCAACCGGGATATGGCGAGCTGGGTCAAGGAGGGCAAGTTCCGTGAGGACTTGTTCTACCGTCTGAACGTATTCCCCTTGCCCTTACCCAGCCTGCGCGAGCGGCCGGGCGACATCGTGCCGCTGGCGAAGCAAACCCTGCAACGGTTGGCGAGTGGTCAGGGCCGCCGGTTTACAGCAGCTGCGGAGGCGGCCTTGCGGGCTTATGCCTTCCCCGGCAATGTGCGCGAACTGGAAAACGTGGTGCAACGGGCGCTGATTCTGGCGCCGAATCCGGATATTGATGCCGCCGACTTGATGCTGCCGGGCGGTGTAGCCGCTGCGTTGACCGAACCTGCCGCAGAGGGCAACAAAGGCGAGATGCCCAGCAATATGCGTGATCTGGAGCGCCAGCACATTCTGGACACGCTGGCGGCTTGCCATGGCGTACGGCGACTGGCGGCCGAGAAGCTGGGCATGAGTGAGCGCACGCTGCGCTACAAGCTGGCGCAGTTTCGTGATGAGGGCTGGGTCGAGGCAGAATGAGGGCGGCGCCCGCCCTCACCTGCTGCCCCTCAGTAGCCCGCTTCTACCAGCTCTTCCCGCGTCAGCAGGAAGACAAACTGGTCGCCGCTGGCGGTATCCAGCCAGGTGAACGGTAGCTCCGGATAATCGGCCTCCAGTACGTCGCGGTTATGGCCGATTTCCACCACCAGCACCCCACCGGGGATGAGAAAGCGGCTGGCTTCGGCAATGATCTTGCGCGTCGCATCCAGTCCGTCGTCCCCGCTGCCCAAGGCGAGCTCAGGCTCGTGCAGGTATTCCTGTGGAAGCTCAGCCACCGATTCGGCATTGACATAGGGGGGGTTGCTGATGATCAGATCGTACTGCTTTTCCGGCAGATTGCTGAACAAGTCAGAACACATCAGGTTGATGCGCTCGCCCAGGTCATAGTCGCTGACATTGTGCTCCGCCACCGCCAGCGCATCCGGCGACAGATCAACGGCATCAACCTCCGCATTCGGAAAGGCCTCAGCCAGCAAGATGGCGAGGCAGCCCGAGCCCGTACACATGTCCAGCGCGCTGACCACCTCTTCAGGCTCATTCACCCACGGTGCCAGTTGCTCACGCAGCAACTCGGCGATGAAAGAGCGCGGCACAATCACCCGCTCATCCACATAGAAGCGGTACTCACCCAGCCAAGCCTCGCGGGTCAGGTAGGCTGCCGGCACCCGTTCATCCACCCGACGATACAGCAGGTGCAGCACCGATTGCAGCTCCCCCGGCGTCAGCCGGGCATCCAGAAACGGCTCCAGCTGGTCGAGCGGCAGATGCAGGCTGTGCAAAATCAGATACGCCGCTTCGTCATGCGCATTGGTCGAGCCATGACCAAACACCAGCCCGGCTTCATGAAAGCGGCTGATGGCAAAGCGCAAGACATCGCGCACGGTATGCAGGCTTTGCCTGGCTTCGTTGAACAGGGAAACACTCATGATGAACTCTTCAGATGAAATCAGCCACGCAGGCCCGGCAACAGGGTCAGCAAGCCTTCGGCAATAAATTCGACCGCCAGCGCGGCCAGGATCAGGCCCATCAGGCGCGTGGCCACGTTGATGCCCGTACGGCCTACCACACGGGTAATCGGGGTAGCCAGCTTGAAGGCCACCCAGGTCAATATCCCGATGGCCACACCCGAGCCGATCAAGCCCAGGTACTGGTACCAGTGGTCTGCCTTCTGGGCATAGACGATCACCGTCGAAATCGTTCCCGGACCGGTCAGCAAGGGAATCGCCAGCGGTACCACGGCAATACTGTGCCGTAATTCAGCCTCTGAGGTTTCCTCAGGCGTGGTCCGGCTACCGCCCATTTGCGCATTGAGCATGCTGATCGACATCAGCAGCATGATCAAGCCGCCTCCCACCTGGAAGCTGGCGACCGAGATGCCAAAGAACGCAATAATGCTGCGCCCAAGCAAGGCCGACACGATGATCACCATCGCCACCGTCACGGCGGCAATCTTGATGGTCCGGCGCTTTTCGCGTTCATTTTGCTGCGTGGTCAGGCTGACAAAAAACGGAATCGCGCCAAAGGGATTGACCAGTGCCAGCAGGGCAACAAAAGTCTTCAGGCTATCGAGCACAAAGACATAAGCATGTGGGTTGAATCGGTTCATGCTGGCTTTCAGCCGAGCAAACGGCACAAGGTTTGATAATAAATCCCGGAGAGGCGTGGCAAATCGTCCACCGCCACACACTCATTCACCTTATGAATGGTAGCGTTGATCGGCCCGAATTCCACCACTTGTTTGCAGATACGGGCAATGAAGCGGCCATCTGAGGTACCACCAGTGGTGGACAGTTGCGCCTGCACCCCGGTTTCGGTCTCAATCGCTGCCTGCAGGGCACGGGAAAGCTCGCCTGGCGCGGTAAAGAACGGGTTGCCCGAGAGGTTCCATTGCAGATCGTATTCCAGCCCATGCTGGTCCAGCACGGCATGCACCCGCTGTTTGAGGCCATCCGCCGTTTGCTCGGTGGAGAAACGGAAATTGAACTGCACGTTTACCGAGCCCGGAATGATGTTGGTCGCCCCTGCTCCGCCGTGGATGTTGGACACCTGCCAGCTGGTGGGCGGGAAATAGTCGTTGCCACGATCCCACTCCATCCCGGCCAGCTCTGCCAGCGCCGGGGCCAACTGATGGATCGGGTTACGCGCCAGGTGCGGGTAGGCGATATGCCCCTGGATACCCTTGACGGTCAGGTTGCCAGAGAGCGACCCACGCCGACCATTCTTGATGGTGTCGCCAAAACGGCGGTCCGACGTCGGCTCACCAACAATGCAGTAGTCAATCGACTCACCCCGCGCCTGCAGCAGGTCCACTACCTTGACCGTGCCATCGGTGGCCACCCCCTCTTCGTCCGAGGTAATCAGCAGGGCAATTGACCCCTTATGATCCGGGCACTCCGCCACAAAGCGCTCAATGGCGGTCACAAACGCCGCGAGCGAGGCTTTCATGTCTGCCGCGCCGCGACCATGCAACATGCCCTCTTGTACCGTGGGCACAAAGGGGTCAGTCGTCCAGTCATGCAAGGGGCCGGTCGGCACCACATCCGTATGCCCGGCAAAACACAGGACCGGGCCAGCCGTGCCACGGCGCGCCCAGAAGTTGTCTACGCCATTGCTGTGCAACTTCTCCACTACAAAGCCCAGCGGCAACAGGCGGCTCAGCATCAGGTCCTGACAGCCGCCATCCACGGGGGTCACCGAGTGACAAGCAATCAATTGTTCGGTCAGGGCCTGCGTCGGGTTCATGGTGGTTTTCCAGATCAAAATAAGGGAAGGCTCAGGCAAACAGGCTGGTGTAGGTATCCGGGTCAAACCCCAGCGTCACGCGGCCGTCTTTGACCAAAACCGGACGCTTGATCACCGAGGGCTTGTCCAGCATCAGGGCAATGGCCTGCTCAGCCCCCGTGATGGCAGCCTTGGCTTCATCCGGCAACTGTCGCCAGGTGGTCCCGGCACGGTTCACCAGCTTTTCCCAGGGCTGCTGCTGCAGCCATTCGCGCAGCAGGGCCTCCGTCACGCCCTGCTTCTTGAAATCATGGAACGGTACCGCATGACCTTGTGCCGACAGCCAGTCGCGGGCCTTTTTGACCGTGTTGCAGTTGGGAATACCGTAGAGCATCATGGGATATCGTCCAGATCATACCGGGTTGCAGGATGGCAAGCGGGCGGCCACTGGCCGCCCGCAATGAAACCCGCCCTCCGGCTTCATGTCAACCGGAAAAGCTCATTCATCCACTTTCAGGTCGAAATCAAAGCTGACATCGCCCTCATCCTTGGGCGCTGCAACCGGGCGAGCAGGCGCACCCGCAATCTGCTGTGCCTCTTCCACCTTGGCATGGGCCTTGCCGTCGTTATTGATCTTCCAGGCCAGGTTGGTCGGGCTGTCTGCGTTGGCCAACGCTTCCTGCAAGGTGATCCGGCCTTCCTTGTAAAGAATGAACAGCGACTGCTCAAAGGTTTGCGAACCCTCAGACACGCTGTTTTCCATCGCTTCACGGATCAGGTCAATCTGGCCGGTGCGGATCAGCTCTGCCACGCGCTGCGAGTTGAGCAGCACTTCCACGGCAGGTACCAATTTACCGTCCACCCCCTTGACCAGCCGCTGCGAAATCACCGCCTTCAACGACACCGACAAGTCCAGCAGCAAGCTGGGGCGCGCCTCGTGCGGGAAGAAGTTGATGATGCGGTTCATCACATGGTAGCTGTTGTTGGCATGCAGGGTGGAGAGGATCAAATGCCCCGCCTGGGCATAGGTCAGCGCGTGCTGCATCGCCTCCCGGTCGCGGATTTCACCAATCATCAGCACATCCGGCGCTTCCCGCATGGCGTTTTTCAGCGCATGGGAATAGGACTGGGTATCAATACCGACTTCGCGCTGGTTGACGATGGACTTGCGGTGTTCAAACACGAATTCGATTGGATCTTCCACCGTCAAAATGTGGCCGCTCTTGCTGCGGTTACGGTGCTCCAGCATGGCGCTGAGCGAGGTGGACTTGCCGCTGCCGGTCGAGCCCACCACCAGGATCAGGCCCAGCTTGCCCATGATCAGCTCTTCCAGTACCGGCGGCAGGTTCAGCTCGGCAATGGTCGGCGCGTGGGAGCGGATGTAGCGGATCACAATGCCGATTTCACCGCGCTGTTTGAAGATGTTGACCCGAAAATTACCGACATCCAGTACCGGGTAGCCGAAATTCATCTCCCATTCGCTCTCAAAGCGGGCAATCTGGGTGGAATCCATCAGCTGATAGGCGATACGCTTGATCTGGTCGCCATTGAACACTTGCTGATTGACGGGATGAATCACCCCTTCAATCTTGATCTGGGCTGCCGCGCCTGCCGTAAAGAACAGGTCGGATGCACGGCGGTCAGCCATCAGTTTCAGCAGTGGCGTAATGTCCATGATGCTCCCTAACACGCACTAAAGCACGGTTTTATACATTGGCTGAGACTTTACCACAGTATAACGTCATGTGGAGGGCAGCCCGCTCCAGACTGAATCATCATGTTTTGCTGGACTAAAAATCATGGCATGATCGCGGCATCCCACAACCCGCCAGCCCCCGCCATGACCAACCCGCTTTTATTCAACATCCCGACAAGCCTCCATACCGAGCGGCTCACCCTGCGCTGCCCGCAGGCGGGGGACGGACCGCTGCATCTGGATGCCGTACAGACCTCACTCGCCGAGCTGCGATCCCTGCCGACTTCCTTTCCCTGGAGCCTGGCAGAACCCAGTCTGGACAACTCCGAGCTGTATTGCCGTGAACACCACGCCAAATTCATCCGGCGTGAACGGCTGCTGATGCTGATGATTGAGCGGGATTCGGGTTTATGTGTCGGCTGTTGCGGCCTGCAGAACATGGACTGGGAGCATCCACAGTTCGAGCTGGGCATCTGGTGCCGCAGCAGCCATCATGGCAGGGGATTGGCGCGGGAAGCGCTGCAGGCGGCCATCCAGCTGGCAACATCAACCTTGCATGCTCGCCGTCTACACGGCCTGATCGAAGCTAATAATCTTTCCAGCCGCAAGCTGATGGACCGCCTGGGTTTTCAGCTGGAAGGTATGCATCCAGAGTTTGCCAAAGCACCGGATGGCACCCTGGTGGACTACTGCAGCTATGCAAAGCGCTACTGAAAGCGCGGCGCCCGTCCCATCAGGTATAATCAGGTTTTATCTGTCTGGACATTCCCATGGGCCATCGGCTTTCCCGCATTACCACCCGCACCGGCGATGACGGCAGCACCGGGCTGGGCGATGGCAGCCGGGTGGCCAAGACGCACCCGCGCATTGCTGCACTCGGCGATACCGACGAGCTGAACAGCCAGCTTGGCGTGCTGCTGTGTGAAGACCTGCCACCCCGCATTCGAGACTTGCTGTCCGCCATTCAGCACGACCTGTTTGACCTGGGTGGCGAGCTGGCGGTGCCCGGCTGGCATTCCTTGCAGGAATCTCACCTGCTGCAGCTGGATCAAGCGCTGGCGGACTTCAATGCTGAGCTGCCTCCGCTCAAGGAATTCATCCTGCCGGGTGGCAGCAAGGCAGCCGCACAATGCCATGTGGCACGTGCCGTCAGCCGCCGTGCCGAGCGCCAGTTGCTGGCCATCGAAGAGGCAGGCATGGCTGGTTCGCTCGCGGCCCGTTACCTGAACCGCCTGTCCGACCTGCTGTTTGTGCTGGCGCGGGTACTCAATCGCCATCATCAGGTACCGGATGTGCTGTGGCAACCGGGTCGGCATGATGCAGGCAAGGCCTGATGTCCCCTTACGACTTTCACTGCCACTCCACCGTCTCGGACGGCATGCTGAGCCCCACGGCCGTGGTGGAGCGAGCGGCTGCGCGCGGTGTACGGGTGCTGGCGCTCACGGATCACGATGAACTGGGCGGCCTGGCAGAAGCCGCCACTGCTGCCCGACAGTGTGACATTCACCTCGTCAACGGTGTGGAAATCTCGGTCAACTGGGGCAAGCACACCCTGCACATCGTCGGCTTGGGCATCGACCCCGAGCATGTGGTATTACGCGATGGCTTGCAGCGCATTCGCAGTGGCCGTACCGAAAGGGCCCAGCTGATGGCCGCCGGGCTGGCCAAAGTGGGCATCGAGGGCGCCTTTGAGGGCGCCATGCGCTTTGCTGACAACCCGGACATGATTGGTCGCGCCCATTTTGCCCGCTTTCTGGTGGAGCAAGGACGTGCCCGCAATCTGCAAGCCGTCTTCAAGAAATACCTGACTCCCGGCAAGCCCGGCTATGTGCCGCATCAGTGGGCCACCCTGCCGGAAGCCATCGAATGGCTGCACGCAGCCGGTGGGCTAGCCATCCTCGCGCATCCCGGCCGTTACGACATGGGCAAAAAGACCATGAACGAACTGGTGGAGATTTTCACCCGTTTTGGCGGCGATGGCATCGAAGTCGGCACCGCCAACCATACGCCAGACTTGGTCGCCCGTTTTGCCCGGCTGGCGGAATCTTTTGACCTGTGGGCCTCGGTGGGCTCAGATTTCCACGGACAGGGCCACTATGGCGATCTGGGCCAGTTCCCGCCGCTCCCTGACTATTGCAAGCCGGTCTGGCAAGCGCTGGGGGTCACCCTTCCTGCCGAAGTACCGGCCACCCTGCCCTGATACGGACCCGCTACCCTCATGTCACAGTTCTTTCAGATCCACCCGGAAAACCCGCAGCCCCGCCTGATTCGCCAGGCAGCGCAGATCGTGCAGGAAGGCGGTGTCATCGTCTACCCGACCGACTCCTGTTATGCGCTCGGTTGCCATATGGGTGACAAGGCGGCGCTGGAGCGCATCCGCCAGATTCGCCAGCTGGATGACAAGCACCACTTTACCCTGGTGTGCAATGACCTCTCCGCCATCGCCACCTACGCCAAGGTGGATAACCAGCAATACCGGCGGCTCAAGGCCATTACGCCGGGCAGCTATACAGTGATCCTGCAAGCCACCAAAGAAGTCCCCAAGCGGCTGCTGCACCCGAAGAAAAGCACCATTGGCCTGCGCATCCCTGATCACCCGGTCGCACTGGCGCTGGTGGAAGAGCTGGGCGAGCCCTTGCTATCGGTGACCTTGCTGCTGCCGGGTGAAGACCAAGCCCCGTTTGACCCCTATGAGATTCGCTCGCAGCTGGAGCGGCAGGTGGATCTGGTGATTGACGGCGGTTACTGCGGCATGGAGCCCACCACGGTGGTCGACCTCACCGACGATGAGCCAGTGCTGATCCGGGCTGGTAAAGGCAGCCTGGCTGCACTGGGTCTGGAGGCGTAAGGCATGGATTTTCAGTTCAAGGACATTTTGCTGTATGCGGTGCCCATCCTGCTGGCCATCACTCTGCATGAAGCCGCACACGCCTATGCGGCATTACGGCTGGGCGACAAAACCGCCTGGATGCTGGGCCGGGTCTCCATGAACCCGATCAAGCATATTGACCCGATCGGCACCATCCTGCTGCCCATCCTGTGTCTGATCGCGGGGGGCTTCCTGTTTGGCTGGGCCAAGCCGGTGCCCGTCAACGCCAACAATCTGCGCAATCCCAAGCGGGACATGTTCTGGGTATCGCTGGCCGGACCGGGCATCAACATCATCATGGCGGTGTTCTGGGGCTTGGTACTGAAGTATCTGGCACCGGACATGGGCGATCTGGCCCAGCCCATGCATCAAATGGCGTGGATGGGGCTCAGTATCAATGCCATGCTGGCGGCGCTTAACCTGCTGCCGATCCCGCCACTGGATGGTGGCAGAATGCTGATCAGCCTGCTGCCGCGCCCATGGGATCAGATGCTGGAGAAAGTTGTCCCTTACGGCATGTTCATTGTCATTGGCCTGATCCTCACCAAGACCCTGAACATCGCACTGGCCCCTATGCTGTATGTCATCGACCTGATATTGTCGGTGCTGTAATCCAAGCTGTCCGATTGAACTTCACGAAAGAAAGCCTGTTTTCATGTTTGCTGATCGCGTCCTCTCCGGCATGCGCCCCACTGGCGCCCTGCACCTCGGCCACTATCATGGTGTGCTGAAGAACTGGGCCAAGCTGCAGAGCGAGTACGACTGTTACTTTATGGTGGCGGACTGGCATGCGCTGACCACCAATTACGACAATGTGCAGATCATTGAAAACAGCGTCTGGGAAATGGTGATTGACTGGCTGGCGGCCGGTGTCGACCCGAACCAGGCCACCCTGTTCATCCAGAGCCGGGTGCCGGAGCACGCCGAGCTGCACCTGCTGCTGTCAATGGTTACCCCCAATGGCTGGCTGGAACGGATGCCCACCTACAAGGACCAGCAGCAGCAACTGAGCCAGAAAGACCTGAATACTTACGGCTTTCTTGGCTACCCGCTGCTGCAGGCGGCAGACATCCTGATCTACCGGGGCAATATGGTGCCAGTGGGTGAAGATCAGGTGCCGCACGTGGAATTCACCCGCGAGATTGCGCGCCGCTTCAATCACTTGTTTGGCAAGGAACCGGATTACCAGCAGAAAGCCGAAGCCGCCATCAAGAAACTGGGCGGCAAGAAGGGCAAGCTGTATGACGAGCTGCGCACCCGCTACCAGCAAGAAGGCGATAGCGAAGCACTGGAGGCGGGCCGTGCCCTGCTGGAAGACGCGCAAAACCTGAGCCTGGGCGACCGTGAGCGGCTGTATGGCTACCTGGAAGGCGGCGGCAAGATGATCCTGCCGGAGTCACAACCGCTGCTGACCGCCGCCTCCAAGATGCCGGGGCTGGATGGCCGCAAGATGTCCAAGTCCTACCAGAATACCGTCACCCTGCGCGATACACCGGAGACGGTGGCGAAAAAGGTCAAGCAGATGCCGACCGATCCGTCACGCGTGCGCCGTACCGACCCCGGCAACCCGGAGAAATGCCCGGTGTGGCAGCTGCATCAGGTCTACAGCGACGATCAGGTGAAGAACTGGGTGCAGCAAGGCTGTACCAGTGCTGGCATTGGCTGCATCGAATGCAAGCAGCCGGTGATCGACAGCATGGTGGCGGAGCAGAAGCCGATGCAGGAACGGGCACAAATGTACCAGGATGACCCAACACTGGTACGCAACATCATCGCCGATGGTTGCGAGCGCGCACGCAAGGTAGCACAGGAAACCATGCGTGACGTGCGCGAGGCGATGGGCCTGCTGTACAGCTGACGGTCCATCGTGAACCAGCTCGCCTTCCCGACGCCCGTGGCCGAGCCACTGGCGCAAGTGCGCGGCGAGCCGTTTCACGACATACCGCTAGACCTGTTCATTCCGCCGGATGCCCTGCGGGTATTTCTGGAGGCCTTTGAAGGCCCGCTCGATTTGTTGCTGTACCTGATTCGCCGCCAGAATGTCGACGTACTCGACATTCCGATGGCCAGCCTCACGGCACAGTATATGGAATACGTCGAAGCGATGAAGGTACAGCAGCTGGAGCTGGCAGCAGAATACCTGCTGATGGCGGCAGTGCTGATCGAGATCAAATCTCGCCTGCTGTTACCGCGGCCCGCCGTGCTGACGGAAGATGGCATCGAGGAAGACCCGCGCGCGGCACTGGTACGCCGCTTGCTGGAGTATGAACAGATCAAGGCGGCGGCCTTCCGGCTGGACCAATTGCCGCAGGCCGAGCGGGATTTTCAGTGGGTGGAGGTGTGGCTGCAGCGTACCGCCGTGATCCAGCTGCCGGATGTCCACCCGGCGGACCTGCTGGAAGCTTGGCAGTATATTGCACGGCGAGCCCGCCTGAACCGCCACCACCAGGTGTCGAAAGAGGGCCTCTCGGTACGGCAGCGGATGAGCGAGCTGCTCAAACGCCTGCAGCGTGAACAGTACACCCCGTTTGTGGACCTGTTTGATACCGTAGCCGGGGTAGCCGATCTGGTGGTCAGTTTTCTGGCCTTGCTGGAGTTGTGCAAAGAGCGCCTGGTACAGATCGCACAAAGCGAGCCGTATCAACCAATCTACGCTAAGCTGGTATAGTGCCGCACCGATGGATAGTCTCAACCATGCCCGCCTGATTCTGGAGACTGTGCTGCTATCCAGTGCACAGCCGCTGACGCTGGCGCAACTGAAGCAGGTGCTGGGCGACGGTCTGGAGCAGGCGATCATCCGCAGGCTGCTGACCGATTTGCAGCAGGCCTGGCAAGGTCGTGGCGTGGAACTGGTACAACTGGCCGAGGGCTGGCGCTTTCGCACCCGACCGGAGTTCCAGCCCTACCTGGACCGATTGAGCCCGGAAAAGCCGCCGCGCTATTCGCGGGCGGTGCTGGAGACGCTGGCGGTGATCGCCTACCGGCAACCGGTGACCCGTGGCGATATCGAAGCGATACGCGGGGTGTCGGTCGCCAGCACCATCATCCAGTCGCTGCAAGCGCGCGGCTGGATTGAAACCGTTGGACATCGTGATGTACCGGGGCGGCCTGCCTTGCTGGCGACCACCCCACAGTTTTTGAGTGATCTGAATTTACGCAGTTTGAGTGAGCTTCCCCCGCTGGATGACCTCGAGCAGCTCACCCGTCAGGAAAGTTTGCCTCATGTCTAAGTCTTCGCGTCCGGCTGCGGCCCGACAACCCGCCCGTCAGGCTGGCAGCCGTCAGCAGCGTCGGCCGGCTGCCAACAGCGGTCAGGCCCCGGCCGATACGTCCACTCCGCGCGCACGCGGCGGCCAAGCCACCGCCAGCAAGGCCAGCTACGGCACCCCGACCGGCGGCTACGGCCAGCGCAGTGATCGCCGCAGCCAGCCTGCACCACGCCCCGCCACCACCGAGGAAGAGGGCAATCGTCCACGCAAACCGGCGGTGGTGGAGGTAGGCGATGCACCGGCCCTCAAGCGGGGCGGTCGCCGTCCGCCACGCAGTGCCGACATCGAGATCATTGGCAAGCGCGCCCCTGCCCAATTGCGCACCGGCAGCAGCAAGAGCAGCACCCCGGACAAGGCACGCCGGGTCACCCTGGTGCGGCGCAGTGAGAAAGACCTGCAACAGCCCAAGCAGAAAGTGCAGCTGGACCAGGAACCGGTACGCTTGCAAAAAGCACTGGCCCAGGCGGGCCTTGGCTCGCGCCGGGACATGGACGCCTTGATCGAAGCCGGTCGGGTGACCGTCAACGGGCAGCCCGCCACGCCAGGCACCCGGGTCACGCCGGAAGACATGGTACGGGTGGATGGCAAAGCGGTTCGCCTGCGGGCACAAAACCGCTTGCCGCGTATCCTGATGTACCACAAGCAGGAAGGTGAGCTGGTCACCCGCGACGACCCTGAAGGCCGCGTGACGGTGTTCTCGCGTCTGCCACGAGTACAGGGCAGTTTCTGGACCGTGGTCGGGCGACTGGACTACAACACCAGCGGTCTGCTGCTGTTTACCACCTCGGGCGATCTGGCCAACCGCCTCACCCACCCGCGCTTTGAAGTCGAGCGCGAGTATGCGGTACGGGTGTTTGGTGAGCTCACCGACGAGCAGAAAAAGGCGCTGGCCACCGGCGTACAGCTGGAAGACGGCCCAGCCCGGTTTGATGTACTGGTGGATCAGGGGGGCGAAGGACTGAACCACTGGTACAAGGTGATTCTCAAGGAAGGCCGTAATCGGGAAGTGCGCCGCATGTTCGAGCATTTCGGTCTGACGGTCAGCCGCCTGATGCGGGTGCGCTTTGGCCCGCTGGGCCTGCCCCCCCGCCTGAAGCGCGGTACTTGGGCCGAACTGGACGACGACCAGGTGCTGGCCATCATGCGCTGGGCCAAGCTGGTCGACTGAGCCCATGGATCAGCCGGCGCTGACCCCAGCCGAGCTGCAGCAGGCGTTCGCGCTCTTCAATGCGACGTCGGTACAGCTGACCCAGCAGTTTGAAACCTTGCAGCAGCAGGTCAGCCACCTGAGTGAAGAACTGGCGGCCAGCAACCAGGCCTTGCAGCAACAGCTGTCGGAAAAGGATGCACTGGCACGCCGCGTCTCCTCGCTGCTGGCAGCGCTGCCTGCCGGGGTACTGGAGCTGGATGCCGAGGGCGTGATTACCGCGGCCAACTGGGCGGCCGAGCAATGGTTCGGGCCGAACCTGCCCAGCCAGCGCTGGCTGGATGTGGCGGTCAAGCTCCTGCGCCCCACCCTCTCTCCCGAAGAATGGGAATTGCTGGATGGGCTGGGGCAGCACCGCGCCCGCCTCGCCATTCAGACCACTGCTGGCGCGAATGGTGAAGGGCAAATACTGCTGGTCACCGACCTGACCGGCCACTACCTGCTGCAACAGCAACTGGAGCAGCACAAGAAGCTCGCCGCGATGGGTGAGATGGCAGCAGGCTTGGCCCACCAGCTGCGTACCCCGCTGGCCACCGCCCTGCTCTATGTGAGCCATCTGGGTAATCCGCGACTGCCGGATGCGCAGCGGCAGAAGTTTACTGAGAAGACCACCGCCCGCCTGCACGATCTGGAAGGCCTGATTGCCGACATGCTGCTGTTTGTGCGCGGCAGTAACCACGAGCAGGAAGCCTTTGATGCTGGCCCTGTGCTGCAGGATGCCCTCGCCACCGTGCTGCCTCATGCCCAGGCACGCCAATGCCAGCTCAATAGCCCGGCAGCCCTGCCGCCGATACCACTGACCGGCAGCCGCACCGCCTTGCAAGGTGCGGTCATCAACCTGCTGGAAAACGCGGTCAGCTTTGCGCAACGCACCGTCACCCTGGAAGTCAGGTTACTCAATGGCTGGTTGTACCTGCACATCAGCGACGACGGCCCCGGCATCCCGCCTGAGCAGCAGTCCCGAGTCTTTGAACCCTTTTTTACCACCCGCAACGAAGGTACCGGCCTTGGGCTGGCGATTGTCAAACGGGTGGCAGAAGACCACGGCGGCGCCGTCAGCCTGCACAGCACACCGAATCAGGGCTGCCGCTTCGAAGTCGTATTGCCACTGCGAGCCTAGTCTCGCAATCGCGCAATATACCTATGCCCAGAAGCCATACGCCATGGCCAGTGCCATGCCCAGAATCACCACCGCTGACAACTTGTGCAGCACTGCCTGATAGCGGTTGAAACGTGCCACCACCCTTGGCCGGGTAAACAACCAGACCACGCAGGCATCCCAGGCCAGCACCAGGCTGGGCATCCAGATGGCTGCCGTCAGCTGCACCGCATCACTGGCATGATGGGTGTCCAGGGCCGCGAACAGTGCGGCATAGAACAGGCCATTCTTCGGGTTGAGCATGCCGGAGCTGAAACCCAGCAGAAAGGCGCGGCGTTCCCCGCCAGACATCACCCCCTTCACCCCCACCACCACCGGCTGCAAGCCAGCGGTCAGGAAAGCATGTGACAGCCATAGCAGGTATACCACCCCACCCCAGTACAACAGCACATAGGCCACCGTGTGGCTCTCCAGCCCACGAACACCCAACGCCGCCATCGCGACATACATCGCATTGGCGAGCGTGATGCCGAGCGTGGTCCATAACCCGGCACGGACACCCCGACTCGTCGCCGTGTTCAGCAGCAGGAAGAAATCTGGCCCCGGGCTGAGCAAGGCCAGAAAATGCGTCCCCACTGCCAGCAAAAACAATTGCCATTCCATACAGACCTCCTTGCAAGAAAGCCTGATGATAGAAAGGGCAGGCTGATGATTCTTGCAAAAAAGTCCGGCGCAGTCGCCTGCTCAGGGCGCGTTGGCATAGACCTGCTGGTAATGCTCGACAGTCGGAAACGGGTCGTAGAAGTGATGCAGCAAGACTCGCCACTGCTGGTACTGGGGCGAACCACGAAAACCGATCGTATGATCTTCCAGCGTATCCCAACCCACCAGCAAAATGTATTGCGAAGGCTGCTCCATGCACCGCTGCAACTGGTGGTGCCGATAGCCGGGCATGCTGGCGATCAGGGTGGAGGCTTGGGCAAAGGCTTGTTCAAATGCCGTCTCTTGACTGGGAATGACGTTGAGGATGGCGACTTCCAGAATCATGGTGTTCCTTGTCTAGCGCTGCAGCTGCCGCGTGTACTGCTGCGGGGTGACGGCGACCCGCCCCTTGAAGGCGTTGCTGAAATGGCTTTGATCGGTAAACCCCGTTTCCAGTGCCACCGATACCACCGCCTGCTGCTGCGCCAGCAGCTGCTTGGCCTGATTCAGACGCAGGTCGATGATGGCCTGGTGCGGTGTGGAGCCGTAATGTTGCCCATAGGCGGCCAGCAGACTGCTGCGACTTTTGCCGCTCAGCGCAGCCAATTGCGCCAGGCTCAGCCCTTGTGGCATGGCGGACTGTAGCGTCAGATTGAGTGTTTGCAGCCAGAGCGGGATCGTCGCCCGCTCGGATGGCGCATGCGGCAGTTGTGCCAGCAGTGCAAGCAAGGTTGCCTGTTTCTGTGCTGCCGTGGTCACCGTGCTGAGTTGGTCGAAAGCTTCATCCGCCCGAGCGGCCAGGCCTGGACGGTCATGAGGCTGCCACACCGAGAAGGGCAGCTCAGCCTGCTCAAGCGATACCGGCCCGGCGACGGCCAGCAAGGCGGGCACATCCAGATACAACATGCGGTAACCCCAGAATTGGTCTGGCCTGGGGTTGCACGAATGCAGCAGGTAGGCCGGGATCACCACCACATCACCTGCGCTAAGTGCAATCTCCCGCTGCCCCTTGACCCGCAGCCGGGATTGCCCGGCATCCACTTTGCCTATCGACAATACCGGATGCGAGTGCGCGCGATAGCAAGCCCGGCTATTGATGGCTTGGCGCAGCTCATAACAGGGCAGCAAGGGGTCTCGCCAGAAACGGACGGATTCCATGGCCGTCAAAGCGGTTCCTTGCCCCGTAGCGCCGGGTCTTTGCGGCACTGCTGCAGGGGCTTGGCCTGGGTGCTGAGAATGCGTGCAATATCATGGCTGCCGGGGATGGCGATCACGCGCATGCAGGCGCAGCCATGTCCATGGCTACCGTTGGTCGCCACCCATTGCTGGCCATTGAGGGACGGCCAGTCCCCCTCGGCCTGATGACCGCCCTGCTCGCTGATCGTCCACTCGCCATCGCGGTCGATCAGCCAAGCATTGTTTGGCGTCGGGTTATCAAACCAGCCGCAACGCAATACAGCTTGACCGGCGGCTGACGCCGTCACTGTGAGCATGCCCAGCAGCATCGTCAACACCCATACTTTCTTACCCGGCATACCCAGATCTCCTGATCACCCAACAGTCATCCTGCATCGGCGCTTCTTCACTCCACTGCTGCCGCGCGAACCTCGACCAGACAGTCATAGAAGGTGGGGGCCGCTCCCAGGTCGGTCAGGGCCTGGCTGGTGAGTTCGTTGGCATTCTTGCCATCCTTGGCATGCTTGCGCCACCAGATGGACGGAATCACCACCACGCCGGGCCGCGCCCGCTCGCTCACTTCCAGCCGCAATTGCAGACAGCCCCGGTCGTTGACCACTTCCACCCATTGCTCATGCTGCAATGCGCGGGCGGTGGCATCGTCCGGGTGCATTTCCACGCTAGGCTCACCCCGCTTTGGCCATAGCCCCGGCTGGTTAGCAAAGGTGGTGTTGAGGAAGTGGCGTGAGGGGGGGGAGATCATCTGCAAGGGGTAACGTGCAGCCAGCTCCGGCGTACGCTGCGGGGATTCGTGCGGTGGCTCAAAACCGGGCAGCGGGTCCAGCCCTTCGGCAGCCAGCGCTTCCGCGTAGAACTGGCACTTGCCGCTGCGGGTAGGAAACCCGCCCTGTGCAAAGGGTGCATCGGGCAGGTTGAGCTTTTGCCAGCCTTGCGCGCGCAGGCTGGACCACTGGATACCCTCGGTCCAGGCGTGCGGCTGTAGGGCCTGGGCTGCCAGGGCATCATCGTCGTCCTGAAAACAGGCATCCTGCCAGCCGCAGTACTGCGCCAGCTGGCGGAAGATGTCGCTATTGCTGCGGGCTTCACCCGGCGGCGTGACTGCGGGCAGATTGGCCAGCAGCCAGCTGTGCCCGTAAGACTTGTGCAGGTCAACATGCTCCATCTGCATGGTGGCGGGCAGCAGGATGTCGGCGTAATCCGCGGTGTCGGTCTGGAAGTGCTCCAGCACCACGGTAAACAGGTCTTCCCGGGCGAAGCCAGCCACCACCTTGCCGGACTCCGGCGCCACCGCCACCGGGTTGCTGTTGTAGACCACCACCGCGTCCACCCGGGGACCAAAGTCGCCACCGCCCGGATGGGTCAAGGCATCACCGATGGTGCTCATATTGATGGTGCGTGGTTGCGGATCCGGCATCAGGTCCGGGCGTTGCAGGGCGGCGTTGTCGATCGGGAAAAACCCCGAGGTGGACATCAGCAAGCCCCCGGCCCGCTGCCGCCATGCCCCGACCAAACTGGGTAGACAGGCTACGGCACGGGTGGCCTGTCCACCGCCCCGGGTACGCTGCATGCCATAGTTGAGGCGAATGGCCACCGGCTGCTGCTGCCGCACTGCAAGCTCACCATACTCCCGCGCCAGCCGCTCCACTTGCGCCTGCGGGATGCCACACAGTGCGGCCACCCGCGCCGGCGGGTAGTCCAGAGCCCGCTCACGCAAGGCCTCAAAGCCCTCGGTGTACTGCCGGATATAGTCATGGTCCAGCAGGTCTTCGCGGATCAGCACATGCATGATGCCCAGCGCCAGTGCAGCATCGGTACCAGGCAGCAAGGCGACGTGCTCGTCACATTTGTCAGCCGTCAGCGTCCGGTAGGGATCAATCGCCACCACCCGTGCGCCGCGCCGCTTGGCTTCTTGCACCCGCGTCCAGTAATGCAGGTTGGACGTGATGGAGTTGGTGCCCCACAGCCAAATCAGCCGTGCCTCCTGCACAAAGCTCATGTCCATGCCGAC
Source organism: Leeia sp. (assembly GCF_041909055.1). Classification (NCBI taxonomy): domain Bacteria; kingdom Pseudomonadati; phylum Pseudomonadota; class Betaproteobacteria; order Neisseriales; family Leeiaceae; genus Leeia; species Leeia sp. The sequence continues at coordinate 306,554 of NZ_JAYREC010000002.1, read as the reverse complement.
ACTGGCCCCGTAGGTATGCTTGAGGCCCGCAGCGCCTGCGGAGGCACAGATGGTGCGGTCCAGCTGGGAGGCACCCAGCTTGTGAAAGAAGCGGGCGGACATGCTGTTACCCTGCACCAGCCCCATGGTGCCGGCGTAGCTGTAGGGTAGAATGCGCTGCGGGTTATCCGCCGCAATCGCCAGCAGGCGTTGGGAGATGGTGGTCAGTGCCTCGTCCCAGCTGATCCGCTCGAAGCGCCCTTCCCCTTTGCTCCCCACCCGCTTCATCGGGTAGAGCAGGCGATCCGGGTGGTACAGGCGCTCGGCGTAGCGCGATACCTTGGTACACAGTGCACCCTGGGTCGGTGGATGGTCTGGGTCGCCCGCCACTCGCACCACCTTGCCTTCTTCCACCGTAATGCGCATGGCACAGGTATCGGGGCAATCATGCGGGCAGGCGGCTTGGACAATGGTCTGGCTCATGCGGCAACTCTCAAGGACGGCGGGGACAACACCGCATTATTCCGCTTCGGACTACCGGCTGACAAGCCAGCCGCTCGCCTTGCTGGTGTAATGACGATAACATGGTGAATTGACTAGCATAAAGGAGCCGCCATGCGACACCTGCTGACTGCCTTGCTCACCCTGATGGCTTTGTCGAGCCAGGCTGCCCCGCTGGAAGTCACGCTCAAAGATGGCGAACGCGTCAGGATCGGAGAACATGGCCCGCTGTTGCAAGCCATGATACTGGAGGATTCACGCTGTCCGGTGGACGTGCAATGTCTTCAGGCCGGGCAGATATTGTTGATGCTGGCGGTCAGCCCTGCGGAAGGCACGCCACCCATCATGGTGGCGGTGAGCTGGCCAGACAACAGCCAGTCCAAATGGCGGACGCGCTACCCCCATCCGGACTATCGCTTTGAATTGCTGTCACTGGAGCCGAGAGCCTGCACCTCCTGCAAGCTCATGCCCGGCCACACGATCCACTTGCGCATCACACCCAGAAAGAAACCGTAGCGCAGCGGCTCAAGGTTTCTCGAAGGTGTAGGCGCGACGGATCACCCCGTCTTCCACTTCCCAGATCACCACCATGATGATCGGTTCGTCATTGATGCCGACAATACGCTCGTGATCAATCACCTTGCTGCCACACACAATGCGTTGCAGCAGCTCGGCGTGCAGCTCAGGCTTGTTGAAGCGCTGGCTGGCGTAAAAGTCCGCCACCGCTTGCTTGCCACTCAGCCGGACGGTGCCGGACGGCAGCAGGATCATTTCAATGTCGTCATGAAAATTGACGATGAAGGCCTGCAGGTCTTTGGCGTTATACGCCTCCAGTTGACGCTGGGCAGGCAGTTCAATGTGATTCAATGTTCTTCTCCATCCGGCAGCACATAGCCGGTAATTTCCAGACCAAAGCCGGTCATGCTGGCAATGCGCATCGGCTGCGCCATCACCTTCATTTTACCGACACCCAAGGCACGCAAAATCTGCGCACCAATACCAAACGTCTTGGCATCCCATTTGCCGCTGCGTCGTTCACTCTCCGGAGCCACCCGCGCCAGCAGCTCATCACCGCTTTCCGGGCGATGCAGCAGCAGGGCCACACCACAGCCTTCTTGCTGGATGCGGCGCAAGGCCGGGTAGATGCCCCAGGAGTGGCCACTGGGCGCGCACTCCAGCAAATCCATGACAGACAGCGGCTCATGCACCCGCACCAGTACCTCCTGCTCGGGTGAGGGCTGTCCAGACACCAAGGCCAGATGGGTACGCGCAGCCAGCCGGTCACGGAACGCCACCAGGCGGAAGCGCCCGGCTGGCGTGTCGATCTCACGGTCGGCCACCTGCTCCACCAGCGTTTCCGTCTGATGGCGGTAATGAATCAGGTCAGCAATAGTGCCCACCTTCAGATTGTGGATGCGGGCAAAAGCCAGCAGCTCCGGCAGACGGGCCATGGTGCCATCATCGTTCATGATCTCGCAGATCACCGCTGCCGGCGCGGCCCCAGCCAGCCGGGCCAGGTCACAGCCCGCTTCGGTATGACCGGCACGAACCAGCACCCCACCAGGCTGAGCCTTGAGCGGGAACACATGGCCAGGCTGGACAATGTCGCTCGGCTTGCAGTCCCGCGATACTGCCGTCTTGATGGTATGCGCCCGGTCAGCGGCAGAGATGCCGGTGGTCACGCCCTCTGCCGCCTCAATGGACACGGTAAAGGCGGTGCCAAACTGGGTGCCATTGCGCTGTGCCATCATCGGCAAACCGAGGAACTGGCAGCGCTCTTCGGTCAGGGTCAGGCAGATCAGGCCACGGCCATGCTTGGCCATGAAATTGATGGCTTCCGGCGTCACAAATTCTGCCGCCAGTACCAGATCGCCTTCGTTTTCACGGTCTTCTTCATCGACCAGGATCACCATGCGCCCGGCGCGCATATCGCTGATGATGTCCTGAATGGGGGCTATTTCACTCACGGTCGCTATCCATTTGTCTACGCGGCCAATGGCCAATCCGGCTACCATGCCAGAGACTGGCGACGCCAGCAAGCGTAAATCCGACCCGCTTCACCCCTTGACAGACGCCATGACCAGGCGCGACAACAGCGCCACCTGCTCATCCATCCGTTCAACTGGTACCTGAGCATAGCCCAGGATAAAGCCATTGGTTTTTGGCCCTGCTGCCGTCATGGCATAGCTACTCAAGGGATGCAGCACCAAGCCCTGGCTGATGGCCCGTTCCGCAATCTGCTGGTCTGGAAATGCATCTGGCAGGCGAATGGAAAGATGCATGCCCGCCGCGCCACCGGTACGTTGCGCCAGCCCGCCCAGGCGTTGCTCCAGCGATGCATTCAGGGCATCGCGACGTTCCCCGTACAAGCGCCGCATGCGTCGCAAGTGGCGGGCAAATTCCCCTTCGCGGATGAAATGAGCCAGTGCCAGCTGCTCTACCTGCCGCCCCCAGGGACGACAACGGCTCAGCCAGTTCTGCACCCGGCCCAGCAATGCCAAGGGGACAATCATGTAAGCCAGCCGCAGTGCCGGAAACAGGGTTTTGCTGAAGGTGCCCAGATACACCACCGGTGCATCCGGTTGCAGCCCCTGCATGGCAGGCAAAGGCGGGCCATCTCGGCGAAACTCGCTGTCGTAATCATCCTCGATCAGCAGACTGCCGTGGCGCTTGGCCTGCTCCAGCAGCGCCAGCCGACGCTGCAGGCTCATCACGCTGCCCAAGGGAAACTGGTGCGATGGTGTGACATAAATCAGCTGCGGCGGATGCTGCCAGTCCGTGGGTGTAGGGGCTAAACCTTCCGCATCCAGCGGGATGCCGCGTACCTGCAGGCCCGCATTCCCCATTGCCCAGCGCGCCCCCGGATAACCGGGATCCTCGATCCAGGCCAGGCTGCCCGCATCGGCAAACCACTGTGCGCACAGGCTCAGGCTATGCTGTGTTCCTTCGGTAATGATCACCTGATGCGGGTCACAACGCACGCCACGGCTCATGCGCACATGCGCGGCCACCGCCTCACGTAACTGCGGCTCCCCGGCACTCTCGCCATAGTTCAATTGTTCAACACACGCCTGCTGCCACTGCCGGGTCAGCACCCGTTGCCAGCGCGCCATCGGAAACTCCCGCAGCGCAGGTACGCCCGGAGTAAACGCATCCAGGGTGTCGGGTTCACTGCGTGATCCGGCAAAGGGCTGACTGCGTTGCGACAATGGCGACACGGCTTGTGGACGCATCACCGGCTGTTCCGTAGACAGCACCGCGGCGACGCATGATCCTCTGCGGCTGGCGTGCAATAGCCCCTCGCCCCCCAACTGTTCATAGGCGAACAGCACAGAATTGCGGGCCACCTGCAAGTCTGCCGCCAATTGCCGCGAGCCCGGCAGGCGACTGCCGGGAGCCAGCTCGCCCTGCAATATCATTTGCCGCAGTTGCTGATAGAGGCGCTGCTGTTGTGGTGCACGGTCGCCTTGCTGCTGTATGCGACTGGCCAACAAGGCAAGGTCCATCACTGGCTCCAGATAACAGGATGTTTATGGCTCTAATAAAGGGCCACATCATGCGCTTATGCTGTGTACTGTTCAAGAACTGCTGGATCGCCCCTCATGCGCAAGACCGCCCCGACACCCCGTACCCGCATTCGCCGCTCGCCCGAATATGCCCACTACGATACTCGGCAGCTGTATGACATCATTGATGCCGCCCACCTCTGCCATATTGCCTTTCATGATGGCAATAGCGTGCACAGCCTGCCCATGGCCTGCTGGCGGGTGGGGGATCATCTGCACATTCATGGCTCCACTGGCAGCCGCCTGATGCAAAGCCTGTGCATTGGCATGGAAGTCTCCATCTCCATCTGTCACTTTGACGGGCTGGTCCTGGCACGCTCGGCCTTCAATCACAGCATGAACTACCGCTCGGCGGTCATTTATGGCTGTTTTACCCCGATTAATGATGAAACCGCCAAGCTTGAGGTACTGGATCACTTCATGGAGCGGCTGGCCCCTGGCCGGGTCCGTGACATTCGCAATGGCAATCGCAAAGAGCTGGGGGCAACCATCGTACTGCGCCTGCCACTGACCGAAGCTGCCGTCAAAATCCGGACCGGTGGCCCCATCGATGATGAGAAAGACCTGGACCTACCGGTCTGGGCTGGGGTCTTGCCGGTCGCACTGGTCAAACTGCCTGCCATTGCCGAGCCCGGACAGCAGATTGCCACTCCGGACTATGTCAGCAGCTGGACGGCGGACGCTCATAAGCCTGTCTGACGGCCGCAGGCCATCCCTGCCCTATCAATTCAGGTGACATTGGACACTAAATCACCGAAAATTAGCGGTCCTGCAGGTGCAGCCATGCCCGGCAGGACCGTTCAACTATTCGGACCCTAGTCATGCTTGATATCCAACACCTTCGCAATGATCTGGATGCCGTGGCCGCCCAATTGGCGCGCCGTGGGTTTACGCTGGATACCGCCAGCTTCCGCAAACTGGAAGACGAGCGCAAATCCGTGCAGGTACGCACACAAGAGCTGCAATCCCAGCGCAACAGTGCATCCAAGCAGATCGGCATTGCCAAGAGCAAGGGTGAGGATGTCTCTGCCATCATGGCGCAAGTGGCCAATCTGGGCGACGAGCTGAAGGCGGCGGAGACTCGCCTTGCCGCCATTCAGGAAGAGCTGCACGACCTGCTGGCCCAGGTGCCGAACGTGCCGCATGAGTCGGTACCCGATGGCAAGGACGAGCACGACAATGTCGAGCTGCACCGCGTCGGCACGCCACGCAGCTTTGATTTCCCGGTCAAAGACCATGTGGATGTCGGCACCCCGCTGGGGCTGGACTTTGAAACCGGCGCCAAGCTCTCCGGTGCCCGCTTCACCGTCCTGCGTGGCCAGATTGCCCAGCTGCACCGGGCACTGGCGCAGTTCATGCTCAACACCCATACCGAACGTCACGGCTACAGCGAAACCTACACTCCGTATGTGGTCAATGCCGAAGTCCTGTACGGTACCGGCCAGCTGCCCAAGTTTGCCGAGGACATGTTCCGGGTGGAGCGTGGTGGTGAAGCCACCGAGCAGGCCCAGTACCTGATTTCCACCTCGGAAATCTCGCTGACCAACACGGTGCGCGATACGCTGCTGAAAGCCGAAGCGCTACCGGTGAAGCTGACCGCCCATTCGCCCTGCTTCCGTTCGGAGGCGGGCTCGTATGGCCGTGACACCCGCGGAATGATCCGCCAGCATCAGTTCGACAAAGTGGAAATGGTGCAGATTGTTCACCCGGAGCACTCGTTTGCCGCATTGGAGGAAATGCGTGGTCACGCCGAGTACATCCTGCAGCAACTGGGCCTGCCCTACCGGGTGGTGACCCTGTGCGCCGGGGACATGGGCTTCACCGCCACCAAGACCTACGATCTGGAAGTATGGCTGCCGGCACAGAACACCTACCGCGAGATTTCCAGCGTCTCCAACTGTGTTGCCTTTCAGGCACGCCGCATGCAGACCCGCTTCAAGGGTGAAACGAAAAACAACGAGTTCGTACACACACTGAACGGCTCTGGTCTGGCGGTGGGTCGCGCGCTGGTGGCCGTGCTGGAGAACTACCAGAACGCCGATGGCAGCGTCACGGTACCGGAAGTGCTGCGTCCCTATATGGGGGGGAAGGATCTGCTGAAGCCCTGAGAACCGGTTTCTAGTCTGCTGCACGACGGTGATACGGCGTTGAAAACGACTTCGGAATGCTCATTTACACCCAGTAAACTCCGCTTCCTCAGTCGTTTTCGCCTTGTCTCACCCTCGCTCGCGAGACCATAAACAGGTTCTGAGCACAGCTGCAGCCAACCATAGCGGCCCCGCATCGCGGGGTCGTTTTTCATGGTGCAGCGGCAGGCGCGGTTGAGGTGGCCAGCAAGGGCAGCTCCAGCGCAGGCTCAAGGCGGCTGAGAATGTCGTAATAGGTACGCACATTCTCGACAAAAATCACCGTTTCTCCGCCCCGCGCATAGCCATAGCGGGTCTTGGGTACCCACTTGGGGTTACGCAGCTGCACCAGGGTGGTCTTCAGGTCGGTCCATGCATTCTGGTCCAGCTTCTGCATGCGGGCCAGCATGCGCGCATCGGCCAGATGGCCAATGCCAATATTGTAAGCTGCCAGCGCCATCCAGCTGCGGTCCGGCTCGCCAATCTGCGGGGGCAAATCGTCGTGCAGCATCTGCAAATAGCGCGCTCCGGCCATGATGTTCTGTTTGGAATCCGATCGATCAGTGACCCCCATGCGGTCTGCTGTTTCCCCGGTCAGCATCATCAGGCCACGCACCCCCATCGGCGACACCGCAAACGGGTTCCAGTGCGATTCCTGATAGCCCAGCGAGGCTAGCAAGCGCCAGTCCACCCCGGTCAATACCTGCGCATCCTGAAACCATTTTCGGTACTTGGGTAGCACTGTCAGCCGCTGCTGCAGGAAGGCCTCGACGTCCACCGGCTGCAAGCGGTGCAAATGCCCGTAGTAACGATCCAGCAGGCGCTTGAGCGTGCCATTTTGTTCAATGCGTTGGAAAAATTGCGCCACCTGCTTCTGAAACGCAGGCGACGCATCCGGACGATAAGCCCAGGCCAGCTCAATCGGCTTGGGCAGCACCATGCCCTGCTGCAATTCCGGGTAAAAACGTCGCATCCCTGCCAGCAGGTGAGATTCCGTCACCACCGCTCCGGTATGGCCATCCGCCAGCGATTCCAGCAGTTCCTCTGCGCTTTGTTCCTCAATGGCGGTCCAAGCCAGCTGCGGGTTGGCCTGCTTCAAAGACAGCAACACCCCCTCTGCCGCACTTCCGGCAATCACCCGCGGTGGCTGGGTTTGCAAATCGCTGAGCGACTGCACGGGCGGCATCTCACCCGCATAGGCCACCACCGGCGTCACCCGCTGGTAGACCGGGCCAAAACGCAGCTGCTCCACCCCCGGCATCTGCCGTGCCATCCCCACCGCCAGCTGTGCCTTGCCTTTGAGCAAACCCTCCTGCACCTCGCTCATGCGCTGCACCACCTGCCAACGCACCGCCACCCCGGTTTCCTCGGCAAACAGCGTGACCAGGTCGTACTCCAGCCCGGCAGGCTGGCCGCTGGTATCCAGGTAGTAGGTGGTCGCATCATTGCGGGTCAGCACCACCAACTCCTTTACCGGAGCAGGCGCCGATGCCACGGGTACTTTAGATGCCGGCTCGCAGCCTGTCAGCAGCAAGCCCAGCAATATCGCACCGGCAAAGGCTATCCAGCGTGTCGTTTTCAGCAATTAGGCTTGTCTCTTCAGCGTGGAGTCGCTTATAATAGCCGACTCCACTGGAAAGGTGGCAGAGAGGTCGAATGCGCCGGACTCGAAATCCGGTTTACAGTTATGCTGTAACGTGGGTTCGAATCCCACCCTTTCCGCCAGATTGCCGGGCCGGTATCGAAAGATACCGGCCCGTTTGCATTCCAGCCCTCCCATATCGCGCTGTATGATCCATACAACACCTGCAAACGTACGAAGTGCTGGGTCGAGCCTCCGGTGCAGCCTCGCCCTTTTCGTTCAGTAAAGTGAACTTGCGTTTGATTTTCGTCATGTCAGCTTCACGTTGTTCCGATATTATGCTGCAATGCAATATAACCGTGAGGGCAGCATGATGCAGTTACAAGGCAAGGTAGCGTTGGTGGTGGGTGTCGCCAATGAGCACAGTCTGGCATGGGGGTGTGCGCAGGCGTTTCATGAAGCTGGGGCTCAACTGGTGCTGACCTACCTGAATGACAAGGCGCTGCCCTTCGTCGGCCCGCTGGCAGACCGTATTGGCGCAGACTTGCTGCCGCTGAACGTGGAAACCCCGGGTGAACTTGAAGCCGTGTTCGGTCATATTGAGCGCCGCTGGGGCAAGCTGGATGTGCTGCTGCATTCAATCGCCTTCGCCAACAAGGAAGACCTGCATGGCCGTCTGGTCGATTGCTCTGCAGAAGGCTTTGCCCGCGCCATGGATGTCTCCTGCCACTCGCTGATCCGCATGAGCCGCCTGGCCGAGCCGCTGATGCGTGAGGGCGGCAGCATTTTGACCATGAGCTACTATGGCGCCGAGAAGGTGGTGCAGAATTACAATATGATGGGGCCGGTCAAGGCCGCGCTGGAAGCCTCGGTGCGTTATCTGGCCAGCAATCTGGGAGAGAAGCGGATACGCGTCAATGCCATCTCCCCCGGTCCGGTGCGTACCCGTGCCGCCAGCGGCTTGCCACACTTTGACCAGCTGATCGAAGAGGCCTTGCAAGGTGCGCCGGAACACCGGCTGGTCACGCTGGAGGAAGTCGGCGCACTGGCGGCCTTTCTCGCCTCGGATGGCGCACGCGGCATCACCGGCAACACCGAGTACATCGACGCGGGTTATCACATCAGAGGCTGAGCCATGAACGCTGAAGATCAACACTATAGCGAAACCTCGCCACGCTACCTGGCCTTGATGAACAATGCCAAGGCGCACCCCTCGCTGATTACCGCCGTGGTCCACCCTTGCGATGATGTGTCGCTGGGCGGCGCACTGGAGGCGATGCAGGCCGGGCTGATCGCCCCGATTCTGGTGGGGCCGGAAGCCCGCATTCGGGCCACCGCCAAGCAACACGGGCTGGATATCAGCCGCTTCACTCTCTACCGCGATGGCCTGCCGCAGGCCAACCTGCCGCATGCGGTGCCGCCTTTCAGCATCGTCAATACCACTCACAGCCACCAGTCGGCGGAAGTGGCCGTGCTGCTGGTAAAGCAAGGGCAGGCCCATGCGCTGATGAAGGGGAGCCTGCATACCGATGAACTGCTGAAAGCCATCCTCGACAAGCACAATGGCTTGCGTACCGGCCGCCGCCTGTCGCATGTATTCGTGATGGACGTGCCCAACTACCACAAGCCACTGCTGCTGACCGATGGCGCGGTCAATATTGAACCTGACTTGCTGGGCAAGGCCGACATCGTGCAGAACGCCATTGAGCTGGCCCATGCGCTGGGCATTGCTGAGCCCAAGGTCGCCATCCTGTCGGCGGTGGAAACCATCAACCCGGCTCTCCCCTCCACACTGGATGCAGCCGCGCTGTGCAAGATGGCCGACCGCAAGCAAATCAAGGGCGGCATCCTGGATGGTCCGCTGGCGTTCGACAATGCCATCTCTGCTGAGGCCGCCCAAAACAAGGGCATTACCTCCGCGGTATCGGGCGATGCCGACATTCTGCTGGCGCCCAATCTGGAAGCGGGCAATATGCTGGCCAAGCAACTCACCTATCTGGCCGGTGCCCACTCCGCTGGTATCGTGCTGGGTGCGCGGGTGCCGGTGATGCTGACCAGCCGCGCGGACAATGAGCTGTCGCGCCTGGCCTCTGCGGCGGTTGCCGTACTGCTGGCCGCCCACCACGGAGCCTCTCGCTGATGCTGCTGGTACTGAATGCAGGGTCTTCCAGCCTCAAGTTTGCGCTCTACCCGCAGCAAGTCGCCGCTACGCCCTTGGCCGATGGCCTGCTGGAGTGGCGGGATGGACAGCTCAGCGGTGTCCTGCGGCAAGACGGCGAAGCCGACTGCCACTGGCAAGATGAGGCCGGAGCGCAGCCGCACGCCCGCATGCTGAGCTGGCTGTTGCACACTCTGACAGCGCGACAGCTGCCGGTTCAAGCCGCCGTACACCGCGTGGTACACGGCGGCAGCCATTTCACCCAGGCCCTGCGGCTGGATGCCCGCATCCTCGCCGAACTGGAGGCCCTGACGCCGCTGGCCCCGCTGCACCAGCCCCACAATCTGGCCGCCGTCGCACAGCTGGCGCAGCTGCAACCGGATCTGCCACAGTTTGCCTGTTTTGATACCGCCTTTCATCGTAGTCAGCTGGAGCTGGCACAGTGGTTTGCCTTGCCGCGCAGCTGGTTTGAGCAAGGCGTGCGCCGCTATGGTTTTCACGGCCTGTCCTATGCCTGGGTTGCCCACCGCCTGCCCGAGCTGCACCCGCAAGCAGGTGACGCCAAAGTGGTTGCCCTGCATCTGGGGAACGGTGCCAGCGCCTGCGCCATGCAAGGCATGCGCAGTGTGGCGAGCAGCATGGGCTTTACCGCGCTGGATGGTCTGATGATGGGCAGTCGCTGCGGGCAGATTGACCCTGGCGTATTACTCTACGCGCAGCAGCATCTGGGCATGGATGTGGGTGCGGTCGAGAAGCTGCTGTATCGCCAGTCCGGCTTGCTGGGGGTGTCTGGCCTCTCCTCCGACATGCGCACCCTGCTGGTGAGTGATGCTCCCGCTGCCCGCTTTGCGGTTGAACTGTTCTGCTACCGTGCCGCCTGCGAAGTGGGCGCGCTGGCAACTGCGCTGGGCGGGCTGGATGTACTGGTGTTTACCGGTGGCATTGGCGAACATGCCGCGCCAGTGCGGGCCATGATCTGCGAACGGCTGGCATGGCTGGGCCTGGCGCTGGATGACCGCGCCAACCGGGATCACGCCACCCGGCTCCATGCCACGGCCAGCCGGATCAGCGTCTACCGCATCGAGGCCGATGAAGCACGGCAGATGGTGCGGGAAGTACAGCCGCTGCTCAACAGCTAAGCCCGCCCCATCCAGCCTGGCCGGGCCTCAGCCACGTGGCCCGGTCATCTCCTCCGGCTTTACCCAAGCTTCGAACTGGGCTTCCGTCACATGGCCCAGCTCCAGTGCAGCGGCTTTCAGCGTCAGACCCAGCTTGTGAGCATGCTTGGCAATCTGGGCTGCCTTGTCATAGCCAATATGCGGGTTCAGTGCCGTCACCAGCATCAGCGATTCATTCAGTAACTGCGCAATCCGCTTGCGGTTGGGCTCAATGCCGCGTGCGCAGTGTTCCTCAAAGCTGCGCGCACCATCGGCCAGCAGCCGCACACTTTGCAGAAAATTGTGAATGATCATCGGGCGATACACATTGAGCTCAAAGTTGCCAGAGGCCCCACCGATATTGATCGCCACATCATTGCCCATCACCTGCGCGCAGGCCATGGTCAGCGCCTCGGCCTGAGTAGGATTCACCTTGCCCGGCATGATCGAGCTGCCCGGCTCATTTTCCGGAATGGACAGCTCGCCAATGCCACAGCGCGGGCCACTGGCCAGCCAGCGGATATCGTTGGCGATCTTCATCAGGCTGGCGGCCAGCGTTTTCAGCGCGCCGTGGGCATGCACCAGCGCATCTGCCGCAGCCATCACCTCAAACTTGTTGCTGGCGGTCACAAACGGCTGGCCGGTGCGCCCGGCGAGCGCCTGCGCCACCGCGACGGCATAGTCCGGATGGGCGTTCAGGCCGGTACCGACCGCCGTCCCCCCCAAGGCCAACTCATACAGGTGCGGCAGGCTGGCCTGCACATGGCGCATGCCCTGCGCCAGTTGCGCCACATAGCCGGAAAACTCCTGCCCCAGCGTCAGCGGGGTAGCGTCCTGCAAATGGGTACGGCCAATCTTGACGATGTCAGCAAATGCATCCGCCTTCGCCTGCAAGGTGGCTTGCAACTGCGCCACTGCAGGCAGCAGGTTCTCCTGCAAGGCCAGTACCGCTGCCACGTGCATGGCGGTGGGGAATACATCGTTGGAGGACTGGCCCTTGTTCACATCGTCATTCGGGTGAACCTGGCGCTGCTCACCGCGCACCCCGCCCAGCAGCTCGCTGGCACGGTTGGCCAGCACCTCGTTCATGTTCATATTGCTCTGGGTACCAGAACCGGTCTGCCACACCGACAGCGGAAATTCATTCGCCAGCTTGCCCTGCAACACTTCATCGGCAGCACGCTGGATGGCAGCGGCTTTCTGTGCATCCAGCAAGCCCAGCTGCTGGTTCACCGTAGCGGAGGCGTGCTTGATCTGCGCCAGCGCCGCAATCAGCTCGCGCGGCATCTGTTCAGAGGAGATACGGAAGAAATGCAGCGAGCGCTGGGTCTGCGCCCCCCAGTAGTGTTCATCCGGCACGCCAATTTCACCAAAGGTATCCCGCTCCATGCGCACAGTCATCGTCTCGCTCCAGCCTAGGGAAAACCGCATCTTATTGCAAAGCAGCAAGGGCTGCCATTTCAGCGTAAAATATGCGGCTGACCGTCAACACGATCACGCAGGGATTCCACCATGACCACCATCCGCCAGCAGGATTTCATCGACAGCATCGCTGACAGCCTGCAATTCATCTCCTGTTATCACCCGCTCGATTACATCCAGTCGCTGGCTCGCGCCTGGGAGCTGGAGCAAAGCCCGGCCGCCAAGGATGCCATTGCGCAGATTCTGACCAACAGCCGCATGTGCGCCGAAGGTCGCCGTCCCATCTGCCAGGATACCGGTATCGTCTGTGCCTTCATCAAGGTGGGCATGAATGTACGCTGGGATGACGCCACCATGAGCATTCAGGAGATGGTGAACGAAGGCGTTCGCCGCGCCTACAATGACCCGGAAAACAAGCTGCGCGCCTCGGTGCTGTCCGATCCGGCAGGCTCCCGCAAGAATACCCGTGACAATGCTCCGGCTGTGGTGCACTTCGAGCTGGTGCCGGGAGACACGGTCGAGGTGAAGATTGCCGCCAAGGGCGGTGGCTCGGAAAACAAATCCAAGTTCGTGATGCTGAATCCGTCGGACTCCATTGTGGACTGGGTGCTGAAAACCGTACCGCTGATGGGCGCGGGCTGGTGCCCGCCGGGCATGCTCGGCATCGGTATTGGCGGTACCGCAGAAAAAGCCATGCTGATGGCCAAGGAAGCCCTGATGGAGCATATCGACATTCAGGAACTGATCGCGCGCGGCCCGCAAAACCGTATTGAAGAACTGCGGCTGGAGTTGTATGAAAAAGTGAACGCGCTCGGCATTGGCGCGCAAGGTCTGGGCGGGCTGGCCACGGTGCTGGACGTGAAAATCCTGGACTACCCCACCCACGCTGCCAGCCTGCCGGTGGCGATGATCCCGAACTGCGCCGCCACCCGTCATACCCATTTCACGCTGGATGGCAGTGGCCCGGCCCTGCTGACGCCACCGAGCCTGGAAGACTGGCCGGATGTCTCCTGGACTCCGTCTGCCGAAGCACGCCGCGTCAACCTGGACCAGATCACCCGCGAAGAAGTCGCCAACTGGCAACCGGGTGACACCCTGCTGCTGAATGGCAAGCTGCTGACCGGCCGCGACGCCGCCCACAAGCGCATGGTGGACATGCTGAACAAGGGTGAAACCCTGCCAGTGGATTTCACCAACCGCTTCATCTACTACGTCGGCCCGGTGGACCCGGTACGTGACGAAGTGGTCGGTCCGGCCGGCCCGACTACTGCTACCCGCATGGACAAATTCACCCGCCAGATGCTGGAGCAGACCGGCCTGCTGGGCATGGTGGGCAAAGCCGAGCGTGGCCCGGTCGCCATCGACGCCATCCGCGATAATCAGGCAGTGTATCTGATGGCGGTCGGCGGCGCCGCCTATCTGGTGTCGAAAGCCATCAAGGGCTCGCAGGTGGTGGCGTTTGCCGATCTGGGCATGGAAGCCATCTATGAATTCGAAGTGGTCGACATGCCGGTCACCGTGGCGGTAGACCATCTGGGTAGCTCGGTACATCAGAGCGGCCCGAAGGAATGGCAGGCACGTATCGGCAAGATCCCGGTGGTCAGCTGACCTGCAAGTCAGGCGACGAAAGGGCGGCCTTGTGCCGCCCTTTTTGCTGGCAGGTGCGCGGCTCGCTGCCTAGGATGAAAACAGGATCAACAGCGCAAAGGCACGGTCATGCAGATTGTGATCGTAGACGATTCCCGCATCAATCTGGTGCTGATGGGCCATCATCTGGCGGCTTTACCCGATACGCAATGCCAGTTGTTCGATTACCCCAGCGCAGCCCTGCACTGGTGCGCGGAACACCCCTATGATTTGCTGATACTGGATTACCACATGCCGGAGCTGGACGGGCTGGCGTTCCTGGCGGCGCTGGGCCGCCACCGCCCTGGCAGGCATCCCGCCCCTACCCTGCTCCTGACCCCGCACCGCGAGGTGGCGGTACGCCAGCAGGCCCGTCAGCAAGGGCTGATCGACTTTGTAGACAAACCCATCAATAAGGAAGACCTGCTGCACCGGGCACGGCACATGATGCTGCTGCATCAGCAGCCGACGCCCACCCTGCATTGATTTACCCGGCAGGCGGTACCGCTGCGGGGATCAGCTCGGGCAAGCTATCCGGCATGCCGCCATGCTCCAGCATGTAGACAAAGGCCAGTACTTCCGCCACCGCGCGGTACAGGTCGGGCGGAATGTCACGGTCCAGATCCACTTGCATCAGCAAGGACACCAGCTCCGGTGATTCGTGGACATACACCCCGGCTTCCTTGGCCTTCTCAATGATCGCCTGGGCCATCAGCCCCCTTCCTTTGGCGACCACCTGCGGCGTATTACGCCCCCCGGCCAGGTAGGACAAAGCCACCGCCAGTTGTTTGCCATCCGGCAAGCTGCCCGTTTCAGGGTGGATCAGCGCGTCATCGGTCATGCGCCGCTACCCGTGCTTCGGTCAGGGTCAACCCGGCGGCGTCAAACTGCTCCAGCAAGCGGCTTTGGGCCGACTCGATCTGGCTGGCTGTCTCCTCACGATCCGTCAGGAATCGCAAACGTACTCCTTGGGCATCCAGCCGGACATTGACTTGCAGCGGCCCCAGCTGTGGCAGGTTCAAGGTCAGGCGGGAAGACCAGCTGCGCCCTTCGTCCTCGCCTCCGCCGCCACCCTGCCGCTCATCACGGATTAACCACTCCATCGGCTGCTGCGGCCATACCTGCCCTTGCCACAGCAGCTGCCGCTCATCCAGCGCCCGCAGCTGCTGCTGCACCAGCTGCTGCAAGGCAGTCCCATCCTGTGCGCCCAGCGCATGGGTCTGGTTCAGCACACTGCTGACCGGTGCCGGATTGTCGCCCCCTCCATTGGGCAGCTGTTGGGTCATGCTGGCTTGTGGCTCCTGCCGCAAGGCGGTCAGGGAGCGTTGCCCTGCCAGCCACTCTTTCTGGTGAGACTCATAGAACACCCCGCTTTTCTCGACCGACTGGTGCAGCTGCCGGCTCAGGTCACGGGTATCCAGCCGGGCTGCTTCCCCCTCCAGCAAACTGGGTTGTACCTGACGGTTGGCCAACAGGGCCGGTTGACTATCAGCATTGGGGTCCAACAAGCTGCTGACCAGCTTTGCAGACGCCGAGAGCTGCACCGAGGGTGCCTCTTCCGGCAGCGCTGCCTGTGGCGCAGCCGGGGTGGCCCGGTCACTGGCAAAGGTCAGCACCAGCTTGCCCTTGCTTTCCACCACCTGCAATTCCAGCTCATCACCTGGCTGGGTGTTGCGCGGCAAGTTCAGGTCCAGCAGCTGGTTCTGGATCGACACCTGAAAACGCCCATTGGGCAGCTGCGCCAGCACATGCGCCTGCACCAGTTGCCCAGGCACCAGCTTGGCCGACTCCAGCGGGGCATCGTGAACTTCAATCAGCGGCTTGTTGTAGGTACGGACCAGCGCCTGCAGGGAAGCCACCGCATCATTGCCGATCATGAAGGCCCCCTTTCAACAGCTCAGCGCGCACGGGTTCGGTACAAGGAAATGATCAGCTCGGCCTCGCCACGCGAGATGCCGCAGTGCAAAGCCAGCTCTTCCGGCGCATAGCCTTCGTGCGCCAGCTGGATGGCCAGCGCATAGGGAGATTGCTGGCTGACAGGCGTCGGCTCAGGTAAAGGCGTCTCGCTTTCCAGCGTGACCAGGCGCTGCCGATGGCGCTCCAGCTCATGCTCCAGCGCTTCCAGCCGCAACAGCATGCGCTGGCTACGCCGCCACAGCCAGACAGCTGTCCATGCCGACAATAACGCCAGCAGTGCAAGGCCGCCTGCAAGCCCTGTCAACCCGTCCATTACGCTCCGCCTCAGCCCACTGATACCATACCCTGATGGTAGGCAGAATGCGGGGGACAGTCAAACCTGCCGTGGGCCTGACTGACCAAAGGACACGTCCTCAGCCATCAACGGCCAGATCAAATACCAGCACTTGCCGCAGGGCAGGCTTGACCTGCTCCACAAAGGCCAGATGGGCCGGGTGACTCAGGTAAGCCGCCAGATCTTCCGCTTGATCAAACTGCAACAGAAAAGCATGGGTATAGCCCTGCTCCAGTTGCTCAGTGCTGACGCTAGTACCCGCCTCAAAACGGCGGATCAGTGCAATCTGCTGCGGCAAAGCCGCAAACGCCGCACACAGGGCTGCCACCGGTGCATCATCTTGAAAAGCAAACAGCACGATATGGCGTATCATCCCACCCCTTTCAGCGCAGCAGGAAGCCGCGGCCAATGTCATCCCCATCTTCCAGCCAGAAGGTCGCCTCTCCGCTGTAGTATGCCCGACCGCTGACACGAACGGTGACCGCCGTACGATCACCACAGCGGGTCTCGCCACGGACCTCCGCATCAAAACAGGCCCCGGTAATGCTCTGAAAGCGAGCGGACTGGTTCAAGCCCACCTTGCCTTGCTGATACCAGGCCGCCATGCGGGCCGTCACCCCCGAGCCGGTCGGGCTGCGGTCTACCTCGGCATCGGCAAACACGCAGACATTGCGGCTGGCGCGCTCAGGGGCCGGGGCCTGGCTATCGGTCAGGATGCTGCCATACAGGAAGCTGAGGTCAGGGTGTTCTGGATGTTGCGGCGGGCAGATGGCCTTCACTCTGTCGGACAAGGCTGTGGCCGCATCCACAATATCCCGTACCCGTGCGGTCTGCAGGTTCAGCCCAAACTGCCGCGCCTCAGTCAGCGCATAGAACGCGCCACCATAGCTCACATCACAGTGGATCATGCCGTAGCCGGGCACCTCCACCTGCAGCGGAGACTGGAACAGGAATGCCGGCACACTGTCGAACGACACCCGCCCGCTCTGCCCGTTCTGCACCTCCACCCAGGCAGTCACCAGCCCACACGGGCACTCAATATTGACCTGGGTCAGTGGCTCGGTGACCGGCACCAGCCCGTAATCCACCGCATAACGACCCAAGGCGATGACAGCATGGCCGCACATGGTGCTATAGCCTTCATTATGCAGGAACAGCACGGCCAGATCCGCCCCCGGCAGTGAAGGCTCAACCAGCAAGGCACCGTACATATCATAGTGACCACGCGGTTCAAACATCAGCAAGCGGCGCAGATGATCCTGCTCCGCCTGTACCTGACGCCGTTTGTCGAGAATGCTACCCCCTTTCGGGAGCGGGAAACCGGAGCGGATGATGCGAACCGGCTCGCCGCCGGTGTGCATGTCCAGCACCGAGATACGCGGGAAATCACTCATGTCAGGCCCGTTTTCATGCGCAAGCAAAGCACGCATGTCATCATGTCAGGCACATGTTGTGCAAGTCCAATAAAATTGTATACAATATACTCAATTGCTGCACCCGATCCGGAAAGCCCCTCCCCCATATGCTGCATCTGACCGCTGCCCAAGTCCGCCAGTACTTGCCCATGCCTGCCCTGATTGAGGCACTGGCCACCCGCTTTCAAGAAGGCTGTCAGGCGCCGTTACGTCACCACCATCACGTTTCGCTGCCGGATGGGCGCGAGAATGTCTTATTGTTGATGCCCGCCTGGACCGAGCGCTTCCTGGGGGTCAAGCAGGTGATGGTCAGCCCCGATAATGGCACGCGCGGCCTGCCTGCCATCCACGGACAATACCAGCTGAGCGATACCCTGACCGGCCAGCCCCTGGCGATGATGGATGGTGTCGAGCTCACTGCCTTGCGCACAGTGGCCACCTCGGCCCTGGCGGCCCGCTATCTGGCGCGCAAGGATGCAGCCACCTTGCTGCTGGTCGGAACCGGCCGGCTGGCCCATGAGCTGGCCGCAGCCCACCGCAGCGTGCGCCCCATCCAGCGGGTGCGGGTGTGGGGCCGTGACGCACACAAGGCCACCGAACTGGCACGCGAACTGGCTGAGCAGGGTTTCACTGCCCAAGCCGTGAGTGACTTGCCACGTGCCTGCGCCGAGGCGGACATCATCAGCTGTGCCACCTTGAGCCGCGAGCCTCTGCTGCGCGGCGAATGGCTGCAACCAGGCTGCCATCTGGACCTGATGGGGGCGTACACGCCGGACCGGCGCGAGGCCGATACCGCCTGCGTGCTGCGCAGCCAGCTGTTTGTTGATAGCCGTGTCGGCGCTTTGCATGAAGCCGGGGATTTGGCGATCCCGCTGGCGGAAGGGGTGATCCAGCCTGAACAGGTTCAGGCCGATCTGGCGGAGCTATGCCGGGGCGTGCACCCGGGCCGCAAGGGTGACCATGAGATCACCTTGTTCAAATCTGTGGGTCTGGCGCTGGAGGATCTGGCTGCTGCCATTCTGGTTTACCAGCAAGCCAGCGGCCATGCGCCCGCCCTCTAGGGCCTGTTGATCGTCTTGCGTACGCGCAAGGCAAGCGATGAACCGGCTCTGTACCGTGTTGCGGTTTTTGTCCCGTAGTGATCATACGGAACAGGAGCGGTGACTATCTCTCTTCACAGGGACTTGACCCGGCTTATGCCGGGTCTTTTTTTGTCTGCAGGGTCTAACCGGCTTCGCTCACCACGCACAGCAGCGCATCCGCTTCCACAATCGCGTCCGCCGCAAAACGAACCGACTCCAGCACACCATCACGTGGCGACACAATGGTGTGCTCCATCTTCATGGCTTCCAGAATCAGCAGCGGCTGCCCTTTCTTTACCGGGCTGCCCACCTCGGCCAGAATGCGTACCACCCGGCCCGGCATCGGCGCAGTCAGGCCCCCTTCCGCACCTTCCTCGCTCAGCTTGACGGCATACGGATCAAACAGCTGGAACGCATACCCGCCCTCCGGCAGCATCACACACAGCTGTGAGCCATGCCGCAGTACCGTCAACCGGCATTGCCGATCCGCCAACTGCAGCGACAGCTGGTCACCCTCCAGCGCCATGCGCAACACCGCCATCACCTCACCGGATGGGGTGTGGCAGCTCCAGCCCTTCGCCACCGGCTTCAGACGGGTCTGCACGATCGCTTCACCCTGCTGCCAGTGCTGGGTACGGGCGTGATCGGCATTCAGGCGCCAGCCATCGTGCTGATGCCACGGAGCATTGGGATCGTTGCTGGCACTGGCCTGCTGCTGGCGTGCCTGTTGTTCGTCCAGCCAGACGCGGGCACTGGCAGCCAGCCAGGCCAGCGCCGGTACCGCCCGGGCGGCATGCAGCTGGGCCGCGTGGGTCGCTACAAAACCGGTGTCGGTATCGCCTGCCAGAAAAGCAGGGTGTGCAGCAACCTTGCCGAGGAAGTCCAGATTGGTCACCACCCCCAGGACACCCGTTTGCGCCAGCATCTGTTGCAGGCGCAGGATGGCTTGCGGTCTATCCTCACCCCAGACAATCAGCTTGGCCAGCATCGGATCGTAAAACACCCCGACAGCGTCCCCTACCCGCACGCCGCTGTCCACCCGCATGTGGGCACTGGCAGGTGGAAACGCCAAGCCGGTCAGGGTGCCGGTTTCCGGCAGGAAGGCATTGTCCGGGTTTTCGGCGTACAGGCGCACTTCGATGGCGTGCCCTCGCTGCTGCAGTTCCGCTTGCTGGCGTGGCAAGGGTAAGCCCGCTGCCACCTGCAACTGCCATGCCACCAGATCCTGCCCGCTGACCAGCTCGGTAACCGGGTGCTCCACCTGCAGGCGGGTGTTCATTTCCATGAAGTAGAACTGGCGGTCGTCACCGACGATGAACTCAATGGTTCCCGCGCCGACGTAGCCAATGGCCAGTGCTGCCTTCACCGCCGCCTCGCCCATCGCCGCCCGCAATTCTGGCGTCATCAAGGGTGAGGGGGACTCTTCGAGGATTTTCTGGTGGCGACGCTGAATGGAGCACTCACGCTCGAACAGGTGTACCGCCTGCCCATGCTGATCGCCAAAGACCTGGAATTCGATATGGTGCGGGTTGAGCACATAACGCTCCAGCAACACCGTGGCGTCACCAAAGGCATTCTGCGCTTCACGCTGTGCGGCTTCCAGCTGGGACAGAAATTCATCGGCGCTATCCACCCGGCGCATGCCCTTGCCACCACCACCAGCAATCGCCTTGATCAGCAGTGGAAACCCGATGCGCTGTGCCTCTGCCAGCAAGAAGGCACTGTCCTGCTGCTCGCCATGGTAGCCGGGCACAATCGGCACACCCGCGCGCTCCATGATGGCCTTGGCCGCACTCTTGGAACCCATGGCATCAATCGCCTCCGGGGTCGGGCCGATGAACACCACTCCGGCCTCGCGGCAGGCACGGGCAAAGTCTGCATTTTCAGATAGAAAACCATAGCCTGGATGGATGGCTTCCGCCCCGGTTTGCCGTGCCACCTGCAAGATGACATCGCCCCGCAGATAGGAATCTACCGGGCGTGGCCCGCCAATACGCCAGGCTTCATCCGCCAGCTCGACATGCAGGCTGTTGGCATCCGCGTCCGAATACACGGCAACGGTCTGCACCCCCAGCAGGCGGCAGGTCTGGATCACCCGACAGGCAATCTCGCCGCGGTTGGCAATCAGGATCTTGCGGAACATGCTTTTCCTCGTCTGGCGATCAAGTAATTACAGCTGCCACTTCGGTTTGCGCTTCTCCAGAAAGGCCGACAGGCCCTCCTGCCCTTCTTCCGACACCCGCAGCTGGGCAATCAGCTTGGTGGTATCGTCGATCAGGCGGCCATCGCGCAGCTGGCAGTCCGCACTGATACGAGCAATCAGCCGTTTGCTGGCACTCACCGCCTGCGGCCCGGCACGCAGGATGGCGCGGACCCAGCCGTCCACCACATCGTCCAGCATGTCTTCAGCAGCCACCTCATGCACCAGCCCGATGGTTTCCGCCACACTGGCCGACATCGCTTCTGCGGTGAGGAACCAGCGCCGGGCCTGCCGCTCGCCAATGGCCGTAATCACATACGGCGAGATCACCGCCGGCACCAGCCCCAGTTTGACTTCTGTGAGCGCAAAGCTGGCACCCTCCAGCGCCACCGCCATGTCGCAACACGCCACCAGGCCGACACCACCGCCATAAGCCGCACCGTTGACGCGGGCAATGGTCGGCTTGGGGAGATTCGCCAGGGTATCCATCAGGGTCGCCAGCCGGGTTGCATCGGCATGGTTGGTGGCTTCATCGTAGCCCGCCATCGCCCGCATCCAGTTGAGGTCCGCCCCGGCGCAGAAGCTGTGGCCTTCACCGGTCAACACCACTACCCGCACCGCAGGGTCTTGTCCCAGCTGTTCCAGGGTCTGGGTCAGCTGTTCAATCAGCACATCATTGAAGGCATTGTGGACTTCAGGCCGGTTCAGGATGATGCGGGCTACCCCTTGGGCGCTCTGTTCCAGCTTCAACAATCGGGTCATCGTGGTTCTCCTGCTGCGGTTTACATCCGGAACACCCCGTAGCGGGTGTCCTCCGCTGGCGCGTTTTGCACCGCTGACAAGGCCAGGCCCAGCACCATGCGGGTATCTTGCGGGTCGATGATGCCATCGTCCCACAGGCGCGCACTGGCATACCAGGCATGGCCCTTGGCCTCGTACTCATCACGGATCGGCTGCTTGAAGGCTTCTTCTTCCTCGGCGGACCAGTTCGTTCCGCGCGATTCGTGCTGCTCGCGCTTGACGGTCGCCAACACCCCGGCGGCCTGCTCGCCCCCCATCACCGAGATACGGGCATTCGGCCACATCCACAGGAAACGCGGGTTGTAGGCACGGCCGCACATGCCGTAGTTACCGGCACCAAAGGAACCGCCAACAATCACCGTCAGTTTCGGCACTTTGGCGCAGGCCACTGCAGTCACCAGCTTGGCGCCATCCTTGGCAATGCCACCCTGCTCGTACTTCTTGCCCACCATGAAACCGGTAATGTTTTGCAGGAACAGCAAGGGAATACCCCGCTGGTTGCACAGCTCGACAAAGTGCGCACCCTTGAGCGCACTCTCTGAGAACAGGATGCCATTATTGGCGATGATGCCGACCGGATAACCGTGGATATGGGCAAAACCACACACCAGGGTGGTACCATACAGTGGCTTGAATTCCTGCAGCTCGGAGTCATCCACCACCCGGGCGATGACCTCGCGGATGTCGAAGGGCTGGCGGGTATCGGTCGGGATGACGCCGTACAATTCTTCCTGGCTGTAACGCGGCGCACGCACCGGCTGCATGGCCGCACGGACCTGCTTTTGCCGATTGAGGAAACGTACCACATCGCGGGCAATCGCCAGCGCATGGTGGTCGTCCTGTGCCAAGTGATCGGTCACGCCCGAGATCTTGCTGTGCACCTCGCCGCCGCCCAGCTCTTCTGCAGTCACAATCTCGCCGGTAGCGGCACGCACCAGCGGCGGGCCACCAAGGAAAATGGTGCCTTGGTTACGGACGATGATGGATTCATCACACATGGCCGGCACATAAGCGCCACCGGCAGTACATGAGCCCATCACCACGGCGATTTGCGGAATACCCGCTGCCGACATATTGGCCTGATTGTAGAAAATGCGGCCGAAGTGCTCCTTGTCCGGAAACACTTCGTCCTGCAAGGGCAGGAATGCACCGCCCGAGTCCACCAGATACAGGCACGGCAGATGGTTCTGCGCAGCGATCTCCTGCGCGCGCAGGTGCTTCTTGACCGTCATCGGGTAGTAGGTGCCACCTTTGACGGTGGCATCATTGGCCACGATCATGCATTCCAGCCCCGCTACCCGGCCAATGCCGGTGACCACTCCGGCTCCCGGTGCCTGGCCATCGTACATGTCCCACGCAGCCAACTGGGATAGCTCCAGAAACGGTGAGCCCGGATCCAGCAACACCTCAATGCGCTCGCGTGGCAGCAGCTTGCCACGGGCCTTATGCCGCCTGGCGGCCTCTTCCCCGCCACCCTGGGCCACTGCAGCCACATCCTGCTGCAGACGCGCGACCAAGGCCTGCATCTGGGCCGCATTGCGCTGGAAGGCTTCGCTACGGGTATCAAGCTTGCTCTGGATGACCGGCATGCACGGTGTCCTTCAGTCCTGTTCCGCCCGGTGGCGGCTTACATCGGGGTACTGCGGCCCGCCAGGGTGACGGTGCCCGCAGTGAAACCCCTCATCATCATTCGGCTTACTTGTCTTCAAACAGCTCGCGGCCAATCAGCATGCGGCGAATCTCATTGGTACCCGCGCCGATGTCGTACAGCTTGGCATCACGCAACAGACGCCCGGTGGGGAACTCATTGATATAGCCGTTACCGCCCAGCGCCTGAATGGCTTCCAGCGCCACCTTCACCGCCGATTCGGAGGCGTACAGGATGGCCGCCGCGGCATCCTTGCGTTGCGAGCGACCCGCATCACATGCCGCAGCCACCCGGTAGACAAAGGCACGCGAGCTTTGCAGGGCCACATACATGTCGGCCACCTTGCCCTGCATCAGACCAAAAGTACCAATGGGCGCATCGAACTGCTTGCGTTCCCGCACGTAGGGCAGCGTAATGTCCATCGCGGCCTGCATGATGCCAATCGGGCCGGCGGCCAGCACCACGCGCTCGTAGTCGAGGCCGCGCATCAGTACCTTGACGCCCTGGTTGACCTCACCCACCACATTGGCCTGCGGAATACGGCAGTTTTCAAACACCAGCTCGCAGGTGTTGGAGCCGCGCATGCCCAGTTTGTCCAGCTTCTGGGCGGTGCTGAAGCCAGCCATACCTTTCTCGATGATGAACGCCGTCATGGTGCGCGAGCCGTTTTCCTTGCCCGCCGTGCGCATGTAGACCAGCAGCACATCGGCATCCGGCCCGTTGGTAATCCACATCTTGTTGCCATTGGCGATCCAGCTGTCACCCTCCTGCACGGCGCGGCAGCTCATCGAGCCGACCACATCCGAGCCAGCACCCGGCTCAGACATCGCCAGCGCGCCCACATGCTCACCACTGATCAACTTGGGCAGGTAGTGCTGGCGCTGCGCTTCATTACCGTTCAGGTAGATGTTGTTGACGCACAGATTGGAGTGCGCCCCGTACGAGAGCGCCACCGAGGCCGACGCACGCGACAGCTCTTCCATCACCACGCAGTGCGCCAGATAGCCCATACCCATGCCGCCGTAGGCTTCCGGAATGGTCAGCCCCAGCAGCCCCATGTCGCCCATTTTGCGCCACAGGTCCATTGGGAAGGCATTGTCGCGGTCAATGGCTTCTGCGCGCGGGGCAATTTCCACCTCGGCAAAACGCCGTACCGCATCACGCAATTCATCCAGTTCGGGGCTCAGTTGAACGTCGAAAGACATGCTGTTTTCCTTGTAGGCAGAGAGGAGACTAAGGGCTCAGTCGCCCTTTTCTTCCAGAATGCGCTGACACTGGCGCTCAAAGGTGTCGATTTCCTTCAGCACCGCTTCAATATCCTGCCGCTGTTGTTCCAGCAGTGCACGGCGCTGGTTCAGTATCTTCAGGTACTGCTGCAGTTGCGAGGTTTCATCACGCGAGGAGTCATAGATGTCAAACAGCTCTTTGACCTCACCCAGCGAAAATCCCAGCCGCTTGCCACGCAGGATCAGCATCAGCCGCACCCGCTCCCGGCTGCCATACACCCGGTTGCGCCCTACCCGTTCGGGCAGCAGCAGGCCCTCATCTTCATAGAAGCGGATGGCTCGGGTAGTGACGTCAAATTCACGTGCCAGATCGGTGATGGTGTAACTGCGCTTGTTGGCAGAGGCGAGGTCGGCATGACTCATGACTGCACCTGTTTGAAAAGTTCGATTCACTATAAATTACGTTTACGTAAACGTCAATCAAGACCCGATCTTTGCAAACAATTGTCGCAACCGCCGAACGGCTGCTGCCAAATACCCGGACTGCTGCTAAAACGAAGAAAAGCACAAAAAAATGAATCACCCGATACGATCAGGCATTAAAAATGGGGCACTATGGCTAGCAAACCTTTCAAACGCGCACGAGACGCCGAATCCAAACATGAACGTCGACGCTCGATCCTGGACGCAGCATTGCAATTGTTTCAAGGCGGCAACTTGTTACCCAGGGTGGACGACATTGCCCTGGCCTCAAAACTGGCCAAAGGGACGGTCTATCTCTACTTTGAATCCCGTGAGGAAATTTACCTGACCCTGGTGGAGGAACACTTCACCGCACAGTTACAAGCGCTGGAAGCCTATTTGGCGCAAACCCAGCGAATCACAGCAGACGAGCTGTCTGAGTGGATCCTGGCCTATCAACTGGAACACCCGGCCTTCCTGCCGATGGCCTGTATCGTCTCCAGCGTACTGGAACAAAACGTTGGCTCACCCGCTGCCGCTCGTTTCAAGCGCATGCTGGCGGAAAAACTGGTGACCTGTGGACGCTTGCTGGATCAGCATCTGGCAGATTTGCCCAAGGATGAGGGCTATCACCTGCTGATGGCCATCTATAGCCTGCTGATGGGCTTGTGGCAGAATGCACACCCGCCCAAAGCGCTGCGCGACCTGCTGGAGTTGCTGGACCTGCAAGCCCTGCTACTGGACTTCCAGGCCGAAGCGCGCCGCAGCCTGCTGGCGCTGTGCCGCGGCTACACCCTGAGCCGGTAAACCAACCGGCCCCTCGACTCAGCCCTTGCTGGACAGCACCAGTTTGATCTGATCACCCGGCTGCAAGCGGCGCAGGTTGGCATTCCATTTTTTCAGGTTCACCTGCGCCACCTTGTATTGCCGGGCGATGCTGTACAAGGTGTCACCCTTTTTCACGGTATAAATCGTGGGGCGAGCCTCTTCGCTCCCCTTCTTGCCGTGACGGCTCTCCGGTTCAGCCTTGGCCTGCTTGCTGCTTCCCTGCGGCTCCACCAGGTTCAGCACTTGGCCTGCATGCAAGGCCGGGCTTTTCAGCTGGTTGTAGCTCAGCAGCTGTTGGGTCGTCAGCCCATAGCGGCGGGCAATGCTGAACGCGGTATCACCGGTGACTACTTTGTGATGGGTCGCTGTCGCAGCCTTGCCTTCCGGCTGGCTCACGGTCTCGGCCAGCTTCAATGTCACCGGCTCCGGCTTGCTGCTGGAGGCAGGCGTTTCCACTGCCACCACTGGCGCCGGCCGTGGATTGGCCTGAACGGTAAACGATGCGGTTTGCAGTCCTGTCGTCACCGGTGCCGGGCTGACTGCAGCAGGAGTCTCTGCGGTCCGCTCCGGCACAACCGGCTCAGCAGGGGCCGTCGCCACGACTGTCACTGGAGCAGGCTTGCTGGCAGGCTTGCTCGCGCTGGCGATCTTGCTGCCACGCCGCACCACCACGGGTGCAGGCTCGGCCACCTTGGCCTCGCCAGCAGCCAGAATCGGGTGATCTTCCGAAGCCTTCAGCGGCACCAGCAGGATCTCGCCCGATGCGACACGGGCACGGGTATTCAGGCGGTTCAGCCGCTTCAATTCATCCAGTGAGATGCCATAGCGGTCTGCCACGTCGCTCAGGCTCTCTCCCCGCTGCGAGGCATACGCCTGCCAGGTCAGTGTGGGCTTGTCGTAGCTGGAGAGGCGGGTGAGGAACGAGTCTGCCTTGTCCACCGGCAGCAGGATGCGGCGATTATCCTTGCTCGCCACCACCGGGCGGGTATAGGCCGGATTCAGCTTGGCGAAATCCGCCACACTCATATCCGCCAGCTGCGCAGCCAGCGCGGTGTCAATGTGACGATTCGGCGCCACCGTGACAAAATAGGGACGATTCGGAATCGGGGTCAGGCTGATGCCGTAAGCTTCCGGATTGCTGACAATATTCTTCAGTGCCATCAACTTCGGCACATAGGAGCGGGTTTCGTTCGGCATGTGCAGGCTGACGAAATCGGTCTCCAGCCCTTTGAGGCGGTTCTTCTGTACCGCCCGCTGTACGGAACCCTCGCCCCAGTTGTAAGAAGCCAGCACCAGATTCCAGTCACCAAACATGCTGTAGAGGTAATCGAAATAATTGATGGCAGCATCCGTGGCTGCCACCACATCGCGGCGACCGTCATACCACCAAGTCTGCTCCAGACCATAGGTCTTGCCGGTGGAGGGAATGAATTGCCACAAACCAGAGGCATGCGCGCGGGAATAGGCATCCGGCACAAACGCGCTCTCCACGATTGGCAGCAAGGCAAGCTCGGTGGGCATGCCACGCTTTTCCAGCTCGGTGACAATATGGTAGAGGTAGCGGCTGCCACGCTCGGTCACCCGGCGCAAATAGTCCGGGTGTTTGAGAATCCAGTTTTCCTGATCACGCACCATCTGGTGGTCCAGCGGCGTCATCTGGAAACCCGCACGAATGCGTGCCCACAGGTCATCCTGCAGGACATCGTTCAGCGGGTTGACGGGCGCACGGCTGGTCAGGGGGGAAGTACGGACTTCAACCGGGGCAGGTGGCTGCGAATCAGGGACTGACTGCTCTTCGGCCAGCACGAGCGGGCTGGAGGTTGCGGCACACAGGGTGAGCGAGGAAAGCAGGAGTCGTTTGATCATGCAGTGGCCTGCCCATTGGCATATTTCAGGAATGAGCGGATGGTACTGCCCCCTGTCTGCAGCGTCAAGGATGAACGGTCAATCAACCTGGACGGACGGATTCAGCCATCACCCGTTGCCGCCGGGATTCTGCCAGCACCATGCCGGTGGCGACCGAGACATTGAAGCTTTCCACTTGCCCGAACATCGGAATACTGACCAGTTCGTCGCACAGCTCACGCGTCAGGCGACGCAAGCCCTGCCCCTCATTGCCCAGCACCCAGGCCAAGCCACCTTCATGATGGAACTGGAACAGATCGGTATCCGCTTCACCCGCGGTACCGGCCAGCCAGATGCCTTCCTGCTTGATCTCGCGCAAGGTGCGCGCCAGATTGGTCACCGTCAGGTACGGTACGGTTTCCGCCGCACCACAGGCCACTTTCGCAGCGGTCGCATTCAATCCCACCGCGCGGTCCTTGGGCGCAATCACGGCATGCACGCCCATGCCGTCCGCAGTACGCAGGCACGCCCCCAGGTTGTGCGGGTCTTGCACGCCATCCAGCACCAGCAACAGCGGCGGCTCCTTCAACTCTGCCAGCACATCGTCCAGATGCTTGGCCAACGCAGTACGCTCCACGCGCGCCACCACCCCCTGATGACGCACATCGCCCACCTTGTCCTGCAATTGCGCCAGACTGACCCGCCGCAGCGGAATATTCTGCTGCTCGGCCAATGCCAACACCGTGGCCATGCGTGGGTCCGCCCGCCCTTCCAGGCAGTACAGCTCGAAAAACCGGTGACGGGACTGGCGCAGCGCAGCGGTGACCGCGTGCAAGCCGTAGAGATAGGAAGAGGACATGCGAAATACCTGATGCACAGATTCAAGCCTGACAGGGTATCAGAGCCGGGCCCGCACGTCAGCCTGCCATGGCACGGCCCCCCTCATCCAGCCTATAATGTCGTATGCCCGCGTCCTGCCCCCACCTTCCTGCATGAAGCTCCACCGGCTTGCCCCGGCTTTGGCCCCGATCGGTCTGGGCCTGCTGCTGGCCATTGTGATCGGGCTGCACCCACTGGGAGAAGCCGCCTCACAATATCTGCTGCTGCTATTGATTTTGCCGTGGTTACTGTGGGGGATTCGGCGCGGTGGCAAGCGTCAGATCCTCATCGCCACCAGCCTTGGCATGGCGGCCAGCCTGCTGGCCTTGATGCGCCAACCTCAGCAGAGCATTCAGGATGCCTTGCTGGCCTTGGTCACCTTGAGCTGCTGTGGCGCGCTGTCACTCCAGGCCCGTATCTGGCGGCAACGCCACCAGCGATCCGAGAAAGTACGTCTGTCCCAGCAGGATTTGCTGGAGAACCTGATTCGTCACGCCCCTGCGCTGCTATACATCAAGGACGTGAACAGCCGCTACCTGCTGGCCAGCGAGAGCTATAACCGGCTGCTGGGTCAGCCGGATGGCCTGGCCGGAAAAACCCTGGAGTCACTGTTTCCGCCGGATGAGGCCGCCCTGATTCGCCATAATGACCAGCTGGCCCTGAGTCGGGGGGAGAGCCTCACCGTAGAAGAAACCATACACATTGACGGCGAAGCCCGAACCTTTCTGGCGATCAAGGCCCCGTTCCAGGACGACAGCGGACACTGGGCCGGGCTGGCGTGCAGCTCAGTCGACATCACCGAGCGCAAAGCGGCCGAGCAGGCTCTGAAGGAAACCGAGAGCAAATTCCAGGCCTTGGCCAACCTGCCTTTGCTGGGCATCTTCATTGTGCAGGACGGACAGCTGGTTTACCTGAACGAGCAAATGATCAGCATGACGGGTTACAGTGCTCCGGAGCTACTGGTTCCACTGGATCAATTACCCTTCCTGCCTGCCGAGGAAGGGCGACGTCTGCAGCGTGTGATTGAAAGCCGCCTGCGGGGCGACGAGCCAGGATATACCCAGTTCCGTTGTCACAACAAACAGGGCAATGCACTGGATGCGCTGGCCCAGTCGGTACGTTTCAGCCATCGGGGTCGGCCAGCCGTGATCGGTATCCTGCTGGACATGACGGAAAAGAACCGGGCACTGGAGCAATTGCGCCTGACCGCCAAAGTATTTGAGAATGCCAGCGAGGGCATTGTCATCACGGATGCCGAAGGGCGCATCACCGCCGTCAATGACGCTTTCAGTCGTGTCACCGGCTACACCGAGCAACAGGCCATCGGCAAGCGTTCGCGTATCTTCAGCCGCAACCGGGCCGTCGGTGGTCTTGGCGAGGATGCCCTGCAGCAACTGCAGCAGCATGGCTACTGGCAAGGTGACATCCAGGACAAACACCGGCAGGGCCATACTTACCCGGTGTGGCTCAGCATCAGTGCGGTACATGATGAACATGGTCAGCTCAGCCATCATGTTGCGGTATTTTCCGACATCACCGCCCGCAAGGAGGCGGAAACTCGCCTGCACTATCTGGCCAACCACGACCCGCTGACCGGACTACCCAACCGCACGCTGCTGCATGAGACGCTACAGCATGCGATGCAGGCGGCCCGTCTGCATGAAGAATCCCTCGCGCTGTTCTTTATTGACCTGGACCGCTTCAAGATCGTGAACGACAGTCTGGGCCATGATGCGGGCGACCAATTGCTGCAGGCCGCCACCCATCGCCTGGCAGAAGTCATCGGCCAGCAAGCCTTGCTCGCCCGTATTGGCGGGGATGAGTTCGTGGTACTGCTGGAGCGCTGTCACGAGATCCCGGTTGCCGCGCAATGGGCCGAGCGCTTCCTGCAGGCCATGGCCCAGCCGTTCAGCATCCTCGGGCGGGAGTTCTATCTGGGCTGCAGCATCGGCATCAGCCTGTTTCCGCATGATGGCTCGGACGGTCATACCCTGCTCAAAAATGCAGACCTCGCCATGTATCGTGCCAAAGAGGCGGGCAAGAACACCTACCAGTTCTTTGCACCGGAGATGAATACCCGCGCCTTCGAGTTTCTGATGATTGAGCATAGCCTGCGTCAGGCCATGGCTCATGAGCAGCTGGAGCTGCACTATCAGCCCCAGGTGCGCCTGCAGGATCAGCACATGGTCGGCGTCGAAGCGCTGCTGCGCTGGCAGCACCCGGAACTGGGCCAGGTTCCGCCCTCCCGCTTCATTCCGCTGGCCGAGGAAACCGGCCTGATTGTCAGTCTGGGGGCCTGGTTATTGCAGCAATCCTGCCTGCAGTTGAAGCAATGGCATCAGGAAGGCAGACAGGGATTGCGGCTATCGGTCAATCTCTCCCCCCGCCAGTTCAACCATGGCTCGCTGCTGCCTACCGTACAGGCCGCCATACAGGACAGCGGTATTGATCCGGGCTGCCTGGAGCTGGAGATCACCGAGGGGATGATCATGCAGCAGCCCGACGAAGCCCGCCGCATCATGGCTGACCTGCGTCGCCTGGGGGTGCGGCTGGCAATTGACGATTTTGGCACCGGCTACTCATCACTGGCCAACCTCAAGCTGTTTCCGATCCAGACGCTGAAAATCGACCGGGCCTTCATCACGGGTCTGGCGGATTCCAGCAGTGACCGCGCCATTGCCACCACCATCATTCAGCTGGGCAAACTGCTGGGCATGACCGTGATTGCAGAAGGCGTGGAAAACCAGCAGCAACTGGCCTTTCTGAATGAACATGGCTGCGATATTGCCCAGGGCTACTGGTTTGGCGCAGCCAGCCGGGCAGCCTCGCTACCCTCTTCCCCCGTCCGCTCAGGAGCACACCCTGCATGAACGCCCCCAGCACCGAGGTACGTCAGCAAGCCATACGGCGCCTGTTGATCGGCATTGCCCTGATTCTGGTCGCCATTGTTGTGCTCAATGCCCTGTCCCGGCTGAAAGAAAGCCAGCGGCGTGAGTTACTGGCCTCCGCGCCAACCGTCGCCTCGCTGGCGGTGGAAGCGCCGGTGGCCAGCCAGCCAGCCCCCGCAGCCAGCACCACCCTGCCCGCCTCCGCCGCCAGCGAACCCGTGTCGGCGGCCAGTCAAGCGCAGACTGCCAGTGCACCGGTAGCGGCGTCCGTTGCCCCCAAACCGCAACCGCCGGTTGTCCTCAACCATACCGGCCTGCCACCGGTTGCCACCGCGCCAGCGACAACAACGGCACCGCCCGTCAAACCACAAGCGGCACCCGTGGCAACACCGCCCAAGCCAAGCCAGGCTCCCGGCACGGCAACCGCTCCAACCAGCCAGCCCAAGGCTACAGTGAAGCCGCAGGCAGCCCCCTCTGTCAGCCCCGCCCAACCGGCAACCCCACCTGCCGCCCCACCCACCCCTCAAGCCCTCCCGCTCCCCGTCAAAGTGACCGGAGCCGCCGAGGGCCAATATCAGGTGCAGCTGGGGCTGTTCAGCCACCCGGACAACGCCACGGCCTTGTTGCGACGCTTGCAGGAAAACGGGGTGGCGGCCCATCTGGAAAGCCGGGTGGTACTGGGCCCCTTCAAGGACAAAGCCAGCGCCAAGGCGGCTGTCGCCCAGCTACGCGCGCTGGGTGTACAGCCTATCGTGGTGGGCGGGGGCGAGTAAATCCGGCCAGACCAGTAGCCTCAGTCTGGCCGCCACACCACCTCCAGGCCAGGCATATCAGCCGCCCCCTGCAGCGTGTGATCATGGCCGAGTCCCGGCACCCACACCAAGTGACCTTCCGCATGAAACAGCGGCGTCCGCTCCCGCTGCCAGGGCGGCACTCCTGCCGCCTGCCATAGCTTGACCAAGGTCTGGCGAGGCTGTTTGGCGTGCCGCTTCAGCACTTCCCCACCCTGCCTCGGTGCAATGCGCAGGGTCTGCCCCAGCCAGGCCACTGGCCAGCCACCCTGCTCGGTGGCGCGCACCTGCACCCGGCCTCCCCAGCCGGGCAAGGCGGTGTCACCGTACTGCACCACCCAGTCGTACGCTTCACACGGCGGGGTAAAGTCGGCCACCCAGTACAGCACACCGCGATACACCCGCACGCTGCCCGCCGCGCCTGGCAGCGAGACTTGCAAGAGGGCATCTGGCCGCACCGCCTGCAAGGCTTCACGCAGCGCCTCCAGCCAGCGCCAGGAAGGCGGGCGCTGCTGATGCCGCACACACAGCTGATGGCGCAGCAGGTTACGCTGCCGGTGTGCGGGCAAGGTCAGCAAGGCGGCAACCGACAGACCCTCGCCCTCAGCCACCGTTACCCTGTCCTGCTCAGCCAGCTCGGCAAGGCAGGCCGCCGCATCCTGTTGTACCCATTGGCTGCGGGTCAAGGTCTGCCGGTAGGCGGGATAGCGCTGAGCCAGTTGCGGCAGCAGCTGCTGCCGCCAGAAATTGCGGTCAAAGCGGGTATCCTGATTGCTCGGGTCCTCCACCCATGGCAGCTGATGCTGCTGAGCATACGTCTCCAGCGTTTGACGCGGCAGTGCCAGCCAGGGACGCAATTGACGCAACGTACCCACCGCCTGCTCGCTGGCCATGCCTTGCAGACCCTCAGGCCCCGCCCCGCGCAGCAGCTGCATGAACAGGGTTTCCATCTGGTCATCCTGATGCTGGGCCAACAGCAGCACGTCCTCAGCAGTCTGGTACAAGGCCTGATAGCGATGACGCCGCGCCACCGCCTCCAGACTCTCTCCTCCTTTCCGCACCACCTGACAACGCTGCACGGTCAGGGGAATCTGCCAGCGGCTACACAGCCGCTCACAGAACACCACCCACTCCTCTGCCACGGCCTGCAGACCATGGTGGACATGACAGGCGGCCAGCGGTACGGCATGCGCATTGGCCCAATGCTGTGCGGCATGCAGCAGGCACACCGAGTCCAGTCCGCCCGACAAAGCCACCCACAGCTGGCGTGGCGGCTCCGCCAGATGGGATAACGCTTCATCCAGCGCGTGATAGGGACTTGCTTGCATATGCAGGCCTCCAAAACAAAACGGCGTCTTGCGACGCCGTTTGATCCAGCCGGGGCAGCCTCACGATCAGGCGGCCTCTTCCTTGAACTTGCCGTAAGCCATCAGCCGATCGTAACGCTGATCCAGCAGGGTATCCACCGGCAGGGTCTGCAAGCCTTTCAGTGCTTCCTGCAAGGCTTTCTTCAGCGAAGCGGTCATGGCGCGCGGGTCACGGTGTGCACCACCAACAGGTTCATTGACCACCTTGTCGATCAGGCCCAGGGTCTTCAGACGGCTGGCGGTAATACCCAGCGCCTCAGCAGCATCCGGCGCACGCTCGGCGGTTTTCCACAGAATGGATGCACACCCTTCCGGCGAAATCACCGAATAGGTGGCATATTGCAGCATCAGGGTGACATCCCCCACCGCAATGGCCAATGCGCCACCGGAACCACCCTCACCAATCACCGTGCAGACCACCGGCACGCGCAGACGGGCCATTTCAAACAGATTGCGGCCAATCGCCTCAGACTGGCCACGCTCTTCCGCGCCGATCCCGGGATAAGCACCCATGGTATCAACAAAGGTCAGCACCGGGATGCCAAATTTCTCGGCCAGCTTCATCAGCCGCAGCGCCTTGCGATAGCCTTCCGGTTTCGGCATGCCGAAGTTACGCAACACCTTCTCTTTCGAGTCGCGCCCCTTCTGGTGACCAATCACCATCACCGTCTGACCATTGAAGCGCGCCATGCCACCAACAATCGCCTTGTCATCGGCAAACGCACGGTCGCCATGCAGTTCCTGAAAGTCGGTAAACAGGCCCGCCACATAGTCCAGCAACTGCGGGCGCTGCGGATGGCGTGCCACCTGCGAAATCTGCACTGCCGTCAGCTTGCTGTAGATGCTCTTGGTCAATTCCTGACTTTTCTTCTGCAGCCGCTCGATCTCTTCCGAGATGTCTACGGCAGAATCATCCTGCACATAGCGCAGCTCTTCAATTTTGGCTTCCAGTTCGGCAATTGGTTGCTCGAACTCAAGAAAGGTGGTTTTCATCCGGTTCGGATTCCACTGGAAAAACGGCGCCTATCATACTACCGTCCGGGTCAATTCACCAAACCATCAATCCAGACTGTTTGCACCAGCGCTCATGTAACTTCGTCAAAAAGCAGCCAACATCCGCCAAATGGCGCTTCAAATATTTTTGAACACCAGTTCACAACGTGTTGCCGGTTTTTGATAGCCGCGCCGCTTCTCCAGATTGAGCAAGATCGGGTATTTGACTTTCGGCTCTACCGCTCGCGTTTCCGGATTCCGGCCCAGCAACATGAGAATGGTAATCTGCTCGGCTTGCTGGCAATCCAGCAAGACGCATTCTTCATCCGTCAAGGTCAGCTCATAGCTCACCCCGAACAGAGAGGGATCGACCACGCTGAAGGTGATCTCGGGCTGGTCCAGCGATTGCAGCCAGCGCACCTGTGGCTGGGCACTGCCTTCGTCATACAGCAGCTTGAAGCGGGTACACTGCTCCAGCCCCGGCAGCCCGGCAGGAAAGGTCAGCACGGTTTCCGGGTCCACATCCAGGGGGCCAAACCATTCGGTCATCACTTGCATGCGGTGCTCCTGTTGTGTGTTTGTGTATTCTCCCAGCATAGCGCCCCAAGCCAGAAAGTACCAGCGCTTGGCAAAGCGACGGGGGTGGCATAGCATAGCGCCGGTACACCGTGCAGTGTTTTCAATTCAAGGACCCCACATGCATTTCTCCCCTGTGAGCTTCTGGCTGATTTGCGGACTGGTGCTGGTCGGTCTGGAATTGCTGACTGGCACGTTCTATCTGCTGATCATCGGTGTTGGCACGCTGCTGGCTGCGGCTGCGGCCTGGCTCGGTCAAGGCCCGGTCATCCAGCTGCTGGCGGCCAGCATCGGCAGCCTGCTGGGGGTGCTGCTGTTGTGGCAGCGACGCAAAGCCGATACCGGTCTGGCAGCCGCCTCGCCCAGTCTGGACATTGGTCAACAGGTGGAGCGCATCTCAAGCCCACAAGACCGTTTGCAAGTTCGCTACCGGGGTACGGTGTGGCAGGCCGAGTGGCTGAATGCGCCGGCCGCCGAAGGGATGCCGCTGTATATTCATGCCATGCGTCAAAATGTGCTGATCATCAGCGATCAGCCGGTGCAGCAAGCCTGATTCTCATCCGAGGAGATCATCGTGTCTTCCCTGTCGAACCTGCTGGAGTTGTATATGCAGAACGTTGCCCTGATCCTGTTGGTGGTCGCCGTCATTCTGGTATTCATGTCGATCCGCGTGGTGCCACAGCAAAGCGCGCTGATCGTGGAGCGGCTGGGCCGCTTTCGCGCGGTGCTGGAACCTGGCCTCAACGTGGTGTTGCCGATGATTGACCGGGTGGCCTACAAGCATAGCCTGAAAGAAATTCCGCTGGATGTCCCCAGCCAGATTTGCATTACCAAGGACAATACCCAGCTGCAGGTGGATGGCATTCTGTATTTTCAGGTTACTGACCCCAAGCTGGCCTCCTACGGCACCAGTGATTACATCCTGGCCATTACCCAACTGGCGCAGACCACCTTGCGCTCGGTGGTGGGCAAAATGGAACTGGACAAGACCTTTGAGGAACGCGACGAGATCAACCACACCGTGGTGATGGCGCTGGATGAGGCGGCCGTCAACTGGGGGGTGAAGGTGCTGCGTTATGAAATCAAGGATTTGACGCCGCCCAAGGACATCCTGCACGCCATGCAGGCGCAGATCACCGCCGAGCGCGAAAAGCGTGCGCTGATTGCTGCCTCCGAAGGCCGCAAGCAGGAGCAGGTCAATATCGCCACGGGTGAACGTGAAGCCGCCATCCAGCGCTCAGAGGGCGACATGCAGGCGGCGATCAACCAGTCGGAAGGGGAAAAGCAGGCCGCCATCAACAAGGCGCAAGGCGAATCTGAAGCCATTCGGCTGGTGGCGCGTGCGACCGCCGAGGCTATTCATATGGTGGCGCAAACCATCAAGCAGCCGGGCGGGCTGGAAGCCGTCAACCTGAAAGTGGCCGAACAATATGTCGAGGCGTTTGCCAAGCTGGCCAAGACCGGCAACACCCTGATCGTGCCGAGCAATCTGTCGGATGTCAGCAGCCTGGTCAGCAGCGCCATGCAAGTGGTCAAGAACAGCGGGACCAGCACCCAAGGCTGAACGGAACAACAGCGTTACCACAGGCCATGCCTCGCATGGCCTGTTTGCATTCTGGAGCATGCATGACCCTACCCCGACACTGGGACCTGTTCTGCGCCGTCATCGACAACTTTGGTGACATTGGTGTCTGCTGGCGACTGGCGCGTCAGCTGCAGCACGAGTATCAGCTACCCGTACGGCTGTGGGTGGATGATCTGACCGTGTTCCGCCAGCTCTGCCCGAGCGTGGACCCGACACAAGCACAGCAATGGGTTGAGGGCATTGAGATCGTGCACTGGCTGCCGGACATGTCCCTCGAACACATCCAGCCCGGCGAGGTGGTCATCGAAGCCTTCGCCTGCAACCCGCCGGAGGCCTTTCTCACGGCCATGGCCCGGCAAGCCATGAAGCCACTATGGCTGAATCTGGAGTACCTGAGTGCGGAGGACTGGGTGCCGGGCTGTCACCTGCTGCCCTCGCCCCACCCTCGTCTGCCCCTCCGCAAATATTTTTTCTTCCCTGGCTTTGTACCGGGTACCGGCGGCCTGTTACGCGAAGATGGGCTACTGGCCCAAGTGACAGCAGATCGCCAGCAGCGTACGCTGTTCTGGCAGTCATTGGGGCTGGCGATTCCGGAAGCAGCCTTGTGTGTCTCACTGTTTGCCTACGAGAACCCCTGCCTGACCGAGTTGCTGCAGGCCTGGCAGCACAGTCCGGTGCCCATTCATTGCCTGATGCCGCCGGGTCGGGTCGTCCCTGATCTGCTGAAAGCCTTGCAGTGGTCCGAGCTGCCTGTTGGCCGCAGCGGCAGCCGGGGTGCGTTGACCGTACACGCCCTGCCCTTTCTGTCACCCCGCCACTACGATCAACAGCTGGCCTGCTGTGACCTGAACTTTGTTCGCGGCGAAGATTCCTTCGTGCGGGCCCAATGGGCCGCACAAGCCATGGTGTGGCACATCTACCCTCAGGCGGAGGACGCCCATGTGCCCAAGCTGGAGGCCTTCCTCGATGGCTATCTGAGCTCTGCGGACAAGACACTGGCCACTCCGCTACGCCAGCTGTGGCATGCATGGAACGGCTTGGGTCCACTGGCGGACAGCTGGTCCGCCCTCATGGCGCAATGGCCCCGCTGGCAGCAACACGCCCGCCAATGGCAGCAGCAACAGGCGCAGCAGCCCTCGCTGGCAGACAATCTGGTCGAATGGGCCAAAACACGTTAGAATAAGCTGTTTTGGCGCAGCGTTTTCCGGATTGCGCCTTGGTCAAACTGTACAGGACGTAACGATGAAAACCGCTCAGGAACTCCGCTCTGGCAACGTGTTCATGGTTGGCAGCGACCCGATGGTCGTGCAAAAAACCGAATTCTCCAAGTCCGGCCGTAACGCCTCGGTCGTGAAGATGAAGATGAAGAACCTGCTGACCGGCGCTGCTTCGGAAGCCGTTTACAAGGCCGATGAAAAATTCGACGTGGTGGTGCTGGAAAAGCGTGAATGCACCTACTCCTACTTTGCCGACCCGATGTATGTGTTCATGGACGCCGAGTACAACCAGTACGAAGTGGAAAAGGACAACCTGGGTGACGTGCTGAACTTCCTGGAAGACGGCATGGAAGACCAGTGCGAAGTGGTGTTCTACGATGGCAAGGCCATTTCGGTTGAACTGCCGACCACCATCGTGCGCGAAGTGGCTTACACCGAGCCGGTCGCCCGTGGCGACACCTCCGGCAAGGTGATGAAGGCTGCGCGTCTGGCCAGCGGCTTCGAGCTGCAAGTGGCTGCCTTCATCGAAATCGGTGAAAAGATCGAAATCGATTCCCGCACCGGTGAATTCAAGCGCCGCGCCTGATTCTCAGACCGCACGCAACAAAAAAGCCCCTTGCACGCAAGGGGCTTTTTTGTTGTGCATCACCAGCGGCTTAACGACCCATGGCCAGATATTCAAAGCCTTGGGCGCGTACCAGTGCCGGGTCGTACAGGTTCCGCCCGTCAAAGATGACCGGCGTTTTCAGCGCTTGCTTTAACCACTCGAAATCCGGGCTACGGAACGGCTTCCACTCGGTCGCAATCAACAACGCATCGGCTTGCGCCACTGCTGCATTGGCCGATTCAGCAAACTGCACGCGATCCAGCGCGATACCGGCAGCCTGCATCGCCACCCGTCCGGTCTCCATGGCAATCGGGTCAAACACCGCCACCGTCGCACCGCGTTGCAACAGACCATGCAAGATAGTGAGGCTGGGCGCTTCACGCATGTCGTCGGTATTGGGCTTGAATGCCAGTCCCCACAGGGCAAAATGCCGCCCGGCAAGGTCCTCGCCAAAACGTTGCACCACCTTATCCACCAGCCGCTGCTTCTGCTGCTCATTGGCATGCTCTACCGCTGCCAGCACCGCCAGTTCGACGCCAGAAGCCTGCGCTGTGCGCTGCAGGGCCTGCACGTCCTTGGGGAAGCAGGAGCCACCATAACCAATGCCCGGATAGAGAAAATGATAGCCAATGCGCGGGTCGGAGCCAATGCCTTGCCGGACCAGCTCAATGTCCGCGCCCAGGCGTTCGGCCAGATTGGCCAGTTCGTTCATGAAGGAAATCCGCGTTGCCAGCATGGCATTCGCTGCATACTTGGTCAGCTCGGCAGAGCGTACGTCCATCCACACCATGCGATCATGGTTACGCTGGAACGGCGCATACAGCTCACGCATCAGTTTGCGTGCCGTCTCATCCTCACACCCGACCACGATACGGTCCGGACGCATGAAATCTTCAATGGCCGCCCCTTCCTTCAGGAACTCCGGATTGGATACCACGCTGAACGGGATATCCACCCCCCGCGCCTGCAGCTCCTGCTGTACCGCCTGCCGCACCTGATCAGCGGTACCCACCGGCACTGTGGACTTGTCCACGATCACACGGTATTCCGTCATGTGGCGCGCCAACTGCCGGGCCGCAGCCAGCACATACTGCAGATCCGCCGAGCCATCTTCACCCGGCGGCGTCCCCACCGCGATGAACTGTACCGTACCAAAGGCCGCGGCCTCAGCGGCATCAGTGGTAAACGACAGGCGGCCTGCCGCCACATTGCGGCGGATCACTTCATCCAGCCCCGGCTCATGGATCGGCACTTCGCCCTGCTGCAGGCGGGCGACCTTGCGGGCATCCACATCCAGACACAGCACCATATTGCCCACATCGGCCAGACAAGCGCCACTGACCAGCCCGACGTAACCGGAACCGACTACGGTAATCTTCAAACCACTTCTCCAATCTCCTGCCGGATGGCGTGCAAGGCCGCCAACGGATCTTCTGCTCGGGTAATGGGCCGCCCCACCACCAGATAGTCACTGCCAATGGCGATGGCCTCAGCCGGAGTCAGGATGCGCGCCTGATCGTCCGCTGCCGCGCTGGCCGGTCGAATCCCCGGGGTGACAGTCAGGAATCCGGCACCGCACGCTTGCTTGATCGGCTGCACTTCCTGCGCAGAACTGACCACCCCATCAAAGCCGCTGCTGCGGGTCAGCGCAGCCAGCCGCAGCACATGCTGCTCCAGCGTGCCCTGTACACCCAGCTCGGCCAGCTCGTCCTGCTGCATGCTGGTCAGTACGGTGACAGCGATCAACAGCGGGCGATGTGACAAGCCCTCAACCCGCTCGCGCGTGGTTTCCATCATGCGGCGACCACCCGAGGCATGGACATTGACCATCCACACCCCCAGCTCTGCGGCCGCTCGTACCGCTTGCGCCACGGTATTCGGGATGTCATGAAACTTGAGGTCAAGAAACAGGCTGAACCCCAGCGCCTGTAGCTGCTCCACGATCGCCGGACCGGCACGGGTGAACAACTCTTTGCCCACTTTCAAGCGGCAGGCCTTGGGGTCCAGTTGTCGGGCCAAGGCCAGGGCGGAGGCGGCATCGGCATAATCAAGCGCCACCACGATGCGGGGTGAATGAAGCAAGGTCATCAGGGCCATCCTCTACGGCAAACTGGCTTGCCCACGCAGGGCACTATAGCTTTCCCACTCGGCGCAGCCCGGGCAATGCCAGAAATACTGGCGGGCACGGAAGCCGCAATGGCGGCAGCTGTGCATATTGTGCTTGTCGGCATGCTGGTGGACCAGATTACGCACCTGTTCGAGGTCAGCACGGCGCTCCGGTGGCGCCACCAGCAACTGCACCTGCAGCAACCGATCCAGACCGAGCAGCGAGGGCTGACGGCGCACTTCATCGCACAGCAGCTCGTAACTGTCCTGCAGTTTTCCGGCCTGTTGCAGCGCCAGATTGAGGGGCTCCAGCAAGTCCAGGCTCGGGTAGCGCTGATACAGGCCACGCAACAGCGTCAGCCCTTCTTCCTGCCGTCCCTCATCCTGATAGATGCGCAGCACCTTTTCGGCCACCATGTGCAGGTAGTCCGGGTTCTGCTGCTCGATGCGCAGCCACGCTTGCCGCGCGGTATCGGCCTGCCCTTGCATCAAGGCCAGATCACCTTGCAGCAGGGTGGCACGTACGCATTTACGGTGCACGTCCAGTGCGGATTGCAGATATTGGCCCGCCACTTCCCACTGCGAGGCACTCATCGCTCGCTGAGCCAGCTCACAATAGAACTGCGCCACCTCATGCTGATGGGCATGCGCAGCATCCGGCAGCTGGCTGGCCATGTCGATGGCCTTTTGCCACTCCCGCTCCTGCTGATAGATGTTCAGCAGCGCCATGCGGGCCTCGGTGGCCTGGCCGTTATCCAGCAACTGACGGTAACTGTCTTCTGCCCGGTCCAGCAGGCCTGCCCGCTGGTAATCCTCACCCAGCGCCTGCAGGGCTTGTGAACGGACATCGGGGCTCAGATCGGGACGTTGCAGAATGGATTGATGCAGCTTGATGGCACGGTCAAGCTCGCCCCGTTTGCGGAACAGGCTCCCCAAGGCAAACTGCAGCTCCACCGCGTCCGGATGGTGATGCGCCACGCTGACCAGCGCGCCCAATGCCCGGTCCGGCTGCTCGTTGAGCAGGAAATTCAGCCCTTCAAAATAGGCCTTGGGCACCGCCCGTGAATCACGCAGCAATTGCCGAATGTCGATACGGGCCGCCAGCCAGCCCAGCCCAAAGAACACCGGCAGCAGCAACAACCAGAGGTAATCAAATTCCACAGTGGATCCGTCAGATCAGAGAACGGCGTCGGATGCCGGTTGGGTCAGCGGGCTGGCAGCAGCATTGCGGTTGCGCAACTCCCGTTTGAGGGAGAGCAACTCACGACGCACGCGCATCACGAACACCATGCTGGCCAGCAGGCCAAACAGGGTGCCCACGGCAAAGAACACCAGCAGCAGCACCACCAGCGGCGTCTGCCAGGCATGACCCTGAAACAGGTTCAGACTGACCGTTTGGCCGTTTTTCATGGCAAATGCCAGCAGCAGGATGAACAGGGTGATTTTCAGCAGCAGGAACACATAGCGCATCGCGGCACCTCTCCAAGCATAACCCCGCATTGTACCGGAGAAGCGCCCTCGCGGACAGACGCACCCCGGCGCGTCCAGCGCGCCTTACGCCAGACGGACCAGCCCCCGTGCCAGGTCCGCTTGCAGGTCCTGCACCGACTCCAGCCCGACCGACACCCGCAGCAGCCCCTCACCGATGCCTGCCAGCTCACGGGCCTCCGGGCTGATGCGGAAGTGGGTGGTGGTAGCCGGATGGGTGATGGTGCTGCGCGAATCCCCCAAATTGCCGGTGATGGAAATCAGCTGGCAGGCATCAATCACCTGCCATGCGGCCTCACGCCCGCCCACCACTTCAAAGGACAGCATGCCACCCGGCAGTGCCAGTTGCGCGCTGGCCAGCTCATGCTGCGGGTGGTCAGGCAAACCGGGGTAATACACCCGCTTGACCGTCGGCTGGGTTTGCAGCCAGGCGGCCAGCTCTGCAGCGTTGCGGCAGTGCCGCTCCATGCGCAGCGGCAAGGTTTCCAGTGCCTTCAACAGCACCCAGGCATTGAAGGCAGACAGCGTCGGCCCGGCGGTGCGCAGGTAGAGGAATACTTGCTGCATCAGGTCCGCCTTGCCCAGCACCGCGCCACCCAGCACGCGACCCTGTCCATCCAGATATTTGGTGGCCGAATGCACCACCAGATCCGCCCCCATCTGCAAAGGCTTCTGCAGGATCGGGGTC
Source organism: Leeia sp. (assembly GCF_041909055.1). NCBI lineage: Bacteria > Pseudomonadati > Pseudomonadota > Betaproteobacteria > Neisseriales > Leeiaceae > Leeia > Leeia sp. The sequence continues at coordinate 263,494 of NZ_JAYREC010000002.1, read as the reverse complement.
GCAAAACAGTTGTCGACCGCCAGCAGTGCACCCGCCTGGTGCGCAATCTCCGCCACGGCGCGGATGTCGCCCACTTCGGTCAGCGGGTTGGACGGTGTTTCCATAAAGAACAGGCGGGTATTCGGCTGCACCGCCTCTCGCCAGGCAACGGTCTCCGACAGCGGCACATAGCTGACGCTGATGCCGAAGCGGGAGAGGATGTTGTTGAACAGGCCAATGGTAGAGCCAAACAGGCTTTGCGAAGCGACGATGTGGTCACCCTGCTTCAGCAAGGCCATGCACAGCGCATTGATGGCCGACATGCCGCTGGCGGTGGCCACACAGCGTTCCGCCCCTTCCAGCGCCGCCAGCCGGTTTTCAAACATGGTGACAGAGGGATTGGTGAAGCGCGAGTAGGTATAGCCCGGCTCCACCTCGGCAAAGCGGGCAGCCGCTTCAGCAGCGGAAGTGAACACATAGCTCGAGGTGGGATACATCGCCTCGCTGTGCTCGCCAAAGGGTGAGCGTTCCGTGCCGGCGCGGATGGCCAGCGTCTCATCATCCCAGTCCGGTGTACCGGCTCCCTGCTGCTGCATGTGTTTACTCTCCGTAACGCAAGGCTTGCTCGGCCACGCCCAGATTCAGGTCCAGATTACGTGTCTGGCCATCATCCGCCGCATCCGCCGAGCCATCACTATGGCGATTCTCGATACCGGCCAGATAGGCTTCGGTGATGTCGCCCGTGGTATAGCAACCATCAAAGCAGGAGGCATCGAACGAGGTATTGGCCGGATTGGCCGCCCGTACTGCGGCTTTCAGTGTATCGAGGTCCTGGTAGATCACCGCATCAGCACCGATTTCAGCGGCAATCTGCTCATGGCTACGACCATTGGCCAGCAGCTCGCTGCGGCTGGGCATGTCAATACCGTAGACGTAGGGGAAGCGCACCGGCGGCGCAGCCGAGGCGAAGAATACCTTGGTCGCCCCGGCATCGCGCGCCATCTGTACGATTTCACGGCTGGTGGTGCCGCGCACGATGGAGTCATCCACCAGCAACACGTTCTTGCCCTTGAACTCCATGCCGATGGCGTTCAGCTTCTGCCGTACCGACTTCTTGCGCATGGCCTGGCCCGGCATGATGAAGGTGCGACCAATATAACGGTTCTTGATGAAGCCATCACGGTACGGCAGGTTCAGCTTGTTGGCCAGCTGCAGCGCACTGGGGCGACTGGAATCCGGAATCGGGATCACCACGTCAATCTGCTCGCCGTTCAGCTCATGTCGTACCTTGTCGGCCAGCCCGCTGCCCATGTTGAGGCGGGTTTCATGCACCGATGCGCCGTCGATCACCGAATCCGGTCGCGCCAGGTACACAAATTCAAAGATGCAGGTGTTGAGGCTGGGGTTCTCGGCACACTGGCGGTTGTGGAAGGTGCCATCAAACTCGATATACAGTGCTTCACCCGGCGCCACATCCCGCACCATGTGAAAACCGAGCGAATCCAGCGCCACCGACTCGGACGCCACCAGATATTCCTTGCCCAGCGCTGTATCGGCCTCACCATATACCAGCGGGCGAATGCCGTAAGGATCGCGGAAAGCCACCAGCCCGTGACCCGCAATCATGGCGACTACCGCATAAGCACCACGACAGCGGCGATGCACAGCAGAAATGGCAGCAAACACGCCATCTGCATCCAGCCGTGTACCCTTGCTCTGCTTTTGCAGCTCATGTGCCAGCACATTGAGCAACACTTCGGAATCCGAGTGGGTGTTGATATGCCGCAGGTCGAGCTGGAACATTTCCTGTTTCAGCTGTTCCGCATTGGTCAGATTGCCGTTGTGTGCCAGTACCACACCAAACGGCGAGTTGACATAGAACGGCTGCGACTCTGCTACCGAGGAGGAGCCCGCTGTCGGATAGCGCACATGGGCAATCCCGGCATGGCCCATCAGCGAGCGCATATTACGAGTGCGGAACACATCACGCACCAGGCCATTGCCCTTGTGCATGTGGAAGGAGTTGCCATTGGCAGTCACGATGCCTGCGGCATCCTGCCCACGGTGCTGAAGGACCAGCAGACCGTCGTACAACAACTGGTTGACCGGTTGCTGGCCAACGGTGCCCAAAATACCACACATAACGACTTGCCTCTTTCTGTCAGGGGGGTACCCGCAACGGCAATGATTACGGGCTGCTCATCCCCTCGCCTTCCGGCGCGGGGTCAAAACGGATGCTCTTGGCCAGGCCTTCCGGCAGCCAGGGTTTGCTCTGTACGACCAGTGCCTCCATCGGCGCACTGAAAGCGGCATTACGCCAGAAATCGCTCTGCGGCAAGCGGGTCAGCCCGCCCAGCATCACCATCACCAGCGCCACCAGCATGCCGCGCAGCAAGCCAAACACGCCGCCCAGCACCCGGTCCAGCGGTTGCAGGCCACTGCCTTTGATCAGCTCGTGCAAGGTAATGCTGAGCAAACTCATCAGCAACCAGCCAGCCATCATCAGGATGGCGAAGGCCACCAGCATTTTCAAGGCCAGATTCGGTATGTCTGCCGGCAAATAGGGAATCAAGTCCATATAAAAGGTCTGCGCCAGGGCGTAAGCCACCAGCCAGGTCAGCAGGGCCAGCAGTTCGCGCACCAGGCCGCGCATGACCGCCAGCACTACCGAGGCCCCCACGACGGCCAGCAGCATGTAGTCAAAGCTGGTCAAACAGACGCCTCCCGGCGTTGGGCAACAGCCGACATCACTTGCCGGTCACCACAATGGCTTGCAAGCCGGCGGCCTCGGCCTTCTGTCGGGCCTGATCGGCTTCATCCTTGCTGCTGAACGGACCGGCCCGCACCTTGCTGACCTCACCGTTCGGGGTGTGAAGGGTCACCACATACGCCTTGAAACCATGTCCAGACAAGGTTTTCAACAATGCCTTGGCCTTGTTGGCGTCGTTCAACGCGGCAAACTGTACCGACCACTTGCCCCCTGCCGCCGGGCGCTCACTACTGGCTTGCTGCTCGCGTGCACTCACCAAAGCATTGAGAGGATCATCCTCCGCAGGCTTGGTTGCAGCAGGCTTGGTGGGCTTGGTGGTATCCGCGGCAGGCTTGGTGCCCTCAGCCGGCTTTTCCGGCTTGGTGACGGGCTTGTGCGTCGTCGCCTCTGGCTTGGTGGTGGCCGTCACAGGCTTGGTCACGGAGGCAGGCGTATCCGTCGGCAGCGGCGTCACCACAGCGGGGGGCTGAGGCGTATCCGCTGCGGAAGCGGTGCCGGGTTTCAGTGGCGGTGTAGAACCATCCGGCTCGGGGATGTCGATCGGGATATCCTGCTCCACCGCGCGCGGTTTCTGATCCAGCACCATCGGCAGGAAAATCACCATCAGCAGGACCAGCGCCAGGGCACCGACCAGACGGCGGCGCGCACGACGCTTCAGTTGTTGCTGCTCATCACTCAGACTCTGAATCCGCGACACCTTGTCAGCCATCCTTGTTTATCACTACCCAAGCGCCCATGATTGCCCCGCGCCGCTCTGGCAGTACCATCAGCCCTTGCGGGCCGATGGTGAGTCAATTTTCCGTCGTCACACCCTGCAGCATATGGTGTAACGCCCTATTCTTGTGCCTGCCCTTGGCAGTCGTTCATGACCTAGCGGCCTGATGCTTCGCTGGCCGGCAGGGATGCAGCCTGTTGCACCGGGGTGGCCGTTGCCTGCGGCTTCCTGGGCCGGTGAACCGGAAACAGCGTAATCAGTAACACAGCCAGCAAGGCTATGCCGTAGAGCACATGCCCCCAGCGCTTGCGCTGGGTCGTTCGCGCCTGCCATCGCTGCCGTGCGGAGGGCGGCTCCTCGGGCTTGTCCGCGTCCACGCTCAATGCACCGCCGCCTTATCCCGCGCCTGCAATACCGCACCTACCGTCACAAAGGAACCAAACACCACAATCCGGTCCCGCTCCCCCGCTTCTCGCTGGGCAAACTGCCATGCGGCTTCCGGCGAGGTAAATACACTGGCCTTGCCTGAACTCTGACTCGCCAGCGCCTGCAAGGTTTCCGCTTTGGCACCACGTGGCGGCGGCAGATCACAAAACAGCCAGTGATCCACTTGCGGCTGCATCGCCTGCAGCACCGCCAGCTGATCCTTGTCCTGCATCATGCCGCAAATGGCAAAGGTGCGCTCGAAATAGCCCATCTGCGACAGGTTCTGCACCAAGGCCCGCGCGGCATGTGGATTATGCCCGACATCGAGCACCACCGCCGGACGCCCCGGCAACACCTGAAACCGTCCCGGCAACTCCACTTCCAGCAGGCCACGACGCACCGCCCCCATGCTGACCGGCAGGCGTGCATTGAGCTGCGTAATGGCCGCCAGTGCCGCTGCGGCATTAGCGAGCTGATAACTACCGCGCAGCGCCGGGATGGGCAAAGAATGGAAGGCTCGCCCCTCGCACCAGCACTCCCACTGGTTTTCCATGCGGCGATAGCCGAAACCATCGACGCCAGACTCCCGCTGCAGAGGTAGCCAGTGGGCACCAATCGTGCGCGCATGTTCGACAATGGATGCCGGAATGTCCGGGTCAGTACAGATGGCGGGTTTGCCGCTGCGATAAATGCCAGCTTTCTCAAAGCCAATCAGCTCGCGGGTATCGCCCAGCAAGGCCTGATGATCAAGGTCAATGCTGGTGATGATGGAGGCATCCGGCTCAAAGGCATTGACCGCGTCCAGCCGTCCACCCAGCCCGACTTCCAGAATCATGACGTCGACCGCTGCAGCCATGAACGCCGCGACCGCGGCCAGCGTGCCAAACTCGAAATAGGTCAGCGCCACCTGACCGCGCCCTTGCTCGACGGCGGCAAAGGAGGCGCACAGGGCTGCATCGTCTATCGGCTGCACATTCAGCCGGACACGCTCGTGGTAGCGCAGCAAGTGCGGTGAGCTGTAGACGCCCACCTTGTAGCCCGCAGCACTGTAGATGCGCTCCAGCATGGCACAGGTCGAACCCTTGCCATTGGTGCCCGCCACCATGATGACCGGGCAGGCAGGCTTGAGCGCCATCTGCTGGATCACCCCTTGCACGCGAGCCAGACCCAGCTCGATCACATCCGCGTGCAGGGCCTCCAGATGCGCCAGCCAGCCGCTCACATCCTGCGGCAAGGCCTTGGCCTCTCCGTGCTGCGTGGTCGCCAGTGGCATCAGGCATCCAACGGTGGGTTACCCTGCAGCAGGGTCAGCAGCTCGGCAATACGGCGACGCAGATCACGGCGATCCACAATCATGTCGATGGCGCCATGCTCCAGCAGGAATTCGGAACGCTGGAAGCCTTCCGGCAGGGTTTCGCGCACCGTCTGCTCAATCACGCGGGAACCGGCAAAGCCGATTTCAGCCCCCGGCTCGGCCATCACGACATCACCGAGGAAGGCAAAACTGGCCGACACACCACCCATGGTCGGATCGGTCAGCAAGGAGATATACGGCAGCTTGCGGTCGGCCAGCCGGGTGAGCGCGGCGCTGGTTTTGGCCATCTGCATCAGGGAATTCATCCCCTCCTGCATGCGGGCGCCACCGGAAGCGGCAATACTGATGAAAGGCACGTTCTGTTCCAGTGCGGCATTGACCCCCCGCACAAAGCGCTCGCCCACCACCGAGCCCATCGAACCGCCGATAAACTTGAACTCAAAGGCCGCCGCCACCACCGGTTGGCGCAGGATGGCACCTTGCATTACCAGCAGGGCATCGGTCTCGCCAGTTGCCGCTTCAGCCGCTTCCAGACGATCGACATAGCGCTTGCTGTCCTTGAAACGCAGGATGTCGATCGGCTTGACCTCGGAGGCCAGTTCGAACCGGCCTTCCGGGTCCAGCAGCATTTCCAGCCGGGCCCGCGCGCCCAGCGGGTTGTGGTGATTGCATTTCGGGCAGACGAACTGGTTATTTTCCAGGTCAGTCCGGTACAGCACAGCTTCACAAGCAGAGCACTTGCTCCACAGGCCCTCTGGCACCACGGTCTTGCCACCTGCCGGTTTGCTTTTGATTTTGGGCGGCAGCAGTTTTTGTAACCAGCTCATGGTTTATCCTCACATCCAATTACGCACCTCCCGTCTCCGGGAGCACTGCCCATCACGCAGCGGTAGCCGCATCCATGGCAGCACGCAGCTCGGCCACCAGCCGCTGCAGGTTCCCTGCCAGCGTGTCAGCCGTGCTGCTTTCAATTTCCTTCACCAGCCGCGAGCCTATGATGACGGCGTCCGCCACCTTGGCCACGGCTGCGGCTCCAGCACCATCGCTGATGCCAAAGCCGACCCCGATTGGCAAATGAATGCGCTTGCGCAGCTCAGGCATGCGCGCACCCACTGCACTGTAATCCACGTGACTGGCCCCGGTCACCCCCTTGAGGGAGACGTAATAGACATAGCCCTGTGCCCGCTCGGCAATCGCCTTGATCCGGGCTTCCGGCGTGGTCGGTGCCAGCAGGTAGATCGGGGCAATCTGCTGCGCTTTCAGGGCTGTCAGCAGCTCATCACTCTCTTCCGGCGGCACATCCACCGTCAGCAGGCCATCAACGCCCGCCATTTTCGCACGATTTGCGAACACCTCATAACCCATTCGCGCGACCGGGTTGGCATAGCCCATCAACACCACCGGCGTCTGGCTATCGGTCTTGCGGAATTCGGCCACCATGTCGAGCACCTGCCCGAGTCCGACACCGTGTTTCAAGGCACGCTCGCTGGCGCGCTGGATCACCGGGCCATCGGCCATCGGGTCGGAAAACGGCACACCGAGTTCGATCAGGTTGGCACCACCGGCGACCAGGGCATGCATCAGGCTGACGGTTTGTCCGGGGTGTGGATCCCCGGCGGTGATGAAGGGAATCAGCGCTTTGCGGCCACGCTGTTGCAAGTCGGAAAACAGGGCGTCGATACGGGACATGATGCTTTCAGTATTCGGGTTGCGGAGCGGCGCTTACAGGGTAATGCCCATGCGCTTGGCGACGGTATTAATATCCTTGTCGCCACGGCCAGACAGGCAGACCAGAATCGACTGGTCGCGCGACAAGGTCGGGGCGATACGCCGGGCATGCGCCAGGGCGTGGCTGCTCTCCAGCGCCGGGATGATCCCTTCAAAACGGCACAGGTCGTTGAACGCCTGCATGGCCTCATCATCGGTCACCGCCGTATATTCGGCGCGACCCACATCCTTGAGCCAGCTGTGCTCTGGCCCCACGCCTGGATAATCCAGCCCGGCCGAGATGGAGTGGGTTTCAATGACCTGGCCGTTTTCATCCTGCATCAGGTAAGAACGCGCACCATGCAAAATGCCCGGTTGTCCGGCGGACAAGGGGGCGGCATGCTTGCCGCTGTCCAGACCATGCCCACCCGCCTCGACGCCAACCAGCTTCACCGCCTCATCCTGCAGGAAACCGTGGAACATGCCGATGGCGTTGGAACCCCCGCCCACGCAAGCCACCACCTGATCCGGCAGACGCCCGGTCAGCTCCAGAATCTGCGCGCGCGCTTCGCGGCCGATCACCGACAGGAAATCCCGCACCATCATCGGGTAGGGGTGCGGGCCCGCTGCGGTGCCGAGAATGTAGAAGGTGTGGTCCACATTGGTCACCCAGTCGCGCATGGCTTCGTTCAGCGCATCCTTCAGGGTGCGTGAGCCACTGGACACGGGCACCACGGTGGCCCCCAGCAGTTTCATGCGGAATACATTAGGGGCCTGACGCTGTACGTCTTCCTCGCCCATGTACACCACGCACTCCATGCCATAGCGCGCGGCAACGGTCGCGCTGGCCACGCCATGCTGACCCGCACCAGTCTCGGCAATCACCCGGCGCTTGCCCATGCGGCGCGCCAGCAGCGCTTGCCCCATGGCGTTGGAAATCTTGTGTGCGCCGGTATGGTTCAGGTCTTCGCGCTTCAGATAGATTTGCGCACCACCCAGCTGTTCGGACCAGCGCGCGGCGTGATACACCGGGTTGGGGCGGCCCACAAAGTGCTTCAGTTCGTATTCAAACTCACGACGAAAGGCGTCATCCTGCTTGAAGTGCTCGTACTGTTGCCGCAGCTCATCCAGCGCCGACATCAGGGTTTCAGCGACATAGACGCCACCATAAGGGCCAAAATGACCACGGGCATCCGGCACACTGCGGAAATCGACCTGCTTCATTGCTTACCCCACATAGGTTGTTGCCACTGCACGCATGAACGCTTCGATGCGCGCCGGGTCCTTGACCCCTTTTTCCCGCTCTACCCCACCGGACACGTCAACAGCCCAAGGTTGGACACGGCCAATGGCCTCGGCCACGTTGTCCGGGTCCAGCCCGCCGGCCAGAATCAACGGCAAAGGCAAATCCGCCGGGATCAGCGACCAGTCAAACGACTGCCCCGTCCCGCCCGGCACCCCGGCCACCCAGGCATCCAGCAACAAACCGGCCGCATCGGCGTAGTTTTCGGCATATTGTAGCAAATCCAGCCCCGGTTTGACCCGCACTGCTTTCAGGTAAGGACGACCGAAGCTGCGGCAGAACGATGGCGATTCATCGCCATGAAACTGCAGCACATCCAGCGGGCATTGGGCCAGCACTTGCCGCACCTCGGCCTCAGTGGGATCGACAAACAAGCCCACTGTGGAGACAAAGGCAGGTACATGGCGGAGCAAGCCAGCGGCTTGCGCAATGCTCACGCCACGGGGGCTGGGCGGATAAAACACCAGTCCAATGGCGTCTGCTCCGGCTTGGGCCGCCGCCGCCACATCCTCTGGACGGCTCAGGCCGCATATCTTGACGCGGGTACGCATGGGGAAAACTCGATGAAATATGAAAGGACCTGCAGCGCAGCCTACCTTACCAGAACAGGCGGCCTTCGTCATGCCAGGTTGGCAGCTGGTATACCTCCGGGTACTCGACACCGGCCAGATACAGACCGTCTGCCGCAAACATCGGCGCACCCTTGCTGCGATCACGACTGGCCAACAGATCCGCCATCCAGCTGACCGGGGCCCGTCCGGTCCCCACGTGCACCAAGGCCCCGACCATATTGCGCACCATGTGATGCAGGAAGGCATTGGCGGTAAAGCGCAGCTCGATCAGCTCACCCTGCCGGCCCGGTGCATCATGGGTATGCAAGCTCAGCTGTTGCAAGTGTTTGATGGGCGATTTGGCCTGACACTCGCTGGAGCGAAACGCACTGAAGTCATGCTCCCCCAGCAGGCAGCTGGCGGCCTCCTGCATGCTTTGCAGGCTCAGCTTGTGATGCAGCCAGCCCACGCGGGTTGCCAGCAAACCGGGCCGTACCGGGTGGCTGTAGAGGAAATAACGGTAGCGTCGCCGCATGGCGGAAAACCGGGCATGAAAGGGGGCTTCAACCGGGCGCGCCCATAACACGGCCATATCGTCCGGCAAGTGGCTGTTAACCCCACGCACCCAAGCCTGTTCCAGCCGGTGTACCTCGGTATCAAAATGCACCACCTGCATGCTGGCATGCACGCCACGGTCGGTACGCCCTGCGGCATGCACGGTGCTGAATTGTCCGGCGATGGTTTCAATCGCCGCCTCCAGCCGGGCTTGCAGGGTATCTACCTGCGGCTGGCGCTGCCAGCCCGCAAAGGCGGTGCCCCGATATTCCAGCCCCAACACCCAACGCATGCCGCTTCCTCGTATTTGAACAGGCAAGGGTTATACCACTGCCCCTCCCAAATGGACACCCCAAAATGCATACAGCAACCTCAATGAGGTTGCTGTATGCATGGTCTTGCGCACAGGCAAAGGCAGGTCATCTGACCTGCCCTGCAGCTTACTTCAGCTGATCCAGCAAGCGCCGGGCTTCGGATTGCTGCTCACCACTGCCCTCCTGCTCCACTTCGCCCAGGATTTCCCGAGCACCTTCCTGGTCACCCATTTCGATATAGGCTTTAGCCAGATCCAGCTTGGTGGCCACCGGATCATCGCCATCATCCATTGAGAACTCGCCTACCTCGCCAGTGGACGACTCACCAAGGTCCAGGCTGATGTCGCCAAGATCCATGTCGAGGCCATCATCCGCAGCCGGGGCAGCACTTGGTGTCTCCGCCTTGGGCGCATCCAGGTCAAAGTTGAAATCCAGCATGGCCGCTTCGTCAGCCGCAGCTTCAGCAGCAGGCGCGGCAGCCGGTGCATCCATCTCCAGCTCCGGCATATCAAGCGACATATCCAGATCCAGCGACGGCGCTTCCTCCGCAGCGCTGGCAGCCGGGGCAGCTGGCGCGCTCAGATTCATGTCGCCCAGATCGAAGTCCAGCAACACCGGTGTTTCATCGGCTGCGGCTTCCGGTTCTGCAGCTATAGCGGCCTCAGCCGGGGTTCCGAGATCGAAGTCCAGATCCAGTTTCTGAGTCTGGTCCATGGCAGGCGCGGGCGCCGCCGCCGGCTCATCACCCGGCAGGCCAAGGTCGAAGTCCAGATCGGTTGCCGCCGGAGCTGCAGCCGCGGCTGCGGCCACCGGGGCGGCTGCTTCAACCGCAGGCATGCTGGCCGTCTTGCTCATCGCCTCTTGCTGGCCACCCCCATAGAGCGGGTTTTGCGGATCAACCTGGCGGCCCATCTCGGCAGCCTTGCTCCACTGCGGCCCCATCCCCTGGGTATGCTTGTGCAGTTCGGCGGCTTGCGCGTTGAACGCCGTCACATCCTTGCGATTGGCGTAAATCTCCATCAACTTGACCCGCACTTCGTGGCGGGTACCATCCTTGTGCAGGGCATCCCTCAGGATTTCTTCTGCCTGCGGATCGCGGCCATAAGCGAGGTAAACCTCTGCTTCAGCAATCGGATCGACCTCATCCGTATCGATCTGCCCCAGCCCTTCGCGGCTGAAATCGGTCAGGAAGGAGTTTTCCGTCGCGCCAGTATTGATGATGGCACCACCGGTATTGCCAATATTGGTATTGGCACGCAGGTCACTGCCGGTAATGATGCTGTCGTCAAAGCGGCCACGACGACGGCGACGCATCACCAGTAGGCCGCCAATCAGCGCCACAGCACCGACTGCACCACCAATGATGGGCAGGTTCTCCATCACCACATCGGTCCATTCCGGCTCAGGTGCGGGTGCCTCCTGAACAGGTGCAACACGGCGTGGTTTGGCGGCAGGCTTGGAAGCCTCCTGCTCGGCACTCGCCACTTGTGGTTTGGCTTCACTGCTGGCGGTTTCCACGGCAGCACTGGCCACCGGCGCTGTCGAAGCCGCAGCGACCGGTAGCGGCTCGGAGGCTACTGCAGGTTTGGTGGGTTCTGCCGGCTTGACCGGCTCAGCAGGTTTGGTCGGTTCCGCAGGCTTGGCCAGCTCTGCCGGTTTGCCGCTCTGGCCCGCTTTGGCCTGATCCTGAAGGCGCTTCATCTCCGCGTCCTTCAGCTTCAGCAGGTCGCTCAGCTTCTTGTTCAGCGCTTCCTGCTCAGCCACCCGGTCTTGCAGTTCCTTCAGTTTCTTGTCACGCGCCAGTGCTTCTGCTTCCAGCGCCTGCACCTTGTCCTTGGCCGCCTTGTTGCTGGTGGCATCGCTATTGGCGCTGGCCTTGCCAATCTGGCCCTGGGTCACCTTGACGGTGCCCTTGTCGCCGTTGGCGGCAGCAGCGCCCTTGTCCACCACCTTGGTTTCAATCTTGCCGCTGCTGGACTGGCCAGAATCACTGCTGCCGGAGGCGGGCTGCTGTGCCGCATTGCTGGCCACCTGCTGGCGATAACCGCTCCAGTTGGACGCATGCAGGCGGATCTCCTTGCGGGCTTCCGTCTGCGAGATGGCCTGAACCGCAGCCTGGTCGGGCACCTTGATGATGCTGCCAACCTTCATGCGGTTCATGTTGTTACGCTCGAAGGCATCGGGGTTGGCCTGATACAGCCCAACCAGCATTTGCTCCAGCGAAACATCATCATATTTGTTGCGACCCGCGATGCTGGCCAGTGTGTCGCCTCGCTTCACGGTGTAGTCACCGCTGGCGGGCTCAGCTACTGGCTCGGTTTTGGCGGGCTTGGCGGGTTTGGCTGACTTTTCGGCTGCAGGCTGACCATTGGCCAACAGCTGCTGATCCAGCGGAATGCTGGAGCGGAAGTTCTGTTTCTTGTTGCCTTTGCTGCCTTTGGTCGTGGGCAGGTTGACCGTTGGCGCATTGCCGGTGGGCTTGGCCGTCATCTTGTAGTCGGCGGGGTCGAGCAGCGCGGTGAACTCTTTCACCACCTTGCCAGACGACCAGGACAGCTCAACCAGCACATCGACAAACGGCTCATTGACGGGCTGCCCCGTCACCATGCGCACGTACGACGAGCCATTGCTTCGTCGCTCGATCGTGAAGCGTGCCCCGGCCAGCTGCGACGGAAAATCAATCCGCGCATCCCGATAGGCATCTTGCGAAGCCATGCGGATGATGAAGTTGGAGGGGTCTTCGTTAGCCCCGGTCACCAGCTCGATTTCTGCATGCAGGGGTTGCCCCAGTCCGGACAGGACGGTCAGCTTTCCCAAACCCGCAGCGCCGGCAACCATCGGGAACGCCAACAAGGCGGAAGCCACCAGCCTTGCTGTTGTTTTAGTGTAGATGCCCACGATGCCTCTCCTTGCCCTTGCCATATTATTGAATGTCATATTTTAAAATAACATCATGCAGTTAGCGTTGCAAGCTAAATACAAGCATAAAGTTGCCTACGTAAAAAGCTCATTTAAATGAATAATTTACGAACAATGCGGCGTGACAAAATTACAACAGCATGTCATGCCTGTACCCAATTCGCTACGCATTGCACCACCGCTGTTGCATTCAGGCACATCGGATCCGCACACAGCCAGAACCCCACACGCCGTGGGCTGATTTGCCGCAGCCGACTCACAAACACATCCGCTTTGCCAATCACATCAATGGGCGTCATATAGCCACCGGCTTTGGCTTCATCCCGCAACAAAGCCGTCTGGGCCGTATCCAGCCGGGTTCTTACTGCCTCTTCTGAGGCCTCATGATCCAGCTCCAGCGTTACAGAAGCCGCCAGACCATAAAACACCGGGGCCTGCACCGCCGTCACGCTGACCAGCACATCATCCCGCTGCAACAAGCCGGGTAGCTGTTCCGCCACCCGCTGCTCCGTGCGGGTATGGTGTGCATCAATGAAGGCACCCACTTGCGGTATAGCATTAAATGCACTGCGCACCGGAAAACTTGCCAGTTCCACATCCTGATTATTGAAGAGCGCCACCGTTTGCTGGGCCAGTTCCTCTACAGCATCCCGCCCGCGTGACGCGGCCGGATACAGGGCGGTGACGTGAACCGCCGCCACGCCCCACTCCTCTTCCAGGCTGGGCAACACCCGCGCCAGCATGTGCGCCAAGGGCTCAGCCACCACCATGCTGGACGAAGTAATGTCCCCCTCCAGCACCATCAGGCTGGCACCCGGCAAACCACCCGAGAGGTCCAGCACCATGCACCCGCTGGCTTGTGCTCGCGCAGCATGCCGCTGTACCACGCGCTCACTGGCGGCGAACACCACAATATCCGCTTGAGAGAAGTCAAAATCATCCACGGCCGACACCCGCAGGGATTTGCCCTGCCATTCAATGGTATCGCCGGACGAATCCGTGCTGGCCAGCGGGTGCAAGGTGGTCACCGGTACCGCCTGGCTGTCCAGTTGCTCCAGCACCATTTCCCCCATGGCCCCGGTAGCACCCACCAAAGCCAGCCGACAAGGTTTACTCATGTTTCTTTCCATCCGTTCCTGCTACCAAAACAAAAGGGCGCGCCGCGCCCTGCATCGGGGAATCCCCCATGGCTACCCGCTTGCCGCGTCAGCCCTGCACCTTGCAGCGTTCACCCAGCACGCTCGTCACATCCGTCCCCAGCCGCCATACTTCGCTGCCCTCGCCCGCCGCGCCTTGACTGTACTCAAAGCTGACGTACATGGGCTTGCGGCCTTTGTCGGCCACCTTGAAGAAGCGGAACTGATACGTTGTACTGTCTTCATCACACGACGTGCGCAAGGCCTGTGCGGGCTCACCTTGCAGCATGGTCATGCCCAGTGCTCGCCGGGCATCCAGCTGTAGTTCAGCCACCGCCACATACAGCCGGGCGCCTTTCAGCTCAATCCAGGCCGGCACACTCCCCTTGGCCAAAGGCAGCATGATTTTGCCTTGCAGGGTGTAACCATGATCACTGATTTGCTTGCGCGACCATTTCCAGACGGTCTGTGGCAGTTTTTCTGCATCCTGCCACGCGACATTCGTCTGGGTGGTATCGGCTGGTACCGACAAGGTACGCAATACCGGCGACAAGGGCGCGGCGTGCAACATCGACACCGCGAACAGCATCATCAGGCCAGCCCAGTGTTTACGCATCTGCATGCCTTGGTCGGTTCATAAAATAAACAGGGTTCATGATGATATCATGAACCCTGTCTCACTCCTACGCTACCGGCTGATTTACAAACGAATCAACGCTCCAGCAAGATACGCAGCATGCGGCGCAACGGCTCGGCCGCACCCCACAGCAGCTGGTCACCCACCGTGAAAGCGCCCAGGTAGTCCGGTCCCATATTGAGTTTGCGCAAGCGACCCACCGGCACCGACAAGGTGCCCGTCACCGCCGTCGGGGTCAGTTCGCGCGCACTGATCTCACGCTCATTCGGCACCACTTTCACCCAGTCATTGGCCTGGCCGATCATGTCCACCAGCTCATCCAGCGGCACATCACGCTTGAGCTTGATAGTGAGCGCCTGGCTGTGGCAACGCATCGCACCAATACGCACGCAGATGCCGTCCACCGGAATCGGGTTGGCTTCGCGGCCCAGAATCTTGTTGGTTTCCGCTTGCCCCTTCCACTCTTCCTTGCTCTGACCGCTTTCCAGCTGCTTGTCGATCCACGGAATCAGACTGCCTGCCAGCGGCACACCGAACTGGTCGGTCGGGAAGTCGCTGCTGCGCATGGTCGCCGCCACCTTGGCGTCGATATCCAGAATGGCGGAAGCCGGGTCGGCCAGCAGATCAGACACCCCGGCATGGATGCTGCCCATCTGGCGAATCAGCTCGCGCATGTTCTGCGCACCAGCACCTGACGCCGCCTGATAGGTCATGGCACTCATCCACTCGACCAGATTGTTCTGGTAGAGACCGCCCAGCGCCATCAGCATCAAGCTGACGGTGCAATTGCCGCCAATATAGTTCTTGACGCCACGCTTGAGGCCGTCGCGGATCACATCCAGGTTGACCGGATCAAGAATGATGATGCTGTCTTTGTCCTGACGCAGCGTGGAGGCGGCATCAATCCAGTAGCCTTGCCAGCCAGCCGCACGCAGCTGCGGGAAAACTTCACTGGTATAGTCGCCACCCTGGCAGGAAATGATGACATCCAGCGCTTTCAGGGCGTCAATCGAGCGGGCATCCTGCAATGCCGGACTGTCCTTGCCCACATTCGGGGCCGCACCGCCCACATTGGAGGTGGTGAAGAACACCGGCTCGATCAGGTCGAAATCGCGTTCTTCACGCATACGCTGCATCAGCACGGAACCCACCATGCCGCGCCAGCCAACAAACCCTACACGCATTTCCATTTTCCTCAAGCTGGTAGCGCCCCGCTTTTCCCCTCGCCCCACCGCTTGCGGGACGAAAGCGGAGGAGGTGTGAACTAGCCCTTCATCACGGTTTTGGTGATGATGGTGGTGGTGCGTTTGATGGACGCAATGCGGCCAGCCGGGGTCAGTTTGCCCGGCTGTTGCTTGCTGTTGATCAAACGCACACTACTCATGTTCTTCCTGTTCCGCTCAGCGACAGATACGCTTACAGGGCTGCCAGTACGGCATCGCCCATCTGCGTGGTGGAGATCTTCTCAGTACCGGCCTCAAAGATGTCTGCAGTACGCAGCCCCTGGGCCAGAACGGATTTGACTGCTGCTTCAATACGTTGCGCAGCGTCTTCCTTGGCAAAACTGTACCGCAACATCATGGCCACTGACAATATGGTTGCCAGCGGATTGGCCAGATTCTTCCCGGCGATGTCCGGTGCCGACCCATGACAAGGCTCGTACAAGCCCTTGTTGTTGGCGTCCAGCGAGGCCGATGGCAGCATGCCAATGGAGCCGGTCAGCATCGAGGCTTCATCCGACAGGATGTCGCCAAACATGTTGCCGGTCACCATTACGTCAAACTGCTTCGGATTGCGCACCAGCTGCATGGCGGCGTTATCCACCAGCATGTGGCTCAGCTCCACTTGCGGGTAGTCCTTGCCCACTTCGGTCACCACGTCGCGCCACAGCTGCGTGGCCTCCAGCACATTCATCTTGTCCACCGAGCACAGCTTGCGGTTGCGGCGCATGGCCGTCTCGAAGGCCACCTTGGCAATGCGGCGAATCTCTGACTCGCTGTACACCATGGTGTTGTAACCCACGCGCTCGCCATTGCGGGTTTCAATGCCACGCGGCTCGCCAAAGTAAATATCACCGACCAGCTCGCGGATGATCATGATGTCCAGCCCGGACACCACTTCCGGCTTCAGGGTAGAGGCATTGGCCAGTTCCGGGTAGAGCACGGCCGGGCGAAGGTTGGCAAATACACCCAGCTGCTTGCGGATGCCGAGCAGACCCCGCTCCGGGCGTTGCTCACGCGGCAGGTTATCCCACTGCGGGCCACCGACGGCCCCCAGCAGGATGGCATCGGCCGCTTGTGCCAGTTTTTGCGTTGCTTCCGGATAGGGGCTGCCGGTTGCATCCACCGCCCCGCCGCCCAGCACGCCGTATTCATACTCGATCGGCAAGCCATCGCTGCGCAGGGCATCCAGCACCCGCACGGCTTGCGCCACAATTTCCGGACCGATGCCGTCACCCGGCAGAATGGCAATCTTCATGTCTCAAACTCTCAACTCAGAAAAACAAATCGCCCCAAAGCGGGGCGATCCAGATCACTCAGGCAAACAACCATGGCTGCTGCTGGCGGCGCGTCGCCTCATAGGCACGGATCTCGTCCGCGTGCTCCAGCGTCAGCCCAATTTCATCCAGCCCATTGAGCAAGCAATGCTTGCGATGCGCTGTAATCTCAAAACCATAGCGCTGCCCATCCGGCGCTACCACCACCTGCGCTGCCAGATCAATGGTCAGGCGATAGCCGGCACCCGCCTCGCACTGCGCAAACAGGCGGTCCATCACTTCTGCCGGCAGCACGATCGGCAGCAGGCCAATCTTGAAGCAGTTGTTAAAGAAAATATCTGCAAAACTGGGCGCCAGCACAGCGCGGAAGCCATAGTCTTCCAGCGCCCACGGTGCATGCTCACGGCTGGAACCACAGCCGAAGTTCTCACGGCACAGCAGAATCTGTGCGCCTTGATAGCGTGGCTGATTCAGCACGAATTCCGTATTGAGCGGGCGCGTGCTGTTGTCCATGCCCGGCTCGCCATGGTCCAGGTAGCGCCACTCATCAAACAGATTGGGGCCAAAGCCGGCCCGCTTGATGGACTTGAGAAACTGCTTGGGAATGATGGCGTCGGTATCGACATTGGCCCGGTCCAGCGGACACACCAAACCATCAAGGGTCTGAAAAGCCTTCATGCTCAGCTCGCTGCTTTCTGGATGGCCTCGCCACCCTTCTGGATATCCTTGCCCACGCCCTTGACGGTATTGCAACCGGACAGCCCCAGCAGGGCAGCCAACAGGCCCAACATCATGATCTTGCGCATGTGATTGACTCCTTGTTAACAGTGCTTACTGGCGTTTCCAGTTGCGCACGTCCACAAACCGGCCCTCAATGGCTGCCGCAGCGGCCATGGCCGGGCTGACCAGATGGGTGCGGCCACCCTGCCCCTGGCGTCCCTCAAAATTACGATTACTGGTGGAGGCGCAGCGCTCGCCGGACTGCAGCCGGTCCGCGTTCATGGCCAAGCACATGGAGCAGCCGGGCTCACGCCACTCGAAGCCTGCCGCCACAAATACCTTGTCTAGCCCTTCGGCCTCAGCCTGGGCCTTGACCAGGCCACTACCCGGCACCACCAGCACAGCCTTGACGTTCGCCGCCTTTTGATAACCCTTGGCCACCGCCGCCGCCTCACGCAGGTCTTCAATACGGGAGTTGGTACAGGAGCCAATGAACACGATATCGACCGGAATCTCGGTCATCGGCGTACCTGCCTGCAGACCCATATAGGCCAGCGCACGGGTCATGCCTTCCTTGCGGACGGCACTGGCTTCTGCCGCCGGGTCCGGCACACGGTCATCCACCGTCACCACCATTTCCGGGGAAGTGCCCCAGGTCACTTGCGGGCGCAGCTGGCTGGCATCGAGCTCAATCACCGCGTCAAATGCCGCACCTTCATCCGATACCAGCGTGCGCCAGAAGTTCACTGCGGCATCCCACTGCTCGGCCTTCGGTGCAAACGGACGGCCTTTGACATAGTCGATGGTGATCTGATCCACCGCCACCATGCCCGCACGTGCACCGGCCTCGATGGCCATATTGCACAGGGTCATGCGGCCTTCCATGGAGAGGCCGCGTACCGTGCTGCCGCCAAATTCGATGGCGTAGCCGGTGCCACCCGCCGTTCCGATCTTGCCGATCACGGCCAGGGCCACATCCTTGGCGGTCACGCCAAAAGGCAGCACCCCATCCACCTTGACCAGCATGTTTTTGGACTTCTTGGCGACCAGCGTCTGCGTCGCCAGCACATGCTCCACTTCCGAAGTGCCAATGCCATGCGCCAGGCAACCAAAAGCACCGTGGGTGGAGGTATGGCTGTCGCCACACACCACCGTCATGCCCGGCAGGGTCACCCCTTGCTCCGGCCCCACCACGTGCACAATGCCTTGCCCGTGATCACGGAACGGGAAGTAAGCCAGCGAGCCCACTTCACGGATATTGGCATCTAGGGTTTCAACCTGCTGACGGGAGGTGGGATCTTCAATGCCCTTGTCCCAATCCTTGGTCGGGGTATTGTGATCCGCGGTCGCCACAATGGAGCTGGTGCGCCATACTTTGCGCCCCGCCAGCTTCAGGCCTTCGAACGCCTGCGGGCTGGTGACTTCATGGACCAGATGGCGGTCGATATACAGCAGCGCTGTACCATCCGCCTCTTCACGTACTACGTGGTTCTGCCAAAGCTTGTCGTATAAGGTTTGCGCGGCCATTGTCTGTCACTGGGAGGTGGGAAACAGCCTTTGATTATTACATACGGGGGCAGACACGCAATAGAGGAAAAGTACGCGATGGCAATATTTTTTACTACCATCAAAATTTGCATCAGGCGAAGGTATCCACCCCGCCCAGCTTGCCGTGCCGTACCCACACTTGCGAACCTGAGCCCGCATGGCCACTGACGCCAGACATCCCCGCCATTGCCTCGCCTTGCTGCCAGCCACGGCGCTCGCCTCGCTCCTGTGACTGACCTTGCTGCGTCATGCTTTGCGCCCAGGCGGCTTGCTGCTGGCTATCTGCACCGACATTGACATTGCCCAGAGACAAGCCGCTACCTGCAAACATTTCAATCAGTCGCGGGCTGGCGGACTGAATGGCCTCACGCACCGCCGCGTGTGGCGAGACAAAGTTCAGCGTGGCTTCCTGGTTCTGAATGGTCAACCGCACTTCCAGCGGACCCAGATGAGGCGGGTTCAATTGCAGCTCGGCGGACTGCATGTTCTGGCTCGCCATGAAAACGGCTCGCTGTGACAAGGCTTCACGCCAGCGCTCATCCCCCACCGGTACCGGAATGTGCAGGGTGGCAGGGCGAGCTGACTCGGGATTTTGCGGCTGGGTCACGGCAGGGGTGCTGACTGCTTTATGCGGGAGCTCTGGCTTTTCAGTGGGTTGGCGCAGGCTATCAATCACTTCAGCAAACTCGCCGCCCTTGCGCTTTTTGCCTCCTTCCAGCGGAGAAACCCCTTCCTCTGCTGCCAGGCTGGCCGTTTTTGCCGGGTCTGCGGCAAGGTTTGCCGATAAGCCATCCAGCTTGCCCGCCTTGCCGTCCGTCCCCTCTTCCGCCGTCGCACGGGGCGCTTGCTTCACGGTGGCGTTCCCCGGCAGCACGGGCTGCGCCAAGGCCAGCCCCCACTGCTGCAGTAGCTGCTCCAGCGGCAGCGTGCCTTCGGCTTGCTCGTCTTTCTCTGGCAGCGGCTTGCTGTCTGCGCTCAGTTGCGGGACCGCTGCGGGCAGGTGGTTTTGCAGCATGGCCAGAAAATCGCCACCCTGCTCCGCCGGGGCAGCATCTGGTGCGGCGGAGGGGGTTGGGGCTGGGCTTTGCGTGGCCGTTACTACAATCATGGTCGGTCTCCCGGCATTATCTCAGACTGAACCGATCCATGCAGGAACCATGCCATCTTAATGCCGCGACACACTCCCCTTGCGGCTGGCAAATTCATCGGTCTGTTTTTGCTCGCGGCGCGCCTCTTTGCGCAGTTCAGCCTGGTCATGGCGCTGCTGCAGCGCCTCAAAGGCCTGCACCTTCTGCTCACGCTCCAGCCATTGCTCCCGCGCCGCATCCCGCAACTGCTCGCAGCGCTCGCACTCCTGCTGCTGCTGGGCTATCGCCGTATCCAGCTTGCCCAGAAACAGCAGGTAATCCCGCCATTGCGTGACGGCCATGCCCTGCTGTTGCTGCCCACCCAGCCGCTGCTGATAGTCCTGCCGATACTGCTGCAAGGTGGCCAGCTGCTGCTCAGCTGCCTGCACACGTGCTTGGGAGGCCTGCAAACCGCGAGCGGCCTCCTCACGCTGCTCTCGTGCCAGCTCCAGCAAACGCAGAAAAGGAAATTCCGCCATCAAACGGCCATCAAAAGACGCATCACTTCAGTGTAGCAAGCCCGCACGTGCTGCGGAATGACAAACCGCGCCATCAGGCGCGGTTTGTCATTCCAAGCTGCAAATCATTACTGACTGGCCGCGCCCTCCCTGGCCAACGCTTCCAGCGCAGCCGCGCCATCATCCTGCGGCGCCTCACTGGCGGGCGTATTGCCTTGCGCGGCAGGTGCTTCCGGCTGCTGCAGGTTCATCAGCACATCCCCAGCTTTTTCGCTGGACAAGGTCTCCGGCCCTTTTTCCTTGTTGCCGATGGCCATGCCAGGGAAAGCCAGCACCAGTGCAATCATCAATATCTGGATGCCAACAAACGGTACGGCCCCCCAGTAAATGTCACTGGTCTTGACCTCCTTGGGCGCCACGCTGCGCAGATAGAACAAGGCAAACCCAAAGGGTGGATGCATGAAGGAGGTCTGCATGTTCACCGCCAGCAGCACCCCGAACCAGATCGGGTCCACCCCCAGTTTGTGTGCCACCGGCATCAGCAAGGGCACCAGAATGAAGGAGATCTCAAAGAAGTCGAGGAAGAAGGCAATTACGAATACCAGCACCATCACCGTGATCAGGAAGCCCGTCGCGCCGCCCGGCAGGCTCAGCAGCAGATGCTCCACCCACAGATTGCCATCCACGGCGAGGAAGGCAATGCGGAATACCCGCGCGCCGATCAGGATGAACACCACAAAAGTGGTCAGCTTGAGGGTGCTGCGTACCGCCTGGCGCACCATGTTGACAGTAAGCTTGCGTTTCATCAGCGCCAGCAACATGGCCCCGGTGGCCCCCATCGCACCGCCATCGGTCGGGGTCGCCACCCCCATAAAGATCAGACCCAGCACCAGGAAAATCAGCAACAGCGGCGGCATCAGTACCGTAGACACCCGTTCGGCCACCTGACCGAACAGCCGCAGGCGCAGCCCTTTGTTGAGGTAGACCAGCACAAAGCTGCCCATCATGCCCACCAGCCCGCTGGCCACAATGCGGGTATCCAGTGCTTCGGTCGGCACCGCACCGTAGTACATGCGGTTGAAGGCAACCGAAATGCCCGCCCCCATACCTACCAGCAGCAGCAGGGATGGCAAGCCGGTGCTGCCATTCGGCTCGCGCAGGGTGCGCGCCTCCGGCGGCAAAGCCGGCACCATCGCAGGCTTCACGATACTGACAATCAACACATAGAGCGCATACAGGCCCGTCAATACCAGCCCCGGAATCAACGCGCCCTTGTACATGGCGGCAATGTCCACCTGCATCTGGTCCGCCAGCACAATCAGCACCAGCGAGGGCGGGATGATCTGCGCCAGCGTACCGGACGCGGCAATCACCCCAGAGGCCAGCCGCTTGTCGTAGCCATAGCGCAGCATGATGGGCAAGGCGATCAGCCCCATGGAGATCACCGAGGCCGCCACCACGCCAGTGGTTGCTGCCAGCAACGCCCCCACGAAAATCACCGCATAGGCCAGACCGCCGCGTATCCCGCCAAACAACTGGCCAATGGTGTCCAGCATGGCCTCAGCCATGCCGCTTTTCTCCAGTATCAAGCCCATGAAGGTAAAGAACGGGATGGCGAGCATCACCTCGTTCTTCATGATGTCGAACACCTGCACCGGCAGTGCCTGGAGGAACTGGAATTCGATCAGGCCCAGGTTCATCGCGATGGCACTGAACACCAGACCGACCGCTGCGAGTGAGAAAGCCACCGGATAGCCGATCAACAGCATGATGATCAGCGAGCCGAACATGATCGGCGCCAACAGTTCGGTACTCATGCGGACGCTCCTGTTGACGGATCGGCTTCATGCCTGGGGGCGTCATCCGGCAGTTTTCCGGTCAGTCGCGCCAGCGATTTGATGATTTCGGACACGCCCTGCAGGCTCAGCAGCGCAAAGCCCAAGGGGATCAGGCCCTTCACCGGCCAGCGCACCAGACTGCCCGCATCGCCGCCGTTCTCACCAGAAGCCCAGTAACGCACGAAATCCGGCCAGGAAAAGTACACCAGCAACAAGGTCATCGGCAGCAGGAACAACACCCCGCCCAACAGGTTGATCACATGCTGCATGCGGCGAGACAGGTTACCGAACAGAATGTCGATGCGCACATGCTCGTTCTCCAGCAAGGTATAGGCACCACCCAGCATGAAGATGGCCGCAAACAGATACCACGACGACTCGGATACCGAGAGGGAGAGCTGGTGAAACAATTCGGACTTGTTGAAGAATTTGCGCACCAGCGCATGCAGGGTGGTCAACAAGGTAACGGCCAGCACCAGCCAGGCGGCACTCTGCCCGATCCAGCGATTGATGCCATCCACACAGCGCGAAAACCGCAGCGGCACCATCACCACCAGCCCCAGCAGAACCGCCAGCACAGCAAACACCCACCAGGGCAAGCCTGGTGGTTTCAACCAGGCGGCCAGCGCCCAGATCACCACAGTTGCAAGATATGGCACAGTATCCCCTCTCTTGGTCTTGTCTGTCTCCGTTACGGAATACGGAGTGCTGACAAGCCTAAACCGGGTGATAGCCCGCTTGCAGTGGGGGAAATCCCTGATGCACAGCTACAAATGCACAGGGCATCCGAAGATGCCCTGTGGTAGTGCCTGCTTCAGGCAGGCTTAGCCGATGCGCCCCGGAATGCGCGGGGTAGGCACCGATACGTCCGCATTCTGTGCGCGGTGGCGCAAGGCATGGTCCATCAACACCAGCGCCAGCATGGCTTCGGCAATCGGCGTGGCACGGATGCCCACGCAGGGATCATGCCGTCCAGTGGTCTGCATCATGACGGCCTGACCGTGTAGGTCGATCGACCGGCGTTCCTGCGGGATGCTGGAAGTGGGCTTGATGGCGATGCTGACCCGGATATCCTGCCCGGTGGAGACCCCGCCCAGCACACCCCCGGCATGGTTGCTGGCGAAGCCTTGCGGCGTCAACTCGTCGCAGTGTTCAGAGCCACGCTGTGCCACCGAGGCAAAGCCCGCACCGATCTCTACGCCTTTCACCGCGTTGATACCCATCATGGCGTGGGCAATATCGGCATCCAGCCGGTCATACACTGGCTCGCCCCAGCCCACCGGTACCTGCTCGGCCACCACTTCGATGCGTGCGCCGATGGAATCGCGAGCGGCACGAATCTCGTCCATATAAGCTTCCAGCTGCGGCACCACACTGGTATTGGGAGCAAAGAAGGGGTTGTTGGCCACTTCGTCCCAAGACTCAAAAGGAATGCTCACCGTGCCGAGCTGACTCATATAACCGCGAATACGGATGCCGAAGCGCTCTGTCAGCCACTTGCGGGCAATTGCCCCGGCCGCCACGCGCACTGCCGTTTCGCGTGCGCTGGAGCGGCCACCGCCCCGGTAATCCCGCACGCCATACTTGTGCCACCAGCTGTAATCCGCATGGCCGGGCCGGAAGGTGTTGGCGATCTTGCTGTAATCCTGACTGCGCTGGTCCTGATTGCGAATCAGCAGCGCAATCGGCGTGCCGGTGGTGCGCCCCTCGAACACGCCGGAGAGAATCTCCACCGTATCCGGCTCCTTGCGTTGGGTCACATGGCGGGAGGTGCCCGGCTTGCGACGGTCCAGCTCGGCCTGGATATCCGCTTCGGTCAGCGCCAGTCCGGGCGGGCAGCCGTCCACAATGCAGCCAATGCCGGGACCGTGGCTTTCG
Source organism: Leeia sp. (assembly GCF_041909055.1). Classification (NCBI taxonomy): domain Bacteria; kingdom Pseudomonadati; phylum Pseudomonadota; class Betaproteobacteria; order Neisseriales; family Leeiaceae; genus Leeia; species Leeia sp. The sequence goes on along the minus strand of NZ_JAYREC010000002.1, from coordinate 239,101 downwards.
CCAAATGAGGTGACACAGAACAGATGGCCAAACGTATTACCCGACATGATGCGACACCGACCCTGGCTAATTCGGAAAAGAGTTTGAGTGTAACACAGGCCACCCTGCCCTCGCCCCCGCCACACTCATAAGGTTAGATGCATTCGCTATTTCCATATGGCGAGCGATTCCACTATGCTGTGACCAGACCAAATACCGCCTTGCTGCGGCAACATGACGAGGACCTCCCCCATGCGTATCGCTCAAAACGTGACGGAACTGATCGGCAACACCCCGCTGGTCAAGCTCAACCGGGTCAACGCGGCCCAGAACGCCACCATCGCCGCCAAGCTGGAATTCTTCAATCCGGCACACAGCGTGAAAGACCGCATCGGGGCCGCCATGATCGACGCTGCAGAAGCCGCTGGCCTGATCAAACCGGATACCGTCATCGTTGAGCCCACCTCTGGCAATACCGGCATTGCCATTGCCATGGTGTGTGCAGCGCGGGGGTACAAGTGCGTGCTGACCATGCCGGAGAGCATGAGCAAGGAGCGCCGCATGCTGCTGCGTGCCTACGGTGCCGAGCTGATCCTGACTCCGGCGGCTGAAGGCATGGGCGGCGCCATCAAGAAGGCCGAGGAGCTGGCAGCCAGCGACCATCGTTATCTGATCCTGCAGCAATTTGCCAACCCGGCCAACCCGGAGATTCATCGCCGCACCACGGCAGAAGAAATCTGGCGCGACACCGATGGGCAGGTGGACATCATCGTTTCCGGTGTTGGCACCGGCGGCACCATCACCGGGGTGGGTGAAGTCCTGAAGGAGCGCAAGCCCGGCCTGCAGGTGTTTGCCGTGGAGCCGGACGCTTCCCCCGTGCTGTCCGGCGGCCAGAAAGGCCCGCACCCGATCCAGGGTATTGGTGCCGGTTTTGTACCAGCTGTACTGAATACAGGGGTTTACGACGGCATCGTGCGCGTCAAGAATGACGATGCGTTTAACACCGCGCGCCGCATGGCGGCAGAAGAAGGCCTGCTGGTAGGCATATCCAGCGGTGCGGCGGTATGGGCCGCCACCGAGCTGGCCAACCAGCCGGAGAACAAGGGCAAGCTGATCGTGGTGGTGATCCCGTCGTTCGGCGAGCGCTACCTGTCCACCGCGCTGTTTGAACACCTGGCCGGTTAAGCCTCGACACCATCAGGGGCGCAGAGCCTGCGCCCCTCGCTGTCCTCATGGACACCCCAGCCGAGGTGGCGTGCCAATTGGCAAGCCAAAGTCTCGGCATCCGCAATGGGCGCATGGCTGCTGCAGATAAACTCGATCACATTGACCCTGTCCGGCAGGGCTGGGCCGGTGTGGTAGTTACCCTGTGTATCCGCCTGGGCCAGCACCACTTCCAGCCACGGCAAACCTTCAGCGGCCCTAAACGACTGTGGCCCGCTTTGCTGCAGTTGCGGGCAGGCCAACAGCCAGGACAGGGCGGCTCCAGTGTCGGCCATGCGGCTATAATCATCCGCGCCACGCAAGGTCAGGTACCAGGTCATGGCGCGGCGATGCTGCGCGCTTAGCTGGCCAGCGCTTCTTCCAGCACGGCGATGAAGCGGGCATTCTCTTCCGGCAGGCCGATCGACACCCGCAGGCAGTCGTGCAGGCCATAGTTGCCCAGCGGGCGCACGATGACGCCGCGTTGCAGCATGAAGCGGTTCAAGGCAGCCGCGTCACCACAGTGGAAGGTCACAAAATTGCCGCTGGCAGGGATAAAGCTGACCCCCAGACGCACAAAGGCATCGGTCAGCTGCTTCATGCCTTGTCGGTTGACCTCAACCGAGCGGGCCAGAAAGTCTTCGTCGTCCAGTGCCGCCACTGCAGCAGCCTGGGCCAGACTGTTGACGTTGAACGGTTGGCGTACCCGGTTAATCAGGTCGGCTACCTCCGGCTGCGCCAGCAGGAAGCCCACCCGCAGCCCGGCCAAGCCGTAGGCTTTGGACAGGGTACGGCTGACAATCAGGTTGGGGAAGCGCTGCAGCCAGCCAATGCTGTCGGCGCGCTGCGCGGGGTCCAGGTACTCGGTATAGGCTTCATCCAGCACCACCAGCACACGGGCAGGCACCTGCTCCATGAACTCCAGCAGCTCACCCGGGCGCAGCAAGGTGCCGGTCGGGTTGTTCGGGTTGGCGATGAACACCAGTTTGGTATCCGGGCGGATGGCCGCCAGCATGGCCGGCAGGTCATGCCCGTAATCCTTGGCCGGAACCGCAATGGCTTGCGCACCGACAGACTGCACGGCCAGCGGGTACACCGCAAACGCGTACTGGGCAAACACGGCAGAGTCCGCCGCGGTCAAAAAGGTACGGGCAATCAGCTCGAGCGTATCGTTGGAACCATTGCCCAGCACCACGTGCTGCGCACTCACGCCAAACTTGTTGGCGATCTTGTCCTTCAGCGCAAATGCACTGCCATCCGGATAGCGGGCGATGTCCTCCGCTGCGGCCAGCATGGCCGCCTTGGCTTTCGGGCCCATGCCCAGCGGGTTTTCATTGGAAGCCAGCTTGACGATGCTGGCCTCATCCAGCCCCATTTCACGGGCCAGCTCGGAAATCGGCTTGCCCGGTACATAAGGGGCAATCGAACGAATATATGCAGGGGCGAGTTCAGTGAACGACATGATTGTGTTTCATCCAGTACGTGATGGCGAACATCCAGCCTGTTTCTGTTTTGGTGTTACAGCCGCACGGTCTTTGCCGTGTCGGTTTTGACATTTTGTTTAGAGCACGGCCACCGGGTACGAACCCAGTATCTTCACAAACGCCGCACGCTCACGCAGCGCCTCAATGGCATCCTGCACCTGGGTCTGGCTGTGGTGGCCTTCTACATCCACAAAGAAGACATACTCCCACAAACCGGTACGTGAAGGCCGCGACTCAAACTTGGTCATCGACACCCCACGCTCGGCCAGCGGCGCCAGCAGCTGGTGTACGGCCCCCGGCTGGTTGCGGGCCGACATCACCAGTGAGGTCTTGTCATGCCCAGACAGCGTGGCATCGTGCGTACCCAGTACCAGGAAACGGGTGGTGTTGTTGGGCTCGTCCTCGATATTGCGGGCGAGGAAGCCGAGATTGAAACGCTCTGCCGCTGCCTCACCGGCAATCGCAGCAAAGCGACTGTCTTCCGCAGCCAGACGCGCCGCTTCGGCATTGCTGGCCACCGATACCCGCTCCACATCCGGCAGATGCTTGTTCAACCATTCGTGGCACTGCGCCAGCGACTGCGCATGCGAATACACCTTTTCGATGTGGTCCAGCGACGGCACCGAGCGCAGCAAATGCTGATGGATGCGCAGGATCACTTCGCCACAGATCTGCAGCGGGGTTTGCGTCAGCAGATCAAGCGAACGGCCCACCGCGCCTTCGGTCGAGTTCTCCACCGGCACCACCGCATAGTCTGCCTCGGAGGACTCACACACCCGGAAGACTTCGTCAATGGAGGCGCACGGCAGCAAACGCGCAGCATGACCAAAATGCTTGAAGCTGGCGGACTCGCTGAAAGTGCCCGCCGGCCCCAGATGGGCGATGGTCAGCGGTTTTTCCAGCGACAGGCAGGCCGACATGATCTCGCGGAACAGCCGGGCGACGGTTTCACCGCTCAGTGGGCCCGGATTCAGCTCCTTGATCCGGCGCAGCACCTGCGCCTCGCGCTCCGGGCGGTAGATGATACCGCCGCCTTTGATCTCGCCAATGGCGCGCGCATGCTCGGCACGCTGGTTGAGCAATTTCAGGACCTGCTGGTCCAGGCTATCAATCGCATCGCGATGCTGCTTGAGGCGTTCCTCGGACATATCGCCTCCTTAACCGCGCCGTTGCGCGAAATCCCGCATGAAGGCGACCAGGGCTTCCACCCCGGCCAGCGGCATCGGGTTGTAGATGGACGCACGCATGCCCCCCACCACCTTGTGCCCCTTCAGCTGCAGCAACCCTGCCGCCTTGCTCTGCGCCAGAAAGTCTGCATTCAGCGATTCATCACGCAGGCGAAACACCACATTCATGCGTGAACGCGCCGGGGCGTCCACTGGGGCAAAATAAAAACCGCCGCAATCATCCAGGTAGCGGTACAGCAGGTCCGCCTTGGCTTTGTTCAACTTCTCGATACCCGCTACGCCCCCTTGCTGCTTCAACCACTTGAACACCAGCCCGGCCAAGTAGATGCCGTAGGTGCTTGGCGTGTTGAACAGCGAACCTGCATCCGCATATTTGCGGTACTGCAGGGTGATCGGGGTGATCGGCAAGGCGTGATCCAGCAAGTCATCGCGCACGATCACTACGGTGACCCCGCTGGGGCCAATGTTTTTCTGCGCGCTGGCGTAGATCAGGCCAAAACGGGATACATCCACCTCACGCGAGAGGATGTTGGAGGACATGTCCGCTACCAGCGGCACCGCGCCGACATCCGGAATATCCTGAAACTCGACGCCATTGACGGTTTCATTCGGGGTGTAGTGCACATAGGCGGCACGCGGGTCCAGTTCCCAGCGGCTACGGTCCGGGATGCCGTGGAAAGCATCGCCCGCACTGCTGCATACTTCGCGCGCTTCACCATAGCGGGCGGCTTCCTTGACCGCCAGCGTCGACCAGTGACCGGTGTTGACGTAATCCGCGCGGCCAGTACGGCCAATCAGGTTGAGCGGCACAGCAGAAAACTGCCCTTGGCCACCGCCTTGCATGAACAACACCTGATAGTTGTCCGGAATCGCCATCAGTTCGCGCAGATCGGCAATCGCTTCGTCAATGATCTGCTGGAATTCGCCGCCGCGGTGGCTCATTTCCATCACGCTCATGCCTGAACCGTGCCAGTCCAGCAATTCCGCTTGCGCCTGCTCCAGCACGACACGCGGCAGCATGGCCGGTCCTGCCGAGAAATTGAAAATCGACATGCCCTTCAACCCTTGCCGGGCTCACCCGGCATTCCTGGTTACCGTGACGGAGCGTGCTGCAGCTTATTCTTCAGCCACCGGGCTCGTTCCATCTTCCCCTTCCGTCTCGATGACTTTGGCCAGTCCGGTCAGGATTTCGCCCTCATCCAGATTGATCAGCGTCACGCCCTGTGTGGCGCGACCCATCTCACGAATCTCGCTCACCCGGGTGCGGATCAGCACCCCGCCGGTGGTAATCAGCATGATTTCATCGGTCGCCTCCACCAGCGCGGCGGCCACCACCTTGCCATTGCGCTCGCTGGTCTGGATGGCGATCATGCCTTTGGTGCCGCGACCATGCCGGGTGTACTCGGTGATCGAGGTGCGCTTGCCGAAGCCATTTTCGGTGGCGGTCAGTACCGACAGTGTCTCGTTTTCGGCCACCAGCAGCGCCATCACCTTCTGGCCGTCTTCCAGTGCCATGCCGCGTACACCGCGTGCACCGCGCCCCATGGCACGGACATCATTCTCGTCAAAGCGAACCGCCTTGCCCGCATCGGAGAACAGCATCACGTCGTGCTGGCCGTCGGTCAGCGCCACGCCAATCAGGTGATCACCTTCATCCAGCGTCACGGCGATGATGCCGGCCTTGCGCGGGTTGGCAAAGTCGGACAACGGGGTCTTCTTCACCGTACCCAGCGCGGTCGCCATGAAGATATAGCGGTCGTCGGTGAACTCACGCACCGGCAACACGGCAGAAATCTTTTCACCTTCGGACAGCGGCATCAGGCCCACCATCGGGCGACCACGGGCATTACGCGCACCCTGTGGCAACTCATAGACCTTGAGCCAGTACACCCGACCTGCATCCGAGAAGCACAGGATGTAATCGTGGGTATTGGCCACAAACAGCTGGTCGATGAAATCATCGTCCTTGGTGCTGGCGGCCTGCTTGCCGCGCCCGCCGCGCTTCTGCGCCCGGTAGTCTTCCAGCGGTTGCGCCTTGATGTAGCCGGTGTGGGACAGGGTCACCACCATGTCTTGCGGTGCGATCAGGTCTTCGGTGCTCAGATCCTGCGCATTGCGCACGATCTCCGAGCGGCGACCATCACCATATTGCGATTTGATCAGGGTCAGCTCATCGACGATGATGGCGGTCACCCGTTCCGGACGGGCCAGAATGTCGAGCAGATCGGCAATACGGTCCAGCACTTCGCGGTATTCATTGACGATCTTGTCCTGCTCCAGCCCGGTCAGGCGTTGCAGGCGCAGGTCCAGAATCGCCTGGGCCTGTACTTCGGTCAGGCGGTACCCTTGTTGCGACAGGCCAAACTCAGGCGCGACATCATCCGGGCGGGTGGCATCGGCCACCGCGCGAGACAGCATCTCTTCCACCAGCGCCGAGCGCCACTGGCGATCCATCAGCGACTGCTTGGCAATCGCGGGCGTTGCCGCTGCCTTGATCAGGGCGATGATCTCGTCCACATTGGACAGCGCCACCGCCAGGCCTTCCAGCACATGGCCGCGTTCACGCGCCTTGCGCAGCTCGAAGACGGTGCGACGGGTCACTACCTCGCGGCGGTGACGCAGGAAGCATTCCAGCATCTGCTTCAGGTTCAGCAGGCGCGGCTGGCCATCGACCAGCGCCACCATGTTCATGCCAAAGGTGTCCTGCAACTGCGTCATCTTGTACAGGTTGTTGAGCACCACGTCGGCATTTTCGCCGCGCTTGAGCTCAATCACCACCCGCATGCCGTCCTTGTCGGACTCATCCTGAATGTGCGAAATGCCTTCCAGCCGCTTTTCGTTGACCAGCTCGGCTATCTTTTCCAGCAAGGTGCGCTTGTTGACCTGATACGGCAGCTCATCGACCACGATGATCTGCTTGTTGCCCTTCTCCATGTCTTCCACATGGCAGCGCGCCCGCATCACCACGCGGCCTCGGCCTGTCCGGTAGCCCTCGAATACACCGGAGACACCGTAGATGATGCCCGCAGTCGGGAAATCCGGCGCCGGAATCAGCTCGATCAGCTGGTCGATCGACATTTCCGGGTCTTGCAGCAGCGCCAGGCAGCCGTCGATCACCTCACCCACGTTATGCGGCGGGATATTGGTCGCCATGCCCACCGCGATACCGGAGGCACCATTGATCAGCAGGTTGGGAATGCGCGAGGGCAGGATCAGCGGCTCATCCAGCGAGCCATCGTAGTTGGGGCCGAAATCGCAGGTTTCTTTTTCGATGTCCTGCAGCAGCTCGTGCGCAATGCGGGACATGCGGATTTCGGTATACCGCATCGCGGCGGCATTATCGCCATCCACCGAACCGAAGTTACCCTGGCCATCCACCAGCATGTAGCGCAAGGAGAAATCCTGAGCCATGCGCACAATGGCGTCATACACGGCGATGTCACCGTGCGGGTGGTACTTACCGATCACGTCCCCAACGATACGGGCGGACTTCTTGTAAGCCCGATTCCAGTCGTTGGACAACTCGTGCATGGCGTACAAAATGCGGCGATGCACCGGCTTCAGGCCATCGCGTACGTCCGGCAAGGCGCGCCCCACGATGACGCTCATGGCATAGTCGAGGTACGACTTGCGCATTTCCTCTTCAAGGCTGACCGGAAGGGTTTCTTTGGCGAATTGATCCATGAGGGGCTATAGCAGCTTTAAAGGACTGAAACCCTGCGAGTGTACCATGAGCGCCCCACCTGCTCTAGCACGGCATCAGACCCCTGCCCAAGCATTCAGGTATGCATAAAGCATGAAAGACTGTAAAATAGTGTTGTAAACCGTTGGAAAAGCGCAAAATTCACGTCTCGTTCAGCTTTCCCGGCTTGTCGGGTTGAACTTTTGCGCTACAATTCGGACCAACAACGCTGTATGCCGTACAAGATTTACTGGCAGCTGCCCTGTTGGCAGTCGTTAGCCGCCAGCCGCAATTGACTTAGCTGAGATGGGAGTACACCTGTGATGAAAAAAAGCAAACTGAGCCTGATGTTGGCTGCCGCCGTGATGACCATGGGCGTTTCGGTCAGCAGCATGGCACATGACAGCGACCCGTATTCGGGTGACGCCTACCTGACCGACACCCGTGGCAAGGTGGTGCGCAACGCCTATGACGAATGCTGGCGCACCGGCTCCTGGACTCCGGCCAAGGAGATCTGGGGTTGCGGTGGCGCTGCTCCGAAGAAAGACGCACCGAAGGCTGAAGTGAAGCCGGAAGTGAAGCCGGTTGCCCAGCCGAGCGGCCCGCAAAAGCCGGCCTTCGAAAAGGTGATGCTGTCTGCTGAAACCCTGTTCGACACCAACAAGGCCGTGATCAAGCCGGAAGGCAAGGCTTCGCTGGATGATCTGGTCAGCAACCTGCAGAAGTTCCCGGAAGTGGAACTGATCCTGGTGACCGGCCATGCCGACTACCGTGGTTCCGACAAGGCCAACATGACCCTGTCGCAAAAGCGTGCTGATTCCGTGAAGGGCTACCTGGTCTCCAAGGGCATCGCTGCTAACCGCGTTCAAGCCGAAGGCAAGGGTGAATCCGAGCCGGTTACCCACGCTGGCGACTGCAAGGGCAAGAAGGGCTCCGCCCTGTCCAGCTGCCTGCAGCCGGACCGTCGCGTGGTGGTGGAAATCGCCGTGCAGCGCGAAGTCAAGTCCAACTAAGTCTGGACTGTCTGCAAAAAACCCCGCTGCGGCGGGGTTTTTTGTTATCGGGTTCAGCTTCTGTCCAGACTGCAAGGAACAATATGGCTGGACCCGACTCTGAACCTGACTTTGACTGCTGGAGTGTACCGTGCGCGCCCTGCATCACCTGACTTTGAGCCTCACCTTGCTGTCCGGCATGACCTTGGCCGATGGCCTCGATCAGTTGAACGCCTGGCTCACCGATACCGCCCCCATGCGCGCCCGCTTCACCAAGGCGGTGGCCGAGAAAGGTCTGGGGCCGGAAGTCAGCAGTCTGTTTGGCGAGCACTATATGGAGGGGGACTTTCTGCTGCAGCGCCCTGGCACGTTCCGCATGGAATACCGCCAGCCCAACTGGCTGATGTATGTGGGTAATCTGCAGGAAATCATGGGGGGTGACGGGCGGCGTAACAAGATGGACATCTGGCCACTGGACAGCGCCCTGAGCAGCTTCCCCGAAGCCTATCTGGCCAACCCGGACAAGCTGCAGCAGGATTTCACCTTGACCGCCGCCAAGGCACACGACGGACTGGAATGGGTAATCGCTCTTCCGCGTCAGGCGCATAGTCCACTCCGACGTATTGAATTAGGCTTGGCCGAGCAACAGATACGCCAGATGGTGACCGTCAATCGTTACGGGCAGCACACTCACTATGTGTTTGGCCGCTTCCAGCCCTGCCCGCCGCTGTAATCTTGCGCGATCCCCTATGGCACAAGCCCCCATCCATGAAACAATAGGCAGCGACTGCCTGCGCTGCCTGATTTCACCGACATGAGCACCTTATCCATGAAACTGTTGTCCCGCCTCGCCCTGATCCTACCGTTATTGGCCGGTGTAGCCGCTGCCGATGGCATGAGCCAGCTGAAAGCGTTTCTGGATGGGGGGCAATCCGCCAGTGCCGTATTCACCCAGACGGTAGTTGGCAAACAGAAGCGCCAGCAATCCAGCGGCACCTTCGAGCTGCAGCGCCCCGGCAAATTCCGCTGGGAATACCTCAAGCCCTTCCCACAGCTGATTGTCAGCGATGCCAAAAAGGTCTGGGTGTACGACCCCGATCTGGAGCAGGTCACCGAGCGCAACCTCACCCGCGCCATTGGCGACACCCCAGCTGCCCTGCTGGCAGGCTCCAATGAGCTGGAAAAGGGCTTCAGCCTCAAAGCGGCGGGTAGTCATGATGGCCTGGAGTGGGTGATTGCCACCCCCAAGGATGCAGAAAGCACCTTCAAGCAGATTGAGCTGGGCTTTACCGAGAACCAGCTCAAGCGCATGGTGATGCAAGACCAGTTCGGCCAGACCACCACGGTCGACTTCAGCCAGATCCAGCGCAACCCCAAGCTGGACCCCAAACGCTTTGAGTTCACCCCACCCAAGGGGGCTGATGTCATCAAGGACAAGGGCTGAGATGACTGGAGACCTGTTCAGCCAAACGCCGCCACCACCGCTGGCCGAGGCGCTGCGCCCGCAGCATATTGATGAGGTAATAGGCCAGCGCCACCTGCTGGGGGACGGCAAGCCCTTGCGGCTGGCGTTTCAATCCGGCAAACCGCACTCCATGATCCTGTGGGGACCACCCGGCGTCGGCAAAACCACCCTGGCCCGCTTGACTGCGCAGAGCTTTGATTGCGCCTTCATTGCACTTTCTGCGGTGTTCTCCGGCGTGAAGGACATCCGCGCGGCGATGGAGCAAGCCGAGCACAATCTGCAGCAAGGTCGGCACACCATCCTGTTTGTCGATGAAATACACCGCTTCAACAAATCGCAGCAGGATGCGCTGCTGCCCTACGCCGAATCCGGGCTGATCACCTTTATCGGTGCCACCACCGAGAACCCCTCCTTTGAGGTCAACGCCGCCCTGCTCTCGCGCGCCCAGGTCTACGTACTGCAGCCCTTGAGTGACGAAGAGCTGAAGCAGCTGTGGCAGCGGGCACAGCATAGCGCTGTGAGCGATCTGCAACTGGACGATGCCGCGCTGGATACCCTGGTCGGCTACGCCGATGGCGACGCCCGCCGCTTCCTCAATCTGCTGGAGCAATGCCGCACGGCGGCGCGGACCTCCGGCATTGAGCAGGTGGACAGCGCCTTCCTGCAAGAAGCCCTCACCCTCAATGCCCGCCGGTTTGACAAGGGTGGCGATCAGTTCTACGACCAGATTTCCGCCCTGCACAAGTCCGTACGCGGCTCCAGCCCGGATGGTGCGCTGTACTGGCTGTGCCGCATGCTCGATGGCGGCGCCGACCCGCTCTACCTCGCCCGCCGCATCATCCGCATGGCGTGGGAGGACATCGGCCTGGCCGACCCACGCGCCATGCAGATCGCCAACGACGCCGCGTTGACCTACGAGCGGCTGGGCTCCCCCGAAGGCGAACTGGCCTTGGCACAAGCGGTGATCTATCTCGCCGTGGCCGCCAAAAGCAATGCTGGCTACACGGCCTACAACCAGGCCAAAGCCTTCGTCAAACAGGACAAGAGCCGCAGCGTGCCGGTACACCTGCGCAATGCACCGACCAAGCTGATGAAAGAACTCGGCTACGGCCACGCCTACCGCTACGCCCACGACGAGCCCCATGCCTACGCAGCAGGAGAAACCTACCTGCCGGACGACATGCCCGCCCCACACTGGTACCAGCCCACCCCGCGCGGACTGGAGAGCAAGATCGGCGAGAAGCTGGCACAACTGCGCAAGTGGGATGATGAGGCTGCCGGCAAAAGCCAAGCATGACAGTACGCTGCCTTGCCCCACGCTAGCACACAACCCTATACAGGATCACACATGACGAAAATACGGGTAGGGCTGTTTTTTGGTGGGCAGTCCACCGAACATGAGGTCTCGTTGCAATCGGCACGGAACATCTATCAGGCGATCGACCGCAATCGCTTTGAGGTGTCGCTGATCGGTATCGACAAGCAGGGACAGTGGCATATCAGCGATGAGCACAGTTACCTGCAGCACGCGGATGATCCAGCCCGCATTGCCTTCAACCCGTCGGGTGAGGCACTGGCGATGATTCCGGGTAGCGCGCAACAGCAGCTGGTGCACGCCCGAACAGCCAATCCGCTGTCCCAGCTGGATGTGGTGTTCCCCATCGTGCATGGTACACAGGGCGAGGATGGCTCCTTGCAGGGCTTGCTGCGCATGGCCAACCTGCCGTTTGTAGGCTGTGGCGTGCTGGGTTCGGCAGTATGCATGGACAAGGATGTGGCCAAACGCCTGCTGCGCGATGCGGGTTTGCCGGTGGTGCCCTTCATCACCCTGACCCGCACATCCCGTAGCAAAACTGACTTTGCTGCGGTCACCGCACAGCTTGGCCTGCCCCTGTTCATCAAACCCGCCAACCAAGGTTCTTCGGTCGGAGTCAGCAAGGCAAGCACGCAAGCCGAGTATGAGGATGCGCTGGATTTTGCCTTTCAGTTCGACCACAAGGTGTTGGTGGAGCAGGCGATTGTTGGGCGGGAGATCGAGTGTGCGGTATTGGGCAATGAACAAGCGCGTGCCAGTGTATGCGGTGAGATCGTCATCCTCAAGGAAGGCTTCTACTCGTACAACACCAAGTACATCAGCGAAGATGGCGCGGCCACGGTGATCCCGGCAGACATTGCCACGGACATTCAGGCCACCTTGCAAGACCTGGCGGTGCAGGCCTTCCAAGCGCTGGAGTGTCGCGGCATGGCACGGGTGGACTTCTTTGTCACGGCAGAACAGCACATCTACATCAACGAGCTCAACACCCTGCCCGGCTTCACCAACATCAGCATGTATCCCAAGCTGTGGGAAGCCAGCGGCCTGCCCTACACCGCGCTGATCAGTGAACTGATAGACCTGGCACTGGCCCGGCATCAGCAAGATCAAGCTCTCAAGACTTCCATCACCTGATGATTGAGCCGTCCATCCTCCTCACGCCGCGCCTTCGTCTGGAGGCGCTTTGCGAGGTACACGCCGATGCCATGCAGACTGTGCTGCAGGATGATCGTCTGTATGCCTGGATGCCGGATACCCGTTTTCCGGATGCAGACGGCCTGCGCCAGCGCTATCGTCGTCTGGCAGCAGGCAGTGGTGATGTGGAGGAAATCTGGCTGAATTACATTGTGTTTGCCAGTGATGCGCTCACGCCCATGGGCTATGTCCAGGCCACGGTCTACCCGGCTCGCCAGCATGCCGAGTTGGCCTATGTGCTGGCACCCGCGTACTGGGGGCAGGGTTTCGCTACTGAGGCCATGCTCGGGCTGATTGCCCATTTGCAGCAACGGCATGACCTGCAAACCCTCTCGCTGCAGATTGATGCCCGCAACCAGCCCTCGCTGGCATTGGCATCGCGGCTGGGGTTTCAAATCACGCGCAGCGTCACCGATGAGGGCACGCTGGACTACATTCTCACCCGCACGCTGCAGCCCGATTGAACAAACTCAGCCTAAGCAACCTCCATGCAAAAAGGCCCTTTCGGGCCTTTTTGTTTATCCACAGCGCCAACTTGCTTACGCCAGCGGCTGGGTTTCCTTGTCCAGCTCGAAGGCCTTGTGCAGCACGCGCACCGCCAGCTCCATGTATTTCTCGTCGATGCCGACGGAAATCTTGATCTCGGAGGTGGTGATCATCTGGATGTTGATGCCCTCTTCGGCCAGCGCACGGAACATGGTGCTGGCGACACCGGCGTGGGAACGCATGCCGATACCCACCACTGACACCTTGGCGATGTCTGCCGAGCCGGTCACGCTGGCGCCACCGATGTGGGAGAGGCTCTCTTCCAGGATGGCCTTGGCCTTCTGGAAGTCATTACGGTGCACGGTAAAGGAGAAGTCCGTAGTGCCGTCGTGGCTGATGTTCTGGATGATCATGTCCACATCCACATTGGCATCCGCTACCGGGCCGAGGATCTGGAAGGCGATGCCCGGCTTGTCCGGTACACCGCGCACGGTAATCTTGGCTTCGTCGCGGTTGAAGGCGATGCCGGAGACGATCGGTTTTTCCATGGAGTCTTCTTCCTCAAACGTAATCAGGGTACCTTCGCCCGGGTCGTCCATGAAGCTGGACAGCACACGCAGCTTGACCTTGTATTTGCCGGCAAATTCTACCGAGCGGATTTGCAGCACCTTGGAGCCGAGGCTGGCCATTTCCAGCATCTCTTCAAAGGTGACGGTCGGCAGCCGTTTGGCTTCCGGTACGATGCGCGGATCGGTGGTGTATACCCCGTCCACGTCGGTATAGATCTGGCACTCGTCTGCCTTGAGTGCAGCCGCCAGTGCCACACCGGTGGTGTCCGAGCCGCCCCGGCCCAGCGTGGTGATGTTGCCGCCGGGGTCCATGCCCTGGAAGCCCGCCACGATCACGATGGTGTCGTTGTCGAGATCCGAGCGCATGCGCTCGGTGTCAATATGTTCAATACGTGCCTTGGTATAGGCATCGTCGGTACGAATGCACACCTGCCCGCCGGTGTAGCTTTTGGCTTTGTATCCGAGGTCTTGCAGGGCCATGGCCAGCAGCGCGATGGTGACTTGCTCTCCAGTGGAGACCATCACATCCAGTTCACGCGGGTCCGGGCTGGCCTGCACTTCCTTGGCGAGGGCAATCAGGCGGTTGGTTTCGCCGCTCATGGCGGAGACGACCACCACCAGCTGGTGTCCGGCTTGCTTGAACCGGGCGACCCGCTTGGCGACGTTCTTGATTCGTTCCGGCGTACCAACCGAGGTTCCGCCGTATTTCTGTACGATGAGCGCCATTGCCTGTTTCCGATGCAGAATCAACTAGTCAAAAGAGGGTTTATTCTACTGCAGGCACGCCGTTTGCGGCGACCTGCGCTTAGAAAAAAATGCCTGTTCGCATATAACCCCGGATTGTAAAGTCATCGGGGTTACATGACACTCCGTACTATCCCGGTCAGGCACGCATTTGACGCGAGCCCGCCCAGCGGGAGTACACTGTCGCCTTGCTGACTGCCCCGCCATTTCCCATGACTTCTCCATTACGCCGCCTGTTGCAATATACCCGCCCGCACCGCCGTGACATCGTGCTGGGCACCAGCTACTCCATCCTCAACAAATTCTTTGATGTGCTGCCGGAAGTGCTGATCGGGGTGGCGGTGGATGTGGTGGTCAACCGGCAGGATTCCTTCCTCGCCCGCATGGGCCTGAGCAGTGTCAGCATGCAGTTGCTGCTGCTGGGTCTGCTCACCGTGTTGATCTGGGGGGGCGAGTCGCTGTTCCAGTATCTGTATGAGGTGAAGTGGCGCAACCTGGCGCAGACCATCCAGCATGGCTTGCGCATGGATGCCTACCGCCATGTTCAGCAGCTGGACATGAATTACTTTGAGAACCAGAGCACCGGCAAACTGCTGGGCATCCTCAATGATGACATCAACCAGATGGAGCGCTTCCTCAATGGCGGCATCAATGCCATCATCCAGGTATTTTGCTCCTCCATCCTGGTTAGCGCGGTGTTCTTTGTACTGGCACCCAAGATTGCGCTGATCGCGCTACTGCCGGTGCCGCTGATTCTCTACGGTGCCTTCTGGTTCCAGCGTCGGCTGGAGCCGCGTTATGCCGTAGTGCGAGAAGCCGCCGGGGTGTTGAATGGCCGGCTGAACAACAATCTGCTGGGCATTGCCACCATCAAGAGCTTTGCCGCCGAAGAGCGTGAGGCCGAGCACATTGAGGCCGCCAGCAACATCTACCGCGAGCACAACCGGGCAGCAATCCGCTTTTCCTCGGCCATCACCCCGGTGATCCGCATGGCCATCCTGTCCGGCTTTGTGGCAACCCTGGTTTATGGCGGCATGCTGACCTTGAGCGGGGAGCTGGCCGTAGGCGGCTACAGCGTGCTGGTGTTCCTCACCCAGCGCCTGCTGTGGCCACTGACGGGCCTCGCCGAAATCACTGATCTCTATCAACGCTCAATGGCCTCGACGCAGCGGGTGCTGAACCTGCTGGAGACGCCGCTGCACATCCCCTATGGCGGTCAAACCCTGTCGCGGGGTACGGTCAAAGGCAAGCTGCAGTTTGAAGGCCTGCATTTCGCCTATGGCGAGCAAGCGGTACTGGATGGCGTGGAGGTGACGGTTCCCGCCGGGCAGACGGTGGCGTTTGTCGGCAGCACCGGCTCCGGCAAGAGTACACTGATCAAGCTGTTGCTGCGCTTTTATACCGCCCAGCAAGGCCGCATCACCCTCGACGGGCAAGACATCCAGCAGCTGGACCTGCAAGACCTGCGCCGCGCCATCGGTTACGTCAGCCAGGACACCTTTCTCACCGATGGCACGGTAGCCGAGAACATTGCCTACGGCTTGCCGGAGGCCAGCCGCGAGCAGATCATCGCCGCCGCCCAGGCTGCCGAAGCACATGCCTTCATCAGCCAGTTGCCGCAAGGCTACGATACCCGGGTGGGTGAGCGCGGGCAAAAGCTCTCCGGTGGACAGCGTCAGCGCATCGCACTGGCGCGGGCGGTGCTGAAAGACCCGCCGATTCTGGTGCTGGACGAGGCCACCTCGGCGGTGGACAACGAGACCGAAGCCGCCATCCAGCGCTCGCTGGATCATCTGGTGGTCGGTCGCACCACGCTGATGATTGCGCATCGCCTCTCCACCATTCGCAACGCCCATTGCATCTATGTGCTGGAGCAAGGCCGTATCGTCGAGCACGGCACCCATGACCAGCTGGTGGCAGCCAATGGCAGCTATGCCAGCCTGTGGCGCCTGCAGACGGGCCAGCGTGACCCGGGCAATGATCTGGGCCTGGCCGCCCTCTGAGCTAAACCATGAGCAGCCCGCCCTACGTTGGCCGCTTTGCCCCCTCGCCGACCGGTCTGTTGCACTTCGGGTCGGTACTGGCGGCGATCGCCAGCTATGTCGATGCCCGCCAGCACGGCGGGCGCTGGCTGGTCCGCATGGAAGACCTCGACCCGCCGCGTGAGCAACCGGGTGCCGCTGAGCACATCCTGCACACCCTGGAGGCGCTAGGCTTGCATTGGGATGGCGAGGTGCTGTGGCAAAGCCGCCGTCACGAGCACTACCTGGCCGCCCTGCAGCAGCTGGAAACCGCAGGCTGGGTTTACCCCTGTGGCTGTTCGCGCAAGGATGTTGCCTCACTGGCCCACGCCGGGGTGGAAGGTCCGGTCTATCCGGATACCTGTCGCAACGGCATGCGTGGTGACGAGCTACGCGGCTGGCGCGTTCGCACGCTGGACAGTCCCATCCACTTCCGCGACCGCATTCGCGGCCACCTGCAATACAATCTGCACCGCGATCTGGGGGATTTCATCCTGCGCCGGGCTGATGGCCTGTTTGCCTATCAGCTGGCGGTGGTGGTGGATGATGCCGAGCAGGGTGTGACCGAGGTCATTCGCGGGGTGGATCTGCTGCACTCCACGCCACGGCAAATCTGGCTGCAACAATTACTGCACCGACCCACGCCGCACTATGCCCATCTGCCGCTGGCATTGAGCCAGCAAGGGCAAAAGTTGAGCAAGCAGAACCTGGCACTGCCGGTGGATGCCGCGCACGCGCCGCAGCTATGGTGGCTGGCCTTGCAGTTTCTGGGGCAACACCCGCCAGAAGCCCTGCTAGGGGCCGAGGTAGCGACCCTGCAGCAGTGGGCAATAACCCACTGGCAGCTCAACCGGGTACCGCGTGACAATCAGCCCGCGCCCACCGGGCTGGAAGGTAATGCATCCAGCATCTGAGTCAGCGTGTCCGCAAACACCGGATAATCCTGCAGCAGAATCGCCAATTGCGCTTCAATGGCAGGCCAGTCGCCTTTGGCCTTGGTCAGCAGGTCAATCTGGCGGCAGGGCTCATAGGGCGACACGGCAATAAAGTTGCCCAAAGCGCCTTTGAGGCTATGCGCACGCTGCTGGGTGACGATGTAATCCCGCTCCCGCACGCTCAGTTGCAAGGCAGCCAGCCGCTCGGGCAGCTGAGCCAAGAGCAGGCGCGCCGCTTCCTGCACCAGCTGCAGCGGTACACCCAGCTGCAATACTTGTTGCTCAATGGCCTGCTGCATGGGAGAAACAGGGGTTGCTGCGGTATCGTTCGCCAGCGGCAAGGGCGCATAGGGCAAGGTCAGCACCGATTCCAGCGTCGCCATGTCCAGCGGCTTGGGCCAAACGCGTTGCGCCCCCGCTTGCAGACAGGCCGCCTCCGACGGAAACCCCGAAGTGGCTTGCAACACCATGCGCTGTGGTTGCGGGCACAACACGGCCAGCATCTGCAGTGTGGCCAGCACACCCTCGCCGTCAGGGGGGGCATCCAGCAGGATCAGGTCACAAGCCGGGGCTGCGGTCTGGGGTTCAGCCAGCCGGGACAGGTGCACCCGGCAGCCAAAACGTTGCAGCATGCGCGGCAGGCTGGCCTGTGCGCCCACCTCCCCCTGCAACAACCAGACCTGCTGCGCCTGCCACATGCGGGACTCCTGTTCAGCTTCAATCAAAGGCATGTTGCAATGCCTGCTCCAGACGGGCGATTGAGAGCACTGTCATGCCCTCG
The DNA here is from genome assembly GCF_041909055.1 of Leeia sp. Lineage (NCBI taxonomy): Bacteria > Pseudomonadati > Pseudomonadota > Betaproteobacteria > Neisseriales > Leeiaceae > Leeia > Leeia sp. Next base: position 221,064 of record NZ_JAYREC010000002.1, on the reverse strand, counting down.
ATCGCCTGCTTGGGGGCATTGGCCGCCGGAACGATGGCATGGGTAAAGCCCAGCTTGGCGGCCTCACGCAAGCGCTCCTGCCCGCGCTGTACCGGCCGTATCTCCCCCGCCAACCCCACTTCACCAAATACCACCAGTTTGTCCCGCAGCGGCTTGTTCTTGTAGGACGATACCACGGCCAGCAAGATAGCCAGATCGGCAGCCGGCTCGCTGATGCGCACCCCACCCACGGCATTGAGGAACACATCCTGGTCGAACAAAGCCAGACCAGTATGCCGATGCAATACCGCCAACAGCAAGGCCAAACGGTTCTGTTCCATACCATTGGCCAGTCGTTTCGGGTTCAAGGCGTGGGCATCGTCCACCAGCGCCTGTACTTCCACCAGCAGCGGGCGCGTGCCTTCCTGTGTCACCAGCACGCAGCTGCCCGCCACCGGCTCGGCATGCCCCGAGAGAAACAGTGCCGAGGGATTGCTCACCCCGCGCAGCCCGCGCTCGGTCATGGCAAACACGCCCAGTTCGTTGACCGCACCAAAGCGGTTCTTGAAGGCACGTACCAGCCGGAAGCTGGAATGGGTGTCGCCTTCAAAATACAGTACGGTATCGACAATATGCTCCAGCACCCGGGGACCCGCCAGTGCTCCCTCCTTGGTCACATGCCCGACCAGCACCAGCGTGGTGCCGCTCTGTTTGGCATAGCGGGTAAGCTGTGCCGAGCATTCCCGCACCTGGGCCACGCTGCCGGGAGCGGAGTTGAGGCTGTCCGAGTAGACGGTCTGGATCGAGTCAATCACAGCCAGATGGGGCTTGTGGGCCTCCAGCGTGGCCAGAATGCGCTCCAGCTGGATTTCCGCCAGCAGCTGAATGCCCTTCGACGGCAGCGCCAGCCGCTTGGCACGCAGCGCCACCTGCTGGGCCGACTCCTCACCGCTAACGTACACCACCCGCATCTGGTCGGCCACGGCACTGAGCGCCTGTAGCAACAAGGTAGACTTGCCAATGCCGGGGTCACCGCCCAGCAGCACCACGCCCCCCTCCACCAGCCCGCCCCCCAGTACGCGGTCGAACTCACCGATCCCTGTGGGCCGACGCGGCACATCCTGAGCCTCCACCTGCTCCAGCGGCAGCAGCTGGCTGGCCGCTGCCAGCCCCTGAAAACGGCTGCCGCGCGTCTCTACAGCGGTTTCCTGCAAACTGTTCCAGCTGTTGCAATGCGGGCACTGCCCCTGCCACTTGGGCGAACTGCCACCACAGGCATTGCACACATACTGCACCTTGGCCTTGACCATTCGTCTCGTCCTTCTTGCACCGTACGGGGTGCGGATTACAATTTTTTACCGCCCGTCACAGGCTGATACGTCTGTAGCAATCATGGACATGCTTTCTGCATGGTGGCAGTGCTACAGTGAGATCACCCTGAAATGGAGCCCTTACCATGCATGCTGTTCTGCGAACCCTGCCCCTGCTGCTTGGCCTGCACGCTGGCGTGCTGCTGGCCAAAGGCATGGGCGAAGACGAAGCGCGCCATCTGCTCAACCGCACCGGTTTCAGCCCGGATTACCGGGCCATTCAGCAGTACGCGCTGCTCAGCCGGGAAGAAGGGGTGGATCGCCTGCTGAGCAGTGTGCAGACCCGCCCTGAAACCGAGCCGCCTGCCGAGATTGTGCAGTATACCCCGCCCTCAGCCATCAAGTCGCTGAGTGAAGACGCCAAGCGGGACTTCCGCCGTACCCTGCGGCAGCAAGGTGCGCAATTGCAGGACTGGTGGCTGGGCGAAATGCTGACCACCCGTTCACCGCTCACCGAGCGCCTGACCTTGCTGTGGCACAACCACTTCACCTCCAGCCTGGACAAGGTGAAAGAGCCGGTGCTGATCTACAAGCAAAACCTGTTGCTGCGGCAACACGCGCTGGGCAACTTCGGCACCCTGCTGCATGCGGTCACGCGCGACCCCGCCATGCTGGTCTACCTGGACAATGCCCGCAGCAAGAAGGAACAGCCCAACGAAAACTATGCCCGCGAGGTGATGGAGCTGTTTGCACTGGGTGAGGGCCACTACACCGAGCAGGACATCCGCGAAGGGGCGCGGGCCCTCACCGGGCTCACCCTCAACCCGGCAAACGGCGAAGCCATCTTTGCGCCCAAGCGGCACGACAGCGGCGAGAAAACCCTGTTTGGCCAGCGTGGCCGCTATGACCCGGATGCTTTCATTGACCGTATCCTGCAACAACCGGCCACCGCAGAATACGTCACCCGCCGCCTGTGGCGCGAATTCGTCTCCCCCAACCCGGACGACAAGGAAGTACAGCGACTGGCAAAGCAATTCCGTCAGGATCAGCTGGAGATGAAGCCTCTGCTGCGGCGCATGCTGCTCAGCCCGGCCTTCTGGGACCCGAAAAACCGTGGCACGCTGGTGAAATCACCGGTTGAGCTGGTGGTGGGGACCCTGCGTCAGTTCCAGCCACATCTCTCCGGCAGTCAGGCCCTGGTGCGTGCCGCCGGCGGCATGGGGCAAGAGCTGTTCAACCCGCCCAACGTCAAGGGCTGGCCGGGCGGCAATGACTGGATCAACACCGCCACCCTGCAGGCCCGCCGTCAGTTCCTCGACCAGATTTTCCGGGGGCGCGACTTGCCGATGCCCACCCCGCAAATGGCGGATGCACCCATGGGCAAGGGCGAGATGAGCAAGGGTGAACGTCAGGCCCAGGTACTGACCCGGGCGCTCAGCCGCATCGACATCAATGGTCAGCAATGGCTGCACCAGTTTCCGGACAGCCCGACAGGGCGACAGCAGGTGCAACTCACGCTGCTGCCGCTACCGGCCAGCGGCATGAAAGATGCGACTGAGCCGATGAATGAAGACTGGCTGCTGCAGCTGGTGCTGAGCCCAGCCTACCAGCTGAAGTAACAAGGAGCCCCACATGCAACGCCGACACTTTCTGCAAGCCCTGTCTGCCAGCGCCCTGCTCTCCACCCTGCCGGGTACGGCCTGGGCCCGGGATGGCAAGGACTACCGCAAGCCGCTAATCCTGATTGAGCTCAAAGGCGGCAACGACGGCCTCAATACCGTCGTACCCTATGCCGACCCGCTGTACGCCAAGCTGCGCCCCAAGCTGGCCCTGCCCCGTGACCAGATCCTGCAGCTGAACGGGCAACTGGGCCTGCACCCGAAACTGCAGCCGCTGATGCCCCTCTGGCAGCAGCAACAGCTAGCCATTCTGCACAATGTGGGCTACCCGCAGCCCAATCAGTCCCACTTTCGCTCCATTGAAATCTGGGACACCGCCAGCGATAGCCAGAGCTACCTGCCCGATGGCTGGCTGACCCGCCAATTCAGCAGCGAGCGGGTGCCCGCCAGCTACGCAGCCGACGCCGCCATCCTCGGCAGCCAGACCCTTGGCCCGCTGTTGGGGCGCTCGCGCACCGTGGTGCTCGGCAGCCGCAAGCTGGAAGGCGGCATGATGGAAGACGGCATGGCCGGCCAGCAGGTCAGCGCGCTGGAGCATTTGCTGAAGGTGGAAACCGATATTGGCACTGCCGCACGCGGCCTGCACTACGGCAAGGTGGACACCGAATTTCCCAAGACCGGCTTCGGCAGCGACCTCAAGCGCGTGGCCCAGCTGATCGCCGGCAATAGCCAGGTGGCCGCCTTCCGCCTGACACTGGGCAGCTTTGACACCCATACCAATCAGCTGGCCACTCAGGACCGGCTGCTGGGCGAACTGGCCGATGGCCTCGCGGCCCTGAGCCAGGCCCTGCAGACAATGGGCAAATGGAACGACACCCTGATCCTTACCTATGCCGAGTTTGGCCGCCGGGTGGCTGAAAACGAAAGTGGCGGCACCGATCACGGCATGGCCAATGTGCACTTTGCGCTGGGTGGCCGCGTCAAGGGCGGCTTTCACGGCGAAGGCCCGCGCCTGCACGATCTGGACAACGGCAACCTGCGCTACCAGATCGACTTTCGCAGCGTCTACGCCAGCGTAATCGACCGCTGGTGGAACAGCGACAGCAGCCGGGTGCTGGGGCAACGCTATTCACCCGTCGCCTTCATCTGAGCGCTTGCCCCGCGGCCAACGGGCAGCCCCGCCCCCACGGCGCGGGGCTTTCCCGTACAATAGCGGCCATGCGCATACTGGCCATTGATACCTCGACTGAGCAGCTCTCGCTCGCCCTGTGGCAAGACGGAGCCACGCTCGATCACGCCTGCCCGGCTGGGCAGCAGCATTCCTCACTCACCGTGCCGCTGATCCAGCAATTGCTGGCCGAAGCCGGTTGCAGCCCGCAGCAGCTGGATGCCATCGCCTACCCGGTCGGCCCTGGCTCCTTTACCGGCCTGCGGATCGGCTGCGGGGTGGCGCAAGGCTTGGGCTACGCCTTGGATAAACCGCTGATTGGCCTCTCCACCCTCGCCGCGCTGGCGGCTTCGGTGGACGCCAATCAGGTACTGGCCTGCCTCGACGCCCGCATGAACCAGCTCTACGCTGGCCGCTACCGCCGCACGGCCACAGGCTGGGAAAACGTGCTGCCCGATGGCCTGTACAACCCGGAGCAACTTCCGCTGCCAGAAGAAGACGGCTGGCATGGCGTCGGCAATGGCTTTGCCGCGCAGCCCGGCTTGCAGGCCCGTGCGCCGCAGCTGCAGGTGGTGGATACCCAGCGCCTGCCGCATGCGCGTGAACTGGCACAGCTGGCCGCTACCGCCTTCCAGCGCGGCGAAGCCGTACCAGCATCGGAGGCCGGGCTGGTCTACCTGCGCGATAAAGTGGCGCTCACCACCCGCGAGCGGGAAAAGGCATGAGCACGCCACAAATTCAGCGCCTGGGGCAGCATGATCTGGATGCGCTGGTGGAGCTGGACGCCGCAGCTGGCCCCTGGCCGTGGAACCGCAACCAGTTTCAGGGCTCGCTGGAGCTGGGCGACCGCGTCTACGGCTATGTGCAGGATGGCGAGCTGCTGGCCTTTGCCATCATCCAGCCGGTGCTGGACGAAGCCAGCCTGCTCAACATCGCCGTGGCCGCCAGCCAGCAAGGGCAAGGCATCGCGCGCACCTTCCTGCGCAGCCTGCTCACCACACTGGCGGCAGAAGGCATCCACAAGGTGTTTCTGGAAGTGCGCGCCAGCAACCAGCCTGCCCGCGCCCTCTACACCCGGCTCGGCTTTCAGTCGGCAGGCATACGCCGCAACTACTACCCCATTCACGGTGGCCGTGAAGACGCCGACTGCATGGTGCTGCAGCTGGAGGCCGCATGAATCCGCATGACCCGGCGCTGCTGAGCGTACTGGAGCTGAGCCCAGTATGGCTGCCACGCGGCAGCAGCGCAGCGCTGCAGCCCGCAGTGGCCGAAGCTGCCCCAACACAGCTGGAACCCATCGCCACACCGGAACCGCGCCTGCAGACGACACCCGCGCCCGTCGCAGAGATCGCAGCGCCAGCCACTACCCCGGCAGCCCCTGCCCGCCCGCTCAACAACGCCGCGGCTCGAGGTCTGGCCGATGCGCTGGCGGCCGCCCGTGGCCGCGCCCGCCCGGTGGAGGACGGCCCGCCCGCCTCAGCCGAAGCTCCGGCAGCTACGGTCGCCGCGCCCGTTGCTGCCCCCTCCGCCTGGGCGCATCTGGACTGGGAACCGCTGGCAGAGCAAGTACGCGATTGCCGCGCCTGTGGCCTGTGCCAAAGCCGCACCCAGACCGTGTTTGGCGTGGGCGACCGCAAGGCCGAATGGCTGATTGTGGGCGAAGCCCCCGGTGCCGAGGAAGACCGCCGTGGCGAACCCTTTGTCGGCCCTGCCGGGCAACTGCTGGACAATATGCTGGCCGCGCTGCAGCTCACGCGCGGCGAGAACGTCTACATCGCCAACGTGCTGAAATGCCGCCCGCCCGCCAACCGCGACCCGCAACCGGACGAAGTACAGGCCTGCAGCCAGTACCTGCAGCGGCAGGTGGAGCTGCTGCAGCCGCGCGTGATCCTGGCACTGGGCCGCTTTGCCGCCAACACCCTGCTGCAGTCGGAGAGCAGCATCGCCGCCCTGCGCGGCAAGGTACACCACTATCAGCAGATACCGCTGATCGTCAGCTACCACCCGGCCTACCTGCTGCGCAACCTGCCGGACAAGGCCAAGAGCTGGCAAGACCTGCTGCTGGCCCGCCGCACCTGGCTTGGCCACAAAAACCCGCCAGCGCAGGCTTGACGCCAAGGCAGGAGGCCGGTATAGTTCGCCCTCTCGATGCCGCTGGCGGCGTAACAAGCCGGATGCGTCGGACAATGGTGGATGTAGCTCAGTTGGTAGAGTCCAGGATTGTGATTCCTGTCGTCGTGGGTTCGAGTCCCATCATCCACCCCAAGATTGTAAAGCCCGACCTCTGGTCGGGCTTTTTTCTTTGGTGCGCTGCGCATTTAACTGCCCCGCACATGCATCAAAGCATAGCGCCACACCTGTAAGCGCGCAGCAGCTTTTGCACTTTTTTGCGCTATTATTTGCATAAGGCTGTACGCAGTTTTGCGACATCTATTGCACAGAGTGGCCATTCTTACTTCACCCATGGCAGTTCATCCCAAGCAGTGGTCCATCGGGGAAACCGCTTAGCTTGCTTCATGCTCAAGCATTGGTCTTTGCCACAGCTGGCCAGCCGGAGGGCTACCTATAAGCCTGTTGCGAAAACGGGCTATTTCGACTGCTTGGGGGCAGAATGATTGTAACCCTGCCCTCTCTCTCATAGGTTTTATAACGATGGCAGATGGTACAGGTGAGTGTAGCCCTACAGCGGCCCAATCTCTACCATAGCGGATTCCCGTTACCCAATGGAGAGACAAGATGCCGAGGCCGCCCATCCTTTCCGCCTTGCTGATTCAGGCAGACCTTAACCCCGCTGTTTCTACACAGAAGCTGTCTGACGATCAAGTATGCCTATTGATTATCAAGACGTCGATTGCAAGCAACCCTGTCCATAGTGCTTGTCCGTACCAGTCCGCCATGAATGGTTCTGCATGTGGTGGCAAGCCAGTTTATTCAAGTGGTGGCAGCTACGCTCCGCTATACTACCCACAGGGTTTGACTCCGCAGATGCCTCAGCAGTGGGGGCAGCAGAATGGGGGTTAAGGCTAAAGTGGCGGGTTGGTGGCAAAGGGTTGGCAGGGTAGTAAGCAATGAAACAGATGCCTTGAAGGTTTTTCACAAGCATGCGCCATCGGTTTTGGTCATTCAGCTAACCACCACAATTTCATTATGGCTCCTTTCCGACTTTCATATTCTTTACTTCATTTCGTTAATGATCGGATGCATCGCCAATTTTTTAATGGCGTTTGAGATATACAATGCAATCTCCAAAACCAACATTTCAGAAATGACGCTAACATTGATAAATTGGATTGGCAGAGGTGCGATACTATTCTTGGCGCTATGGCTATCAAGGTACTTTACCAGTGCAGTAATTAACTTTGAATGGGAGAATGACTACATCGTCAGCGTAATTGGGTTTGCAGTAACTGCCCCTTACATTCTTTTATTTGCCTCATTTTCTCTATGGTTCACAAGTTTTATTATTGTCTCATCCAACAAGAAAAAGATCGACCTCTTACAAAGCGAGACCGATATTACCGCAAACAGGATCGATCAAAAGGTAAAGTCCAAGCTTCCAAAATATAGACTTACTTTCTATATAGCCTTTGCGGTTTCACTTCTTTATATCTATGCCACTCCTTTAATCAACCCATCCAAAACAGCCGAAATTACGATCTCACTTATAAAAAGTAACCTTTACAGGTTCGCTGCTTCAGAGTGGCAGCGATGTGCGCTTGAAATTTCCATGGATGAAGAGAACCCAATCAAGGCAATCAAAGCGAACGGGGACGAGTACATTGAAGTGAGGAGAGTGAATGGTGTTGTCACCTTCACCCCGCGAAAGTGCATCTCCAAAGCCATGGTATCGGTGCAGCAACCAGCCTCAGCGCCGTAGTAATTTCCCTCCATCCGCCTTACCATGCGGTGGTGAAACCGGCTACCGAGACGGCATGGGGGGTCGCCGGGTATTTTCGTGACCCGGACGGGCATTTGTTTGAGGTGTGCTACGAGGCGGCCTGGAATCTGGATGCCCATGGCCGCCTGTGGGTGTAGCCTGTTGCGGCTGGACACGTAAGGTACAGGAGATGAGATTGCGCACGGCAAGGGGTAAGCAATGGCTGGTGGTCATCCTGGCAATGGCGGGCTTGTCTGCACAGGCACAGCCGTCCTGCAGTGGTGAACTCTACCGACAGGCGGAGTCCGCCCTGCCCGCAGCCAGCATCAGCTGGCCCGCTTTGCATCGGCACTGGCACCAATATGCCGCCTGTGATGACGGTGCTTTGGCCGAAGGCTACTCCGAAGCAGTGGTGCAGTTATTACTGGACCGCCCGCAATGGCCCGCGCTGAATCGCATCACCACGCAAGATGCCCGTTTCCGGCGCTGGCTGCTGGGCCATGTGGATGAATCGGCGTCAACGGCAGACTTGCAGCAGCTGCAGGCGCAGACTGCCACATGCAGCAGCGCACTCTGCCATGCGGTTCAGCAAGCGCTGGCACGCTCGGCCACGCCCTGAGCGCGCTATGCTTCCTCCACATGCGCCGGGCGCAGGAACCAGGCGACGATACTGCACGGGAACAGCACCAGCATCACCCAGAACAGGATACGCCAGTCACGGTTACCGGCTTCCAGCAACTGCATGGATTCGACAAAAAACACTTCGCAGGCCCCATTGCCGGTGTCGGTGCGTACCGTGCTACTGCGGCGGGTGAAGGTGGGGTTGCCGTTGACCACGGTGGTGTAGTCCGCCAGAAAGCCTTGCAGGCGGATCTGGTCGCCGATGCGGACTTTGCGCAGCTGCCGGGCCAGGCTGTGCTGATCGGTCAGGATGTGGTTGTTGCTGAGGCTGCTGCCGTCGAACTGTTGCCAGGTTTCGCCATTGCCGCTGCTGACCCAGCAGGTCCATTGGTCGTTGTGGTAGTCCAGCTTGCGGAATACGCCATTCTTGAGGTTGTGACCCCAGACCACGCACAGGTCCATGAGATTGAGGTTGTCGTTGGACTCGCGGTGTACATAGTCCCACCAGGCATCGGAATCATGGCGGCTGACCACCAAGCCGTAGAGGTCGTAATCAAACCGGGGCTGGATACGGTAGTCGATGCCCTTCACCCGGGTGGTGAACGGGGCTTTGTAGGTGGTGTCTTGTAGCGGGGCTTGTGCCAGCTCGGGCCGCCATTGCTGCACCCCGAGCAGCGATTCCCGCATGAAGGCAGAGATCAGCAGTAACAGCAGACTACCCCAGAACCACACAGCCACAAACCGGCGCGACATCATTGCTCCCCTTGGTCCATGCCGCTCATTGTGTCATATCAAGGCTGTCGCGTGGCAGGCTGTTGCATCATGCAGGTATCCCGTCTGGCTGGAGCGTGCCATGCATCATGTTGTGCTGTTGTTTCATCTGCTGGGTGCCAGTATCTGGACTGGCGGGCATCTGCTACTGGCGCTGGTGATCCTGCCGCAAGTGCTGCGCTCGCGCGATCTGCCTCGCCTGCAGCAGTTTGAGGCGGCCTTTGAGCGGGTGGGGATTCCGGCGCTGCTGATTCAGGTGGCCACCGGCTTGCTGCTGGCCTGGCAGCGCCTGCCGGTATTCTCGATGTGGCTGGACTGGAATAACCCGGCCGCCCGCCCCATCCTGTGCAAGCTGGTGTTGCTGCTGCTGACCCTGCTGCTGGCACTGGACGCCCGGCTGCGGCTGATCCCCAGGCTCACGCCGGAGCGGCTGCCTGCGCTGGCTTGGCATATCATCCCGGTTACCCTCATCAGCGTGCTGTTCGTGGTCACGGGCGTGGCCTTTCAGGCAGGCTGGCTGTATTGAGGATCATGCCGGGGTGCTATCGAGCAAGGCTGTCAGTTGCTGTAGCAACCAGCGTGGCGCAGCGGCAGTCTGGTAGCGGGCATGCTGGTAGAGGCAGACGGCAAAAGCAGGCACCGTCAGCGGGAGGGGGCGCTGTACCACGGGCAGCGCCTTGCCCAGCACTTGTGCCGCGCGGCGGGGAATGCTCATCAGCAGGTCGGTCTGGGCAATCACAAACGGCGCGGCCAGTACGGAAGGCAGGTGCAGGCTCACCTGTCGTTGTCGCCCTTGCGCGGCCAGCACCCGGTCCACCACCCCCTGGCTTTCATTCCACGGCGTCACCACCACATGCTGGGCGGACAGGTAGGCTTCCAGCCCCCAAGCGCCGACCAACAGCGGGTGACCTTGCCGCAGTAGAACCACGTAGTCATCCTCAAACCAGCGGTGGCTGAGAATCTGGCCTGGCAAGTCCGGCTGATCGCCAGTGAAGCCCACTGCAAAATCCAGTTGTCCACTGGCCAGGTCCGCCACCGGTACATGCTGCTCACTGCTCACCACCCGCACATGCACCTTGGGCGCGTCCATGGCCAGCTTGGCCATCAGCGGGGGCAGCAAGACGCAGGCGGTGTAATCGGTGGCCGCCAGCACAAAGCTGCGCTCACTGTGGCGAGGGTCGAACCCGCCAGCACCTTGCAGCGCGCCACCCAGCATCTGCAGCGCGGCGTGGATGTCCGCCGCCATCTGCTGCGCATACAGTGTAGGCTGCATGCCCTGCCCGACCCGTACAAACAGCTCATCGCCCAGCGCGGCCCGCAACCGGGATAGCGCGTGGCTGAACGCCGAAGGGCTCAGCGACAGCACATCGGCCGCCACGGTGACTTGTCGGCTGTGGTACAGGGCGTCGAACACCAGCAACAGGTTCAGGTCCAGCCGTCGCAAACCATGATGCATACTGTTCATCCACATATGAAAACAATGCACTACATGCAGCACAGTAAATCACATACCATAGCCGCATTCAATGCACTGGAGCACATGCCATGTCCCTGACCCTGCGTCCCGCCACCCGTGAGGACATTCCCCGTTTGCTGGGCCTGATCCGGGAGCTGGCGATTTATGAACGCGCCGAGCATGAAGTGCTGGCAACGGAGGCCGACCTGCAGGCCAGCCTGTTTGGCGGTGACCATACCGCGCAGGCACTGTGCTGCGACGTGGCGGGGGAAACCATCGGTTATGCGGTGTATTTCTACAGCTATTCGACCTGGCTGGGTAAACGCGGGTTGTATCTGGAAGACTTGTACATCACCCCCAGCCAGCGGGGTCATGGTTATGGCAAACAAGTGTTGCGCCATCTGGCGCAGCTGGCCGTCGAGCAAGGTTGCCCGCGCTTTGAATGGAGCGTGCTGGACTGGAACCAGCCCGCCATCGACTTCTACCAGTCGCTCGGCGCTGCCCCGCAATCAGAGTGGGTACGCTACCGCATGAGCAGCGACGCGCTGCAGCAGTTTGCCCGTAGCTCGGACTGAGCCACTGGCGGCACCCGCAGTGCCGCCAGTGACCTCACTTGCAGCGAACCAGCGTAGACCACTCGCTGTCCATCGGCTTGTCCAGCACCGAGAGCCACAGCAGCGATTTGCCATCGTGGGACAGGAAGAAGCTTTGCTTTTCCTCCCACTCGCTACCGCCGCCCGACATCTTCATCTGCACCTGCACCTGGCGCGGGCTGATGATGGTGAGCGACATTACTTCACCGCCACCATCGCCCCCTTGCAGACTACTGCCCTGCAGGGCAATCACCTGCATCGGTACTTTGCACCCCGCCGCCGTGGGTGCCCACTTGCCCTGAAACGCCTTGGGCAGAGACACGCCCGCTTGTGCCCCATGGGCCACCACCAGCAGTGCAGACAGCACGCCCATACGTTGCCACCACTTCATGCTTTATCCTTTCGTTGACAGGCCCAAGGCATGGACAGGCGTCCCCCCAAACCGTTCCCCACAGCATACAATGACGGTTTTGACGCCCGATGTGTGACTTGGAAACACTGGACATCCTGTATCAGGACGACGCCCTGATCGCCGTACACAAACCGGCTGGCCTCCTGGTCCACCGCAGCGAGCTGGACCGCCACGAAACCCGGTTTGCCGTGCAGATGCTGCGTGACCAGGTGGGCCATCACGTCTACCCGGTACACCGGCTGGACAAGGGCACCTCGGGCCTGCTGCTGTTTGCCCGCTCCGCTGAAGTATGCAAGCTGGCGGCCAGTGCCTTTGAAAACCGGCAGGTGAAAAAGGGCTATCTGGCGGTGGTGCGCGGCTGGCCTACAGATGCCGGCGAGATCGACCATCCGCTGACCCGCCATGCCGATGCAGCAGCAGACGCCCTGCCCCAGCCCGCCCAAACCCACTTTCACACCCTGCAGCGCATTGAGCTGCCGTGGCAGATCGACCGCTACCCGGTGAGCCGCTACGCGCTGCTGACACTGGAGCCGCTGACCGGGCGGCAGCACCAGCTACGTCGCCACCTCAAGCACGTCAGCCACCCGATCATTGGCGACGCCACCTATGGCAAAGGGCAGCACAACCGGCGTTTTGCCGAGCACACCGGCGTCCACCGTCTGCTGCTCGCCAGCACCCGACTCGCACTACCCCACCCGCTCACTGGACAGTGGCTGGAACTGCACTGCCCGCTGGAAGCCAATTTCCGCCAGGTGCTGGACACACTCGGCTGGACGGAGCCCGCGACATCCCACGACACCGACCAGCGCGGGTGACGTTCTCCCGCAAGCCGTGTACAATCCGCGCCCGGAGTGTCTGCGTAGTTCAATGGATAGAACGGGGTCCTCCTAAGACTCAAATACAGGTTCGATTCCTGTCGCGGACACCACTCCCCTTCAGCCCCCAAACACCTTGCGCAAGATCTTGCTGGCCTGCCCAACCGGGTCGCGGCGGATGGCTTTTTCCTCTTCGGCAATCATGTAGTACAGGCCGTCCATGGCCTTGTGTGTCACGTACTGGTCGAGGTTGGCTTCCTGTTCGCTCAGCAGGCCCAGTTTGGCGGCTTGACCAGCGTAGGCATTGTATTTGTCCGCCAGCTTGAGCCGTCCGGTCGCCTTGCTGACGATCGGCAGAAAGCGGCCAGCCAAGGCATCGCTGGTGGTACGGCGGAAGTAATCGGTGGCTGCAGTCTCGCCGCCGGTGAGGATGCCTTTGGCGTCCTGCCAGCTCATATTGCGAATCGCCCCCACCAGAATCGGCTTGGCTTCCTTGACGGCACTTTCAGCCGCCCGGTTCAGGGTGAGCTTCAGTTCGTCGGCCTGCTTGCCCAGCCCCATGCTGTTCAACAGTTTCTCTGCTTTGCGCAGGGTGTCTGGCAGCGGAATACGCACCGTATCATTTCCCCAGAAGCCATCCAGCGCCCCCAGCCGCCCCACGGCTGCCGCGGCCCCTTTATTCAAGGCCTCCTGCAGGCCGGACACCGCTTCGCGGTCGGTCAGGCGCGAAACATCCAGCGCCAGCGCCGGTACGGCAGCCCCCAGCGCCAGCAGCAGGCTTACCGGCATGATCCAGCGTTTCATCATCACTCTTCTCCAGCAAAAACGGCCCTTGCGGGCCGTAGGTGATCTCTAGGATTGCAGCTCTGGCAGATCGCGGAACAGCTCCAGCGCCTGCGGATTGGCCAAGGCTTCGCGGTTGGTCACCGGGCGGCCATGTACCACATTGCGCACCGCCAGCTCCACAATCTTGCCGCTCAGGGTGCGCGGAATGTCGGCTACCGCCACGATCCGTGCCGGCACATGGCGTGGCGTGGTGTTCTGGCGGATACGATCCCGTATCAGCTTTTGCAGCGCCTCGTCCAGCCCCCCCCCCTCGCGCAGCCGCACAAACAGCACCACCCGCACGTCGCCTTCCCAGTCCTGCCCGATGCAGAGAGACTCTACTACTTCTGGAATGGTTTCCACCTGACGGTAGATTTCCGCCGTACCGATGCGTACACCACCAGGATTGAGCACCGCGTCCGAGCGGCCATAGATGATCAGGCCGCCACGCGGGGTCAGCTCGGCGTAATCACCATGTACCCAGACATTGGGGAAGCGCTCGAAGTAGGCCGCGCGGTAGCGGCTGCCATCGGCGTCATTCCAGAAACCGACCGGCATGGAAGGGAAAGGCTTGGTACACACCAGTTCGCCCTTTTCACAGACCACCGGCTGGCCTGCGTCATTCCAGATCTGCACGGCCATGCCAAGGCCCCGCGCCTGCAGTTCACCACGATAGACCGGCAAGGTTGGCGCGCCCAAGGCAAAGCAGGAGACAATGTCGGTCCCGCCGGAAATGGAGCACAGCGCCACTTCCGCCTTGATGTCGCGGTAAACGTAGTCATAGCTCTCCGGCAGCAGCGGCGAGCCGGTAGAGAACACAAAACGCAAGGCGGACAGGTCAAACTGCTGGCCGGGCTTGCAGTCATGCTTCTCCAGCGCGGAGAGGTATTTGGCGCTGGTGCCAAAGTGCGTCAGCTGGTGTTGCTCGGCAATCCGCCACAGGATGCCCGGCTCCGGCGCAAACGGTGAGCCGTCATACAGCACCAGGGTCGCGCCGACCGCCAGTGCCGACGCCATCCAGTTCCACATCATCCAGCCGCAGGTGGTGTAGTACATCAGGCGATCGCCGGTGTGCAGGTCACCATGCAGGATGTGCTCTTTCAGGTGCTGCAGCAGGGTGCCGCCCGCGCCATGCACAATGCACTTCGGCTTGCCGGTGGTTCCCGAGGAATACAGGATGTACAGCGGATGGTCGAATGGCAGTTGCACAAAGTCGATGTCCGCCGCCGGATGCGCCGCGGTAAACCCGGCCCAGCTCACCACACGTGGCACCTGGGCAAAGGTCGGGTCTTGCTCCACTTCCGCGTTGAGCAATGGCCACACCACCACCTGCTGGATGCAGGGCAGCTGCTCGACAATACCGGCGATTTTTTCCAGTGAATTCAGTCGCTTGCCGTTATAGAAGTAGCCATCCGAGGTGAACAGCACTTTGGGCTCAATCTGGCCAAAGCGGTCGAGCACGCCTTGCACGCCAAAGTCTGGCGAGCAGGAGCTCCATACGGCCCCCAGGCTGCTGGTCGCCAGCATGGCCACCAGCGTTTCCGGTGCGTTGGGCACAAAACCGGCCACACGGTCCCCCACCCCTACCCCGGCAGCCCGCAGCGCCTGCGCTACCCGCGACACTTCATCGTACAGCTGCTTCCAGCTCCACTGCCGGTAGCATTGATCCTCGGCGTGGAAGTGCAGTGCCGTCGCGTTGTCGCGGCGACGCAGCAGGTTCTCGGCAAAATTGAGGCGCGCGCCGACAAACCAGCGCGCCCCCGGCATGCGGTCAGCATCCTGCAGTACGGTCGTGGCGGGCTGACTGGCGCGTACTTCGGCAAATTGCCACAGCGCAGACCAGAATGCCTCGATTTCATTGACTGACCAGTCATGCAAGCCAGCATAATCCGCTATACTGAGCTGGTGGTGAGAATTGACCCAGTGCTGGAACGCGGTCAGTCGGGTTCGGGAAACGGCAGCGGTGTCGGGCTGCCAGACCAGATCGGACATCGGGGGAGGCTCCTTCATGCAGAGACGGCGGGCTTGGCGCGCATGGCGCTTGTGTTCAGTCACTTCTGACCGGAGGCGGTCTGTGCCGCTTGACCGCCATTCTAGCCCACTCGCCCGCAAAGATGGAAAAAGCTGTCTTCACACGCCCTGCAGTACCCCGTAGCTTCTGCTATGCTTCACTGGCAATGAACATGTTTTTCTTTCGCCCACAACGGTGAGACCAAGCCTGCAATGAAAGTCAAATTTCGGCTTACCCTGCGCGCTGCGCTGATCCTGACCGTGGTACTGGCCTTGCTGATTCCCGCCGTGGGTAGCGGTTACTATGCGGTCAACAAGCGCCAGACCGAGCTGTACGATGCCTTTTCCAGTGACCGCAAGCGTCTCGCACAGATTCTGACGCTGGGCATGCAGGAGCCGGTGTGGAACCTGAGCCAGGAATCGGCACGCCCGATCGTGGATGCCATCGCCAGTGACAAGCGCATTGCCAGCATCAATGTCACTGCCGAAAACATGGGGACGTTCCTGTCGCTGTACCGTCTGGAAAATGCCAACGGCAAGGATTTTGCCGAGGTGCAGCCCATTGTCCGCAAGGGTACGGTGATTGGCACCGTCAAGATCGTGATGTATGACGGCCCCTTGCAGGAACAGCTCGCGCTGTACCGCACCACCTTTTTCTATACTCTGGTGGGTCAGCTGTTGCTGAGCATGGGGTTGATCCTGCTGTTGATCCAGCGCCGTCTGCTGCTGCCGTTGCGCAAATTGCTGTCCGAATCCGCCGATCTGGCCCACAAGCGCCTGGACAGCCCCTTCCAGTGGGAGCGTACCGACGAGCTGGGCAACCTGGGGCAATCGCTGGAGAGCACACGGGTTGCACTGAAAAGCCTCTTTCTGGAACTGGAAGACAAGAATCACCGGCTGGAAGAGGACTTGCTGGCACGCAACCGCTCAGCCCAGGCACTGGCGATCAGCGAAGAACGCTACCGCTCGCTGATTGAGAATGCGCCGGAAGCCATTGTGGTGATCGACGTCGATACCGGGCTGTTTGCCGATGTCAACCCGCGCGCCTGCGAGCTGTACGGGCAAAACCGCGAGCGCCTGCTCAGCATGGCATTGGCCTCACCGCAGCTGTCGCCGGAATTCCAGCCGGACCGCCAGCGCTCGGATGAAAAGAGCACCCGCCTGCTGGAAGCCACCTTTGCCGGACAGCCGCAAGTGTTCCAGTGGATGCACGTGACCAGCCGCCATGGCGAGGTGTTTGTGGAAGTGCGCCTGTCGCGCATGCCCTCACTCTCCGGCAAATATGTGCGGGGCACGGTGGTGGACATCACCCAGCGCAAGCCGGCAGAAGACCGCCTGCGACTCGCCTCGCAGGCCATCACCCAGAGCCGTGACGGCATTGTGATTCTGGACAAGGATTTCCGCATTGTCTCGGCCAACCCCGCCTTCTGCCAGATGCTCTCCTCCACCGAGAGTGAATTGCTGGGGCAAGTGGCGCCGATGTTGCGCAGCAAGGACCAGAACCAGAGCCTGATGGACTCCATCCGTCACCATCTGGCCTCCCACCCCTATTGGGAAAGTGAAATCTGGACCCGCAAGCAGAGCGGCGAGATGTTCCTGCAGCTGGTCACCATCACCCCGATCCGCTTTGACGATGGCAGCATCAAGAATTTCGTCTGCATTACCTCGGACATCACCGAGCAGAAGCAGCATGCCGACCACATCTGGCATCTGGCGCATCACGACACCGTCACCGGCCTGCCCAACCGCAACCTGCTGCAGGACCGGCTGATGCAATCCATCCTGCAGGCCGAGCGCAGCAACAAGAAGAGCGCGCTGCTGTTCATCGACCTGGACCGTTTCAAGAACATTAACGACACCCTGGGCCACAGCTTTGGTGACCGCTTGCTCAAGCATGTGGCGGACCGGCTGATCGGCTGTGTGCGGCATGCCGATACCGTGGCACGCATCGGCGGCGACGAGTTCGTGATCGTGGTGTCCAACATGAACGACGCGATGGATGCCAGCAGCACGGCGCAAAAGATCATGGAGGCGCTGACCAGCACCTTCGTCATCGACAATATGGACCTGCACATCACCCCGTCCATTGGCATCTCCATCTGCCCGGATGATGGTGTCACCGTCGATAGCCTGATGCGCAATGCCGACACCGCCATGTACCACGCCAAGGACAATGGCCGGAACAACTATCAGTTCTTCAAGCAGAGCATGAACACGGTCGCCACCGAGCGGCTGGGCATGGAGCGTCAGCTGCGTACCGCGATCAAGCTCAAGCAGTTCGAGCTGCACTACCAGCCGCAGGTCGACTTGCAGTCTGGCGCACTGGTGGGCATGGAGGCACTGATTCGCTGGCGCCACCCGGAGAAGGGTCTGGTATCCCCGCTACGCTTCATCCCGATTGCCGAAGAAACCGGGCTGATCGTGCCCATCGGTGAGTGGGTACTGAAAGAAGCGTGCCGTCAGAGCAAAGTGTGGCAAGACATGGGCTTGCGCAAGACACCGGTGGCCGTCAACCTCTCGGCTCGCCAGTTCCTGAAAGGCAGCCTGGTCGATACCGTGCAGCAAGCGCTGGACGAAAGCGGCCTGGAGGCGGAATTCCTGGAGCTGGAAATCACCGAATCACTGCTGATGTACGAGGTGGAAGACACCATTCAGTTGCTGACCCGGCTCAACGATCTGGGCGTGTCGCTGGCGATTGACGACTTCGGCACCGGCTACTCCAGCCTCAGCTATCTCAAGCGTTTCCCGATTGATCACCTCAAGGTGGACCGCTCCTTTGTGCGCGATGTGATCAATGACCCGGATGATGCCTCCATCACCTCCGCCATTGTGGCCATGGCCCACAACCTCAAGCTGAACGTGGTGGCCGAAGGGGTGGAAACCGAAGATCAGGCCCAGTTCCTGCGTGATCTCGGCTGCGAATACGCCCAAGGCTACCTGTACAGCATGCCACTGCATGCTGACGACATGACCGAGTTCATTCGCCAGCACAGCGAAGCCTGAGCACGCCGTGGCCGATGCCACGGCTTGCCTTTTTGCGGCAGCTTCGCCAAAGTAGCGGCTTTTGTTGCTTTGGTGTGCCATGTTGCCCAGCCTGTACCAGCGTTTGTCGCAAGCCGTTGGCGTTTCCGCCGCCCAGATCCGCTCTGCCGTTGACTTGATGGATGAAGGTGCCACCGTGCCCTTCATCGCCCGCTACCGCAAGGAAGTAACCGGCGGCATGGATGATGGCCAGCTGCGCCTGCTGGAAGAGCGGCTGCGCTATCTGCGCGAGCTGGATGAACGGCGCGACAGCATCATGGGCAGCATCCGCGAGCAAGGCAAGCTCAGCCCCGAGCTGGAGGCCGCCCTGCTGGCCGCCGACACCAAGCAGACGCTGGAAGACCTCTACCTGCCCTACAAGCAAAAGCGCCGCACCAAGGCCCAGATCGCCCGCGAGGCCGGTCTGGGTGCACTGGCACAGCGCCTGCTGGAGGAAGCCGACATTTCGCCTGAAGGGGCTGCCGCCGCGTTCATCAACGCCGAGGCAGGCTTTGCCGATGTGAAGGCAGTGCTGGATGGTGCCCGCCACATCGTGATCGAGCAGATGTCCGAACAGGCGCCGCTGGTGGGCCGCCTGCGGCAACTGCTGTGGGACGAAGGCATCCTGTGCAGCAGCCGGGTGGAAGGCTCGGCAGACGCTGCCAGCAGCAAGTTCTCGGATTACTTCCAGTATCAGGAAGCGCTGCGTGCCATCCCTTCGCACCGCGCGCTGGCGCTGTTCCGGGGGCGTAATGAATCGGTACTGCAACTCAGCCTGCTGCTGCCAGAGCAACTGGAGGGCGACAGCCGAGCCAGCCATCGCGGCGAACAATACATCGCCCAGACCTTCGGGCTCAAGGATCTAGGCCGCCCGGCGGACAAATGGCGGATGGACACCGTACGGCTGGCCTGGCGCGCCAAGCTGGCACTGAGCATTGAGCTGGAGCTGATGCAGCAGTTGCGCGAGGCGGCAGAAACCGAGGCCATCCGTGTATTTGCTGCCAACCTGCGCGACCTGCTGCTGGCCGCCCCGGCGGGCCCACGCGCCACGCTCGGGCTGGACCCCGGCCTGCGCACCGGTGTCAAGGTGGCGGTGGTCGATGCCACCGGCCAGCTGTGCGCTACGGAGACCATCTACCCGCACCCCCCCCGCAACGACTGGCAAGGCAGCCTGAAAACCCTGGCGCAGCTGGCCCGTGCCCATCAGGTGGAACTGATCGCCATTGGCAACGGTACCGCCAGCCGCGAAACCGACAAGCTGGCTACCGAGTTGATCCAGCACCACCCGGAGCTGAAGCTGCAAAAGCTGGTGGTGTCCGAAGCCGGTGCGTCGGTGTACTCGGCGTCTGAGCGGGCTGCACAGGAATTCCCGCAGCTGGACGTCAGCCTGCGTGGCGCGGTGTCGATTGCCCGCCGCCTGCAAGACCCGCTGGCGGAGCTGGTCAAGATCGAACCGAAGGCCATCGGCGTGGGTCAGTATCAGCACGATGTCAACCAAACCCAGTTGGCCCGCTCGCTGGACGCGGTGGTGGAAGACTGCGTAAACGCGGTGGGGGTCGATGTGAACACCGCCTCGGCCGCCCTGCTCACCCGCGTCTCCGGTCTCAGCAGCACCCTGGCGCAAAACATCGTGCAATGGCGTGACCAGCACGGTGCGTTCCGCAACCGCCAGCAGCTGCTGGATGTACCACGGCTGGGCCCGAAAGCGTTTGAACAGGCCGCCGGCTTCTTGCGCGTCAACCAGGGGGATAATCCGCTGGATGCCTCTGCCGTTCACCCGGAAGCCTACCCGCTGGTGGAGCGCCTGCTGGCCCGACTGGCCAAGCCCATCAAGGCGGTGATGGGCGATACCCGCCTGCTGCGCGAGCTGGAACCCGCCAGCCTGACCGACGCGCGCTTTGGTCTGCCCACGGTCAAAGACGTGCTGCAGGAGCTGGAAAAACCGGGCCGTGACCCGCGCCCGGAATTCCGCACCGCCAGCTTTACCGAAGGGGTAGAAACGCTGAAGGACCTGCAGCCGGGCATGACGCTGGAAGGCGTCATCACCAACGTGACCAACTTCGGCGCCTTTGTCGACATCGGCGTGCATCAGGATGGGCTGGTCCACATCTCGGCGCTGTCGAACAAGTTTGTGAAAGACCCGCGCGAGGTGGTGAAGGCCGGGCAAGTGGTTAAGGTCAAGGTACTTGAGGTGGATCTGCCGCGCCAGCGCATCGCGCTGACCATGCGCCTGGGCGACGAAGTCAAACCGGCGGCTGCGCCCGGTAATAGCCGCAGCCCAACCCCTGCCCGCAAGCCCGCCAGTGCGGCAGCCCCGGCCAATACCGCACTGGCCGACGCCTTTGCCCGTCTGAAGCGCTAAGCATGAACCAGAGCAGCCTGTTTGATGCCCCCTTCCCGTCTGCGCTGAAAGATGGCCTGGCCAGCCTCTCGCCTGCCTGGCAGACCCTGTTGCAGCAGCCTGTGCTGGCCCCGGTCTGGCCCGCCCTGCAAGCCCGGCTGGACGCCGAGTTGCAAGCCGGTGCCACCATCTACCCGGCAGACCCGTGGTTTGCGCTACGCCTGCTGCAACCGGAGCAAGTACGGGTGGTCATCCTCGGCCAAGACCCCTACCACGGCCCCGGCCAAGCCCACGGGCTGGCTTTCTCGGTGCCGGAAGGGGTCAAGCCACCGCCCTCGCTGCGCAATATGTTCAAGGAAATCAGCCGCGATTTTGGTACCCCACCGCCCGCCAGCGGCAACCTGCAGCGCTGGGCCGCACAAGGGGTATTGCTGCTCAATACCGTGCTGACCGTGCGCCACGGCGAAGCCGCCAGCCATCGTGGCTGGGGCTGGGAAGCGGTGACCGATGCCCTGCTGCAGCAACTGGCCCAGCGTCAGCCTTGCGCCTTCCTGCTGTGGGGCAGTGATGCCCAGCGCAAGCGCGAGCTGCTGCGCACCCCCAGCAGCCTGGTGCTGGAAGCCCCCCACCCCTCCCCGCTCTCCGCCCACCGCGGCTTTATCGGCTGCGGCCATTTCTCGCAGGTAAACCAATGGTTGCACGCCCAAGGCCTGCCCACGATCAACTGGTAAGCCCACCGCCCATTCGCCATATTACAAATAGAAATATAAAAATCAATTAAAATAATTTAATAGAATAAAAAATTCACCATAGAATACGACTCAGTACTTTGACCACTCAGCCCGATCGGGGCTGGGCTACGCAAGGTAACCCTAACGCTTACAAGGAACGCATCATGAAGTCCCGCCTGACCCGTATTGCCCTTGCCACCACCTTGCTGGTATCTGTCCCCGCCTTTGCCCAGGATGCACTAGCCCAGATCAAGGCTGCTGGCGTGCTGAAAATCGGTACCGAAGGCACCTACGCCCCGTTCACCTACCATTTGCCGTCGGGCGAGCTGACCGGCTTTGACGTGGAAATCGCCCAGGCGGTTGCCAAGAAGCTGGGTGTGAAGGCGCAGTTTGTCGAGGGCAAGTGGGATGGCCTGATTGCGGGTCTGGACGTCAACCGCTATGACGTGGTGGTGAATGAAGTCACCATTACCGATGCCCGCAAGGCCAAGTACGACTTCTCGCAGCCCTACATCCTGTCCAAGCCGGTGCTGATCGTCGCCAGCAACAACAGCAGCATCAAATCCTTTGCGGATCTGAAGGGCAAGAAGTCCGCCCACACCCTGAGCAGCAACTTTGCCAAGCAGGCACAGTCCTTTGGTGCGGAAGTGGTGGGCACCGATGGCTTTGAACAATCCGTTGCCCTGGTGCTGACGGGCCGTGCTGATGCCACCATCAACGACAGCCTCTCCTTCCTCGACTTCAAGAAGAAGAAGCCGGATGCACAGGTGAAAGTGGTGGCCACCAGCAAGGATGCAGAAGCCTCCGGCATCCTGCTGCGCAAGGGCAATCCGGAACTGCTGGCCGCCATCAACAAGGCGCTGGCTGAGCTGAAGCAGGATGGTAGCTACCTGAAGCTGTCGCAAAAGTACTTCGGTGAAGACGTATCGCAATAAGCCCCCGCCCTGCGGCCCAGCGCAAGCTGGGGCCGCACCCCTGACAAGGCGTTCGGTTTGCGAACGCCTTGTGCTTTTGTCAGACTGTGGGTCTGACCTTCGCTGCAGGATATGCCATGCCACACTGGCTCAATATCATGGCCGACTCGTTCTGGCCACTCTTGCTGGCCGGGCTGAAGTTCACCGTGCCGCTCACCTTGCTGACCTTTGTCAGCGGCATTGCGCTGGGCTTCGTCACCGCGCTGACCCGCCTCTACGCCCCCACCCCGCTGGTCTGGCTGGCGCGCTTTTATGTGTGGGTGATTCGCGGCACGCCAATGCTGGTTCAGCTGTTCATCATCTTCTATGGCCTGCCCAAGGTCGGTATCACGCTGGATGCCTGGCCTGCTGCGCTGATCGGCTTTACGCTCAATGTGGGTGCCTACAGCTCGGAGATCATCCGTGCGGCCATCGGTGCGGTGCCCAAAGGTCAATGGGAAGCCGCGCACGCACTGGGCATGACCCACTGGCAGGCGCTGCGACGCTCCATCCTGCCGCAGGGCCTGCGCATTGCCGTACCGCCACTGGCCAACACCTTTATCGCCTTGTTGAAAGACACCGCACTGGCGTCTGTGGTCACCGTGCCGGAAATGTTCCAGCAAGCACAGCGCATTGTGGCGGAGAACTATGAGCCGCTGATCCTGTACGTGGAAGTGGCATTGATTTATCTGGCATTCAGCACGGTACTGAGTGTGCTGCAGGACAAACTGGAGCAGCGGCTGAACCCGACACCGCAAGGAGCACGGGCATGATCTCGCTGCAACACCTCAATAAATCGTTTGGCAGCCTGCAGGTCCTGCACGATATTAACCTGAACGTGCCAGAGGGCCAGGTCACCGCTTTGATCGGCCCCTCCGGCAGCGGCAAGAGCACCCTGCTGCGCTGTGTCAATCTGCTGGAGCTGCCGCAGGATGGTACGCTGCAGCTGGCTGAACAGCGCCTGGAGTTTCAACCCAAGCGGCCCCCAGCCCAGTCAGCCATCCTGGCGCTGCGTCGCCGTACCGGCATGGTATTCCAGAACTTCCAGCTGTTCCCGCACCTCAATGCGCTGGACAATGTGGTGGAGGGCCTGCGTACCGTGCACCGCTGGGCGCGCAGCAAGGCGGAGCAGCATGGTCTGGCCTTGCTGGACAAGGTGGGACTGGCGCACAAAGCCAAGGCCTGGCCGCACGAGCTCTCTGGCGGTCAGCAGCAGCGAGTGGCGATTGCCCGCGCGCTGGCCTCCTCTCCGCAAGTGCTGCTGTGTGATGAGCCTACCTCCGCGCTGGACCCGGAGCTGGCGGGTGAAGTGGTCGAGGTACTGCAAACGCTGGCGGCAGAAGGCACCACCATGCTGATCGCCACCCACGACCTGCGTCTGGCAGCTCACATTGCGCATCAGGTGGTGTTCATGGAGGCAGGCCGGATTGTCGAGCACGGTGCGGCCCAGGCCCTGTTCACGCAACCGCAGCAGGCGCGCACCCGCGACTACGTCTCCACCCTGTTCCACGGGCTGCCAGAACACTGGCAGGCCTAGGCATCATCATGCACTGGGTGGATCGCTGCATCTGTACCGGCGTGCTGTTCAGCGAGGTGCTGGCACTAGAGGGCGATCTGCGCACGCGCATGCTACACAGCGGGGCGGGCTTGAACTGCAAACACTGCCGCCCCTTCTTGCGCGAGGCCATCACCAGCGGCTCACCGCGGGTGGCGCTGCAACCTGACCACCCACAGTTTGCCGTGCTGGTACAGCATTTTCATTTATCCGCTGAAGGTGAAGGCGAGCCCTGAGGGTCCCTGCGAAACGGGCACCAGAAACAAAAAAAGCGCCCTTGCGGTGCGCTGATCTTGTGGTGGCGTCCCCACGGGGATTCGAACCCCGGTTATCGCCGTGAAAGGGCGGTGTCCTAGGCCTCTAGACGATGGGGACGTCGGTACAACTCTATTTCAAGGTTCAGACAGAAGCCTGTTGTCTGTTCCCTGCTTCGGTGGTGGAGGTAAGCGGGATCGAACCGCTGACCTCTTGCATGCCATGCAAGCGCTCTCCCAGCTGAGCTATACCCCCTTGCGAAGAGAGTCGGATTATAAGGAAGCTGTTTCGGCTTGTAAACCCCCTGCCGTTACTTTTGCAGGGTTTGCGGGCAGATGCTGCAACATCCAGTCGATCAGGTACTGGCTGACCTCATCCCGATTTTGCTCATTGAGCAGTTCATGTCGCCCTCCCGGCCAGATGCGGGCCTGCGCATCCGGGTTACCGGCCTGCTGATAGCGCTTGACCAGCTGGCGGCAACCCAGCCCGCCCATGCTCACCGGGTCACGGCTGCCCGCCACCGCCAGCACAGGCAATCGGGCTGCCTCCGGGTGCACATGGTTCTCGGCCTGCTCCAGCGCCGCGACCCCTTGCAGCAGGTCGTCCCACAGCTGAGCGGTGCAATGGAAGCCACAGCGCGAATCTGCCAGATAGGCATCCACCTCCGCCCTGTCACGGGAAAGCCAGTCAAAACCAGTACGTGCGGGCAGGAATTGCAGGTTGAAGCTACCAAACACCAGCTTGTGCATGGTCGGGCATGGCTGATTGAAGCCTCGCTTGCGCCCTTGCCGCCGCGCCACACTCGCCAGCAAGCGATTGCCCGGCCCCAGCCGCCAGCCGGTGGCACTGACCATCGCCCCGGCCAGCGACGCTGCATGCTGCAGCAGCCAGGCGCGCAAAATGAACGAGCCCATGCTGTGACCGAAGGCAAACTGTGGCACACCCGGCTGGCGCTGCTGCACCCAGCGCTGCACCACCGTCAGGTCATCCTGCACCCGCTGCCAGCCACCATGATCGGCAAAATGCCCCAGTGGCGTCCCTTCGCCCACCGAATCACCATGGCCGCGATGGTCATGCGCGTACACCGCGACCCCCGCCGCGCAGCACGCCTCGGCAAAGCGGGCATAGCGCGCCGCATGTTCGGCCATGCCATGCGCCACCAGCAACACCGCTCGCGGCGCACCCTCCGGCTCCCACGCCCACAAAGCTAAGCCAAAGCCATCCTCCGCTTGCACGGTATGCCGCGACGCCTGCATGGACATAATGCCACTCCGTAGTGAACTTTAATTCACATTCTGCGGTAGCTCGGTGTGAAGGGCAAGCAGCACCGTACCAGTGGCCATTGCACACACTTCCTCTTCCATGGCAGTCTGCCAACTCCACCACGCCGCCCAAAGGTCCGCATGCGCCCACCTTTTCTTGTGCTATTGGCCTTGCTACTCAACGTCGCAACTGCCTTGGCAAACCCGACCGACAATTGCTCAGCACAGCGTGCCCACTTTCTGGGACGCCCCAACGCTGCCCACTTTCATGCATTGGCTCAAAACCATAGCTGTGCCACAGCGCTGACTGAAGACAACGCTGCATTGCAGCAGCTACAAAAGCGGGTTGTACAAGGCCATCCTTGGGCCGCACGCTATCTGGCCCAGCTTCTGCCCGGCATGGATGGTGGCAATCTGGAAGACGGCCTGCTCGCCTTGGGGCTGTTTGCGGACACGCACCCCACCACGCTGCTACAGATGGCGCATGATGGTGAGCTTTCGCTGCGTAATATGAAAGACGCACTGATCATGCACCCGGCCACGCTGACGGAGGACCGGACGGCGCAGATAGCGGGCCTGCAAAGGCGCTTGCGGAAAATTCAGCAGATCAAGCGGTCGACGCTGCAGGTAGAGCAAACAGAAGCAGAGCAGGCCTTGCAGCAAGCCATTGCGATGGTCGAGGCACTCGCCCATAAAACCGAAGCAGCTGCGCGGACATGATGCCACGCAGTCCATTTTAACTTACATCATGTGGCTGCAAGAGGGCCAGTGGCATACCCGCCCTACGGGCCTTCAATTCTCTCGAAAATGAAATCTGCCCGCTCATGCGGTTTACAGTCCCGGTGATAGCGCAGGGTTTCTATGTAGAACGCCTCAGCTTCCTGAATCTGGCGCTCGTCTGGATCACATCCGCCAGGCAACATAAGTTTAGCCACCCCGCGCGTGTTACTGAGCGCATTGCGTACATAGACATCCTCCCCGGCCTCAAAATCTTCCAGGTCCTGGCCATCATCCCACCTGTTGCCCTGCTTCTGGATGCGTTTCACATAGAGATAGCAATCCGGGGTAATTCCGGCATCTGCCAGAACCCAGCGCAAGCATATCCCCTCAATCAGGGCTCGACCGTTGACAACCTCCAGCAATTTCCGCAACTGCACAACATCAACGCGGTTCCGATACGACCCACTACGCGCTGTATCAAGCAAGTTATCTGTATGGAAGACCTTATAGCCTAGAAGCTCCCCCAACGCCTCAGTAACCGTGGACTTTCCTGCCTCCATAAACCCCTCCAGCGCTACCAGACACGGCACAGGTTGTTTTGACAGAAAGTCCTTTAGTTCTTCAAAGCTTAATGCGACAGGCATTACGCTCTCTCCAGACATTCAAAGGCTCTGACCTTGGTAAGCCACTCACCCCTGTGCCGGGCCCGGCAGCAGCTCAGTCAGTGCGGTCCAGCTTGGGTCCTGATAGGCGGAGAGCTCCAGCGGGTAGGTCGGGTGGCCAGCCAGCCCCTGGTTGAGGCAGTCGATGAAGATCTGATTGTCCAGCGCGTAGTAGCGCCACTCCTTCAGGCCGCAGCCGGTGATGCAGGCGGCTTGTACCGCTGCGTGCTGCGTGGCCAGCGCGGCTTCCAGCGCATCTTCAAAGTGGATGGTGTCCTGATTGTCTTTGGGCAGCGGCAAGCCGTGCTCGTTGGCGGCATAGCGCCATTTAATGATGATCAGGCTGGCGTAGCGCTGGCTGTCTGCGCTATCCGGCAGGTGCGAGCGAAAACGTACAATCACCGGCTGGCCGTTGGCTTCGGTCTCACCCACGGTCCAGCTATCCTCTCCATACATCGCCTGCATGTGCACCACCCAAGGTCATTGATTGATTGAAGCGGGAGCATAACAGAGATCAGCCCAGCAGGTTGCTGATGTACAGCCCCCATGCAAGCCGTTGCGCGGCAGAGATAGAATGAGAAAAGGGCCAGTCAGCAAGCTGACCGGCCCTGTATTCTGGCGCACCCGGAGCGATTCGAACGCCCGACCCTCTGGTTCGTAGCCAGATACTCTATCCAACTGAGCTACGGGTGCAAGGTACTGCAGTACTGCAAGTGGCGCACCCGGAGCGATTCGAACGCCCGACCCTCTGGTTCGTAGCCAGATACTCTATCCAACTGAGCTACGGGTGCGCTGTCTAGTGGCGGAGAAAGAGGGATTCGAACCCTCGATACACGTTTTAGCGCGTATGCTCCCTTAGCAGGGGAGTGCCTTCGACCTCTCGGCCATTTCTCCGTCAAGAGAGGCGCAATCATAATGACTTCGCGGCAGTGCGTCAAGCCATGTTGCGCATAAATTCGTGCTACGACGCCAATCCAGCCTGTGCCAAGTGGATTTTCTGGCCACGCACGCCCTTCCCTTCTGCCCCGAGCAGATAGAGGTAGGCCGGCAGCAGGTTATCAATGGTCGCCATGCCGATTTGCGACTCCGCCGGGTGGGTACGACGACGCGCCGGCGATTGCACCGGGCCTGGTACTAGCACGTTCACTCGCAGATGCTCATGGCGGGACCACTCGTCCGCCCAGCCGAGCGCGGCATGCTCCAGCGCGGCACGCGAGGCGGCAAAAGCCCCCCAGTAGGCCGAAGGCTGGCTGGCATGGCTTTCCGAGGTGACAATCACCGAGGCATCCGGCGAGTTCATCAGCAGCGGCAGGCAGGCCTTGGTGAGGGCGAACGGTGCAATCACGTTGACGCGCATCATGGTCTGCCACACGTCGATGGTTTCGTTGCTCATCGGCGACAGGTCACCGCAGTGGGCGGCGCAGTGCACAATGCCGTCCAGCCGTTTCAATTGCCGCTCCAGCACCGACACGGCGTAGTTGTATTCCTGCTCGCTGGCAGTAGCCAGATCGAGTGGCAGAATGGCCGGAGTCGGGCCACCGGCGGCCTCGATCTCGTCGTACAGGCGCTCCAGTGCTTTCACCCGCTTGCCGTGCAGCACCACGGTCGCCCCCAGTTTGGCGCAGGTCTTGGCCAGCGCACCACCAATGCCGCCGCTGGCACCGGTAATCAGGATGACCCGCCCTTCCAGCAGATTTGCCGGAGCCTGATAGTCCTTCATAGGATAGTCCTGTTGTGTCATGGTTGTGTCCATTGTGCCAGCAGGGCCCGCGCTGCAGCCACGCCGCTGCGCACCGCCCCCTCCAGCGTGGCCGGGTAATCCCCGGCCAGATAATCGCCCGCCAGCCGCACACGCGGCGAGGCAGTGTGTCCATCCGGCCGATGCAGGCCGGGGGTACAGGCAAAGGTTGCCCGCGCTTCATGCAATGTCTTGCGCCACAGCGGGGCAGGCAAGCCGGGAAAAGCCTGGGCCAGCTCGCTGGCGGCCTGGCTGGCAATCTGCTCTCCGCTCATGGGCTGCGCCATCGCGGCGCTGATCACGGCGGCCATACGGCCATCCTCGCCCAACAGCACGCCCCGGTCAAACACCCAGTGTACAACACCGCCCGGCAGGCAGTGATGCAGACCGATCATGGCCTGTGGCAAACGGGTGCCTGCCGGATACTGCAGGTAGACGGTGCGTATCGGCTGCCAGCCAAACTGCGACACCGCCTGCAAGGCGGCCGGGGCCTGCTCGGTGTGCAGCAGCGCAGGCAACTGGTGCGGACCGGTGGCGCAGATCACGCCGTCCACCGACTGCCATTCGCCCTGGACCTGCAAGGCCACCTGATCATCCTGCAAGGTGAGCTGTGTGACCTTTTGGCCCAAGTGTACCGCATGCTGCTGTGCCGTCAGCCAGGCCAGCGCCGGTTCCGGCAGCAGGGCTGAGAGGTCCACCGTCGGCAACAGCATCTGGGCGGCGTCGCCCCCCGCCAGCAAGCTGTCGCGCACCACGTTGTAAAACACTTGGGCGGAGGCTTCTTGTAGCGGGGTATTCAGCGCCGCATAGCACAAAGGCTCCCAGAAGGTCTGAATCACCCGTGGGGTTTGCCCGGCCAGCCACTCGCTGGCGGGTCTATCCTCACCGCGAAAGCCACGCAGGCGTAGCCCGGCCAGAAAGCGCAGTAGCGCCAGCTTGTCCGCCCACCCCCAGCCTTGTGCGCGCAGCAAGGCCCACAGGGTGGTCAGCGGCGCACCCCAGGCCGGGGCTTGCAGCAGCATCTGCTGCCACATCTCCCAGCGCAGCGGCATGCGGCGAAAGGGCAAGGGCCCGTGGTGGACCTTGCGCATCAGGCGCAACAGCTCGGTATAGGCCCCCAGTGCAATGTGCTGGCCGTTATCCAGCGTCTGATCGTGCCAGTGAATGCGCCGCGCCCGCCCGCCCGGCAAGGGGCCGGCTTCAAACAGGCTGATCTGTGCTCCAGCATCGGCTAGCGTCAGCGCTGCCGCGACGCCAGCGTAACCGGCACCAATCACGGCAATATGCGGTGGCTTGCGCATCAGGGCTGGATGCCAAGGAACCAGGTTTTCCAGGCCAGCCACAGCTTGCGCAGCGGCGGCAGGCTGAGGCGCTGGTTCAGCACCTTGCCGGGGCCATCCAGCCGGATTTCTTCCAATGTGGTGCGGTAGATGGCCGCCATCACCAGACCGGGGCGCTGTGCCTTGCGGTCCACGGCGGGGAGCAGCGACAACGCATGGTGGTAAGCTGCCATCGCCCGCTCGATCTGGAACTGCATCAATTGAACAAAGGCTTCGCTTTCTTCATAGCGCCTGAGCATATCGACAGGAACGTTGAAGCGCTGCAGGTCTTCCACTGGCAGGTAGATGCGACCCCGGCGTACATCTTCGCCGACATCCCGGATGATGTTGGTGAGCTGGAAAGCGATGCCAAGTTCATGCGCATAGTCCAGCGTTGCCGGGTCTTGATGGCCGAAAATCTGTGCCGACACCTGCCCGACCACACCGGCAACGCGGTGACAGTACAGCAGCAGGTCGTCATAGCGAGCATAACGGGCCTGTTCCAGGTCCATCTGCATGCCGTCGATGATCTCCTGCAGCAAGGATTCTTGCAAACCATAGCGGGCAATGGCGGGTTGCAGCGCACGCATCACCGGATGCTGCGGCTGCCCGGCCCAGGTGGAGGTCACTTCGTTGCGCCACCAGGCCAGCTTGGCCCGGGCCACATTATCGTCATGCACTTCGTCCACCACATCATCCACCTCGCGGCAGAAGGCATAGAAGGCAGTAATGGCTCGTCGGCGTTCCGCGGGCAGAAAGCGGAAAGCGGCAAGAAAACTGGAGCCACTGCGTGCAGCAGCTTCTTCGCAATACTGGTCTGGTGTCATGGTTTCCCCGGCCAGGCCGGCCAACAGGCGCGGGACAGCATGTACAGCCAGTCCCCCGCTTTCAATACCGGGCGCTGTGTGAAGACATCGCCCTGGACATCCCACAGCTTTTTCAGGATGCGCTCACCACCGAGCACGATCATGCGTAACTCCAGCCCCATCCGCCCCGGCAGCACCCGTGCCAGCGGTGCACCGGCCTGCAGCAGCTTGCGGGTACGCTCGATCTCAAAGCGCATCAGTGCCTGCCAGGCCGGGTTCACCTGCCCAGCGGCGATCTGCGCTTCCGTCACCCCAAAGCGCAGCAAGTCTTCCTGCGGCAGATACACCCGCTGCTTTTGCCAGTCGATCGCCACATCCTGCCAGAAATTGATCAACTGGAGCGCGGTGCAGATGCCGTCCGACAATGCCAGATTATGTGGCGTCGCCCGCCCGTACAGATGCAGCAACAAGCGGCCCACCGGGTTGGCTGAGCGGCGGCAATACTGCACCAGCTCACCGAAGTCAGCATAGCGGGTCTTCACCACGTCCTGGCTGAAAGCATCCAGCAGATCGTGAAACAGGGAGAGCGGCAAGTCATGCTCGCGAATCACCACCGCCAGGCGTTGAAAGAGCGGTTCAGCAGGCGTTTCACCCCGCCCGATGTCCTCCAGCTGCTCACGGTAGTGTTGCAGCGCCGCCAGCCGCTGCTCAGCGGCGACCTCGCCCTCATCCGCCAGATCATCGGCGGAACGGGCAAAGGCATAGATCACTTCGATGGGCCGCCGCAATCGGCGCGGCAGCAAGACCGAAGCAACCGGAAAGTTTTCGTAATGATCAACCGGCAACGGGTAGCCTGCACAGAGGTTAAGGGTCATGGACCCGGCGGGCGGATTATAGCGCGAAGCGCCCTGCCCCGTCCGGCTGCAAAAATGCGCGCAGGGGGTTTACAGCCCGCCGGGGACTCCCTATAATGCGCCTCTCTTCGCAAGGGGGTATAGCTCAGCTGGGAGAGCGCTTGCATGGCATGCAAGAGGTCAGCGGTTCGATCCCGCTTACCTCCACCACCGAAGCAGGGAACAGACAACAGGCTTCTGTCTGAACCTTGAAATAGAGTTGTACCGACGTCCCCATCGTCTAGAGGCCTAGGACACCGCCCTTTCACGGCGATAACCGGGGTTCGAATCCCCGTGGGGACGCCACCACAAGATCAGCGCACCGCAAGGGCGCTTTTTTTGTTTCTACCTATCCCAACATCACGACCTTGAATGAAAAACGCCCGCCATGAAGACGGGCGCTTGCACTGCTGCTACAGCGACATCAGGGTGCCGTGCGTTCTGCCACGATCCGCCACTTGTTGCCATCCTGCACCAACTCCAGCGTCTTGTTGACGGTATCGCTGAAGTCTGCCGACTGATAGACCTGCCGGAACTGCACGCGGGCCTTGCTACCCTCCTGGCTGCTGACCTTCACGTCTTCCAGCTTGACGCTGATGGTGCCCGGCTTGCTCAGGCGTGCGCGGCGTTGTTTGGCCCACTGATCCCTGCTCAGGCCACCTTCCGGCACAAAGCTGTCTGCATAGAAGGCCAGATAGGCATCCACCTGCTTGCCAGACCATGCGGCGGACCAGTCGCTCGCCAGCTTCAGCAAGGTATCATTCAGCGAACCACCCGCCATTGGCTTGATGGCATCCGGTTTCGGAGCCTCGGCAGGCGCATCGGCGGTCACTGCCACATACGGCTTGACCAC
This sequence comes from Leeia sp., assembly GCF_041909055.1. Lineage (NCBI taxonomy): Bacteria > Pseudomonadati > Pseudomonadota > Betaproteobacteria > Neisseriales > Leeiaceae > Leeia > Leeia sp. Next base: position 188,499 of record NZ_JAYREC010000002.1, on the reverse strand, counting down.
AACCGACTTGCGATCCAGTACCGGTAGCGGCACCATGGTGTCACCACAGCTGAGCCGGTCGTTATCATCGGCCGGATCATCACTCAGCTCTGCAGGCTGGGTGTCGGTAATCGGTGCCAGTTTGAGCGCAGGCAACAGCGTGGAGCTGGTGCCCAGCACCCGCAGCTGTGCCAGCTGCAGCTCATACTCTGCGACCACCAGCGAGCGACGGGCATCAAACAGCTCGTTCTCGGTATCCAGCAAGTCCAGCAAGGTGCGCTGCCCGATGTCGAACTGCTTGCGGTAGGCATCACGCGCCTTCTCAGTCGACAACTGATGCTGTTCCAGATAGTTGAGCTGCTCGCGCAGCTTGCGCACATCGCTCCAGGCAATCGACAAAATCTGCCGGCTGTCGCGGCAGGCCTTGTCGCGCAGATCCATGGCCAGGTTAAGCCGCTCGGAGAACTGGCGGATGCGGGCAGAATCGGTACCGCCGTTATAGAGGTTGTAATTCAGCACCAGCTCGACCACGCCGGTCTTGTGACGGCCGTAAACGCCATCGGTATTGCGGCTCAGATCCTGCCGTGCACGCAGTTCCAGCGATGGCAGGTTGGCCGACTTTCGAACGTCCACCTCGGCGCGCGCCGCGCGTACATTCTGCACCGCAGCCAGGAAGGACGGGCTGCGCTTGAGCAGCCCCGGCATCAGATCGGCCGCAGCAGGCAGGCTCTTCTCCAGCGACGGCACATCCTGCAGGTCTGCAGCAGGCAGATCACCCACAATGCGCTGGAAACGTGCGGTGACATCGTGCAGGTTGGATTCATCGGTCAGCCAGTTGGATTCGGCCAGGGCCAGACGGCCTGCGGCCTGCTCCAGATCCACCCGACGCCCCACCCCGGCTTTGACCCGCTGCTCGATCTGGTCAAAGATGCCTTTGTGCACACCGTAATTGTCGCGTGCCAGCGCGGCCAGCTTGCGGTAGCGCAGTACATCGATATAAGCACGCCCGGCTTCCAGTGCCACGTCGTCGGTGGTGGCCAGCAGGTCATAGTAGCCAGCCAGCTTGGCGTAACCCAGACGCTTGACCTCGCTGCTGGTGGCAAAACCGTCAAACAGCACCTGGCGCAGGCTCAAGGTAACCCCACGGCGGGTATAGTCACGGTCCTTCTGACCCGGATCGACCTGATGTTCACGACCAATGCCGGCGGTCAGATCCACACGCGGGCGGAAGCCGCCACGGGCTGCATCCTGCTCGGCAGCAGCAGCATTGAACACATGCCACTTGGCCAGCACTTCCGGATTCTTCATGATGGCCTGCTCGGTGGCTTCCTTCAGGGTTGCCGGAGCCGCCAATAACATGCTGGGCACACTCAGTGCCAAGCCCACACACATAACGGTCCACTTCAACTTCAGCATGGAATGCCCTTCCTCGCCCGGTTTGCCTTTGATGACTGGTGCGCATTGTAACCCTAGCATACAACGGTATCTGTCAAGGATTGTTAAACTGTATCCCGCATACCACGCTAGCGTGCTGTGGCTCGTTCCAGACAGTTGCCGGCTTCTGTTCCATAATAGAATGACTCCTGTCCGGTAACCGGTCCTGACATGTCCCGCTGGCCCGCTTGGCGAACCCTCCCCCTGCTATACAAGGGGGTCTGGTTGCTGCCTTTTCTTGTGCTGCTCTCCCCGCCTTCACTGGGCTGGGATTTTGACCGCTTGCAACGCGCTGCCAGCCTGCGCGGCAATGCAAACGGCCAGCGCCTGTTTGCCGAGTGGCGTGAGCTGATGAATGACAGCCGCAGCCTGGGCGAAACCGACAAGCTGAAACGCCTCAATGAATTCTTCAACCGGCGCCTGAGCTTCAGTGATGATGTTAGCATATGGGGGCAGGCCGACTACTGGGCGACACCGCTGGAGAGCATGGGCAAGGGCAGCGGCGATTGTGAAGATTTTGTCATTGCCAAGTACTTCAGCCTGAAGGAGCTTGGCGTACCGGTTCAGAAGCTGCGGCTCACCTATGTGCGCGCCCGCATTGGCGGTCCGAACAGCAGCATCAGCCAGGCGCATATGGTGCTGACCTACTATGCGGCGCCCGATGCAGAGCCGCTGGTGCTCGACAACCTGATTACCGACATCCGCCCGGCCTCACGCCGCAGCGACCTGACGCCGGTGTTCAGCTTCAACAGTGATGGACTGTGGGCCGGTGGCACGGCCAGCAGTGGCAGCCCGGTAGACCGCCTCTCGCGCTGGAAAGAATTGCTGCTGCGCATGCAGGCAGAAGGTTTTGATTAGGAAGGAATGACCGTGTCCCTGTTCCGACAACTCTGGCTGGTGGTGGTGGTGTCCACGCTGATTGCCTTTTCAGGCAGCTTTGTGGTCAGCATGTTTACGGCCCGCAACTACCTGCAGCAGCAACTCTTTACGCAGAGTACCGACAGTGCCGCTTCGCTGGCACTGTCGATGTCCCAGCAGAAGAAAGACCCGGCCACGGTAGAGCTGCTGGTCAGCGCGCTGTTCGACAATGGTCACTTCCGCCTGGTGCGTTATAGCGATGTGCATGGCAAAACCCTGGTAGAGCGCGTCAACCGTACCCCACCGGACAAGGTGCCGGAGTGGTTTGTGCGCCTGTTCCCGCTGGATGCGGGTCAAGGGGTGGCCCAGGTATCAGACGGCTGGATGCAGTCTGGCAGCGTCACCATCATCGCCCACACCCGCTTTGCCTATCAGGCGCTGTGGGATGGCGCGCTCAAGCTGTTCCTGTGGATCCTGATCGCCGGGGTGCTGACCGGGCTGATGGGCTCTGCCCTGCTGCGTACCATCCAGCGCCCGATGCGGCGCGTGGTCGAGCAGGCGCGTGCAATCACCGAGCGGCGCTTTATTACCATTCCCGAGCCCCGCACGCCTGAGTTACGCAGCCTGGCGCAGGCCATGAACCGCATGGTCACCCAAGTGAAGGCCATGTTTGCCGAGCAGGCCAGCCGCATTGAGCAACTGCGACAGGAAGCCAACAACGATGCCCTGACCGGCCTCGCCAACCGCGATTACTTCGAAAGCCGGTTGCGCAGCGCCCTGCATGATGACGATGCCCCACCGACCGGCGCCTTGCTGCTGATCCGGCTGTTTGACCTAGCCGGGATCAACCAGCGGCTGGGTCGGGACCGAACCGACCAATTGCTGAGAGAAGCCGCCGACCGCATCCGTGAAAGCGCCGCAGAAGACGATGAACGCCTGCTGGCGCGCCTGAACGGCGCCGATTTTGCCCTGCTCGACCTGAGGGCCGATGTCAGCGAAACCCGCCATCTGGCGCAGCAAATCCTTGACCGACTGACCGATCTCTACCGCCAGGGGCTCACCGACCAGGACAATGTGGCACATGTCGGCTTTACCCTGTACCAGCACGAAGATGACCCCGCCCAGCTGTGGCAGCAGGTCAGCGAGGCGCTGGCCCAGGCGCAGGCCACCGGCGCCAACCAGGCCCGACAGGCCGAACAGGCCGACCGTGCACGTATGCTGGATGTCGCCCACTGGCAGCCTCGTCTGGAGCAGGCGCTACAGCAGCAGCACTTTGCCCTGGGTCAGTTCCCGGTCTTGAACATGCAAGGGGAACGCCTGCACGATGAACTGATGCTGCGGCTGCGTGATCTGGAAAGCGACGGCCTGCTGCCCGCCGGGCGTTTCATGCCCGCCGCCGCCCGCCTCGGCCTGATCCCGCAGCTCGATCTGGAGGTGGTGCGGCTGGCGCTGCAGCATGTCAAGCAAGCCCGGCAACCGGTTGCCATCAACCTCGCCGCCGAATCGGTGCTCTCCACCGAGTTTCAGGGCAAGCTACTGCTGCAGCTCAACCAGCACAACCGCGAAGCCAAATACCTGTGGTTTGAAGTCAATGAGCATGGCTTCCGCGACGAACTGCAGGCACTGGGGCAACTGGCAACCCGCTTGCGCCCCTTGGGCTGCAAGGTGGGTATTGAGCACTTTGGCCGACACTTCAACAGCATTCCACACCTGCATGAGCTGGGACTGGACTACCTGAAAGTGGACGGCAGCTTCATCCACCAGATTCACGACAACCGGGGCAACCAGCTGCTGGTCAAAGCCATCGCCGACATCGCCAGCAACCTCGGCATCATCACCATTGCCGAGCGGGTGGAAAGCGAGCAGGAATGGCAAGCCTTGCAGGCATTAGGCATTCAAGGGGTGACCGGCCCTGCGGCGACGCGACATGGTGGCTGAAGAGGGATCGATAAATGACGATGCACACGGGTTTACGCTGGGCGCTACTGCTCCTGCCCACCCTCGCCCTTCCGTTCACCTATCAGCTGGGTCATCAGCACGGTCGCGAGCAGGGTTATCACAATGATTTTGCCCGAGGGCAGGTTGAGTTGGCCATTGTACTGCATGGCGCATTGCCCTATCAGGTGGACGCCCGCACGCCCCCGGACAGCTATCAGCGCTGGCGAAGCATCAAGGATATTGATCTCTTCATTCTCACCCGCAATGGCGTCAAAACCCTGGCCTGGTGGGATGATGTGCCGAAGCCAGCCAAACCGTGAAGTCTTTGACCAGACTGCAGGTCAAGCTGATATGAAAAAAGGTCGCCCAAGCGACCTTTATCATTTGAATGGTCGGGGTGAGAGGATTCGAACCTCCGACCCCCTGCACCCCATGCAGGTGCGCTACCAGGCTGCGCTACACCCCGACCGAGCCCGCGATTATACCGAATTCCGCGAGGAATGCCAGTCAGGCGCGCAAGATTGCCAGAATTTCTCCCAGCGACTGCCGGATCGGCAGGACCGGCTCAGCGGCAACCGGTGCCGTATGCGCCGATACCGGCGCATCGATGCCCAGATCCAGCTCAGACAAACGATTGCGCGCACCGCTGATGGTGAAGCCTTCTTCGTACAGCAAACCGCGGATGCGACGGATCAGCAGCACCTCATGGTGCTGATAGTAACGGCGGTTGCCGCGCCGCTTGACCGGTTTGAGCTGGGTGAACTCCTGCTCCCAATAGCGGAGCACATGCGGCTTCACCCCGCACAAGTCGCTCACTTCTCCGATGGTGAAATAGCGCTTGGCCGGGATCGGCGGCAGATCAGGCTTGTTCGTTTCGACCATGGCTGGTTTCGACCAGTCCCTTCAGTTTCTGGCTGGCATGGAAAGTCACCACGCGACGCGCCGTAATCGGAATCTCTTCTCCGGTTTTCGGATTGCGACCCGGACGCTGCGGCTTGTCCCGCAGCTGGAAGTTGCCAAAGCCGGACAGCTTGACGCTTTCCCCCGCTTCCAGCGAGGTGCGGATTTCCTCGAAAAAGGCTTCCACCATTTCCTTGGCTTCCCGCTTGTTCAAACCGACCTGCTCAAACAGGACGTCGGCCAGTTCGGCCTTGGTCAAGGTTGTTACCATTATCGCCCCCACGACGTCAGTTGCGCAGTTGCGCGCCATGTTGCCGTGAAGCCTCTACCAGCAGGGTGGCAATCGCACCCTCGATTTCCTCGTCGGTCAGAGTCTTCAGAGTATTGTGCAACATCACGCGAAGCGCAAGGCTCTTTTTACCGCTTTCTATGCCTTTACCTGCATACACATCAAACAGGCTGATTTCGGTCACCAGCGCAGGTGCACTGGCGCGCAAATCATCGACCAGCTGCTGTGCAGGCAGCTGCTGGTCCACCACCAGGGCGAGGTCTCGCCGCACGGCCGGCAGGCTGGAAATGTCCTGATAGTCCGGCAAAGGTACCTGTAATACCGGCGATGCTTCCAGCTCGAACACTACCGGTGCTGATGGCAGATCATACGCCTGAACCCACTGCGGGTGCAGTTCGCCGATCCAGCCGATGTCCTGCCCGTTCAGTTGCACCCGCGCCGAGCGGCCGGGATGCAATGCCGGGTGACTGTCCTTGATGCAGCGTACCGTACCGGAAGCCTGCAATAACTGTTCCATGTCTGCCTTGACATCGAAGAAGTCCACCGCACGCCCACTATCCGCCCACTGCTCCGGCAGCGCGCTGCCCCAGGCCAAGGCGGCCACCCGCATTGGCTGGGCGTAGCCGGCCACCGTCAGCGGGCCATTCTGCACACTGGCATCACGCAGGAACACCTTGCCCAGCTCGAACAGGCGCACCCGGGCAGCCTTGCGGTTGAGGTTATAGCGCAGGGTGCTGACCAGGCCACCGATCAGGCTGGAGCGCATCACTTCCAGATGGCTGGCGATCGGGTTCTTCAGGGCAATCGCATTGTCGTTGCCAGCAAAATCCCGCTCCCAGGCACGTTCGACGAAGCTGTAGTTGATCACTTCCTGATAATCCACATCGGCCAGCAGCACGCGCAGCTGATGCAGCGAGCGGGTGGCTTCGGTAGCGATCCGCATGTTGGCCGGTACCTTGGGCGGGCGGGCCGGGATGCGCTCAAAGCCGTACACCCGCGCCACTTCTTCCACCAGGTCTTCTTCAATTTCCAGATCGAAGCGATACGATGGCGGCGTCACCACCAGCCGCACCTCGCCGCCCTCTTCGCTACGCTGGCAGGGCAAGCCGAGGCGGCGGAAAATCTGCTGCATGGTGTCGTCGTCAATGTCGACCCCAATCAGCTTGCGGGCACGCACGGTGCGCATGCTCACCGGCGGGCGGGCGGGCAGCTCGGCCACTTGCCATTGCACCGGCCCCGGCTCGCCACCACAGATCTCCACAATCAGCTGGCTGGCGCGTTCCATGGCACGGGCCGTACCATCGAAATCCACACCGCGTTCGAAACGGTGCGAGGCGTCCGAGCTGAAATTGTAGCGGCGGGCACGCCCGGCAATCGCCACCGGGAAGAAGAATGCCGCTTCCAGGTAGATGTGGCGGGTATGCAGCTCCGCCTTGGTGGACTGGCCACCCATGATGCCAGCCAGGCCAATCGGGCCGCTGTCGTCGGTAATCAGCAACACCGATTCGTCCACCGTCACCGTCTGTTCATTCAGCAGCTGCAGCTGTTCGCCAGCGCGGCCAAAGCGCACGTCGATGCTGCCTTGCAGGCGGTCGAGATCGTAAACATGCAGCGGCTGGCCCAGCTCCAGCATCACATAATTGGTCACATCCACCAGCGCGGAAATCGAGCGCAGACCAGCGCGCTCCAGCCGCTGCACCATCCAGGCCGGGGTCTGTGCCTTGGCATCCACATTGCGGATCACCCGGCCACCAAAGCGGCCACACCCAGCCGGGCTGCTGATGCGCGCCGGGAAGGTGGCGTCGCTCTGCGGCGACACCGGTAACATCTCCGGCATCTGCAGCGGGGTATCGGTCAGCGCCGAGACTTCCCGCGCCACCCCCATCAGGGACAGACAATCGGCGCGATTGGGCGTCAGCTTGATGGTGATTTTCTGGTCGTCCAGCTGCAACAGCTGGTAGACGTCAGCCCCCACCGGGCTGTCTTCAGGCAGTTCCAGCAGGCCACCGTGGTCTTCCGACAGGCGCAGCTCGCGGGCCGAGCACAGCATGCCAAAGCTCTCCACGCCCCGCATCTTGACCGGCGCAATCACAAATGGCTTGTCTGCGCTCTCACCCGGCAAAGCCGCCCCTACCAGCGCGCAGGGGATTTTGATCCCGGCGCGGGCGTTCGGTGCACCGCAGACAATCTGCAGGGTTTCGCCGCCCACATCCACGCTGCACACATTCAGCCGGTCGGCATTCGGGTGCCGTTCGGTGCTGAGGATATGCCCCACCACCACCTTGCTGAACGGCACGCCCACCGGATCGCAGTCTTCCACTTCCAGACCAGCCATGGTCAGCAAGTGGGTCAGTTGTTCAGTCGTCAACGCCGGATTGACCAGCGTACGCAGCCATTGTTCAGAGAATTGCATGATCGCCTACGGTATGGATGTCAATAATCGGGGTGCTGCTCAGGCAAACTGGCGCAGGAAACGCAGGTCGCCTTCGTAGAACAGCCGCAGGTCGTTGATGTCGTAGCGCAGCATGGCCAGGCGCTCGATACCGCTGCCAAAGGCAAAACCGGTATAGCGCTCCGGGTCCAGCCCGAAATTGCGCACCACATTGGGGTGCACCTGCCCGGAGCCGGACACTTCCAGCCATTTGCCCTTCAGGCGGCCACTGCCGAAGCGCATGTCGATCTCGGCAGACGGTTCGGTAAACGGGAAGAAGGAAGGCCGGAAGCGGACTTCCAGGTCTTCGGTCTCAAAAAACTGTTGCAGGAAGTTGGTATACACCCCCTTCAGGTCTGCAAAACTGATGTCCTCGGCGATCCACAGGCCTTCGACCTGGTGGAACATCGGCGAGTGGGTGGCGTCCGAATCCACCCGGTAGGTCTTGCCCGGTGCAATCACCTTGATCGGCGGCTGATGCATGCGGGCATAGCGCACCTGCATCGGGCTGGTATGGGTGCGCAGCAGCAGCGGCTGACCGCTGGCGTCGTCCACGTAGAAGGTGTCGTGCATCGAGCGCGCCGGGTGGTTCTCCGGCTGATTGAGTGCACTGAAGTTATACCAGTCGTCCTCGATTTCCGGGCCGTCGGCCACGTCGAAACCAATGGAACGGAAAATTTCTTCGATCCGCAGCCAGGCACGGCTGACCGGATGGATGCCGCCACAGCCACGTCCACGCCCCGGCAGCGAAACATCAATCGCTTCCTCTGCCAGCCGGGCATCCAGCTTGCGCTGCTGCAGCGCCTGACGCTGCGCGTTCAGTACCGCTTCGATGGCTTCCTTGGCCTGGTTGATCAATTGCCCAGCTTGCGGCCGCTCCTCGGCGCTGAGCTTGCCCAAGCCCTTCATGTGCTCGGTCAGCTCCCCCGTCTTGCCCAGATAGCGGGCTTTGGTTTGTTCCAGCACCGCTTCGTCGGTGATGGCACTGAGGGTCGATTGGGCTTCTGCGACAATGTCGGCAAGGCTACGCATAAAGATTTCAATCCAGTCCGTAGACGGTTCAACAGGGAAAAAAAAGGGAGGCTGATTCAGCCTCCCTTTGTGTGCCAGCAGGCTTAGGCGAGGCTTGCCTTGGCTTGCTCAACGAGCTTGCCAAAGGTCACCTTGTCAAAAACAGCCAGATCGGCCAGAACCTTGCGGTCCACAGCCACAGCTGCCTTCTTCAGGCCATTCATGAACACACTGTACGACAGACCCAGTTCGCGAGCGGCCGCGTTGATGCGGGTGATCCACAGGCGACGGAACTGACGTTTGCGTTGACGACGGTCACGGTAGGCGTATTGGCCAGCCTTCATCACCGCCTGTTTGGCGATGCGATAGACGTTTTTCCGACGACCGCGATAACCCTTGGCCAGCGCGAGAACTTTTTTGTGACGGGCACGTGCCGTTACACCGCGTTTAACTCGTGGCATTGTTCATACTCCTTATGCAAACGGCAACATGGCACGGACAGAAGCCATGTTGGTGCTGTGAACTGCTGCGCTGCCACGCAGTTGACGCTTGTTCTTGGTGGTCTTCTTGGTCAGGATGTGACGCTTGAACGCTTGGGAGCGCTTCACGGCACCACTGCCCATAACCTTGAAGCGCTTTTTCGCGCTGCTCTTGGTTTTCATCTTCGGCATGGTATTACCTTTTTTTCAAATCGGCGCCGGGTGGTCGAACCGTTCGACACTTAAACCACGGACACCGCCTGTTTTCCCGTTACCGGGAAACTTGCGGCAGGCAGGGCACCCTGCCCGCTTCATACTTTGGCGATCAACGCTTTTTCGGCGCGATCACCATGATCATCTGGCGACCTTCCAGCTTCGGGAACTGCTCCACCGTGCCATGCTCGGCCAGATCGGCTTCCACCCGCTTGAGCAGGTTAAGGCCAAACTCCTGGTGGGCCATTTCCCGACCCCGGAAGCGCAAGGTGATCTTGGTCTTGTCACCTTCATTGAGGAACCGGATCAGATTCCGCATCTTGACCTGATAGTCGCCTTCGTCCGTCGCAGGGCGGAACTTGATTTCCTTCACCTGCATCTGCTTTTGCTTGGACTTGGCTTCCTGCTTGCGCTTGCTCTCCTGGTACTTGTACTTGCCGTAGTCCATCAGACGGCAGACCGGAGGTTGGGCTTGCGGTGCAATTTCTACCAGATCGACTTCAGCTTCTTCCGCCAACTGCAGGGCGGCGCGCGAACTCATGATACCCAGCTGTTCGCCTTCCAGCCCGACCAACCGCAATTCCGGCAGATTGATCTCGTAGTTGATGCGCGGTTCTTTCTCTTGAGCGATGACAATATCTCCTGTTTATTGAACGACTTAGCGCCGCCCGACCACGTCCGCGCGGAATAGCGCGGCCACCTCGGCCAGCGGCAGCTGCCCCAGATCCTCACCTTTGCGGTTGCGTATGGCCACGGCGCCGGCTTCCATTTCTTTATCGCCGACAATCAGCAAATACGGCAGACGCTGCAAACTGTGCTCGCGAATTTTATAGGTTATTTTCTCGTTTCTCAAGTCCGAGTCAACGCTAAAGCCTTGTTCTTTCAAGAAATCAACCACTTTGCCCACATATTCAGCCTGACGGTCGGTAATGTTGAGCACCATCGCCTGCACCGGCGCCAGCCACATCGGGAAGCTACCAGCGTGGTGTTCGATCAGGATGCCGAGGAAACGCTCAAACGAGCCGATGATGGCCCGGTGCAGCATCAGCGGGCGACGACGGCCATTGTCTTCCGTGACATACTCGGCATCCAGACGCTCCGGCAGCACCGCATCAAGCTGAATGGTGCCGCATTGCCAGGAGCGGCCCAGCGCGTCCTTGATGTGGTATTCCACCTTGGGACCATAGAAGGCACCCTCGCCCGGCAGCTCTTCCCACTCAACTTCACAGGCGCGCAATGCCGCACGCAGGCCTTCTTCGGCCATGTCCCACAGCTCATCGCTACCGGCACGCTTTTCCGGGCGCAGCGACAGCTTGATCGCCACCTGATCAAAGCCGAAATCGCCATATACCTCCATCGCCAGCTTGTGGAAGGCTTTGACCTCTTCAATGTACTGGCCTTCGGTACAGAAAATGTGGCCATCATCCTGCACAAAGCCACGTACCCGCATCAGGCCATGCAAGGCGCCGGACGGCTCATTGCGGTGGCAGCCGCCAAACTCGGCCAGCCGGATCGGCAGCTCACGGTAAGAGCGCAGACCGTTATTGAAGATCTGGATGTGCGCCGGGCAGCTCATCGGCTTCAGCGCGTAATCGCGCTTTTCCGATTCGGTGGTAAACATGCCTTCGCGGTAGTTGTCCCAGTGGCCGGAACGCTGCCAAAAGGTGCGGTCCATCAGCTGCGGCGTACGCACTTCGTTATAGCCCACCTTGGCCAGCTTCTTGCGCAGGTACTGCTCCACCATCTGCCACAGATGCCAGCCCTTGGCGTGCCAGAACACCATGCCTGGCGCTTCGTCTTGCAGGTGGAACAGGTCCAGCTGCTTGCCCAGACGGCGATGGTCACGCTTTTCAGCCTCTTCCAGCTGGAACAGGTAGGCTTCGAGGTCTTCCTTCTTGGCCCAGGCGGTACCGTAGATGCGCGTCAGCATCTCGTTGTTGGAGTCGCCACGCCAGTAAGCACCGGCCACCTTCATCAGCTTGAATACCTTGAGCTTGCCGGTAGATGGTACGTGCGGGCCACGGCACAGGTCGGTGAAGTCACCCTCACTGTACAGGCTCACATCTTCACCTTGCGGGATGGAGGCAATGATCTCGGCCTTGTAGTGCTCGCCGATGCCCTTGAAGTAGCTGACCGCTTCATCACGCGGCAGCACCTTGCGCGTCACCGGAATGTCGCGCTTGGCCAGCTCCTGCATGCGCTTTTCGATCACCCCCAGGTCTTCTGGCGTGAACGGGCGCTGGTAGGAGAAATCATAGTAGAAGCCGTTTTCAATGACCGGGCCAATGGTGACCTGAGCCTCCGGATACAGTTCCTTCACGGCATAGGCCAGCAAGTGTGCCGTAGAGTGGCGAATGATCTCCAGCCCGTCTGCATCACGCTCGGTGACGATGGCGACATCGGCGTCTTCGGTCAGCAGGGTCGAGAGGTCGACCAGCTTGCCATTGAGGCGGGCTGCCAGTGCAGCACGGGCCAGACCAGCACCAATATTGGCGGCGACATCATACAAGGAAACCGGCTGCTCAAACTCGCGCTTGGAGCCATCGGGTAAACGGGCTATCGGCATGATCCTGTGGGTCCTGTAAGGAAAATACGGGCAAAAAAAAGTGCGGTCGAGCCGCACTTTTTTTCAACAACCAATACGCGAACTCTACCGGCGAGATGACTCAGCTAGTCGTAGTAGTTCGGGTCAGTTGCATGATCACTCGTCCTGATGGAGGGATGGATTCCTGACCATCATACCTGATGAAGTGCATTTTGGATAGCGCCCCGGCCGCCTTCGAATGACGCCCAATGACATGTCATGGTCGGGAATGGTGTCGTGGCCTGCAGCTGCGAGGCGAACAATCGGCGAGTTGCTCCGACCCGGCACACCGCCCCGCCGAAGCAGCAGCCGTCGAACTGATCCACCATCCCAATGACGAGGAGGCAAGATGACGAGCAATCGTGGTGTCGTTTACGTAGGGCCCGGCAAGGTAGAGGTGCAATCCATCCCTTTCCCGAAACTGGAAAATCCGTTTGGCAAAAAAATCGAACACGGCGTGATCCTGCGCGTGGTCTCCACCAATATCTGCGGCTCGGACCAGCATATGGTACGCGGCCGTACCACCGCACCGGCAGGCCTGGTGCTGGGTCATGAGATCACCGGCGAGGTGATCGAAGTGGGTCGTGACGTGGAAACCCTGAAGCTGGGCGACCTGGTATCGGTTCCCTTCAACGTGGCCTGTGGTCGCTGCCGTACCTGCAAAGAACAAGCCACCGGCGTGTGCCTGAACGTGAACCCGTCCCGTGCCGGTGGCGCTTATGGCTATGTCGACATGGGCGGCTGGATCGGTGGTCAGGCTGAGTATGTGATGGTGCCGTATGCTGACTTCAACCTGCTGGCCTTCCCCGACCGCGACCGCGCCATGGAGAAGATCCGCGACCTCACCTGCCTCTCCGACATTCTGCCCACTGGCTTTCATGGCGCAGCCTCTGCCGGGGTGGGGCCCGGCTCTACCGTCTATATCGCCGGGGCCGGTCCGGTAGGCATGGCGGCGGCGGCCTCGGCTCGCCTGCTGGGCGCGGCGGTGGTGATCGTTGGTGATGTCAACCCGGCCCGGCTGGAGCATGCCCGCAAGGTGGGCTTTGAGACCGTCAACCTGTCGCTGGATGCCACCCTGGGCGAACAGATCGCGCAGATTCTGGGGACACCGGAGGTGGATTGCGCGGTGGATTGTGTCGGCTTTGAAGCCCGTGGCCACGGCCACGATGGCGTGCGTTTCGAGGCCCCCGCCACCGTGCTGAACTCGCTGATGGAAATCACCCGTGCGGCGGGCAAGATCGGCATCCCCGGTCTGTACGTGACCGATGATCCGGGTGCGGTAGACGATGCCGCCAAGCGCGGTGCGCTCTCGATCCGCTTTGGTCTGGGCTGGGCCAAGTCGCACAGCTTCTTTACCGGCCAGACCCCGGTGATGAAGTATAACCGGGCGCTGATGCAGGCCATCCTGTGGGATCGCATCAACATCGCCGAAGTGGTCGGGGTGCAAGTCATCACGCTGGACCAGGCCCCGAACGGCTATGCCCAGTTCGATGCCGGTGCGCCGCAGAAGTTTGTGATTGACCCGCATGCGCTGATCCGCCGGGCCGCATGAGCTGACGCTGAAAAGCAAAAAGCCGCAAGTGAGAACTTGCGGCTTTTTTGTACTCGTTGGTAGGCACGATTGGACTCGAACCAACGACCCCCACCATGTCAAGGTGGTGCTCTAACCAGCTGAGCTACGTGCCTAACGAAGAAGCGAGACTATACCAGCCTGATTTGTACTGCGCAAGGCCCTGTGCGCGTTTGCGGGCGATTTTTTTCAGATCGCCCGCTGGTATCACGCCGCACGGGCAGGCTTGCGCCGGGGCCACAGATAGCGGTAGGTAAACCCAGGGAAACCAAATACCAGGAAGATGCAGAATACGCTGACGTAAAACGGCATCACGTTCTGACTGTGCACCGGCGAGCTGAGCGATTCCAGCATGCGGCCCAGCAGTAGCGCCAGTGCAAAGCACATCACACATTCCAGCACCCGCATCCACACCGGCTTGCTGACGGGTTTCCACACCATCAGCAGCGGGCGATTGAGCAGGAACGGCAGGTTGGCCAGCAGCAGCCAGCCCACGAGCAACAGTAACAGGCTGGTGGACTGTGCCATGGCTTAACCCAGGTGAATATTACGGCTGCACAGATCCAGCAGCCATTGCGGCATCACGCCGAGTGCCAGAATCGCCAGCGCGGTCAGAACCAGCAATACTCGCTGGCTCGGGCAGCGGGTAAAGCCTTCAGACGATTCCGGTGCATCAAAATAGGCCAGCTTGACGATGCGCAGGTAGTAGAAAGCGCCAATCACCGACAGCAGCACCACCGTGACCGTCAGCCAGGTCTGGCCGGACGCCAGCACCGCGCTCAGTACCGAGAACTTGCTGATGAAGCCCACCGTGGACGGGATACCGGCCATCGAGAACATCACCAGCAGCAGCACGCCACCGAACAGCGGGCTACGCTTGGCCAGACCCTTGAGGTCGGACAGGTTTTCGGCTTCAAAGCCGCTACGCGCCAGCAACAAGATCAGGCCAAAACCGCCCAGCGTCATCAGCATGTAGGTGACGACATAGAACATCGACGCCGCGACACCGTCCTGCGTATTGGTCATCACGCCCAGGATCACAAAACCCATGTGCGAGATGGCCGAGTACGCCAGCATGCGCTTGAGGTTGGTCTGCGCAATGGCGGTGAGGTTACCAATGGCGATGGAGGCTACCGCCAGCACCGTCAGCATCATCTGCCAGTCCACATGCAAGGCAGGCAGGGCGATCACCAGCGTACGGGTCAGGAACACAAAAGCGGCCAGCTTCGGAGCCGAGCTGACGAACAGGGTCACCGCAGTCGGCGAGCCGTGGTACACATCCGGCACCCACATGTGGAACGGTACAGCTCCCAGCTTGAACGCCAGACCGGCTACCATGAACACCAGACCAATCTTCACCAGAATGGCATTGGCCGCACCACTGCTCAGCATGGCGGCGATGTCTTCCACGAACAGGGTGCGGGTACCACCGTAGACCATGGACATGCCGTACAGCAGCATGCCGGAGGCCAAGGCGCCCAGCACAAAGTACTTCATGGCGGCTTCGGTGCTGCGCACGCTGTCACGCTCCAGCGCCACCAAGGCGTAGGTGGCCAGCGACATCACTTCCAGCCCCACGTACATGGCGAGCAGGTTGTTGGCGGAGATCAGCACGAACAGGCCAAACAGCGCAAACAGCATCAGGATGCGGTATTCGCTCTTGAAGAAGCCCCGGTCTTCCGCATAAACACGACCAAACACCATGACCAGGGCGACGGTAATCACTGCCGCCAGCTTGGTTACCCACGCCATGCCGTCCAACACGAACATGCGGTTGAAGGTGTACTGGGCGGCATCTCCCGGCTGGTTGTGCCAAACCAGCCAGCCAGTACCCAGCAAGGCCAGCAGGCTCAGTGCGTTGCTGAGGTTTTGTCGCTCGTCACCGAGCAGCAGATCGACAATCAGCAGCAACGAAGCGGCACACAGCAGGAACAATTCCGGCAGCGCGGGTGTGAGGTTGATTCCAGCGAGCATCATTGGGTTCAATTTCCAGCGTAAGTGATGGCAAGCATACCGGTAGCGCCAAGCGCCACCGGCCTCCTTACATGGCCTGCTTCTCGGCCACCAGCGTAATCAGTTGGGTTACCGAAGCGTGCAGCTTCTGGGCAACCGGCTCCGGGTACAGGCCCATGCCCAGCACGGCAGCAGCCAGCAAGGTCAGCACCAGGGCTTCACGGGCGTTGATGTCAGTCAGTTCTCGCACATGGTCATTGGCGATGTCACCAAAGATCACGCGTTTGTACATCCACAGGGTATAGGCCGCACCAAAGATCAGGGTGGTGGCTGCCAGCATGCCCACCCAGAAGTTCACCTTGGTGGCACCGAGGATCACCAGGAATTCACCAATGAAACCACTGGTGGCTGGCAGGCCGGCGTTGGCCATGGCAAACAGCATGAAGAAGGCGGCGAACTTGGGCATGGTGTTGACCACGCCACCATAATCAGCAATCTGGCGGCTGTGCACGCGGTCGTACATCACGCCGATGCAGAAGAACATGGCGGCAGACACGAAACCGTGCGAGATCATCTGCTGCATCGCGCCTTCCACCGCCACCGCGTTGAGCTGGGTACCGGAGAACAGGAAGATGCCGAGAGTCACAAAGCCCATGTGCGAGATGGAGGAGTACGCCACCAGCTTTTTCATGTCCTGTTGCACCAGAGCCACCATGCCGATGTACACCACCGCCACCAGCGACAGCGCCACAATCACCCAACCATATTGCTGGCTGGCGTGCGGCGCAATCGGCAGACAGAAGCGCAGGAAGCCGTAACCGCCGATCTTCAGCGTAATGGCTGCCAGCACCATGGAGCCGCCGGTCGGCGCTTCCACGTGGGCATCCGGCAACCAGGTATGCACCGGCCACATCGGAACCTTCACCGCAAACGAGGCAAAGAAGGCGATCAGCAGATACACCTGCACATCCTTGGCAACGCTCAGCTTGTGGAAGTCCGCAATCCTGAAGCTGCCACCGGCCTGCTGGCTGAGGTACAGGAAAGCTACCAGCAAGAGCAGCGAGCCCAGCAGGGTGTAGAGGAAGAACTTGACCGAGGCATAGACCCGGCGCGGACCACCCCAGATACCGATGATCAGGTACATTGGGATCAGCATGGCTTCAAAGAACACGTAGAACAGCATGGCATCGCTGGCGGCAAACGAGCCGTTGATCAGACCGGACATGATCAGGAAGGCGGCCAGGTAATGTGCCACACGCTCCTGGATCACTTCCCAGCCCGCCAGCACCACCAGCAGGGTGATGAAGCTGTTCAGTACGATGAACAGCATGGAGATGCCATCCACCCCGAGGCTGTAGCGGATGTTAAAGCGGGTGATCCAGTCGTAGTTCTCAATGAACTGCAGGCCACCGTGCAGATCGGCAAAGCCGGTAAACAGCGGCAGCGTGACCAGGAAACTGGCCAGCGCACCGAGCAAGGCCACCCAGCGCACCTGCGTCGTGGCCAGCAGCGAGCTGACAATCAGCACCAACACCCCGGACAGGATGGGTAACCAGATCGACAGACTTAACAGATGATTCTCAAACATAGAAGACCCAATACGTTCTGTTTTGTTTGTATGCCGGAGCGTGTCTCAGTGCTTGAACAACAACTGGCTGAACCAGTAGGTGATCGCCACCATGCTGGCGAGGATCATCACCAGTGCGTAGTGGTTCAGCAAGCCAGTCTGTGCACGACGGGTAATGCGGGAGAACAGGCCCACCAGCTTGGCGCTGCCATTCACCACCAGGCCGTCGATCAACAGCACATCGCCCACCTTCCACAGCAACCAGCCCAGACCCCGTGCGCCACGGGCGAACACGTTGAAGTACAAGTCATCCAGGTAATACTTGTTTTCCAGCAAGCGATACAGCGGCGCGCAGACTTGCTTGATGCGGGCCGGGATCGACGGTGCCTTCAGGTAGAAGAACCAAGACAGAGCCACACCGGCCAGTGCCAGCCAGAACGGGGCATGCTTGACTGCCGACAGGCCCATGGCCAGTGCCGAGCCACCAGCGTGCTCGAATTCTTCCTTCATCTCGGTCATCACATGGTGACCGTGGCTGTAGATCACGCCGTCAAAGAAGTTGCCATACAGCATCGGCTCGATGGCCAGATAACCGATGACCAGCGACGGAACCGCCAGCAGGACCAAGGGCAAGGTCACCACCCAGCGCGACTCATGCGGCTCGCCACCATGGTGATGGTTGTCATGACCGTGATGGTCATCGTGCTTCACATGGCGGAAACGCTCTTCGCCGTGGAACACCAGGAAATACATGCGGAAGGAGTAGAAGGCGGTCACGAACACACCCACGATCACCGCAAAGTAAGCGAAGTGTGCACCCGGCAGATCAGACATGTGCACCGCTTCAATGATGCTGTCCTTGGAGTAGAAACCGGACAGGAACGGGGTGCCGATCAGCGCCAGCGAACCAATCAGCGAGGTGATCCAGGTCCACTTCATGTACTTGCGCAGGCCGCCCATGTTGCGGATGTCCTGATCATGGTGCATGCCGATGATCACCGAACCAGCCGCGAGGAACAGCAGCGCCTTGAAGAAGGCGTGCGTCATCAGGTGGAACACCGCCACCGAGTAGGCGGATGCACCCAGCGCCACCGTCATGTAGCCCAGCTGCGACAGGGTGGAGTACGCCACCACGCGCTTGATGTCGTTCTGGATGATGCCGAGGAAACCCATGAACAGCGCAGTGATCGCGCCGACCACCAGCACCACGTTCAGTGCCACGTCGGAGAGTTCAAACAGCGGCGACATGCGGGCCACCATGAAGATACCGGCGGTCACCATGGTCGCGGCGTGGATCAGCGCAGAAATCGGGGTCGGGCCTTCCATCGAGTCCGGCAGCCATACATGCAGCGGGAACTGGGCCGATTTACCCATGGCACCGACAAACAGCAGGATACAGATCACGGCCATCAGCGGCCATTGCTGGCTGCCGATCAGGTTCAGCGTCACGCCTTGCCAGAATTGCTGATGCGCAGCGGCTTCAGCAGCCGGCAGGCCGACACCCACCTGACGGAACACATCAGCGTAGTCCAGCGAGCCGAAGTGCGCCAACACCAGACCAATCCCCAGCACAAAGCCGAAGTCACCGACACGGTTGACCAAGAAGGCCTTGAGGTTGGCGAAGATGGCGGTCGGCTTCTTGTACCAGAAACCGATCAGCAGGTAGGACACCAGACCCACCGCTTCCCAGCCGAAGAACAGCTGCACGAAGTTATTGGCCATCACCAGCATCAGCATGGCGAAGGTAAACAGCGAGATGTAGCTGAAGAAGCGCTGGTAGCCCGGATCTTCTTCCATGTAACCCACGGTATACAGGTGGACCATCAGCGACACGAAGGTCACCACCACCATCATCATCGCGGTCAGACGGTCGATCAGGAAGCCGACCTGAAAGCTGATGCCATCCACCGTCAGCCACTGGTAAACCGTGCCGTTGTAGGGCTTGCCGACGGTCATCTGGTCATGCAGCACGTAGGCGGACAGCACAAAAGCCACCAGCACACCGAGGATGGTAACCGTATGGGCGCCCGCCCGGCCGATGAACTTGCCGAACAAGCCAGCCAGCAGGGCACCGACCAGCGGCGCTAACGGGACAAGCAGATACAGATTTTGCATAGCGGACGTCGTGCCTGTATATCGTTTGAATCTCTCAACAGGGGGCGATGCAGCTCGCCTCCCCTCCCCTTGCGGCGAACTGCCGCAGGATCAGCCCTTCAGCGTACTCAAGTCTTCCACGTTGATGCTGTTCAGGTTACGGAACAGCACCACCAGAATCGCCAGACCGATGGCAGATTCAGCCGCCGCCACCGTCAGGATGAAGAACACGAACACCTGCCCTGCCATGTCATGCAGGAACTGCGAAAACGCGATGAAGTTGATGTTCACCGCCAGCAGCATCAGTTCAATCGCCATCAGCAACACAATCAGGTTGCGCCGGTTCAGGAAGATGCCCAGCACGCTGATGGCAAACAGGATGGCGGCCAGCACCAGATAATGGGTCAAGGTCAGCACGCGATGTCTCCTGTCATTCAGCCGCCGGCTGCTCGGCAGCCGGAGCCTGCGGTTTTTCGGCAGCCATTTGCACCAGGCGCACGCGGTCTTCGCGCTTCACCTTGGCCTGCATGCCGGGGTCCACATACTTCTGATCCTTGCGGTGACGCAGGGTCAGCGCCACGGCGGCGATGATGGCCACCAGCAGCAGCACGCCGGCCACTTCAAAAGCATAGATATAGTCGGTGTACAGCAGCTTGCCCAGCGCCTTGCTGTTGCTGGCCTGAACCAGTACGCCATTCGGCGCACCCACATCGGCACCGCGCTGTTTGAGCAACAGCACCAGTTCGCCCACCATGATGGCGGCCACCACACCGGCCAGCGGCAGGCTCTTCCAGAAGCCCTTGCGAATGGTTTCGATGTCAATGTTGAGCATCATCACCACGAACAGGAACAGCACCATCACGGCACCGACATAGATCAGCACCAGACCCACGCCGAGGAATTCGGCCTGAATCAATACCCACAAGCCACTGGCGGTCACAAACGACAGCACCAGGAACAAGGCCGCATGTACCGGGTTACGGGCCGTCACGACCCGCAGCGCTGCCACCACCAGAATGGTGGCGAACAGGTAAAAAGTGATTAGTTGCAGACTCATCTTGCGTTTCGCCCTGTCATGTATGCGGTAGGATCAGCGGTACGGCGCATCCGCCTCGCGGTCCTTGGCAATCTGTGCTTCGTACTGGTCACCCACCGCCAGCAGCATGGGTTTGGTGTAGTACAGATCGCCGCGCTTTTCACCGTGGTATTCCAGAATGCGGGTCTCGACGATCGAGTCAACCGGACAGGATTCTTCGCAGAAACCGCAGAAGATGCACTTGGTCAGGTCGATATCATAACGGGTGGTGCGGCGGGTCCCATCGTCACGCTGTTCGGACTCGATGGTGATCGCCATCGCCGGGCACACCGCTTCACACAGCTTGCAGGCAATGCAGCGCTCTTCCCCGTTCGGGTAACGGCGCAGAGCATGCAGACCACGGAAACGCGGCGATTGCGGCGTCTTTTCTTCCGGGAACTGCACGGTAATCTTGCGGGCAAACATGTGACGCAGGGTCACGCCCATGCCCTGCAGCAACTCGTACAGCAGGAAGGTTTTGAAAAAATTGCGAATCGGGTTCATGTTTCTCTGACCTTGCAAGCCTCAGCCATTACCACGGTGAATACGGGGTTTGCATCACCACAGCGATCACCACCACCCAGATGAGGGTTACGGGGATGAACACTTTCCAGCCCAGACGCATGATCTGGTCGTAGCGATAACGCGGGAAAGTGGCGCGGATCCACAGGAACACAAACAGGAAGAACGCCATCTTCGCCAGCAGCCACAGGATGCTGCCCTGGCCGAGCACACCCCAGCTGGCCGGGAACGGCGACAGCCAGCCACCCAGGAACATCAGCGATGCCAGGGCGGAAATCAGGATCATGTTGGCGTATTCGCCGAGGAAGAAGATCGCGAATGCCATGCCGGAATATTCCACATGGAAACCGGCCACGATTTCGGATTCGCCTTCGGCCACGTCAAACGGATGGCGGTTGGTTTCAGCCACCCCGGAGATGAAGTAGACCAGGAACAGCGGGAACAACGGCAACCAGTTCCAGCCAAGGAAGCTGCCACCGAAGTGCAGCGACTGGCGGGTCACGATATCAGTCAGGTTCAGCGAGCCGGAGACCATCAGCACGCCGACCAGCGCAAAGCCCATGGCAATTT
Source organism: Leeia sp. (assembly GCF_041909055.1). Classification (NCBI taxonomy): domain Bacteria; kingdom Pseudomonadati; phylum Pseudomonadota; class Betaproteobacteria; order Neisseriales; family Leeiaceae; genus Leeia; species Leeia sp. Next base: position 167,032 of record NZ_JAYREC010000002.1, on the reverse strand, counting down.
CGTAAGACACGATCTGGGCTGCGGAGCGCAGTGCGCCCAGGAACGCATACTTGGAGTTGGAGGCCCAACCCGCCACGATCACGCCGTACACACCCATCGAGGTGATGGCCATGATGTAGAGCAGACCGGCATCGACATTGGCCAGCACCACTTCCGGCTGGAAGGGGATCACCGCCCAGGCGGCAATCGCCGGCATGATGGTCAGCACCGGTGCCAGGATGAACAACACCTTGTCGGCCTTGGTCGGCAGGATGATTTCCTTGGACAACAGCTTGATGGCATCGGCAATCGGCTGCAGCAGACCCAGCGGACCCACCCGGTTCGGGCCGATCCGGATCTGCATCCAGCCAATGATCTTGCGCTCGGCCAGCGTCAGATAGGCCACGGCGCCCAGCAGCGGCAGCATGATGGCCACGATCTTCAGCACGGTCCACACCAGCGTCAGTGCGTCCCCACTCAATCCCAACTTATGCAGCAGCTCCATGTTTACGCACGCTCCACAGTAATCGCGTCAAACAGGCCACCCAGTGCAATGGTGCTGGCATGGGCTGCCGAAACCTGAACGGCGTCATCGGCCAGTGCCTCGCTGGTGCTGGCAGTCAGCACCACTTCCGCACCGCCTTGGCGCAGCTTCACGCGGTCGCCCGCTTGCAGGCCCAGTCGTGCCAGTGTGGCGGCATTCATGGCCGCCTGCGGCACAGCCGCATCCACTGTCGCCTGCAGGGCCGGTGCGCGACGGGTCAGGCTGTCAATCTGGTACAGCGGTACATCGCCCACGCGGTGCAGCCCTTCAGCAGCGGCAACCGACACCGCCACGCTGGCGTGGTTGGACAGCAGCGCCGGAATATCCAGCCCTTGCTGCCATTCCGCACGGACCACGTCCACGGTATCTTGCTCAAAGCCCGGCAGGTCGAACAGGTTGCCCAGCACGCGCAGCACCTTCCAGCCCGGGCGGCTATCGCCTTGCGGCTTCACCACCGGATTGAAGGTTTGCACCGTACCCGCCATGTTGATGAAGCTGCCCGCCGTTTCGCTGAACGGGGCAATCGGCAGCAACACATCGGCGTACTGCAGTGCAGCTTCCGATTTGAAGGGCGCGCAGTATACCACCATCTTGGCTGCAGACAAGGCACCCAGCGCCTGGGTACCGTTGTGGCCGTCAAATTCCGGCTCGGTATTGAACAGCACATAGGCTTGCTTGCCACCGGCCAGCAGATCGCCTGCGGCGTGGCCTGCCGTGGTGTGCTTGCGGCCATGACCATGCATTGGCACTGCGCCCATCAGCCAGGCACCGGTGCTGTTGGCGGCCATGCCCAGCACGCCCAACTTGGCGCCGGACAGTTGCGCCAGTGCATTCGCCAGCGTCAACAGCTGTGCATAGTGCGGATGGTTTTGCGCCAGTTGGCCCAGCAGGATGCTGCGTTGTTCACCGTTGAGCAGCGCAGCAGCGGCTGCGCGGTGGGCATCGCTCACCACCAGGCTGTTCAGGCTGGCAGCCAGCTCAGCGGACAGCTCACCGCCCGTTGCCTGCTGTACCGCCAGCAGCACGCTACCCAGCGCGGCTACCAGCTGTTGCGGTGCGACCACCACATTGCTGCTGTACTTGACCAGCAGGTCGCTGGACAGGCAGGACACGCTAGCGACCTTGGCGCCGTGCTTCACGGCGTGGCGCAGGCGGGCTGCCAGCAGCGGTTGTTCCTTGCGCAAGGCACTGCCAATCAGCAGTGCGCCACTGACCGTGCTCAGCTCGGCCACCGACTGGCCCAGCCAGGGTGCACCTTGCACGCTGGCATCGGCACTGAAATCAGCCTGACGCAGGCGGTGGTCAATATGGTTGCTGCCCAAGCCGCGCAGCAGCTTCTGGAACAGGTACAGTTCTTCGGTGGTACTTTGCGGCGAGATCAGGCCCGCCAGGGCATCGGCACCATGGTTGGCGCGGATGTCCTGCAGACCATGCGCCACGTATTCGATGGCCTGTTGCCATTCGACTTCGTGCCAGCGGTTGTCCTGCTTGATCATCGGCTTGGTCAGGCGGTCTGCCGCGTTCAACGCTTCGTAGGAGAAACGGTCACGGTCGGACAGCCAGCACTCGTTCAACGCCTCGTTTTCCAGCGGCAGCACACGGTGCACCTTGTTGTGCTTTACTTGTACGATCAGGTTGGAACCCAGACCATCATGCGGGCTGACCGACTTGCGGCGGGACAGCTCCCAGGTACGGGCCGAGTAACGGAAGGGCTTGCTGGTGAGCGCACCGACCGGGCACAGGTCGATCATGTTGCCCGACAGCTCGGAATTCACCGATTTGGAGATGAACGGCATGATCTCCGAATGCTCGCCGCGATTGGCCATGCCCAGCTCCATCACCCCGGCAATTTCCTGGCCAAAGCGCACGCAGCGGGTACAGTGGATGCAGCGGGTCATATCGGTGCTGATCAGCGGGCCCAGCTCCTTGTTCGGCACCACGCGCTTTTCTTCTTCATAGCGCGAGCTGGAGTTGCCGTAACCGACGGCCAGATCCTGCAGCTGGCACTCGCCGCCCTGATCGCAGATCGGGCAATCCAGCGGGTGGTTGATCAGCAGGAATTCCATCACGCCCTTCTGGGCCTTCAGCGCCAGCTCCGAGCGGGTCTTGACCTTCATGCCGTCGGTCACCGGGGTGGCACAGGCAGGCAGCGGCTTGGGTGCCTTCTCGACTTCCACCAGACACATGCGGCAGTTGGCCGCAATCGACAGCTTTTTGTGGTAGCAGAAATGAGGGATGTAGACACCGGCCTGGTTGGCGGCGTCCATCACCGTGCTGCCCGTTTCTACAGACAAGGGTTGACCGTCGATTTCAATTTCTAACATTGCAAGCGCTACCTGAATGTTGCGGGCTGCCCTGTTGGGCAACCCCATGCTGGCACCGGCCTTGTGGCCTGCCAGCGCCCGTCAAATCAGAACCACCGATGCTCGACCATGCAGCGTTTGTGCTCGATGTGGTGCTCAAACTCGTGCTTGAAGTGCTTGGTAAAGCTGCGCACCGGGAACACGGCGGCGTCGGCCAGCGCACAAATGGTGCGGCCTGCCATGTTGTTGCCCACCGAGCTCAGCAGGTCGAGGTCATCTGCCCGCCCCTGCCCGCTCTCAATCCGGTGCACCACGCGATACAGCCAGCCGGTACCTTCACGGCATGGCGTGCATTGGCCGCAGGATTCTTCATGATAGAAGTAGGCCAGACGCTCCAGCGCTTTCACCATGCAGACGTTCTCGTCCATCACGATCACCGCGCCGGAACCGAGCATGGAGCCCGCCTTGCTGATGGCGTCGTAATCCATGGTCAGGTCCATCATCACATCACCCGGCAGCACCGGTGCAGACGAACCACCCGGAATCACCGCCTTCAGCTTGGCGCCATTGCGCATGCCGCCTGCCATCTCCAGCAGGGTGGCAAACGGAGTGCCGAGCGGAATCTCGTAGTTACCCGGACGATTGACGTGGCCGGAGATCGAGAACAGCTTGGTACCACCGTTGTTCGGCTTGCCTGCTTCGAGGAACTTGGTGGCGCCATCACGCAGAATGAACGGCACCGAGGCAAACGATTCGGTGTTGTTGATGGTGGTCGGCTTGCCATACAGGCCGAAGCTGGCCGGGAACGGCGGCTTGAAGCGCGGCTGACCTTTCTTGCCTTCCAGCGATTCCAGCAGCGCAGTTTCCTCGCCGCAGATGTAGGCGCCGTAGCCGTGGTGGGCAAACAGGTCGAAGCTGAATTCGGAGCCCAGAATGCGCTCACCCAGCAGGCCTGCCTGACGGGCTTCGTCCAAGGCAGCTTCAAAGCGCTGGTACACTTCGAAAATTTCGCCGTGGATATAGTTGTAGCCGCGCTTCACACCCATGGTGTAAGCGGCAATGATCATGCCTTCGATCAGCGCATGCGGATTGAACCACATGATGTCGCGATCCTTGAAGGTGCCCGGCTCGCCTTCATCCGAATTACAGACGATATATTTGTCGCCCGGGAAGCTGCGCGGCATGAAGCTCCACTTCAGGCCGGTCGGGAAACCGGCACCGCCGCGACCCCGCAGCGAGGAATTCTTCACTTCGGCGATGACTTCGTCCTGCGGCACCTGGTTTTCGATCAGGCGCTTGAGCGCGCTATAGCCGCCACGCGCCTGATAACTGGCCAAGGTCCAGCAGTCGGGATTGCTGGTGTCGACGCCTTCAAAAATGACACCCGAGGAATAGACAGCCATCAGCGACCACCCTGTTGTTCGAGTTCTGCCAGCTTCTTGTCGATGGCTTCCTTCGACATGAAGCTGCACATGCTGTGATTGTTCACCAGCAGCACCGGGGCATCGCCACAGGCGCCCATGCACTCCCCTTCCATCAGGGTGAAGCGGCCATCCGCGGTGGTTTCACCAAAACCGATACCCAGCTTTTCTTTCAGGTAATCGGCAGCGGCCACACCGCCACCCAGCGCACAGGGCAAGTTGGTGCAGACGGTGAGCTTGAAGCTGCCCACCGGCTTGAGGTTGTACATATTGTAGAAGGTGGCGACTTCATAGGCCGCGATTGGCGGCATCTCCAGATAGTCGGCCACCGCCTCGATGGTTTCCGGGGCGAGCCAGCCTTTTTCTTCCTGCGCGATGCGCAGGGCCGCCATCACGGCGGACTGTTTCTGGTCGGCCGGATACTTGGCGACCTCGCGGTCGATCCGGGCAAGCGATTCAGCGGACAGCATCAGCGGTCAATCTCCCCAAACACGATGTCCTGCGTACCAATGATGGCCACCACGTCGGCAATCATGTGGCCACGGGCCATCTCGTCCAGCGACGCCAGATGCGGGAAGCCAGGCGCGCGGATCTTCAAGCGGTACGGCTTGTTGGCACCATCCGACACCAGATAGATGCCGAACTCGCCTTTCGGATGTTCGACCGCGGCATAGGCTTCGCCGGCCGGAACGTGCATCCCTTCGGAGAAGAGCTTGAAGTGGTGGATCAGCTCTTCCATATTGCTCTTCATCTTGACCCGCGACGGCGGAGCCACCTTGTGGTCGTCGATGATGACCGGGCCGGGGTTCTTGCGCAGCCAGTCCACACATTGCTTGATGATGCGGTTGGACTGACGCAGCTCTTCCACGCGCACCAGATAGCGGTCGTAGCAGTCACCCTGCACGCCCACCGGAATGTCGAACTCCACCTTGTCGTACGCGGCGTAGGGCTGCTTCTTGCGCAAGTCCCACGCGATGCCGGAACCACGCAGCATCGGGCCGGTCATGCCGAGCGACAACGCGCGCTCAGGGCTGACCACACCGATGCCGACGGTACGCTGCTTCCAGATACGGTTATCGGTCAGCAGGGTTTCGTAGTCATCCACACACTTCGGGAAGCGGTTGGTGAAATCTTCGATGAAATCCAGCAGCGAACCCTGGCGGTTTTCATTCAGCTTGCGCAGGGCCTCGGCATTTTTCAGCTTGGACACTTCGTACTGCGGCATGCGATCCGGCAGGTCGCGATAGACACCACCCGGACGGTAGTAGGCGGCGTGCATGCGCGCACCGGATACCGCCTCGTAGCAGTCCATCAGGTCTTCCCGTTCGCGGAAGGCGTACAGGAACATGGTCATGGCACCGATGTCGAGCGCGTGCGCCCCGATCCACAGCAGGTGGTTCAGGATACGGGTGATCTCGTCGAACATGGTACGGATGTACTTGGCCCGCTCCGGCACGTCGAGATCCAGCAGTTTCTCGATGGCCATCACATAGGCGTGCTCATTACACATCATCGACACATAGTCGAGACGGTCCATATAAGGCACGCTCTGAATGAAGGTGCGGGTTTCCGCCAGCTTTTCAGTCGCACGGTGCAACAGGCCGATGTGCGGGTCAGCCCGCTCGACCACTTCACCGTCCAGCTCCAGCACCAGACGCAGCACGCCGTGTGCGGCCGGGTGTTGCGGACCGAAGTTCAGGGTGTAATTGCGAATCTCAGCCACCGTAGCCTCCTTCACGCACGATGCGCGGCGTGTTCTCACGCGGCTCAATGGTGACCGGCTGGTAAATCACGCGCTTCTGTTCTTCGTCGTAACGCATTTCGACGTTACCGGAAATCGGGAAGTCCTTGCGGAACGGGTGGCCGACAAAGCCATAGTCGGTCAGGATGCGGCGCAGGTCCGGGTGACCGGCGAACACAATGCCGTACAGGTCAAACGCTTCGCGCTCGTACCAGTTGGCAGCAGACCAGATCTCCACACAGGAGGCGACCACCGGCATGTCGTCATCGGCACAGAATACGCGCACACGCAGGCGCTGGTTCAGCGCGACCGACAGCAGATGATAGACCACCGCAAAGCGACGGCCATCCCACGCGCCATCGGCGTAGGTGCTGTAGTCCATGCCACAGAGGTCGAGGCACTGCTCGAACTGCAGGCCATCGCTGTCACGCAGCTGGCGCAGGGTGGTGGTCAGGTCTTCAGGTTTTACAACGGCAGTGAGCTGGCCACAGGATTCCAGCACATGCACCAGGCGATCGCCAAGGACGGCCTGCAGGGTGGTAGTCAACGTTGCAGTCATCGTGTCAGGCCTGCCGTGCAATGGTGGAGGTACGGCGGATCTTGCCTTGCAGCTGGATCAGGCCATACAGCAGTGCCTCGGCGGTCGGCGGACAGCCCGGCACATAGACATCAACCGGCACAATACGGTCACAGCCACGCACCACCGAGTAGGAGTAATGGTAGTAGCCACCGCCATTGGCACAGGAGCCCATCGACAGCACCCAGCGCGGCTCGGCCATCTGGTCGTACACCTTGCGCAAGGCGGGCGCCATCTTGTTGCACAGGGTACCGGCCACAATCATCAGGTCACTCTGACGTGGACTGGGGCGGAAGATGATGCCGAAACGGTCCAGGTCATAGCGCGCTGCGCCAGCCTGCATCATTTCCACCGCACAACAGGCCAGGCCAAAGGTCATGGGCCACAGCGAACCGGTACGGGTCCAGTTCAGAACCTTGTCAGCCGTGGTGGTGACAAAGCCCTTCTCCAACACGCCTTCTACTCCCATTCCAGCGCACCTTTTTTCCACAAATACACGAAACCGATCACGAATTCGGCGAGGAAGATCATCATGGAGACAAAGCCGCCCCAGCCGATGTCTTTTTGCGAGATCGCCCACGGAACCAAAAAGGCCGTTTCGAGGTCGAACAAAATGAACAGGATGGCGATCAGGTAGTAGCGCACATCAAACTGCATGCGCGCATCTTCAAATGCCACAAAGCCGCACTCGTAGGCGGAAAGCTTTTCAGAATCCGGACGATTGGGCCCGATGAGACGGCCGAGCAGCATCGGCACCAGACCGATGCCAATCCCGACGGCAATAAAGAGCAAGACCGGAAAGTATTGTTGCAGCATACCGCCCCCAAGCGACTTCGCAATTCGGGCAGCAACAAACACCACCCGACCCGCGGCCGGATTGCCAAGACTTGAAACAAATGGTGCCGACAGTGAGACTCGAACTCACACAGCTTTCGCCACTACCCCCTCAAGATAGCGTGTCTACCAATTTCACCATGTCGGCCCAGGAAAATCACACCCCGTGAAAACGGGGCCAGACTTAATTGGGAACCTGAGGATTACCCACCGGCTTAGCCGGCGCTTGCGGCGCAGGTTGAGTCGCCGCTGCAGGCTGGGTCATGATACTGGAGGATTTCTGACCATGCACGGCCAGAACTGCCAGACCCAGACTTGCTGCAAAGAACACGGTTGCTGCGATGGCGGTACTGCGACTCAGAAAGTTCGCCGAACCAGATGCGCCAAACAGGGTACCCGAAGCACCAGAACCGAAGGATGCGCCCATATCGGCACCCTTGCCCTGCTGCAGCAGCACCAAGCCGATCACGATCAGTGCCGCCAGCACATCCACCACCAGCAGCAAGGTTTTCAGCCAATCCATACAGAACCTTATTTTACCGTTTACCGGAAACTTCGACAAATCTTGACAAACTCGTCCGCCTTCAGCGAAGCCCCGCCAACCAGCGCACCGTCAATATCAAGCATAGCCTGCAATTGTGCCGCATTTTCAGCTTTTACGCTACCCCCATACAGGATTTGCAAGCCTTGCGCGGCCTCTGCCGCTTTTTCTGCCACTTGGGCACGGATAAAGGCATGCACCTGCTGCGCATAATCCGGGGTAGCCACTTTGCCGGTGCCAATGGCCCACACCGGCTCGTAAGCCACCACCACGCGCGCCCAGTCAGCCGCTCCCAGCCCTGCCAGCAAGGGCTGCAGCTGGGCTGCGATCACGGCTTCCGTTGTACCGGCGTCATGTTGCGCCAGTGTTTCACCCACGCAAATGACCGGGATCAAGCCCGCTTGCAACGCCTGCCCTACCTTTTGTAGCACATCATGGTCGCTTTCGCCGAACAAGGTGCGCCGCTCGGAATGCCCCACCAGCACATAGTGGCAGGCAAAGTCGGCAAGCATACGGGCCGACACTTCTCCGGTAAAGGCACCCACCGGCTCGCGGCACAGGTTCTGCGCGCCCCAGTGAATAGTGCTCCCCTGCAGCAGCGCTTGCGCTTGCGCCAGATACGGTGCAGGCACACACACGGCCACCTGTGCCTCTTCTCCGGAGAATCCGGCCTGCAGCAAGCCTTGCAGCAAGGCGGCATTCTCTTGCAGGTTGCCATGCATCTTCCAGTTGCCCATTACCAGCGGGCGGCGTACCGTCTGCGCCATGTGCGGCTCCGTATCATGAAAAAGGGGCGGTTTGCACCGCCCCCGGATGATACCACTGCCCTGCCCGGCTGGGCAGGCTCAGCCAAAGCGACCAGTGATGTAATCCTCAGTCTGCTTCTTCTTCGGCTTGGTGAAGATGTTGTCGGTCAGGTCGAATTCCACCATCTCGCCCAGATACATGTAGGCGGTATAGTTGGACACCCGCGCCGCCTGCTGCATATTATGGGTCACCACCAGGATGGTGACGCGGTTCTGCAGCTCGGTCATCAGCTCTTCAATGCTGGCCGTCGCAATCGGGTCCAGCGCCGAAGTCGGCTCGTCGAACAGCAACAGCTCCGGATCGGTTGCCAGCGCGCGTGCAATGCACAGACGCTGCTGCTGACCACCAGAGAGATTGAACGCCATGTCGTTCAGGCGGTTCTTCACCTCATCCCACAAGGCAGCGCCACGCAGCGATTCTTCCACCTTGTCGTCCACCAGCGACTTATTGTTGGTGCCACGGATGCGCAGGCCATAAGCCACGTTCTCGTAGATCGACTTGGGGAAGGGGTTGGGTTTCTGGAACACCATGCCCACCCGCATGCGCACTTCGATCGGGTCCACCCGGCGATCCAGGATGTTCACGCCATCCGGCTGCAGCACAATCTCGCCCTCATAGCGGTTGCCCGGATAGAGGTCGTGCATGCGGTTGAAGCAGCGCAGGAAGGTGGATTTGCCACAACCGGAAGGACCGATCAGCGCGGTCACCTTGTTGGCATACACCGGCAGGCTGACGCCCTTCAGCGCGTGAAAGCCGCCATAGTAGAAGTTAAGATTGCGGGCTTCCACCTTGAGGGTTTCAGCAGCTTGCTGCTCTTTTACCGGATTCAGGTCCATGTTTTCAGTCACTTTCATGGTTGTGCTCACCATTTGATCGATTTGCGCAGACGGTAGCGCAGGTAAATGGCCAGGCCGTTCATCAGCAGGGTCATCACGATCAGCACCAGCCCCGCCCCGGCGGCCAGCGCATGGAAATCTTCCTGCGGACGCGACACCCAGTCAAACATTTGCATCGGCATCACGGTGTACGGGTCTTTCAGCCACTCGAAGGAAATCCACGGGAAATCCGGCTGAATCGGGCTGTGCGGCAGGAAGGTGATGAAGGCCACCGCCCCCACCACCACCAGCGGTGCGGTCTCACCGATGGCGCGCGCCATACCGATAATCACCCCGGTCAGGATACCCGGCATGGAGTACGGCAGCACATGGCGTGAAACGGTCTGCCACTTGGTGGCCCCCACCCCGTAGGAAGCCTCCCGGATACCCACCGGTATCGAGCGCACGGCTTCACGGGTGGTCACAATGATTACCGGCAGAATCAGCAGTGCCAGCGTCATGCCTGCGGACAGGATACTGTTGCCGAGCGCAAACTTCTGCACAAACACCGCCAGCCCCAGAATACCGAAGATGATGGAGGGTACACTGGCCAGGTTGGAGACATTGACTTCAATCAGCGAGGTAAACCAGTTCTTGCCAGCATACTCTTCCAGATAGAGGCCTGCAGCAATGCCCAGCGGAACCGCCACCAGCAGCGTCACCACCATCACCGCTGCCGAGCCCACCAATGCGGCCAGCACACCGGCCCGCGATGCACGGCCAGACGGGAAGTTGCTGAAAAAGTCTTGCTCAGGCGACACCATCGGGGCATAGCCATCATAGATCAGCCCACCAAACAGGGTGATCAGGGTCAGCAGACCCAGCATGATGGCCACCAAACCCATCGCCGCAAAAATCACATCCCAACGCTTGTGGCGGACGATCATCTGCCGCAGCGCGAGGCTACGTTGCGCATCCATCAGTAGGTCTCCCGGAATTTACGACGCAACCAGGCGCCCAACAGGTTGAACAGCAAGGTCACCAGCATCAGTGCCAGACCGGCTGCAAAAATGCTCTGGTAGCCTACGCTGCCATGTTCCAGGTCACCCTTGGCCACCTGCACGATATAGCTGGTTACGGTCAAGCCTTCCTGCATCGGGTTGACGGTCAGGTTCGGCTGCATGCCGCCCGCCACCGCTACAATCATGGTCTCGCCCACCGCACGGGAAATCGCCAGAATGTAGGCTGCGCCAATGCCGGATGCCGCACCTGGCATCACCACCCGCCAGGCGGTTTGCAGCTTGGTGGCCCCCATCGCGTAGGAGCCTTCGCGCATGTGCATCGGCACCGCGCGCATGGCATCTTCCGCCAGCGAACTGACATACGGGATGATCATCAGGCCCATGGCCAGACCGGCCGACAGCAGGTTGTAGCCCGGCAAATTGGGCATGATTTTCTGCAGCAGCGGCGTAATCACCAGCATGGCAAAGAAGCCGTACACCACAGTTGGCACCCCGCCCAGCAGCTCCAGAATCGGCTTGGCCATTTCGCGGGTACGGAAACCGGCAAACTCGGACAGGTAAACCGCAATCACCGTCCCCAGCGGGATGGCAATCAGCAGAGCCACCAGCGACGAGGTCAAGGTACCGGACAGAAGCACAAAAATGCCAAACTGCGGGTTCTCGAACAGCGGTGTCCACTGGGTGTCCGTCAGGAAGCGCCAGACCGGCACATCCTTGAAAAAAGACAGCGACTCGGAAATCAGCACCACCATGATGCCGACCGTCGCCAGTACGGAAATGGAAGCGGCTGCCAGCAGCAGCAGCTCAATACCACGCTCTTTCATATTACGCGAAGCGCGGTAGGTCAGTGTCGAACGCGCCAGTGCGGCGTCAGCGGTAGCAGACACGTTTTCCCCTCATACAAACCCTCTCTACAGGAGGGTAGAAGCACGTACGGGGGCGATGCCGCCCCCGCCTTGTCGATCAACCTGGCTTACATCTTGGCTTCGAGGGCCAGCAGGTCTTCGATCTTCACACCCACCTTCGGATCACCACCAAACACGGTGCCCAGCTTCTTCTTGGCCACGTGTTCCTTAATCATGCCGTAAGCCTTGTCCGGCAGCGGGATGTACTTCACTTCCTTGACCAGCTTCGGTGCATTGGTCAGGTAGAAGTTCACCAGTTCCTTCACTTCAGCACGGTCCAGCGCCTTGGCGTTCACGTAGATGAAGATCGGGCGGGACAGCGGCTGGTAGCTGCCGTTGATCACGTTTTCAGCCGACGGCATCACAGCCGGCGCACCATCCTTGGCGATGATCGGCACAGCCTTCAGCTTCTTGCTGTTTTCAGCGTAGTAGGCGTAACCGAAGTAGCCCAGGCCACCCTTGTCACGCGACACACCTTGCACAAGCACGTTGTCGTCTTCCGATGCGGTGTAGTCACCACGGCTGGACTTCGGCTTACCGACGATGGCTTCGGTGAAGTAATCGAAGGTACCGGATTCAGAACCAGCACCGTACAACTTCAGCGGCATGTCAGGGAAAGAAGTATCCACCTGGTTCCAGTTGCTCACCGCACCCTGAGCTTCCGGTGCCCACATTTTCTTCAGCTGGGCCACGGTCAGCGCCTTGATCGGGCTGGACGGGTTCACCACCACGGTCAGCGCGTCGTATGCCACCGGCAGCTCCAGGTAGCTGATACCGGCCTTCTTGCACTCGTCCATTTCCTTGGTGGTAATCGGACGGGAAGCGTTGGAGATGTCAATCTCGCCACGGCAGAACTTCTTGAAGCCACCACCGGTGCCGGAGATACCCACGGTCACCTTCACATCGCCCTTTTTGGAGGCCTGGAAGTCTTCCGCCACAGCTTCGGTAATCGGGTACACGGTGGAGGAACCGTCGATCTTGATCAGGGATTCGGCGTGAACAGCAGCCGTGCTCAGGGAAAATGCACCTGCGACCAGCAGGGCTGCGGACGTCATCCGGATCTTGCTCATGTGCTTACGTCTCCAAAGGGTTCCAGTTTTCGCATTGGCCGGTTGGCTTCTGCAACTGGCGCCATCATAGGCGGGAAACATTACACAATTGTGACACAATCATGCATCGACTGGAGCCACCCTGCCGCAGCGGCTCCAGTGCGACCAGACTCAGGCGGCAGCAGCCTCTACTGCGGCGGCCAGACGCTGCACCCAGTGTTGCACCAGGGCCTCTTCCCGCGCCTCCACCATCACCCGGATTACCGGCTCGGTACCGCTGGGGCGCAGCACCACCCGCCCCTGCCCGCGCAAGGCCTGCTCTGCTTCCGCCAGCGCCGACTGTACGCCTGCCGAGCTGTGGAAATCAAAGCCCTTGCGGATGCGGACATTGATCATCTTCTGCGGGAAGGGGGTCAGTTCCGCCGCCAGATCGGCCAGCTGCTGCTTGCGCTGCAACAGCGCCCGCAACACCTGCAGGGCCGACACAATACCGTCACCGGTGGTATGGCTGTCCAGGCACAGCAGATGGCCCGAGCTTTCGCCGCCCACCTGCCAACCAGCTTCCAGCAGGCGCTCCAGTACATAGCGATCGCCCACCTTGGCACGGGCAAACGGGATATTGCGCTCCGCCAGCGCCACCTCTACCGCCATATTGGTCATCAGCGTCCCCACTACCCCGCCCTTCAGGCTGCCTTGCTCGTGACGCGCCATCGCAATCAGGTACATCAGGTAGTCGCCGTCAAAGCTGCGCCCGGTATGGTCGACCATGATCAGGCGGTCACCGTCGCCATCCAGTGCAATACCCAGATCAGCCTGGTGTGCTACCACCGCGTCCTGCAGCGCCTGAGTATCGGTTGCACCAAAACCGGCGTTGATATTGGTGCCGTTCGGCTGGTTGCCGATGGCAATCACCTCGGCCCCCAGCTCGTGGAACACGTCCGGTGCCACGTGGTAGGTCGCACCGTGCGCGCAATCCACCACGATCTTCAGTTGCTTGAGGTCCAGATCGTTGGGGAAGCTGCTCTTGCAGAATTCGATATAGCGACCGCGCGCATCATCCAGGCGGCGCGCCTTGCCCAAGCGGGACGAGGCCACCACCTGCATCGGCTGCTCGAGGGCGGCTTCAATCGCCAGCTCCATCTCATCCGGCAGCTTCCAGCCGCCCGGCCCGAAAAACTTAATGCCGTTATCTTCAAACGGATTGTGCGAGGCACTGATCACCACCCCCGCGTGCAGGCGCAAGGCGCGGGTGAGGTAGGCGATGCCCGGCGTAGGCAAGGGGCCCACCAGCAGCACATCCACCCCAGCAGCGGTAAAGCCTGCTTCGAGCGCAGCCTCCAGCATATAGCCGGAGATGCGGGTATCCTTGCCAACCACGACAGTGGGCCGCTCGCCACTGCTGTGCGCAGACTCCATGCTGGCAAACACCCGGCCAGCTGCATTAGCCAGTCGCATCACGAAATCCGGGGTAATCGGCGCTTCGCCCACCCGGCCACGCACCCCATCGGTGCCAAAATATTTGCGACTCACTGTAACGCCTCCCACATCTTCAATGCATCACGGGTGGCCGCCACATCGTGCACCCGCACGATGCGCGCCCCCCGCGCCACTGCCAGCAGGGCCATGGCCACACTGGCATGTATTCGTTCTTCCACTGGCCTGCCGGTCAGTGCACCTAACAGGGATTTGCGCGACACACCGATCAGCAACGGGTAGCCCTGTGAAGCCAGGCGTCCTGTGGCCTTGAGCAGCTCCAGATTATGTTCCACCGTCTTGCCAAAGCCGATACCAGGGTCCAGCACAATGCGTGCCAACGCCACCCCGGCCTCCCGTAGCACCGCAGCACGCTGCAGCAAAAAGTGCTCGACCTCATCCACCACACTCGCATAGCGGGGCGCCTGCTGCATGGTGGCCGGGTCGCCCTGCTTGTGCATCAGACACACTGCTGCGCCACTGTCCGCCAAGGCTTCAACCGCACCCTCTGCCTGCAGCGCGTTGACATCATTGATCAGATCGACCCCGGCAGCCAGCGCCGCACGCATCACCCCTGGCTTGACGGTATCGACCGACAAGGGCACACCGTCGTCCCGCAGCGCCGCCAGCAGCGGCATTACCCGTTCCAGCTCTTCGGCTTCCGATACCGTCGCGGCACCGGGGCGGGTAGATTCGCCGCCAATGTCCAGCAAGTCGGCCCCCTCCGCCACCAGCTGGCGCGCATGGGCCAGCGCGCGTGCGGGATCAACATAACGTCCGCCATCGGAAAACGAATCCGGCGTCACGTTGACGATGCCCATGATCAACGGCCGCTGTAAGGACAGGCGAAAACGCCCGCACTGCAGCATCCCCTCTTCCTGCATGACCACTCCTGCAAACAAAAACGCATTGGCCGAGGCCAATGCGTTGTGAGTGTAACAAAACCGTGATGTTTATGCGGCGTCAACCGTCAAGCGACGCGCCTTACAACCCTTCAGCCGGTTTGCTGGTGGCCTCAGGAGAAGGAGCAGCCGGAGGCGGTGTATCGCTGCCACTGCTGCGCAGGCCGGCGGCCGGTTGCGGCGGGCGGATCGGGCGACCGGCCATGATGTCGGCAATCTGCTCGGCGTCGATGGTCTCATACTCCATCAGCGCGTCGGTCATCGCCTCCACCTTGTCACGATTGGTGAGCAGGATGTCCTTGGCACGGGCATATTGCTCGTCCAGAATGCGGCGAATCTCGGCGTCCACCTTCTGCATGGTGGCTTCCGACAGATTCTTGTGGGTGGTCACCGAGCGGCCCAGGAACACTTCGCCTTCATTCTCGGCGTACACCACCGGGCCCAGCTCGTCCGACATGCCGTAGCGCATCACCATGTCACGCGCGGTGCTGGTGGCACGCTCGAAGTCGTTCGAGGCCCCGGTCGAGATGTCCTTGGTAAACAGCTCCTCAGCCACCCGCCCGCCAAACAGCATGCAGATGTTGGCCAGCATTTCATTGCGGTACAAGCTGAAGCGGTCCTGCTCCGGCAGTGACCAGGTCACGCCCAACGCACGGCCACGCGGGATCACCGTCACCTTGTGCACCGGATCACATTCCGGCAAGGTGGCACCGATGATGGCATGGCCGGACTCATGATAGGCCGTCTTGCGCTTGTCTTCCGGCTGGATCACCATCGAGCGGCGCTCCGGACCCATGAAGATCTTGTCCTTGGCCTGCTCGAAATCCAGCATGTCGACCAGGCGCTTGTTGGCGCGAGCGGCAAACAGGGCGGCTTCATTGACCAGGTTGGCCAGATCAGCGCCGGACATGCCCGGCGTACCCCGGGCAATCACGTCGGCCTTCACATCGTTGGCCAGCGGTACCTTGCGCATGTGCACGTTCAGGATCTGTTCGCGGCCGCGGATATCCGGCAGCGGCACCACCACCTGGCGGTCAAAACGGCCTGGGCGCAGCAAGGCCGGGTCCAGCACGTCCGGACGGTTGGTGGCCGCAATCACGATCACGCCAGTGGTGCCTTCAAAACCATCCATCTCCACCAGCATCTGGTTCAGAGTCTGCTCGCGCTCGTCATTGCCGCCACCCAGACCGGCGCCACGCTGGCGACCGACCGCGTCGATTTCGTCAATGAAGATGATGCAGGGTGCGTTTTTCTTGGCATTCTCGAACATGTCGCGCACGCGGGCCGCACCCACGCCAACGAACATTTCCACAAAATCAGAGCCGGAAATCGAGAAGAACGGTACCTTGGCTTCACCGGCAATTGCCTTGGCCAGCAAGGTCTTGCCGGTACCGGGGCTGCCCACCATCAGCACGCCGCGCGGGATATGGCCGCCCAGACGCTGGAATTTGCTCGGGTCACGCAGGAAATCGACAATCTCGGCCACTTCTTCCTTGGCCTCGTCACAACCAGCGACATCGGCAAAGGTGATGGCGTTGTTGTTCTCATCGAGCATGCGGGCGCGGCTCTTGCCGAAGGAAAAGGCACCGCCTTTGCCGCCACCCTGCATCTGCCGCATGATGTAGATCCACACCCCAAAGAACAGCAGCATCGGCGCCCAGTTGACCAGCAGCGACAGCAGGATGTTGCGCTCTTCCGGCTTGGCGGAGACTTCCACGTTGTACTTCAGCAGGTCGTCCATCATGCGGGAATCAAACGGGGCGCGGGTGGTGAACTCGCTGCCATCGTTGCGCACGCCACGAATCACCTGCACATCCAGCGGGGTGCCTTCGATGGTGACCGACTTGACACGCTGATCGCGCGCCATGCGGATGAAATCACTGTAGCTGACATCGCTCGAGGAGCGGTCATTGCGGCTGAAGCTGCTGTATACCGACAGCAATATCGCCGTGATCACCACCCAGATGATCAGGTTCTTGCCCAGATTGTTCAAGGTTGCTTCCTCATGACATGCGTTTGCCTGTGTCGGACGACTGCCGCCCGACAAAGTTCACGCCGGACTGTCCTCATTATCTACCGCACCTGCCGAATTGACCAGACAGGATTTCCCCAGCAAGTACACTTCCGTGCTTTTATCGCGTGACGCTTTGGGTTTACGGGTCAGCACCTGCTTGAAGTGCTGTCGCATCTGTTCCATGAAATCCGGGTAGCCCTCACCCTGGAACACCTTGACCACAAAGTGCCCACCGGGACGCAGCCAGCGGCTGGCAAAATCCAGCGCCAGCTCGTTCAGGTAAATGCTGCGCGCCTGATCGGTTGTCCGGTTCCCTGAGAGATTGGGGGCGATATCGGAAATTACAAGGTCTACCTGACGTCCGGCCAGACGGGATTCCAGCTCCGCCAGCACCTTGTCCTCACGAAAGTCACCCTGAATGAAGTCTACGCGGGGCAATGGGTCCATCGGCAGGATGTCCAGCGCAAACAGCCGGCCTTCGTCACCCACCAGCTCCCGCGCCACCTGCGACCAGCTGCCGGGGGTGGAACCGAGGTCCACCACCGTCATACCACGGCGGAACAGTTGGTCTTTTTCGTGGATTTCCAGCAGCTTGAAGGCGGCGCGAGAACGGTAGCCCCGCGCCTGGGCCTGTTGCACCCAATGGTCGGTCACATGTTGCTGCATCCACGCCTTGCTGGTCTTGTTTCGTGTCATACTGGTAAAATAGTCGGTTTAGTCAGGTTAGCCATCATGAAAATCGAATTGAATCCGACGCAGCGCCGCGCGCTGCGTGCCCAGGCCCACGGTCGCAACCCGGTGGTCAGTATCGGCCAGAACGGTCTGACCGATGCCGTCATCCGTGAAATCGCCCTGTCACTGGACGCGCACGAGTTGATCAAGGTGCGGGTGTTTTCCGACGAGCGCGACGAGCGCGAAGCCTTGTTCGACAGCATCTGCGATCAGCTGGACGCCGCCCCGGTACAGCATATCGGCAAACTGCTGGTGATCTACCGCCCGAATCCGGACCGGCCCCGCATTACGCTGCCGCAGGAAAAAGGCAGCAAGACCAGCACCGTCAAACTGAAAAGCCCCAAGTAAGCTGCCCACTGTTGCTGCGCATACCGCCCTGGCGTATGCGCAGCGCTGCCCCCTCCGTTCAGGACAGGATCAGCAGCACCCCCAAGACACACTGAATCAGATACAGCATCATGCTGATGGTGTGCCAGGACACCACCACATCCCCCAGCCGCACCCCGAGGGCCGCCGAGCCGGTATGAATGGCGTAGCCCAGCACCAGCGCAAACAGCCACATCACGGTGATCAGCCAGAATGGCAGGGTGCGCATGGCGCGAAAACCCACTTTCCAGAACTGGTGGATCAGCAGGATCAACCCTGCGATGCAGCCGGTGAGCGCCACCGCGCCAAACAGGCTGCCCGCCACGCTGACGCCGAGATCATGCCGGCGCAGCATCAGCCAGGCCATGATGGCCGCAACGAACAGCAGACTGCCTACCCACAGGGTTTCCGCCAGTTTGCGCAGCGCTTCCATCAGCCTTCTCCGTCGCTCAGATGTAACGAACGTCCAGCACTTCGTATTCGCGGATGCCGCCCGGTGCCTGCACCTCGGCCACATCACCCGCTACCTTGCCGATCAGGGCACGGGCAATCGGGCTGGATACCGAAATCTTGCCCAGCTTCAGATCCGCCTCGTCATCACCCACGATCTGGTAGGTCACCTGATTGCCGCTTTCCAGGTCTTCCAGGTCCACCGTAGCGCCAAACACACAGCGACCATCGGCATCCAGCTCGCTCGGATCAATGATCACCGCAGTCGACAGCTTGCCTTCCACTTCCAGGATGCGGCCCTCGACAAAGGCCTGACGTTCCTTGGCCGCATCGTACTCGGCGTTTTCCGACAGATCGCCCTGTGCGCGGGCTTCAGCAATGGCCTGAATCACAGCAGGACGTTCCACCGACTTCAGCCGCTGCAACTCCGCCTTCAACAGTTCCGCGCCATGGACGGTCAACGGAATCTTCTGCATGGTGCTACTCCTCATTCTTGATGATTTCTTTTTTGGCACCGCTGATGGCGCACGCACCAAAAAGAACAAGCCGCCGTACACAGGGACGGCGGCTTGCGGGATGATTTGCGGGCTATTGTAACGCGGTTTTTCCCATTGCGGGAGGGTTTTTCACCCTCCCCTGTTCATCAGGCCAAGCGGGCATGCAAGTCTTGCAGGGCATAGACCGGCAGGTCGGTCGCATGCTGCAAGCCTACCGCTGCCGCGCGCGCTTCCGGCAAGGTGGTGTAATACGTCACCTTCCCTTGCAGGGCGCTGTGGCGGATGGCGAAGGAATCACGAATCGCCTGCTTCTTTTCTTCCACCGTATTGATGATCATGGCCACTTCGCCATTCTTGATCATGTCCACGATGTGCGGACGGCCTTCCATCACCTTGTTCACCGCCGTCACCGGCAGACCTGCATCACGGATCGCCGCCGCCGTGCCCTTGGTGGCCAGCAGGGTGAAGCCGAGGTCGGTCAGGGTGCGGCAGATATCCACCACGCCAGTCTTGTCGGCATTGCGCACCGATACGAAGATCTTGCCTTCCGACGGCAGCTTGACGCCTGCCGCCAGCTGGGATTTGACGAAGGCTTCGGCAAAGGTCTGCCCCACGCCCATCACCTCGCCAGTGGATTTCATTTCCGGCCCGAGGATCACGTCCACGCCCGGGAACTTGATGAAGGGGAATACCGCCTCCTTCACCGAGTAGAACGGCGGCACCACTTCCTGGGTCACCCCTTGCGACGCCAGCGATTGCCCGGCCATGCAGCGGGCTGCGATCTTGGCCAGCGGCAGGCTGGTGGCCTTGGACACAAACGGCACGGTGCGCGAGGCACGCGGGTTCACTTCCAGCACGTAAACCACCGCCTGCTCGCCCTTGCCCTGAATGGCAAACTGCACGTTCATCAGGCCGACCACGTTGAGCGCCTTGGCCATCGCCACCGTCTGGCGGCGCAGCTCGTCCTGCAGCTCTGGGCTCAGGCTGTACGGGGGCAACGAGCACGCCGAGTCGCCCGAGTGCACCCCGGCCATCTCGATGTGCTCCATGATGCCGCCAATCAGCACCTGCTCGCCGTCGCAGATGGCGTCCACGTCCACTTCCACCGCGTCGTTCAGGAAGCGGTCCAGCAGCACCGGGCTGTCGTTGGACACCTTCACCGCTTCGCGCATGTACCGCTCAAGATCGGACTGCTCGTGCACGATTTCCATGGCACGGCCGCCCAGCACGTAGCTCGGACGCACCACCAGCGGGTAGCCGATTTCGTTGGCCAGCACGATGGCGTCCGGTGCAGTACGTGCCGTGCGGTTTGGCGGCTGCTTCAGACCCAGATCGTTCAGCAGCTTCTGGAAGCGCTCGCGGTCCTCAGCGGCGTCGATCATGTCCGGCGACGTACCGATGATCGGCACCCCGTTCATTTCCAGCGCGCGTGCCAGCTTCAGCGGGGTCTGCCCGCCGTACTGCACGATCACGCCCGCCGGTTGTTCGACGTGGACAATCTCCAGCACGTCTTCCAGCGTCAGCGGCTCGAAGTACAAGCGATCGGAGGTATCGTAGTCGGTCGACACGGTTTCCGGGTTGCAGTTGACCATGATGGTCTCAAAACCGTCTTCACGCAGCGCCAGCGCCGCATGCACGCAGCAGTAGTCGAACTCGATCCCCTGGCCGATACGGTTCGGGCCACCGCCCAGCACCATGATCTTCTTGCGGTTGGTCGGCTGCGATTCGCACTCCTCCTCATAGGTGGAGTACATATAAGCGGTATTGGTGGAGAACTCGGCCGCGCAGGTATCCACCCGCTTGTAGACCGGGCGCACGCCCAGCGCATGGCGCTTGCGGCGTACTGCGTTCTGGTCGGTGCCCAGCAGGCTGCCCAGACGGCGATCCGAGAAGCCCTTGCGCTTCAGGCGGCGCAGCCAGCCTGCATCCACGGCGTCAATCGATTGGCCACGCAGCGCTTGCTCTTCGCGTACCAGATCATCAATCTGCACCAGGAACCATGGGTCGATGGCGGTCAGCTGCTGCACTTCCTGCAACGACATGCCGATACGCAGCGCGTCGGCCACATACCAGATGCGCTCGGCGCCCGGCTCGGCCAGCTCTTTTTCGATCACATCGCGTTCGGTGGTTTTTTCATCCAGGCCGGACATGCCGGTTTCCAGACCACGCAGCGCTTTCTGCAGCGATTCCTGCCAGGTGCGGCCCATTGCCATCACCTCCCCCACCGACTTCATCTGGGTGGTCAGGCGGTCGTTGGCTTGCGGGAACTTCTCAAACGCGAAGCGCGGAATCTTGGTGACCACGTAGTCGATGGACGGCTCGAACGAGGCCGGGGTCGCACCACCGGTGATGTCGTTCTTCAGTTCGTCCAGCGTAAAGCCTACCGCCAGCTTGGCCGCCACCTTGGCGATCGGGAAGCCGGTGGCCTTGGAGGCCAGCGCCGAGGAGCGGGACACGCGCGGGTTCATTTCGATCACGATCATGCGCCCGTCTTGCGGGTTGATCGAGAACTGCACGTTGGAGCCACCGGTATCCACCCCGATCTCGCGCAGCACCGCAATCGAAGCATTGCGCATGATCTGGTATTCGCGGTCGGTCAGCGTCTGCGCCGGGGCCACGGTGATGGAGTCGCCGGTATGCACGCCCATCGGGTCGAAGTTTTCGATCGAGCACACGATGATGCAGTTATCCGCCTTGTCACGGACCACTTCCATCTCATACTCTTTCCAGCCGAGCAGCGACTCTTCGATCAGCAGCTCCTTGGTCGGCGACAGGTCCAGACCCCGGGTGCAGATTTCGACGAATTCTTCGACGTTGTAGGCAATGCCGCCTCCGGAGCCGCCCATGGTGAAGGACGGGCGGATGATGGCCGGGAAACCCACCCGCGCCTGCACCTGCATCGCCTCTTCCATCGAATGCGCCACACCGGAGCGGGCGGAACCGAGGCCGATGCGGGTCATCGCATCCTTGAACTTCTGGCGGTCTTCCGCCTTGTCGATGGCTTCCGGCGAGGCGCCGATCAGCTCGACCTTGTACTTGTCCAGCACGCCGTGGTGCCACAGGTCCAGCGCACAGTTCAGCGCCGTCTGCCCCCCCATTGTGGGCAGGATGGCGTCCGGACGCTCTTTGTCGATGATCTTTTCCACCATCTGCCAGGTAATCGGCTCGATGTAGGTCACGTCCGCCATATTCGGGTCGGTCATGATGGTGGCGGGGTTGGAGTTGACCAGGATGACCTTGTAACCCTCTTCGCGCAATGCTTTGCACGCCTGGGCGCCGGAGTAGTCAAACTCGCAGGCCTGGCCGATCACGATGGGACCGGCGCCGATGATGAGGATGCTCTGGATGTCTGTCCGCTTGGGCATGGGGGCACTCTACCAAAATAAACGCATTGCATTCGACCTGCGGGCCAACGGGCCATGCGGCCCGCCACCCCAGACCGCTACATCACTTCTGACGCTTCGCCATCAAATCCACGAAGCGGTCAAACAGATACGCCACGTCATGCGGACCGGGGCTGGCTTCCGGGTGCCCCTGGAAGGAGAACGCCGGTACATCGGTGCGGGCAATACCCTGCAGCGAGCCATCAAACAGCGACACATGGGTCGCCCGCAGGGTGGCGGGCAGGCTATCCGGGTCCACCGCAAAACCGTGGTTCTGGCTGGTGATCATCACCTGCTTGCTGTCGAGGTCCTGCACCGGGTGGTTGGCACCGTGGTGACCAAACTTCATCTTCAGCGTACGTGCGCCGGAGGCCAGCGCCAGCAGCTGGTGGCCGAGGCAGATACCGAATACCGGGATACCGGTGGTCAGCAGCTTGCGGATGGCGGTAATGGCGTAATCACACGGCTCCGGATCGCCCGGGCCATTGCTGAGAAAGAGACCATCCGGGTTCAGCGCCAGCGCCTCTTCTGCGGTGGCCGTGGCAGGCAGCACCGTCACCTTGCAGCCGCGCTCGGCCAGCATGCGCAGGATGTTGCGCTTCACACCGTAGTCAAACGCCACCACGTGATGGACCGGCTTGTCCTGCTGGCGGAAACCGCCCTGCAATTGCCATTCGCCTTCGGTCCAGCTGTAGGCTTGGCCAGTGGTCACCACCTTGGCCAGATCCAGACCCGCCATCGACGGCGCTTCCTGCGCCATGCGAATGGCACGGGCTTCGTCGATGTCGCCCGCCATGATCACGCCATTCTGCGCGCCTTTTTCACGCAGCAGGCGGGTAAGCTTGCGGGTGTCGATATCCGCAATGGCCACCACCTGGTTGGCCTTGAGATAATCGGGCAGCGACTGCTCGGCACGCCAGTTGGACAGAGTAAGGGGCAGATCGCGAATCACCAGACCGGCGGCATGAACACCGGCGGACTCGCAATCCTGCGCGTTGACGCCGACATTGCCGATATGGGGATACGTGAGGGTGACAATCTGATGCTTGTAGGACGGGTCCGTCAGGATTTCCTGATACCCGGTCAGCGCGGTGTTGAACACCACTTCGCCTACGGTGACACCGGTACTGCCGATGGCCGTACCACGAAACACGGTTCCGTCGGCAAGGGCAAGAATGGCGGGCTGAGGTGCTGACACAGTGGGGCTCCTTGTCCTTGAATGGGGGGGCTGCGCACGTCGGGAGCGGCAGGCAGACCGGCTTTTTCGCCCCCCACTTATGCAAACGGGACAGGCCGGCAGGCCTATCCCGTTTCGCGCAGTTCTTAACCATGAGATTATAGCGGAGAAAGCACTTCGCTTCAATGCAAACCCGCTCCGTAATGACCACATACCGCCCCACAACAGACACCCGATCCTGGCGCGCGCTGAACTGGCAGGATGCCAGTCTGGCCGCCGAAGAGTTTCGCCTCGCCCTGAGCCACAACCGCGAGTTGCCGACAGACAGCCCTTCGGCCCGCCATCCGCTGTTGCGCCACATCGAGCACTTCCGCCCCGCCGCCGTGCTGCTGTTACTGCACTGGCGCCCGCAAGGCGTGGACATCATCCTGACCAAGCGGCAATACCATCTGAAGCACCACCCCGGCCAAATCAGCTTGCCCGGCGGCCGACAGGACCCGCAAGACCGTGACCTGGCAGCGACCGCACTGCGCGAGGCCCATGAAGAAATCGGCCTGCCATCTGAGCAGGTACGCATGCTGGGAGGGCTCCCTGCCCTGCTCACCGTCAGCGGCTACGAAGTCACCCCGCTGGTCGGCTGGCTGGATCAACCCTTCCGCGCCACACCTAACCCCGGAGAGGTTGCACAGGTCTTTCACCTGCCCCTGCTTTACCTGCTGAACCCGGATCACGCCCATCGTTTTCGTATCGAGCGGCGCAGTGGTGCGGTCGAGGTGCTGGCCATCCCTTATCAGGCACACTTCATCTGGGGGGCTTCCGCCAGCATGCTGAACAGTTTTCGCCAGCGTTTGCTGCTGCACCGGCCCTTCTAGGGTGTGGCATCACGGATACAGCACCCGCTTTGCGCCAGATCAAGGACAAGTGGCCCGCTTTACTCCACAGGGCAAGCTGCTACAATTTGACGCACCCGAGAAGGTTGGCAGGGCGCGACGTCGCCAGCAGCGGACAACGCATCCGGCTTTTTCCAGAACAGAAAAGAGGTTGATCCGTGAACAAACTGCTGCAAATCATGGTGGTCAGTGCCGGTCTGCTGTTGCTTGCACCTGTCGCCGCCAACGCCGCAGGCGATCCTGCCCGTGGCAAGCAAAAGAACTCCATGTGTGCGGGCTGTCATGGCATTCCAGGCTACCGCACCGCCTTCCCGTCGGTGTACAGCGTGCCCAAGATTGGCGGCCAGCACCCCGAATACATTGTCAGCGCGCTCAAGGCCTACAAGGAAGGCCAGCGCAGCCACCCCACCATGCAGGGGATCGCTGCCGGGCTCAGCGAACAGGACATGCAGGATCTGGCTGCATACTACGCCGCACAAAAATAAGGGACGACAGCCAATGAACGCCATTCAACGCATTGCCGCCTGTAGCAGCCTGCTGTTGCTCGGGCTGACCAGCACCAGCAGCTTCGCCGGGGGCGACCCGGCTGCCGGGCAAAAGAAAGCCCAGGCCTGCATTGCCTGCCATGGTCAGGGCGGCCTCAGCACCAGCCCGACCTATCCGATTCTGGCTGGCCAGCAAGAAGACTATCTGGTTCAGGCGCTGACCGACTACCAAAAGGGCAACCGCAAAAACCCGATCATGGCCGGCATGGCCAGCCCGCTGAAAAAGCAGGACATTGCGGATCTGGCTGCTTACTTTGCCAAGCAGACCAGCCCGCTGGCAGTCAAACGCTAAGCCGCTCCAGCCACTCGCCCAGTGCGGACGGGTGGCTCCCCCTCGCTTTACCCCACTCTCTGCCTTTCCTGCCGGATCAGATCGACTGCTTTTTCTGCAATCATGATGGTCGGCGCATTGGTATTGCCGCCTACCAGGGTGGGCATGATGGACGCGTCAACCACCCGCAGCCCGTCTACCCCGCGCACCTTCAGCGCAGGGTCTACCACCGCCAGTGCATCCACCCCCATCCGGCAGGTGCCGACCGGGTGGTAGATGGTTTCGGCATGCTGCCGGATGAAGTGCTCCACTTCTGCATCGCTTTGTACCGCAGACCCCGGCAGGACCTCCGCCCCACCATACGGGGCCATGGCAGCCTGGGACAGGATCTGCCGGGCGTGGCGCACGCCACGGATCATCCGGCGCAGGTCATCCGGGTGGTCCAGATAGTTCGCTTCAATGCGGGGTGGCTGCGCAGGGTCGGCTGATACCAGCACCACCCGCCCTCGGCTTTTGGGGCGCAGGTTGCAGACATGCAGGGAAAACCCCTGCCCGGTCAGAAAGCGCAGGTTGCGGCCATGGTCCTTGAGCTTGGCCGGAGTGAAGTGAAACTGCAGGTCCGGAATGGCTTCGTCCGGAGCGCTCTTGATGAAGCCGCAAGCTTCAGCGCCGTTGGTGGAGAGCATGCCGTCCCGCCGCATCAGGTAGCGCAGCAGATACCAGGGGGACTTGAGCAGGTTGCGCAGGCCCAGATTGTACGAAACAGGCTGCCGGGAAGCCTGCACCACCATCACATCCAGATGGTCCTGCAGATTCTGCCCCACGCCGGGCAGATGCGCCAGGCAGGCGATGCCTTGCGCCTGCAAGGCCACCCGATCACCTATCCCGGACAGCATCAGCAATTGCGGACTGAAAATGGCCCCGGCCGCCAGCAACACTTCACAGCGCGCCTGCACCACCTGCTCCTGCCCCCCCTTCCGGTACGCTACCCCACTGGCTTTGGGTACGCCTGTCGCTGTGGTCGACAGCAGGATGCGCGTCGCCTGTGCGCCGGTGATCACGGACAGATTAGGCCGCTGCCGCACCGGGGTCAGATAGGCCTTCACCGCACTGCAGCGTGCGCCATCCTTCTGGGTAACCTGAAACAGGCCCACCCCGTCCTGCTGTGCACCATTGAAATCCGTGTTGTGCGGGAAACCCGCCTGCACGCCCGCCTCGACAAACGCCTTGCTCAGCACGTTTGGCGTGCGCAAATCCGCCACATTCAGCGGGCCACCCACCCCGTGATACGCGTCCTCGCCCCGTTCCTGATGCTCGGCCCGCCGAAAGTAGGGCAACACCTCCTGGAAAGACCAGCCCGTGCAGCCCTGCGCGGCCCAGCCATCATAATCTGCAGCATGACCCCGGATATAGCACATGGCGTTGGATGAGCTGCTGCCGCCCAGCACCTTGCCACGCGGCCAGAACAGCCGACGCCCGGCCAGCGCAGGCTCGGGATGAGTATTGAGGTTCCAGTTCATGCCCGGGCTGCGCATCATCCACAGCAAGCCAATCGGCACATGAATGGCCGGGTGCCAGTCGCTGGGACCGGATTCCAGCAGGCACACCGACAGGCCAGGATCTTCTGACAAGCGCGCCGCAAGCACACAACCTGCCGAGCCACCGCCCACCACCACATAGTCGAAGCCTGTCATCCGTCCGCCCTCTCCAGCCGCATGGGTTACCCGATTTAGTGAATGCAAGTTTACTTTCACTGCATCATAAGAGGGTTCACCTCAGGCAGGCAACACCAGCCCCCTCTCCCGTTCCCGAGGCACCGCAGCTGCCACACCCTGCACGCCATGCTCAACAGGCGCGCAGCACATCCCTGAGACGAGACATAGCCACACTCAAATGAGAATAATTGTTCATAACACAAAAACATAAATCATCAAGTGGTATCTGAATAACCGTTCGTCAGAACTAAAAAAACATTTAGCAACACTAAGTTTAACTGGCTAACAATCTGAAAATAAAGGACTGATCTAAAAACAGACCAAGCAGTCATCCAAGCATCTGGTATTAGAGCCTATCCATTCATCAGCTCCGTATTGATCCTGAATTTCCACCATGTGAGCATCCCCTTCGTGCATTGAGGCTGAAGCAGTTAGTCAAAATACCAGCATGAGATGCACACACTGTGTCTTTTACTCAAAACTTGAAACGAGGAAACACGACAATGAAGAGCACTTTGAAAACGTTGGCAGTGGCCGCCATGGTCAGCGCTGCCGCACTGATGAGCTCGCCTGCTTTCGCGGTGTACTGTGTCCAGGACGTATGCTTTGACAGTTGGGGCGGGGGTACCGGCAAGGAGCGCCCAGATCCGGAAGCGACAACGAAGGATCAGATGAGAAAGGCCAAGGCTGCCTGCATGGCCTGGAACCTCGCCCACCCGACGAAGAAGAGGGATTGTTCGGTATTTGATTAAGCCGCTGCCCTGCAGGGCAACCGCAATCATGTCGTGCCGCGGTTGCCCTGCACGGACAGGACGAATGCCATCCATGCACAAGACACGTAGCTATCGGGTACGCCCCCGCGCACCATCAGTCTCCAGCCACGAAGTACGCCAATCGCCACTGGCCTGATAGTTTCACAAACCCGGCGCGATAACTCAGCCCAGCGTGCGCAGGACATGTCACCGTCTCTGGCGTCTCTTGAGCGCACGCCACGCCAGCCGCCGTGATCCGCGACAGCGTACGCAACAAGTCAGGCTTGGCCTTCCAGGCCGCAATGGCCTGATCTGCACTGGCCTCTCCACCGAAGCTCCAGATGAACTCCGCCACCATCAACCGTCTCAGCGCCACATAGTCGCGCTGCAGCGCAGCCCGATGCACCTGCTGTTTGACCACAGCCAGACGGGGTGATGCAACGCCAGGCCCGGACATACCCAGCAGCAGTAGCCCCATCATCACTGCCTGACACTTTGGCTTGATTGCAGACATCCCTGCTAACCTCTGCTTCCTCATCAACCACAATCATGCATTATGCATATGAATTGATGTCATATCACTGAAATATTTTTAAACATCAGGGTACTAGTTCACTTATTGCTGAGTGACTACTTTGACCAGTGAATGACCCACGCCCGGCCCTGCCGGACCTTTACTTACCTCGCACCAAGCTATGCAAGAAATGAAAGCCATGTTATCCCACACCCGCCTCACCCTCTCCCTGCTGACCACCCTGCTGCTCACGGCCATGCCTGGCAGCCAGGCACTGGCCGCCACCCCGCTCACCCCCACCGGCAAGCCGGCAACGGCCAAGACAGGCAGCAAAACCGCCGATGAGGACGTCATCGCCGCACGCAACAGCATCCGTCAGGAAGGCCTGGAAGCCACGGTCAGGGAGCTGGCCAAACCCAAATACAATGGCCGCCTGCCGGGCACAGAAGGCGATACACTGTCCCGCGACTGGCTGGTGAAGCAGTTTGAAAGCATCGGACTGACCCCGGCGGGCAGCAAAGGCTACCTGCAACCCTTCACCACCAGGATCACCGACCCCGATGAATCTTCCAACCTGCAGCTTGGCCAGAAGGCGAATACCAGCAACATCATCGGCATCCTGCCGGGTAATGACCCTGAGCTGGCCAAGGAAGTGATCATCATCAGCGGCCACCGGGATCATCTGGGCTTCAACAATGATCTGCGCAAGCAATACCCGGGCGCCAATGATGACCTGACCGGGGTCGCCGCCACGCTGGAGCTGGCACGTGCCTTTGCAAAGCTGGAAGGCCAGAACAAGCGCACACTGATGTTTGTCGCCTATGGTGCGGAAGAGCAGAAGTACATGGGCTCCATCTACCATAGCCAGAACCCGGTCGCCGCCGCCCCCAACGCACAGATTGTGCTGATGATCAGCATCGACATGATCGGCCTTGGCTACGACAAATGGCAAAGCTTCAGCCAAAAGCAAATGGATGCCTACAGCAAGCGCTGGTTCCGCGAGGTGTATAACGACTCGGATGAAGACAAGGACGCCTATTCACACGAATACCCGAAAACCCCGGGCCCGACCTTTGACTATGATGCCGGACCATTTGCCCGAATCGGCATCAACACTCGTGTGATTGGCCTGGCTGACGTGCCGAATTACCACTCGGTCAACGACACCCCGGACAATGTGCACTTCAAGCCCATGGTCAACGTCACCCGCACCCTGTTTGACTATCTGTGGCAGGTCGATCAGGACGATCAGCCGCGCACGCGGTGAACGCCCTCAGCAAGGCCACTCAGCAGAGGTGGCCACACCCCTGTACACACTCCCGGCTGCCTGAACTGCACCACACGACGTATACTGTCTGATCCGTTCCTTGACAATCTGAACCCCATTCCTCACTGGTAAAAAATCCACCACCCTAAAAGCCATTTACAAACAATGGCTTGCAATTAGACTGTTCCCCGCACACGCGGGGCTGAACCGGCACTCTGATCATCACAATCCAGCTGGTAATGCTGTTCCCCGCACACGCGGGGCTGAACCGTCAGGATACGTCGCAATCAAACCCGGCCCCGGCTGTTCCCCGCACACGCGGGGCTGAACCGCCCGAGCATAGCGAGCCGTAGGGCAGGCTTGCCTGTTCCCCGCACACGCGGGGCTGAACCGGAGTACCTGGGGCGCTATGCGTATTTCCTGATCTGTTCCCCGCACACGCGGGGCTGAACCGGTGCCGGGCCGCGCTACCGGCGGCATGGTGTACCTGTTCCCCGCACACGCGGGGCTGAACCGCGCTTGAACTTCAACACCTACGAACACTGCGAGCTGTTCCCCGCACACGCGGGGCTGAACCGACATACCGGCCAGTATTTCATTGCTCAACCCTCTGTTCCCCGCACACGCGGGGCTGAACCGGTCTTTTTCAGGCCATCCCACATATCGCTTGCCTGTTCCCCGCACACGCGGGGCTGAACCGTTGCGAGGGCTACGGAAATGAAACCGGAGCGGCTGTTCCCCGCACACGCGGGGCTGAACCGCCAGTGGCCGTTAACCGGGCCGGACCGGAAATCTGTTCCCCGCACACGCGGGGCTGAACCGAATGGTACGACTACACGGCGAATGAATTGGAACTGTTCCCCGCACACGCGGGGCTGAACCGCAGCTCTGCAGCCTGTTTCTGCGTGTGACCCGCTGTTCCTCGCACACGCGGGGCTGAACCGGCATCCGACGAGGCGGGGCATCTGACGGTCGACTGTTCCCCGCACACGCGGGGCTGAACCGATGACGGCCTCTCTCAAAGCTGGACTGGGGCACTGTTCCCCGCACACGCGGGGCTGAACCGTTTTCATGACGGTCTTTCTCGGTTGGTTTGTACTGTTCCCCGCACACGCGGGGCTGAACCGCGCGGCGGCGATTCGTTCATTGACTGGGGTAACTGTTCCCCGCACACGCGGGGCTGAACCGAACTGGAACTGCCGGATACCCCACACCGACGCCTGTTCCCCGCACACGCGGGGCTGAACCGTGACGGTAACGCGGTACCGGGTTTGGGCTTTTGCTGTTCCCCGCACACGCGGGGCTGAACCGAGCCGCGTAACCAGGTCGATCGAGCGCATCTTCTGTTCCCCGCACACGCGGGGCTGAACCGGGGGCAGCCGCCCAGCGTCCCGCTGGACCGACCCTGTTCCCCGCACACGCGGGGCTGTCAACTTGCACTTGGTGGTTGCCTCCATGCACAATCCGTATCACCCTCGGGAGTGCATCGGGCGGTGGCTTCTCTATCTACAGATGGTGCTGGGTCCACGCTCAGCCGGGTGTTGGGCAGCTGCGTTGTTAACAGGTTTGGCATGAACACGAACAACCCTCCTCCGCTCTCACTGACCGAATCCATCTTCTGCGCAGCCGATGCCGCCGAGGAGCATGAGGAATTCACCCTGGCTGCCTCACTCTTTCTGCAAGCGGCCTTGATGGGCGATGGTGCCGCCATGTCTCGCCTTGCCATCCTGTATGAATCAGGCCGGGGTGTTTCGTGGGATGTGGAAGCTTCGATGGCATGGGATCGGCGCGCCATTGATGCCGGTCATGCGACCTCCCGCTTCAATCTGGGCATCACCTGCCGTCGCAGCGGGCAGATCCGGCAAGCCCGCTACTGGTTTGAACAGGCCCTGGAGCATGGTGATCACGATGCCGCGCTGGAACTGGCCAAGCTGTACGTGGTCAGTGACAAGGAGCGGGATACCGTTCGCGGCTACTTGCAGCAAGTGCTACACAGCGAGGATGTGTTCCCGTCTTCGAAAGAAGAGGCTGCGGAAATGCTGGCAGCACTGGACCAAGTCTCTGCCAAAGCAGGCCCTTACCAAACAGGTGCACAACCTTGACCACCCCACTAGACACACCCAGCCGCAAACAATCATCACACGCAGCGCCATTCTGGCAGTGGATACTGGTCTTGCTGGCAGGTAACGCAGTCATGGTGCTGGTGGTGTTCCTTGCCCCTGCATCGAGCAGCCTATGGCCACTGTTTTCGATCTCGGTCGGCTGCGCCGCCATCTTGTCTCATGGCACACCCTCCCTCATCGGACGAATCTTGACGGCAATGGCAGTCTTTGCGCTTGCCTTCTTCACCTGCGGGCTGACTGGCTTCATGACCGCTTGCGGGATGGGTCACTGCTTCTAGCTGGCCCGACAGGCACAACATCAGCCCTACCGCCTAAGCTTCCCCCACATCCGGCCCCCAGCGGCTGATGTCCCCCTCCCCTGCCAAGGCAGCCACTTCACGGCGGGCGGACTGAAAATCGAGGTCGTGAACAAGGTCATCCCACTGCAGGGGGTTGGGTTCGCCGTGCAGGCGGGCGAGGCGGCTGAGAGATACCGGGCTGATCTGCCAGTCCAAGCGCTGCAGCAGGCGCTCGGCTTCTTCCGGGCGGTTGGTGGCCAGCACCAGATCACAGCCGGCCTCGAACGCGGCCTTGGCGCGCTCCTCAATGGTGTTGCCTGCGAAGGCAGCACCGGCCATGTCCAGTGCATCGCTGATGATGGCCCCCTGAAAGCCAAGCTGGCCGCGCAGGATGTCCTGCAACCAGCGCGGCGAGAACCCGGCGGGCCGCTCGTCTACCTTGGCGTAGATCACATGCGCGGGCATCACCGCAGCGAGCCCCTGTTCGATCAGGCGGCGGAAGGGTTGCAGGTCGGCCCCGTGGATTTCCGAGAGTGGGCGGTCATCCACCGGCAGGGCGTGGTGGGAGTCCAGCACCACATGACCGTGACCGGGGAAGTGTTTGCCGCAAGCGTTCATGCCCGCTTGCCGCATGCCTTGCATCAGGTATTGCCCCAGCTCGCTCACCGCATGCGGGTGGGCATGGAAGGCACGGTTGCCGATGACGGTGGACACGCCATAGTCGAGGTCCAGCACCGGGGCAAAGCTGAAATCCACCCCGCTGGCACGCAGCTCCGCCGCCAGCACCCAGCCGGTGCGCGCTGCCAGCGCACGCGCGGCGGCGCGGTCGTCATTCCACAGCTTGCCCAGCTCGGCCATCGGCGGCAGTCGGGTAAAACCATCGCGAAAGCGTTGTACTCTGCCGCCTTCGTGGTCCACCGCGATGATCAGCCGTGGGCTGCGCAGCTGGTGAATCTCACGGGTCAGTGCGCACAATTGCGCCACCGAACGGAAATTGCGGCTGAACAGGATGACACCGCCCACCTGCGGGTGCAGCAGGCGCTGCCGCTCTGCATCGGTCAGCTCGGTACCGGCGAGGTCGACACACACCGGTCCCAGGGGCAGATTGACTGTGGTCATGGCTCGTTTCCTATCCGATTTCCAGAATCACGGTGGCAACCGTGTAGTCGGCCTCATCGCTGAGGCTCACATGCGCTCGGCTTATCCCACGCTCCGCCAGCCAGGCGGCTACTGCCTCATCCCAGCACAGCTGCGGTCGCCCCAGTGCGTCGTGGCTGAGCCACAGCGCTTGCAGGGTAATCGGCGCACGCACGCCGGTGCCCGCCGCCTTGCCAAACGCCTCTTTAACCGCCCAGCGCTTGGCCAGCAGGCGGGCCGGGTGGGCGGCCTGAGCAAAGGCCTCGCGCTCAGCCGGAGCCAGTATTTGCTCGACAAAACGCTCGCCATGCCGCTCCAGCCCTTGCTGAAAGCGGCTCACCCGCGCGAGATCGGTCCCCAGTCCATAAATCATGCGTCCCTCCCGTTGGCGGGCTCGTCCAGTTGTCGCAGCAGTCGGAACAGCTCGCGGGTGGCCAGCGGCCGCTCTGGCAGCAAGCTGGCCAACAGTCGCCGCATCAAGGCCAGCGCCTGCTGGCGAGTCTCAGCCCGCTCATAGTGGCCGTGATGCAGGTCGAGCAGGGTTTGGCCATCCAGCGGGATGTCGTCACGCTGGCGCTCGCGCGCCGGGTACAGTCCATGCTGCAGCCGATAAGCATAGCGCTGCCCGGCCTCAACCGGCAGCCCTGCCACGGTGTGGCTGAGCAAGAGGCCGTACCCCAGCTCACTCAGCAGCGCCTGCTCGAACTGGCGCAGCACCGGTGCTTGCTCCAGGCCGTGGCTGAGCGCATGCAGCGCGTGCTGGTAATGGTCAAACAGCTCGCCGCTGGCGTCTTCCTTGGGCAGCAAGGCCAGCAGCAGTTCATTGAGATAGTAGGCGCAGATCAGGGCATGACCTGCCGGAAAGCGTACCCCGCCGACCCACTCGGCCTTGTGCAGGGTTTTCAGCTCGTGTTTGCCATACCAGGACAGCAGCAGCGGCTGAAACGGCAGCAGCACCCCGCGCAGGGCAGAGCCGGGGCGGCGTGCGCCGCGGGCGACAATGCTGAGCCGCCCATGCTCGCGGCTGAACACTTCCAGAATCAGGCTGGTTTCCCGCCACGGGTAGTGGTGCAGTACAAAGCCTTCGGTCAGGTCGACTCGCTGGGATTGCGCCACGGCCTGCGCTTACTCGAAGCCGAACTCGCGCAGCAGGCGGGTATCATCAGCCCAGCCGCTCTTGACCTTGACCCACAGCTGCAGGAACACCTTGCCGTCGAACAGCTTTTCCATGTCGATGCGCGCCTCGGTGCCGATGCGCTTGAGCTTTTCGCCGCCCTTGCCGATCAGGATGGCTTTCTGGCCGGGCTTGTCCACCATGATGGCGGCGTGGATGCGGCGCATGCTGCCATCCAGCTCGAACTGCTCGATGAACACGTTCATGGCATACGGCAGTTCGTCGCCCAAGAGGCGGAACAGCTTTTCCCGCACGATCTCGGCGGCAAGGAAGCGCTCGCTGCGGTCCGTGATCTGGTCTTCCTCGTACATCGGCTCGCCCAGCGGCAGCAGCGGGCGCACCGCATCGAGCAACACGTCCACCTTGTGGCCATGCTGGGCGATCACCGGTACCAGTGCGGCAAAGTTGAACTTGCCGGACATCTCTTGCAGGAAGGCGAGCAGGGTTTCCTTGTCGTCC
Organism: Leeia sp.; assembly: GCF_041909055.1. Lineage (NCBI taxonomy): Bacteria > Pseudomonadati > Pseudomonadota > Betaproteobacteria > Neisseriales > Leeiaceae > Leeia > Leeia sp. The sequence goes on along the minus strand of NZ_JAYREC010000002.1, from coordinate 132,375 downwards.
TTGAGGTAATCCACCTTGTTGACCACCAGAATCACCGGACGGTTGCTCGGCAGGCGCTTGAGCACATCGGCATCGGCCTGCGAGAAGCGCCCGGCTTCGATCACGAACAGCACCACGTCTACGTCCGCCAGTGTGCCGCTGACGCTGCGGTTCATCGCGCTGTTCATCGCGCTTTTGTACTTGGTCTGCCAGCCGGGGGTATCGACGAACACCATCTGGTAGCTGGCATCGGTATAGATGCCGGTCACCCGGTGGCGGGTGGTCTGTGCCTTGCGCGAGGTAATGCTGATCTTCTGCCCGATCAGGTGATTGAGCAGGGTAGACTTGCCGACATTGGGCCGACCCACGATGGCCACCAGACCACAGTGAAAGTCCGAAGGGGGCGGAAACGCTTCTGTCATGATGCTTTCTTGTTTGCCTGCCGTTGCTGCGCCTGTTGCAGCGCGGCCTTGGCAGCCTCCTGCTCGGCGAGCCTGCGGCTGTTGCCACTGCCTGGCACCGTGATGCCGAGCACAGCGATTTCACATTCCACCGCAAAGGACTGCGCGTGGCTGGCCCCTTGCGCTTGCAATACCCGGTAGACCGGCAGCGGCAGCCGCTGTCCTTGCAGCCATTCCTGCAGCAAGGTCTTGGGGTCTTTACCCAGCGTCTGCGGGTTGAGCGACACCAGCACCGGCTGGTACAGCCGGGCAATCCAGGCCAGCGCCGGCGCCAGCCCGCCATCCAGATAGACGGCACCGAACAAGGCTTCCAACGCATCAGCCAGAATGGACGGGCGCTCCCGCCCACCACTCTTGACCTCACCTTCGCCCAGCCGCAACACCTGTCCCAGCTTGAGGCCGATCGCCAGCTCGGCCAACGCCTGCTGATTCACCAGATTGGAGCGCACCCGCGACAGCTCCCCCTCGGAGAGCTGCGGGAAGCGCTCGTATAGCAGATTGGAGAGCGCGAGCGACAGCACGCTGTCGCCCAGAAACTCCAGCCGCTCATTATGCGGCGTACCAAAGCTGCGATGCGTCAATGCCTGTTGCAGCAATGACGCATCGGCAAAATCATGACCGATACGCTCTTGCAGCGCCCGGTCTTCTTGTCGCCTCAAGGCTGTTTACCACCACCACCCGCACCAGCGGAGGTATCAAAATCCAGCACCAGGCTGACATTGCCGAACAGGGCGACCTTGGCTCCATAGGCAGCACGTACGGTGACGTTGTCACCCGACCCCTGAATTTCCAGATCTTCACCCTTGATGGAGTGAATGTCGGTTATATCCGCCGTCTTATCAAAGGCAGCACGAATTTGAGCAGGGGTACCACCCTCGCTTGCTACTTTTTTCAGGGCGTTCTTTACCGCCTGATACTCAGAGATGGAAGGAATGGTCTTGGCAATGACCAGCAGAAAAAAGCCCAGCACTGCCGCCACGATGATCAGCCCCATGATGGACAATCCGTGTTCGGCCTTGCGCGGTTTCAGTTGCAGCATGCAGCGTCTCCTCAATCAATGCGTTTGCCCATATGGGCTGGCGGTATGCCTGTTTGCCAAGCCCCGCTTCCCTTACCGGTGTGGACAGGAGGAAAGCTTCGTTATCATAGCGGCATTACCCCTGATCGGATAGTTAAACACTGTGCCATGAGGCTGTCAGCCCATGGGGGTGCGCTTACTGGATGGAAGTACCGATTCGGCTGAACGCGCCAATGTTCATCCAGATCAGGGTGGCTTTGCCGACGATGTTCTCGTCCGGCACAAAGCCCCAGTAGCGGCCATCCGAGCTGTCGTCGCGGTTGTCACCCATCATGAAATAATGCCCGGCAGGTACCTTGCAGGTAAAGCCACTGTCGTCATACTGGCAGTTATCGCGGAACGGGAAGTTCAGCACCTGATCCTGGTTCACGGGAGGGGCTTGCTCGACCGTCTGTACCAGATAGCTCCGGGTAGCGGTTGTTTCCTTGAAACGTTGCACCGGAATCAGATTGGCGGAATTGTCGCGCACATAGCTGCCTTCTGCGAGGGCAACCTGTGTTACCGGTTTGCCATTCACCGTCAGTTGCTTGTTACGGTATGTCACAGTATCACCCGGCAAGCCGACCACCCGCTTGATGAAATCCGTCTTGGGGTCCACCGGATAGCGAAACACCATCACATCACCGCGTTGCGGCTTGCCCGTCTCGATCAATACGGTATTAAGCACCGGCACACGGATGCCGTAGCTGAAGCGGTTGACCAGGATGAAGTCCCCCGGCTCCAGCCCGGGCCGCATGGAGCTCGACGGAATGGTGAACGGCTCAAACAGGAAGGAGCGCACCAGGAACACCACGGCAATCACCGGGAACAGGCCAGCGAACAGCTCCACCTCATCCGACTGGCGCTCGCCTTGCTTGCGGCGACGCGCCAGATACCACTTGTCCACCGCCCAGACCACACCGGACACCAGCACGAACAGCAACATGGCCAGCGACAAGGTGGTGTACACCGCAATCAGGCCAAATACGCCGATGATCAGCGCCATATGGGCAAACTGTACGGTGGCGTGGGCCTCACCTTTGTCGTTGCGCGGGAGGTTGCGCCCCATCGCCAGCATCACGGCACCGATGATGGCGGCGCCGGTCCAGGTTGCAATCCAGTTCATGCTTGTCCTTGTGTGTACGGCTTACTTGTCGCTGACTTGCAGAATGGCGAGGAAGGCCTCTTGCGGGATCTCCACATTCCCCACCTGCTTCATCCGCTTCTTGCCGGCCTTCTGCTTCTCCAGCAGCTTCTTCTTGCGGGTGATATCACCGCCATAACACTTGGCCAGCACGTCCTTGCGCATGGCTTTCACGTTTTCGCGGGCAATGATGTTGGCACCAATCGCGGCCTGCACTGCCACGTCGTACATCTGGCGCGGGATCAGCTCACGCATCTTGCTGACCAGCTCGCGGCCACGGTATACGCTGTTGGCCCGGTGCACGATGAGGGACAAGGCATCCACCTTGTCGCCATTCACCAGCACGTCGAGTTTGACCAGATCAGCAGGCTGGAATTCCTTAAAGTCATAATCCAGCGAGGCATAGCCGCGGCTGACCGACTTCAGCTTGTCAAAGAAGTCCATCACCACTTCGTTCATCGGCAGGTCGTAAGACAGCATGACCTGACGGCCCATATACTGCATATTGCGCTGTACACCGCGCTTGTTGTTGCACAGGGTCATCACCGAGCCGAGGTAATCCGGCGGCACCAGAATGTGGGCGGTAATGATCGGCTCGCGGATTTCTTCGATCTTGGAGAGGTCCGGCAGCTTGGAGGGGTTTTCCACTTCCAGCTCGGTGCCGTCCTTCATCAGCACGTGATACACCACGGTCGGCGCGGTGGTGATCAGGTCCATATCGAACTCGCGTTCGAGCCGCTCCTGCACGATCTCCATGTGCAACAGGCCAAGGAAACCGCAGCGGAAGCCAAAGCCCAGCGCTTGTGACACTTCCGGCTCGAAATGCAGGCTGGCGTCGTTCAGCTGCAGCTTTTCCAGCGAATCACGCAGGTTCTCATAGTCGTGGCTTTCCACCGGATACAGACCGGCAAACACCTGCGACTTGATTTCCTTGAAGCCCGGCAGCGGTTCGGTCGCGGCCTTGTTGGCGATGGTGATGGTGTCGCCCACCTTGGCGCTCTTGAGCTCCTTGATGCCGGCGATCACAAACCCCACCTCACCGGCACGCAGCGCATCGCGCTGCAGCGACTTCGGCGTGAATACCCCGACCTGCTCGCACAGGTACTGGGTCTTGCTGCTCATCAGCAGGATCTTGTCTTTCGGCTTCAGCTCGCCATCCACCACCCGCACCAGCATGACCACGCCAACATAGTTGTCGAACCAGCTGTCGATGATCAACGCCTTGAGCGGCGCGGTCGGCTCACCGGTCGGGGCCGGAATGCGGGCTACCACCGATTCCAGAATATCTTCAATGCCAATGCCACTCTTGGCCGATGCGCGCACCGCGTCAGTGGCATCAATGCCGATGATGTCTTCAATCTCTTCGCACACCCGCTCCGGTTCGGCAGCAGGCAAGTCGATCTTGTTGAGCACCGGCAACACTTCCACACCCTGCTCGATGGCGGTGTAGCAGTTGGCTACCGTCTGCGCCTCCACCCCTTGCGAAGCGTCCACCACCAGCAGCGCGCCCTCGCAGGCGGCCAGCGAGCGGCTCACCTCATAGGAGAAGTCCACGTGCCCGGGGGTGTCAATCAGGTTGAGGTTATAAACCTGGCCATCGCGCGCCTTGTACTGCAGCGCGGCGGTCTGCGCCTTGATGGTAATGCCCCGCTCCTTCTCGATGTCCATCGAGTCGAGCACTTGGGCAGACATTTCGCGGGCGTCCAGTCCGCCACAGAACTGGATGAAGCGGTCGGCCAGCGTGGATTTGCCGTGGTCGATGTGGGCGATGATCGAGAAATTGCGTATGTGTTTCATGCAGCTTGTGGTTCCAGCAGGCCGTGCGGCAGGCGCAGTCGGCAATAAGAAGGGGCACTACACGAGTGCCCCGTCACCTTAACCCTAGATTTTACCCAATTTCCGCCAGATACGCATCCAGTCTTGCACGGTTGAGGTGGTAATGACACAACTCGTGCTCACCCGCCATCAGCACCGGAATCAGCTGGCCGTAGCGGGCCTCGGTGTCATCATCATCCTCAATGTCCACCACCTGCAGTAGAAAGCGTCCCCGGTAGTCCTGCTGCAGGATCGCCAGCATGTCCTGGCACAGGTGGCAGTATTCGCGAATGTAGAGTGTCAGCGTCGGTAAGGCGCTCACTTTTCCGGAACCCGCACCGGGATGTACAGCGTGCTGTCATCACGGCGGATCAGCAAGGCCACCACACTGCCCTTCGGCGCCCGCTCCAGCAGCTGCAGCAGTTGCTGCTGCGACTTCAGGGTTTCATTGCTGACGCCGATGATGACATCGCCCTCCTCCACCCCGGCCCGCGCAGCCGCGCCCTGCGCAGCGGTCACCAGCAAACCGAAGCCCACATCCAGCTGACGTTTCTGTGCGGCATTCAGCTCTACCACCTGCAAGCCAATGCGCACCAGCGCATCCGGCTTCGGCGGGGCGGCAGGCTTGGCCTTGGCGCTGTCATCCACCACCTCACCCAGCGTCACCGTCACATCCTGGGATGCCTTGTTGCGCCATACCTGCAACTGTACCTTGCTGCCGGGTTTGGTGGAGCCCACCACACGTGGCAACTCACTGGACGCACCAATCGGCTTGTTGTCGAACTTCAGAATCACATCACCGGCCTTCAGCCCGGCACGATCAGCGGCAGACCCTTTTTCCACGCCCACCACCAGCGCACCCGATGGCGAGCTCAGGCCCAGCGATTCCGCAATGTCCTTGCTCACTTCCTGAATATTGATACCCAGCTTGCCACGGCTGATCCGGCCATTGCTCTTCAGCTGGTTGGCTACATCCATCGCCACGTCGATCGGGATCGAGAACGACAAGCCCATATAACCGCCGGAGCGACTATAGATCTGGGAGTTGATACCCACCACCTCACCGCGCATATTGAACAGTGGGCCACCAGAGTTACCGGGGTTCACCGCGGCATCGGTCTGGATGAACGGCACATAGGTATCGTCCGGCAGGGTACGCCCCTTGGCCGACACGATCCCGGCCGTCACCGTGTTTTCCAGTCCGAACGGCGAACCAATGGCCAGCACCCACTCGCCCACCTTCAGCTTGTCCGGGTCACCCAGCGTAACAATGGGCAGCTTGCTGGCTTCAATCTTCAGCACGGCCACATCGGTGCGCTTGTCCGCCCCGATCAGCTTGGCCTTGAATTCGCGCTTGTCGGTCAGCTTGACGGTGATCTCATCCGCGCCATCCACCACATGCGCATTGGTCAGAATCACGCCATCGGCGCTGATGATGAAACCGGAGCCCAGCGAGCGGGTCTGGTAATCCCGCTGCTTGGGCAATTGCGGCATGAAGCGCTTGAAGAATTCATAGGCCGGGTCACCCTCGGCAAACGGATTGGCAGCGCCACCACTCACCGTCTGCGTGGTACTGATGTTGACCACCGCAGGGCCCTGCTTTTCCACCAACTCAGTAAAATCCGGTAAATCCTTGGCTGCTGCCACGCTCACAGTGGACCACAACACAGCCACACCCAGCAGGCCGGATTGCAACGAACGCCACAGTTTCATGCTCTTCCTCGACTCCAGTCAGACCCAGATCCAATCAACGCTTGGGCTTGATCCGCAAGCTGTTACCCAGCTGCTGCAGGGCCCCCTTCGGCACCTCGCCCAGCAACATCATCACCGCGCCTTCATCGGTTTCAACCAGGATATTGGTGTCGTTCTGACGCGATGCGCCCTCTGCAGGCCGCGCGTCCTTACCGGTGAATTCAAGAAACACCGACATCGAAGCCAGGCCATCCGAGAACAGGTAATGCGACACCGGCGCAGGCTTGCCCGGTAGCTGCCGCTTGCTGCCCCGCACCAGCTTGAAGCCTGCGGGCAGCTGCTTGTCGTTGATGATCAGGTCGTCCGCCTTCACCGGGCCATCGCTACGCTGCCAGGCGCCCACCTTGTTGGGCAGGCGTGGCTTGAAAGCATTACGGTCAATCACCCCGCCGATGTTGACCTGGGTAAAGGACATCTGCTCCAGCAGCTCCTGCCGGTCGTTATAGACTTGCGCCTTGAGCAGCACCGCACGGGTGGGCTCATAACAGAAGCGGAACGGATTGCGCAGCCCGTCCTTGGGTGCCAGCAACACCATCTGGCAATCGTGGTCGGCCACCCGCTCCATGTCCTGCCGGATCACGTGATAGTTTTCCAGCAGGGCGCGATTGTCATTCGGCAGCACATCAGGAAAGAAGCGGCTGTAGGACTGGTAATCCACCTTGTCACTGCGGTTGGCAGGCACATAGCAGCTGAGCATGTTGTTGGCTCGGATCAGCTCCTGCGCCGGGCCATCCAGCGCCTCCAGCTTCTCATAGCTGTTGCCGTCCGCAAACTGATGGGTAATGCGGGAGGTTTCCACCAGGGTATCGCGCTGGTAGACATACACCCCGACGAAGCTCTGCTGCCGGGTGGCCTGCGTCACCCGGTTCAGCAGTTGCAGGCCTTCCGAGGGCGACAGTGCCTGCCCGGCCAGCGCCGCCCCGACACAGCACGGCAGCAGCAAGCGCAGCAGGTGAACCGGTTTGAAGCATAAACTCATTTGTTCACCGGCTCCCCACCCTCATAGTTGGCGGGGCGCACCTCGCTGCGGCCATTCACCTGCCCGGAGAACTGCTGATGCGCAGCCAGGTAGGGACGCATGTCTGCCGTACCCGTGGCCTTGAGCGGGGCCGTGACCGCAGCCTGCATGGTCGGGGCATTGGCCGGGGTCGGGCGGGTATGCCAGCCCATCCAGCCCACCACCGACACGGCAGCGACCGATGCCGCGGCGGACAAGGCCACCATGGTGCGGCGAGCCGGCATGCGCGCGCGTCGTGGTGCCAGGATGGTCGGCTCGGCTTCCAGCTGCGCCATCACCCGGCTGCGGACATCCACATCGGCAGCCCCTTTCTCGCGCAAAGCATCACGAATCAGGTGATAGGTATGCCACTGCTCAGCCCCGTCCGGGTTGTGTCGCAACCATTGCAATACCGAAGCTTCTTCCTGACTGGAAAGCTCACCATCCATCAAGGCTGAAATACGCTCGTTCATGCTGTTCACCATCTTCTGTTCTGCTTCTGTTCCACCAGCGGTCGCAGCTCCGCTGCAATCGCTTCCCGGGCGCGGAAGATCCGCGACCGCACCGTGCCAATCGGGCACTGCATTGCCTCAGCAATTTCTTCGTAGCTGAGCCCTTCCATCTCGCGCAGCGTGATGGCCTCGCGCAGCTCCTCCGGCAAGGCTTCCACCACCCGGTTCACCGCCTGCACGATCTGCTGGTTGGCCAGCTCGGTTTCCGGAGTATTGTCATCCGGCACCTGCTCGGCCATGTCCAGCGTTTCGGACTCGTCCACCTCAATGGATGTCGAGGTGGTGGTCGCCCGCCGCCCTGCCGACATCAGATAATTCTTCGCCGTATTAATAGCGATGCGATACAGCCAGGTATAGAACGCACTTTCCCCGCGGAACGAGGGCAAGGCCCGGTAAGCCTTGATAAAGGCCTCCTGCGCCACATCCTCGATTTCCTCCGGATTGCGGACGAAGCGGGACAACAGGCGTGCAAGCTTCCGCTGATATTTGCCTACCAGCAGGTCAAAGGCCCGTTTGTCTCCGCGCTGTACGCGCTCTACCAGCTGTTGATCGACTTCGCGATCACTCATGCTGCCATCCCTGATGCTGCGGGACCGGCCCATCCGGTTGCCGCAGACTGAACTCTTGTTTTTGAAGGGTGCAATGCTACCACCTGCAGCAACAGACCTGAAAGCGGAAGGGAAGTTCCGGCCACCGTCTGTTAAAATTCACACCTCACTCACGTCAGCAGGAAACGGGCAGCATGCACAAGACAGACGTCCTCATCATCGGCAGTGGTCTGGCAGGCCAGGCACTGGCGCTGCGGCTGGCCGACCGGCTGAAGGTCACGCTGGTGACCAAGAAAGCCCTGCTCGATGGCGCCAGCAGCTGGGCGCAAGGCGGTATCGCCGCCGTGCTGACCGACGAAGACTCCATCGACGCCCACCTACAGGACACCCAGATTGCCGGTGGTGGCCTGTGCGACCCGCACGCCACCCGCTACATCCTCGAGCATGCGCGCCGCAACATCGAATGGCTGATTGCCCAGGGCGTACCGTTCACCCCAGATGCAGGCCACCCCTTCGGCTTCCACCTTACACGGGAAGGCGGTCACAGCCACCGCCGCATCATCCACGCCGCCGACGCCACCGGCGCAGCGGTGCAGCAAACGCTGGTGGAAAAAGTACGGCAGCACCCGAACATCACCGTGCTGGAAAACCGGGTGGCGATCGACCTGATCACCAGCCGCAAGTTGGGCCACAGTGAACAGCGCGCGCTCGGTGCCTATATCCTGAATACCGAAACCGACCACGTGGAAACCCTGCTGGCCTCGTACACCGTGCTCGCCACCGGCGGCGCAGGTAAGGTCTACCTCTACACCACCAACCCGGATACCGCCACCGGCGACGGCATTGCCATGGGCTGGCGCGCCGGGTGCCGGGTCGCGAACATGGAGTTCATCCAGTTCCACCCCACCTGCCTCTACCACCCGGAAGCCAAGTCTTTCCTGATAACCGAGGCGGTGCGCGGCGAAGGCGGCATCCTGCGCCTGCCGGATGGCCACCGCTTCATGCCGGATCACGACCCGCGCGCCGAGCTGGCCCCACGTGACACCGTTGCCCGCAGCATCGACTTTGAAATGAAACGCCACGGCCTGGATTGCGTGTATCTGGACATCTCGCACAAACCACGCGATTTCCTGCGCGACCACTTCCCCACCATCTACGCCCGCTGCCTGGAGCTGGGCATCGACATCAGCCGCCAGGGCATCCCGGTGGTCCCCGCCGCCCACTACACCTGCGGCGGCCTGATGGTGGACCTGCAAGGCCGCACTGATGTCGCCAACCTCTACGCTGCCGGTGAAGTGGCGTACACCGGCCTGCACGGTGCAAACCGACTGGCCAGCAATTCACTGCTGGAATGCCTGGTGATTGCCGAGAGCGCCGCCGAGGACATCCTCTCGCGCCAGGCCGAGCCGCTGCCCAACGTGCCGGACTGGGACGAAAGCCGGGTAACCGACGCCGACGAAGAAGTGGTGATCGCGCACAACTGGAACGAGCTGCGCCACGCAATGTGGGATTATGTTGGCATCGTGCGCACCACCAAGCGCCTGCAACGCGCCCAGCACCGCATCCAGCTGCTCACGCAGGAAATCAACGAGTTCTACCGCAACTTCCGTGTCAGCAACGACCTGATCGAGCTACGCAACCTGGTGCTCACCGCCGACCTCATCGTACAAAGCGCCCTGCGCCGCCACGAAAGCCGCGGCCTGCACTTCAGCCGCGACTACCCGGACCTGCTGCCGGAAGCGGTACCGACGGTGTTGGTGCCGTAGAAGCAGCTTATGCCCGATAGCAGCCAGAACATCGACCCCACACTGCTGCAAACTGTCAGGGATATTGCCACCCTGCTCGGCAACCGGACGGCGTTCACGACGCAGGCTTTTGCCGCTGCAGAACACTTTGGTCCTGAAGCCATCGTGCAGCTAAAAACCCTGTATCACGACGACCCAATGCCCCCGGAAGAATGCAGCGGCCAATTCGCCGCGCTTGGCAGCTGGCTTTCGGCAAGGCAATTTGCCATTTTTGAAATTTACTACCACTTGGGGTGCGCAGCCCTGCCTGAGTTGCGCCGTGTTGCCTTTGGTGAAAATGACTGGACGCAAGGCAATGCCTTGGAAATCCTTTGCCGACTGGCAGCGGCGGGTATAGATCAAGAGCGCATTCTCGAGGAAATCAAGTGTGCTACGGCTGACTTTCGTGAGGAAGCCATAATGTATGCCATGGGGCCACTGGTGTCATATGAGCCCACGACGCCGGGGCTGAGAGAAGTACTCACCGCCCTTCGTCAAGACACCAACTGGGACTGGGCATATCACCATGCCTTGAGCGCTCATCAAGAACAGCAGCGCAACAGTTTACTCCGGCAGGCTGAATTCGCTCACATGAAGCAAAAACCTTGGTGGAAATTCTGGTAACAATACACATATTAACCCCTTCTTGCAGGTACGGGTCTCAATGCTTATTCAGTCCGAACATGATTACCTTGAGTTAACGGTCATTGAAGCTGTGCCCGAAGGGTTGCCTACCGAAGGCGATCTTCACGTTCAGGTACGCGTAAAGTCGGGGCCATTCACTGCCGCTCAATCTGTCCGGCTGGAAGCAGCAGCGGTGCAGCACTTCCGCACACAGCTCACTCAGCTAGAAGCATCCCACCAAGGCTCTGCACTCCTGGAATCCTACATCCCGCAGGACTTCAAGCTGGAAATATATTGTGAGAGCCCTAATCAGCCATGCAGCATCAGAGTATCGCTAAGCCAGTATCAGATAGTTGATACCTGTTTTCTGCGACAATGGGCAGGCAGCATATCCATCCCACATGAACATCTCGCTTTCACAATCAGACGGCTCTGCACGGCCCTCGGGTACACCGGCACATGCAGCCCCAAAGAAACATTGAGTACATTCAACCAATTGCAGCCATGGCAATTTGGCATACTCAAGTCCATCCGCATGGACCAGTCGTCTGACCCGGGCACGCCAACGCTGTACGACATCCAGCTGTTACTGGCTTCCAACAAGGTTGACGGGAGCCAGCTCTCCGTGATGTTTATCGGTGCGTTCGATATCACCATCCAGCTGCCCACATTCAGCAATGACATTTTGCTGGAGATTCAGGATATCCGCGACCAGCAGTGGGAAGGCGCGCACTACCGGGTGACCGACGCTGAGCAAGGGGCATTCTCCTTTGTCTGCCGGGATTTTCTTGCAGAGCGGCTGCAAACCGGTCGCGGCAATATGCACCAATGAGGCCTCGGCGCATGCACAAACCCTTACGTTATCTGGAACGGCTGATCACCAAAGCCCTGCCCGCCCTTCCTGCTGCGACGCCCGAACGAACTGAGGCTGGATGCCTCCACATTAAATGGGATGCACCATGCCCAGAGATACAGGCACTCTGGCTTACCATCTTGCACAATGAAGTGGTCCTGAGTTGCGGCATCACGCACACACATTATTCTTAGGGCCGCTATTGGCGTCTCCGCTTGTCCGGGCGAAAACTGAAGCAGCGCATTGCCGGCGATGTGATAAATGAGCTCAAGCGTTTTTTGCATGACGGCAGTGCGGTATTTGACTCCACTCAAGGCGGGCGAGGCTGGTGTCGCCGTGATCAGCTATGGGAAGCGCTATTAGCCGATCAGCAGCAGTTCGGGGCAGGGTCTTATCGAGCCTGGGTTTGGTCCGGCGAGCTCGACCTATCCGGCCAGCAACTTTGATTTTCACAACAGAACATCATGCACACCTGCTCCCGTTGTGGTCACGTATTCCACGGACAGCAGCACCGCCCTGCAGAGCTGGGGCTCAAGTCGCTGTTCACGCGAGACAACACGCCAGCCACATGGCGCGAGGATGGCTGGCTGCTGGATCAGGTGGTCTGCCCGGTGTGTGGGCAGCATGATGTCTCAGACACAATCAGGGTATTTGGCGTCATCCCGCTGCGGCACTTGCGCTGGGTCTGGTTTGCACTTTTCTGCCTGCTGCTGGCGATGTGGTATTTCGTCTGAAGGTCTGCGTGCGAAAAGTAAAACGGGCCACCAAGCAGGTGGCCCGTTTGCTTTGGGCAGCTTCAAACCGTATAACGCATGCCTGCGACAATCAGGCCTTGTTCTTCAGATAACGCGTCACGCCACGGTAGGCAATATAGCCTGCAACCAGTTGAGCGAGATAGAAACCAAGGCTCAGCGAGAACGGCGATGGGCGGCTGAATTCGCCCAGTGCGTTCGCCAGTTGATCCATGCCCGCGTTGAAGCTGGAGAACACGCGGTAGGCCTGAATATCTGCCAGCAGGGTCACCAGCAGTGGCGCACACAGGGCCAGCGGGGCCAGCTTGTGCTTCCAGAAGTGGGGAACGGCAATGCTGGCGCTTGCGAGCAGTACCAGCAGCACACCAGCCGACACAATCTCGGCCAGCGTGATTTTCTGCGCAGCCAAGAAGCCATTGCCAGACAGGAAAGGCAGGAATAGCGCCACAATGGCAAACACGCCATAGGCGATGGCAACATCCTTGCCGATGTCTTGCCCGATGATTTTAGCGAGCGCGACACCTTGCGTACCCAGTTGCGCCATTTTTTCCTTGGCCAGCTCGCCTTCGGCAACCGGGGCAAGCCCGGTGAGGGTGTTGCCGTCCAGACTGAGTAGAACCGTCATGTCCGGCTTGGGCGCGACATTGCCTTGCCACAGCTTGATGTCAAATTCGAAACGCTGCTCAGCGGCGGCAATGGTGCCACTCTCGCCATTCCACGCAATAATGGTTCCGCGCATACCCGATGACTCCCTTTTATGTAATGAACGGTCTGAATCATGGTGTCCCGTGCGTCCCCATCATGGCAGGTACTGCTTGAGCAGAACAACACACGGTCACACACCGACGGCATGACATTATCACATAAAGGTAACGTTCTCCATCTCGTACCGGTGATAGCCATGCGAGCAGAAAGCCGCGCCAGCCCTGGCTTGGTGAGATGCATTCTTGCCCATACGGTGGACCAGACCGGATTGACCCGCCCGTCCACCTGTACAAAAGGCCGGTGTCACCACCGGCCTTTTGTCTGTCGCGCTCGCCTGCTTTAGCGGGATTTGACGAAGGGGATGCCGATCGCTTTGGGGGCGATGGCGCGGCCAACAAAGCCAGCCACCAGCAGCACCGTTAGCACATACGGGATCACTTCGAAAATCTGCGACGGCATGATGCCGACCACCGGCAGCGATACCCCGGTGAAGCGGATCTGCAGGGCGTCGAAGAAGGCGAACAGCAGGCAGCCGATCACTGCGCTACCCGGCCGCCACTTGCCGAAGATGAGCGCCGCCAGTGCCAGGAAGCCCTTGCCGGCGGACATGTCCTTGGCGAAGCCGGAGTTGATGGAGATGGCCAGGAAGGTACCAGCAATGCCGCAGAGGATACCGCCCCAGAACAGGGCGATGTAGCGCACCTTGGCCACGCTCACCCCGGCGGTATCGGCGGCATGCGGGTTCTCGCCCACCGCGCGTACGCGCAGGCCAAAGCGGCTGCGGTAGATAAACCAGGTGACCAGCGGAATGATCAGCACCGTCAGGTATACCAGCAGGGAGTGGCCGGAGATCACATTTTTGTAGATGTGGCCAATCAGCGGAATGTCCTGCACCGCTTCCACGCCCGGCCAGTGGATTTCACGGAAGCGGGAGGCATCATCCAGCTGCGGGGTGGCGCCGCCCTGTTCAAACCAGGCCAGCCCCAGCACCGGTGTCAGGCCGGAGGCGATGGTATTGATCGCCAGCCCGGAAATCAGCTGGTTGCCATTGTAGGTGACGCTGACAAAGCCGTGCAGCATGGCCATCAACACCGCTGCGCCCATACCGGCCAGCAGCGCCAGCCAAGGGGAATGGGTGACGGCGGCCACAGCGCCAGCAGCAAACGCAGCAGAGAGGATTTTGCCTTCCAGGCTGATGTCTACCACGCCCGAGCGCTCGACAAACAGCCCCGCCAGCGCCGCCAGGATCAGCGGGGTGGACAGGCGGATGGTCATTTCCAGCAAACCGAAGAATTGGTCCATATTAGTTCTTCCGTTTGAAAAGTTGTGACAGCAGCGGGTCGAACAGGTTGTCCAGCGCACCGCAGAACAGGATGATCAGGCCCTGGATGAAAATGATCATCTCGCGGGTGATGTTCGGTTTGTCCAGCGCCAGGTCCAGCCCACCCTGGGTGAGCGCGCCAAACAGCAAGGCAGAGAGCACCACCCCGACCGGATGGTTGCGCCCCATCAACGCCACGCCGATACCAACAAAGCCGATACCGTTGGTGAAGTTGGTATTCAGGCGGTGGGTGGAGCCCAGCACTTCGTTGACCGCAGCCAGACCGGCCAGCGCGCCGGATACCACCATGGCCATGATCACCACTTTGCTGACATTGATACCGGCGTAGCCTGCAGCTTGCTGGTTGGTACCCACCGTACGCAGCTCATAGCCCCAGCGGCTGTGCCACACCACCAGCCAGAACACCACGGCCACCACCACAGACAGGAACAGCATGGCGTTGAGCGGGGTTTGCGGCAGATCCAGCCCGATGGCCGCCCCCATCTGCTGCATGGAAGGAATCCAGCCTGCCTGCACCAGCTCACGGGTAGAGGTACTGTTGAATGCACCCGGCTCTGCCAGCGGCTTGCTGATCAGGTAAGACATCAGCGAACTGGCAATGTAGTTGAACATGATGGTGACCAGCACGATATGGCTACCGCGCTTGGCCTGCAGCCAGCCAGGCAGGAACGCCCATGCACCGCCAAAGGCGGCCGCTGCGACGATGGCAAGCGGAATCAGCAGCCAGGATGGCAGGCTGGTACCAAAGGCAAAGCACACCAGCGTGACGCCCAAGCCAGCGATATACATCTGCCCTTCACCACCGATATTGAACAGCCCGGCGTGAAACGCTGCCGCCACCGCCAGCCCGGTGAAAATGAAGCTGGTGGTGTAGAACAGGGTGTAACCGATGCCTTCCTTATAGCCGAAAGCGCCGCCGACCAGCAGCTTGAGGCATTCCCACGGGTTCTCGCCAATCAGCCATACCACCAGCGCCGTCACCGCCAGCGCAGCACACAGATTGAGCAGCGGCAGCAGTGTCAGCTGCGCCCAGCGCGGCAGGGCGGACGGTTGTCCGAATTTCAACATCAGTGACCTCCCATCAACAAACCGAGCGAGGTGGGGGTCGCCTCGCTTGCCGGCATTTCGCCGGTAATCTTGCCACCTGCCATCACCACCACGCGGTCGGACAGGGCCAGAATTTCGTCCAGCTCCACCGATACCAGCAAGATGGCCTTGCCTTCATCACGCAGCTGGATCAACCGCTTGTGGATGAACTCAATGGCGCCAATGTCCACACCACGGGTCGGCTGGCCAACCAGCAGCAGGTCCGGGTTGCTGTGGATTTCGCGTGCTAGCACCACTTTCTGCTGGTTGCCACCAGACAGCTGGCCCACCCGCAGCAGCGGGTCCGCCGGGCGGATATCGAACTGCTGGATGAAGGATTGCATGCGCTCCACCAGCTTCACCCGACGGTACAGGCCCTTGCCTTGCAGGGCCGGGTCGCGGTGGTAGCCGAGAATGCCGTTCTCGAAATTGGAGAACGATTTGATCAAGCCTTCACGGGAGCGGTCTTCCGGCACATGGCCGATACCCATCTGCCGCAGCAGCGCCGGTCGTGGCAGCTTGCCCTTCAAACGGCTGATGTCCTGCCCCTTGTAGAGGATCACGCCCTCGCTGGCTTCGGTCATGCCCGCCAACACTTCCATCAGCTCGGACTGGCCATTGCCGGACACCCCGGCAATGCCGACCACTTCGCCAGCGCGGACTTCAAAATTCAGTTTGTCGAGCAGTTTGACCCCACGGTTATCCACCAGACTGAGGTCGCGTACCTGCAGCACCGGCGCACCGGCTGCACGCACCTGCTTTTCCACCTGCATGTTCACCTTGCGGCCCACCATCAGGTCGGCCAGGATTTCCTTGCTGACGTCCGCCGTCTGCACATTGCCGACCACAGCACCGGCACGCATCACGGTCACCGCATCGGTCACGTCCATCACCTCACGCAGCTTGTGGGTGATCAGGATCACCGTCTTGCCCTGCGCTTTCAGCGCCTGCAGGATGCGGAACAGATGGTCGGCCTCCTGCGGGGTCAATACGGCAGTGGGTTCGTCCAGAATCAGGATGTCGGCACCACGGTACAGCGCCTTGAGGATTTCTACCCGTTGTTGCAGGCCCACGCCCAGCTCGCCGACGATGGCGTCCGGGTTCACATCCAGTGAATAGTCCTGGTTGAGCTTGCTGAGGTGCGCGCGCGCCTTGTCCATGCCGCCTTTGAGCACGAACCCGCCTTCGGCACCCAGAATGATGTTCTCCAGCACGGTGAAGTTGTCGACCAGCATGAAGTGCTGGTGGACCATGCCAATGCCCAAGGCAATGGCGTCGTGACTGTTGCGGATGCGCACCGGCTTGCCGTTGATGGCAATGCTGCCGGAATCCGCCTGGTAGTAGCCGTAGAGAATGCTCATCAGCGTGGACTTGCCCGCGCCATTCTCTCCGATGATGCCGTGAATCGATCCCTTGGCGATGGTCAAGGTGACGTCACGGTTGGCATGCACGGCGCCGAAGCGCTTGTCGATGCCGCGAAGCTCGATTGCCATCTCAGCCATGAGCTTTTCCCCGTTATGTTTTTACTTGTAAGACTTCAGGTGACATGCCACCAGTTCGGGGGGCGCCCCGGCAGCAAATCAAAGCCCTGCGCAGCAGCGCAGGGCTTTGAGGTACAACGTGCCCGTGCGGGATTATTGCACCGGGCAGCTGTTTTTGTCGCGGTAGTCCACCACCACGATCTTGCCGGCGATGATGTCGTTACGTGCGGCCACCACCTTCTTCTCGATATCGGCAGAGATCAGCTTGCGGTTGTTGCTGTCCAGCGCCCAATCCACGCCGCCTTCCTTCAGGCCCAGCACTTTCACGCCTGGCTTCCAGGTGCCATTCTTGGCGGCCGTGAAGGATTCGAACACAGCGTTGTCCACGCGCTTGACCATGGAGGTCAGCATGGTGCCCGGCTGGATGTGGTTCTGGTTGCTGTCCACACCGATCGCCAGCTTCTTGGCATCCTTGGCTGCCTGGTACACGCCCAGACCGGTGCCGCCTGCAGCAGCAAACACCACGTCCGCGCCACGGTCGAACTGGGACTTGGCCAGCTCAGCACCACGTGCCGGATCGTTGAAGGCTTGCGGGGTGTTGCCGGTCATGTTCTGGAACACTTCGGCGTTCTTGTTCACGTACTTGGCGCCCTGGGCATAGCCGCAGCCGAAAGCACGGATCAGCGGGAAGTCCATACCGCCGATAAAGCCGATCTTCTGGCTCTTGGAGGACAGGGTGGCTGCCACGCCCACCAGGAAGGAGCCTTCCTGTTCCTTGAACACGATGTTCTGTACGTTGTCGCCCTTGGCCACGGCGTCGATCAGGGTAAACTTGACCTTCGGGAATTCCTTGGCCACGGTTTCCACGGCCTGGGTGAAGGAGAAGCCCACTGCGATCACGATGTCTGCGTCCTTGCGAGCCAGGTTACGCAGCACTTGTTCTTTCTGTGCTTCGTTGGCGATCTGGCCTTCGCGGTAAGCCACGCCGCTTTCCTTCTTGAAGCGCTCGGCACCGACGTAAGCCATTTCGTTAAAGCTCTTGTCAAACTTGCCTGCGGAGTCATACACCACGGCCGGGACGAAATCCTTGGCGCTGACGGTAGCAGCCATCAGGGCGGCGGCTACAGCGATGCTCATGTGTTTGATGCTGACCTTCATGCTCTTCACCTTTGTATGAGTGTGATTATCCAGTACTACAACAAGCCGAAACAGGACCAGCGGGCCTGCGCTACCTGCCCTTTAAAGGACAGACCGCACGCCAGCTGCACCTGCAGGATTCCAGCGTGCCGGCATTGTCGCTCGCTCTGCGCGTGCGGACAAGCCATTGCGAACTTTCATTCACTGACTGCGGGATTCTGATGTCCCGTCGTGTGCGGCAATTGTCATCAAATCAGGTGAAAATTGTCAACAATTTCCATCACCCCTACGCCGCTTGCCACATCTGCGCAACGGGCCATTGGGCCAGCCGCTTGATCATGCTCAGTTTTTTACCAGCTCCAGCTGGCCGTTGCCCCGCACCATCTTGACGCGATTGAGGAAGCTCATGCCCAACAGCACACCGGGCATGTCAGCCTCGATCACCGCCCCTTCCACCTGATACAGGGTAATGGTACCCAGCCGTACGGTATCCCAGCGGACAATCCACACCGGCACCAGCCCATTGGCCGTCTGGCTGACGGCGCGTTGCCCATTGCGATACTCCAGCCCCAGCTGGCGGGCAGTGGCCGCGCTCATCGACACGGTGGTCGCACCGGTGTCCACCAGCGCCTGCACCGAGTGACCATTGACTTGCACCGTGGTGACAAAGTGACCGTTACCGTCTGCCGTCAGCACCTCGCGGGCCTTGCCCTTGTCACTGGAGGTGGTAGAGAAGCTGCTGCTGCCCATGGCAATGCGGCTGCGGCTGCCGTCAATATCGAAGGTGGCGCTGCTGCCATCCACCGCCAGCAATTTGACGCTGCCCTGGCTTTGCCCCACGCGCAAGGTCTTGGGGCCACTGCCGTCCACCTTGACCACCGCCATGCCAGGCATCACACCAATTACTTCTACCTGGGTTGCGGCGGCTGACAATATGCAGCAGGCCAGCAAGGCCGCCAATCCGGTTTTGATCCGCAAATCTGCCTCCCTCTAGGGTTCCTGATCGAGTCGCTCACCGTTGGCCCACAGGGCCAGCCCGGAATGAAAAACGCGGGCTGCACGAGCCCGCGTTCATCTTACACCAGCTGCTGGATTTCAGCGCGCAGAGTGTCCACTCAGTTTCACTTCCACCCGCTCGTGCGCTTCCAGCCCGGCGTAGTATTCGCGCAGGATGGCCAGCACCTCGGGGCGGCTGAAATGCTCCGGCACCGGCTGGTCTTCCGACAGCAGCTTGCGCAGCTTGGTGCCAGAGAGCAACAGGCGCTTCGATTCATCATGCGGGCAGGTACGGCTGGAGGCCATGCCGCCACACTCGGAGCAGTAGAAGGTCCAGTCGATCTTCAGCGGCTCGATCTGCAATGCCCCGGCAGGCAGGGTATCGAAAATGTGCTGGCCGTCGAACGGGCCGTAGTAGCTGCCCACCCCGGCGTGGTCGCGCCCCACGATCAGGTGGGTACAGCCATAGTTCTGGCGGAACAGCGCATGCAGCAGCGCCTCACGCGGACCGGCATAGCGCATGTCCAGCGGGTAGCCGGCTTGCAGCACGGTACCCGGCACGAAATAGCGGTCCACCAGCGTGCCGATGGCCTCGGTCCGCACCGGCGCCGGAATGTCGCCCGCCTTCAGCTTGCCCAGCAGCGAGTGGATCAGCACGCCATCGCACACTTCCACCGCAATCTTCACCAGATATTCATGCGAGCGGTGCATCGGGTTGCGCGTCTGGAAGGCTGCGATCTTCTTCCAGCCCTTGGCGGCGAACGCGGCACGCGTTTCAGCAGGGGACTGGAACAGCTCGCCATATTGCTCGGGGAATTCACCCAGGCTCAGCACCTGTACCTGACCCGCCAGGTTGACCTCGCCCTGCTCCAGCACCATGCGCACGCCCGGATGCTCCGGGTCGGTGGTGGCAAACACCTGCTGGCATTCGTAGGCTTTGTCGATGCTGTATCGCTCGCTCAGCGTCAGGATGGCCAGCGGGCTGCCGTTGTCCGGGTCGCGCAGCACTACCTCTTGCCCGACGGTCAGCGCCTCGGCCTCGCTGGTACTGGCGGACAGGGTGATCGGGATCGGCCAGAACACTCCGGCCAGCGCGCCCTGCTTCAGCTGCATATCGGCGCAGACACCGCGCCAGTCCGCCTCGCCCATGAAGCCGCTCAGCGGCGTAAAGCCACCGATGCCCAGCATGATCAGGTCACCCTTCTCACGCGAACTGACCGTCAGTGACGGCAGCGAGGGCACCCGGGCCAGCGCAGCCTCCAGCGCCGCACCGGTCAACAGCAACGGCTTCAGCTCACCCCCACCGTGGGGCGGAATCAATGCAGACATCCACTACTCCTTGCGGGCGACACGCGGCCCGGTAACATGATCAGACAGGCGTCACTATATCACCCGCTTTAGCGCCATTCATTATCATGTTTCCATATCATTATAATAAACAGGTCTATACAAACTCCAAGTCAAAAAAGCGTCATGGACGGGTATGCTAGAATAGGGGCTCAAGACCTCACTACAGCGCTGGAGTATTTGCCCATGCGTGTCATTGCCGCGCACGATGCCGAACGTCTGGCTCGCAATATCGTCATCCCGCCACGCCCGGCTTTGCTGGATCAGCTCCAGCAATTGATTCACCAGGCAGACCCGGACCCGGCACAGATTGCCGTCGTCGTGGGGCAGGACCTCAGCCTGACCGCAGCGGTGATCAAGGTCGCCAACTCGCCCCTGTATGGGCTGGAACAGAAGGTGGCCACCGCCCCACAGGCCATCCAGCTGCTGGGGCAGCAAAATGTACTGCAAATCCTCTCCGGGCTGATGCTGCGCGCCGCCATCGGCCAGGCCACACAGCCTGCGCAGGCCGCCCGGCTGGAGCAGTTCTGGCACGACAGTACCCAGGTGGCCATGATCTCGGCCATGATCAGCAAATCCCTGTCGGGCCTGTCTGCCGAGGAGTGCTACAGCTTTGGCCTGTTCCGCGACTGCGGCATACCGGTCATGATGCTGCGCTTTGCTGACTACCTGAAGACCTTGGCACTGGCCGAAGCAGCCCGCTGTGAGCAATTCCCGCTGATCGAGAACCAGTTTCACGATTGCGACCATGTCCGGATCGGTTATATGGTGGCACGCGCCTGGCTGCTGCCGGAAGAACTGGCACAAGCCATCCTGCATCACCATGAAGACCCGACGCTGTTTCAGCAGACGGACGCCAGCCTGTCACGGGTCGTGACGCTGGTGGCTGTCGCCCGGCTAGCTGATCATGTGCAGCACACCCTGCAGCACGCCATCCAGGACAGCCAGTGGCAAAAGGAAGACGGCGCGGCCCTGCTCAGCTGGCTCGGCCTGACCCCGACCGACTACGAAGACCTGCGCGACGCCATCCACCAACGATTCCACCAGCACTGAACCCCGCCTTGCGGCAAGTCAAACTGCCGTATCGCAGGCTGTTAGATGATGCGGGTTTGCCTTTGAGTTTGCTGTTTCATGTCTGAGCTGTGCTATCACTGCCAATTGCCGGTCCCTGCCGGGGCGGATTTTCCCATCCGGCTGGATTCGGGCCATGCCCCGGCCTGCTGCGCCGGTTGTCAGGCGGTGGCACAAACCATCCTCGACAGCGGCATGGGCGTCTACTACCGCCAGCGCAGCGAACCCGCCGGCAAGGCGGACCCGTTGCCGGACAGCCTGCGCCAGCAACTGCTGCTGTACGATGATCCTTTGGTACAACAGGACTTTGTCCACCCCAGCGACCAGCACCCCGAGTTGCAAGAAGCCCAGCTGCTGCTGGAAGGCATCACCTGCGCGGCGTGCGTGTGGCTGAATGAACAGACCGTACGCCGCCTGCCTGGCGTGCACCATGTCAGCATCAATTACAGCAGTTACCGCGCCGTGGTGCGCTGGGATCCGGCACAGGTGCGGCTGTCTGACATCCTGCAGGCCATCAGCCTGATCGGCTACCGCGCCCATCCTTTTGATGCCTCACGTCAGGCTGCCCAGTACCAGCAGGAGCGCAAAACCGCATTGCGGCGGGTGTTCGTTGCCGGTTTCGGCATGATGCAGGTGATGATGTATGCTTGGCCCGCCTATTTCTCCGACCGGCTGGAACTGCCACTGGACCAGGACGTACTGATGCGCTGGGCCAGCCTGTTGCTGACCTTGCCGGTGGTGCTCTACTCCGCCTGGCCGTTCTACCTCGGTAGCTGGCGCGACCTGAAGAGCGGCCGCATGGGCATGGACGTGCCAGTGACACTCGGCATCCTCGGTGCCTTCCTGCCCAGCGTCTGGGCAACGGTCAGCCAGCATGGTGCCGTGTACTTTGACTCGGTCACCATGTTCGTCTTTCTGTTGCAGGGCGGGCGCTATCTGGAGCTGACCGCGCGACGCAAGGCCAGTGAAAGTGCCGACAGCCTGTCACGCCTGCTACCCGCCTTTGCCCACCACCTGCCGCACTGGCCCCAGCCCGAGGTGGTGGAGCAGCCGCTGGCGCGGCTGGAGGTGGGTGACCATGTGCTGGTCAAACCCGGTGAAACCATCCCGGTTGATGGCGAGGTGGTTGACGGTGACAGTCTGGTGGTCGAAGCGCTACTTACCGGTGAAAGTACACCGCTGCCACGTCAGCCAGGTGACCGCGTGGTGGGTGGCAGCCTCAACCAGCACAATCCGCTGGTGATCCGCGCCACCCAGGTCCGGCAGACCACCCGGCTGGCGGGCATCGTACGCCTGCTGGAGCAGGCGCTGGGCGAAAAGCCCCGCATGGCCGAGCTGGCCAACCGCTTTGCCCACGGGTTTGTGCTGTTGATCCTGCTGGTGGCCATCGCCACCGCCTTCTACTGGGGGCGGCACGATCCGGCACAAGCGCTGTGGGTGACGGTCTCGGTGCTGGTGATCACCTGCCCGTGCGCGCTGTCGCTGGCGGTGCCAGTGGCACTGACCGCCGCCACCGGGCAGCTGGCGCGCCTGGGCGTGCTGGTCGGGCGCGGCCATGCCCTCACCACCCTGCCGCAAGTCACCCAGGTGGTGTTCGACAAGACCGGTACCCTGACCCTGGGCGAGCTGAGCGTCGCCCGCGCGCATTACTTTGCAGCTGCCGCCGAGGTGCAGCCGCTGCTGGTCAGCCTGGAATCGCGCTCGGAGCACCCGGTCGCCCGCGCCCTGTTGCGTCACGCCGGCAGCCATGCCGCCCTGCCCTTGTCGGACTATGACAATCAGCGCGGCCAGGGCGTCAGCGCCGTGATCGCAGGCCAGCGCTACTGGCTGGGCCGTCCGGAGTATGCCGCCCCCCACTGCAGTGCCCCCTGCCCGACGGAACCGGAACATGCGGTCTGGCTCGCCAGCTGTACGCAGTGGCTGGCTGCCTTTGAGCTGAGCGATACCTTGCGTCCGGATGCACAGGCTACCGTACAGGCCTTGCAGCGTGCGGGGTTGCGCGTGACTTTGGCCAGCGGTGATCAGCGCGGTCCGGTTGCGCATATTGCCCACAGTCTGGGCATCAGCGACTGGTACGCCAGCCTGTCGCCAGAAGACAAGTTGGCGCTGATCCGGGAACGGCAACAAGCAGGTGAAGTGGTCATGATGGTGGGTGATGGTGTTAACGATGCGCCGGTACTGGCGCAGGCCCAGCTGTCAGTCGCCATGGCCAGTGGCGCTGATCTGGCCCGCCACAGTGCGGACATGATCCTCAATACGCCGCAACTGTGGCCGCTGTATCAGGGCTGGCAACTGGCGTCACAGACCCGTCGCATCATGCGGCAGAACCTGCTGTGGGGCTTCTGCTATAACGGTATAGCCATTCCGCTGGCTGTGCTGGGTCATGTGACCCCGTTCATTGCCGGGATCGGCATGGCGGGCAGTTCGCTGCTGGTGGTATTGAATGCCTTGCGGCTGTTGCGGCGCAACGCCGTCAGTTACCCGCCAGCCGCTTGATGTGCGTCAAGAATCAAGTGGCCTGACTGCGCTAAATTGCCGCAGTCAGGTGGAAAAGATGCTGCGGCGCTTTGTCGCATCGCAGCAAGCATGCGTATAATTGGCCGCTTTTTGATTTCTGGACCCTCCATGGACATCGTCTATTTGCTGATACCCCTGAGCCTGCTGGCGGTACTGGCGATTGGCGCACTGTTCTGGTGGGCCATCAAGTCCGGCCAGTTTGATGATCTGGACGGACCGGCTTATCAGGTCGTGATGGACGAGGATCGTCATCAGGCCATGCCCGCCGACACCGGGCCGCGTCACCAGCCGCACGACGCCTGCTGACCTGCTTGCAGGCCAGAACAGAATTTTCAAAACGGGAGAACCCACACTATGGAAGTGCAAGCCACTTATAACTATAAAGTGGTCCGCCAGTTTGCCGTGATGACCGTGATATGGGGCATCGTCGGCATGCTGGCGGGCGTTTATATTGCAGCATTACTGGTCTGGCCGGAGCTTAACGGCAATATTTCCTGGTTGTCTTACGGCCGCCTGCGCCCGCTGCACACCAATGCCGTGATTTTTGCCTTCGGTGGCTGCGGTCTGTTTGCCACCTCCTACTACGTGGTGCAGCGCACCTGTCAGGTTCGCCTGTTTGGCGAAAAGCTGGCCGCCTTCACCTTCTGGGGCTGGAATCTGGTGATCGTGCTGGCCGCCATCACCCTGCCGCTGGGTTACACCTCCGGCAAGGAGTATGCTGAGCTGGAATGGCCAATTGACGTGCTGATCACGCTGGTGTGGGTCTCCTACGCGGTGGTGTTCTTCGGCACCATCATCAAGCGCAAGGTACCGCACATCTATGTGGCCAACTGGTTCTTCGGTGGCTTCATCCTGACCGTCGCCCTGCTGCATCTGGTCAACAGCGCAGCGGTTCCTGTCAGCTTCTGGAAGTCTTACTCGGCCTATGCCGGGGCGCAAGATGCCATGGTGCAATGGTGGTATGGCCACAATGCGGTGGGTTTCTTCCTGACCGCGGGCTTCCTTGGCATCATGTACTACTTCATCCCGAAGCAGGCTGATCGTCCGGTTTACTCCTACCGCCTGTCGGTGGTGCACTTCTGGGCACTGGTGTTCACCTATATGTGGGCGGGTCCGCACCATCTGCACTACACCGCGCTGCCGGACTGGGCGCAGAGCCTGGGCATGGTGTTCTCGCTGATCCTGCTGGCGCCGAGCTGGGGCGGCATGATCAACGGCATCATGACCCTGTCGGGTGCCTGGCACAAGCTGCGTGATGACCCGATCCTGAAGTTCATGATCGTGTCGCTGTCCTTCTACGGCATGTCGACCTTCGAAGGCCCGATGATGTCGATCAAGACGGTGAACGCCCTGTCGCACTACACCGAATGGACCATTGGCCACGTGCACTCCGGCGCGCTGGGCTGGGTGGGCTTCATCACCATCGGTGCCTGCTACTACCTGATCCCGCGCCTGTTTGGCCGTGAGCAGATGTACTCCAAGAAGCTGATCGAAACCCACTTCTGGGTTGCAACCATCGGCATCGTGCTGTACATCGCCGCGATGTGGATCGCCGGTGTGATGGAAGGCATGATGTGGCGCGCCTTCAACGTCGACGGCACCCTGGCTTACCCGGACTTTGTCAACATCGTCAAGCAGAAGCAGCCGTACTACATCATCCGTCTGCTGGGTGGTGCACTGTACCTCTCCGGCATGCTGATGATGCTGTACAACACGATCAAGACCATCCAGCAGGGCAAGGCCACTGAGGCCGCCATCCCGGCCGTCACTGCCCACGCCTGATCAGGATCGCACATCATGTTTATCAAACACGAAACCATTGAAAAGAACGTCGGCCTGATGATCATCCTGACCATCCTGGTGGTCAGCATTGCCGGTCTGGTCGAAATTGTGCCGCTGGCTTTCCAGCGCTCCACCACCGAGCCGGTCAAGGGCCTCAAGCCTTACACCGCGCTGCAACTGGCGGGCCGTGACATCTACATCCGCGAAGGCTGCTATGGCTGCCACTCGCAGATGATCCGTCCGTTCCGCGCCGAAACCGAACGCTATGGCCACTACTCGGTGGCCGGTGAGTCGGTGTACGACCACCCGTTCCAGTGGGGCTCCAAGCGTACCGGTCCGGATCTGGCCCGTGTCGGCGGCAAGTACTCGGATGAATGGCATCGCCGTCACATGAACAACCCGCGTGACGTGCTGCCGGATTCGATCATGCCCGCCTACCCGTGGCTGGAACGCACGCCGCTGGACGGTAGCGACCTGTCGAAGAAACTCTCGGCCATGAAGCTGCTGGGCGTGCCTTACACCGACAAGGAAATCGCGGATGCCCCGGCTGCTGCGGAAGGCAAGACTGAACTGGACGCGCTGATCGCTTACCTGCAAGTGCTGGGTACCGCGATCAAGAACAAGCGCTAAGACATCAGGAGCATAAGCATGGATATCAATATCCTGCGCGGTGTCATGACTGCCGCCACCTTTCTCGTCTTCCTGGGCGTGATCTGGTGGGCCATCCTGCCGAAGAACCGTAGCCGGTTCGAGCAAGCTGCCCACCTGCCCTTTGCTGACGACGACAAGCCTGCGCAGCCGTCTTCTGGAGATCAAAAATGAGTGACTTCGTACACGGCTTCTGGAGCCTGTATATCAGTATCATCACCATCGCCGGTTTTATCGGCCTGTTCATCCTGTTGCTGTCACAGAACAAGGTGAAGAAGGCAGCTGGCGAGCAGGTCAAGACCATGGGCCACGTCTGGGATGGCAATCTGGAGGAGTACAACAACCCGCTGCCGCGCTGGTGGATGGGCCTGTTCCTGCTGACCCTGGTGTTTGGTGTCGTCTATCTGGTGCTGTATCCCGGCCTGGGCAGCTACAAGGGCGTTTACGGCTGGTCCTCCAGCAAGGCGTATGAGGATGAAGTGAAGGTGGCTGATCAACAAACCGCCCCGCTGTTCGCCAAATACCGCGCCATGCCGGTGGAGCAACTGGCCAAGGATCCGGCTGCACAGCAAATGGGCCAGCGCCTGTTCCTGACCTACTGCGCACAGTGCCACGGTTCGGATGCACGCGGCGCCAAGGGCTTCCCCAACCTGCGTGACAACGACTGGCTGTGGGGCGGCGAAGCCAAGACCATCGAAGAGACCATCCTGCATGGTCGCCCGCCGATGGATCAGGACGGCAAGCAGGAAGCTGTGATGCGCATGCCGGCCTGGGGTCAGTCGCTGGGTGACGAGAAGATCAAGGATGTGGCGAACTATGTGGTCAGCCTGTCCCGTCCGACCGAAGCCGATGCCTCGCGTGCAGCACGTGGCAAGGATGTGTACAACCAGAACTGTGCGGCCTGTCATGCTGCCAATGGCAAGGGCACGCAAGCCATGGGTGCGCCGAACCTGACCGACAACACCTGGCTGTATGGCTACAAGATGGAAGACATCGTGCTGTCCATCACCAACGGTCGCGGTGGCCTGATGCCTGCTCAAGAGAAGCTGCTGGGCAAGGACAAGGTTCATCTGCTGGCCGCTTACGTCTACGGCCTGCCGAAAGACCAGTAAGCCCTAACCCTTGGGGCTGCGACGGCATGTCGCAGCCCCAAGGCGCTCTACTGCACTATACTGCCGCATGCTGCATTGCAGCGTGCCGGTCGCCAAGCCGATGCTGCCGCGTCGTTTTGGCAACCTGCATGCCTTCCCGAGATGGCCATGACCCAGTCATTCAAGAATATCCCGATCAAAACCCAGTCCACTCCGCCGCTCGATGAGCAGGACGAGCTGTATGAAGTCCGCAAGAAAATCCACCCGCGTGCCATCAGTGGTCTGTTTGCCACCTGGCGCTGGATTGCCGTCTGGGTCACACAGCTGGTGTTCTATGGTCTGCCCTGGCTGAGCTGGGAGGGTCGTCCGGCGGTGCTGTTTGATCTGGATGCCCGCAAGTTCTACATTTTCGACCTGATCTTCTGGCCGCAGGATTTCATCTACCTGGCGCTGCTGCTGATGCTGTGCGCGTTCGGCCTGTTCTGGTGGACCGCCATTGCCGGGCGGCTGTGGTGTGGCTACGCCTGTCCGCAGACGGTCTACACCTCGATCTTCTTGTGGATCGAGGCCAAGGTGGAAGGCAACCATCTGGCACGGCAGAAGCTGGATGCTGCGCCGATGAGCGGCCGCAAGCTGCGTCTGCGCGCCACCAAGCACGCGATCTGGATTGCTTTCTCGCTGTGGACCGGCTTCACCTTCGTGTCCTACTTCACGCCATTGACCGACCTGTTCCGCGAGAGCCGCCATGGCGGTCTGGGGCCATGGGAACTGTTCTGGATTTTCTTCTATGGCTTCGCCACCTATGGCAATGCCGGCTTCCTGCGCGAGCAGGTGTGCAAGTACATGTGCCCGTATGCCCGCTTCCAGGGCGTGATGTTTGACCGCGATACCCTGATCATCAGTTACGACACCGAGCGTGGCGAGCCTCGCGGTGGCCGCAAGAAATCGGCCAACCCGCAAGAGCTGGGGCTGGGCTCCTGTGTGGACTGTGGCATCTGCGTGCAGGTCTGCCCCACCGGCATCGACATCCGCAACGGCCTGCAAAGTGAGTGCATTGGCTGTGCCGCCTGTATTGACGCCTGTGATCAGGTGATGGAGAAGATGAACTACCCGAAGGGGCTCATCCGCTACACCACCGAGAATGCGCTGGAGCACCGCTATGCGGAAGACCGGTTCCTCTCGCACATCCTGCGCCCGCGCATCATCATCTACACCGTGATTCTGGCCGTATTGGTCACCAGCATGGTGTGGACGCTGGCCACCCGCAATCCGCTGAAGGTGGATGTGGTGCGCGACCGTAATGCACTGGTGCGTGAAACGGTATTCGGGCAGGAAAATGCCTACACCCTCAACCTGATCAATACCGATGACCATGAACATCTGCTGATGATCAAGACCGAGGCCCTGCCGCAAGCGGAGCTGCTGAGCGACCAGGCCCTGCCGGTACGTGTTGCCGCAGGCAGCACCCAGCGCCTCACCCTGCGGGTCCGTACCAAAGGCACGCTGGCCCAGGGCAGCAATCCGCTGATCTTTGTGGTGCAGGCTGTCGACAAGCCGACCATGCAGCGTCGTGAAAAAACCTCGTTCCAGGCCGCCCGCTGAGACCCTATGAAACCCGTCACCCCACCCGTCACCCCTTGGTACCGCCAATTCTGGCCCTGGCTGCTGATTTGCCTGCCGGGTGTGGTGGTCATCGCCAGCATCGCCACCTGGGTCATCGCCAGCCGCACCGCCGACGATGAAGTGGACAAGGACTACTACAAGGTGGGCCTCACCATCAACCGCGACAAAGGCAAGGAAGACCAGGCCCGCCAGCTGGGGGTGCAAGCCAACCTGATGCTCGGCGAGCAAGGTCTGATCCGCGTCTACCTGCGCAGCAAGAACGCCCTGACGGCTGAGCCCCTGGAGCTCTTCCTGCAACACCCCTCCCGCCAGGCCTACGATCAGCGGGTACAACTCAAGCCGATCGGCCCCGGCCTGTACGAAGGCCAAGCCCAGCCACTGCGTGCAGGGCGCTGGTATGTGGACCTGAGCAGCAAGCAATGGCAGGTGCGGGGTGAAGCGCACTACCCGCAGCAAGGCCCGCTGGATCTGGCCGCGCCGTAATCGCCCGAAAAGCCCGGGGGCAGCAGCGTCCTCCGGCGCCCATCCTGTACAAGCGCGCAGGTCGTTCACAGGACACTTGACGACGCAATGCAACATCCGCCATGCTGAAACGGTAGCTCTTCCTTTCAGCCTGGGAGCATCCGATGAAGCGTGCTGTGCTGCTGTTGTGGCCGTCGTTTATGCTGTCTGTGGTGGTAACCGGCCTGTTTTTTGCCTTCTTTGATCCACAAGAGCTGTCCATCCAGGGGCAACCTTTGGAATTGAGCCGCATGCAGACCTATACCCTGACGTTTTTCGGGGCCTGGTTCTTCTTTGCCGCTTGCAGCTGGCTGACCCTGTTTTTTGAGCGCACGGCGGAGCAGGTTGACCACCTGACGGGCCACGACCACGGTAACGCCTGACGTCGTGCTAACATGCAGTGTTGCCCGCAACAAGCGGGCTTAGCCTGCTGGAGATTGCATGACCCCCTCCCCGGTCATCCAGATGGATGATGGCCACGCCCATCCGGTGCGTAACATTTTCTGCATTGGTCGCAATTATGCCGCCCACGTGGCCGAGCTGGGCAACACCAGCTTCGGAGAACCGGTTGTGTTCATGAAACCATCGCATGCCCTGCTGCACGCGCCTGGCCCCATCCGCCTGCCTGCATACTCGCAAGACATCCATCATGAGGCCGAGCTGGTCCTGTATATTGGCCGCCAGCCCGACCCGGCACATCTGTTGCAGTCGATCACCGGCTACGGTCTGGGGCTGGACCTGACCGCGCGTGATCTGCAGAGCCATGCCAAGCAGCATGGCTTGCCGTGGACACTGGCAAAAGGCTTTCCCGGCTCGGCGTGTGTCTCCCGCTTCCGCCCCGCCGAACAGATCGAGGACTTGTCGGCGCTGAATTTCACCCTGCATGTGAACGATCAGTTGCGGCAGCACAGTGACCTGAGCCTGATGCTGTACCCGCTGGAAACCCAGCTACGCTTCCTGCTGGAACGTGTAGGGCTCGATGCCGGCGATCTGGTGTTCACCGGAACACCGGCGGGTGTCGCCGCCCTCCAGCCAGGCGATCAGCTGCAACTGGCCTTTACCAATGGCAGCCAGTCTGCCCGCTTCAGCGTGGAGGCCGCATGAAGGGTTGGCTGCTCGCCCTGTTGTTACTTGTCACGCTGCACGCCGGGGCCGAGTCTTACGATGACATGCTGCAAGGGGTGAAGAACGACTTCGCAGGGGATGTTTCCGAGCTGCTGGCGCGCGGTTTTGATGTGGATACCACGGATAATCAGGGCAATACCCTGCTGATCCTGGCTGCCAGCAATAGCGCAACCCGGGTCTTCCCCCTGCTGCTGGCGGCACACCCCAAGCTGAACCGCAAGAATCAGTTCGGTGAAACTGCGCTGATGATGGCGACGTACCGCAAGCAGACCGGCATGGTCAAAGCCTTGCTGGAAGCAGGTGCTGCAGTCAATCAGGAGGGCTGGGGCCCACTGCATTACGCCGCCAGTGCCGGACATCTGGAAGGCCTCCAGCTGATGCTGGAGGCTGGGGCAGACGTCAATGCCAAAGCTGCTGAGGGCAGCACACCGCTGATCATGGCGGCACGCGATGGCCACACCGAGGTGATTGCGCTGCTGCTGAAATACAAGGCCGACCCCAATGTGGTCAACGAAAGCGGCATGACCGCGCTGCGCTGGGCCATCCGGCGTGAGGATACCGACAATATGGAATTGCTGGTGGAGGCGGACGCACAGCAGTAAGGACTGCCCCACCGGTTTTTGATCCACCCGCAGCATGAAGGAGGTCATCATGAAGACGGCAGGACAATTGCTGGCAGAAAAACAGCGGCAAGCCATCTATAACGTCCCCCCACAGGCCACCATCTATGCCGCGCTGCAGCTGATGGCGGAGAAGGACATCGGTGCGGTGCTGGTGATGGATGAAGACAGCCTGGTGGGCATCTTTTCCGAGCGCGACTACGCCCGCAAGATCATCCTCAAGGGTAAAAATTCGACGGACACCCTGATTCAGGATGTGATGACCTCCCGTCTCTTCGTCGTCAGCCCGCACAGTACCATTTCCGAGTGCATGGCCTTGATGTCGGAAAAACGTATCCGCCATCTGCCGGTGGTTGAAGGCAGCCAGGTGATGGGCGTGCTGTCGATTACCGATCTGGTGCGTGAAACCATCCGAGCGCAGGATTTCGTGATCCAGCAGCTGGAACAGTACATCCACCAGTGACCGTCAGCCTGCCAGCTGGCGCGCCAGCTCCAGCGGCAGGTCTTCGGCAAGGTGATCGTAGACGACCCGGACCCGGCGGTTGCCCCGTATTTCACGGTGCACCGTCAGCCAGATCGGATAAGCCGGAATGCGGAGATTCGGCAGCACCGGCAGCAAATCCGGTGCCTTGCGCGCCATGTGGTCGCTGAGAAAACCGATTCCCATCCCACTGCAGACGGTAGCCCAGTACACCAGATAATCATCCGTCCGCAAAACAAAACGTTCGGATGGCACGTCCAGCCCCAGCAATTGCAGGCCGCGCTGGATGGTCGTCCCCTGATCCTCGCCCAGCAAGGCATGCGCCAGTAAATCCGGCAGCTGTTTCGGGGTACCACAACGCGCCAGATAATCACGATGGGCATAGGCCCCAATCCCGATTTCCGCGACCTTGCGTGCCACCAGTGAGGCCTGTGCCGGCTGCACCATGCGCAGCGCAATATCCGCCTCGCGTTGCAACAGATTATCCACGGTATTGCTGGCCACCAGCTCGATGCGGATGGATGGGTAACGCTCTCGTAAACGGCTTAGCACCGGTGGCAGCAACTGAAAGGCAACTGGTTGACTCGCCGTAATACGCACCACCCCCGGTAGCAGGGTGTCGCTGCCCGTCGCCGCCATATTCAGCTGAAACGCCCCTTCCGCCATACGCTCGGCATGTTCCGCCAGCTGCAATGCCATGGCGGTTGGCAACAAACCACGGCCCGTACGCTCAAACAGCGCCACCCCCAGTTGCTGCTCCAGCTCGCTG
This sequence comes from Leeia sp., assembly GCF_041909055.1. Classification (NCBI taxonomy): domain Bacteria; kingdom Pseudomonadati; phylum Pseudomonadota; class Betaproteobacteria; order Neisseriales; family Leeiaceae; genus Leeia; species Leeia sp. The sequence goes on along the minus strand of NZ_JAYREC010000002.1, from coordinate 99,775 downwards.
ATATGCCGCCCCAGCGTAGGCTGACTGCTGCCCAGCTGTCGTGCGGCCCCAAGCAAGCTCCCCTGCTGCAATACCGCCAGAAACGAGGGAATCAATTGCCAGTCAAAGCGGGTTTTCATGTCAATTCATTCATTCATTTATGAATATCAGAATCATGATTGTAGCCAATTGTGGATATCCATGCCTTGCCGGACAATGGCTTCACACTCAACCCACCCGGAGCACAGCATGAAAAACGTTCTGATCCTCGGCGCCCGTGGCCGCTTTGCCAGTGCCGCACTCAAAGCCTTCGAGGCCGATGGCTGGCAAGTCACCGCCCTCACCCGTCCCGGCCGCCAACCGCAGCCGCAAGCCGGGGTGCGCTGGCTGGCGATGGACTTGCAAGACAGCCAAGGCATCGCCACCGCGGCAGGCCCGATAAACCTGGTGGTACACGGCCTCAGCCCGCGCTATACCGATGCAGGCTGGAAGCAGCACGCACTGCCGATGCTGGAAGCCAGCATCCGCATCACCGAGGCACTGGGCTGCACGCTGATGCTGCCGGGTACCGTCTACAACTATGGCAGCCAGCTGACCCCACAGCTGACGCCAGAACAAGACTTCCAGCCGGACCACTACAAAGCTCAGGTCCGGGTACACATGGAACACGCACTGAAAGTGGCGGTGCAAAAAGGTCAGATCCGGCAGGCTATCGTACTGCGGGCGGGCGATTTCTTTGGTGCCGACAGTGGTACCTGGCTGGACCTGGCCATCGCCAAAAGCCTGCACAGCGGAGTGATGCAATGGCCAGGGCCGCAAGACGTTGCTACACCATGGGCCTACCTGCCAGACCTGGCCGCCACGGCAGTACGGGTGGCCAACAAGCGCGATCAGCTCCCCGCCTTCAGCCGCCTGCACTTCGCTGGCCATCAGCAAACCGGCGCAGACTGGGCCAAGGTACTGCAAGCGATTGCGCAGCAGCATGGCTGGCTAGCACCGGGGCAAGCTCTCACCGTCAAGCGTTTGCCATGGTCCATCCTGCGCGTGGTCGGCTGGTTCAAGCCGGAAGTCGCCAGTCTGGTCAAAATCAACTACCTGTGGCGCACGCCACACGCGCTGGACAACCGTTCACTCGAAGCACTGATCGGCCCGGAACCCCATACCCCCTTCCCGCAAGCCGTCGCACAAGCCCTGCAGCAAGCCGGACTGCTGACGGCCCACACGGGTCATGCCGCCCTCGCGGCATGACCTACAGGCCCCCACATGACGCAGGCACGTCCCACCCCGGACAGGGTGTGATGTGCCACAAAGGCTTGCTGATGGCATGACCTCGCTCCAATGGTGGCACTCCCTCCGCGCAGGATTTAGCTGCATCCTCAAGTCAAAGAAACGGTAAAGCAGGCCTTAACTGAAGCTCAAGTCACACCGAAAATCCAAGCCCCGTGCCTTGATGCTGAAACAATGGCTGTGTAAGCTTCTGTCCGCGCTTAACAAGGCGCTTACACCATACAAAAACGCAGGAGCAGTTATTTTGAATCGTATCCGCAAGCCTTTTATCGCCGCCATGATCGTGCTGGCCTCGGCCACTGCCATGGCAGACACCTTCCAGTCCCGCTGGGAAGAGGTCACCGAGCCGCTGACGGTCAACGGCAATAGCCAGTTCACCATTGAAGACACCGGCGAAGGGTTTATCCGTATCAAGGAAAAATTCAGCAACAACTACCTGAACATTGAGACCGGCCCGCTCAAGAGCACCAACATCGCCCCGGGCTGGCACAGCGCCCAGTGGAAGATGATCCAGACCGGCGACGGCTGGGTCCGCCTGCAAAACCGCTGGAAGCCCAACCAGTACCTCCACGTTGAAACCGGCAGCGCCAAAGCCGGCCCGATCGAATCCGGCTGGTTCAGCGCACAGTGGAAGATCATCAAGTAAATGATGGTGCCAGACTGCCGGGCGCACCGCCGCGCCTCGGCAGTTTTCTGAGGCGGGTACCGCCAGCCTCAGCTCATCCCGCTGGCAGGGCTGCCTGATACAGCGCAACACAGTGCCTGACCTTGCCTTGCAGCGTAGACCGGTGGAGGTCCCCAAGTCGCGCGATCTGGGCCCTAAGCAGATCCTCAGGCAGCGCCCCCGGAAAACTGTCAGCCGTATCCCCCAGCGCGCAAACCTCAGCCAGCGCCTCTTTCGGCATGGCCTCCAAAATAGTCGCAGGGCAGGTCAACATCGCCTTCTGCAAAGTGCTGGCGTATGCCTGATGGGTCGTTGCGTTTGTGGTATCCCTCAACCGAAACACCAAGGACAAGGCTTGCCCCTCACACGTGGATGCCTGGTGCAGCAGGGGGATCATTTCATGGTCCCACCTTGCTACCAGCCGCGCATTGACCGAGTCTACGCCTGACTTTCGCCATTGTGCCTGCAGCGACGCGATGATGGCGGGGGTATTTGCGCCCTGACAGACGTTCACCGCAAGCACCAGCAGCATGGGTAGCCACTTAGGCCTCATTTCCGCCACCCTCCTGTACGGCGCCCATAGCCTGCCCACAGAATGGACAAAAGGCAACCCGCAAGACCACGCTTGTCAATACCTCCCCGGCACACGCTGCCTCCCCCACCCGTACATCCTGAGCAGAAGCCAAGGCTTGATACGTCATAAGCCCGCCCTGAGGCTCATGCAGCAACATCATCCGCATACAAGGCGTTTCATTCATCGCTGAAAGCGCATCACAGGTATGCTGGACAGCCACAGAAGCAATCAAGGCTGATACGCCTCATCCACCAGGCGCTGGCTCAGCCACCAGATGTTGCCGTGCGCATCACGCACGCCGCCTTGCCGGTCGCCATACGGCATGTCTTCTACGGCCATCTCCAGCGTGGCACCATGCTGCAGGGCGCGGCTCATGGCTTGGTCCGCATCGTCTACATAGAGGTAGTACGCCGCAGTCATAGGCGGATAGTGGGGAGTGGCTTCGCTGATCATCACGGAGGAAGTCCCCAGTCGGACCTGCGCATTGGCGATCTCGCCATTGGGGCGCATGCTGCGGCAGGTTTCCTTCCCACCGAGGCCCTGAATCAGGAAGCGAACAAAGGATTCCGCATCCCGCACGAAGAAGTAAGGGGTTACGGTATTGAAGCCCGGTGGAATCAACATACGGCTGCTCCTCTCATCTCAAGTCTGCAGGAATACTTTGCCAACCCTCATCATGAAAAAAGGGCCGCCGATATCGGGGCCCTTTTGGCAAACCGCATCATCAAGAAGCCATTACAGGTCGACCTTTTTCTTCGGTGCGCCGCTGTAGACGTAGCCTTGATAATAGTAGCCGTTCTGCTTGACCTTGGCTTCCGTAGCACCCTTCTCGAAGGTCGCATCGACCGGCTTGTCCCACCATACGGCGCGGCGCTCCAGGCGCTCGGCGGCTACTTGCGGGTTTTGTTCCAGATAGCGGTTGATGAAGTCGGTGAATTCGGATTGATACATGGTGGGCACCTGCTCATATTCAATGGCTGCATTATAGCGGTTTGGCTGCGGGCTGGACACCGCCAAAAAACACAACGCCACCCCGAGGGGTGGCGTCGCTTCGTGCTCAGCTGCAGTACAGATTTACTTCAGCATGCCCTTGGCCTTCAACACTTCCACCATGGTGCTGCCCAGTTCGGCCGGGCTGCGGGTGTAAGCGATGCCAGCCTTCTCGAAGGCAGCAAACTTCTCTTCTGCGGTGCCCTTGCCACCGGAGATGATGGCACCGGCATGGCCCATGCGCTTGCCCTTCGGGGCGGTCACACCGGCGATATAGCCCACGATCGGCTTGGTGACGTGTGCCTTGGCGTACTCGGCGGCTTCTTCTTCCGCAGAGCCACCGATTTCACCGATCATGATGATGGCGTCGGTGTCCGGATCATCCTGGAACAGGCGCAGCGCGTCGATGTGGCTGGTGCCCGGGATCGGGTCGCCGCCAATGCCGATGCAGGTGGATTGGCCCAGACCGGCAGCGGTGGTTTGTGCCACGGCTTCATAGGTCAGGGTGCCGGAGCGGGAGACGATGCCGATGCGGCCCGGCTTGTGGATGTGCCACGGCATGATGCCGATCTTGCACTCGCCCGGGGTGATGATGCCGGGGCAGTTCGGCCCGATCAGGCGTGCGCCGGAGCTTTCCACATAGCGCTTCACTTTCAGCATGTCCAGGGTCGGCACGCCTTCGGTAATGCACACCACCAGCTTCACGCCGGAATCCACGGCTTCGATGATGGAATCCATGGCAAACGCGGCCGGCACGTAGATCACCGAAGCATCGGCCTGGGTTTCACGCACGGCTTCCTTCATGGTGTTGAACACCGGCAGGCCCAGATGCTGGCTACCGCCCTTGCCCGGCGTCACGCCGCCAACCACCTTGGTGCCGACCTTCAGCGCCTGCTCGGCGTGGAAGGTACCGTTCTTGCCGGTGAAGCCTTGCACCAGAATCTTGGTGTCTTTATTGACCAAAACGCTCATTTGAATACCTTTCTAAACCGTTATGCCGGATTAAGCCTTGACCGCTGCAACCACCTTCTGGGCGGCGTCGGCCAGCCCTTGGGCAGAGGTCAGCTTGAGACCGGATTCGTCCAGAATCTTGGCACCCAGTTCGGCGTTGTTGCCTTCCAGACGCACCACCACCGGCACGGTCACGTTGACTTCCTTCACCGCCGCGATGATGGCTTCTGCGATCATGTCGCAACGTACGATGCCGCCGAAGATGTTGATCAGCACGCCTTGCACCGACGGATCCGCCAGGATCAGCTTGAAGGCTTCGATCACGCGTTCCTTGGTGGCGCCGCCGCCCACGTCCAGGAAGTTGGCCGGTTGGCCGCCGTACAGCTTGATGATGTCCATGGTGGCCATCGCCAGACCGGCACCGTTCACCATGCAGCCGATATTGCCTTCCAGCGCCACGTAGTTCAGTTCGAACTCGGAAGCCTTCAGTTCACGCTCGTTTTCCTGCGACTTGTCGCGGATGGAGGAGAGGTGCGGCAGGCGGAACAGCGCGTTGCTGTCGATGCCAACCTTGGCATCCACGCAGCACAGGCTGCCATCGCCACGGATGGCCAGCGGGTTGATTTCAAACAGGGCGAAGTCGTTTTCGACGAAAGCCTTGTAAGCACCGGTCATCAGCTTGGTGAACTGGCCGATCTGGTCGCCGGACAGGCCCAGCGCAAACGCCACATCGCGTGCCTGGAACGGCAGCAGGCCCACCAGCGGGTCCACCGTCACCTTCAGGATTTTTTCCGGGGTGTTGTGTGCCACTTCTTCGATCTCGACGCCACCTTCGGTCGAGGCCATGAAGGTCACGCGACGGCTGGAGCGGTCCACCACCGCGCCCAGGTACAGCTCGCGCTGCACCGGGTACATGTCTTCGCACACCAGCACCGAGTTCACCGGCTGGCCGTTGGCATCGGTCTGGTAGGTCACCAGGTTCTTGCCGATCAGGGTACGGGCTACGTCAGCGGCTTCTTCGCGCGACTTGACCACCTTCACGCCACCCGCCTTGCCACGGCCACCAGCGTGTACCTGCGCCTTGATCACGGCGAACTTGCCACCCAGCTTGTCAAATGCCGCAGCGGCTTCTTCGGCGTTGGTCGCCAGAACGCCTTGCTGTACCGGCAGGCCATACTTGGCCAGCAGTTCCTTGGCCTGATATTCATGCAGATTCATTACAGTTCCTTCAACGAGGGGGTTGGGGGTCCGGGGTGGGGGTAAGGGCCACCCCGGTCACAATCAGCCGTGCAGTGCCCGCTTGTCCACAGCCAGTGCGGCTTCGTGGAACACTTCGGACAGTGACGGGTGGGCATGGACGATACGGGCAATGTCTTCCGAGGCGGCGCTGAATTCCATCGCCATCACCGCTTCGGCCACCATTTCAGAGGCAAACGGGCCGATGATGTGGACACCCAGCACGCGGTCGGTCTTGGCATCGGCCAGCACCTTGACGAAGCCATCGGCGTGGCCAAGGCCCAGCGCGCGGCCATTGGCACCAAAGGTGGAACGACCAGCCTTGTACTCGACGCCTTCGGCTTTCAGTTGTTGCTCGGTCTTGCCGACCCAGGCAATTTCCGGGTTGGTGTAGATCACCCACGGGATGGTGTCGAAGTTGATATGGCCCTTCTGCCCGGCCAGCGTTTCGGCCAACGCCACGCCTTCATCCATCGCCTTGTGGGCCAGCATCGGGCCGCGCACCACGTCGCCAATGGCGTACACGTTCGGCAGGTTAGTAGTCCAGTGGTCGTCGATCTCCACCTGGCCGCGCTCGTTCAGCTTGAGGCCTACCTCTTCTGCGCCCAGGCCCACGGTATTCGGCACGCGGCCCACGGCCACGATCAGCTTGTCGAATTCCGCCTTCTGCGCTTCACCCTTGGCGTCGGTGTATTCCACGCTGACGCCCTTCTTGCCATTACTCACCTTGCCCAGCTTCACGCCAGTAGAAATCTGGATGCCCTGCTTGGCAAACAGCTTGGCGGCTTCCTTGGCCAGTGCTTCATCGGCCGCACCGAGGAAGGTCGGCATCGCTTCCAGAATGGTCACTTCCGAGCCGAGGCGACGCCAGACGCTGCCCATTTCCAGACCGATCACACCGGCGCCGATCACACCCAGACGCGCCGGGGTGCTGGCCAGGCTCAGCGCACCTTCGTTGTCGAGGATGTTGATGTTATCAACGGCAATCCCCGGAATCTGACGCGGGCTGGAGCCGGTGGCGATGATCACGCGGGTGGCACTCACCACCTCGACCTTGTCACCGTCCTTCACTTCCACTTGCCACAGCTCGCCATCGCGCTTGAGCAGGCGGCCGGTGCCCAGCAGGCTGGTGACCTTGTTCTTCTTGAACAGGAAGGATACCCCTGCGGTGAGCTTGTCGACGATCTTGTCCTTGCGGGCGATCATCTTCGGCACATCCATCTTGGCACCGTCAACGGTGATGCCGTGATCGGCAAAGTCGTGTTGCAGTTGGGCGTAGTTTTCCGAGGATTGCAGAAGCGCTTTGGAGGGGATGCAGCCCACGTTCAGGCAGGTACCGCCTAGGCTGGGCTTGCCTGCCTTGTTTTTCCAGGCGTCGATGCAGGCGACGTTGAAGCCGAGCTGGGCAGCACGGATGGCGGCAATGTAGCCGCCGGGGCCGCCGCCGATCACGACGATATCGAAGTTGTTTGCCATTTTCAGGTCTCGTTGGTTACAGGCAGCAGGTTCGGGGGGCTGCCTTGGTCTTCCACCATCCAGCCGGGGGCACGCCCCCGGCGCTGTACTTACAGGTCCAGCAGCAGACGGGCCGGGTCTTCCAGCACATCCTTCATCGCCACCAGCGACAGCACGGCTTCGCGGCCATCAATGATACGGTGGTCGTATGACAGCGCGAGGTACATCATCGGGCGCACCACCACCTGGCCATTTTCCACCACGGCACGCTCCTTGGTGGCGTGCATGCCGAGGATGGCGGATTGCGGCGGGTTGATGATCGGGGTGGACATCATCGAGCCGAAGGTGCCGCCGTTGGACACGGTGAAGGTGCCGCCTTGCAGTTCTTCCACCCCCAGCTTGCCTTCCTGGGCGCGCTTGCCGAAGTCGGCGATCTTCTTTTCGATGTCGGCCAGGCTCAGTTGGTCGCAATCACGCAGCACCGGCACCACCAGACCACGCGGGCTGCTCACTGCCACGCCGATGTCGAAGTAGCCGTGGTAGACGATGTCGGTACCGTCCACCGAGGCGTTGACGATCGGGAACTTCTTCAGCGCATGCACCGCTGCCTTGACGAAGAAGGACATGAAGCCCAGCTTCACGCCGTGGTCCTTCTCGAATTTTTCCTTGTACTTGTTGCGCAGGTCCATCACCGGCTTCATGTTCAGCTCATTGAAGGTGGTGAGGATAGCGGCGGTGGATTGCGACTGCACCAGACGCTCAGCCACGCGCTGACGCAGGCGGGACATCGGCACACGCTGTTCCGGACGGCCGGACAGGTCGGCAATCACCGCAGGGGCCGCAGGCGCAGCCGCTGCAGCGGGCTTGGCGGCAGCGGCCTGCACGTCTTCCTTCAGCACACGGCCACCGCGACCAGAGCCTTGTACGTTATCCAGGTTCACGCCGGTTTCTGCGGCCAGCTTCTTGGCGGACGGCATGGCGGCAGCGGTACTGGCGGCCGCAGGTGCTGCTGCCGGTGCAGCAGCAGCGGCAGCCGGGGCGGCTTCACCTTGCACGGCAGCGGTGTCGATCTGGGCAATCACTTCCTGGCTGCCACACACCGAACCATCACCCTTGATGATCTTGACCAGCTTGCCGGCCTGCGGTGCAGGCAGTTCCAGCACCACCTTGTCGGTTTCCACGTCGATCAGGTTTTCGTCACGGGCGACAAACTCGCCTTCTTTCTTGTGCCAGGCCAGCAGGGTGGCTTCAGACACGGACTCCGGCAGTTGCGGCACTTTTACATCGATGATCATGGGATGCATCCTTCTTTCAAAAGTGGACAAGGGTGGCGTACCGCCACCCTTCACCCGAACGTTATTTACCCAGCGTCATGGCCGTGTCGAGGAAGGCCTTCAGCTGTGCAGTATGCTTGCTCATATAGCCCACGGCAGGCGAAGCGGAGGAATCGCGACCGGCGTAAGACAGGGTCTGACGCGGCGACATGCAGGCTTCCAGCCGGTGGCGAATCTGGTGCCAGGCGCCCTGGTTGCGCGGCTCTTCCTGCACCCAGACCAGCTCCTTGGCGGCGCTGTACTGCGCCAGCTCGGCACGCAGCGCTTCGGTCGGGAACGGGTAGAGCTGCTCGACACGCACGATGGCGATGTCCTTGACGTTGCGCTCCTTGCGGGCGTTGACCAGGTCGTAATACACCTGACCGGAACACACCACCACGCGCTTCACCTTCTTGGCATCCAGACCGCCCTGGTCGCCGATCACGGTGTGGAATTCACCCTTGCTCAGCTGTTCGATCGGGGTCATGGCGTCCTTGTAGCGCAGCAGGCGCTTGGACAGCATGATCACCAGCGGCTTACGGTACGGACGCAGCATCTGGCGACGCAACAGGTGGAACATCTGGCCGGCTTCGGACGGCATGATGACCTGGATATTGTGCTCGGCGCACAGCTGCAGGTAACGTTCGACACGGGCGGAGGAGTGCTCCGGACCCTGACCATCGTAGCCATGCGGCAGGATCATGGTCAGGCCGCACAGACGGCCCCACTTGGTTTCGCCGGAGGTAATGAACTGGTCGATCACCACTTGCGCGCCGTTGGCAAAGTCGCCGAACTGCGCTTCCCAGATCACCAGCTCATCCGGTGCGGAGCAGGCATAGCCATATTCAAAGGCCAGCACCGCTTCTTCGTTGAGGATAGAGTCAATCACCAGGAAATGCGCCTGGTTCTCGGAGAGGTTACGCAGCGGCACAAAGCTGCCGGTATCCCACTTTTCGCGGTTCTGGTCATGCACCACCGCGTGACGGTGGCTGAAGGTGCCACGGCCCGAATCTTCACCGGACAGGCGCACACCGTAGCCGGACTCCAGCAGCGAGGCATAGGCCAGCGTTTCAGCCATGCCCCAGTCCACCGGCAGCTCGCCGTTGACCATTGCCTTGCGGTCGTTCAGCAGCTTTTCGACGGTACGATGCAGCTTGAAGCCTTCCGGCATGCGGGTCAGCTTCTCGGTCAGGCGCTTGAGGTCTGCCGCGGGCACCGTGGTGTCGGTCGGGTGCGCCCAGTGGGTACCGAAATATTGCGAGAAGTCGATGGCAAACGCGCGCTGGAAACCGGTGAGCGAGGTCTGCTCGACATGCTCGCCCTTGTCCAGTGCAGCGCGGTAGGCGGCGATCAGCGCGTCGCCCTCGTCTGCTGCAATCACCCCTTCGGCCGCCAGCTTGTCGGCAAACAGCTTGCGGGTGCCGGGGTGCTTGGAGATCTTCTTGTACATCATCGGCTGGGTCAGATACGGGTCGTCCGACTCGTTGTGACCGTGGCGGCGGAAGCACACCAGATCAATCACCACGTCCTTGCCGAAGGCGGCGCGGTATTCCAGCGCAGCCTGGGTGACCAGCACCACCGCTTCCGGATCGTCACCATTCACGTGGAACACCGGGGCTTCGATCATCTTGGCGATGTCGGTGCAATACAGCGTGGAGCGGGTATCGCGGGTGTCCGAGGTGGTGAAGCCCACCTGGTTGTTGATGACGATGTGTACCGTGCCACCGGTGCCGTAGCCCCGGGTTTGCGACAGGTTGAAGGTACCTTGGTTGGTGCCAAGGCCGATGAAGGCGGAGTCACCATGCAGCAGCACCGGCAACACCTGTGCGCCGGTCCGGTCGCCACGGCGTTGCTGGCGGGCACGCACCGAGCCTTCCACCACCGGGTTGACGATTTCCAGGTGCGAGGGGTTGAACGCCAGCGACAGGTGGATCGGGCCGCCCGGGGTCGGGATGTCGGCCGAGAAGCCCATGTGGTACTTCACGTCACCCGACGGCAGCTCGGTGGTCGGGCGACCTTCAAATTCGGAGAACAGGTCCTTCGGTGCTTTGCCGAGGGTGTTGACCAGCACGTTCAGGCGGCCACGGTGGGCCATGCCGATCACCATTTCCTGCACGCCACGGCTGCCTGCGCCCTGGATCAGCTCGTCCAGTGAGGCAATCAGCGATTCGCCCCCTTCCAGCGAGAAGCGCTTTTGGCCTACGTACTTGGTATGCAGGTACTTTTCCAGCGTTTCTGCAGCCGTGATCTGCTTGAGGATGCGGCGGCGCTGCTCAGCGCCGAAACGCGGGGTGGAAGCGCGCGACTCGAACCACTCCTGCACCCATTTCTTGCGGGCGCTGTCAGTGATGTGCATGTATTCGAGGCCGACGCTGCCGGTATAGGTCTGGCGCAGCTTGCCGAGGATGTCGGACAGCTTGGCCTGGGTGTGCCCCATCAGCGAGCCGCCGTGGAAGGTCAGGTTCAGGTCTGCGTCGGACAGGCCGTGGTGCGACAGCTCCAGCTCCTTGATCCGCTCGCGGTCAAAGCGCTGCAGCGGGTCCAGCTTGGCATGGCGGCTGCCGAGGATACGATAGGCCGAGATCAGGCGCAGCACCTGCAGTTGCTTTTCCGAGGCGGCCGGATCGGCACTGCCGCTGGCGACACGCGGGCGTTTGACCAGCTCGACGAAGGACTGTTGCACCGGGGCATGCGCCACATCGCGCTCGCCCGGCTGGTTGCGTTGCCAGCCATCGAACAGGCCGCGCCAGTGGTCATCGACACTGTCCGGGTCTGCCAGGTATTGCTCGTACAGCTCTTCCACGAACGGCGCATTGCTGCCGAACAGGTGGGAGCTGTCCCAGTGGTGTTGCATCTCGTTTGACATCGTATCCATCACTTGAGGTCAGGGGGTTACCGCCGCCGGCGCGCCAGTGGCAAGGCGGCGCTTCCTTGCGAAAGCGCCGCCTGCTGCATCAACGCTGGTCCAGCGACACGTAGTCACGTCGCGCTGCGCCGGTGTACAGCTGGCGCGGGCGACCAATCTTCAGGCCCGGATCGGCAATCATTTCGGCCCAGTGCGAGATCCAGCCGACCGTGCGCGACAACGCAAAGATCGGGGTGAACATGGACACCGGGATACCCAGTGCCGCCAGCACGATGCCGGAGTAGAAATCGACGTTCGGGTACAGCTTCTTGCTGATGAAGTACTCGTCTTCCAGCGCCAGTTTTTCCAGCGCCATGGCCAGCTTGAACAACTTGTGGTCGTGCAGGCCGAGTTCGTTCAGCACTTCGTGGCAAGTTTCGCGCATGATCTTGGCGCGCGGGTCCATATTCTTGTACACGCGGTGGCCAAAGCCCATCAGCTTGAAGCCGTCGTTCTTGTCCTTGGCGCGGGCGATGAATTCCGGAATGCGGGCTTCGTCGCCGATTTCGTTCAGCATCTTCAGCACGGCCTCGTTGGCACCACCGTGTGCCGGGCCCCACAGGCAGGCGATACCGGCAGCAATGCAGGCAAACGGGTTGGCACCGGAGGAGCCGGACAGGCGCACAGTGGAGGTGGAAGCGTTCTGCTCATGGTCGGCATGCAGCGTGAAAATACGGTCCATGGCACGGGCGGCCACCGGGTTCACCTTGTATTCGGCCACCGGGGTGGAGAACATCATGTGCAGGAAGTTCTCGGCGTAGGTCAGGCCGGCCTTCGGGTAGGAGAACGGCAGGCCCTTGTTGTAGCGGTAGGCTTGCGCGGCAATGGTCGGCAGCTTGGCGATCAGGCGGAAGGCCGAAATCTCGCGGTGGCGCTCGTCATTGATGTCCAGCGAATCATGGTAGAAGGCGGACAGTGCGCCCACCACCCCCACCATCACCGCCATCGGGTGCGCATCACGGCGGAAGCCCTTGAAGAAGGACATGATCTGGTCGTGCAGCATGTTGTGGCGCATCACCAGATGGTCGAACTCCTGCTTCTGCGCTGCGGTCGGCAGCTCGCCGTTCAGCAGCAGGTAGCAGACTTCGAGGTAGTCGCTCTTCTCGGCCAGTTGCTCGATCGGGTAGCCACGGTAGTACAGCAGGCCCTGGTCACCGTCGATGAAGGTGATCTTGGACTCGCAGCTGGCGGTGGCCAGGAAGCCGGGGTCGTAGGTAAACATGCCGGTCTTGCCCAGCGTGCGGATATCCACCACGTCCGGACCCAAGGTGCCTTTGAGGACCGGCAGGTCGATGCTCTGACCGTCGCCGTAATTCAGTTTCACACTGCCGTTTTCCATGTTCTGCTCCACTGGGACGCTCGACCGGGCCACTTCGCCCGGTGAACGAGGTTATCGACTGTTCGGGTAGCCCCGTTTTGTTATAGTGTGTCTGCCGGTAGTCCGTTTTTGCCGGGCCGCCGGTATCTCTCCGTCCGTCCCCCCGGTCGATCAGCCGGGGCTTGCTGCGGTTGCTGCGGTCAGGCGTTGCGCAACCGTTCGATGACCGGCAACCAATGTTCCACATCGGTGTCGGCCCGGCGATTGACCATGTCCAGCAAATCATTGTCGGGCAGCAGCAAAATCTCCTGATAGGCCATCTGCTGCTCGGCGGGCAGGGTATGCCACTGCTGGGCGAGGAAGCGGTCCAGGATCAGGTCCAGTTCCAGCAGCCCGCGGCGTGAACGCCAGCGTATGCGGTCAAAATCGCTCATCTGTGCTTCTTTATGGATGGCAAGTCGGGTTTGTGCCAGTGGCCTTGCGGCCACCGGGCATCAGACCGCGCGCTTGACCATCATTTCCTTGATCTTGCCGATGGCGAAGGTCGGGTTCAGCTCCTTCGGACAGACATCGACACAGTTCATGATGGTGTGGCAACGGAACAGGCGGTACGGGTCTTCCAGATTGTCCAGACGCTCGTTACCGGCCTGATCGCGGCTGTCGGCCAGGAAGCGGTAGGCGGCCAGCAGGCCCGCCGGGCCGACAAACTTGTCCGGGTTCCACCAGAACGACGGGCAGGAGGTGGAGCAGCAGGCGCACAAAATGCACTCATACAGGCCGTTCAGCTTGTCGCGCTCTTCCGGCGATTGCAGACGCTCTTTCTCCGGCACCGGATCGTTGTTGATCAGGTAAGGCTTGATCGAGTTGTACTGCTTGAAGAACTGGGTCATGTCCACGATCAGGTCGCGGATCACCGGCAGCCCCGGCAGCGGGCGCAGCTCGATCGGTTGCTTCAGCGTGTCCACATCGGTAATACAGGCCAGCCCGTTGCGACCGTTGATGTTCATGGCGTCGGAGCCACACACGCCTTCACGGCAGGAACGGCGGAAGCTCAGGGTATCGTCCTGAATCTTCAGCTTGACGATGGCGTCGAGCAGTTTCTTCTCGATGTCGTCCAGCTCAACCGTCATGTCCTGCATGTAGGGTTGCTGATCCTTGTCCGGATCGTAGCGGTAAATGCGGAATTGAATGGTGCGGGTAGTCATCAGCACGCCCTTTTAGTAGGAACGGGTTTGCAGTTCGATGGTGTCAACGGTCAGCGGCTTCATGTTGACCGGCTTGTATTCCAGGCGGTTGCCATCACGGAACCACAGGGTGTGCTTCAGCCAGTTCGTGTCATCGCGACCATTCGGCGTTTCCGGCGTATCGGCCGCATCATCACGAACGTGGGCACCGCGCGATTCGGTACGCGCATTGGCCGAGATCATGGTGGACTTGGCCACTTCGATCAGGTTGTCCAGTTCCAGTGCTTCGATACGGGCGGTGTTGAACACCTTGGAGCTGTCGTGGATCTGGGTCTGCAGCACCATCTGCTCCACTTCCAGAATCTTCTCCACGCCTTCGGCCAGCTTGTCCTTGAAGCGGAACACGCCGCAGTGGGCCTGCATGGTCTTTTGCATGGCAGCACGAGCGTCGTTCACTTCCACGCCATTCTTCTGGCTATTCAGCCGTTCAACGCGCGCCACGGCACGGTCGATCTCGCTTTGCGGCAGCGGCGGCAGCGATTTCACTTCACTACGCACGTAGTCGATCAGCGAGTTGCCCGCGCTCTTGCCGAACACCAGCAAGTCCAGCAGCGAGTTGGTACCCAGACGGTTGGCGCCGTGCACCGAGGCACAGGCCACTTCACCGGCGGCATAGAAGCCCGGCACCACGGCACCGTTCACCACCACTTCGCCACGATAGTTGGTCGGCACGCCGCCCATCTGGTAGTGGCAGGTCGGCACCACCGGAATCGGCGCCTTGATCGGGTCGACACCAGCGAACTTGATGGAGATTTCACGGATGCCCGGCAGCTTGGACTTGATCACTTCCGGGTCAAGGTGGGTGATGTCCAGCAGCACGTGGTCCTTGCCGGAGCCACAGCCACGGCCTTCGGTGATTTCGGTCACCATGGCGCGCGACACCACGTCACGCGAGGCCAGATCCTTGGCGGACGGCGCATAGCGCTCCATGAAGCGCTCGCCGGCTGCATTACGCAGAATGCCGCCTTCGCCACGCACGCCTTCGGTAATCAGCACCCCGGCACCGGCCACGCCGGTCGGGTGGAATTGCCAGAACTCCATGTCTTCCAGCGGAATGCCGGCACGGGCCGCCATGCCGAGGCCGTCACCAGTATTGATGAAGGCGTTGGTAGAACTCTGGAAGATACGACCGGCACCGCCGGTGGCAAACAGGGTGGCCTTGGCCTGGAACACCACGATTTCCGAGGTTTCCATTTCCATGGCGATCACGCCCAGCACCTTGCCTTCGCTGTCGCGGATCATGTCCAGCGCCATCCACTCGACGAAGAACTGGGCATTGGCGCGCACATTGCGCTGATACAGGGCATGCAGCATGGCGTGGCCAGTACGGTCAGCCGCCGCACAGGCGCGGCGCACCGGGGCACCCTTGCCGAAATTGGAGATATGGCCGCCAAACGGGCGCTGATAGATGGTGCCGTCCGGGTTACGGTCAAACGGCATGCCGAAGTGCTCCAGCTCCACCACCACCTTCGGTGCTTCGCGGCACATGAATTCAATGGCATCCTGATCGCCCAGCCAGTCCGACCCCTTCACGGTGTCGTACATATGCCAGTGCCAGTGATCCGGCTCGGAGTTGCCCAGCGAGGCGGACACCCCGCCCTGCGCCGCCACAGTATGCGAGCGGGTGGGGAACACCTTGGACAGCACGGCCACCTTCATCCCGGCTTCGGCCAGCTGCAGCGAGGCGCGCATGCCTGCGCCACCGGCGCCGACGATGACTGCATCAAATGTTCTTACCGGCAGGGCCATTTATACACTCCACAGAATATTGATGCCGTACACCAGCGCGGCCACCAGCCACACCACGGTCAGTACATGCAGGGTCAGGCGCACGCCGACCGGTTTGACGTAATCCATCCACAGGTCACGGATGCCCACCCAGGCGTGCAGCAGCAGCGCGATATAGGTCACCAGCGTGAACACCTTCACCGAGGTGTGGGCAAACAGGTTGCGCCAGCCCTCATGGGTATGCGGAATCGACAGCAGCAACACCACCAGCGCGATGGTGTAGACGATCATCAGCACCGCTGTGGCGCGCTGCATGATCCAGTCACGCAGGCCATAGTGTGCGCCCACCAGAATCTTGTCCTTGCTCATGACAGCAACACTCCTCCCAACACGGCGGTCAGCACCAGGCTGATCACCAGCACCGCCTTGGCGGTCGTACGTGCGGTATGCAACTGGATGCCCTTGTGCAGGTCCAGCGCCAGAAAGCGGATACCGGCACACAGGTGATGCATGAACGCCCAGATGAAGCCCAGCATCACCAGCTTGACCAGCGGATGGGTCAGAAACTGCTTACAGGAGGCATAGACTTCGGGGGAGCTGAGCGAGAGTTGCAGCAGGTAGAGCAGGAAGGGCAAACCGAGGAACATGGCCACACCGCTGACGCGATGCAGGATCGACACCTTGCCCGGCCACGGTAGCCGGATCTTGGTCAGGTCGAGGTGCTTGGGACGCACTTTTTGCATTATCACGATTCCTGATGCGGCACTGCACCGAAGCACCGGTTGCAGCGCCGGATTGACGCTTGACCGTGACGGCACCGCCGCCACAATCGCCATCGCAGTACCGCCGCCCGCCCCGCAAGGCTGGCAACCGTACAACATGCTGATTTTAGCAAAAAATTTAGCCCACTACCGACCGACTACAGCCTGCAAGCGACATTTTCTTGCAACGCAACAGCGCGCACACCCTTCTAGAGCCGGCGATACTGCACCAGACGGCTATCCAGCCACATCCGCCGCCACTCCACCGGCAAGCCCCCCAGATCACACGCCCGCCGCATCACCCGCAGCAAAGGGCTGTGCTCTGGAAAGCGCAACCACGGCTCCTCATCCGCCGGGGCTGCCACAAACCATTCCTGCACCCCGCCCACCCGCACGCCAAACTCGGCGGCGTACAGGCGATACATCTGACCGGCGTACTGCTTGATCAGGCGCGGCTCCAGCCGGTCGAAGCGCTCGGCATCCAGCACCGACTCCTCATACCCCACCATCCGCCCCGCCACCCGCAGCTGCCGCCGCACCAGGCGCACCGGCGCATTACGGCGCAACTGCAGCATGTCCGACGCCCGCTCGCTGGCCACACCGCGGCCACAACTCAGCAGCTCCGGCTCCACCCGCTCCGGCGCGGCCAGGCCATCACTACCACTGGCGCACAGCGCAGACCACTGCCATTCATCCGGCCACGCCGCCACAAAGGTACCTACCCCCTGTCGGCGCAGCAGCAAGCCTTCTGCCACCAGCGCATCCAGCGCCTTGCGCACCGTGCCCTGGCTCACCTGAAAACGGTCCGCCAGCGTGTACTCGCTCGGCAGCGATTCATCCGCCAGCCACTCGCCTGCAGACACCGCCTCCATCAGGTAGCGCTTCACCTGCAGATACAAAGGCTGAAAAACCGGACGTGGTGAACTCATACTGGCTGCCTTTTTACCATTGCCCCCTCCCCCTGTCCATACATGTCTTATATAAGACACATGACTTGATCAAGGTCAAGCACAAATCCACCTCATCTGCTATCGTCAAAAAACCGTGTGCCGTGCTACACTGCCCGACGCATATTGCAGCGCACGATAAACCGGCCCACCGGTCCGCTGGCCAACCGGTTGATCACGCGCACACCTATAATCTGAATAGTCCATGCATGGACAAACGCCGCCGTGCTGTCGTGCAGCAAGCGTCAGCCTGGTTTCGCGCCGTCCCTGTGAAACAACCAGACGTTGGAGCCCACACCATGAAAGCACCCGTACGTGTTGCCGTAACCGGCGCAGCCGGTCAGATCGGCTACAGCCTGCTGTTCCGTATCGCCAGTGGCGAAATGCTGGGCAAGGACCAGCCGGTCATCCTGCAATTGCTGGAAGTGGCACACGAGAAAGCCCAGCAAGCCCTCAAGGGCGTGATCATGGAGCTGGACGACTGCGCCTTCCCGCTGCTGGCCGGTGTGGTGGCAACCGACGACCCAATGGTAGCCTTCAAGGATGCCGACATCGCCCTGCTGGTCGGCGCCCGCCCGCGCGGCCCCGGCATGGAACGCAAGGACCTGCTGCAGGAAAACGCCAAGATCTTCACCGTGCAAGGCGCCGCACTGAACGCCGTAGCCAGCCGCAATGTGAAGGTACTGGTGGTGGGCAACCCGGCCAACACCAACGCCTACATCGCCATGAAGAGCGCACCGGACCTGCCGGCCAAGAACTTCACCGCCATGCTGCGTCTGGACCACAACCGTGCCCTGTCGCAACTGGCCGCCAAATCCGGCAAAGCCGTCAGCAGCATCGACAAGCTGGTGGTCTGGGGCAACCACAGCCCGACCATGTACCCGGACTACCGCTTCGCCACCGTGGGGGGTGACAGCCTGAAGACCCTGATCAACGACGAAGAATGGAACCGCACCACCTTCCTGCCGACCGTTGGCAAGCGTGGCGCCGCCATCATCGAAGCCCGCGGCCTCTCCTCCGCCGCCTCCGCCGCCAACGCCGCGGTTGACCACATCCGCGACTGGGTGCTGGGTACCAACGGCAAGTGGGTCACCATGGGCGTACCGTCCGACGGCAGCTACGGCATTCCGGAAGGCGTGATCTACGGCGTTCCGGTCACCTGCGAGAACGGCGAATACACCCGCATCACCGGCCTGGAAATCGACGAATTCAGCCGCGAACGGATGAACTTCACCCTGGCTGAGCTGGAAGAAGAACGCGCCGGCGTCGCCCACCTGCTGGGCTAAACCGACCGCTTCCGGTCACAAAGAACAGGCGGGCATGTCCCGCCTGTTTTTTTGGGTATATTGGTCACATAACCTGCCGCCCACATGTTCACCAGCGATTAAAGGGATGAGGGTTTAATGAGCGTGACGATTAGGAGTGTGTGGGAGCCGTCGCTTCAGTCAACTGCTCCAAAATCTTTTAGCATCTGCTAGAGAAAAGCATCAATGAAAGGGTGGCATGAAAAGAATCCTGTGCATGATATTTTCAATATCAGCAATTTCATTACTGATCGTTTTTCTGCCACAGGTCATTTCAGGGCAAGCCAGCCTGAGTATGACGCTATTTACTCTGATTTCCCTACCCTATAGCGCTTATCTTTTTGGCTACTACGCCTTGTATGAGAAGCTTCCATTTCGAAACCATAAACCTGAAGAACATAAGTAGCACACCGTTGATGAACATATATTTATTAATTAACAGCGCGTAGTCGCTGAACTATATAACACCACACGCTTAGTCAGGGCATGACACATGTAAACTGATTCAGAAGCAAGAAAATGTTAGCCAAAACTCTTGACTTTAGCCAGAAGTTCACAGGTCAAAACCAACCTTTTTAGTCAATGGTCGCATTGATTCCTTCAACCCGTTCAAACCTCACATCGCCATTTAAGTTATATAGATACCGCATCAAGACAGGAACAAGATGTCTATAATCTCTAACGTCCATTAGTAATTCTGAAAAAAAATAAGCTCGTTCACGCTCATCAAAGCCCACGTAAGGCTTCACTCTCATCATTCCAGAAGTGGCACCATTCAAGCGATCCTCATCACAAAAGTCTGGGTCAAGCCATATTTTTGTTGGATGCAGGCTATCAAAGCACTCCGCCTCTTTCTCGATAGTCTCTTTACTTACATCACCCTTTAAATAACCAATCATAGATTGAATGCAATTTCTAGAGTGATCTGAAAGAATGTCATAGTAAAGCATAAGTAAGTATATCATGAATAGGTTAACAGCCTTCGTAGTCTTCTCCTGACCAAACACGTCTTCATAATGCTCAATGAATAGTGTTATGTTATCACTTTCAATCGCCTCTTCGAATAAATCTTTATCAGTCATCAGTCATGCAATCATTTCAATGATATATAGGATAAATTACAAAAATAACTATGGGCCATTTTTTATGCCACCATTTATTCTCACTCCATCAAATTAATTAACTTAAAAATAATCTCACTTATTTTATTTTCTTCGATGGAAATTAACTCACCATTTTTTTCATGCACGAAATGAAAAGCATCAGACTTACCGCTAATATTCTTAAGCTTCTATTTCAGCTTTAGTTTAAGCACCGTCGGCCCTTATGTGCAGACCGACTGGAGCCAGTACACGGTACTCCAGTGACTAGAATTACCCAGTCATAGCTGCCGCGCAGCTTCCGTCAGCGGGTTGCCACGCCACTTGCTGAATGATACCGCGCACCGCTTACTGCATTGACTGATCGCTCCGTTCGGATAAGCAGCTGATCTCACCAGCACGACCAACTCCAGCCCCCCTCACTCACCCCTCCTCAAACACCGCTTCCAGCTCATCGCGCCATTGGCGGTGGGCGGCGTGGGCGCGTTCGAGGGCGGTGGCGGGGTCGGCGACGGCGAGGTCGATCCGTTGGGCAAAGGCGCGCCCGGCGGCTTCGTCTGGTGTCTGCTGCCAGTTGTTGCCGGAGGCATCTTCCACATTGCACCAGAGTGCGCCGCTGCTTAGCAGGGCCTGCAGGCCGTCCAGATTCTCTGCCAGAATGTAGATGCCGGTAGGCGAGCTGGTATCCGGGTCATCATGGTTGCTGGCCCAGCCGAAGGCCAGCACCGGGCCGGTGGTCAGTGTGGCGCCATCACGCAGCCAGACGCCGACGATGATGGATTCCTGCGCTTCAAACCAGTCCTCACGATCATTCGGCTCTTGCCACGGCGGGGTGAGGTACATCAGGCAGGCGACCTCTAGCTGCTCCGGTATGAAATCCTGATTGTGGGTTTCAAACCAGCAGCCGGGATAGAGTTCCTGCCAGTCGCTGAACTGCGCTTGTGCGCAGCGTTGCAGCCAGTCCGGCACCGCATGCAGGGCGGCAAAGGCTTGCCAACGTTCTTTTTGTACGGCTTCCCAAGCGGGATCAGGCATCGTATTGTCCTCGTCTTCAATGTTTTGGTGAGGCCATGCTGCCCGCATGGCCTCTCTGTACGCTCATGATGCCGCTTGCCGCCCACACCCTGCAAGGGCAGCTTGCCTCTCAGTGAAGGTTGATCATGTTTCTACTGTATTACCGGATCGTGCACCGCCTCGCCCTCCTGCTGCAGGGGGGCGGGCTGGCGCTGGCGTGTGCTGCGCAGCCACTGGCGGTGGGCAAGGGTCAGTTTGAGTACCGTGATGCTGGTCATCCGGACAAGCCCATCACCGTCTGGTATTACCGCCCGGCCAGCTTGCGGCCGGACAGCAAGGTGGTATTCGTGATGCATGGCACCCTGCGCAACGGTGAAACCTATCGCGACCACTGGGCGGACTATGCCCAGCGCCATCATTTCCTGCTGATCGTGCCGGAGTTTGCCAAGACCTACTATCGGGAAGCGGATTATCAGTTTGGCGGCGTCCATCATGCCGACCCGGCGCGCTGGAGCTTTGCCAGCATTGAGCACCTGTTTGACCTGATCCGTAGCCGGGAATCGCTGCAGACCGCGCAGTATTACCTGTACGGCCATTCTGCCGGGGCGCAGTTTGTACACCGTTTCATGTTGTTCATGCCGCATCCACGGGTGGCGCTAGCGATCGCGGCCAATGCCGGGGCCTATACCTTGCCGCGTTTTCCTGCAGGGAGCCAGCCCGGCTTTCCGTGGGCGCTGGACCCGGCGCGGGTTGATGAAGGCCAGTTAACCGCGGCGCTGGCGCAGCCACTGCTGGTGCTATTGGGGGAGGAGGACACCGATCCGCATCACCCGCACTTGCCGAAGGAGGCCGAGGCTGAGGCACAAGGGCCGAATCGCTTGCTGCGCGGGCAATACTTCTTCCAGCTGGCCCGGCAGCAGGCGCAGCAGCGTGCGGTGCCGTTCCACTGGCGGCTGCGCACCGTGCCCGGCGTGGGCCACAGTGATAGCGGCATGGCGCGGGCAGCGGTCGAGGAGATAACCAGCACGCCTTAGAACCTGTTTAGGGTCTCGCGAGCGAGGGTGAGACAAGGCGAAAACGACTGAGGAAGCGGAGTTTACTGGGTGTAAATGAGCATTCCGAAGTGGTTTTCAACGCCGTATCGCCGTCGTGCAGCAGAGCATAAACAGGTTCTTAGCCCCTGTTGTCACTGTCGCGACACACCGGCGTCATGCCTTCATCATGCCCGTGTCACAGCCAGCCCGCATACTGCGCGGCGACTTGTTGACTCTGGAGTGTGTGTCATGGATCGTCGTCGTTTTCTGCAATCTTCACTGGCGGGCAGTGCACTGGTGTTGCCCGCCACCCGCCTGCTGGCCGCCCCGGCCATTGTCGGCTCGGATGCCGTGCGCCCCACCCTGCCCTCCGGCATCCAGATTGGCGATGTCACCGCCAACCGGGCCCTGATCTGGGCCAGGTCTGACCGTACCGCCCGCATGATTCTGGAGTGGGATACCAGCGAGCGCTTTGCCAACCCGCACCGCATGGTGGGCCCGTGGGCTACGGAAGCGACGGATTTCACCAGCCGGGTG
The DNA here is from genome assembly GCF_041909055.1 of Leeia sp. NCBI lineage: Bacteria > Pseudomonadati > Pseudomonadota > Betaproteobacteria > Neisseriales > Leeiaceae > Leeia > Leeia sp. Next base: position 77,434 of record NZ_JAYREC010000002.1, on the reverse strand, counting down.
GACCTGAGCGGTCTGCCCGCCGGGCAGCAGCATTTTGTGCGGGTGAGCTATCAGGATGCCGGTACCGGCCGTACCCTGTCTGAGCCAGTGGTGGGCCGTTTCTTCACGCCGGGCATGGCTGCGCGCCCGGTGCGCTTTGTCTGGTCGGGCGATACCGCCGGTCAAGGCTATGGCATCAACCCGGAATGGGGTGGCATGCGCATCTATGAAACCATGCGCCAGCAGCACCCGGATTTCTTCATGCACTGTGGCGACACCATCTACGCTGATGGCCCGATCGAGGCCGAGCGCAAGGTGGAAGAAGGCCGCATCTGGCGCAATCTGGTGACAGAAGAAGTCAGCAAGGTGGCCGAGACGCTGAACGAGTATCGCGGTCGCTACCGCTACAACATGATGGATGCCAATGTGCGCCGCTTTGCCAGCGAAGTGCCGCAAATCTGGCAGTGGGACGACCACGAAGTGACCAACAACTGGTCCGACAGCAAGGACCTGAGCGGCGACAAGCGCTATCAGGAAAAGAACGTCGGCGTGCTGCAGGCCCGCGCCACCCGCGCTTTTCTGGAATACGCCCCGCTGCGCCCGGCGGACGCCAGCGAGCCGGAGCGCATCTATCGCCAGTTCAGCCACGGCCCGCTGCTGGACGTGTTTGTGGTGGACATGCGCAGCTATCGCGGCCCTAACAGTGCCAACCTGCAAACCAGCCGTGACCACGACAGCGACTTCATGGGCGAAACCCAGCTCAAGTGGCTGCTGGACGGCCTGAAGCGCTCCAAGGCCACCTGGAAGGCCATCATGGCCGATATGCCGATCGGCCTGCATGTGCCGGATGGCAAACTGGCCGACGGCACCGCACGCTGGGAAGCCATCGCCAACGGTGAAGACGGCAGCCCGAAAGGCCGCGAGCAGGAAATCGCCTGGCTGCTGCGCGAGCTGAAGAAGCAGCGCATCCACAATGTGGTGTGGTTCACTGCCGACGTGCACTACACCGCCGCCCACCACTACCACCCCAACCGCGCACAGATTGGCGACTTTGACCCGTTCTGGGAGTTTGTGTCCGGCCCCTTGAACGCAGGCAGCTTTGGCCCGAACGCCATTGACCGTACCTTTGGCATCGAGGTGGTGTTCCAGCAAGCCCCGAAGGAGCCGAACACCTCACCGCTGGCCGGTTTGCAGTTCTTCGGGCAGGTGGACATCGACCCGAAGAGCAAGGCGATGACGGTCTCCCTGAAAGACCTCAACAACGCGGTACTGTTCAGTAAGCAGCTGCAACCCGCCTGAACCGCCGCTTCAGCAATGTCTCAGCCCACCCTGTTTGCACAGGGTGGGCTTTTCTATGGCTTACGCTGTCACACCATCAACAAAATTTGACAATACATCTACAAATATGTAGAAATAGCATCATGGAAAATTGGCTCAGCTTGATTACCACCCTGCCTACTGAGAACGCCACCCTGCGCCAGCGGGCGTGGCGCGCGCTCAAGGCATCCGGCGCAGCGGTGCTGCGCGATGGCGTCTACCTGATGCCTGCCCGGCCACCCTGCCTCGACACCCTGGCCAAGCTGGCGCATGAGGTGCGTGAAGGCGGCGGCAGCGCCCACTTGCTGACGCTGCGCTCGGAAGAAGACGAGGACTTCATCCCGCTGTTTGACCGTAGCGCCGAATTCAGCGCGCTGCGCGCCGAGATTCGCCAGCTGCGACAAACACTGACGCCGGATACCCTGCCGCAGGTGCAGCGGCACACGCGCAAGCTGCGCAAGGCGCATATGGCGCTGGCCGAGATCGACTTCTTCCCGGCTGAGCCGCAGCAGCTTTGCGAAACTACGCTGCGCGAGCTGGAGCTGGCCTGCGCCCGTGCGCTGTCGCCGGACGAGCCACAGCCGCAAGGTGGCGACATTCCCCGTCTGTTACTGGCCGATTATCAGGGCCGGGTGTGGGCCACCCGCCAGCGGCCGTGGGTGGACCGGCTGGCCAGCGCCTGGCTGATCCGCCGCTTCATCGACCCGCACGCCACGCTGCTGTGGCTGGCGAGCCCCGCCGATTGCCCGCCGGATGCACTGGGCTACGACTTTGACGGCGCCACCTTCAGCCATGTCGGCAAGCAGGTGACGTTCGAAGTGTTGCTCAGCAGCTTTGGCCTGCAGCAGCCCGCCCTGCTGCGCCTCGCTGCCGTGGTGCACAGTCTGGATGCCGGTGGTGCCATGCCACCGGAAGCCCCCGGTCTGGAAGGCATTCTCGCCGGGCTGCGCGCCCAATTGACCGATGACGATGCCTTGCTGGCTGCCGCCTCGGCGGTGCTGGATGGCCTGTTGACCCACTTTAGCCAGGATACCCCTGCCGCATGAACACCCCAGCCTTACCCGATGACACCCCGCCACCGCCCGTCTCCTTCTGGCAAGCCCTGCTGTTCTGGCTGAAGCTGGGTTTCATCAGCTTTGGCGGCCCGGCGGGCCAGATTGCACTGATGCATCAGGAGCTGGTGGACAAACGGCGCTGGATCTCCGAGCGGCGCTTCCTGCACGCGCTGAACTACTGCATGCTGCTGCCGGGGCCGGAGGCGCAACAGCTGGCCACCTATCTGGGCTGGCTGATGCACCGGGTGCCGGGCGGCATCGTCGCCGGGGCGCTGTTCGTGCTGCCCTCGCTGCTGATCCTGATTGCCCTCTCCTGGCTGTATGTGGCGCTGGGACATACCGCCATCGTCGCCGGGCTGTTCTGGGGCATCAAGCCTGCGGTCACCGCACTGGTGCTACAAGCCGCCTGGCGGGTGGGCAGCCGCACCTTGCGCAACCCCTGGCTGTGGAGCATTGCCAGCGCGGCCTTTCTCGCCATCTTTGCCGCCGGGCTGCCTTTCCCGCTGATCGTGGCTTGCGCCGCCGCCATCGGTTATGTCGGCGGGCGCATCGCGCCGGCGCAATTCGCCACCGGTGGCGGGCATGGCAAGGCCAGCGGCACGCATCGCCCGGCCTTGATCGACGACCACACCCCCACCCCACCGCATGCGCAGTTCCGCTGGTCACGTCTGGCGTCGGTGATCGTGGTCGGCCTGCTGCTGTGGCTGCTGCCGATGGCCGCGCTATATCAGTACTACGGCTGGACCCATACGCTGACGCAAATGGGCTGGTTCTTCACCAAGGCGGCGCTGCTAACCTTTGGCGGTGCTTACGCGGTGCTGCCCTATGTGTTTCAGGGTGCAGTCGGTCATTACGGCTGGCTGAGCTCCGGACAGATGATGGACGGGCTGGCCTTGGGGGAAACCACGCCCGGCCCCTTGATCATGGTAGTGGCCTTCGTTGGTTTCCTGGGTGGCTATGGCAAGGCGCTGTTCGGGCCGGACGCGCTGCTGCTGGCTGGGGTGGTGGCCGCTTCGCTGGTGACCTGGTTTACCTTCCTGCCCTCCTTCCTGTTCATTCTGGCCGGCGGGCCACTGGTGGAGCGCAGCCACCATACGCTGTCGCTCACCGCGCCGCTGACCGCCATTACCGCAGCGGTGGTCGGCGTCATCCTCAATCTGGCGCTGTTCTTCGCCTGGCACCTGCTGTGGCCCACAGGCTGGCAAGGCGGCTTTGAATGGGCCGCCGCGCTGCTGGCACTGGCGGCGGGGGTGGCCCTGCTCTATTTCAAACGCAATGTGATCGAAGTGATCATCGCCTCGGCGCTGGCCGGGCTGCTGATCCAGACCCTGTTGCACCCTTAACTGTCACCGGATACTGGCCATGAACTTGCTGCCTCGCCCTCTTCCCTTTGATCCCGCGCAAATGCCGAACTTGTCTGAGCGTTTGCTGAACAGCCACCATAGCAACAACTACCAAGGCGCACTGAAACGCCTGAACGCGCTGCGCAGCGAGCTGGCTGCCCAGCCGCTGAGCGGGCAGGCCAATTACCATATCAACGGCCTAAAACGCGAAGAGCTGATCGCCAGCAATTCCGTGACGCTGCACGAGCTGTATTTCGACAGCCTGCACCCGGCCCCGGAGCCGATGGTCCCGGCCATGGCACTGGCGCTGTCGGCCAGCTTTGGCAGCGTTGAGCAGTGGCAGCAAGAGTTCGCGGCGATGGGCAAGGCGCTGGGCGGCAGCTCCGGCTGGGTGATTCTCGCCTTTGATCCGCGCAGTGCACGGCTCATCAACCAATGGGCCAGCGACCATACCCAGCTGCTGGCGGGCAGCCTGCCGCTGCTGGCGCTGGACATGTACGAGCACGCCTACCATCTGGATTTCGGCGCCAACGCCGGGGCCTATGTCGACGCCTTCATGCAGCAGATCGACTGGGACAAACTCTACCAGCGCTACCAGCATGCGATACACGCCTGCAGTGAAGGCTACGAGGTGGCACCCGAGGCATTGGGCGACAGCACCATCCTGGACGTACGCCGAGCCGGGCCCTTCCAGCAGTCTGCCCACATGCTGCCCGGAGCGCGCTGGCAAGATCCGGCGCGGGTCGATGAGTGGGCGGCAGCGCTGCAACTCGGCCAGGCGGTGACAGTCTATTGCATCTATGGCCACGAAGTCGGCCGCTCCACAGCACTGCGCTTGCGTGCGCGAGGGGTGGATGCCCGCTTCCTGTGCGGCGGCATCGACAGCTGGCAGGCGGCAGGCCGCCCGCTGGTCAACAAGTGAACGCTGCTGCCTGCCGGGCTGAGCAGGCAGCGGTCTTGTTCCCGACGTAAGCCCTTAACGGACCGTCGTCTCCGCCAGCGTATCGGCGTAGCAGGCTTTCAGCTTGCTGTAGTCGTAGAAGAAACTGCCTTTGGCTTGCCTTGCACTGTCGCACGATGGCTTGAAGGCGGTTTCCTTCTCGTTGTACAGCATCTTCACCAGCAGCTGGCCTTGCGGGTTGCGCCAGACATCCCATTGCACATTGGCGGCCATCGGTGAAACGGTCTGGCCGCGCCACGGGTTGCTCTCGTAGCGGTAGCGTTGTCCCTCAGCCACTGGCGCATCCACCCCGGCCAGCCCCAAGCGGGTGGCGAACGGCATGATGATTTCCGCATGGGCAAAGCGCAGCTTGGCGGCATGGTCCAGTTTGCCTTGTTCCACCACATCCACCTCACGGAAAAAATCCTGCAGCAGGCCATTGGCCATGCGCGAGGTGACTTTGGCCGAGGCCACGGTGGACGGGCCACTCAGATAGAAATCCTCGGCATCCGAAGCCGCCGCCAGCAGGCGGGCCTGCTCCGGCTGTAGGTAGCGGCTGAACGCGGCTTCCAGTGTGGTCTCGAACGCGGGCTCAATCTGGTAGAGCCCATACAGCGCCTGCGCTACCTCCAGCGTATCATCCACCTTGCGCTTGCCGCCGCTACCGGCGGTCCCACTGCAACGCTGATCCTCACTATTGAATGCGAAGCTGCCCAAGCTCAACGACAGCTTGCCGCTGTCGATGCGCTCGACAAATTCCGGGCTGAACAACTGCGCCACCACCGCGCGGGCTGCGGCTTTCAGCGCGGGGTCCTTGCGGGAGGCTTCAACAGCATCCTTGGCTTCCGCACTTTTCTGGTAGCGCTGGATGGCGAGGCTGTCCTGATACACCGCGTAGTTGGGGTCGCTACTGTCTGTGACCAGATCGGTATCGGCCTTGAGGCGGTGGAAGTACAGCTGGAAGCGGTTCACCCCTTCCGGCTGCGCCGCCGCTTTGTCCGCCGGGTAGCCGGTCAAGGCGGGTGCGGGCACCATCAAGGACTGTAGCGCTGGCAAGCGTTCTGCCAGCGAGCGGGTAAAGGAACGGGAGCTGTCGATGGCCCGGTCCACGCCGGAGGTCTGCACCACCAGCTTTCGACCGTCCTTCAGCGCTGCGGCAAACAGTGCGCCCTGCCGCTGTAGCAGACGCTCGGCCAGCTGGCGATGTTCACGGAGACCACGCACGGTGAGGTTGCCATAGCCCGGCTTGCTGATGTCTGCTACGCCGCAGCCCAGCAAGGCGTTCGCCTTCATCATTGCCATCAGGTCCGGCCCTAGCTGCTGCCCCAGCGGGGTCAGCGCGCCTTCCGATTGCGCCAGCTGCCACAGCGCGTACAACATCACATCGTCCTTGGCGCTGGAGAGCCCGCGTGAACCATGCCGCGCCACCAGCTCGGTGAACACCGGGGCAAAACCAGTAGGCGCCTTTTCATAGCTGGCCGCATCCTGCTGCGGCTGATACGGTGTCTTGGTGGCATACCAGCCTTCGGCATTGGCGCCCATGCAAACCAGGGCGAGCAACAGCCCTCCATGTGCCATTCTTTTCACAACGTGTCCTTGTCGGGTCAGTTTCATGTCGCGGGATCATCACGCCACGCGGTCTGCACAGCCTATCAGCCGCATGTGTCGGGCCGATGTCAGCGGCAGTACACCCGTCAGTCCGGCAGCAGCTCGATCACCACGCTGCCCCGCTTGTGGCCGCCATCGACATAGCGATGCGCGTCGATCATCTGCTCAAATGGGTAGCAACGGTCAATTTCAGGCCGGTAAACGCCCGCCTGGGCCAGCTCGACCAGGATGTGCAGGTCCGCCACACAGTCCGAAACCGGCCCGGCGATGATGCGATGGCGGGTGGTCAGCGCAACCCAGGGTGCGGGCAGCATGTCGGGCAGGCTGGCCAGCACCAGCAGCAGGCGGCCACCGTCATTCAGCGCCGATTTGCTGCGACGGTACGGTGCATTACCGACGGTGTCGGCGATCACGTCCCAGCGCTCGCCACGCTGGGTGAAGTCTTCACGGGTATAGTCGATCACCTGCGCCGCACCCAGTGCGTACATCCGCTCGACATTGGTGGTACTGCACACGGCCGTCACTTCGCCCCCTTGATGACGGGCCAGCTGCACCAGCGCGCTGCCCACCGTGCCGGCAGCGCCATTGATCAGGATACGCTCCCCCGGCTGCAGCCGTCCCCGACGCAAGAAACTCAAGGCTGTAAGGCCACCAAAGCAGAGCGACGCCGCTTCAGCATCGCTGAGCCCTGCCGGAATCGGCATGAGCTTGCCGTCCTCCGGCAAGCAGCGGTACTCCGCATGGCAGCCCATGGCCATGCTGGTAAAGGCCAATACCCGATCCCCAACCGCAAAACGTTGCACGGCTTTGCCCACCGCCACCACCTCGCCTGCCAGCTCGGTACCCAGCACCGGCTGGCGAGGTTTGCGAAAGCCCAGCACCAGCCGCATCATGAAACGGAAACCATAGGGGGCGTTGAGCGCCCGTATCCGGCAATCGCCGGAGTTCACGGTGGTGGCATGCACCTTGATCAGGACCTCCCGGTCCTGCGGCACCGGCTGTGGGCGCTCCTGCACGGTGAGAACTTCCGGTGCGCCATAGCGTTCACAAACATACGCCTTCATGCATTCGCCTTTCGAGAGCGGGAGCTGTGCTGTCCCGCTCATCAGAAGCTGTTTATCGTCTCGCGAACGAGGGGAGGACAAAGAGAATACAGCTAAGGAAGCGGAGTTTACTGAGTGTAAATGCGCATGCCAAAGTTGTTCTCTACGCCCCCCTTCGAGCGGCAGGCGATGGACAGGTTCCGCAGGCGGCAGGCGGGATCAACGCCCCGCCTGGGTGCAGTTTGCCTTGATGTGGTGCAGGGCAGGCATGCGGTCAAAGCGCCACTTCATCACCAGCACCGAGCCCGCCAGCAGCAGCGAGCAGGCGTTCGCCAGAATGACCGGCAGGGACTGGATCAGCAGACCATACCAGAGCCACAAGGCAATGCCCATCACCAGCAGCAGGTAGGTGGCCAGCGAAATGTCCCGTGCCGAACGATCACGCCAGACTTTGAGCGCCTGCGGCAAGAAGGCGAAGGTGGTGCAGCAGGCCGCCACCAAGCCAATGCCGTCGATCAGGTTCATGACCCTTCCTTTCAGATCCCAAGCGTTGAGACCCATTAAATGGTAATGATAACCGGGTTCCCTTCCGGGTCCGTCACTACGCTTTCATAGTATCCATCCACACTGAGCCTGGGCTCGGCCAGAATGGTGCATCCCTTGGCGGCCAGCTGCTCGGTCAGGCGATCCACATCCGCCGCACGGCCCGCGCCAACCGCAAAGCTGCCTTGCGCTGGCAGTGCCTGGTCTGCGCGCGCCTGCAGCAGCTTGAGCGAGGCTCCGTTTTCAAACAGCAGGCAAGTGCTTTCCACTGCGCCCCATAGCTCGCAGCGGCGCTCACTGGCGCTGGCCTGAAAGTTGCTCTGGTAAAAGCTGCTCATCCGCGACAGGTCTCGCACCCACAAGCAGGTATAGGCTAGTTGCATGATTCTCTTCTCCAGCCACACGCTGACTCAATTATGCACATATCGGCACAAAACAGCAAATATCGGAACGTACAATGCAAGCACGCTCACAAGTACGCTGGTTTACCGCTATACTGGGGCGCATGTTTACCGAAGAACGCCGACAACACATCCTCAGCGAGCTGAAAGCCCAGGGGCGGGTGACGGTGGCCGATCTGGCCGCCCGGCTGACCGTATCCGAAGATACGGTACGGCGTGACCTGCGCGCGCTGGCAAGCGAGGGCTATCTGCAAAAGGCGCATGGTGGCGCGGTGCTGCTGGACATCCCGCACCTGCCCTGGCAAACCCGCACACAAATCCTCAGCGACAGCAAAACCCGCATCGGCCAGCGTGCAGCACAGCTGGTGGAAGCCGGGCAGGTGGTGCTGCTCGATGCAGGATCAACCCAGCTGGCGCTGGCGCAGCATCTGAAAGTCCGCCCGCTGACAGTGCTGACCAACTCGCTGGACATTGCACAACTGTTTGCCGACGATGAGCAGGTGACCCTGATTCTGGCGGCCGGCACCTGGCAACCCTCGCATCGGGTGTTCCTTGGCGAAACCGCCCTGCAGACCTTGGCGGGCATCCGCGCTGACTGGGCCTTTGTGGGCGTCTGCGCCATCCATCCGCAAACCGGGGTGACTGCGGCCAACCCGCTGGATGCCCAGTGGAAGCGTGCGCTGAGCCAGCACGCGGTGCGGACAGCCTTGCTGGCCGACCACAGCAAATTCCACCAGCTGGCGCCCTATTTTGTCAGCGAACTGAACCAAATTGATGTGCTGGTCACCGATCAGCCCGACGACACCCTGCAAGCCTGCGGCGTACAGATGCTGTGTGCGCCGCCGAACGAGACCACCCGATGACCCTCACCCCAGACTATAGCCAGTGGCAGCAACGCGATGAGCTGGATCTGCTGCAGATCGACGCCCCCTTCGGCCAAGCGCTGATTGCCCGCCAGGGCGCGCAACTGCTGCAATACCAAGCACATGGCCAATCGCCCATGCTGTGGCTATCCCCGCTGGCACGCTTTCAGCGCGGCAAGGCCATACGTGGCGGCATTCCGCTGTGCTGGCCGTGGTTTGGCGCTCATCCGCACGACAGCAGCCTGCCGCAGCATGGCATCGCCCGCCAGCTGGACTGGACCTTGCAGCAGGCCGAAGTCACCCCGCAAGGCGCCAGCCTGCACTGGCAGCTGCAAGACAGCGACACCAGCCGTGCGCTGTGGCCTCATGCCTTCCGGCTGGAACTGCACATGCAGCTGGGTACAACCCTGCGGCTGACGCTGACCATGCACAACCTGGATGACCGCCCGCTGACCACCAGCCACGCGCTGCACAGCTACTTCCCGGTGCCGCAGGTCGCACAAGCCACGGTAGACGGCCTAGACGGCTGTTCCTTCTACAGCAAGCCCGACCAGCAAAGCGGAAAACAGCAAGGCCCGGTACAGATCGACGGCCTGCTCGACCGGGTCTATCTGAATGCTCCAGATACACTCACCCTGCACCGCCCCGGCCTGCCCGTGCTGCAATTACGCAGCGAAGGCCTGCACAGCGCCATCGTGTGGAACCCCGGCCCCGCGGCCGAGCAGCACATCCCTGATGTTGGCCCACACTGGCCACAGATGCTGTGCGTGGAAAACGGCAACGCCCTGGACAACAGCCTCACCCTGGCCGCCGGCGGGTCGCATCGGGTGCGACTGGCGATTGCCGAGCAATCCGTCGCGTGCTGACCGTTCAAGCCCGCAAGCTGACGCTTCGTCCATCTCCGATTGAGGCGGGCGGCGGGCTCAGGCACAATGGCTGTTTTTAGCTGCGGCTGACGCGCCCATGTCCGACACCGTTACCCTCTCCCTGACCGGCCAGGTGCTGCCGGGGCATGATGTTCAGCAGGTTGCCCCGGCCTTGGCCGCGCTGCTGAAGATTCCGCCGGAGCAAGCCCAGAAGCTGCTGGCCGGGAAGGTAACGGTCATCCGCAAGGCGCTGCCGGTGGCGCAGCTGCCGCAATACCTGCATGCGCTCACCCGTATTGGTGCCGATGCGCGCGTGGAAACCAGCGCGCCGGAGCCTGCGGCGACCGCACCCGCGCCTGCCCCTGTGGTCAGCGTCGGCAAGCCCGGCGCGGGCGCCTTCCCTACCCTGCTGGCCACGCTGGACGATGAGCCGGTAGCGGCAGCCGCCCCCAAACCTGTACCGGCCCCCGTCGCAGCCCCCAGCCCGGCCCCCATACCCGCTGCCCCTGCGGCCAGTCAGTTGCCCGAGAGCGCCGATGATCCGTGGATGATGGCGATGCCCGCCAGCAAGCCCCCGCAGGCATCGGCGCCCGAGCCTGCAGCTGTGGCCAGCCCGGCCCCGTCACCCGCCCCGGCGCCGATGGCGGCGGATGACCCCTGGCTGATGCTGAGCCCGGATAGCCCTGCACCCGCAGCGGCACCCGCTGTGGCCAGCCCTCCCGCCGCCGCACAGCCAACAGCACCGCAGCCCGGCGGGCTGTCGCTGGTCGATGCCCCGGAGCTGGAGACACCTCCACCGGCTGAAGCACCTGCCAGCAGCGAGATGACCTGTCCGGCGTGCGGCAAGCAGCAGCCCAAACGCACCCTGTGCGTACAGTGTGGTGCCGACATGCCGCGCATGCTGGCAGCGCGCAACCAGCCGTCAGCCAGCCCTGCGCCCGCAACCGATTCACCCACCTCTGGCAAGGACATCTACGCCTCCCCCAGCAGCCCGCTGACCCGGCAAGACGACGATGGGCCAGACTGGGATACCCCGCCGCTGGTGGCCCTCTCGCTGGAAGGCCGCATCGGACGCATCCGCTTCATGGCCTACCAGGTGGGCGCCAGTGTGCTGACGGGCCTGATGGGGGCAATACATGTTGGTATGGCACTAAACCTGATCCTGGGTCTGCTGGCCTTCTGGATTACCCTGCGGGTGTGGGCGCTGCGTCTGCATGACTTGAATCTGAGCAGCAAATGGCTGCTGCTGCCGCTGCTCTCGGTACTCATGGTGCTGACCAAGAGCCCGGTGATGGGGCTCATTACCATGGGCATCTGCATCATCGCTTTCCTACTGCTGCTGATCCTGCCCGGTTCAGAGGATGAAAATGAGTATGGCCCGCCTGCCGGGCCCAATTCCGTGCTGGTTTATATCGGCGCAGCCCTCTACATGACCGCCACCCTGTATGTGGCCTACTCCGCCTATCAGGGTTACAAGATGGTCATGGCACTTAGCCAGGCCGCCGCCCAGCAGCAGTCTGCACAGCGCTATGATGAGAATGGGCAGGAACAGCCGGTACCGCTGAACGAGCAATAGTCTCGCCTTGATGCGACTCGCCGTGTGCCGGCATGGATGCGGTGACTAAAGCTGGGGTTAAGACTGGGCCGTCACAATGATGCCATTGGTATGGCATGCAACCCCAGCATGCCCCGATTGCACCTCAGCGCGAAAGGCCACCCCATGACGTCCGAGAACAGCGAAGCCTGGATTTTCAAGCATGACATGATCAGCGAGATCACCCACTACATGAAGTACGCCGGGGCGGAGGGGGAGCATGATCCGTGGTACGACCCCAAGGCCGATGTGGGTTACCAGCAGGTGCATGTCGATCAACTGGATGGCTTGCTGACCCGCTTCCTGCAAACACTGCAAGATCTGCCCCAGCCGAAAGCAGAGGCGGACATCATGGCAGCAGTGCAGCGCGCTGTGCTGGGCATCAACGCGCTGAATGACTCGGTGCAAGGCTGCATGATCGAAACCGGTGAGCGTGAAATGTTGTGTGATTTTTTCTGCCAGGCGGTCAACGAGGCCGGGTTCGCATGTGAAGACGACATCACCGACGAATGGCGCGACTGGTGAGCCTTGGCATGCCCGCTGTGTCCATACGCCCGGCCACCCCAGCAGACCAACCCGCGCTGCGCCAGTTGTTTCTCACCACCCGGCGCATCGCCTTTCACTGGCAACCACCGGATGCCTTCCAGCTGGATGATCTGGATGCCCAGACAGTGGGGGAAGCCTTATGGGTAGCCGTAGATGCGCAGCAGAGGCTGGCAGGCTTCATTGCCCTGCAGGAGGCGGACCATTTTATCCACCACCTGTTTGTCAGCCCGGATCACCAGCGTCTGGGCGTTGGCCAGCGCTTGCTGCAGGCGCTGCCCGGCTGGGGCCACCATCCCTTCCAGCTAAAGTGTCTGCAGCGCAATCAGCCGGCGCTGGCCTTCTATCAGGCGCAGGGGTTCCATAAGGTGGGCAATGGCGATGGCCCGGATGGCGTCTATGACCTGTTGGAACATACAGCCCGCGCCACAGCGTGAGCCAGCTTGCCTTGACCCCCCTATTATTCCATTTTACGGAACGATATTTTAAGAAATACGGTTATTATCATTTAATAGAGAAAGGCCCATCATTCTCCCCATCGAGCACGCCGTGCTCAGCTACCCAACAGGAGAATGCCATGTCCCGCCTTTCCATCCCCGCTCTGAACGCCGCACCGGAAGCCTCCCGCCCGACCCTCGATGCCGTCAACCAGCAACTGGGCGTGGTGCCCAATCTGTTCCGTCTGCTGGGGAGCAGCCCGGCGGCACTGAATGGCTTTGTCAGCCTGCAAGGCGCACTGTCCAAAACGCTGGACGTGAAAACCCGTGAGCGCATTGCGCTGGCCGTCGCACAAGCCAATGGCTGCGACTACTGCCTGTCCGCCCACACCTACCTGGGCCAGAATCTGGTCAAGCTCAGCGCGGAAGAAATGGCGCTGAACCGCAAGGGTGCCTCCGGCGATGCCAAGGCCCATGCTGCCGTGCAATTCGCCGCCAAGGTGGCACAAGCCCGTGGCCACGTCAGCGATGCCGACATTCAGGCGGTGCGTGCTGCAGGCTATAGTGATGCCCAGCTAGTTGAGATGGTGGCCTTGGTGACTGAAAACACCTTCACCAACTTCCTCAACTCGGTCGCCCAGACCGAGATCGATTTCCCAGTGGTTCGCGCTGCGGAAATCGCCTGATCGGGCCGGGGTGGGTGCAACCGCACCCACCCGTTTTGCTTGCCACACGGAGAACCACCATGACTTACGGATTTCTGGACATCGCCATCACCCCCAGCGTACGCGCCGTGCAAGCGGAAATGGGGGTGGACCATGTGTGGCGGGATTTCAAAGGCCACCGTGAATTTGACCGCTTTGGCGACAGCGAGGCCGGTTTCATCACCGCCCGCGACAGCTTCTACATGGCCACCGTGTCCGAGACCGGCTGGCCCTATGTGCAACATCGCGGCGGCCCCGCCGGTTTTCTGGTGGTAGTGGACGAGCACACGCTGGCCTTTGCCAACTACCGGGGCAACCGCCAGTACATCAGCAGCGGCAATCTGATCGCCAACGACAAGGCCTGCCTGTTCCTGATGGACTACGCCCACCGCGCCCGGCTGAAGATTTATGTCCAGGTCGAACGGCTCGCCCCGCAAGATGACCCGGCGTTGACGGCTCTCGTCGCCCAGCCTGAATACAAGGCCAAGGTGGAAAGCATCTTCCGCCTGCGCCTGCAGTCTTACGACTGGAACTGCTCGCAGCACATTACCCCGCGCTTCACCGAACCGGAGATCCATGAGGCAGTGGAACCGCTGCGCCGCCATCTGGCGGAGCTGGAAGCGGAAAATGAGGCACTGCGGGCGCAGTTAAAAGCCAAACCCTCAGCATGAGGCCCCCGCTCTCTGGCTTATAGGCGTACGGGCGAGACCCTCTCAGTCCTGCCCTGCCAACCCGCCGCAACTGCTTTCTTGCAGCCCGCACAGCTGATTCACCCAACCGCGAAAACGGGCAGGCGGCTTGCCTTGCCCGCTCCCCGGCTGGATAAGCTCCTGCCCCTCTGGGGAGAGCGTGTCCCTGCTCCACTCCACCAGCGCCCAATGCCCACTGCAGGCCAGCAGTTGCCCGGCCCCCACCCACCCATCACTGTCGAACGTACCGTCTGACAATTGCACGACGACCGCCGATTTGGCACTGGGAAGGGCGTAGGCCTTGCTCGCCTGAGATTTCACCACCAGCTTCGCACCACTGACCCAGCCTTTTCCGGTAAATACCTTGCGCGCCGGCAGGCCGGTCAAATCCGGATTATCCCGTGCATGCTGGATCTGGAACCAGCCCCCTTGCGCTGCCACCACCTCCACCTCGATCCGTACCGGGAAAACACCCATTTCACGGTTGCGCCACACCGGGGGCAGATGCCCCAGTACCTTTGCAGACACCCCCGGCGCTTGCCTCACATTCAAACCGGCTGGATCGGTTTCTTGCACAAAGGCGGTGAAGTTGCAGGATGCCCGCTGGTCCGCCTGCGCCGCTGACACCGCCAACTGCGGCGGCGCAAGGCTGGCGGCATGCGCCGTCAGGCTTAGGGCAAGCACGCCCGCCATGATCCCCAGCCCGTGCACGAATCTCACCACACCCCATCCCTTTCATCACAGCGCAGCATCTGACCTGCCTCCGGCATCCCCGCCTCACGTGTCACGGGCCTGGGTGTCAGCGTCGTGCCTTGGGCTTGTACACGCCATCAAACATGACATCACCCCAGGCGATGGCACACCCTGCTACACGCAGCGTCAGGTTCTCACCCGCTCGCGCCATCTCCATATGGCAACCCTCTTCATGATACGCCCAGCCCCCCGGCACGAAGGTCAGCGCGCCCGCTCCGGAGCCATTGCGCAGATGGCTGCCGGGCTTGTCCTTCATGGTCACTTCCAGCGAAAACGTGTAGTCCTCGTAGATCGTCAAGGTGCGCGTAAACCGGCGGTCGCTGCCCTCAAATACGCCTGTGGGTGGGTAATTGGGGATGTCGAGGGCGTGCGCCGCAGCCGTCGCCCCCAGGGCTAGCAGCAGCAACAAAGTTTTCATGCCGACTCCGTGGCGGTGTGAAATATGCAATATTCATGCTTATACCGCAGAAACGGCAGCACCGGCAAATGCGCCAGCCAATGGCTCCTGCCCCTTCAAACGGGGCGGCGAAATGCAGCCCGTGCGGCCTCCACTTGCGGGCGTATCACGCAGCCATGGGCATGATCATTCACCAGCCCCATGGCCTGCATGAAGGCGTAGACCGTGGTCGGCCCAACAAATTTCCAGCCGCGTTGTTTCAGCGCTTTGGAGAGGGCTATCGATTCTGCTGAGGTCGATACGGTTTGCGGGGATGCCCGCGTGGCGGCAGCCGGTTCATAGCGCCAGAAGAAGGCAGCCAGTGATCCGGCCTCCTGCACCAGCTGTCGGGCGCAGCCTGCATTGTGGATCGCGGCCTCGATCTTGCCACGATGGCGGATGATGCCTTCATCTTGCAGCAATTTCGCCACATCTTGCTGATCGAAGCGCGCTACCTGCTCGAAGTCGAAATCGTGAAACACCGCCCGAAAGCGGGGGCGCTTGGCCAGAATGGTGCGCCAGCTCAAACCGGACTGAAATCCTTCCAGACAGATTTTTTCAAACAGCCGGACATCATCCGCCACCGGGAAACCCCACTCGGTATCGTGATAGTGGCGAAACGCCGGGCTGATGCTGCACCAGCGGCAGCGCAGCTGGCCATCGTCATCGACAAAGGTCGAGCTCATGGCTGTGCCGCCAGCAGGAAATCCAGCCGCGGGTCCACCTTGGCCGGGGTCATGCCGATCACTGTTACGCTGACGACGCCATGCGCCACCAGTGGGTCCTGTGCCAGCCGTTGCTGCAAGGCCGCCTCACTCAAGCCATGCACCAGAATGCCGCCACCCGCCTGCCCCGCCAGATTACCCGATGCCAGAAAACAGCCCTCCGCAAAGCCCTGCTGCAGCCATGCCTTGTGCTCCGCCATCCACTCTGGCGTCGGAGCGGGATTGCCCGTCATTGTCAGCATCACCATGAACATCGCGACCTCCTGTATCGACGCGGCTTGCGCCGCTCACTTTCCGGATGGCGGCGGCAACTGCGCCAGCCACTGATTCAACTGCGCTACCTCTTGCTGGATATAGGCTTCATCGTTGAACGCGCTGGCCAGCGTCGCGATGCCCTGGCTGCGGCCCAGCAGGTGCATGGCCAGGGCATCGGCCTCCGAGGCGTAGCCCAGCTGCGCGAACTGCTGCGCCAGCCACTGCCGGAACAAGGTGAACAGCTGGCTCGCCTGCGGCAAGGCCGGGTGCTCCAGCTTGGCCAGCTCGGTGCACAGTGTCCCCACCGGGCAGCCATGCCGACGGATCCTGGCGGCATTCATCGTCATCATGCCGATGAACTGACGAATGCGCCCAGCGGGGTCTGCGGCATGGTCGGCCCAGGCCGCCAGCATCTGCTGCGTCTTGCGGCTTCGGTGCGCAATCACGGCGGTGAGGATGTCGTCCTTGGTTTTGAAGTGATAGTAGAAGTTGCCCCGCGAGAGCCCCACCTCGTCCGCAATATCGGCAAAGGAGGTGTGGTCGTAGCCGCGTTCATAGAACAGGCGGTCTGCGGTTTCTACGATGCGATCCTGGGTCGCGGCACGGCCTGCTTGCATCTCTGCCTCTCGAGAGCGATTGCCTGAGGCAATCACCATTAGGTCATTTGTCCCATTTAAATTAGGACAAATGACCTAAAATGTCAATAGCAGATTGCAACCATGAACCGCCAGGGTGCGGCAGGCGTACCTGATGTGAAAGGAAGCGGCTTGTCGCGTCAGCAATGCAAGCCGCTTAGGGGGTGTAGAACAGTCCGTGTGGTAATACCGGCTCAATACTCGGACGACACTTCCGGGCACTTCACCTTGCTGGCAGGCTTCACTTCTTGCAACTGCAGGGTGGCGTCCAGCATCCACGCGCTGTGGCGGCGGCTCTGGATACCCTTGCCATCCGCGCGGGTGAGGTTGACGGCGATCACCTTGTTGCCCTTGCCAGCACTGCAGCCCGCCTGGAACAGCAAACCTTCATTGGCGGCCAGTTTGGGCAGCGGGATAGTGATCAGCTGCAGCGGTGGCTTGGCCTGCTCGCTGGGGGACAGCGCGGCATAGTTACTGCTGCTGTCCACCACAAACGCTGCCTGCGAGTAGCGCTCCAGTGAGGTGTACTTCGGGTCCGCCGGCATGGACCGCGCCATCGCCGTCACATGCTTGCCCGCCATCTTGTCCACTTGCAGATCGGTCCACTGGTTCAACAGCTCCTTGCGCGTTGGCAGCGGTGCATTGCCTGCCGGGCTCGCCGCAGCCGGGGCCGCCGCAGCGGGTGCGCTGGCAGCGCCCCCCTTTGGCTTGAACATGCCATCAAACAGCACATCGCCCCAGGCAATGGCGCAACCTTCCACATGCAGCTTCATGCCGCCCATCGCCCGCTTCAGGGTCACATAGCAGCCCTCTTCCCGATAATCCCAGCCGCCCGGCGCATCGCTGAACTTGCCGCTGCCGGAGCCATTGCGCAGATTGCTGCCTGGCTTGCCCTTCATCGTCACTTCCAGCTCGAACTTGCCATCTGGACGAATGGTCAGCTCCCGCGAGAAATCCTTGTCGCTGCCGTCATACACCCCGGGCTGCGGGTAGGGAGAATACTCGGCCGCGTGAACAGCAGCGCATGCCAGGCCAAGGGCAGCAGCAATAAAGGAGGGTTTCATGGTGAACTCCGGAGGGTTGGAAATATGCAATATTCATGCTTATACCGCATCCACCACCTCGCGGGCAAATGCACCAGCGTCCACCAGACCAGGCTGACTTGAACATTCCAACGCGCCCGGTCAGAATCACCGGCTGGCAAGCCACCGCATGCCAGCCCATTGTTCCGCTGAGCCACGCATGAAAATCACCCTGCTGAATCCGCCGCACACCGCCATTGGCAGCCGTATCCCCGGTGAACACCTGCCCCCCTTGGGCCTGCTGTCCATCGGCGGGCCACTGCTCGATGATGGCCACCACGTCCACCTGCAGGATGCAGACCTGCGCGCGCTGAAGCCGGACACGATTGTGGCCGAAGTGCTGGCCGATAGCCCGCAGCTGGTGATGATTGGTCACTCCGGCTCCAGCTCGGTCCACCAGACGGTTCTGAGCCTGTGTCAGGCCCTCAAGGCGCAACGGCCTCAGCTCATCATCATCTACGGTGGTGTGCACCCGACTTACCACTGGGATGAAATCATGGCGGAATCCGCCGACATTGATTTCATCGTGCGGGGAGAAGGCGAGCACACCGCACAGCGGCTGGCACGCGCCATCGAGGACGGCACCCCCTTCTCCGCCGTGCCCGGCATTGTGTACCGCGAGCAAGGCCAGATTCATGACACGCCAGCCGCCGAAGTGATTGCCGATCTGGACCAATACCGTATCGGCTGGGAGCTGATTGACCACAAGGATTATTCCTACTGGGGCGGCAAGCGGGCGGTGGTGGTCCAGTTTTCGCGCGGCTGTCCCTACCTGTGCAGCTACTGTGGCCAGCGTGGCTTCTGGACCAAGTGGCGCCACCGCGACCCGCACAAATTCGCCAAGGAGCTGGCCCGGCTGTACCGGGAGCACGGCGTGGAGTTGATCAACTTTGCCGACGAGCTCCCCACCGGCTCCCGCAAGGCCTGGCGCACCTTTCTGGAAGCCCTGATTGCGGAAAATGTACCGCTCATCCTGGTCGGCTCCACCCGCGCCGGGGATATTGTGCGTGACAAGGACATTCTGCACCTCTACAAACAGGCGGGGGTCATCCGCTTTCTGCTGGGCATTGAAGCCTATAGCGAGGACCTGATCGCCAACATCCGCAAGGGCGGCAGCGTGTCGGAGGACCGGGAAGCCATCCGCTTGCTGCGCCAGCATGGCATCCTCTCCATGGCCACCTATGTGCTGGGTTTTCAGGAAGAAGGTGATGCCGACTACTGGCGCTCCTACCGCCATCTGTTGTCTTACGACCCGGACCAGGTACAGCTGCTCTACGCCACCCCGCACAAGTGGACACCGTTTTACAGCAGCGTGGAAAACCGGCGTGTGGTGCAGAAAGACACCACCAAGTGGGATTACAAGCACCAGGTGCTGGAAGCAGGCAACGTCCCCGTCTGGCGCGTGTTCCTGTGGTTCAAGATCATCGAAGTGCTGATGCAGGCCAGACCCCGCGTGCTGCGCCGGATGCTGTTTCACCCGGATGCCGGCGTGCGGCATGCCATGCGCTGGTATACCCGCATGGGCCGCCGGGTCTGGTTCCATGAAATCATGGAATTCCTGTTCAAGACCCGCATCGAGAAAAACGGGCCACTGCTCTCTACCCTCAAAGGCAGCAACTTCGCCTCGCGCGAATACGCCATGCAAGCCAAAGGCAAACGCAGCGCCGGCACCATCCCGATCAGTGAAATCAAATCAGGCTGAATCCGGCATGCGGTTCTCCTCAACAAAGCGGGCAGCCGCCAATCAGCCAGCGACCAGGCGATACCCCGATGAGCGGCTTTGACTGCACCACCTGCGGCCAGCACCACGACGAACTGCCAATGTGCTTGGGCCTCTCGGCACCCGAGCTGTGGCTGCGCTGGCCGGACACCGAGCGCAGCCTCGCACGGCTCAGCAGCGACCAGTGCGTGCTGGAGGGCCGGTACTACGCCATCCTCGGCCGCATTCTGCTGCCGGTCGTCGATGCCGCCACGCCCTTCACCTGGCTCGCCTGGGTGTCGCTGAGCGAAGCCAGCTTCCGGCGCTGTGATGCGCTATGGCGCACCCCGGGTCGCGAACAGGAGCCGCCTTGTTTCGGCTGGCTGCACAGCGCCCTGCCCGGCTACAGCACCAGTACCCTGAGCCTGAAAACCCATGTGCAAACGATGCCCGTTGGCGAGCGACCGCTGATCACCCTGGAAGCCACCCCTCACCCGCTCGCCCTCGAACAACACCACGGCATCACCCTGGCCCGCGTGCAGCAGCTGGTGGAAGCGTCGTTGCACGGCTAACGAGCCAAGCGCAAGCCCCTATCGTGGCGCAACGCATGGACAGCGCCCATTCCCGGCCCGGCACCCCCGCACAAATAATCAAGTCTTTCACGCAGCCGCCCCTTATCATCGCGCGCTACAGCAGAAATGCCATCCCCTCATGGTCAGCGCGCTGCTCTGGCTTGTCTCCCATTTGACACCGGTTTATCACACATCATGTACACGTCCTTTATATACACCACACTGCAGCTTCCAGACTTTCCCTCCACCGTTCAGGATGAGTCCACACTATGCAATGCAGACGCTTATACGCCCTCGAACCCGGCTGGCTTGCTGACCTACTCCGATAGCGAGCGGATTGCTGATGCAGCGATCGGCTGTCAGCACAATCTATATCTGGAGTGCGCACTGGAAGAGCTGTGCAAGCTTTCTGGCATTCAGGAGCTCGAGGGCTTGTACACGCCCGCCCAAGCCACCTGGTCTTTCCCCTCCGAATACGAAGAATGCGGGATGGAAACCTGGGGCGTGTGGTATGAAGGCGCGGCACTGGAAGCGGTGTTGACACACCTCCGGGCGCTACGGGAATGGTCCCGGCTCAATATGGCCCAGATTGAGACCCACCCATTCCTTGGCGAGCCTTTGTCAGACATTGCCACTGCGCTTGAATACGCCGATACCCAGTCATGCCATGACTTGAACCAGGCTTACTACGCCGAAGACGGCGATGGGCTGGGCATGCTGTTTGCCTACCTGGCGGTCTGTGAGAAGATCTTCTACAACGCTATCCAGTCCCGATGCGGCGTGCTGCACTGTTCAGCCGCCTCCTGACTCCGAGATCAAATGGGGGCAAGCCGCGCACGCCCCCATCCGCGCCTCGCTTGCGGGATGTACGGGCATGCCTTACCCCAGCTTGGGAAAACGGAATATGCCGTGCTCGGCGGGTATGAGCTGGTGCGCCAGTACCGCTGCTGACAAAGGGTCGCGCGCGGCGTGCGCCGTAGCCGCGAACCACTGCCTCAATCACCGGCACGCCGGTAGTGCATCGCGACCGCGCCGTTACGGAGCGGTGTTGCCGCCACCAGATCGAGCCGTCGCGTGCTGGGCAACCCGCTCTGATAAAGGGTCGGGCCATGGCCGGCAATCCTGGGATGGATGAGGAACTGGTACTCGTCAATGAGATTCAGGCGATCCAGCTCAGCCGCAAGCTGGCCACTGCCGAGGAGCACACCCCCGGGTGTTGCATCCTTCAACCTTTGGACACTCGCACGCAGGTCACCCGCCATGTGGTGGCTGTGAACCCAATGGAAATCCTTCCGCGTGGAGGACACCACGTACTTCGGCTTGGCCTCCAGCTTGACCGCCCATTCCCGAATCGCAGGCGGGGCTTCCACCTCACCACGGGCCACCGCTGGCCAATAGCCCTCCATCATTTCGTAGGTCACCCGCCCCCACAGCATCGCACTGCTCTCGTCCATAAGGCGGGTGAAAAACGCATGTGTCTCATCATCTGCGATACCCTCACGGTGATCGACACAACCGTCCAAGGTCACGTTGAGGCTAAACGTCAGGATTCCCATGGCAACCAATACCTCATCGGAGCTAATGCATCAAATCAAATAGACGGACAGAACGGCCCGGCTGACCCTCATCATAATGACACGAAAACACAGTGTCCCACGCTGTTTCATACTGAAACGCCCGCCATGCGGCCCCCTCCTGCCTTCCCTACCGCGTTATCCGGCTGATGTCGAGCGTGCGGGCAGTGGCTGTGGGCAATGGCGGTGTCGATGGGCCACGTGGTGGCGGGCTGCAGTTGGCGACAGTTCGGCCATACCGGTAGACTGGCTGCTGGACGAACCACCTGATCATGGCATGCGCCAGCACATCAAGCTTACCTTATCCCGATTCCCGCACAGCAAACTGGCTTTTCTGTGCGTGTTCCTGCTGCTGATGTTCCTGCTGCCACGGCTGTTGTCCTGGCTGTCTGCCACAGATTATCAGCCCGGCGCGGTGCCGAGTGGACTGTTTCAGGTGGCCGTCAGCAGCCACACAGGCAAACCCTTTGAGCTGGTCAGTCTGCAAGAAGCCCGCAGCCCGGCCTTGGCGGGCCGCACCTTATGGACGCAAGCCGCCAGATTCAGTGAGGATGAAGGCATCAGGGAAGCAGAAGTTCGCATCGTTGCACAAAGCCCGCAAGGCACCCTGATCGAAACCATCGACAGCGATAATGACCACCCGCTCACCCTCACCAGCCGCTACCGTGTAACAGCCGGGCGCATCGACCCCGTCTCGCTGCAAACCTTCAGCCCCGGCCATGTCATGAGCGGCATCCTGCTGGCCATCGTCCTCAGCAAACTGCTGTTTTTCGTGCTGCGCACATTGAAGCCGCTACCGATACCTCAAGCGAACGAACCTCAAGAGAAGCCATGATCTACGGTGCAGCTTGAGCGCCACCTCAAACAGGCGAACCTTCCAGATTACCGCGGAGACCCAGCGGCTGCTATGTTGTGATACCGGCATGCGCTGTAGCTGGACAGGTGTTTTGCATCCAGCGCCGTGAAATCAGCCATGCTGTTTTGCAACAACCACTCCCCCAAATCTTGCCCAGATACGTTCAGCGTGCCTATCAATTGCTCCTGATCCCTCTGTTGCGGATCAACAAGTACGTCAACTGTTTTACCCTCAAAGCGACTTATCACAGCTGCACGATCAAAGGCAGAAGGTCTCACCGTAATCCCGGCCAGCTTTATCAAAACCTTTTTACCATTGTCGGACCGCGCAAGCACCATCATCCCATCTGCCTTCACATCCAATACCCTGGCACCAAAAACAAGAAATGCCCGGCTTTCCATTTCCGGGTTCATACACCCTTTCACAATATCTGCTTCACTTAAAGCAGGCGGTGAGGCGAAACATGCATTCGCCAAGGGAGTCAGGATGGCAAGGCACAGCAAGCGAGCGATGGCTTTCAATTCATCGGTCTCCAAAACCTGACGGCTTACGAAGCTTGCCCAGTGAGAGTGGTAGCCCTTCATTGCCCACTCCCACCCTACAGTCAAACCACTGAGACCCTTCGAAATGGCAGGGTGAATCCAGATTGTCGTGCACAAACCGGCAGTTGGTAAATGTACAGTTCAGGAAACGACAATCCGCAAAATTGGTACCGCGAAAGGTGCAGCGCTCAAAGCTCACATCCACCAATATGCAGCAGTTAAACAGCCCCCAGTACCAGTCCAGATCCTGAAACACACAACCGATGAAGCTTGCATCCACAGGTCCGGTTTCCAGCTCCATGTCCTTGAAATTGCAATAGCGGAAAACATGACCCATGCCCAGATCAGGCAAATCACGGGCATCGGGGTAATCTACGCCTTCGATGATGACGGGTTCTTCCATCCTGGACCTCATCAACACCACGCCCCTGAAAGGGCATGAGTGGGTTTAAACTTTTAAACTGCGCCACAGAGGCGACCTCGCCTCATGCGCCATGGGTTTTGAAGCTTTACCGCCCTACCCAGCAGGGCCATCACTGAAATAATGATCCAGACACAGCGGCATGCCATAGCTACCGAGATCGAGCATCAACCCTGCCGGCAAGGTGGGGCCACCATTAATGCTGCTCTGGAAGTGACCGCACCACCAGCAGCCATCAAACTGCCGGGAGAGCGGCAAGATGGCCGATTTTCTGGAGTGCAACGCGTTCAGCAGAAAAGCCAGCCCGGCTTCAAGTGAAGTCCACTCATCCTGAAAGCCCTCCTGATCGTGACCGTTGTACGCCCAGAAAGGCATGCGTCCAGGCACTCGGCTTGCGGGCAATGCCACCCCACTATGGCTGGCGGGCAAGCTCAGCTTGTCAGACATCATGGTGGGATCGAGCAGGACGCCGGAAAAGCGTAACGCTACGGTATAGGCATGGGACATGGCATCTACTTTATCGGTCGTTACTTCGTCATAAAAGCAGGTAGCCCCTACTGCAACATCGCTTCATTGAGCTGTGGCAGCAGCAGGCGTGGCAGGGTGATGTCCTTGCGGGTGGTTTCGCTGCGTTTGCCGTTGCGGCGCTCCCATTGCAGCACTTTGCCTGCGGGGTAGTTGATGCTGGTGCCGTTGCTGTCCTTGCCCTGCTGCACGGTACGTTCCTGCCCGATCAGGCGCAGTTCACCTGCTTCCAGCCGATACTGCAGGCGCAGGCTGCCGGTGCTGCTGTTGCGATCGAAGAAGAGGAAGCTGTCGGCCTTGGTCTGATAGTCGGGGTCACTGCTGCCCGGATCGCTGCTCACCAGGCGGTAGCGTTGTTTGAGGGTCACGCTTTGCTTGCTGCCGACAGGTACGGCCAGTTCGCCCGAGCTGAACTGGAGGGCGAAGCTGCCATCTGGCTGCCCGTAGAACACCACCAGTTGCACCACGCTGCCGTCTTTCAGCGGGCGCAGGGCGGCGAAGTCTTCCCGCTGGTCTTGGTTCAGCTCTTCAATGCTGAATGCAATGCGGCTGGGGTCGCTCTCCGGAAAGGCCTTGCGCCAGGCGCTGTGGGCGCTGTTGATGGTCTGGCGAGCGGCAGCAATCACGCTGGCGTTGTTTTCCTGGCCGCTACGGCAGTAAACCGGCGCGGTGGCCGGGTCTTGCAGCAGACCGAGGCAGCCAATGCGGATGGCTTCTGCCATCCATTCGCAGCGGTTGCTGGCGTTGCAGGGGGGATGACTGCTGGCATCCACATTGATACAGCGGGCCACCAGCAGGCTGGAGAGCTGCGCGCCTCCCGTTTGCTCGCAGCTTTGCTCGGCCATGACCATGCTGGCGGCGGCCCATAGCAGACCTGCGATGGCAGCCTTGAAACGTCTTTGCACGTCATACTCCTGTGTTTGAAGGAAGGCGGGATCGCCATACGATCCGGCCATGCTGAAAAAGTTTAGCGATCGCAGCCCACCGTGGCAGCAAGGCTGGCTCTGTCAGGGCTGAACCGTGATGCGCTGAAGCAGGGTTTCAATCGCGCGGAGGACGAGGTCTGGCCGGTCTACCATCACCTTGTGGCCACTGTCTTTGGCGAGGACATAGGATCTGCTCGTATCTTTCTGCACAAAGGCACGATGGGCAGCATGCCAGGTGGCGGCTTCTTCCGGGGTATCCACCGCTGGCTTTTCTGCCACGATGTCTACCACCGGCAAGCCCGGCGGCAGGCTTACTGCATCCAGCGCCTTGGCCGTGTCCGGGTAGGCTTCCATCATCGGGATGACTGCAGCCGCAAGCTTGGGGGCTTTTTCGCGTATTTCCGGGTATTGTGGCCGATAGGTATCCAGAATTTTCTGGATGCGCTCGGCTGTGTTGTAACCCGGTATCACCGTATC
The DNA here is from genome assembly GCF_041909055.1 of Leeia sp. Classification (NCBI taxonomy): domain Bacteria; kingdom Pseudomonadati; phylum Pseudomonadota; class Betaproteobacteria; order Neisseriales; family Leeiaceae; genus Leeia; species Leeia sp. The sequence goes on along the minus strand of NZ_JAYREC010000002.1, from coordinate 52,031 downwards.
CAGCAGCACCACACCTTTGACCTGGCGATGCTGTGCCGCCAGCAATAAGGCGATGTTGCCGCCATAGGAATGGGCCACCAGTATCAGGTCACCTTTGACCTCACAGGCTTCCAGCGCAGCCGCCAGTGCGGCGACCTCCCGCTGTACCGTATAGGGAGACGGGTCCACTTCACTGTTTCCCAGCCCTGCCCGGTCATAGACAAAGGTGCTGAGCCCCAGCGGCTTGGCCTGCTCCAGAAAGCGGGACCAGACCGTGGCATCGTTGCCGCCCCCGGCTTCAAACACAAGCGTCGGTTGCGCGCCGGCCTGATGATCCACCCACAGCCCATGGCCATTAACCGGAAGCATGCCCGGGCTACAGGAGGGCCCTGCCACCGCCATGCTGGCGGCAACCCACAGCAGACCTGCGATGGCAGCCTTGAAACGTCGTTGCACGTTATGCTCCTGTGTTTGAAGGGAAGCGGGATCGCCATACGATCCAGCCATGCTGAAAAAGTTTAGCGAGTCCATACTGGCAGCGTGTGATGGCGGCGAGTACCTTCATGACGAGCTGCGTGATGAGCCGCATCAAGACTTGGGACAGCCCGGTCTACGCCCCGACCACGCGATCACGCCCCCACATCGGGCGGGTGAGACACAGCGGGCTCCGGTACCCAGCCCGCACGCTTGAACAATTTGAGCACGCCATGCAGGCAGAGGGCAACGGAGCTGATATACACAACCATCACCAGCGCCAGTTGCAGGTAGGGGTTCAGCGGCAGAACAATGGCGGGTTCACCCAAGTACAGCGCCATCCATGGCAGCGCGCATACCGCACTGATGGCGGCCATCAGCAAGGTCCACAGCAGCGCCAGTGCCAGCAGGCGCAAGCCGTACCCTATCCGGTGCAAGGCATGCTGCTGCAATCGCCATAGCCCGGCCAACAGCATGCCCACCGTCAGCAGCAGTGCAGCCATCGACACCAAGCCTGCCAGCACCTGCCATCCAAGCACCATGATCGGAACCCTTTTCGCAAACCACTATGCTAGCAAGCCTTGCCTTGTGCGGCTATGGGGCGGGGTGGACAGGTTCGATGATCAGCCATACACCGGCATCAGGGTTACAGGTGCCACCAAGGTAGCAGTGCCGCAACGCTCACCCTGCCCCCAGCAGTACGCGGGCGAGGAAGGCGCGTACGTCGCGCTGGGCGAGCGGTAGCGCCGGGCGGCTGCGGTCGTGCGGCAGCCAGTAGAAGGGTACATCGCGCTCTACCGGCTGGGTGCCGCCGTGCATGCGGTCGGGGTGCATGCCGTGGTCGCTGGTCAGTACCACGTGGTAGCCCTCGGCGTGCCAGCGCGGGATCAGCAGCGCCAGCTGCATGTCGAGCACGCGGGCGGCCATGTTGTAGGCGTCTGAGCCGCCACCGTGCACGTGCCCGGCGTGGTCGCTGCCCATGGTGTGGATCATCAGGAAATCGGGCTGGTAGTGCTGGCGCAGCGCTTCACCGTCGGCCAGGGTGTGGCTATCCGGGTACTCGTCGGCGTGGTACCAACAGGCCGCGCCCAGGCCCGCCGTCGGCACGGCTGCCAGCCGGTGCTGATAGGGGTGATAGCGCTCGCCGCTCAGCATCTCGTAAAAGAAGTAGTAGGCGGCAGCGGCACTGCGCTTGCCGGACTGCATCAGCTGGTGAAACAGCGTTTCGCCGCAGGACACACCCGGCTGATCATTGCTGACCACGCCGTGCTCGATCGGCGCACGCCCGGTGATCAAGGTAGCATACAGCGGGCGGGACAGGCTGGGCAGCATGCAGGGGAACTGGGTACGATGCGCGCGCCCGCCTTCCTCCAGCGCCGCCAGATAGCCCATATAAAATCGCGCGGTATCCGCCCGCAGCCCATCGGCCAGTACCAGCACCAGCTTGTCCATGCTTTGCTCATCCATCCAGACAGGGGAAAGCAGACATCATAGGCCCGGCACTCGCATTTGCCCACCCTCCCCTTGCCACGGGGTCCGTGCTGACGGCATGATGGGCTTTTACTCAGCCGACACCACCATGACGCCCCCGCGCCTGCCCTCCCTGCACGCCCTGCATGTGTTTGAAGCGGTAGGTCGCCTGCTCAGCTTCACACGGGCGGCGCAGGCGCTGCATTTGACGCGCAGCGCGGTCAGCCACCAGATCGCCCGGCTGGAGGATGAGCTGGGGCAGAAGCTGTTTGTGCGGGAGACCCGCCGTATCCGCCTGACCCCGGCCGGGGCTGAGTATCTGGATTGGGTGCGGCGCGCCTTTGCCTTGCTGCAGGAGGGCACGCAGGCGGTACGTGCGCCCACCCGGCAGGTGCTGCGGGTGAGCCTGCTGGCCTCGTTCGCCAGCCACTGGCTGGTACCACGCCTGCACCGCTTTCAAGCACAGCATCCAGACATCGAGCTGCAGATGGACCCGAGCATCCGCCTGTCACAGCCCGGCGTGGATACCGATGTGGCGATCCGCTACGGGCGGGGGGACTGGCCGGGTGTGCAAGGCATCCAGATCATGGACGAATGGCTCACCCCGATCTGCAGCCCGGCCCTGCTGGCCGAAGGCGGGCCGTGGCGGCTGCCGGAAAGCCTGCTGCAGCACAACCTGCTGTTTTCCTGGTCACCCAATGCGCTGGAATGGAGTGCGTGGTCGGGCGCGTTTGGCTGCTCGCTGGCCGGTACCCGCCAGACCATGCTTACCGACTACAATATCGTGCTGCACGGTGCGCAGTCCGGCCAGGGGCTGGCGATGGGCCGCCTGCGGCTGCTGGCGCCACTGCTGGCGCAAGGCAGCCTTGCCTGTCCCTTCCCGCAGCAGGTGCTGCGCGGCGATGTGGGCCACTGGCTGCTGCGGCCGCCCGGCCCGCCCTCCCCGGCGGCGCAGGCGTTTGCCGGCTGGCTGCAGCAGGAGGCCGCCATGGGTGAATCCAGTTCACCCATCGGGTAAATTCTTCGCGCTCGTCAGCCGCGCGCGCGACCCTCATGATGACTCCACCTTTAGCCCACACCGGAGATCATCATGTCCAACAGCATCCGCGCCCGTGTCGAACAACTGGGCCTGTCCCTGCCGCCGCTCACCAGCCCGGCCGCCAACTATGTGTCGCGCGTCCGCACCGGCAACCTGCTGTACCTCTCTGGCCAGATTGCGCAGCAGCAAGGCGAACCGGCCTATATCGGCAAGCTGGGCCGTGAATTCAATGTCGAGCAAGGCCAGCTGGCTGCACTAAGCTGCGGTCTGTCGCTGATTGCCCACATCATCCAGGCCACTGACGACCGGCTGGACCAGGTCCGCAAGGTGGTGCGGCTGGGCGGCTTCGTCAATGCCACGCCGGAATTTGCGGACCACTCACAGGTGGTCAACGGCGCATCCGACCTGATGGTATCGGTGTTTGGCGATGCCGGACGCCACGTGCGTACCTCGGTGGGGGTGGGTTCGCTGCCGGTCGGGGTGGCAGTGGAAGTCGACGCCATCATCGAGCTGGCCTGATGAACCGCCCCGCCCTCGCCCACTGGCGCGCGCAGACGCCCGGCCTGCAGCACGTCTGCCATTTCAACCATGCCGGCAGCTCGCTGATGCCGCAGCCGGTGCTGGATGTGCTGCAGGCACAGTGGCAGCGTGAAGCCGAGCATGGCGGCATGGAAGCCGCCGCCAGCGTGGCCAGCGCCGTGGACGCCGCGTATCAGGATGCCGCCCGCCTGCTGGGCGCCCAGCCGGACGAAGTGGCCTTCAGCACCGGGGCCGGTGCGGCCTGGGGGCGGCTGGTGGCCAGCATCCGCTGGCAAGCGGGCGAGCGCATCCTGATCGGACGGCAGGAATGGGCCAGCAATCTGGCGCTGTTGCAAGACCTGTCGCAGCGGCATGGCCTCTCGCTGGAAGTGCTGCCCTGCCGCGACGATGGCAGTGTGGACCCGGACGCACTCAGCACCCTGCTGGACAATCGGGTGCGGCTGGTGTCGCTCACCTGGCTACCGGCCAACGGCGGGCTGATCAACCCGGCAGCGGAGATCGGCCAGCGCTTGCGCGGCAGCCGCGCGCTGTATCTGATCGACGCCGCGCAGGCGGTCGGCCAGCTGCCGGTAGACGTGAATGAACTGCAGTGCGACCTGCTGGTGGCCGCCGGACGCAAATACCTGCGCGGACCGCGTGGCAGCGGCCTGCTGTATGTACGCCGCGAGCGGCTGGCCGAGCTGACCCCGCCTTATGGCAATGTGCACACCCAACCCTGGCGCGAAGGCCGTTTCGACTGGATAGACAGCGCCCGGCGTTTTGAAGATGCCGAGCTGGCCCCCGCCATCAAGCTGGCTTTGGGCGAAGCCATCCGCTACGCGCTGGACATCGGGCTGGACACCATCCGCCAGTGCATCGACCAGCAAGCACAAGCCTTGCGCCAGCGGCTCGCCACCCTGCCGGGGGTAACGCTGCATGACCTCAGCCTGCAACGCTCCGGCCTGGTGTCCTTTACCGTCGACAGCCTGCCCGCCAGCGTGCTGCAGCAACGCCTGCGCCAGCAAGGCATCCACATTGGTGCCAACGGCGTGGCCTACACCCCGCTCGACATGCAGGCACGCGGCCTGCACGAGCTGGCCCGCGCCTCGGTGAGCTATTACAGCAGCGATGAAGAGCAGCACCAGCTCTACCACGCCATCCATGCATTGATACCACAAGGAGAATACCTATGAATTTCGGACTGCAGGGCAAACATGCCCTGATTCTGGGCGGCGGCAGCGGGCTGGGCTATGCCACCGCCGCCGCACTGGCGGCAGAAGGCGTGAGCCTCACCCTGCTGGGGCGGCAAGCCGAGCGCCTGCAACAGGCCGCGCAGCGCTTGCAGGGATACGGTGTCACCGTGCACTGCCTGCCGGCCGACCTGGCCGACCCGCAGCAGGTGACGCAAGCCCTGCTGCAGCTGGACGAACTGCCGCCAGTCGACATCCTGCTCAACAATGGCGGCGGCCCGCCGCCGTGTGGTGCCGCCGGTATTCCGCTCTCGCTGTGGCAAGCGCAATTCCAGAGCCTAGTACTGTCGCTGGTGCAGATTACCGACCATGTGCTGCCTGGCATGCGCGCACGCGGCTGGGGGCGCATCCTGACGGTCGCCTCCACCACCGTGGAAGAGCCCAATCCGGCGCTGGCGCTCTCCAACAGCCTGCGCAGCACGCTGGTAGGCTGGTGCAAGACACTGGCTAGCGAAGTGGCAGCGGATGGCGTAACGGTGAACATGCTGCTGCCGGGCCTGATCAACACCGACCGCAGCGTATCGCTGACCGCACGCGCCGCCGCTGAGGCCGGAGTGGGTGTGGACGAGATGAGCAAGCGCCAGTCTGCCAGCATCCCGCTGCGCCGCTTTGGCGAGCCGGAAGAGTTTGGCGCCGTAGCCGCCTTCCTCGCCAGCCAGCAAGCCAGCTACCTGACCGGCTCCATGATCCGGGTGGATGGCGGCAAGGTGCATCACGTCTAGCATAAGTGGTTAACCCCACCCAGCCAGGCGAAGCAGGCTGAGGACGGCCGAACCTGTAGGGCGCAATACCCGCAAGGGCATTGCGCCGCACCGCTAGCACTGCCTCACCTTGGCATACCGGCCAGGTACGAACATCAAGGCTTGCTGCCTGCGCGTAGCGCTGGCATGATGCCTACTATTATTAGCGCGCTAAGGAGATAGACATGGCTGGCTTGATCATCCTCACCGGCGGCAGCCGGGGCATTGGCGCCGCCACGGTACGGCTGGCTGTCTCCCGTGGCTACGCCGTCTGCTTCAGCTACCTGCGCCAGCAGGCGGTAGCCGAAGCGCTGGTGGCCGAGCTGCGCGCCAGCGGCGGGCAGGTGTGGGCGGTGCAGGCGGATGTCGGGCAGGAAGCTGACGTGCAGCGCCTGTTTGCAACGGCAGACGGGCTGGGCCTGCCCCTCATCGGGCTGGTCAACAACGCCGGCATTCTGGAGCGCCAGATGCGGCTGGTAGAGATGGATGCCGCCCGCTGGCAGCGGGTGCTGCAGGCCAATGTGATCGGCAGCTTCCTCTGCACCCGTGAGGCGGTACAGCGTATGTCCACCCGCCTGGGCGGTCAGGGCGGCAGCATTGTCAATGTGTCGTCTGGCGCGGCACGCGGCGGCTCACCGTTTGAATACATCGACTACGCCGCCTCCAAAGGGGCCATGGACAGCATGACCATCGGCCTCTCCAAAGAAGTGGCTGCCGAAGGCATCCGCGTCAACGCCGTCCGCCCCGGCGTGATCGAAACCGACATCCATGCCGACGGTGGCGAACCCGGCCGCGTCGCCCGCCTGGCCAGCACCGTCCCCATGCAACGCGGCGGCCAGCCCGAAGAAGTCGCCGAAGCCATCCTCTGGCTCCTGTCCGACGCCGCCAGCTTCAGCACCGGCGCGTTTATTGATGTGACGGGGGGGCGGTGAGGCGGGGCATGCTGAACCGAGGCTGATCGGTCTCTACTGGATGTTCGCATGTGCTGCCCAATCTGAGCCTGACAAGTCAGCAGGTGCAGGTACACTGTGCCTGCCTAAATTTCAAATACCAGCTTTTTTGAGATATAGAAATTGAGTAACATTCCACATAACACCCCTACACCTTGACATAAAAAATCCTCTTCCAACCCAATCATGGCAACAAGAACACTAAGCACTGAAACATTAACAAACAGACCAATCAGGTTAACCAAAACATAAAGAAGAAACCTTTCAAAACTCAATTCGCGTTTTTTACCATTAGAAAAAGTCCACTTATGATTCAAAATATAATTACAAATTACAGCAACACCAAAAGCTCCAATGGCACCAAAGCCAATACTTAATAAAGCAATCCTAGTAATTAAGTAATAAACAATGAAATTAATACAAACCCCAATAGAACCCACAACACAGAACCGAAAGAAAATTTGAAATCTTTCATTTAACAAATCTCAGTCACCTCCAACTCATATATTGCACATCAAATAACCATAAGGTCAAAAACAGCTAAAGTGGCGAGAAAACATTGACCACACCCATTTTACCAAGATAAATATTAGTTTCTTTGCTTAAGGCCGGGCGGTAGTATTTTTCAATTTCAGCCCTCACATCCTCCGGATAATCTTGAATTCCAGTTGAAATAAAGTCAAATCTCTTTTCCCGGATTGCGTTAATGATTTTATCCTTATTAAAGACGGATGGGGAATGCCATGCATAGGTAAACATGGTGCATCCCTCATTGGCAATACGCAAATTACTAAACACAAAGGCACCAATGTTTCTATTCGTAAGAATACTTGCCTCGCGCCTATCAGCCACAAGCTTCTTGACGGACTGGTAGTAGTCTTTCATTTTCACCTCCATTGCAGGCGTTGGCAAAGAAATCGCCTCAAACTCAAGCAAAACAGGCTTCACACCAAGAGAGAAATTAATAATCAGTGTAATAAAAAAAAACTCAGCCAGATTCCAATTATACTTGGCAACCCATGTCAACCCACTCCAAATAGCAGCAAACTTTTCAGCTTTCTTGCTGTCAACATACGCCACAAGAAATGCAATAAATACAACCAAGATAAGAATGTCGGTAAATTCAATGTAAGATGTTTTCCCCCAAAGTGTAATCATCAAGAAAGCTAAAAAAAACCCCAGCGCACTAACCTTAGCGACATTAGCTTTGAAGACCGTCTCAATACTTAGCAAAACCATGCTTATCCACATGGATAAGAAATAATTAGGCCCCCCGCCCCCATTACCTAATATAGCCAATAAGAATGGTATATGCAGCAAGAAACTAACCTGCCAAATTGTCAACCTCTTGAAATCAGCAAGAGATTTATATAAAGAATAAATAGAACATGCAAAAAAATACAAATTCTCGTCAAACAAAAATTCCTTCAATCTAAGCACGGCAAGATGCGGATCAGAAGTAATTATCTTTCGCAGATCAAGTAACGTTACGCGCAAATATTCGCCAGAGTTCAGATATTCAAGATAAGCGGAGCATATTGAGAATACAACAAAAAATCCAAGCACTGTTAACGCAATAACTCTCCATGTTTTACACTGCAGAACCTGGAAACTTAAAACAATCACCAGCGCAATCAAACCCTGCTGCTTTGCCAAATAACAGCATGCTGCGATAGCACCCAGCATTAGCCATCTCCACCATGCTGCATCCTGCATTTCTACGCAGCTTATTGCAAACAGCAATGTCACCAAAAATAGAAAAGCCACTGTACTATTTGGACTTACTTGCACAATGTCAATAAGCATATAAGGCTGAGTAGGTAGCCATATGAATAATGCAGCCGCTATCGTGTACCAACCCCATCTCTTCCAGAAAAAACAAAAAACAGAAAATGGAATCATCAACCAAAACACAAAAGCGACAAACCGCGCAAAATTCAAACTAACGTGCCCCCCTCCCAGAATCGCGATCAAACCATGATAAAGTGGATTATAAATACTTAATACTTGACCTTCTCTTAATGGCAAATATATTGGCAACCCCTGCGCCAGTCTATGGGCAAAATTTAAATGATCTCCATCTGTGGGCTCCCAATCATATGGAAAAGGAACAACGGCAATCAGATAGACTATATACTTAAACAAAAGAATAGCGGCCATCACATAAAAAAACAAATGTGGAGCCCTTGCAAGTAATTTCTGCCAGCTTACAGTTTGCATATGTCAGTCATTTTTGCAAGAAGAGACCCGACTTCGTTAGACAATTTCACCCCCATAGAATTCAATAGAGAGGCATTAGCCACATGAAAAGTTGGAGTATCATCTTTTGCCCTTATCTCAATATCGCCACGGTCCAAAAGGCAAGCAATCCTTCTAACCATACCCAGCAAGTGATTACCCTCTCCTGTTCCAACATTGACAACACCTTCAAATTTCTTGAGGAATAGTCTTTCTATGGAGTAGCATATTTGTTGGATTGTTATAAAGTCGCGTTGACCATTTACACCTTGAATTTCTATAATTGAATTGCGCTCCGCATGCTTTAGTTTATGGATCATTGCGGGAATGAAATATAAGTTTGATTGCAAAGGGTCAGAAAAACTGAAAAGTCTAGCCATGCAAATCTTCAATCCAAACTCTTTAGCGTAGGCCTGACACCATTGCTCACCTTGCAGTTTTGTGAGCCCATATAATGTGAAAGGTTTTAATGAGCCATCCTCACTCATTGGATTAGGAGAGGACGCATATACATGTGAGGACGACGCATAAAACATCCATGGTGCACAATCCTTTAACTGGCGAAGCCCTTCCAATATATTCAGTGTTCCACGTACATTAACGTCAAAAGCCTCAACTGGATCGCTATCCACTACTTGCTTCGGAACAAGTGCAGCCAAATGGATGAATGCATCACACGCAGCCGATTCCCGGCAAAATTTCTTAACAGCAAGAGGATCACGGACATCCCCTTTAAAGACAACGAATTCCGCCCCTTTAAAATACTCACGAAGACGGGTCCCAACTATACCTGTTGCCCCTGTTAGTGCAATTGATTTCATTTTGATAGCTGTTTTTTAAGTTGATAGATCCGTTTCAATCCTACCAAAGCATTCCATACTTCCCTTCGGGAAAGCGAGCTCTCGCCACGAATACGATTCTTAAAAACTGTAGATACTTCGCCAATTTTATAATTCCGATAATATAAATTCACAAGTATCTCGCTTAATGCAATAAAGCCACCCCCCAACTTCCCAGACGTATTAACCACCTCCTGAGCGGCCTCTTTACTATAAAGCCTAAAACCATTAGTGTAATCATTCACAGGAACCTGAAGCAAAGCTCTTGCCAAAAGATTTGCACACCTAGAAAAAATCTTACGTGACAACGGCCAGTTTAATATTTTACTTCCACTCAAGTATCGACTTGCAATAAGGAGGTCAAGTTTTTCGCGATCCGCCTGTGCTACCAGTGATGAAATTTGCTCCGGTGGATGTGAAAAATCAGCATCTATTTCCAAATAAAAATCATACCCTTCCTTAATACATGAGCGAATACCATCAATTACCGCACTTCCTCTCCCCCCCTTATTCTTTCGATGCATGATTTTAATTCTAGGATGGGCTAATTTTTTTATAGCATCCTCCGTTAAATCATCGGGCGAGTCGTCAACAATTAGAATATTGGATTTACTATAACGCGCAAGTATTTCCTGACAAAGCTGAACAATGTTTTCACTTTCCCTATACGCTGGAATAACAACCGCAATATTATTCATTGGATATTCTATCCTAAAATTATTCAATTAATTTTTTTTAAAAATGAACGCTTGTTAATACGTGATTGGTTTCGAATGAATATCTACTAAAAAGTAAGTCACCGCAATTGGTCGGTCGTGAACTCCCCATCACCCTCATGGCACAATGGATGAACCGGGAACACCATGCTGATCGCCTTGCGCAAGGACACCACCACGCCCGCCATTCGCGAAGCCATCCAGAAGACGGGCGGCAGTGACTATGAACTCGCTCGCCGGTTCAACGTCTCCCGCGACACCATCCGAAAGTGGCGCAAGCGCGATACCTTACAGGATGATAGCCACACCGTACACCGTCTACAAACCACCCTTAACGCTGCACAGGTAGATCTAGTCACCTACCTGCGCACACAGCTGTTGCTGCCGCTCGATGCCCTGCTGGCCGTCATACGTGAGTTATCGAGCTTGGCATGAGTTGCTCAGCGCTGGATCGACTACCGCGCCAGCGCGGCCAGTCCCGCTTGCCAATGTCGGACAAACCCGGCAACACCAGTAAGCAATTCAATGCCTCCGCTTCAATCCAGTACCAACAAAGTCATGATCCTCTGATGAACAGGGTTGTGAATACATTTGTATGACTCATACTAAAGTAGATACATTCCACCGCCCCCCCTCACAACGGCCTCAGCATCCTTTGCGCCGCCTGCACCAGCGTGCGGGAGAGGTGTTCCAGGCGGGGGGATTGCACTTTCCAGCTGTGCCAGTAGAGGCCTACGTCGACGGGGTGGGCGGGTAGCAGGTCGTGCAGGCCGTTGCAATCGGCAAGGCCGCCCACTTGAACTTCGGGCAGCATACCCCAGCCGAGGCCAAGGCGCACCGCTTGCAGGAAGGGCTCGGAGGCGGGCAGGTAGTGGCGGGGCCAGGCTTGGTCGGTAAGGCCAAAGTGTTGCTGCAGGAAGTCGGCCTGTAGCCGGTCTTTGCGGTTGAACACCATCACCGGGGCGTGGCGCAGGCGCTCGCGGCTGACGCCATCGGGGAACCAGCGCTGCATGAAGTCGGCTGAGGCCATGGCACGGTAGCGCATCACCCCCAGCGGCTCGGCCACGCAGCCGCGCATGGGCTGGGCTTCGGTGGAGATGCAGCCGAGCGCCAGCCCGGCTTGCAGCAGCTGATAGGTGTGGTCCTGATCGTCTACCGTCACGTCCAGCAGTACCCGCTGGGCAATCAGGAAAGGGGCAACGGCGGGCAGGAACCAGCTGGCGACGCTATCGGCATTCACCGCCACCGGCACGGTGAGCAAGGCCTCCTCCCCTTCAGTGAAGCGGGCCACCAGATCAGCCTCCAGCAGGGCGGCCCGCTGTACGTATTGCAGCAGGGCTTGCCCATCCGGCGTGGCGCGGCAAGGGCGACTGCGCACCAGCAGCGGCCGACCCAGCGACGCTTCCAGCGCGCGGATGCGCTGCGAAATGGCGGAGGGGGTAACGTGCAGCGCCGTGGCGGCCTGCTCCAGACTGCCGCGCTCGATGGCGACACGAAACGCCTCGCACTGCTTCTGGTCCAGCTGCATGCCCACTCCACTTATTAAGATATTCTAATGATTATGGAGTAATTTTAACTTTGCTTCACCCTGTGGCTGACAGGCGTTAAGCTGGGTGCAACGTAAATGGAGAGCCCCTTATGCTTAGCGCCGCCCTGTCCGGATTCAGCCTTGCTGCCGGTTTGATCATAGCCATCGGTTCACAAAACGCGCATGTGCTGCGCATGGGCCTGCTGCGCCAGCATGTGGGCAAGACGGTGCTGGTGTGCATGTTGAGTGATGCGCTGCTGATTGCCGCCGGGGTGGCGGGCATGGGTACGCTGGTGCAACAGCACCCGCTGCTGCTGGACCTCACCCGCTGGGGTGGCGCGGCGTTTCTGTTCTGGTATGGCCTGCGGGCGTGGCGGGCGGCGTTTGCCAGTGAGAGCCTGAACCTGGGCGATACGGCACCCCGCTACACTGCGCGCCAGGCCATGCTCACGGTGCTGGCGTTTACCCTGCTCAACCCGCATGTGTATCTGGATACGGTGGTGCTGCTGGGCTCGATTGGTGCGCAGCAGCCGGGTGAGGGCAAGCTGTGGTTTGCCATCGGATCTACCGCGGCGTCCATCCTGTGGTTTACCGCGCTGGGCTATGGGGCACGGCTGCTGGCGCCGCTGTTTGCCCGGCCCTTGTCATGGCGGCTGCTGGACGGGCTGGTGGGCACCGTGATGTGGAGCCTCACGCTCTCGCTGGTGTGGCGGTAAACCTTCACACGGCTGCACAAATCGTCACACGCATGGCCAGGCAATGACGTTATCATCCCCCGGTCTTTACAGGAGATGATCACGCATGAATGCAGCACAACAGGCCGAGTGGCAACAGCAAGTTCTGGCATACAGCCGGGCCATCAATGCATATGTGGATACCGGCCTGCGCGAGGGCTGGGATGCAGCGGGCAAGGAGCCGACGGTCCCTGAGCTCCAGCATCTGTTGCAGCCGGTGGTCGAGCATGTACGGGCGGCTTTTGCAGCGGGTAATGACCGCGACCTCAAGGCCGAGCTGCCGATCAGCCACGAAGCGATGATCCCGCTGCTGGAACATGTGGGCTGCGCGGTGATGCAGGTGCTGCTGCTGGACGATGGCAGCATCCTCGCCCGCATTGGCGACTGGTATCAGGATGGCGGCGTGATGCATGTGCGTGGCCGTGAGGCACACTGGCTGGAGGATATCCTGTTCATTGGCCGCTCGGCGGACCGCCGCCATTATGCCGCCGCCAGCGCAGCAGGCATCCGGGTGACCGAGGGCTGGCAGGGCCGCGAAGTAGCCCGTTTCGACTGGCCCACCGGGCAGGAAGGCCTGCTGGGCGAGCTGGGCGGGGCGGATGTATCTTGGGCGCAGCAACCCAACCAGTTGATCCCGTTTGATGAGGGCCAGCGCCTGCTACTGGTCAGCAGCCACGGCATCTGGGTGCTGGCGGCGAGCGGCGCCACCCGCCTGCTGCCGACCGACGCCGAAATCGAGGAAGACCGCGAAGACCTCGACGACGACGAGGCCTTCGACATGCGTTACGACATGCCACACGGTGCCGTCTCGCCAGACAACCGCTGGATTGCCGTCGGCAACCAGGGCAGTGCGCATCTGGTGTTCGACCGCGACCTCAATCTGGTGGCCAGCATCGGCCCGCACAGCGAGTACCCGCACTTTGCCTGCTTCAGCGAAGATGGCCGCCACGTCGCCTTCAACGCCTGCCATTTCTACAACGGCACCACCATTGGCGTGGCGGTAGCCGATTTGCCGGGCATGGATACCGATTACTACGCGGACGATCCGCGCCAGACCGTGCTGCAGGAAGGCTCGCGGGTGTACGCCACCGCCTGCCGCCCCGGTGAGTTGATCATCGGTGATGCCAATGGCTACCTGCGGGCGATGGGTTGGGATGGTCAGCCTCACTGGTTCCACCACCTCGGCAGCACCATCTCCGGCATGGACATTTCCGCTGATGGCCGCACGCTGGTGGTGGGCAGCCACGCAGGCTACCTTTCCATCATCCAGCTGGACGCCGAAGCCGCCCGCCCCTACCAGATCGGCAATGCCCGTCACTGGGAGGAAAAGCGCTGGTTCTTCTGGCAGAACACCGCGCCTTTCTGCTGGTAAACACGCCCGCCATGCCGATCGTCGGCAGGCATGAAAAAGCCCTTGCGGAGAAAGGCATCTGCTGCCATGATATGGAACATACGTTCTACATCATGACAGCCGCGCATGGTGTCGAGCACGTTCCCCTCAGCGGCGCGGGCCCGCCGGGCACCCCCCGGCCGCGCCGCGTGGGGGCCCCCATACCCCCCCCGCCGGGCCGC